>NZ_QKRB01000006.1 GCF_003233845.1 Paenibacillus sambharensis
GGCTGGAGCTCCAGCCGCTCGGCGGTTCTTTGCGCGTGTAGGGCGAGATGTTACCCATCGCCAGCTTCTTGTTCAATTGGGTTATGCTGCGGAAACTGCAGCTCATAGAGCCGGGCATAACGGCCATTAGCCTTCAGCAGTTCGTCGTGGGTCCCCCGCTCCAGAATGCGGCCTTCCTCAAGCACCACGATCTGATCGGCATGACGGATGGTGGACAGCCGGTGCGCAATGACTAGGCAAGTGCGCCCCTGCAGCAGCCGGTTCAGCGCTTCCTGGATCAGATGCTCGGATTCGGTATCTAGCGCCGCGGTCGCTTCATCCAGAATAATCAGACGGGGATTCTTCAGCAGGGCTCTGGCGATGGATATCCGCTGCTTCTGCCCGCCTGAGAGCTTGACGCCCCGTTCACCGATCTCGGCGTCATAGCCATCAGGGAAGGCAGTAATGAATCCATGGGCATTCGCGGCTGCTGACGCGGCGATAGTCTCCTCCTCGGTGGCGTCCTGCCGGCCGTAGCGGATGTTGTCCCGGATCGTGCCGTTGAACAGCATGATATCTTGAGACACCAAGCCGATCTGCTGCCGCAGTGATTGCACGGTGACATCCCTTACATCGAAGCCGTCGATGCTGACTGAACCGCTTCTTACATCATAGAAACGAGTCAGCAGATGGGCTATTGTGGTCTTGCCTGAGCCAGAGGAACCGACAAGCGCAGTGACCTGGCCGGGGCCCATTTCCAGATTGAGCTGGTGAAGCACATCCGGATGCCCGGTGTAGCCAAAGTCCACATCCTGATACACGACACGTCCCTGTATAGGCGGCAGCTGAGAGGCTCCATCGCGGTCAGCGACCTCCGGCTTTGTTTCCAGAATATCCACTACCCGTTCGTATGCGGCTGCAGACTGCTGGACCGTGTTCAGAATGCGGCTGAAATGACGTACCGGGTTTTGCAGCAGCCGCAGATAAGCCATGAAGGCGACAACGGAGCCGATCGTAAGACGGCCGCTCATTACCTGCCATGCACCCAGTACCAATACAATGGCAAGACCTAGGAAATTAATGAAATCGATGGTCGGCTCATAGATGGCCCGCAGCCGGACTGTCTTCAGGTTGGCCTCCATATTGACACGGCTCCGGTCGGCGAAGCGGTCGGATTCGTAGTCTTCGGTAGAGAAGGACTTGATCAGCCGGATGCCGGAGAGCGTATCCTGCAGATGATCGCTTACATCGGCTACCGACTGCTGGACGGTACGGAATGAAGACCGGATTCGCGTGCTGAAGCGCCGTGTCGTGTAAATCATGATTGGAAAGGTCGCAAGCAGCATCAACGTGAGCTGCCAGTCGATCCAGAGCATATAGATTGCTACTGCTGTAAAGGTGAATATATCCGTGAACAGCTGGATCATGCTGGAGGAAACCAGCTGCTGCAGCATATTGACATCGCTTGTCACCCGGGACATCAGGTCTCCGGTCCGGTTGCGGTCATAGAAGCTCATATCCAGGGTCTGCAGATGGCGGTACAGCATATTGCGCAGCTCATAGATGGCCTTCTGCCCAACAGATGCCATGGCTGTACTGCCAATATAGCCAAACAGCCCAAGCAGCAGGGCCGCACCCAGAATACCGCCGGCAACCCATGGCAGTGCGGCATAGTTGTCAGCAGGGATAACATGGTCAATTACATAACGGGTAAGCTGCGGAATAACGAATTCCAGCAGGGAAACGGCTGTCATGCTGATGACAGCCGCAATCAGCAGCCGCCAATTGGAGCGTGTCAGACTGAACAGTCTAAGCAGCATACTGGCAATGGACCGCGGATTGAATTTGGGGATAGGGGCGTGCCTGCCTGAAGGGATGCCGCCCGGGTTCATGGCTCCTGCCCTCCTAGGGGTTGTATCTGCATAAGAATCCTCTCCAAACCTAAGAATACGATATATCGTAATTGGATTATAACTGGTCTATTGCGGTACGGTCAATGCTGCCAGGGGCTGCAGCGAACGGGTGGCGAGTGCCTTGTGTCTGTTCATTGACGTATGAAGCGGTTGTCCAATAGTATAGAAGGAAGCGATAAACGAGGCATTCCCTTACGGGTAACGTTTCATAGTCAGCAAGGAAGTGAGCAGATGAGGCCAATGGAGACGAGCCTTACGATAGAATATGCCGGTTCAGAGCTGTTTAGGCTGGAAGGTAGTGAGCGTTCCGGTCACGCCGGCGGAGCGGAGCATGCTTTTCTGTTTCCGGTGGACGGAAAGCTTCGGGTTATCCTCAAGCAGGGAGAGGATCAGCGTTCAGGATTTATCCTTGAAGGAGAGCTGCTGCTCGTTCCGCCGGGTACGGCGTATGCCTTATCCTCCCCTGACGGCAGGGCTGTGCAGTGGATAGCTGTATATTTCATGTGCCGGGACAGAGAAGAATCGGAAGCCAGAAGCGAGGAATGGTCCCCGTTACTTCAGAGGCTGGAGCTGGCGCCGGTCCGGATCCCGCAGATACGAACGTGGATGGAGGATTTTCTCAGTGACCCGGGTTCCCATGAGCCGGGATTTTATTTTTGGCTGCAGTCCCACTTGTATGCCATGTGTGCCGGGTGGCTGCAGGCGGCCAGCAAACCGAAGACGATCGAGCCAGTTAGTAATTTGTCTCTCTATGTGGAATATACGGTCCGGTTTATGACGGAGCACTATAACGAGCAGATGGACATGGAGGAGCTGGCCAGGGATTCGGGTGTCAGTATCAGCCGCTTCTACAGGGCTTTCAGGCAGTACACTGGTCTTAGCCCGCATAAGTACATGACGAAGCTTCGCATGGGCGAATCGCTGCGGATGCTGGCGGAGCAGGGCCGATCCGTAACAGATGTGGCCCATGCTGCCGGCTATTCGGACGAGTTCTACTTCAGCCGCCACTTCAAGAAGCATATGGGGCTGACACCGACGGAGTATGCGACGAAGGCTAATGTCCGTATCGTTTGCCTCGTCGAGGTGTTTGAGGGAGACCTTGCAGCCTTGGGGCTGACACCTGTTCTGACCCTGAAGAGAGGCTGGACTGACCATACGGAACAGGCTCTGCTGGAGGTGAGCCGGGCACAGCCGGACTTGATTCTGGCGGGGCCGGTGGAGCAGCCGGTGCTGGATACTCTGGCTGGTATAGGGCGGACGGAAGCGGTCAGGTGGAAGGGCGTTTCGTGGAAGGAACGTCTGCTGCGCTTCGGCAGCCTGCTTGGCCTTACCGGGCCGGCGGAGCGCTGGCTTGCCTACTACGACCAGAAGGTCGAGAATGCGCGGCTGCACGTCAGCCGAAGCTTGAGGGGGGAGCCGTATCTGATTGTCCATGTTTACCCGGATGGCTACCGCGTATACGGCCTGCAGATGACGAAGATGAAGAGCTTGTTCTACGATGATCTTGGCATCGTCCCGCCGCCTTCCATCCGTGATCTGGTCGTGCTTGATACGCCTTCCCTGCTTGAAGTCGCCAAGCTGGCCTGTGAGAATGTACTGTTTCTGGTCGATAAGAGCATGACAGACGGGGAGCAGAGACAGCTTGAAGAGCGTTGGCGCAAGCTGCGAAGGACGCGGAGGGAGAGGCGCTGCCTGTTCATCCGCCATCCTTTTCCGCTTCATTATAATGCTTTCGTATATGACGGTCTGATCGATCAAACGGTTCACGAGCTTATGCACCCCCTGCGTATATAAACCGGCTTTGGTAAACGGCAAAGTTTAGTTCTCCTCCTCCGGCGGTATAATGTAACAGAGTGTTCTGCCCGCAAGAGGGCAGGGAGGAGGGTGACGATGCAGGTTGATTGCGCAGTAATCGGAGGCGGGATCGCCGGCATGCAGGCTGCTATACAGCTCGGCCGGTACCAGCACTCCGTCGTGGTGATTGACGCAGGGGATGGACGTTCCCGCAAATGCCGGAATTATCACAACCTGCTTGGGTTTCCGGATGGCGTCAGCGGGTCAGAGCTTCTGCTGCAGGGGCGCCGGCATGCTGAGCAGCTCGGTGTATCGTTTATCAAGGCAAAAGTAACAGGGGCCTCCAAGGATCGGGAAGGCTTCAAATTGGATATTGAAGGCGTAGAAACCGTGCATGCCAAGCGGCTGCTGTTTGCTACAGGTGTAAAGGACAGGCTCCCCGATTTTCCGAAGCTGTATCCCTGCCTTGGCATCAGCATCTATATCTGTCCGGACTGTGATGGTTATGAGATCCGGGACAAACGGGTGCTTGTCCTGGGGTCCGGAAGAGCCGGGGCTTCTATGGCGCTGGAGCTGACGCATTGGACAGAAGATATCGTGTATATTAACCATGAACAGCAGCAGGTGCCGGAGGAACAGCTGGACAGGCTGCTTCAGATTGGTATTGGTTATATTGAAAAGCCGATCCGCCAGCTGGTTACCGAAGGGGATCATCTGAAGGGTGCCATTCTCCGTGACGGGTCGGTTATAGCGGGCGAAAATGCCTTTGTTGCATTCGGAGGGAACGAGGTTCGCTCTGAGCTTGCATCCCAGCTCGGCGTCAAGCTGTCGGCAAGCAAGCATATTGTGACGGATGCAAGAACCAAGATGACTAATATCCAGCATGTGTGGGCTGCAGGAGACATCGCCGTCCATTCGGAACAGGTGGCCATTGCGATGGGCGACGGTGTTCAGGCCGCCATATGGATGCATAAGAGCCTAGTGGAGGATATCGGATCAGGGAGCCGCTTCGGACGGTAAGCTGAACCCATACGTGATGAAGACCGAATCAGTCGGAAAGGCTGGGGCGGTCTTCTTCTTTTTTATATTGTGGCGAATGTTAAATAATCATTAGTTTTGCCTCACCTCTATAAAGGCAGCCTAAATTTTCCGATTAATGCCATAGGAGCTGCGTGCCGACTGGGTGCTGCATGTTCAAGAATATTAAGGGGTGAAGGGCATGCTGGCTCGTCTAGGACTTACCTTCAAGTTAATTATGCTGCTTGCAATACCAGTAGTGCTGTTGTCTTCGGCGGCCTTCTATGGCTTATCTAAAACCGGGCAGGTGACAGACTTGCTGATTGAGAATCTCTATACCGCTTCGTACCGCAGTAATGACTCGCTGATTAATGCGGACAGGGATTTATACCAGGCTATGACGGCGGTCAAGACTATGGAGGCCGCACAGCGGGGAAGCGAGATTTATCCGAAGGAACTTGAGAGCTTCCGTGAAAATGTTGAGCAAGCGTCGCAGCGGATGAACGCCGCCTGGGATATATGGAAAAACCATAAGAGCGATCTCTTGACAGCAGATACCCGTCAAGCGATGGATGCATATTTCGAAGCATCGCTTCTCAAGCTGCAGGAATGGGAGCTGGCCAGCCAGCCGCTGCTTGCAGAGCTGCCTGACGCAGCCGGTTCCAAAAAGCGGGAGCTCGTCGGGCAGCTGGACGGATTGGACAGCCTGTTTGAGGAATCGAGAGGCAATATTGACGAATTAGCCGATTTGATCCAGGACAATATCGAGACGACTGTTGCGGCGATGCGGGAGGAAGTAGAGCGAATGCTCACCGTATTTGCGGTCGCTGCCGGTATTGCAATCGCGGTCAGTGCGGCGGCATGCTGGCTGCTGATTCATAATATCCGCCGTTCCATCCGAAGTGTGGTCCGGAGTGCGGATGCTGTGGCTGCAGGCAATCTGGCTGCTGAGCCTGTTCAGGTGAAGTCGCGGGATGAGATTGGCGCACTGGGAACCGCGGTCAACCGGATGACGGACAGCCTGAAGTTATTAATCAGCTCTGTTTCGGAGGTTTCGCTCACAGTCGCTGCTTCATCGGAGCAGCTGGCGGCAAGCGCGGAACAGACGGGCCATGCGACAGAGCATATAGCTGGACGGATACAGCTGATGGCTGAAGGGGCTCAGGATACGGCGGATCAGGCACGCCAGAGCGATGAGCGGATTCGTTCCATGGTAGCAGGGGCCAAAGCTATGGACAGCCGCTTAATGCAGGTAGCGGACACTGCAAGACAGGCCGCTGCCCAGTCTGGAGAGGGAAGCCGCGTTGTGGAGCAGGCTGTCAGCAGCATGGATAATATTGACCGGGCCGTAACAGAACTGTCGGATTCTATCGTCAAGCTTGGCCATGCTTCACAAGAGATCAGCTCCTTCATTGGAGCGATTACCGGGATTGCCAATCAGACGAATATGCTGGCCCTTAACGCGGGTATTGAAGCGGCACGGGCGGGTGAACAGGGCCGCGGCTTCTCGGTGGTGGCGGCGGAAATCCGCAAGCTTGCCGAGCAGACGTCCAGTGCGGCCAAGCAGGCGGCGGAGCTTACCGATAATATTACGAACAGCAGCCGCTTCGCGGTAGAGGGTATGGAAGTGGCAGGACAGGAGGTCACCAAGGGCAAGCAGTCCATCGAGCAGGCGGACCAAGCCTTTGCGGGCATTCAGACAGCGGTAGGCAGTCTGGCCAGCCAGATTGCTGTTGTATCGGGTGAGACACGTAAGCTTGCAGACAGCGCTGAGATGACGGGAGAGATATTCTCACGGGTAGCAGATGTTGCCATCCGTTCCTCGGATGATACCCAGGAGGTATCGGCGGCCACAGAGCAGCAGCTGGCATCCATGGAGGATGTGGCTTCCTCATCCCGTGCGCTGTCGGCCATGGCTGAACAGCTTCAGGAGCTTATTGCCAAGTTTCGTACCTGATTCGCCAAGCGTGCCCTATGGGAAACAGACCGTCCTCAATGAGAGGGCGGTCTTATTAATTTGCGCATTCGCACAGGTTCAGGCGAGTTCTTCTCCCCGGGGCGAATCAGCACCCATGCCAAAATAGCGGAAATCAGGCTTGTTGCGGTAAGGGTCCAAAACAAGTCACCAAGCGTGCCTGTTGCAAGCAGCGACGCAACAGGCGGTCCGATTGCGACACCGGTAAACCGCATGCTGCTGTAAAAGGAAGTGACGGTACCGCGTTTTTCCTTCTCGATTCCCTCGGTAATCAGAGCATCCAGACATGGCAGAGCCACACCAATCCCCAGTCCGGCGGCACTGAGGAAGATCATCTGCATGATAATCGACGGTGTGAATACACAGGCGGTTGTACCGGCAGCACACAGGAAGAACCCGCCGGTAACCAGTTGCTTCATCCTTTTCTTGTTCTCGCCAATAATCTTGCCGGTTATATAAGAAGCCGAACACAGGATAGCAAGCGGTATTGCAAGCACAGCCCCTTTCGCAACCCCCTTCAGATGCAAATCCTTCTCGAGAGCATCGGAGAGATAGACAAGGAATGCGAACAGGACGAACATACCAGTCCCGCCAATGATAAACACAGCATACAGCCATCTGCCCTCACGCCGGAATACCTTCTTAAGGGTATGAAGGAATTCACCAAGCGGAAGAGGCGGATCGCTGCGGCGGGGCGACTTCACCAGAAAGACCACCAGCAGTACGGATATCGCAGACAGAATAGGTATTCCAAGAAAAGGATAAAACCAGGCGAAGCTTGCAAGAAATGAGCCGAGGACAGGGCTTAACACCTTACCGAAGGTGTTCGAGGTTTCGATGAGTCCCAGCCCGGCGCTAACCTGTTCTTCTTTCTTAAACATATCACCGACCAGCGGCATAACAATCGGCGCCGCGCCGGCTGCTCCCATGCCCTGCAGGATACGCCCGACAATCATGTAAGGATAGGCATGGTCCAAGAAAATGGCTGCCGTTGCGCATATTCCTCCGCCGATCCCGACAAGTATCAGGCTTGGCACAATGATTGTCTTCCGTCCGTAACGGTCAGACAAGTAGCCTGCCGGCGGAATAAGAACGATCGCCATGACGGAAAATACCGTGATAATCAGGCTTGTCTGGAACGAACTGATCTGCAGCTGCCTGCGGATTTCGGGCAGGACGGGAATCAGCATCGAATTGCCGAGTGTCATGATCAGCGGGATAGAACTGAGCGCGATCAGTGCACCTCTCTGTTCTGGTTTCACAGCCGGTTACCCCATTTCCAGATTCTTTACAGGTATGTGTGCGGATATGGCGTCAAGCGGCGTCCGGGGGGCCGGTCACGCATGCTGTTATCATGCACAGGCAGCCGGCATTTCATACGATCGCTTCCCGCACTCCATTGGAGGCATTGCGCCCCTAGGCAAGTTGGTTCAGGACAGCTTTGCAGCGGGTAAAAGGATTCTGCATACGTTGTAACCAAGGAGGGGCGTGATGAAGCTGAATGATATGAGCCGCTTGGACCAGCGCTTGCATGGAAATATGCGGCTGCTGAAGCGCCTGTCATGGAAATGGCTGCTGGCAGCTGCACTGCTTATTGCCTACCTTACAACGATTATAGTTCATACCTATAAACCCCTGCCCGCGGGTTTGTCATACGAGAGCGGGGTTTACCGGACAAGTGACGTGGAGATGCTTGTCAATCTGTCGTACGAACAAAATGGCAGCCGTGTTTATCAGGATGAGATCTATCAGGCATGGCTGGATGCCATCCGGCAGGCGGAGAAATGGATTGTCATCGATATGTTCTTGTTCAATGGGTTCACCGATACCGGCAAGCATTATCCTCCCCTCAGCGATTTAATCGCAGATGCCATAACCCTTCAGAAAGCGCTTCATCCGGAGATGAAGGTAATTGTGATTACTGATGAAGTTAACACCACATACGGTTCTCATGCCTCCCCGGTAATGAAGCGGCTTGCTGAGGCAGGGGCTGAAGTCGTCTACACGAACCTTGATAAGCTAAGGGACTCCAATCCGCTGTATTCCGGCGCGTGGCGAATGTTCGCCCAGTGGTTCGGCCAAGAAGGGAACGGGTGGCTCCTTAACCCGTTTGGAAGCGGGGCGCCGGAGGTAACCGCCCGTTCTTATATGAAGCTGCTGAACGTGAAGGCGAACCACCGCAAGCTGCTCATGACCGAGCATACGGCTATTGTGACATCTGCTAATATGCATGACGCGAGTGCGAAGAACAGCAACATCGCATTCCGCTTCGGCGGGCCGATTCTGAAGGACGTCTGGGAGGCTGAGAAGGCAGTCATCGCGATGTCAGGCGGGCCGGATATCGAGCTTGACTTCTACAGTGCAGGGCTTGCCGGGGGCGAGGTGAGCATTACCACCGCAAATCTGGATTACAACAGTCCAGATCTGGCGGAGCTGCGGTGGCTGACAGAGGGGAAGATAGCGAAGCAGGTGGAGCGTTCCATTGAGGGGGCCAAACCCGGTGAGCGGATCTGGATCGGGATGTTTTATCTGGCGGACAGGGATGTGGTGAATGCCTTGGCAGAGGCATCTGACCGCAAGGTGGATGTCCGGCTGATACTAGACCCCAACCGTATGGCGTTCGGCCATGGCAAGGTCGGGCTTCCGAATATTCCTGTAGCGGCGGAGCTTATTAAACGTTCGGGCGGAGCTGTTCAGATCCGGTGGTATAAGACTGGCGAGGAGCAGTACCATACCAAGCTGATGGTCGTACAAGGGAAGACGGGTGTGGTCATGATCGGCGGGTCCGCAAATTATACGAGACGTAATCTGGATGACTTAAACCTGGAGGCGAACCTGATGATCACCGCGGCCAGAGAATCCAAGATTGCCATGCAGGCTGTGCAGTACTTTGAACGGTTGTGGCATAACGAGGACGGCATGTACACCGTCCCTTACGAGGCTTATGAGGAAAAGCTGCCCATCGGCAAGCAGTTCTTGTACGGGGTGCAGAAGCTTCTTGGCTTTACAACCTACTAGAGCGAGCGAGATGTCCGAATAATGAGAGAAAGGCTGGCTTCTGCCAGCCTTTCTCTATGTAATCGGTTATACCAGGTCGCAGGCTTCTGCAGGCATCCAGTGGGCATCCTTGCCTTCCCACTTGACATTGCAGCCGATAGGATTCGTGACAGGCACGGACAGCTGCTGCCCTGCCAGGTGCTCCGATAGGGCGAGATCCAGATCATTGACCGTCATCTTCGACGTATCGCGCGGACTGTCTACGGCACGTCCGGTGTAGACAAGCTTACGCCCCCCATCAAATACATAGAAATGCGGTGTCCGCAGCGCACCGTAAGCCCGGGCAATATCCTGGGATTCATCGCGCAGGTAAGTCCAAGGGTACTGCTCTTCCTTCATAATCTCCACCATATGTTCGAAGGAATCTTCCGGATAGGTGTTCACGCTGTTGGAGTTAATACCGACAAAACGTACGCCCTGCTCTTCATATTTTACAGCTGTTGCACGGGTTACCTCATTTGAGCCAATAACATAAGGGCAGTGGTTGCATGTAAA
Organism: Paenibacillus sambharensis; assembly: GCF_003233845.1. GTDB lineage: Bacteria > Bacillota > Bacilli > Paenibacillales > Paenibacillaceae > Paenibacillus_I > Paenibacillus_I sambharensis. The sequence goes on from NZ_QKRB01000006.1 coordinate 10,231, forward strand.
AAATACGACAAGCACCTTTGCATCGCGGAAGTCATTCAAGGAATAAGTTCGGCCGTCAGTGGCCGGCAGTGCAAAGTCCGGGGCCTGATCCCCTATTTGTAAAGTAAATGCCATTATTTATCGCCTCCTTGCCCCCATTATAACCGGGCACCGCTTACATCTCAAATGCGGAATAACCTTGCTAACTGGCTGCTATGAGATTTTTCTCCTAATCATGCTGTAACGTTACATTTATAGTATACTCTTAGGTATAAATGATGCTATACAGTCTTGCAGGTACGTGAATAGGGCTTTAATTACCCCGGATATCGGGAGAGGGAGTGCCTGATGTATATTGTGCAATCGGTCGTGCAAGTGCCGTTAGAGAAGGCCGAGGAGGTTATCGGCCTGTACCAGAACCGCTCACGGTCTGTTGACAATCAGCCAGGCTTCTTGTCATTTCAACTGCTGCAGAACGAACCGAAGCCCGAAGAGCTGATCGTGCATATGACGTGGGAAACGAAGGAGCATTACCTCGCTTGGGTTACAAGTGACGATTTCAAACGTATTCATGAGCTTGAGAAAAAATATCCCGATCAGGAGCTGGCATCCATCGTCCCGACTGTACGCAAGTATGTCGTCCGGGCGGAATAGTGAGGGGGTAGGTTATGAAGCATACGCTGCAGGATACAGGGGAAACCATTCTTCGACGAGGCGATGAACTGGCGGAACTGGTAACCGGTATGCAGTACAGCCTGCAGCCCGACCTAAACCGGCGGTTTGGGGATAGGGGTAGGATCAAGACTAAGCAGGATACGGTATATAATCTGAAATATCTGGCGCAGAGTATTCAGGTCCAGAGCCCGCTGCTGTTTGCCAACTATATTCAATGGGTGAAGAACCTGCTTGCCGGCTATAATGTGACCGCCGATGACTTAATTGTCAATATTCACTGTATCCGTGATGTGCTGGAAGCTGAATTGGAGCCGGAACCATACGCAGAGGTTACTCCGTTCCTGGAGCTTGCCCTTCATCAAGTGAAGGAACCGGCAGACGTGCATCAGATGCCGGATAATGATGAGATGGGCAGTCTGGCCCGCCGTTACACAGAGCTGCTGCTTGTGGGTGACCGGTTAGAGGCGGGCAAGCTGGTGATGGAGCTCGTACAAGGACAGATGCCAGTTGATGAGATCTACTTCCACATCTTCCAGCAGTCCCAGTATGAAATAGGCAGGCTGTGGCAGGCGAATAAGATTACGATTGCCCAAGAGCACTATGCTTCGGCTGCTACGCAGATGATTATGTCGCAATTGTATCCTTATATCTTCTCTACCGCGCGGAACGGCTACCGGATGGTGGCTGCATGTGTGGGAGAGGAGCTGCATGAAATCGGGCTTCGGATGGTATCGGATTTGTTTGAGATGGAGGGCTGGGACACGTACTATGTCGGTGCTAACGTACCATCACGCTCTTTAATTCAGACAATCTGTGACCGCAGGCCCCATGTGCTGGCCGTATCGGCAACCATGACCTATCATGTTACTCTCGTCAAGAAGCTGATCGAGGAAGTCAGGCAGGACCCGGCATGCGGCGGTGTGCGCATCATGGTTGGCGGGCTTCCTTTTAATATCGACCCGGAGCTGTGGAAGCACGTTGGCGCAGATGGATACGCTGCTAATGCCAAGGAAGGGATTGCGCGGGCTTATGAATTGGTCCGTGCCGGCCAGCCGGTAAAGAACTCGTAAGGGTTAGGGGGACCTATAGCTGTGAATGAGCATCAAGAATCGGTTCTATCGCTCTTGTGCGACAGCGGGGGTCAGATTGTTCGCGTGATACGTGATGATATCGCGATGACGGAAGGCCGAGATGATCTCTGCAATATTATAGATCTTATGGACGAGATGAGCGGGCTGAAGTGTAGAGATTTTTTCGAGCAGCTAAGGAGGAAGAAGGCGGCTTTCAACTGGGAACTGCATCTGAACATCGGCGGTAAGCCGGAGCTATTTTACTTAAGCGGGGGGATCTTTGAAGAACATGTTCTCATCGTCGGCTCCAAGTATAACACGAGTTACACGTACTTCTATGATGAGCTGATGAAGATCAATAACCAGCAGATGGTATCACTCCGGGAGACGATCAAGAAGCTGTCTCATGAGATGGTACTGAAGCTGGAGCAGGAGCTCAAGACCTATGACGAGTTCTCCGCCTTGAATAACGAGCTTCTGTCTGTTCAGAGGGAGCTTGCCAAGACGAACATTGAATTGAAGCTGGCCAAGGAAGCGGCCGAGACGGCGAACAAGACGAAGAGCACCTTCCTGGCTACGATGAGCCACGAAATCAGAACGCCCATGAACGGCATTATTGCGATGGCCGAGCTGCTTGCCCACACACATATGACGGATTCCCAGAAGGAATCCATCTCGATTATTATGGACTCCGGCAACTTAATGCTTAACATCATTAACGATATCCTGGATCTATCGAAGATTGAAGCGGGTGAGATGAAGCTGGAGCTCGCCAGGTTTCATCTGCGTTCTGTGGTTGATCATGTGGTGCAGCTGCTGCAGACACGAGCGGAAGGCCAGCGCAACCGGGTGACGGTCTATTTTGACCCGCAAATTCAGCCGCATCTTAGAGGCGATCCTAACCGGATTCGCCAGATCCTGCTCAATCTTCTCGGCAACGCAGTCAAATTTACATTCGACGGTGACATTGATCTCCGGGTCTTCATGATCCAGGATTACGAGCTGCGCCAGCGGCTCCGCTTCGAAGTGATGGATACGGGGATTGGCATTGAGGAGGATAACCTTGAGAAGCTGTTCCAGCCTTTCTACCAGGTCGGCAACAATTATACCCAGCAGTTCAGTTCTACTGGTCTTGGTTTATCCATCAGCAAGCGTCTGGTCGAGATGATGAACGGTGAAATCGGTGTGTTCAGCAAGGTTGGAAGCGGGTCAACATTCTGGTTTGAGCTGGAGCTGGAGAAGGTGGCTGAGACAGCCGGCAGCGGTATTCGGCAGGCTAGAGCAAGCTCTGCGGTTAAGCCGAAGTGGAAGCTTGAAGGGAAAGAGCTGTCCTCTGCGATCCTGCTCGCGGAGGACAATGCTGTTAACCAGCATATTACGACCCTGCAGCTGAAGAAGCTTGGGGTTGAGAGGATTATTATCGCTTCCAATGGCGAGGAGGCGGTGGAGCTGTGGAAATCTCAGAAGCCGGCATTGATTCTGATGGATAACCAGATGCCGGTCATGGACGGCTTTGAAGCCACACGACAGATCCGGGGACTTGAGGATTCAATGGATTGCGCCAGCCGGACGCCAATCGTATCAATCACGGCCAATGCTATGCAGGGTGATATGGAGCGCTGTCTGGAAGCGGGGATGGATGACTATATTACGAAGCCGGTACAGTTGGATAAGCTGCGGGAGGTTGTGATCCGCTGGCTGCCGGATGGTCCGCAAGACCATCAGTCCCCGCTGGAGGAAGTGCAGCACTCGGAATATCTGGATCTCGGGACGATTGAGGATATTGTGGCGCCTCCTTGGGATGAGGTTGATCTGGATGTTCTTGCCCAGCTGTTCGAGATGTACCGCCAGGATACACCGGCCAAGCTGGAGCTTCTTCGCCAGGAGCTGAAGCGTGGGCTGCTCGCCAAGGCGGAGCAGACCGCTCATAATATTAAGTCAGCGAGTTTAAGCGTCGGTATGGCGCCGCTCGCGGGCATTATTGCAGCTATTGAGGCGCGCATTAAGGAGGGAGCCATGGATGGCTACGATGTGCTCCTTATGCAGATGAGCCAGCTGTACGATCTGTCCTGCTCGGCTTTCACCGAGCTGCTGAATTCATCCAGCTGTGCCTGACACATTCATGAATATGCAAAAATCGCTATAGGCGGCTTCCGGTCAACATCGACCAGAAGCCGCCATTTGTTTCGTAAAGTACAGGGAGGGTAATTAATAACTGCAGTGGTACATGCCTGGACCTGTATCTTAATTTTTTGCACAATGCAAGGTCTTAACTGCAAATCAGGATAACGGGAGGTAAGGACAATGGCCAAAGAACGGAAGATTGTCGGAGTTTTTGACAAAGAAGATGAAGCGGTAAAAGCGATAGAAGGTCTGAAGGAACAGGGTTATCGCTCGGAGGAAATCTCGGTTATCGCGAAAGACCGGGACGAGCTGTCCTATGTAGCGGATGAGACGGGCACGAAAGCCCCAGAAGGCTTGGCGGCCGGCGCGACGGCTGGCGGCGTACTGGGTGGTGTCACCGGTCTTCTTGCAGGTGTAGGTGCACTCGCTATTCCGGGTGTTGGGCCCATCATCGCAGCCGGACCAATTGCGGCAACCTTGACAGGGGCAGCTGTCGGTGCCGGTGCGGGCGGTCTGGTGGGCGGTCTGATTGGTATGGGTATACCGGAAGAGGATGCAGAGCGGTATCAGAATTTTGTAGAAGAGGGCCGCATTCTTGTCCTGGTTGATGCGGATTCTGAGCGTGACGAGTATGCGTATGAGACATTCCGGTTGAATCGTTCGCTCAATCAGGATACCTATGACCGTTCCACTCGCGGTTCTGCCGGTATGGGCGCGAACGGCGCAGGGCTTGGAACTGGCATGGGTACAGGAGCTGACAACGGTGTGGACCCGCGGGCGGAAGAGCCGTATTCGGACAATCGCCGCAACTACTAGCTGACAGCCGCAGGCTTCGGTCACCAGCATGGCTGGAAGCTGGGCGAAGGAGGGATTGCGATGCCTTGGAAAGACGGAGATTACCCGGAGTCGCTGAAGAATTTCGATCCTGCAATCCGGGACAAGGCTGTGGAAATTGCCAATGCCCTGCTGCGTGACGGATACGATGAAGGCAGGGCGATCCCGATCGCAACGGCCCAGGCGAAGGAATGGGCCTCCAACCACCCGGAAGAAGTGGATGAGCACTATTCGGGTGGCGGCTAGAAGCGAAGTATTAGATTGGGTGTGCTGTTCCAGCAGGAAATAGACTCTACCCCAATATATAAGCAGCGGCAGCACGGGATCAGGTCCCATGCTGCCGCTGTTTTTGTTGAAAAAGCCGGGTTATGCTGGTTCTGATTCTCCGAGACCCAAACACTGCAAAATAATTGCTTGTTGTACATAAAGCAAATTCTTCTTAAATCCGTGCCCTACAAAGTAATCTGAATCAATGACATCTTCACTTACCTCTTGTCCTCTAAAGAAAGGAGGACATGGGTTCAAAACTGCACCCTGTTTAGTTAGCCTCATTCTATCCAGATTAATCTGGTATTTTAAAAGGTATTCATCGGTCTGGTAATCTGTGGGAAGTGAATCTGTCAGCACGACATCACTTCTTGATAATATGGCTTCGAGTTCGGTTGAATAATGATAATTTTCATTATCATCATAAATCCGATTTCCAGCAGCACACACATGTTGGAACTTAAGATTCAGAACCTTGGAAATCTCGGCCCATGAAGTGACTATATTCCCCCGGGGGCCCACAAACGTATAGGTGAGATTGCTGAAGTCTGGACGGATTTCTCGAATTGAATATAGATCAGACAGTATCTCACATGGATGGCCTTGTGATGACATTGCATTAATAATCGGGACTAAGGCATGTTGAGACAGCTCATTCATCTTATCGAAGTCGGAATGTCTGATAATAACACCATCAGCCCAATTGTTTAAATATTTCATTACATCGGAGAGTTCTTCTTTCTTATCTAGTGATTCGGGCGGGAAGAGTATGCATTCTCCGCCTAGATCGTTAATCCCTTTCTCAAATGTAGTTCTTGTTCTAATACTTGATTCAGGAAAAAATAATATAAACGTTCTCCCCTCCAAAATCTTCTCCTTGAGCTTCTTATGCTTCAGTTTGTCCGTTAGATGAAAGAGCTCCGTTATACGGTCTTGCGATAATTCTGAGATGTTTAGGAGATGCATAAACAAGTCCCCTTTGATTTAGTTTGTCTTGGTTTGCAGCAGAGTGTTCGGTCAGCAGGATCGAGGACTTAGCCGGTGCAGGGCTGTCTGCTTGATCTCTCCTCAGAAAGCGAGCTACATCCACAGGTAACTATATTCATCTTTATCAATTGTTTTTAATTGCTTTTCAAAATCTTCTATCGGTTTAATATCCTCTATGAAATGCCACTTATCTTTACTGTCTTTCCAATATACCTTCCATTTGTTATCTATATACCTGAACTGAGCGATTGGCAATTCAACTCTTTGGCCCGGTCTATATGAAGGTCTATCCTGTGATAAAGTAATGGTTTCACCTCGAAACTTATACAAAATCTTATACTCTGCTTTGAGATGTTCTGGGATCTTCTTCGCTATGTAGGTATCTAATATTTTTTCAAGTCTTTTCTTAGTGAAGGCATCAAACGCCATGCTGATCAACTCCCTCGAGGTTTTATTTCATTTTGGCTTTTGCTGTGTCTTTATGCAATGATTTTTAGTTAACGTTATTGTATCCCTCACTCTTGACCTCTTTGTATTGCATTGCAAGCACCCAAGACATTTCCGTCTGGTTCCTGAATGACCCCATAATCAACTATTTATCAAATCCCAGTGTCTGTTCAGAAAGAACCCTGAACTGCTTCAACTCTATGTTTAATTTCTCAATTTCCTTTTTGTCCAATCCATTAGTATCAAGGTAGAATGATCCTGTTATAACTTCGGAGGTGTTCGAATTAATTGTCCTATTTATTTCATTTACGATCGATTGATTCCCCAATCTTCCACTTAACTCTTCAGTTAAAATAGGAGTTGCAGAGATTATGTTTATTGAATTTTCGGTTCTGTTCCAAAGATTGAAATTATAGGATACTACGGTTTTGTCTAAATCCCCACCCAAACTATAAGAAATTGAATTAATTACTAATCCATCATCTATTACATCTATTGATTCCGTATTGTTACACCCCGGAAATATTAGAACAGAAGCAAGAATCAAAGAACTCATGATATGTTTTAAATTTATCATCGCTTCCCCCACTGGCTTTCAGATCATTCGCTGGTTATTCCAACTATGACCTTTTAGCTTTTCTTCGAATTGTTTTTTAGCTTTAATCCTTCTCTTGCATCAATAATCAGGCGACTACCCCACCGTATTCGACATAAGACCAAAAGATTCCTTTACTTACAGAGGAGATGGTTAATAAGGATTATCTTGCATTTCGAAACGGTATTTATTATTATGGATACCAGATATCCATAATAAACGGGGGGAGGAGGAGACTTGCAGTTCTCCAAAAGTACAGATTATGCCCTGCATGCCTTAGTTCACCTGGGACTTTCAGAACGGAGCAGCAATGTCGGAATCAAGGAATTATCCGGGACGCTTGGTGTATCCGAAAGTTATTTATCTAAAATCATGTCAAAGTTAAGGCAGGATGGGATTGTACGCGCCGTACCAGGAGTGAACGGCGGTTACGAGCTTGCAAGGCCGGCGGAACAGATTTCTTTTTTTGACGTGGTCCAAGTAATGGAAGGAAGACAGCAGCTATTTAAATGTTCGAACTCACGCTCACAGCAGCATCGGCTTTTAGATGAAGAGGAGAGTGCGCCGGAAAGCCAGAGAGAGTTGGATAGGAAGGAATGCCTGATTGAGAAAGTAATGTACAGTGCAGAACAGCAGATGTATCAATACTTGAGGGAACAAACGATTCAGTCGGTACTGGATGAAGCTCTGAAGCGGCGCTTCAGTCACGAGATGAACAAGAAGTAATACACTTCTTGTTCTTTAATTATGGATATCATAGATCTATTATTAAGGTGATTACGAATGGTGTATCTAAGATATGATGTGGCGCTATTGCAAATCGTTAGAGCATGAACAGGCGGCGAGATGAAGCTGTCAGATATAACAGAAGGGAAGAAAGAGATGATTATGGACCATTTTTTTGATGCAGCCGTATGGGAGCAAGCGTGGAAGGACGATACCGATACGGCCTCTAACAAGATGAGAAGTAATGGAATCGATCCATCGAGGACTTTTGACCATAAAGCAAAGTCTTTTAACGAACAGTGCTTTAGCGAAGAGGGGAAAAAACGAACCAAACGAATTGTGAGTTGGCTGGAAGGGCAAGGCGTTCTATTCGAGAACGCTTCTGTTTTGGATATCGGCGCCGCCTCAGGAGTCTTTGCAGTGCCATTTGCCGAGCGTGGCGCCCGGGTTACGGCCGTAGAGACCTCTCCGCCGCTGATCGAATTGTTGAAGGAGAATGTCTCGAAGTATGGCGAAGGCCAAGTCACGATAGTGGCAGAGAAGTTTGAAGAAATTGACGTGCCGGCCAGAGGCTGGAGCCAGGCATTTGATCTTGTCTTTGTCTCGATGAGCCCTGTCATTCACAATTGGGACAGCGTGCTCCAGATTCTCCAGTGCGCTCGAAAGTTCTGTTATATCAGTATGCCTGCAAGTTCTGCGGAGCACAGCTTGGTGGAGGAGGTCTGGCCGCTTGTCACCGACCAGCCCTTCTATCCGATCCATATGGAAATGGGATATTTGCTGCATTTGCTGTATCTGAAAGGTTATGCTTATGAGACGCTGATCACACGGGAAACGAAAACAAAGGAGGTAACCGCAGAAGAGGCGCTGCATGAAGTGATGACCTGGCTTCGCCTTCATCGTCTGCCCGATCATGAGCAGAATCGGAATCGGATTGCCGGCTATTTGGCTGAGGCTTATCCATCCGGCAAAGTAGTCATAAAAGAAGGTGGCCGTTTTGGCAAAGTGCTTATTCGATTGCAGGATCAGAATATGTACACAAGAGAGATCTGAGTCCATAACGCAGGTATTCTAGAAATCGTCGTGAGGCGCTGCCCGGGGTTCTAGTCGGGAGAGGCGGTCAACTATGATAGTTTCTAACTAAGAAACGCAAATAGGGATTCCGCTTATTCATTAATAACCGGAATCCCTATGTTAGGTTTACAGAGCTATTCAATTTTACCCTAGCACTCCATTTCACACACAGCTTGCCTGAATCAACATTCTTGCCAACCATGCTTTTCAGATTTTGTGAAACAATAACGTTCCTATACTGCCCAGATCAGTAACAGATTCTGACCGGCTGTTATCCTCGTATTTCCCGATGTTCCCTCTTACCTAGCAACATGGTGATTTCCCGCATATCCCGCTCCATCTGCAAGATGAGCGCCTTACGCATAATCCATCGGTACGAAAGGTAATGGATATGCTTCGCTAACGTTCTTCAATGGACTATCCCCTCTCCAGCTCAGACGTTAGGTATATATCAACATGAATGCGGGGCCAATGGAATCAAAAGTGATTCGCGCCTTCTATGCTTGGCGTAAGGTCCTGCATTCAAGGATATAACGCGGCAGTTACGTTAGGTGATGCGTTGCTTTTCGTTTGTTTGTGTTGGTTATGGCTTTACTTTATATTAATATTTAAAGATTGTAAATATTCAGATTATTTAAAATACAGGGGTTTTGGGCATATTTTCTTCAGTCTTCTCGCCCAATCTCCTGGAATCTCAGGATTTGGCTTTTTTCTGATTGTTAAGGGAGGATGGGCAGCTGACAGAAAAACCGCCTCTCCCAGTGGTGATTGCTTGGCGGGAGGGCGGTTCCATACGAATATAATATACATAAAGGCTATTAGCCTTCGGCTTTCCTGGTGCTGAGGTAAGCAAGCAGGTCGGGCCAGGAGAGCGGCTTGCTGAAGTAATAGCCCTGCAGCTCATCACATCCAAGCATGCGCAGGATGGCAACCTGCTCGGCATTCTCGACGCCTTCGGCGACGACTCTCAGGCCAAGATGATGACCCAGCTGCGTAATAGCCGCACATATGGTCTTGTCTGACGTGCCTTCGGTCAGCTCGGTGACGAAAGCCTTGTCGATCTTGATGGATTGGATCGGCAGCTTGCGCAGATAGCTGAGGGAGGAATAGCCGGTTCCGAAATCATCGAGTGCGATCGCAACACCATATTCAGTCAGCTTCTGCACGGCTTCCGGCGCCCGTCCGAACGACATCACGGCCGACTCGGTCATCTCCAGCTCCAGCTGCTCGGGAGGAAGTCCAGTCTTGTGAAGGATCTGTATGACATCCTCCGCAAAGTGATCCTGCTCCAGCTGGATCACAGATACATTAACGGCCACCTGAACGGTGTGCCCCTCATTATGCAAATGCTTGGCGGCCTTGCAGGCCTGAAAGAGAACCCAGTAGCCAATCTCCACAATAGCCTGTGAGGATTCCGCCAACGGAATGAATTCAACAGGAGGGATATAGCCAAGTAAAGGGTGCTTCCAGCGCAGAAGTGATTCCAGACGGATAACCTTCAAGGATTCCGCTGCAAGAATCGGCTGAAAGTGCAGCTCAAACTGCTTGTTGACGATACCAGTGAGCAGATCTCTCTCCAGCAGCAGCTGGCGGTCAATGCGGGCCTTTCGGTCCTCCGAGAAGGTCATTGCCTGCTGCTTGTCCGTCTGCTTGGCCTGATGCATAGCCATGTCGGCATATTGAACCAGCGCCTCTGGCGAGGTGCCGTCTTCCGGGAACAGGCTGACACCGATGCTTGCCGTAATACGCAGCTGCAGGCCGCGGAAATGATAGTCGGATGCGAGGGCATCATGGATAATCTTAGCCTTACGATAGGCAGATTCTCGCGAATCGAGTCCGGTCAGCAGGACGGTGAACTCATCACCGCCAAGACGCGAGACGACATCGCCCGGAGCCAGCTGCTTGATGATCCGGCTGCCGACTTCCATGAGCAGTGTGTCCCCGGTCTCATGCCCCCACGTGTCGTTAACCCACTTGAAGTTGTCCAGGTCAATGAAGAGAACTGCCAGCGGAGTGCCGGCTGACCGTGCATCCTCCAGCAGGGACTCCATCCGTTCGAAGAAGCTGGCCCGGTTGGGCAGGCGGGTGAGCGTATCATGCCGGACCTGCTCCTGCAGCTCATGGTAAGCCTCCTCAAGGGAGAACAGCATATCATTAAAGGCGAGCTCAAGCTTGCTGAACTCGTCCTGCCCGGAAGACTGAACCCGAAGGGAAAAATCCTGCTTGCTTGAGATGCTGTCGATATCAGTGGCCAGGCGCTGAATCCGCCGGTGAATGAAGCGGTCATTGAACATCAGCAGTCCAGCGAACAGCAGAGCGATAATAATAAATATGACTGCCGATATCTGAATAATCGTATTCACGCCGCGGGAGATGATATCTCGCTCCGCGTGAATGGTCACCAGATAAGCCGGCTGGCCATACATATCCGGATAGACAGACTGGACGAGCGCCAGATGGCTGTCCCGATTCTCGACCCATACCGGGTAATGGCGGAGATCACCACGGAGCTGCTGGGTCACCGTCATGCTGCTCTCCGGGATCTGGAAGCTGTCATTCAGCTTGCTGATTTGCACATCGAGTCTTGCCCGCTTCGACAGCTGCTCCTGCATCTCAGGTGTCATGATTCTTCCGGCAATCAGTGTGCCGTGTATCGGGCCGTTTATTTCACTGTCAACAATCGGCAGGGAAACCGTCATGAGTGGCCCCGCGGGCGATTGGGTAATGCCTTTGTAGCTGTCCTCAGGCCCGGTAAACTGCAGGATCTGTTTGTGATGGCTGAGCCACTCATCAATAATGATTCGCTCCAGGTCCATCTGCATGTCTGATTCAGGGTGGTAGGAACGGCCATACAGGACGTTGCCCTCCTGGTCGAGCATGGCGATGGCGGTCAGCATATTTTCCGCGAAGGTTGCGTTGGGATAATTACTCAGGATGTAGGGATCATCAAGGATGCTGGCGGTGGATGGTGCGCGCTCAATGAAAGCGATCGTGTCATCCCAGGCGGAATAGTTCAGCATTAATTTCTCGATCCGCTCCATCTCATCCTCAAGAAGATAGAAGACATGCTCCATCTTGGCCTGCATTTCCTGGCTCTCTAGCTCGCTGAAGCGGCTGTAGAGAATCGCGTACAGCAGGATATAACAGACAAGCATACTGGCAGCTGTTATAAGACCGATGAATAGGATTGATTTTTTGCGTAGTGTCATGTATGTAGGCTCCTATTAATGGGGTGATAGGACAATTGGAACAGCATAGTCCTATTCTACCATAAGAGAGGTCATTAGAAGATGTTTTATTTGGAACCTGTAAAAACGGGTATATAAGAGGTAAGAACCAAATCCAACCCTACTGAAAAGTGTGAACATATGATGAGGAGGAGATTCCGATGAATGAACCTACTATTATTGAATTAGGGGAAATGAAAATTGGGGGTCTCCACGTCCGTGCGGCGGAGACGGAACGGGGAACGGACAGTGCTGTGGCCCGGCTGTGGGAGCAGTTTCGCAGCAGTGACCGCTGTATTGCCAAGGAGGCCGAGGCTCGAAACCCTTCGGTTACCTATGCGCTATATGCCGAGTACAACCGGAGCGACAACGGTGCGTGTACGATTGTGATCGGCCAGGAGGTTTCCGGTGATGATGCATTCGAGGAGGGGGCAGATTGCAAGATTGTCACGCTTCCCGCCTCGCGTTATGCCGTATTTACAACGCGCCCTGGTCCGGCGCTGGAAGTGACGGCCGAGACTTGGGCAGCCATTGACCGTTATTTTGAAACATCGGCCTATAGACGCAGATACTCGGGAGATTTTGAGCTGTATGATGCGAAGGCGTCTGACCCGGGAGAGGCGATTGTCGATATTTATATATCAGTGACAGATGAGCCGTAATTTATTAGCAGCAGGGCTCCTGTAATCAGGAGCCCCATTCCAGCATAAACTTCTGGCGGACGGCTTCACGGGCCCGGAACAAGCGGGTCTTTACATTTTGTTCCGTCATATTCAGCCGGCTGGCAATTTCCTTATAGGATAAGCCATACCGCCAGCGGAGAAGGACAATGGACTTATATTCTGGCTTCAGGGAATGGACGCAGCGCGCTACCGTCTCGGTCATGAGGCGGCATTCTACCTCCTTCTCGGGCGATGGCGACTGCATCGGGAGGGGAACACGGGCGCCCGCAGCAGAGCTGCCGGCATCCTGAACCACAGATATATCCGGATGTTTGCGCAAATATGTAATGGCCTGGTTCTTGGCGACGGTTCGAATCCAGGCCTGCACCTGCAGCATGTTCCTTAGATGCGGGGGCATTTTACGGACGGATTTAAGGAAGGCTTCCTGAACAATATCCTCTGCAGCCGCATAGTCGCGGACAATCCGGCGGGCTTGAGGAAAGACAAAACGGTGAAATTCCTGGAATATGGCAAGCTGCTGAGCGCGGCTGAGTGTGTCATAGTTACCTTGTGCCAGTAAGTGAAGAGAGTCCATTGCAAGGTTAACCCCTTTTTTTGAGCATTCTTCTGATTCTTCTATTATACCTGACTTTATATAAAATTCTATAGATTGGAATAAATAGAAAATTAGAGTTTGCTGTCGTGCGGTGTCATCTCTTGCAGGACGAGGATAGGAGGATGTGAGGTGGAGACAGCATACGGGAAGGCTGCAGTTATTTACAATGGCCATGCAGGGCAGTCTGCGCTGCAGGAACGGCTGGGGGTGACGGCCAGTGTTATCGCGCCAGGTGTAGGCGAACTAACACTGCTCCAGACTGAGGGTCCGGGGGATGCAGAGCGGCTCTGCCGGGAGCGGGCAATGGAGTTTGATTTACTGTTAACGCTGGGCGGGGATGGTACCGTGCATGAATGTATAAATGGGCTGGCAGCTCTGCAGTCTCCGCCGCCGTTTGGGATCCTGCCTTCAGGCACGTGCAATGATTTTGCGAGAAGCTTGGGACTCCCGCTTAATCTGGAGGATGCTGCAAGGCTTGTTCTGGACACTGAACCTGTGCCAATCGACATAGGGGAGGCTAACGGCCGGTATTTCAGCAATTTCTTCGGGGTTGGTCTTATTACAGCCGCCTCGGAAAATATCGATGAGGGTTTGAAAAGCCAGTTTGGCAAATTGAGCTATTTTCTAAGTTCCCTGCAGGTTCTGAACTCCGCGGAATCCTTTGCCTACCGGCTGGTAACAGATGAAGAAGAGCGCAGCGGCGAGGCGGTCATGATCCTTGCATTTAACGGCCGTTCAATAGGAACGAACACGCTGCCGCTTGAGGAAGCTGGTCTGCAGGACGGACTGCTGGATATATTTGTGGTTAGGGAAGCGGGGCTTGCCCTGCTGTTTGAGGTGCTAAGCCGCAGGGATCCTTCAGCCTGGAAGCAGGAGGGCGGGAATATTGATTACTTCCAGAGTGCGAAGGTTACGCTGGCGACGCAGCAGCCGATGAAGGCTGATATGGACGGAGAGATCTACATGAATACACCAGCCGTACTGCGTACACACTGCCGCCAGCTGCGGATATTCAAGCCGGCCGCCGGTTAGCGGCTCTTCCCCAGCAAGATTCAGTTAAGAATTTATTATTGTCGAAAAAGGTCGAATGCGGTATGGTAGAAGGAGCATGCATGACCAAACTTTATTGATAATGAGGCTTGAGATATGGAGCAGCCAGATTGGAACATCAACCGCCCTAGTCATCACTATCAGGCTTTTATTCTGCTGTTTGCCACGACATTAGGCTTCTTGGGAGCGCTTCTCTACCTGCTATTCCGCTGGGAGAGTGCCGCGCATTATGGAGAGATCCGTCAGGAGGAGCTGGAGAAGGTCCAACGCGGAAGCGAAGCTATTGTACAGCATCTGGAAGGCCGGTATTCGGACCTGTATTTTCTGGCGGATTTGACGAGTCTTCACCGAATTGAGGAAATCAGTCAGATCCAGAATGGAACTTCAGAGGTTGCCAGTGAATATATAAGCTTCGTCGACCGGAAGGTTCAGTATGAACAGATTCATTTCTTTAACCGCTCGGGCAAACAGCTGTTTCATATTTACCGCTCGGGCAAGACGATTCATATATCGGAGCCGGGTATGCACCAGGATGCGGGGACGGTGAGATATGCACGCGGGATCAACAGGCTGGCTGTCAATGAGGTCTACATTTCGCCGCTGGAGCTGTATAAGAACCTCGGCCGGGTTGAGACGCCTCCGAAGCCGGTCATTCATCTTGGGACGCCGGTCTTTAACCAGAACAAGCAGCAGATCGGGGCAATTATGGTAAGCCTGCTTGCCTCACCGCTGCTTGACAGGTTTGCAACGGCGAGCGGGGTTCAATACGGATACACCGAATTATTAAATGCGGAGGGCTACTGGCTGTACAGCAATGACTCCACTGACCGGTCTTGGGGGTTTATGTTCCCGCACAGGACGGCAGAGACATTACCGCGAGATTATCCAGATGAGTGGAAGCAGATGCAGGCTTCGCCATCCGGGCAAATCCGGTCGGACAATGGGTTGTTTACGTATCAGCGGGTGGCTCCCTTCGAGGATATGCCAGAAGGTGCTTATGAATGGACAGTTCTGTCCAGACTCCCGGAAGATAAGCTTGAGGATATGGGCGCAGGGATGAAGGTACAGTTTCTTATTTTTGCTGGGGTCATGCTGGTGCTGTCGGCTGCGGTCACATGGCAGTACACCAAGAGCCGTGCGTATAAGCAGCAGCTTGAGTATATGGCGCTGTATGACCCGGTGACAGGACTGCCCAACCGGATCAAGTTCTTCCGCGCCTTGGATGATGCGTTGAAAGAGGGCAGGAAGGATCAGCGGTTTGCGCTGCTCTTCCTGGATCTGGATGGCTTCAAGGCGGTGAACGATACCTATGGGCATGAAGCGGGGGATGAAGTGCTGCGGATGGTAGGCAGCCGTCTTCGCGGCTCTGTCAGAAGCGGGGATACCCTTGCTCGTATGGGCGGAGATGAATTCAATCTTCTGATCAAGCTGGACAACGGCGCACAGGATGCGGAAGAAGCTTCCAAGCGAATCCTCGCTGCCCTCTCCGCGCCTTTCGAGCTATCGGGCGGGCAGTGCAGGGTGGGAGCCAGCATCGGAATCAGCCTGTATGATGTGGACGGACGGGAGCGTGAGACGCTTCTCCATAAAGCGGATTCTGCCATGTATGTTATTAAGGGTCAGGGAAAGAACGGCTTTGCCTTCTATCAGGAAGAGGAACACTCTGTTAAGTATAAGTAACAATCCCGTTTAACTCGCGAAGGCCGCGGAACCCCATCTGGTTCCGCGGCCTTTATGCATGGAAGCTCCGTTCAGCCGTTCATCTCGCTCTGAAACCGCAGCAGCTTGCCGAAGGTTCCGCTCTCGCCGGACAGCTGCTGGAAGCCTCCCTGCTGAATAATACGTCCTTCCTCCAGGACGATAACCTGATCCGCGTTCCGGATCGTAGAGAGCCGGTGGGCGATAACGATGATGGTCAGCGATCCTTTCAACCGGTCCAGCGATTCCTTAATCTTCGCTTCGTTCTCCGTGTCCAGTGCGCTTGTCGCTTCATCCAGCACCAGAATGGACGGCTTGCGCAGGATAGCCCGTGCCAGTACGATCCGCTGGCGTTCCCCGCCCGACAAGCGGACACCACGGTCACCAATAACGGTCTCAAGCCCTTGTGGAAGGTCCCTGACAAAGGATGCCGCCGAGGCGAATTCAAGCGCCTCCCATATCTTGGCGTCAGTGGCATCAGGATCGACAAGCTGCAGGTTATCCCGGATACTGCTGTTGAACAAGAACGGCTCCTGGGAGACGTAGCTGACCGAGGCGCGCAGAGCGAAGACCCGATCGCCAGTCAACGGCACCCCGTCGACTGTGATTTCACCTTGTTCTGGTCTAATCAACCCAATGAGCAGGTCGATCAGCGTGCTTTTGCCGGCTCCTGACTTTCCGACTACGGCTGTCATGCTGTTCGCCGGTATTCGCAGATTGATATCCCTCAAGGCGTAGGTTTCATAAGCTTCATTATAACGGTAATGGACCTGGCGGCATTCCATGCTGTGCTGAATCCGCAGCGGCTTCTGCAGGGCCAGGCCTTCACGAATGACCTGTTCTCTGGCTGCGGCACATTCGGCTTCCAGTTCAAGCAGGCTGTCGAAGCCGGGGGTAGACTGCATAATCTGCTCCCAGCTGGATTGAATGGAAGAGAACCTCGGCCACAGCCGGGAGAAGATGACGATGATCAGCAGCAGCTGTTCAACGGGCACCTTCAGCACCTCGAAGGAGAAGTAGATAAACAGGGCGATCAATACAGCCGAGGCTGATTTATAGAAGAACTGGCTGGAAGTCTGGAGCTTGGCGAACTGGACCATGTTATGCTCCATCCGGTCACAGAGCGCCCTGAACCAGCCCATGTGCTGCCGCTCCAGCAGGTTGCTCTTGATATCCTTGATGCCATTGAAATGGTCGTTCAGCGCTGACATATAGCTCTGGGACAGCTCGGTGGTCCGGGTGCCAAGCGATTTGGCATGACGGATAAACCGTCTGGCGTACAGGGCGAGGAGCAGACCGCTGACAAGGACGAACAGCGTCAGCTGGAAGGACAGCCAGAACGCCAGCGCAACCTGAATGGCGGTGAAGATCAGGGAGGTTACCAGTCTCAAGAAGAGATGGGTGCCCTGACTCGCCCGGGTCAGCTCCGAGGTGAAGATGTGATTGAAGTCGGACTTGCGCTTGCGCAGGAAGAACGACCAGTTGGACTGAAGCAAGTCCCGGTATACCTGCAGGCGCAGATGACGGGCGAAGCTTTGCTGAATTTCAATATTTAATACAGTTTGCTGCTTCTGCAGGTAGCTCTGCACAATAATGAGCAGCATGTAGAGGCCCAGTATGACGGGTAGAATCAGGTGATCCGGCAGGCTGCGGAGCGGGGCAGTCGCTTGATCCAAGAGGGGAATGTTGACCTGGCCGACTGCGAACAGCCCGGACACGCTGAGCAGTGGGACAAGCAGCAGGATACCGATTCCCTCGAACAGGCTGATCAGCGTCATGCTGATCATGTTCAGATACAGCTTGGCTCCGGCAAAGTGATGCAGCCGTTTTACATAAATCCAGATTGATTTCATATCCAAGTCCTCCTTATCCCCTAGTCAGGGGTTGCCGCCTGAATTGCCGCCACAGCCACAGCAGCGGCCGCAGTGGGAAGTATAAAAAATGCAGCGGTCTCGGCATCGGCAGCTGGGCGGCATCACGTGAGCTGGGGAAGAGAGGCTTGGTATAGTAATCCAGACGCTGGCGGATCGACATCAGATCCAAGAGATAGTGCCGGAATTCGTGTACGGCCTGTTTGCTGCTCTCATCCGGACAACGCTTCCCGCTAAGAATGAAGGGCAGAGCAGTCCGGGCAAGCCGACGTGATCTGTCATTCGCGTACAAGCCTTCATCCTCCTTGGACAGCGGTGTGCCGAATAGGTCCGCAGACAGCAGCATACTCTGCCCGACTATAGCCCGGTAGGCGCGGTCACAGCCAGCTGGTAGCCGCTCCTGACGCACAGGGCTGCTTCGCAGCAATCTGTCGACATCCGCCAGCCACCGAAGACGGAACCACCCATGCCGCGCGCCATGAATAGCCAGATACAGCAGCAAGTCCTGATCCCCCGGTGTATGAACGGGAGTATCGGAGAATAGCACCGTCTGCCGCCGCTTCCACATGGCTTCAAAGGGCGGTTCGCTGCCCTTGTGCGGATCGAGCTGCCAATGCACCTCTATCATGGTGCGGTGCACAGGGTGGTAGTAAGAGATATGATGCGTCTTACGCTTCCACAGATGGAATAGATGATGGTTGGCGTAGTCTGTGATATAGCCCATCTCTGCAAGCTGCCCGGCTGCGGCTGTGACATCTTCGGGCGCAACAAGCACATCGAGGTCCTTCGAGGTGCGAAGGGAGATATCGCCGTAGAGGTGCTTGGCAAGTGCGGGACCCTTCAGAACCAGCATGCGTATGCTTTCATTGCTCATCCTGTCACAGACCTTGGTCATCTCCGCGCTCAGGTGCAGCATCTGGAAGGTGTTGCGGGTGTACATTGATTGGAGCGCGTGCATGAGCTCCTGCGGCAGAGCCGGATTGTGAAGAGCGTTAACCCGTTTCAGCTGCAGATAGACGGATGGATAAACCCGGTGGTGCTCCGCAAGCTGGAGGAACAGTTTCCAGTCCATATGCCCGCCGTCTACAGCCGCTGCCAAGGCAGCAGCTGTATCCTCTTGATTCTCCGCTGACAGCAAGAGAAGCAGCGACAGCTCCGGGGAGAATGAGCTTCGGTTAAGCACGGGGTCAGTGTTCATTTCCTAGGCTCCTTTGGCTCTTCTTATAGCCGGCTGCAGAGCGGCCCGGATAACAGGCGAAGGTGCCGACTACGGTAAACTTGGACATAGTTTCGTACCCGGTGATATAGTAAGGGCCGCTTCGCAGCCAGGCGTGGGCAATCATGCTTCCGTTATCGTCCCTGCCCGTACCCAGATAGAGCGTGCTCTCGATCCGGCGCCGCCGCATCATCTTCATGGCGGCAATAGCCATAACGAGGCATTGGCTCTCCCACCAGGTATACCGGCTGATGAGACGGACGACATGAGAAATCCGGCTCTGCATGGCTTGTACGGCGGGGTCCGATTCCCAAGGCGTTTCCTCCATAGGTATGCCAAGCGACGGGGCAACCTTCGCAAACGGAGCAGCCTTCAGAATCCTAGCCCAGCCCAGGCAGAAGAATGCTTCAATCATCAGGAGCTTCATAGAGAGAGGAGAAGCGGCCAACTTACGTATTTTGCGCCACATGACAAGTCCTCCTCGCTTGCAGTATTACAGACGTTCTGCGGGGGCAACATGGATAAGCCCTTCTCTTCGCAGCTGCTCCAGAAACATGGCCACCTCTGTGCGGCAGGCAGCAGGGTCCACCTCATATTCTTGCAGAAGGGCAGAAACAATGTCTTCCATGCTGACGGGTGATGCAGCCAGCTCCCAGATTCGGCTTCCGACTTCACCGAGGCTGTAATACTTTCCATTCGTGATGCTCATCATAACCTTCTCGCCGTCCATATCGGTAACCAGACCGCCTTGAGCCTGTATAATCTTGTCCGTAGATGTTATTGCCGTATTAGCTGCCATATTGAAGGTCTCCTTCCTTAATCATAGAATGGATGATACTGGTCATTTGCACCGCACTGAAGCCTGTTACAGGACGGAACAGCCGGTACACTGGAACGCTGGCGGCAAGACGGGCTGCCGTCTCGAAATGCCACTGCATAAGACCCAGGTGAGGGACGAGGAAGTTCCGGAAGGTGTGATAGCGGAGCAAAGGCAGTCTGTGCAGGCCGTGCAGCTGCTCGATCCGGATCTGTGAAGCTTCCGGGTCCGGCCTAAGCTCTATAATACCGCCGAGCGGAACAGGCCTCCCGAAGAAGCTGGCCTTCACCGGTACCGCAAACTTGTTCAGCTCGCTGGAGAGGCGGCGGTAAGAATCATTTTCCATGCCAAGGTTGGTGAGGCTCTCATCCCACAGCTTCTGCTGGGGGTAGGCAGGCGCTGTCATAGGGACCTGATCGTGCCTTCCAAGCTGGACGGCGATGACATCATCGGTGATAATTGGGCAGCCCTGGCTGATGAAAGCGGCGGCCAAGGTTGATTTTCCCGCTCCTGAATCGCCTACGAAGGCGTAGGTCTTGCCCTCAATAACCACCGCGCTCCCGTGGAGAGGCAGGGTGCGTCTCTGCAGCAGCAGAGCTCCAATACCTGTGCCAAGCAGATAGACTCTAATCTTATCCCACTCAGCATCGCACATGGGTGAGATCTGAATTGTGCATCCGTCTGTCACGCTAATGACCGCTGTGTCTGGAATATGGAAGAGAAACCGGCCTGGGCGGGGGAAACCATAATAATCGAATACTGGAGTCAGGCTGTGCCACTCGTCAGCCAGTTCCGCGATTTCCACGGTCACATCCGGCTCTGCAGCACTTCCGCTAAGAGTGGCTAGCTCCGGCAGGGTAACGTCACTTGCGATCGTCAGGCCGAATGCCTCATAAGTTAACCGGTTCGATTGCGCTATCATCATGCCTCACCTTATTTCCTGTATATATTGACCGGGCCGGCACTGCGCTGTCAGGCAGCGGCAAGTGGGCGCTCCGGAATGTTATCGATAGGATGTAATAAAGGTGCCCTTATACACCTAAGAAGCTGTATAAGGGCGGCTGTTCTTAACTAAGTAAGTAGAAGATCAAACTACGATGTTGGCAGACCTGGGATTGGCGGTACTGGAATGCCGCTGGAAGGGTCATCCGTGATGTTAAGGTCGAGCTGGCCACCTACATATGTCCAGTCGAAGTACTGTGTACCTACACCAGCCATTGTTGCGCTGATGTCCAGTGTTTCAAGCGTTGGTTGATTCCAAGCTTTTTTAGTCATTTCTCTCTCACCTCCTTTCAAGCGTTATCAGGCTAGGCTGTAAACTGCTTCAGAAACCGGTAAGCGATCAGACACTTCATTAAATAGCGGTACTCATCCCGGAATGCACTCTCTACCTTCCCGGGTTCA
This sequence comes from Paenibacillus sambharensis, assembly GCF_003233845.1. Lineage (GTDB taxonomy): Bacteria > Bacillota > Bacilli > Paenibacillales > Paenibacillaceae > Paenibacillus_I > Paenibacillus_I sambharensis. Next base: position 31,570 of record NZ_QKRB01000006.1, read on the forward strand.
TTCGCTTGCGCCAGGTAGGCCTTGATTTGACTGGTATTTATGAGGCTGGAGGCGGTGGGATCCTGGCACAGCTGCTCCAGTTCGCTGCGCACCCGGTTCCAGGAGCCTGCTACCCGGTGCAGCCAGTCGGCACCCTGCACGCCGCGGACGCGCTGGTTCAGCCTCACTTCGTCTGGAAGATAACCCTTGGTGATTCTGCGTACCAATGCACGGTCCATGCCATTCTGTACATACTGGTCAAGCGGGATGCCCATACAGAAGCGTATAACTCTGACGTCCGCGGTTGGGTCACGCTCTGCAATGCCATACCGCATCAGCAGCTTGGCGCCGGAGCTTCCCTGCATGTTCAGCAGAGCGGGGCTGCGGAAATAGTAACGCCGTTCCTCAAACCCGTCCCGTCCGGAGACGGTTAGTCCCACATCCTGGCTGTGCAGCTTCTCCATAACTTTCGTCCGCTGTGCAAAATCCGGATGAATGAGGAGGGGGGCGTCATTATGCTTGCTGGCAAAAGGAGCGGGGAAGGTGTTCCTGCCTATGACAGACAGGATTTTCTTCCTGCCAACACCCATCACCCTGCTGTAGCTTCTCAGTTCCTTGTAAAATGTGAGCAGGCGCGCTCTGCGGATGAGTAATATATAGTAATCCAGGGCCGAACCGCAGGAGATGGTGTTGTTTCCTCTGGCGCCGGTTAGCAGCACACCCGTATCGTGCCGGGCGGCCTCCTCATAGATGCCCTTGATCCAGAATGAATTCTCAAAAAATTTATAAGGTGACTCCAGGATGGAGAGCCATTCATCAAGTTCGCTGTAGGAGCTCATGTCATCAAAGGCATAGTAGCCTGGTTCAATGTTGCCGACATGAGCAACCGTGGCCCGGATATAGGGCGATTCGTCAGCTAGCCGGGAGCGTGATTTCCACTGCGTAAAATCGGTTGCGGGCACATAGCTGTAGGTATACAGCTTCTTCCCGGCTGCCTTGAGCGGTTCTGCAGCAAATCCGACGACGGCACCGGAGTCAAGCCCGCCGCTGAGCGTGGCTGCAACCCTGCGGTGAGTACGTAAGCGTGTTTGGACAGCTGCATCGAACAGCTCACGGAATGCTTCCTCATACTCAGCATTTGATTGATAGAGTACCGGATCATCGGGTATCAGCTTGCTGTCATAGCCAGCGGTAAGGAGTTTGCCGTCTCTAAACACAAGCGTACTGGAAGGGGGAAGCTGCCGGATGTCTGCGTAGGCTGTTGCGCCAACATCAGTGGAATCGAGCATCATGGGAATCGTCAGAAACTCGGCAAGCCAGGATTGATTAAGCTGCTTGTCATGGCTTGGGAGAGACAGCAGCGGGGCAATAGCCGAGCAGAATGCGAAGCCTCCGCGGCCTTGCGTGTAGTATAAGGTCCGGTTGCCGAGCGGGTCACGGGCGGCAAAGAGCTGACGCTCCGCTTCATCCCAGATGGCAAAGGCGTAATCGCCCAGCAGGAATTCTGGTGTGCGGGAACCCCATTTATAGTAGGAGAGCAGAATATATTCGCTGTCTGGAAGATCGCAGGCTTCAGCGGAATCGAGCTGCAGCAGGGCGGCCAGCTCGTCGCGGTTATCCAGAATCGCATCCGATACAATGGTCAGGCCTAGCTCCGCGTGACGGCGGGGAAGCTGCTCGCTTACAGACTCAGGCGTAACCCATCGGAGGGCGCTGCCAAGGAATAGAGACCCGGCATGCAGGCTATCCAATTGATCATGCTTATAGAAGGACAGTGATTCTAACAAGGCCCTGCTTTCGTCGGCGCCCACTGGCTGGCCGTCTTGTTTAAGAATACCTGCAATGGCGCTCATAGCATCCTCCTGCCTTGGATCATTAGTGTAATCACTTTCTGACTTGGTAGGTTAAGTATTCTGACAATTTAGGTGTCTAGTTAGAATGCTACCTAACGCGTACCTTTTTGCTCATATTATACATAATATTATTCAAAACGCAAACACAAATGAAAATTATGGGCCTGAAGTCCTCGTTATTTCATGAAAGATGGGCATGGAGTGTTGGAGATCAGTCTGATTATTGTTGCGAATGACAAAAGTAAGGCTGCTGAAAGAGACACCGAAGATATCCATATGCGATAAACGAGGTAATATTCATGTAAGCGTTTGCGTCGTGGGAAAAGAAAAAAGCACCGCGGCTAAGCGGTGCTTGACACGTAATAAGCTGTGATAAGCAGGCGGCTTACTGTTTGCGCAGTTTGCCAATTGCCTGGCGAAGCGCTGGAAGAACAAAGCGGTCAAGGCCGAAGCGTCCGGCATTCGCGCCAGCGATCAGTACCAGTGTGCCGAGCAGCATGAGCCAAGGATTGGTGCTGACTGTACCGGCGAACATAAACATGAAGTTCATCAGCAGTCCGAAGAAGGCAGCGGCTGTAACGAAGCAGCCAAGTATAAGTCCGAGACCGACGAGGAACTCGCCCCATGGAATCATAAAGTTAATGAGTTCAACGTTCGGCAGAGCAAAGTTTTCGACGAAGGCTGTGAAGGTCGGGTAAACGGCTTCGCCCGTTGCCTTGTCCAACACGGGATTTGCCACTGCATTGTTTAGGAAGCCGCCCGCATCAAAGCCTCCTGTGATTTTGTGCCAGCCTGCATCAAGCCAGGCCCATCCTACCATAAGGCGTATTACAACGAGAATGCCAGCGGCAACCGGATTTTCTCTCCACCATTTCATAATCATGTCCCATCTCTCCTTGTCATATTCATATGATGTAATTGGGGAACGCTTGTGAACTGTACAGTAGATGCAGTTGAACGTGAGACTTGGGAGCTGCTTGGTTGTGTTCAACTACCTCTTGCCTTTATTATAGTTTGCCGCTACCGAAAAGTTTGTGATTAATTTCACATAAAAATAAGTCCTGAAACAAATTGTGAATAAGGACTTGTTACCAGGCAGATAACGAACTAAAATAGAAACGAATAAAGTTATTCACATTGAATAATCTGTCGGTTATGAAAATACTTGTTGAAAAGGGGATGCTGCTGTGGAGCAGAAGAAGCGGATGCATACGCCCTTCTATTGGAAAATGTTTGGCTTCCGCAGGTACAAGAACGCGGCCGGTGAACAGTGGCTTACGCACGGGAGCAAGCCCCACCGTTATTTAGTGCGTCAAGTCAAAGGACCAGGCATGCCGCGCTGGGCGAAGTGGACAGTTACGGGAGTCATCCTTCTGGGCATCGGAACAGCCGGTTATCAGATCGGCATGAACATGCTCGCGGACAGACTGATGAAGGAATTGTCTGAGAAGGTGATCAGCAAGGAGGAAATTGAAGAGCTTCGTAGAGACCCTGCAATAATGGCTCTGCTGGAGTCCGAGCTTAAGGAAGGGAATAAAGGAGTTCTGCCGGTTGAGGCGGGGCACTCCACTGAGGCACAGGGAGGCATTACCCCGGATCGCAGCAGGAGCAGAGATGCCGAAGAAGCAGGCAGTGGAGGAGTTAGACCTGTGGTGGCAGACGGAGTTGAAGCGACGGGAACCGGCAAGGACGGCCCCAAGGATAACAAATCCGCGACGGCGGAACCAGCAGCATCTAAGAAGGAACTGACATTATTGACGAAGGAGGAAGCGCTGCAGCTGCTGCTTAAACGTTTTTCGATCGGTGAACTGCGGGGGTTTATGGCTATGGCGGAAGGCGGTATTAGCGACGAGGAGAAGGAGACGGTAAAGAGCAGCTTGAAGAGTAAGCTAAGTGCAGAGGAATATGAGGCGTTAAAGCTGCTTGCTCTGATGGAAATTAGCAAATGAACCGGGCCAGGTATGGCGAAGACTGTTGTAAGGGTTAACCGTTTTCAGAAAAAAGTTTAGGGGCACAGCAGATTTCGACACATTTTTCATTATCTACACTCTATAATTATTCATATCGAATAATTAACTAGAATAATAATCTCTTTTTGAAGACTGTAGAGGAGTGTTGAATGTGGGAAAACGTGACAGCTCATATCTCCCCCCGGATGCTAAGGTGTGTAATACTGCGATAAATGTGAAGGCGGGCGCGGCGCCTGCCGAGACAGCGAAGGAGCATAAGCAGGTGCTTGTAAACAAGTTCCTGAAGCGGCTGGCAGAAGATCCGTCTCTGGACGGTAATGGAAGCCGCCCGTCAGAAACCTTTACTATGGCAGAATTGCTTCATGTGACGCAGTACCCGCTTAAGCGGGAATTTGTCTACAGTTATGACCAGCGGGAGTATACACCTGCGCCTGAAAAGCCTGTCATTGATATGGCTGTGCTGCTCGATCTGCTCTTCAAGGAGCAGGGGCTTTCCTGTACCTTTGAGGACCTGATGGAGCATGTTCTGGATGGAGGGAAGCTGGACGATTTTCTGAAAGATCAGCAGAGACACTGCAGTTGATGTTAGGTAAACCGACGGAAGACGTCATTTTTTTATTTACAAAGTTATTCATATTGAATATAATTATCTCGACAGATTCTCTAAACGAATAACATACTGGCGCACAGAATGGCTGTCGAAAGGCGGGTATTCTATGAAAGCCATATGAAACAGGTGTCGGGTAACAGGCACAGATCTTCCCGCGTGGAGATGTTAGCAGGCAAGCGATGTCGTGAGCGAGCCGGCTTTTCGCGTTTCGTCATGTGAAAATTTCTATGAAAGGCAGATGAGTTATGCGAAACCATTCCGTACAGCTATTCCAATATTTTTTTTGCATAAGGGTTCGCGAAACGAATAACTTAGTGAGCGGGCTATGATTGATATCCATACGCATATCCTGCCCTGTCTGGATGACGGCGCCCAGTCGCTGGAGGAAGCGCTGAGGATGGCGGAGTTCGCTGCAAGCGAAGGCGTGTACGGGATGATCGCGACTCCGCACACCAGAACCTCCCGCTACAACTCCGAGCCGGCTCAGGTTAGAGAGGCGGTTGCCGTGTTCAATGAAGCTCTTGTTTCTTCAAGGATTCCGCTCACGGTTTATTGCGGGCAAGAGATACGGGTAAACCAGCCGGAAGACGTGCTCGAGGATTTGAACCGCGGACAGCTGCTCACGCTTCATGACAGCAGCTACCTGCTGCTTGAGCTGCAGCCCAAATTTGATGTAGGGGCCATACAGGAGCTTATCCATGAGCTTAAGCTGCTTGAGCTGCGGCCCATCATTGCGCATCCCGAGCGCAACCCTAGTATTGCCGCGAATCTGGAGCTTGCTGCTGCGCTTGAGAGCAGCGGCGCCCTTTTGCAGATTAACGCGCCCTCGGTGCTGGGACGCAATGGATTCCGGTCGCGCCGGTCAGCCATTCAGCTGTGCCGCAGGCAGCTGGTCCACTTCATTGCATCCGATTGCCATGACCATCAAGTGCGTATGCCTGGACTGACCGAGACTTACTGGATACTGGGCAAGCTGTTTGGCAGCGATCAGGTAGACCGGTGGATCTGGAATGCAAGATGTGTAGTAGAGAACATGCCTATAGAAAGACAACAACCGCTCCCGGGCAAACGCCGGTGGCACGGCTTCAACAGCTGAGCGGAACTTTGAATTAACGGAGGAGACGAATTGGAACTGAAACAGTACTGGGCTATTGTCCGCAGGAGGTTGTGGTTGATCGGATTGCTGGTTGTTGTGCTGGCATCGGTAACAGGCTTCTATTCTTACAAGCTTGTGGTTCCCCAGTATCAAGCCTCCACGAAGCTGATTGTAAATCCGAGTCATAAGCCTGCCGAGGCTGCAGGCAATGTTGAGCTTGGTTCCATTAATACCAGCATTCAGCTGGTAAAGACCTATAAAGAGATTATTCGCACTTCCCGGATTATGGGGGTTGTCGCCAGCGAATACCCCGATCTGAAGACAAGTGCCGGCGAGCTGATTTCGAAGATCAACGTGGCATCTGTCAGCGATACGATGATCATCACATTAGCTGCCGTTGATACTTCCTATCCCAGAGCGGCGAATATGGTCAATGCAGTAGCCGAGGTCTTCCAGCGGGAAATTCCCGAGCTTATGAAGGTGGATAACGTCAGCATCCTGAATGAGGCAGACCCAAGTGCCGCTGCCTATCCCGTCTCGCCGAACCCGACCATGAATATGGCTGTGAGCATTATGCTTGCGCTGATGCTGGGGGTTGCTCTGGCTTTCCTGCTTGATTATCTGGATGACACGATCAAGACCAGCTCGGATGTTGAGCAGGCGCTCGGCTTATCGACCCTGACCAGTATACCGCGGATGAAGAATTCCGACCGCAGCCAGGCGCGTACCAAGCAGCAGTCAGCAGCACAACCGTTAAGGGGGGAAGGCAATGTCTCGGTCGACACGTAGCGTTCATCTGATCACGGAAATTAATCCGGTCTCGCCGGTCTCGGAAGCTTATAAAACACTCCGCACAAGCATTGAATTCTCTAATCTGGACAGCAAAACCCAGACGATCATGATTACCTCGACGAAGATGAGCGAAGGCAAGAGTACAACCTCCGCTAATCTTGCCGTCGCTTACGCACAGGCGGGCAAGAGGGTGCTGCTGATTGATGCCGATATGCGCAAGCCGACCCAGCATCATATATTCCGGCTGTCCAACCGGGCAGGTCTGACTGCGCTGCTGAGCCATCAGGCGGAATTGAAGGATGTCACTCTAACGACAAACGTGGATAACCTGTATGTCCTGCCAGCGGGAGCAATCGCGCCGAATCCCTCCGAGATGCTGACATCCAAACGGATGACAACGCTGCTCGAAGAGCTGAGAGGCATGTATGACATGATCATCATCGATACGCCGCCGCTGCTGGCTGTAACCGACGCGCAGATTGTGGCGACTCAGTGTGACGGGGTGCTCCTCGTGATCGACTCAGGCAAGGTGAAGAAGGATTCAGCCGTGAAGGCCAAGGCCAGTCTCGAGCGCGTGCACGCCAAGATTCTCGGCGTAGTTCTCAATAACGTTAAACGCAGTGACAGGGAGAGCTACTATCACTACTACTAAGCAGGAAGAGCAAACAGGTTAACGGATTTCTCGCGCAGGAGATTCCAGGTAATGTCTCCTTCACCTTTATCAACGGAGGCACTCGGTCATGCTGTGGGCCAGCCGGCCTTAGACGTTAATCGTCAAGGGTGTGATGTGAGGAGGGGTTTGATGCCCTGATTTGGCCGGTAAACGGCCAAACCATGCGTTCTTATGGCGAATAAGAGCGTATGGTTTGCACGTTTACAACAAGGGAAGCAGAAATAAAAAGAGAAAAGGATAGGTGATCGAGATGAAAAAGGTAAGAAAGGCTATCATTCCGGCAGCAGGTCTTGGGACTCGATTCCTCCCGGCCACGAAGGCCATGCCGAAGGAAATGCTTCCGATTGTTGACAAGCCGACCATTCAGTACATCGTGGAGGAAGCGATGGAGTCGGGCATCGAGGACATTATTATTGTGAGCGGCAAAGGTAAACGGGCGATTGAGGATCATTTTGATGTAGCGTTTGAGCTGGAGCATACCTTGGAGAACAAAGGGAAGTATGAGCTGCTTGAAGAAGTCCGCCGTTCCTCTCACGTCGATATACATTACATCAGACAGAAGGAAGCCAAAGGTCTCGGGCATGCTGTCTGGTGTGCCAGAAATTTCATCGGGGATGAGCCCTTCGCGGTTCTCCTGGGTGATGATATCGTGCAGGGTGAAGTGCCGTGCACCCGCCAGCTCATCGAGCAATACGAACATACGGGCAAATCGGTAATCGGCGTGCAAACTGTAGATGTGGATCAAACTCACCGTTACGGCATAGTGGACCCGCGCGATTCCATAGGCCGGCTCTATGAGGTCAACCGTTTTGTAGAGAAGCCGCCGCAGGGGCATGCGCCTTCCAACCTGGCCATTATGGGCCGGTACGTGCTTACGCCGGATATCTTCGAATACCTGGATAGGCAGGAGATTGGAGCGGGCGGTGAGATTCAGCTGACCGATGCGATTCAGATGCTGAATCTGGATAAGGGTGTCTTCGCCTATAATTTCGAAGGACAGCGCTATGATGTTGGTGAGAAGCTTGGCTTCATTCTAACGATGCTGGATTTTGCTCTGCGCCGTAATGACCTGAAGCATCCGCTCCTGACTGCTATGGAAGAAATCGTGGAGAGAGAGCGTGTTGATGCTTACATCGTCCCGAGAGGTGAGTGACCATGACGCCGCCACGGCAAAACGAAGCAGAAGTTGCAGTAACATCCGGTGCTTATTACGCTAAGACAGTGCTGGGGGCCGGGAAGAGCCAGACCTCCTATTTTGTCATGAAACGATGCTTTGATTTCACGGCATCCGCTGTGGGGCTGGTTTTGCTGGCCCCTCTTTTTCTTTTATTAGCCATCATTATTAAGCTGGAGGACCCGAGGGGTCCTGTTTTTTTTAGCCAGATCCGGATCGGCAAGAATGAGAAGCCCTTCCGGATGTATAAATTCCGTTCCATGGTTTCCAATGCGGAGGAGCTTCTCGGCCAGCTGCTGGAGAAGAACGAAGCGGAAGGCGCGATGTTCAAGATGAAGGATGATCCTAGGATTACACGCGTCGGCAAGCTGATCCGCAAGACGAGCATTGACGAGCTGCCCCAGCTGCTCAATGTCATTAAAGGAGAGATGTCGCTCGTGGGACCAAGGCCGCCGCTGCCGCGGGAGGTCGACCAATACACCGAATATGACAAGCTCAGGCTGCTCGTGACCCCGGGCTGTACAGGACTATGGCAGGTTAGCGGCCGCAGCGAGCTCACTTTCAGGGAGATGGTGGAGCTTGACCTGGAGTACATTCAGCGGAAGAGCTTCTGGATGGATGTGAAAATCCTGCTGCGTACCGTGCGTGTTCTGCTCGGTTCCAAGGACGCCTTTTAGCAAGCGAAGCTTTCGGGAAGTAGGAGGACGAGCAAATGGCCAAAATCCTTCACGTCGTTGAGTATACCAAGGGCGGGGTGGAAACTCATCTGAACGAAGTGCTGCGTTACCAGCGTGACCGGCACGATATCTATCTGATCGCATCCGAGCATAATTCGAACCCGGATACCCTGCAGATCAACAGGGAACGGCTTACCTTATATCCTTACAGAAGAAAGCCGAAGTACATGCTCGCTGCGATCTTCAAGATCCGCAGGGCAATCAGGCAGCTTCAGCCGGATATTGTGCATGTTCACGGCACATTCGCCGGGGTATTCGCACGAATGACGATGCTCGGCTGGCGCAAGCGTCCGGTCACCATCTACTGCTCGCACGGATGGGCATTTCTGATGGACACATCGGCCTGGAAGAAACGGGCCTACGGTTACGTGGAGCGCATGCTTAGCGGGGCAACGGATGCCATCATCAATATTTCCAATAATGAATACGAGACTTCCCTGAGGTATAAGCTGCCGGAACGCAAGTCTGTTGTCATCTATAACGGTGTGTCAGACGGGAAAGGGCCGGGGCAGGTTGAGCCTGTCAAGGTGAAGGCGGACAAAGTCAATCTGCTGTTCATCGGCAGATTTGACCGCCAGAAGGGCTTTGACCTGCTGCTCAATACCTTTCACAGGCACGGGCTGCATCATATTCATCTCATGCTGGTGGGCGGCTCGGTGCTTCAGGACGAACAAACGCACAACTTTCCTCCTAACGCCACACATTATGGCTGGGTCGATAACAAGGAGATCGACCGCTATATTCACAGTGCGGATGCGGTTATCGTTCCGTCGAGATGGGAGGGCTTCGGCATTGTAGCCATTGAGGCGCTGCGAAGCGGGAAGCCGGTCATTGTCAGCAACCGGGGTGCCCTTAAGGAGATCATTCAGCCGGGTGTGAATGGATATGTCTTTGACTTCGACCAGCCGGAAGAGCTGTACGGGATATTGAAGGATCTTAGTAAGGAGCAGCTTGGCAGCATGCATGACAGGTGCCTGGCAAGCTTCGCCGAACGGTTTCACGCCTCCGTCATGAATGAGAAGATTGAGGAGGTATACGTGAAGTCACTTGAATACAGAGGAAACAGGACGGCAGTGATTAACACGTCTGCGCCTGTTGCCCATCGAAAAGTAGGAGATCAGCATGGAGGCTAACCATTCTAACGGAAGCGGGGCAGCGGCTTCGAAGGGCAGACAGCTGTTATTCTCTGTCTACCTGATGTTCTTGCTGGTTATGACGGTCTATCAGGACTTCCCGCTCGTTAACATGGTTGGCGAGATTGGGCGGACGCCAGTTATTCTGATGCTGCCTGTCTTCCTGGGCTGCGAGCTGCTGCTGCTCTCGAGGCATAAGAGGCTGGTCTACATGACCAAGCTTCAGAAGTATATGACCCTGTTTGTTATCTATATCACCGTAGTGAGTCTGCTCTACGTGTACATTCATTTTCTGCTTGGCAGCTACACGTACGGGTCAGAGAACCTCCTGTCCAAGGCGGTTAAGATCATCATCTACCTTGTTCTGATTCTGCTGTATATCCGGCACTTATACTTTGTATTCTCGCAGATTGCGAGCAGGAGGCTGCTCTTTGTCAGCTTCTTCTCTGTGACGATGCTCCTGTTCGGCATCATGCTGATTGAGCTTGTCACCGCACCGTATGCGCTGCCGTTCCTGCATTCCAAGGCGGCTCCCTACTGGCGGGTGCGGCTCTTGACCTCGGAGAGCAGCACAACGGGCACTATTGTAATGGTGTTCGCGGGCATCTGCCTGTATCTGGCCAGCTCCCTGAAGTCCAGCCTGTTCAAGGCGGCAACCTATGGCCTGATTGGAGCGTTCTTCCTGAATTATCTGGTTGCGACCTCCTCCAAGGGCTTCTATCTGGTGCTCCTGGCGACGATGGCATTCGCTATGCTGAAGTTTATGGATATCCGCAAGAAGAGGAACTTCCTGCTGATCGCCGCCGGCTGCGCGGCTATCTATATCGTTGCCGTAACCTTCATGCCGGCTGTCATCAGCTCATTGAACAATGATATGGAGAACTACACCTCGTCCTATACGAGATTCGGGACCATCCTGATCTCACTTGTGACGATCGCCACCAACCCGTTTGGTGTCGGGACAGGAGCCTTTCTCCTTTACTTTGAGAAAAATATGCAGACCTGCATACAGATCCTGTCCGATTTCTATTATCAGGTATTTGGCATCAGCGAGATCAACACGGGCGAGCTGATGATGTATGCCAACACCGATAAGAATGTGGCCGTAAAGTCAGGTGTATTCCAATGGATTATGTACGGCGGCATAGGAGCTGTCCTGTTCTTCTTTGCGCTGGCAAGGAACATGCTGGCATCAGCCAAGCGGGATATGTGGATCTATGTTGCCCTGCTGTTTGTCTTGTTCTCCCTGCTCTTCATATCTCTTGAAATCAAATACGAGGTCTGGCTGCTGTTTGCCTTTATCAGCTTCTTCATGCATCAGCAGCATAAACCAGCCTCAACGTCAACCGAGGTGTCTGTATGAAAGTACTAGTGGTATGCAGCGATTTTCCGTATCCGGCGGATCACGGCGGGCGGGTGGACACTTGGGGCAGAATCAAAATCATGAGCGAGCTCGGCTGGGACATTGACCTGGCCGTCTGCGGCAAGTATGAACCGTCACCTGCCGATCTGGAAGCCGTTAAGCGGGTTGTCAGCGAGGTGTATCTGTGTGGGCGTTCGAGCGGAATCGTGGACCTGCTATCGCCGCTGCCCCTCCAGGTTCAATCCCGAAAGCGTCTAAGAAGCCTGCAGGTGGGCTCGGGGTACGACCACGTGCTGCTGGAAGGGGATTACGTGTATCCGATTCTCCACAATCCCCAGGTCAGCGGCGCCAATATGGTGCTGCGGGTACACAACAACGAGTCGGCTTACTTCAAGTCACTCGGCAGGAGCGCCCGAAAGGCCGTCCATAAGCTGTACTACTGGATGGAAAGCATCAAGTTTGCCGGCCTGCAGAAGAAGCTGGCGCAGCATGTCGATAAATATCTGTTCATATCCAGTAAGGAATATGATGTATTCAAGAACGAGTATCCCCACAAGGGAAGCCTGTTTTTGCCGCCGCCGATTACGAGGGAGACCTTTGAGACGAGCCATTTTGCCGCCAAGAATGTTGTCTTCATCGGCTCCTTGTTCATGCCGAATAACCGTGAGGCTGTCGAGTGGTACCTCAAGCATGTCCATCCCCGTTTGCTGAATGAGGAAGGCTACAAGCTGATTATCGCGGGCAACAGCAGGGGTCAGGGTACGCAGTGGATTACCGATTACGGCCTCAGCAGAATCGAAGTTCATGATTCGCCCAAAAGTCTGGATGATATCTACCGCTCTGGCTATCTCTTCATCAACCCGATGCGCAATGGGGCGGGCGTGAAGCTCAAGACGATTGAAGCGATCCAGAATGGCCTGCCTGTCGTCTCTACATCAGTCGGCTGTGAAGGCACGGGGCTTGTCCACCGGGAGCATATCATGATTGCTGACCAGCCGGATGACTTCATCCATGCGGTTAAGTCGCTGCTTGATGACTGGGCATATGCCGGCAAGCTGCTCTCGCAGTCACAGAGCTATATACGGAAGCATTATGACCACAAGGCCATACTGAGCGGCGTGTTCGGCTCCGGCATTCAAGAGCAGCGGGAACCTCTTATAAAGCAGGTGTTATAAGCATGAGCAGAGAGAGAATCAACGTGTTGTTCGTGACACACGCGGATAAGAAGGGCGGAGCGGAGCAGAGTCTGATTCATCTGATCAACTACATGGACACCCGCAGGTATAAGGTATTTTTTTTGTGCCCGGCGGAAGCGGCCTACCTGCATGAAATCACCACCGAGCATCAGCATATCCCTTACACCTTGGGCAGCATCAAGCAGCGGCTCGGGCTGGGCTATCTCGGCGCTGTGCGCTTTATTAGGCGGCTGGTGAAGGAGCATGGCATCCAGATTGTCCATGCCAATGGCTGGCGGGCGCCTTGGTACGTTGCGCCTCTTAAATTTATCAGCAGGGCGAAGCTGGTCTGGCATCACCGGGACTATACACATCTTAAGATGTACAATCACGTTCTGCCGAGGTTCTTCCATCAAGTCATCTGCATCTCCCATTTTGTCGCAGACTCGATTGCGGGCTCGAACAGGACTGTGATTTACAACGGTGTTGATGCCCGAAACAATCCGTATGACAAGACGCGGAGGCTGATGGAGGACGGCGAGCTGCTGATCGGAACGTTCGGCCGTATTGTGGAGTGGAAGAGATACCACCTGATGATTGAAGCGGTCAAGCGGCTGAGTGACCGGGGGATGACGAACTGGAAGCTGCTTATCGTAGGCGATACCTCGATGGATAACACAGATGATTATTATGACAGTCTCAAGCGAAGGGTGGAGGAATACGGGCTGAGCCGCCAGGTCGTCTTCCACGGCTACTCCAGCAAGCCGCTTGAGCTCATGAGCGAATGCGATGTAACCATTAACTTCTCTATGAATGAGCCGTTCGGGAGAGTGGTAATTGAATCGCTGATGGTCAAGACCCCGGTCATTGTGGCGGATTCGGGCGGGGCGCCGGAGATTATCCGGGAGACTATGGGCGGGATCATTGTGAAGGACGGTGACATACACGCGCTGGCAGAAGCGCTCTACACCATCGGCACGAAGGCGGTCAACTATGAGGAGCTTGTCCGCAGCGGACACCGGAGCGTGCTGGAGCAGTTCAGCATGGAAGAGATCATAACCAGGGTTGAACAGCTGTACGGAACTCTGCTGGGCCGCGAGCCGGAGGCTGAAGCGGGCATGGCCGTACAGGCAGTATCCAAAGGCGGGCGGGGATGAGATGAGCGTTCAGAGGCAGGTTAATTTCGGCACCGTGGCGGCACTGGCCAAGGGCGTTATGCTCTTCAAGCCAAGATCGACCTCGGTTGGCCGGTTAATTCGGGTGAAGGGGAAGCTTTACCTCCGCAATAAGGGATCATTAGTGGTCGGCCGGAATGTCTCGTTCCGGACGCTCCATACGCCTTCGTCTATTGATGTCGGGCGGCATGCTGAGCTCACGATCGGGGATAACTGCTTCTTCAATTATGGGCTGGATATCGGCTGCGCAAAGTCCATCATGATTGGCAGCAACACGATAATTGGACCGATGGTCAATATAATGGACAGCAACTGGCATCCGGTTGACATGGACAGCGGCAACGAGAGCAGAGCGGTCGTGATCGAAGAGAATGTCTGGATCGGCCGTGGTGTACTGGTACTGCCCGGAGTACGGATCGGCCGCAACTCTGTTATTGCAGCAGGGAGCATCGTGAATAAGGATATTCCTGATAATGTCCTGGCAGCGGGTGTTCCGGCCAAGGTAATCCGGCAGCTGCGTGTCGAGGATACATGGATTCGCAGAGACCACTGACCGGATACGGTTCAGCAGGATGCTGCTTGAATGCGAAGCAGGAATGAGCAATTATACGCAAACTGCGTAGATAAGGGGTGAACCGATGTTTGAACAGTTGAGCTGCCCGGTCGCAGAGAATTACTCGCTCAGCGGCCTTACGACGATGGGTGTCGGGGGACCGGCCCGGTATTATATCGTTCCTCAAACGATCGACGATGTCGTTGCCGCCAAGGAAATTTGCAGAGAACAGGGCTTGAATGTACTGGTGCTCGGCAACGGGTCGAACATTCTGGTGGATGATGAAGGGTTCGACGGAGCCGTGCTGCATGTCGGCAAAGGTCTGAGAAGCTTCGAGCGCAGAGGCGATTCCCTGTATGCGGAGTCAGGTGTCATGGTTCCCAAGATTTCGTTCTCCATGGCCAAGGAAGGGATAACCGGCTATGAATTTATGGCAGGTATTCCGGGAACGGTCGGGGGAGCTGTCGTGATGAACGCCGGATGTATTGGCCGGGAGACCTCCATGATTCTGGAGTCCGTCACTTATCTCGATCAGAATGGCAATGTGATAACAAAACCTGCAAGCGAGCTGGATCTATCCTTTAGGTCCAGTTTTTTTATTGGCAAATCCCATATTATTCTCAGCGCTATGTTCACAGCCCTGCCGGGCGATCAGGAAGAAGTCATGAAGATGACGAAGAAGGCGGCGGATATCCGTAAAGGCAAGTTCCCGGTTAATGTCGCCACTGTGGGCAGTACCTTCAAGAGCCCGCCGGAGGGTCCGCATCCTGGAAGGCTGGTTGAAGAGGTTGGGCTGAAGGGCCATCAGATTGGCGGAGCGGAGGTCAGTCACGTGCATGCGAACTGGATTATTAACCGCGGAGGAGCCAAGGCCAGCGATGTCAAGAAGCTGATTGATGTCATGCAGAACACGGTGGCCCAGAAGCTGGGCATTCTGATGGAGCCGGAAGTGCTGTTTGTCTAGAGAATAAACCCGGGAAACGGGATGGAGAGGGAGAGAGATCAATGGAATTAGCGATTAGAAAAGATTTTACGGGAATTACAGAGCCTTACCTTCAGATTGAGGGGGGGATTCCGCTGCAGGGAGAAGTAGAGCTGCCAGGTGCCAAAAACTCCGCGCTGCCTTCCATTGTGGCCGCCTGCTTGTCCGATGAGGAAGTGGTTCTCCATAATGTGCCGCTGGAGCTGAACGATGTGAAGCAGCTGGTACGGCTGCTTAATGAAGCGGGCGCTGAGGTGAAGGTAGACGGCAGCAGGCTGGTCTGCTCAGGCAGAAATTGGAGCGGCGGCACTTTGAATGCCGAGCTGGCAGGAAAGATCAGGCATTCGCTGCTCCTGCTCGGATTGTCGGCCAACTGGCGCTCTAACCTGTTCCTTCCGCTCCCGGGAGGATGCAGCATCGGCAACCGCAAGCACGACCTGCATCTGCAGGCCCTGCAGGATCTCGGCTATGAGATGGAAGAGAGCGAGCTCGGTCTCCATCTGAAGGAAAGCAACCCGAAGAAGGAAGTTGAAGTCAGCTTCCATTACCCGACATTCGGCGGGACCTTGAACGTTCTGTTCGCCGCTGTCCGTTCGGATTCAACAGTTACCCTGCGCAATGCAGCCCGGAACCCGGAGATTATCGATGTGATCAATCTCCTGGCATCCATGGGTGCGGACATTAAATGGGTCGGTCCTGCCACCCTGCAGATTACCGGCGTCGGCAGGCTGAATGCAGCCAGCCACACAGTGATGAGTGACCGGATTATTGCCTCTACGGTGATCTCGGCAGTAGGCGTAACCAAGGGTAGTGTTACCATCCGTAATGCAACCGTGCAGGTTCTGGAATCGGAGGTTGCTGCATGGCGTGAGGCCGGCCTGCAGATAGAAGAGGTGGATAACGGCATCTATGTGAAATGGGTGAAGCCGCTGAAGGCGGTCAGTATCGTCACGGAGGCTTATCCGGGCTTCCATACAGATATTCAGCCGCTTCATACCGTGCTGATGGCTACGGCTGAGGGCACGTCGACGCTGAAGGAAACGATCCTGGACGGCAGGTTCGCCTACTGCTATGAGCTGAACAAGATGGGCGCCAGCATCACGGTAGCCGACGGCGGTTTCACGTGCGTGAATGGGGCAGAAGGTCAAATTGCCCATATTACAGGTGTTGACGGGCTGGTTGGCGCCGATGTGGTGGCCACTGATATCCGTGGCGGTGCGGCAGTTGCCGTGGCTGCGCTTGGCGCCGAGGGCCAGACACGGATCATGAACCTGTATCAGCTGGAGCGCGGATACGGCAACTTCGTCGAGCTGTTCTCCGGCCTCGGAGCGCAAATTACCCGCGTCAGCCCGTAAGCGATGAACAAGAAGAGCACAGGCTTTCAAATTATAACGACCCTGGGAACCCGCTTTGCAGTTCTGTTCGGGGCTTTTTTCGTTTCCGTATTAACAGCCCGGCTGCTTGGACCTGAGGGCAAAGGGATTATAACGGCACTGCTGGTCATTCCAACTCTGGTTGTCACGATTGCAGACCTGGGAATTCGGCAGTCGACGGCTTATTTTATCGGCAAGCAGACCTATGAGCTGAAGGCTGTCACCTCTTCGCTGAATTTTATCTGGCTGATGTCCTCCATTCTGTGCACCCTGATCGTCGGACTCCTGTACTGGCTGCAGTACGGGGACCGCTACAGCTGGTGGCTGATGGGCATTATGCTGCTGACGATACCGGTTAATCTCGGTATCCAGTATCTGCGCGGGGTCATGCAGGGCAAGCTCAAGATCGGAAGCATCAACTTCACGGAGCTGCTGAAGACGGGGCTGAATTTCGGCATCCTGCTGCTGCTGGTGGGACTATGGAAGTGGGGCGTCATGGGGGCTGCGGTAACGCAGCTTCTTATGGCGGTCTTTACGCTGCTCTACAGCATCCGGGCCCTGAAGGAGATTCCGTGGGGCATTCATTATAACGGCCCGATTATCCGCAGCATGGTCACCAGAGGCTTCTCCTTTGCGCTCGCCTTATTCGTCCTCCAGCTGAATTACCGCTTCGACGTCCTGATTCTGGAGGCATACACCAACGTCACCGAGGTGGGCATCTATTCGGTCGGAACCAATATCGCGGAAGTGATCTGGCAGGTTCCCGCAGCCATTGGCCTGATCCTGTTCTCCAAAGGGGCGAATGCAAGGAGGGAGCAGGATTCCATTGACCGGACGACCCGGCTGATCCGTCTCCTGGTGCCGGTCCTGATCGTATGCGGAGGCCTCTTCTGGCTGTTTGCTCCTGTTATTATCACAACCCTATACGGTACGGCTTTTGCCCCTTCCGCTACCGTAATCCGTTATATTATGCCGGGTATTCTCTGCTTTGTAATTGTAAAGCTCCTCCATTCCGAAATTTCGGGCAGAGGATACCCGCTGTTTTCACTTAATGTGTCGATTGTATCGCTTCTGATTAACGTTGGCATGAACCTGCTGCTGATCCCGAAGTACGGCGCAATCGGCGCTTCCATTTCCTCGGCTACATCCTATACCTTCGCCGGGCTGCTGTTCCTGATTCTATATGCACGCCGGGAGAAGCTGAAGCTTCGGCATATCCTGGTGCTTACCAGGGCGGATGCCGCGGATCTGAAGCAGCGGGTGTCTGGTCTATTGAGCCGCAGGAGACAGAAAGCGAAGCAGAGGGAAGTAGGCGGGAGCAGTTCGGCGTAACAGAAGGAGTGTATCATGAAAATTTTATTGAAGAACCGGAGATTTGCAGGCGGCGCCGCGCTCTCCCTGCTGGAGTACGGACTGCTGTTCCAGTCACGGGGCCATGATGTGTTTGCAGTAGGCTTATACAACAATCTGCAGTCCAGGTACAGCGAGCAGGATATTGAGACCTATGACCTTCCCTTCTTTGAGAAAGACAGGCCGGTTGGCAACCTGCTTACGGCACGGCGCTACTACAAGCTTATCAAGCAGCATAAGCCGGATGTCATTGTGTCGATATCGGTCTGCAACGCCATCTTTCACAGGGCAATAGAGAAGTGGTTCGGCATACCGGTCATCTATATCGTGCCCGGCGGCATTGTGCCGCACATGTTCACCAGGTATATGAAGAATGAACGGCTGATCGTGTTCAGTGAAGAGAACAAAGAGGCGCTGATTGAGGATGGCTACAAGGAGACGGATGTTTCGCTCATTACCAACCGGCTGACCTTCGAGCCAAAGACCGGGCAGGAAGATGAGGTTTATACGAAATTCACGCCCGGCGAACCGGTTGAGCTGCTGGTAATATCCAGACTGGATGAGGAGAAAATCAATTCCGTCCTGTATGTCATGCGCTGCGTGGAAGCCATGCTTGAGTCAGCGGCTGACATCAGGCTTACGATTGTCGGCGACGGCGAGTGCATGGACCAGGTTCAGGCACAGGCTGCCCGCATGAACAGCGGGCGTGAAGTCGTTCATATTGCGGGCTTCCGCAGCAATGTGAAGGACTACATCAGGCGTGCCCATATTGTGTTTGGCAAGGGGAGAAGCGTGATCGAGCCAATCTACTATCACCGGATAGCATTCGTGGTCAGCGAATCCGATGAAATGTGGCTCTGTACAGCAGATACAATTCCAAGCCTTCAGCAGACTAACTTCACTGGCCGCGGGGTAGGTAACCCTGACTCACAAGCTGTACTGGAGAACCTGATTAACTCGATTCGCAGCCATACCTTGCAGACAGATTTCCTTCACGCCAACAGTGCGTACATGGAACAGACCTACGATATCCGTAAGGCAGGCCCGGTTATTGAGTCCATACTCGGTGAGAAGCTGACCGGGTTCAAGAGGGAGCGTACAGCCGCCGGGCGGCTGATTAAGGGCTTCGCGGAATATTGCCGGATTTACGCCATCATTGTATACAGTAAATTCAAGAAAGTCTCACAGCGTTCGGCAGCAAGCGAAGGCAAGGCGAAAGAAACAGGAGCGGAGAGGAGTGTTGGGGTATGAAGCTGATCTTGTTATCTGGCGGATCGGGCAAACGATTGTGGCCGCTGTCCAATGATTCACGCTCCAAGCAGTTCCTGAAGGTGCTTGAAGACGGAGAGGGCGGCAGGCAGTCAATGGTTCAGCGTGTATGGCAGCAGCTGGGCAGGGCTGGACTGCAGAGGGAAGCGTGCCTTGCGACCAGCCGTGCACAGGTTGAAATGCTGCAGAGCCAGCTTGGTTCGGAGGTTGAAATCATCGTCGAGCCGCAGAGGCGGGACACCTTCCCTGCTATCGCATTATCCGCTGTCTATCTCTACTCGATTAAAGGTGTCAGCCTGCAGGAGACAATTGTTGTGCTGCCGGTAGACCCTTATGTGGAGGATCATTTCTTCGGCAAGCTGCAGGAGCTCGAACAGATTATGGGGGAAACGGAAGCGGAGATCGGCCTGATCGGCGTTCAGCCGACCTACCCTTCCGAGAAGTACGGCTACATCGTGCCGGAGCCGGGCAGCGGGAAGACAGCTGAATCTTCAGCTGAATATGCAAGGGTGAGCCGTTTTACGGAGAAACCCCGCGAGGAGCAGGCGCGTGAGCTTATCGAACAGCAGGCGCTCTGGAACTGCGGGGTTTTTGCTTTCCGGCTGGGTTATGTCATCAACGAGCTAATCGGGCTTGGGCTGCCGATCCAGTATGACGAGCTGGTGAAGCAGTATGAACGGCTGAAGGAGACCAGCTTCGACTATGCGGTCGTTGAGAAGGCAGAGCATATTGTGGTGACACCGTACCAGGGCACCTGGAAGGACCTTGGCACGTGGAACACCTTAACGGAGGAAATCCGTTCTCCGCTTGTGGGCAAAGGAATCGTAACGGATGACTCTCTCCACACCCATGTCATTAACGAGCTGGATATCCCAATCACTGTGCTGGGCGCTTCTAACTTGATTGTGGCTGCCAGCCCGGACGGAATCCTTGTCTCCGACAAGGAAGCAAGCCCGCGTGTGAAGGAAGTGATGAAGAAGCTTCAGGATCAGCGTCCGATGTATGAGGAGCGGCGCTGGGGCCGGTACCGTGTGCTGGACTATGTGAAATATCCCGAAGGTTATGAGGTGCTGACCAAGCGGATATGCGTGGCGGAAGGCTGCAATCTGAGCTATCAGTACCACAGCAAGCGGAGTGAGGTATGGACCGTTATTGCAGGGGAAGGCGAAATGGTCCTCGGCGGCGAGCTGCGGCGTATTACAGCCGGCGATGTGGTGGCTATTCCAGTGGGTACGCTGCACAGCCTGCGCGCCATTCAGGAAATCGAAATCATCGAGGTGCAGACGGGAAGTGAACTCATTGAGGAAGATATTGTGCGGATAGCGATGAAGTGGGAGGAAATTATTCAAGTCTGCGCCTCCTAGAAGGAGAAATTCACATGTACGCAATTGTTGAGCAGCTGGATAATGTGGTGCAGCGGAGGTACAACCGGTGGAAGCAGGCCGAAATGCCCCCTTATCTGAAGAAGGAATTGAACGAGCTCAAATCAGCAGAAATTACCGACCGGTTCTACAAGTATCTGGACTATGGGAGCGATGGCATACAGGGGAAGGTCGGCGTCGGGACAAACCGGATGAATATCTTTACGCTGCGGAGGGTCTCCCAGGGGCTTGCGGATGAAATCAAAGCCCGGGGGTTCGCAGCCCAGCAGCGCGGCGTTGTCATCGGCTATGATTCCCGTTACTTCTCCAGGGGCTTCGCTGAACAGGCTGCTCTTGTATTGGCGCACAATCACATCAAAGCGTACTTGTTTGAACAGGCCAGGCCGACATCGGTGCTGGCCTTTGCTGTCCGGTGGCTTCATGCTGCAGCGGGGATCGTGCTGGCAGCGGGGAACTATGCGGCTGTCTACAACGGCTGCAGGATTTACAGTGATATTGGCATCCCCATTCAGGATGACGCCATTGGCAGGCTGGCCCATTTCATGAGTCACTGGCACGATGGCCTGCAGGTGGAAACCTCAAACCCGGAGGAGGCGCTGAAGACCGGGCGGCTCATTATGGTTGGTTCGGAGATTGATGAGGCGTATCTGGAATACATGCAGCAGGTGCCGCTGTCCAAGGAGACGAACCAGCTGCTGGGCGCTTCGGTGCGGATTGTATTCACACCCTTGCAGTCAGCAGCCGGTGAGATGGTGAAGCACGCACTCGAACAGGCTGGCTTCACGGAACTGTATCCGGTGCCTGAACAGCAGCAGCCCGACCTCTTCTTCTCGGCGCTGAATCAGCCCGACCCGTATCTGCTGGAAAATCTGAAGCCGGCCTTTGCCATAGCCAGACGGACCAATGCGGACTTGATCCTGTCAGCCAACCCTGAGGCAAGCGAGCTGAGCCTGTCCGTGAAGACGGAGCTTGGTAAGTATGAGCTGCTTACAGCCAGCCAGACAGCCGCACTTCTAATCAGTTATATGTTCCTGCGCAAGAGCGGACAGAGTAATTTGCCGCCGAATGGCATCGTGCTCCGTTCTGTCCTGGCTGAGGGGCTTGCCGATGAGGTGATTGCTCATTATGGTCTGATGACTGCCGGCGTAACAGCAGGCTTCCGCCAGATTGCGGCGCAAATTGCTTCTTATGACATATCCGGCAGCAGGGCATTCCTGTTCGGCTATGAGGAGGATGGCGGTTACACGTCAGGAGGCTTCGTGCGGGACAAGGATGCGGTTCAAACAGCGCTTCTAATCGCAGAGATGTGTGCTTATTATAAATCAGTCGGCACCTCGGCTTATCAGCATTTGCAGCAGCTCTATGAAGCATTCGGCTGGTTCCAGGAGGATCAGGTGAAGCTGACTCTCGCGGGTCTTGAAGGCTGGCAGCAGCTGCGCATTGTGATGGAACGGATGCGCAGCGAGTGTCCGCGGATGATCGCGGGGCTGAGGATTAAATATCTGTACGACTATCGCAGGGGAGAGCAGCTGGATGTGATGCGCAGCCGGACGAAGCCGGTCAACCTGCCGCATGCCGACATTCTGAAATTCATATTGGAGGACGGCTCCTGGTACGGGATTAAAGCCGCTTCGGCTGAACCGGAAATCCGGATGTTCTTCGGGAGCCGTGAACAGGGCAGGCAGGCCTGCCGCAGGAAGCTTGCGGCGATCCGCTCGGATGTGCTGTACACCGTGGAGAGTATTATCTAAGGAAGAGCCAAATCAAGATAGCCCACATGATCAGGGAGAGGCATATGCCCCACAGACATCCTTTAGCGAACTTATTCTTACGAACCGGGCGCACTGCTGAACCTCCTTGTACTCAAGAGTGGGCAATACCATAAGGAGTGAAACCATATGAATATTGCGGTTATCGGTACGGGTTATGTCGGTCTGGTCTCAGGTGTGTGTTACGCGGAGCTTGGCAACCGGGTTTACTGTGTGGATAAGGACCCGGCCAAGGTGGAAACGCTTCGGGCGGGAGGAATCCCGATCTATGAGCCGGGGCTCGGAGATCTCTCCATCCGCAATGCGGAGGCGGGCAGATTGTCCTTCACCACGGATATCTCCGAAGCCATCATTGAAGCAGAGCTTGTCATCATAGCTGTCGGCACTCCACCGCTTCCCGGCGGCGAGGCTGATATGCGCTACATTGAAGCGGCAGCACGCGAGATTGGCGATGCCATGAACGGCTATAAGGTTGTCTGTGTGAAGAGCACAGTACCGGTGGGAACGAATGAGCGGGTAAAGGCCATCATCGCATCCCGCTATACCGGAGCGTTCGACATTGCCTCCCTGCCCGAGTTTCTGCGGGAAGGAACCGCTGTCCAGGATACGATGAATCCTGACCGGATCATTATTGGCGCCGACAGCGTGCAGGCATCCGATCTGCTGACAGAGCTGCATCGTCCATTAACCGAGCAGATCATCGTTACCGATATCCGCAGCGCAGAAATGATTAAGTATGCTTCCAATGCCTTCCTGGCTACCAAGATATCATTTATTAACGAGATTGCCAATATCTGCGAGAAGGTTGGAGCCGATGTCACTGAAGTTGCGAAGGGCATGGGGCTCGACAAGCGGATTGGGGCTTCATTCCTGAAGGCTGGAATCGGGTACGGCGGTTCCTGCTTCCCGAAGGATACGAAGGCGCTGATCCAGATAGCGGGCAATGTGGAATATGATTTTAAACTGCTGAAGTCCGTAGTGGAAGTCAATCAAATGCAGCGCTACAGTGTCATCGACAAGCTCTATCAATCACTTGGAAGCCTGAGCGGCAAGCAGATTGCGATCTGGGGGCTGGCCTTCAAGCCGGAGACGGATGATGTCCGGGAAGCGCCGGCGCTTGAGATTATTGAACGGATTATCGAGCTCGGCGCAAGGCCGAAGGTATATGACCCGATCGCCATGGAGAACTTCCGCAGCATGTATGATCATCCGGCGATTGAATGGTGCACCACGGCGATGGAGGCGGTGCAGGATTCCCATGCGCTGTGTCTGCTGACAGAATGGAAGGAGTTTACGGAGGCCAGTCTTCAGGAGATAGAAGCGGCGCTCGCGGAGCCGGTGCTGATTGATGGACGGAACGTATTTGATATGGCCCAGGTTCGGGACTCCGGACTTGCCTATTATCCGGTAGGCAGGCCTGTCCAGTATATAGAAAGGCAGTACGTATAACCCATTATCGAGGAGGTAGAGGAATGGAAGTTAGGCAGCGCACATTGAAAGCCGGTCTGGCAGCCGTCTTGATGGCAACAACACTAGGGACACTGCCGCCGCTTAGCGGGAAGGATGCACATGGGGGGCTCGGTTTCGTGCAATCCGCCTACGCTGCTGATCCCAAGGCGCCGGGTCAACAGTTTCTTGACCGCTTGAACAAGATTCACCAGGCGCTGCATGCCGGCGATCCGGCGGACGTGGAAGATGTCCGCCGGCTGCGCGCCGAGATTGCAGGACTGACGTTCGAGAAGTCGGCTTCATGGCTGGACCCGGTCTGGGGCAAGGTTGCCGCGAAGCTGACCGGCACGGATACGGAGAAGGCTGAGAAGCAGAAGATCTTCTTTGACATGCTGCAGGATATCGGCACCGTGTATTTCGATCCCCAGCTGACCGATCTTCAAGCGATTCAGAAGAAGCCGGAATACGCAGCGCTGCTCCTAGAGATCGCACAGGCTGGAGGCAAGGATTCGGTTGCGGTGGATGACCTTGTGACCTTTCTCTTCGGAGGCGGCGCCTCCCCCGGAGTGGAAGGCCAGGTGATGGCCATGCTGAAGGAGAAGCCGCTGCAGGATATTGTCATCATGATGGCTGACATGCAGAAGCGCAATGCCTTCATTGGGGAAGCGATTGCAGCTGTCATGAATAATGAGCAGCAGCCGCTGAGTGCAGTCTTGGAGGGGCTGGAGGTCACACCAGCGGATGTTACTAAGGCTTTTGCCAATGTTCGTGAAGGGCTCGCAAAGGAAGGCCCGGCTGTTAATGCGCTGCTCGTTGCCTACATACGTTCCGAGACGGAAGGTACAGCCGCGGTGAGCCAGGATGGCAGAACGCATACGTATAAGCTGAAGATTCTGGGCAGGGATGTGCCGTTGGCTGTTCCGGTCTCGTGGTCGAAGGAAAGCGGTGAGGCTGCCGTGGAGGTTGCAGCGGGCGGTATCGTCAAGCTGACCAGCGGAACCACGGGCAAGGCTGTCATTGCAGCCAGGCTGCTGAATAAAGTCATTTTCTCGAAGGAAGTCACTCTGACAGCCGTCAGCACGAATCCAGGCGGCGGCGGTGGGGGCGGAGGAGGCGGTGGCGGGCCTGTGAGCCCTGTTTCGGGTGTCGCGGAACCGCAGAAGGGCTTCCTGCAGGATTACAAGGATAAGATGGCGGACATCATCCGCCGGCTTAAGGCGCCAGGCATTACCGATGCAGAGCGGAACGCCTTGATTAAGGAAGCGACAGAGCTGGCAAGGAAGACGCTGCGTGATTACTGGATGTATGACGTTTCGCCATTTACCACCGTGACCGGCAGCAAAGCGGAGGCGGTGATCGTGCAGGATCATGTGCTGGAGGCGGTCAGTTATTATGTGGACGCGCGCAAGATTGTGGAGGAACAGCTGACTGCTGCGGGCATCAGCATATCCGTTATATCGGATATCTATTTTACCTTTGTCTACGGCACATTGACGGTTAATGCCAGCGAGCTGCAGTTATCCGAGCCCATTGTGAAGGGGATCAATAACAAGGGTGTGCACACGGTTGGTGTTATGGTATACGAACTGACGAAACGGCTTCCGGTCAGCCAGTTCAACCAATCGGTTAATCTTGGTGTCAGTCTGGTAACACTGCCGGCATCCGTGAACGTGAAGCCGCTGTCTCCTGTCTATCAATTCGGACTGACCGTTGGCGGCAAGCCGCAGTCCCAGTTCACAACACCGTTCAAGGCCCGCTTCCCTGTAGAGCTTCCGGCAGGCACGGACCTGGAGAAGGTCACGGTTATCCGGATCAGCGGCAGCGGATACACGGCCGAGGGCGGTTTCCTGCATGAGGAAGACGGATATCTGGAGGAATCGCTGGCCGGTTACTCCACCTATACGGTCATCGAAAATAATGTCACCTTCCGTGACATAGCGGATGTTTACCCGTGGGCCGGCCGTGCCATTGAGGTGGGAGCCGCCAAGGGCATTACGATCGGCATGGCGCCGCAGATCTTCGCGCCGCACTACCGTGTGACCCGGGCTGAGTTCTCCAAGATGCTGGTTCGCTCCCTCAATCTGGAGACCAATGACGCGGCTGAGCAGTTCGCAGACGTAGGTACCAATGAGTGGTTCTATCCTTATGTGCGGGTGACGGCTGAGCTTGGGATAGTCATCGGGCGCAAACCAGGTTATTTCGAGCCGAACGCTCCGATTACTCGGGCTGAAATGGCGACGATGATCCACCGGGCACTCAAGCTTGTGAAGGATGCTCCAGGTGCAGTTGATGCCTCGGCTGCCTTGGCGGCCTTTGCCGATGGGCAGCAGGTTCATGCTACGCTGAAGGAAGGGTCGGCTTTCGCAGTGGAGAATGAGATCGTGACGGGAAGCGGAGGCAAATTCCGGCCGAACGATTATGCCAGCCGTGCGGAAGCAGCTGTTATCATTTATCGTACTTTGAACTATAAGAAGTAGGCTTTCTGCTGAACATGCCCGGGCTGGGGCTGATCCTCGGCCCGGGTTTATTTTATATTATGGGAGAAGGCCGGGTGAACGGGATGAACATTATGGTGACTGGCGGAGCCGGGTTTCTCGGCAGTAATTTCATCGGCTACATGCTGGATACCTATACCGATTGCAGAATTATTAATTTCGATAAGCTGACGTATGCCGGCAACCTGGATAACCTGACCGATTATTCGTGGCGGCCCGATTACCAGTTCGTGCTTGGCGATATTTGCGACCGTGCAGCCGTGGATGCGGCTCTGCGTTTATATGAGATCGAAGCGATAGTACATTTTGCAGCAGAATCCCATGTGGACCGGAGCATCGCGGATCCTTCCGCATTTGCCTTGACCAATGTAGTGGGGACACAGACTCTGCTGGATGCTGCGGTTCGGACAGGGGTGCGGCGCTTCGTACAGATCTCAACGGATGAGGTCTATGGATCGCTTGGCGATACCGGCTGGTTCACTGAAGAATCGGGCTACGCCCCCAACAACCCCTATTCCGCCAGCAAGGCAGCAGCGGATATGTTCATCCGGGCTTATTACCAGACCTATGGCCTTCATGTGAATTATGTACGCTCCTCGAACACTTATGGCCCCCGGCAGTATCCTGAGAAGCTCATACCAAGAACAATCACCGACGCCATTGCGGGACGCCCTGTCATCATTCACGGGGAAGGGCAAAGTATACGGGATTGGTTGTATATAGGCGATAATGCAGCAGCGATTGACACGGTGCTGAGGAAGGGGGAGCCGGGTGAGATATACAATATAGGGGCTGAGCAGGAGAGGAGGACCATTGATGTTGCCAAGGCGGTGCTTGACCGTTTGGGCAAGCCGCACAGCTTGATATGCTTTACCGAAGACCGCCCCAGCCAGGATTACCGCTATGCCAACAAGAGTGAGAAAATTCAGCGGACATTGGGCTGGCATCCGGTATGCCGGTTTGAGGAGGGGCTGCAGCTGACTATCGATTGGTATGTCCGCAACAGGCAGTGGTGGGCACCTCTGCTGAACCGTGAGTCCTCTCATGTATCTGCTGCCCGGATTCCCGGTTAGCACTTGGCGAAACGGCACCGCTGCTAACGGTCATGGCCTAGTGAGCTGGCAAAGCCGCTGGAACGGCTTTGCCGGTGAAATTGATTGTGTTAGGTAACGGCTGGAATGGCTTATGATCGGGATACGTGGAGGGGGAATGGCTGCCAGCCACGGCAACGTGATGCCTGATCTTCTGGCACCAGGCCGGTAATGCCGGCTGTCTGCTGCTCCGCTAATGAAGAGTGGAAGCAAGGGAAGAGCGTTGGGTGGATAAAGGCCAGGGTAGAGTGTGGCGTGCAGGGGGAACGTTTGCGTTACTTCACTTCGCTCCTTGGTCGCCCGGTTCCTTGGCTGTTCGGCTCATAATGACGCGCTCAAGCAGCCTTCGTACAAGCTCCAGATCTTCTTCTTCCAGCGGGACACCATCCCAATGCAGCTGCTGATGGTTAAGAAGCTCCTTGGCGTTGCTGGTCGGCTCCATGGTTTCGGGGTAATCGGTAAGGCCAAGCAGATAATCGGCTGATGTGTTCAGCTTCTTGGCGATCAGCTGAATGGTTTCGAGTGTCGGCTGACGATAGCCCGACTCATAGCCCGCGTATGTACTCTTGGCCACACCGACGGTATCCGCTACCTCCTGCATGGAAAACTTGCGGGTTTTTCTAAGTTGCTTAAGGCGCTTGGCAAACATGCTTGCATTCCTCCTACATATCCTCGCTTATCACCATATCGCCCCACTATGCATTAGATTTGAAGAAAGAACGTTGCCGTTCAAGCATCGTTTTGCAAAAAAAATGATGAAGTCACAAAACTTTCCATGTGCCTCCACATTAAGAGCAATATTGTAATTATCGTGTTAGATTATAGCATAAAACATCTCTCTAACACCATTATCGGCAGGTGAAAATTCGTCGATTAACGAAGGAATTTGGCAGAAAAATTAAATGCAGCTGCGCTGGTCTTGGTAATGGGAGACGGAGTAGGTGATTTGGGCCGTCAATGCATAGCAGGATGGGTAAATTTCGTGGAGCTTGCAGCCGACCAGAGACTCGCCAAGCATAGCGGCATAGGTGGTGAATTGGCCTTTCAGGTATTCAATAATGGTACAGGCGTCGGTGGAAGGCAGCTTATCCAATCCCGGGAGGCCCGGCGGGTTAGCCGCAATAATATCCCGTCCGGCAAAAATGATGGTCAGCTTGGAGGGAACGGCCTCCGCATGCATTTGTTTCAGCCAGTGGTTGAGTGTAAGCACTTCAGTCATTTCGTTTAGCTCGGCTTCTGTAAAATAACCGGAAAGCAAACTCCGTACATTGCCCTCCTGACATTCCGTCAAGCTTTGTTTCCATTCCACGTGATCATAGCTCAACAACCGGCTCAAAAATGTCATACACTCCACTCCTTGTTCATAATAAAGGCTCTATCTGTTGTATGCCTGATCAGTTTCAAGAATTCCGAAAGTGTGAAAATGATAATCAGCCAGCGATGTTGCCCAATTCTTATGCAAATGGTAATCATTGGTGGGTAACTGGTATTATACAACATGTTAAGTAAGCTGACTACCATATGTTGGAGTGAAAGCGATTACAACTATTGGTGAAATATAAGTGCATAGTCCTGTTTCAGCAGGGGCAATTGGAATCAATTATCATTCGACAGAGGTCGTTGTTATTTCTCAATATCTTCTTGTTTTCTCTGGGTTTCTGGCGGAAATTCGCTGTTTTTAGAAACTGTGCAATCAGCGGCTGATCATTGAGGCTGGGCCTTTCACTGTGGTTCCGCCATGCTTCCCGGCGACCATAGGCCCCCTTAGGGAAGAGCGAGCGGATAGGTCTGTGGGAGCGGATTCCTGCTGCAGCAGCAACCAGGGAAACGCTGTAATCTATAGTTTACCCACTTGTTGATGTTAGCTTATCTATACATAAGTCACTCGGAGACAGGGCGGGATTGCCGTAGAAATCCGTCGGAAAGGCAAGGTTGATTTCAGATTTGTCGAAGGCTAAAGTAAGAATGACAATCCCATACACGGAGGACACAGACATGAAGGACCGGATTATGGTCATCTTTACGGGCGGCACAATAGGCAGCCGGATGAGCGGTAATGTCATTGATGTGCATCAGGACACCCGATATGAATTATTGGAGCAGTACAGCCGGCTGGAAGACAGCAGGCCGTTTGAGATGGATACCCTGCAGCCGCTGCAGGTGCTGAGTGAGAATATGACGCCGGATAACTGGCTGGAGCTGCTGGCAGCTCTGGATCAGATGGACCGGTCGCCATACGCAGGAATTATTATTACACATGGGTCTGATACGGTCCCTTATACGGCGGCCATGCTCAGCTATACGGCCAGCCACTACGGGCTGCCGATCGTGCTGGTGGCGAGCAACCAGCCGCTGGGCCACCCCCGGAGCAACGGGCTGCGGAATTTCGCCGCGGCGGTAGACTTTATAGCGGATGCCGATATTCCGGGCGTTTACGTTTCATTTGAGAATGAGCGAGGCGACCATGCCATCTATTTGGGTACGCGAATAACAGAGGCGCTTCCGTTTAACGATCAATTTGACAGTCCGTATGGCGTGCCGTTCGGCAGGGTGGTTGACGGGATATTCGTCCCTGACCAGCATGAGGTTCACCCGGAGGTTGCTGAGCTGCGGGCAGTGAGAGAGCCGGCTGCGGACCTGCGGCGTGTCAGGTTCTCAACGAAGGTTATGTACATTCGACCCTTCCCGGGCTTGAATTATGCCTTGTATGATTTCCGTTCTGCACGGCCGGATGCCGTTCTGCATGGCGTCTATCATTCCGCTACGGCGAGCAGCTTCACTTCAGAGCGGTACAGCAGCTCGATAACCGGTTTTGCGGCATACTGCCGTGAGCATGGGGTACCGCTGTATGTGGCGCCAGCGAAGGGGCAGGGGTCTGCCTTGTACCGATCAGCGGATGAATTCATGAGAGCGGGCATCCTTGGTCTGCCGAAGATCGGGATGGAAGCAGCCCTGGTCAAGCTGATGCTGGCATACGGAACCTGTGATACAGAAGAAGAGCGTTCGGCGTTCCTCGGGCGGAATATCTTCTATGAGCATCACGAGGGTGGCAGCTGGTAGGGTTGTGAAGCAGAGGATGAGCGGGGAAGTCTGGGGGGGGGGCTGGTGCGGTTGGCTGATGGCGGATTGCAGGGCAGGCGGAATGTAGGCATCTTTGCGCATGTAGACGCCGGCAAGA
Organism: Paenibacillus sambharensis; assembly: GCF_003233845.1. Taxonomy (GTDB): domain Bacteria; phylum Bacillota; class Bacilli; order Paenibacillales; family Paenibacillaceae; genus Paenibacillus_I; species Paenibacillus_I sambharensis. The sequence goes on from NZ_QKRB01000006.1 coordinate 62,191, forward strand.
CGACTACGACGGAGCAGATGCTTTACTTGAGCGGCAGAATCAGATCGCTCGGAAGTGTGGACAAGGGGACCGCGAGAACAGATTTTATGGACGTGGAACGGGAGCGGGGAATTTCGGTCCGGGCAGCGGCAACCACTTACAGCTGGGAAGGCGTGGCGGTCAACCTGGTTGATACGCCAGGCCATATTGATTTTGTCTCTGAGGTTGAGCGGGTGCTGCGGGTGATGGATGGCGCTGTGCTGATCGTATCGGCTGTAGAGGGTGTGCAGTCACAGACCGAAGTGATCTGGCAGGCGCTGCGCAAGCTGGGCATCCCGACCATTATATACGTTAATAAAATGGACCGGGTTGGCGCCAGTGCCGGGCAGGTGCTGCTGGATATTCACAAGCACTTGTCGGTGCAGGCGGTACCGGTGCAGCTGCCGCTGGGTGAAGGTGAAGAATTCGCCGGACCGGCCTCGATTTGGCATCATGCCGGGAAGCAGCAGGCGGCTGCGGCCGGTCAGGCGGAGGCCTACCAGGCTGCACGTACGGCCATGATTGAGGCAGCTGCCGAATCGGATGAGAGGCTGCTGGACCGTTATATGGAGGAGGGCATCCCGGAGGCGGAAGGTCCGCTGTCCTGGTGGCAGAGTGAAGCAGCGGCTTTGGCCAGAAGCGGCAGCCTATTCCCTGTCCTCTATGGCGCATCGGGCAAGGGGCTGGGCGTGAGAGAGCTGATGGAAGCGGTGAACGGCTGCCTGCCTGCGCCAGCCGGCGACAACCAGGATCAGGTGTCAGGCATTGTATTCAAGATTGAACGGGACAAGACAATGGGTCGGATGGCGTATGTCCGTCTGTACGGAGGCTGTGTCCGCAACCGTGATACGGTCTACAACGCTACACAGAATATCGAGGAGAAGGTAACGCAGATCCGTAAAGTGGACGGGAACCGGACGGAGGATGCCGGTGAGCTTGCAGCAGGGGATATTGCGGCGGTATGCGGTATGCAGCATGTCCGAATCGGTGACATTATCGGCAGTCCGGAAGCGGTGCCGGATGAGGCGAGGCTGGCTGTGCCGCTGCTGACCGTTCAGGTGCATTGGGGATCGGAAGCCGATTACCCCCGTGTTGTTGCAGCGCTTCAGGAGCTGGCGGATGAAGATCCGCTGCTGGATCTGCAGTGGCTGCAGGAGGAACGGGAGCTGCACCTCAAAGTAATGGGACCGATCCAACTGGAAGTTCTGGCCCGGGTTCTGGACAGCCGCTACGGTTTGACCGTTACGTTCGGACAGCCTTCCGTTATTTATAAGGAAACACTCAAGGGTTCGGGTGAAGGCTTCGTCGCCTACACGATGCCTAAACCGTGCTGGGCTATTCTCCGTTTCCGGATGGAGCCGCTTCCACGCGGCAGCGGGCTGCAGTATGAAGCGAATGTGCGGGCCGAAGACCTGCTGCCCCAGTATCAGAACGAAGTGGCACGCCGGGTTCCGGAGGCGCTGCAGCAGGGACTGAAAGGCTGGGAAGTGGTGGACGTTAAGGTTACTTTGACGGAAGGCGAACACCATGTCTGGCATACGCATCCGCTTGACTTTGTGGTGGCTACCCCGATGGGCATCATGGACGGGCTGAACCGGATTGGCACGAAGCTTCTGGAGCCGATGCTGAGATTCCGTGTCACGGTGCCGGAAGAGTTTGGCGGCAAGGTGATGAACGATCTGGTACAGATGCGTGGAACGTTTGACACTCCCTCCCTTCATGGTGACAGGCTGACTATTGAAGGACGATTGCCGGCTGCAACCTCGCTGGAGTACCCGGTTAAGCTGGGCTCCATGACCAAGGGCCGCGGCACCATCGTGACCTTCTATGACGGCTACGAGGAAGCGCCGGATGAGGTGGCGGCTGAGCGGCCAAGGCGCGGGGTAAACCCGCTGGATACGTCCAAATACATTCTGTGGGTTCGCAATGCGCTGTAGATAAGGTGGTGCGTTGAGAACCAATGGACCATAGAAAAAGCCGTCCCGTTGGAGGTTGCGGCTTCGTCTTCTGGTCGGGTCTGCGGTTACCTGGGCTTGGGCTCAGCAGTGTCAGGCTCGATCGTGCTGGAAGCTTCCTGCCCGGCCATTGGTGCATCGGCATGCGGAGGCAGCTCGTCGCTCCGGCTCTGCAGCTCCTGCTCCAGCAGTCTGATCCGCCGCTGCAGGCGGTACTGACGGATAATGCCGAACAGGCCGACTGTCAGTCCGCCAAGAAGTGTGGAGATAAGAATGACAAGGATAAGCGGCAGGCTGGTCCGGGTAAACCAGAAATTCACTTCGACTGGTTCAATATTAATAACCGCGAAGATAGCCGTAATCAGGGCAAACAGCAGGGCGGCTATAATGGTCCACTGTACTCTCATAGGATTCATCCTCCTTCAACAGCTTGTGATGGTTATTACCCGAATTTCCGGTTAGCAATAATGTTCTCTGGGATGGAAAGCCGGTTTGCCATATCGAATGTGGGAATTGCTGTTAGTAGGTTGTGCGATTCGGCGATGATGAATGCATGCCAATGCTTCTGCGTGTGCAGATCTGATGCGGCCTGGGAGCTTCTCTGAAAACAAGTATGCGGTTCTTATATTCGCAGGAGAAATGGTGTATGATAGAGGGATAGCAATTCACCGTGGGAAAGGTTGGTCACTGTGGAAAACAAAACATCGTCCTCAAATTTTATCAAGCATATTGTCGCAGAAGACGTCAAGACAGGCAAGGTTAGCGAAGTTGTCACCCGGTTCCCGCCAGAGCCGAATGGTTATCTTCATATCGGTCATGCCAAATCGATCTGCCTGAACTTTGAACTGGCGGACGAATTCAAGGGAAAGACCAATCTCCGTTTCGATGATACCAATCCGGTGAAGGAAGATACGGAGTATGTGGAATCCATCCAGGAGGATGTGAAGTGGCTTGGCTTCGATTGGGACAGCCTGCGCTTCGCATCCGACTATTTCGAAGAGATGTATGAGCGGGCGGTTCTGCTGATTAAGAAGGACAAGGCTTATGTGTGTGACCTGACAGCCGAGCAGATCAGAGAATCACGGGGCACGCTGACGCAGCCGGGTCAGGAAAGTCCATACCGCAGCCGCAGTGTGGAAGAGAACTTGGACCTGTTCAGCCGGATGCGCGCCGGAGAGTTCAAGGATGGCGAGAAGGTGCTGCGGGCGAAGATTGATATGGCTTCCCCGAATATTAACCTGCGGGACCCGGTTCTCTACCGGATCGCTCATGCTCACCATCACCGTACTGGCGATGCCTGGTGCATCTATCCGATGTATGATTATGCTCATCCGCTGGGGGATGCGATTGAAGGTGTAACCCATTCCATCTGTACGCTGGAATTTGAGGATCACCGCCCGCTGTATGACTGGGTTGTTCGTGAATGCGAAATGGAGGCGACGCCTCATCAATACGAGTTTGCGCGCCTTAACCTGACGAACACGGTTATGAGCAAGCGCAAGCTTAAGATGCTTGTGGACGAACGGGTCGTTGACGGCTGGGATGATCCGCGGATGCCTACAATCTCCGGCCTGCGCCGGAAGGGCTTCACTGCGGAGGCCATCCGTGCATTCTGCCGTGAAATCGGGGTCGCAAGAGCCTACAGCACAGTCGATGAGCGCATGCTGGAGCATTTTATCCGTGAGGATCTCAAGCTGAAGGCGCCTCGTACGATGGCTGTGCTGCAGCCGCTGAAGGTTGTCATCACCAATTATCCGGAAGGACAGGTGGAGATGCTGGAGGCGGAGAACAATCCGGAGAATGAGGAGATGGGCAAGCGCCAGATCCCGTTCTCTCGTGAGATTTACATTGAACGGGATGACTTTATGGAGAATCCCCCAAGCAAGTATTTCCGCCTGTTCCCTGGCAATGAGGTCCGGCTCAAGCATGCCTACTTCATTACATGCCAGGAGGTCATCAAGGACAGCAGCGGCGAAGTGGTCGAACTTCGGTGCACCTACGATCCGGAGACGAAGAGCGGCACAGGCTTTACCGGACGCAAGGTGAAGGGAACGATCCACTGGGTGGAGGCTACCCAAGCGTTGGCGGCGGATTTCAGGCTGTACGAGCCGCTTATTACCGATGAAGCGGATGATAACGGCAAGCCGTTCCTCGAATGCATTAACCCTAATTCCCTGGAGGTTCAGCAGGGATTTGTTGAGCCTAACATGCAGGAAGCCAAGGCGCATGACAAGTTTCAATTTTTCCGTCACGGCTACTTTAGTGTGGATCCGAAGCACACCTCGGCTGAGAAGCTGGTGTTTAACCGGATCGTTTCGCTGAAGAGCTCGTTCGATGCCAAGGGTTAAGGGAATCAGCAAGCGCTGATCTATAGTGTCAAGTATTCAAGACCGGGCCGGGTATGGAGACATGCCTGCAGCCTGGTCTCTTTGTTATGCGTTAGCGGTTGTTGGGGGCGAGGGAAGCTACTATGGGAGGGTGTCTTGCCAAGGTGGTCAGCTGATAGATATAATGGGATAGCACACTATTCATTTTGAATAATTATTAGTTAAGTGATGTTTCGTTTTGTGTTATCACTAAGAATGCAAAGGAGATTGTATGAAACGTACAAAACTGCACGCATTAGCCGTGATCTGGATTTGCTGTATGCTGATCGGGGGCTCGGCATCCGTATCTGCTGCTCCTTCCCCCTCCCCTGTTCGTGTGACGACAACCGCTTTGAAGCTGGTGTTCGACGGCAAGACTCTCAAGCTTCCCGAAGGTCAGTATTTATTTATGGTTAAGGGTACTGCTTATGTTCCAGTCCGATTTGTTTCGTATGCCCTGATGAAGCGGGTGATATGGGATGCAAAGGATCGTTCTGTTCGGATTGAGGAGCCGGATCAGGCCGAGCGCAAGAGGCTGGAAAGCTATCTGAAGGCAGCTGCGGCCAAGGACAATCAAGCTGCGGCCGAGGGTGGTGTTGCCCTGTCAGTTGTTCCGGCGGAAGCCAAGTTTGCTTTCATGGGAGCTGAGAAGCATCCTGCTTCCGGGCTGAAGGTCTACAGCTATAAGGGAACGCTCTATGTTCCAGTCCGCTTCATGTCAGAGTCTGCGGGCGTGAAGATCATATGGGATGCTGCGGGCAAGCGTATAACAGGATATTCGGAGGCCTATCTGAGAGGACAAAATCCCGCTCTGCCTGCCAGTGGCGGAGCTGGCCCGGATGCTTCTTCGGATACAGGCACCTCCACAGAGGCTGTTCCGGGTGCAGGCAAGGGACAGGGGAGTAGCGGAGCATCCGGAGGAACGGCAGGTGGCGGTGCACCGGGCGGAGGAGCAGTGGACGCGGCCTATACAGCCATCGTAACCAAAGCAGAGAAGCGCCTCACCGAGCTGCAGAACGCCTGCCAGGCCGATATGACAGACTTGCTCAACAAGTACTTGAAGGCGGAAAGCGGGGCTGAGCGGAATAAGCTTCTCGGTCAAGGCGAGGAGCTGCTTGGCAAGTGTACGGAGGATTTTGAGACAATATTGTCGCAAACCAAGGCTGAGCTTGAGGCTGGCGGCTTCAGTACGGCGATACTGGAGGAGTACCGCAAGCATTTCGAAGAGATGATCAGTCTCGGCAAGGCTCTTGTGAAGACGCGTGTTGATTAACAACGGCAGGACAGCTTGCCATAGTCTGATTCGGACGATAGACTGAAAGCATACGAGGGTTTGGTCTGTGGGCGAATGTGTGAAATCAGACTGGCAGCCCGCATCTTAGAACAGGAATACGGGTGAAGTGATGAATGTGAACGGCATTATTCTCGCAGGCGGGCACAGCAGCCGCATGGGGCGGGACAAAGCGCTGCTGGAGCTGGCAGGCAGACCGGTTCTTGTGCGATTGATCGAGCGTGTCGGCCATTTGATTGGCAATGAGGGCTGTCTTGCAGTAGCATGCGGCAGTCTGGAGAGGGCAGAACGGTATAAGCGTGTCTTCCTGGAGGTTCAGCCTCCAGGCGTTCGTTCCGCGGAAGACATTCTGTGGGTACCTGACCGGTATGCGGGAGAAGGTCCCTTAGCGGGCCTGCATGCGGCACTCTGTGCTCTTCCGGAAGGATATGCCTTTACCGCTGCATGCGATATGCCGTTCTTGTCCGCATCCTTGTACGGCAGGCAGCTGGCAGCAGCAGCTGGCAGCGTTGCAGATGCTGTTCACGCACCCGGCCAGCCGCTTCATGCCTTGTACCATTCGCGAGTGTCTATCAAGCTGGCTGAACTCCTGGAGCGGGACGAACGGCGGTTTATGGCTGCCCTGCGACAGTTGCGGACGGAGATGGTGGAGCCCTGCGGCGAGCAGGAGCATAGAGCTTTCATGAATATGAACACGCCGGGTGACTATGAGCGGGTAATATCCGAGCTGATGTAACCCGGTCTGTACACGAGTGAAGCCGCACGGCTGCGATATGCAGCTGTGCGGCTTCTATGCTGATGTAATTCAATTGGTGTATACAGGCGGGGGTGTGGCTCAGGTACGGAATTTGGACATCAGCTGCAGCAGCTCCTGTACCATGTCCGCCAAGCCTTCGGAGGCCGAGGTGATCTCCTCCATCGTCGCCAGCTGCTCTTCAGAGGCGGCTGCAACCTGATTGGCTTGGTCGGCTGCGGAATCGCTGACATGACGCAGCTGCCCAAGTGCAGAGGAGACCTGCTCGCTGCCGGCCGATATTTGCTGGGAGGTGGCGGAGACATCCTCCATCTGCCTGCTGACATCCGAGATTTGCTCAAGGATAAGGGTGAACAAGCGGCCGCTCTCCTGAACGGATTCAGCACTGTCTGCAACCTCAATGCTGCCCTGTTCCATGGCATGCACGGCCTTTCGGGTGTCCTGCTGCACAGCTTCCAGCATACCGTTGATCTGCTCGGCAGAAGCCTTGGACTGCTCGGCCAGCTTGCGGATCTCAGCTGCCACTACCGCAAAGCCCCGGCCGTGTTCACCTGCACGTGCCGCTTCAATTGATGCATTGAGGGCAAGAAGATTAGTCTGGTTGCTGATCTGGGTAATCAGACCAGTGATGCGGCTGATTTCCTCTGAGCGGCTGTGCAGGGAACGGATCGTTTGGGTTGTCTCCTCAACCGACTGCAAGGCTGAAGACATCTTGCTGCCGGCTTCGAGCATCCGCAGGTTCCCCTGCTGTGTCCGCTCGGCAACCTCCTGAGATGCGCTGGCTGCAGCGGAAGCAGAAACAGCGATCCGGCTGACGCCTTCTGCAATCTCATGCATGGAGCGGGAGGACTCTCTCAGCTCATGGCGCTGTGTCTCGGCGCCGCTGGATACTTCCTGAATGGAAGTAGCGATGCTTTCCGCTGCTGAGCTGGTCTGCTCGGCACTCGCGGTCAGTTCCTCAGAGGTCGCGCCTACAGACAAGGAATGCTGGGATACTGTCTGCACCATCGTTCTGAGATTGTCGCTCATACGGTTGAGATTAAGTGCCATTGTGCCGAATTCATCCTTGGATTTAACCGGCAGCGTTACCGTTAAATCACCGTCTGCCATAAGGGTTGCAAGATGATTAACCTGGCGCACCTGTTTAACGATATACCGGATAATCAGGGTTGTAACACCGCCTAACAATAGCAAAGATACGGCGGCAATAATCATGGAGAAGGTAAGATCTTCATAGAAGCTCTCAAGAATTGTTGCTTTCGGAATTACCGTCATGTAAAACCATGTTGCCTCGCTGCCGGGTACCCTAACCGGTTCGAACAACCGGAGCACATCGCCGCCAGCTCTATGCTGGTACATCTTGCTCTCGCCACTCTGAAGTCGTTCCCAGGTGTCGGGGTTACGCTCAATAAAGGAGGTACCGGCACGTTCGGGCTCTAGCCCGTGGGCAATATACTGTCCGTTGCCGGCAATAAGAACGGTATAACCTCCCATTGGTTTTTGTTCCTCAATTTGCTGCTGAAGGGTATCCAGCAGTATGTCGCCGCCCACGATTCCGAGAAAATCCCCATTAGCGCTAATAATCGGAAGAATCAGCGAAGTCATCGTTGCTTCCTGTCCGCCCACCATATAAGGAGTCGGATCCATCCAGTATAGCTGCTTCGTCCGCTTAGGTTCGAGATAGTAGTCGCCTATACCAGGCGTTGTGTAACTGGGCAGCGGTTCACTGGAAATCGTACCGTCTCCAGTACGGTAAACATATGGAATGAATCTTCCTGTAGCGTCGTCATAAGCGGCCTTACTGCGGTTATCGGCATCTTGACCATCGAATGCATCGGGCTCCCACAGCGTGTAAAGTGCGAGCAGCTGCGGATGTTCACTCAGCATAGAGCCGAGCTGCCTGACGATATCCTCACGCTGTGCCGTGCCGTTCTGGCTTGCATCCAGCACTTGGCTGCGTATGGCTTCGAGACGGGCGTGAAGGGTTGCCAGCTGCATCTGCAGTGGTCTTGCGGCGTCCGCTGATGCGTCCTCGGCTACAGCCTCACCGTACGCTAGGTTGCTGTCATAGGTATTCATCAGGTTATAGCCGATAATAGCTCCCAAGGATAACAGAATAATGAGACCGAAGCTAACTGCAAGTTTATATCCGAGCTTCAAATTTTTATATAATTGCATCAATCTCGCCCTCTCCCGCATGTTTTTTCTACCTTATTTATCGACCTTTTTCGACAGCAATTAACCCTCTTCCGCAGAAGAGGGTTAATTGCTTAATAATGTGCAAAATGAAGGTGGGTGAATCAGTGTAGTATGAGATAAATGCTGGAAGAATGCACGCTGTTAAGCAAAAAAAACACGGGCACGGGCGGCGCTCCCGGGAAGCAGGGGAGTGGTCGATTCTGCTTCCCGTTTGCCGCGCGCAGCCGTGCCCGCTGTAAGATGAGCTCCATGATAACCGGAGTCAATAGATTGACTGTTACTCCATGGGATGAGTTTGGCTAGCCCGGCCAGTGCCGCCATGGTTTGCTGGAGCTTCGGAATGCGGGTCTGTGTGACTCACTTGCGGAAGTCTAGGCTGATGGTTCGGGTTGTACGTACCCCATATATCGAACACATCAAGCATGTCGAAAGCATCTGTTGAGTCAAACATTACGATCATCCCTTCCTGTCTAGAGTACGGGCTGTTAATTACCAAGCGGGCAAAAGACGGCTAGGAAGCTGCCGACGGCTGCTCCAAAGCCTTGCCGCCGTGGCCGACGAATGTCTTCTTCCACTGGCCTTGGACAATGAACATCAGGACCATGCATCCGAGGGCAATGCCGCTCAGAATCAGGAAGCCTGGTGTATACGACCCGGTCGACTGATACAGGTTGCCGAGAATCTTCGGCAGGAAATAACCGCCAAGCCCGCCGGCTGCCCCGACAATGCCGGTTACAATGCCGATCTCATTCTGGAAGCGCTGCGGCACGAGCTGGAATACCGAGCCGTTGCCTGCGCCCAGACACATCATGCCAATGAAGAGTAGAACGGTTACCACCGATAGAGGCGGGATGGAAGATACGGATGCGAGCATAATGCCTGCTCCGGCATAGAGGAGCATAAGCATGCGTATGCCGCCGATTTTATCAGCCAGCCATCCGCCAACGGGACGGAAGAAGCTGCCTGCGATAACACAGATGGTGGTGAAGTCAGCGGCTTTCACTGCGGACAAGCCGTACTGGGTATTGAAGAATATGGTTAAGTAGTTGGACATGCCGACAAATCCGCCGAAGGTGACGCTGTACAGAATGCAGAAGAGCCAGGTGTCACGGTACTTAAGAATGGCAGCATAATCGCCGAGCTTCTTGGGTGCGGGCTGGTTCGGGCTATCCTTGGCGAAGATGCTAAAGACGATAAAGACGATCGCAATCGGAATGAGGGCAAAGGCGAACACAATTTCCCAGCTGCCAAAATGCTGCGCGATCCGGTTAGCGAACAAGGTTGTCAGCACGGTGCCGCTGTTGCCTGCGCCAGCGATGCCCATTGCCAGGCCTTGATACTGCGGCGGATACCAGCGGCTCGCCAGCGGAAGTGCGGCCGCGAATGATGCACCTGCCATACCGAGCAGCAAACCTACATAATAGAGCTCAGTAAGGGAGTTTACGAACTGCCATGCCCAGATCAGCGGCACCATCGTAATAATCATGCCGATCTGCCCGGTCCGCTTCGGTCCGATATAGTCGGTCAGGAAGCCGAGCACCAGGCGCAGAACAGAACCGCCCAATATCGGAAGGGCAACCAGATTCGCCTTTTGTGCGGCATCCATCGGGTAATCGTTCATAATGACGATGACGAGCGGTCCCATCAGAACCCAAATCATAAAGCTGACGTCGAAATACAGGAATGCGCTGAATAGTGAGGGCTTATGCCCGCTCTGCCAAAATCCCTTATTCTCCATAGTAATACTCCTCTCCCGAATCCATGTTCTTTGTTTGTTCTGTCTGAAGCCTTCAGATGCTTGCTGGTTGATTATCCATCTGTCTGTAACTTGCAGGTTATCCCCGGGGACTTCATCATGCTGATGTAAACATCAAAAGGCCGCACTTCATCCATGAAGATGAAAGGCGGCCGCATTGCCAACCGGATGCACGTCATTGTGCGTTCCGGGTATTATTTGTCACAGCATTGTGAACTTAGTTGGATTATATGCGAGTCAGATTGTGAATGTCAACTATTCTAACATAAAAAAAGTTTGATGAGTTAATAGTGGAATCAACCATGGATAAGCTGATACACCTTTACTATGGAAGCGGCGATGTCACCGACCCGCTTGCGCTCATTCATAGCCTGCTTGCGCAGGAAGTCATAGGCTTCGGCTTCGGATATGCCCTTAATTTCACAGAGCACGGCCTTCGCCTGATCGATCCACTTGCGCTCTTCGAGCCGCTGCAGCAGCTGCTCCCTTTCTTCAAACCAGCGTTTGCGCTGATGGTGGGAACGGATCGCCCATTTCAGGGCGAAGAGCATCTCGGATGGCGTCATGGTGGGGAATAGAAGACCGTCCAGTGAATAGCCCCAGTCCATCTCACCTGGATATTGGTCTTCCTGGCACAGCCATAGGATCGGCAGGCGCTTCATGCCGCTAATTGTTGACTGCCAGTCTGTCATCTTCTCAAGGGGGGTCAAGAGGACTGCGGCATCGGACACGCTGATGAGCGGAAGAATTTCCTCATCAGACCGGCACCGGTATAAGGTGCGGCAGCTTTGTTTAAGATTGTCCAAGGATTCAATGGAGGGACTGTCTTCTACAAGCAGAACCGTCTTCAGCATGATTTTCACCTCATTCCACCTTAGCATTATGTGTACACGTGTTATAAAATATAACATAGAAGTAAAGGTGTGTCGATGTTAAGATAGTTCAAAATACATGTTAGATATATTGACATACATCATGGTATACCTTATACTGAGTACATCAGTGAATGTTCTGGCACAACGGCGTGCCGCGTTCCTCGGCGACGAAGCCTGCTCCTTGAATCAAGGGGTGGGCTTTTCATGTTTACATCCAACTATTTGCCAGAAGGCAAAGCGATGCAATGACCTGGTTGTCTGCAGGCTGAACAGCACCGGAGCTGGTGCAGCATATCAGGGATTTGCGCCACAGGAGGAGAGGCTATTATGAAGAAGAAGCTGGTTATGATCGGCAATGGTATGGCAGGGGTCTCATTCGTGGAGCAGCTGCTGAAGCTGAACCCGAACCGTTATGATATTACGATAATCGGTGCGGAGCCGCACCCCAACTACAATAGAATCATGCTGTCTTCCGTGCTGGCGGGGGACGCGAACATGCAAGATATTGTACTGAACGACTGGAATTGGTACAGCAGTAATCATATCGAGCTTCATGCCGGACAGACGGTAACCCGTATTGATACAGCAGCACGCTTGGTTACAACGAATCAGGGGCTCGAGGTCGCTTATGACGAGCTGGTACTCGCAACAGGCTCTCTCCCGTTCATGCTCCCGCTGCCGGGTGCGGATAAGGAAGGTGTTATTGCTTTCCGGGATATTAAGGACTGCGAGACGATGATCGAGACAGCCAAATCCTACAAGAAGGCAGTTGTCATCGGCGGCGGCTTGCTCGGTCTGGAGGCGGCGCGCGGCCTTCTGAATTTGAACATGGAAGTAAGTGTCGTGCACATTCACAATTATCTGATGGAGCGTCAGCTGGACTTGACGGCAGCCCGGATGCTGCAGGCCGAGCTTGAATCTCAGGGGATGAAGTTCCTGCTGGAAAAGCATTCAGATTCGATCATAGGCCGCAAGCGTGTGGCAGGCCTGAAATTCAAGGACGGGACGCATGTCGAGGCTGATCTGATTGTTATGGCGGTTGGAATCAGGCCGAATGTCCAGCTGGCCAAGGACAGCGGCATTGAAGTGAACCGCGGTATTGTCGTTGATGACCAGATGCGCACCAGCATACCGAATGTATATGCAGTCGGGGAGTGTGCGGAGCACCGGGGTATTGCTTACGGCTTGGTTGCACCGCTGTATGAGCAGGGGGCAGTTCTCGCGAAGAGTCTGGCTGGTGTGGAGAACGAGGGCTACCAAGGCTCCGTTGTTTCCACGAAGCTTAAAGTATCCGGTGTTAATGTATTCTCGGCAGGCATCTTCACGGATGAGCCGGGAACGAAGGCGCTGCGAGTCCAGGATGAATTGGACGGGATCTATAAGAAGGTTGTGTTCCGTGACGGCAAGGTGGTAGGCAGCGTACTGTTCGGTGATACGGCTGATGGTTCAAGGCTGTTCTCGCTGATCCGCAGCGGTGAGGATTTCAGCGGACGGGAGAAGGAAGTGCTGTTCGGTGCGGGCGGCGGCTCGAGCTCAGCGAGCAATGAAGACCTGGTTGCGGCCATGAGCGGAGATGAAATTGTCTGCGGCTGCAACGGCGTCACGAAGGATACGATCGTGGAGTCCATCACCGAGAACGGCTGCGTCAGCTTGAACGAGATCAAGGCATGCACCAAGGCCTCAGCGTCATGCGGCGGCTGTAAACCGCTGGTGGAAGCGATTCTGACGGCGACTCTCGGTGCGGATAATGTGCAGACGGTCAAGGAAGGCATCTGCGGCTGTACCCGTCATACCCGTGACGAGGTTGTAGAAGCCATCAAGCGGATGCGCCTGACTACCTCCAAGGAAGTTATGCATGTGATGGAATGGGATAACCCGGAAGGGTGCTCCAAATGCCGTCCGGCCCTCAACTATTATCTCGGCATGGTATGGCCGGAAGAGCATGATGACGAGCTGGAATCGCGGTTTGTTAACGAGCGGAATCATGCCAATATTCAGAAGGACGGCACGTTCTCGGTTGTGCCCCGGATTTACGGGGGCGTGACGACGCCGGATGATCTGCAGAAAATCGCCAGTGTAGCGCAGAAGTATCAGGTGCCGCTGGTTAAAATAACGGGCGGTCAGCGAATTGACCTGCTCGGTGTCAAGAAAGAGGATCTGCCGCAGATGTGGAAGGAGCTGGATATGCCATCCGGCTATGCGTACGGCAAGGCACTCCGCACCGTCAAGACCTGTGTAGGCTCCACCTTCTGCCGCTTTGGTACCCAGGATTCGATCAAGATGGGCATCGAGATGGAGAAGCGGTTCGAGCGGCTGAATACGCCGGCCAAAGTGAAGCTCGCGGTATCGGGCTGCCCGCGGAACTGCGCGGAATCGACGATCAAGGACCTGGGCGTCGTGGCGATCGACGGCGGCAGCGAAATCTATGTCGGCGGCAATGGTGGTACTAGGGTCCGGGCGGCAGAGCTGCTGGTCAAGGTGAAGACGGACGAAGAGGTGCTGGAGTGGACGGCAGCTTACCTTCAGTATTACCGGGAGACAGCTAACTTCGGAGAGCGTACCAGTGAATGGGTTCAACGTGTTGGTCTGGATACCGTCAAGAAGGCGCTGGAGAAGAAGGAAGACCGCGAAGCGCTTGTCAGCCGGATTGACAAGACCCTTGGCCTCATGAAGGATCCGTGGAAGCAGATTATCGAGAACGATGAGCTCCGCTCGGCGTTCGATGCTCTGACAGCTGCGCCAGAGAGAGGTGCCGCGGCGGCTGGGGAGCCAGTGGACGGCAAAGTGATTTTATCGGATAAGGACCGCTAAGAAGCGGCGTTGGAATACAGCATCAGACCGGCAGCATGCCTGCCGACAATCGAGGGGAGAGAGCGACCATGAAAAAATTCAATATTGGCCACATCTCGGAGTTTCCGGAGCGCAGGGGCCGCGTATTCCGGATGGGTGAACTGGAGCTGGCGCTGTTCAAGCTGTCGGATGGCACGGTGAAAGCAGTGGAGAACCGCTGTCCGCACAAGAACGGCAAGCTGTCCGAAGGCATGGTATGCGACCACCACGTCTACTGCCCGCTCCACGATTGGAAGATCGACCTGCAGGACGGTATGGTTCAGGCGCCGGACGACGGCTGTGTGTCCACCTATCCGGTAACTGTCGATGAGAACGGTCATGTCATTCTTGACTTGAATGGGGTACAATCATTGGTATCGTGATGCGGGTATGCCATCGGAGCGGCCCGTAAAACACCACCACCCATACAAGGAGGCGGCGTGAATGGCGCGCTTGGAAGGCATAACGGTGGCCGTAACCGGCCCGCGCAAGGCTGAGGACATGAGCCGTATGATTGAGAAGTTTGGGGGACGGGCGGTAATCCGTCCTGCCCAGGGTACGGTATTCGTGGATGATTCGCGAATTGAGGAACAGCTGAAGGATCTGATTGCCGACCCTGCTGACTGGCTCGTACTGACAACTGGCGTAGGTACAGAGGCATTATTCAATAAAGCTTCACAGTTAGGGCTTGAAGAGGGTTTCATGGCGGCTCTGCGTGAGATGAAGCTGGCCGCAAGGGGATATAAAACGGTTAATGTGCTGCGCAAGCTGGGCCTAACCCCGGCGGTTCGCGATAATGACGGAACAACAGCCGGACTGCTGGAGGAAATGGCTCCCTATGAGCTTCAGGGCAAGCGGGTTGCGCTGCAGCTCTACGGCGATCCGGCACCGCGTGTAACGGGAGCACTGGCTGCCAGAGGGGCGGTCTGCGAGGAGCTGCTCCCCTATCAGCATATTCCGCCGGAGGATTCGGTCGTTGGCCAGCTCATTGACGAGATTGTAAGCGGACAGGTGCAGGCTGTGGCTTTTACCAGTACGGTCCAAGTCCGCTATGTGATGCAATCAGCGGCACAGCTGGGGAAGCTTGACGCCGTGCTGGCCGCATTTGATGATGACGTGCTGGCTGTTGCAGTCGGTAAGGTTACCGCCGAGGGGCTCTACGAGGAAGGCGTGAAGCGGGTGCTGTTTCCGGAGGAAGAGCGGATGGGCAGTATGATTGTGGCCATGTCCAGACATTTTGGCGGCCGTTCAGATGAACTGGATGCGGATGGCGAGCTTGCGGCCGGAGAATGTGCGGCTGACCAGCCCGCCGACCGTACGAAGAAGCCGGGGGAGCAGTAAGAGAATAATAAGCTTCCGTCGCGGCTTGTCTGTAGTATAGAAGGGTGACTGGTCTTGGAGGAGGCGTGCTTATGAGTGAGAGAGGTTTCGTATATTTGACTGGAGCAGGCCCGGGAGACCCGAAGCTGATAACGGTCAAAGGTCTGGAGTCGATCCGGGAAGCGGAAGTGCTGATCTATGACCGGCTGGTATCGCCGGAGCTGCTGCAGGAGGTTTCGCCGCACTGCGAGATGATCTATGTCGGCAAAGCATCGGGTCACCATACCATGAAGCAGGAGGATATCAATGACCTCATCATTCGGCATGCGCTTCGGGGCAAGGTTGTTACCCGGCTAAAGGGGGGCGACCCGTTCGTATACGGACGGGGCGGCGAAGAGGCGCTCTGTCTGGCAGAGCGGGGAATACCGTTCGAGGTTGTACCGGGGATCTCTTCCTGCATCGCGGCACCCGCTTATGCCGGCATTCCGGTCACGCACCGTAAGCTTGCCGCCTCCTTCGCGGTCATAACCGGGCATGAATGCACAGGCAAGACAGGCGCCTGCGTGGATTGGAGCTGGGCGGCTGGGGCTGAGACGCTCGTGATCCTGATGGGTCTGCAGCAGCTGCCTGCCATTACGCAGAAGCTGATGAACAGAGGCAAGGCGCCGGATACGCCAATTGCTCTTATCCAGAGCGGTTCATGGGAAGAGCAGCGCGTCGTGACAGGCACAGTCTCTACGATTGTCGAGCTGCAGGAGCAGGCACAGCTGAAGAGCCCGGTAACCATTGTAGTTGGCCCGGTCGTTGCTATGCGGGATCAGCTCATTCGGCAAGAAGTCGAGTCCCTGCTAACGTATACGGGTTAGATTTAGATAAAGAAATAAAGCAAGAGAAAAAACAGGTACCCATGCGCTGAACACTTTTTTGGAGTGTCAGTGTATGGGTGCCTGTTTTATACTAAGTTATTAACAGATTGGAACGACGCATACGCTATTCCATCCATCTCGAAAAGTCCGTTAGGGAAGTATCTGCTGGTTAATATTTCACTCGCTTTAGCAGTCAGTTCCTTATAAAGACGCTCTGGAATAAAAATAATAACAGCTTGGATAGCGTCTAAATACTCTAATAGAGGGTCCAAGTACTTTTCCCCGCGATTTATAATCTTGAGGTCTTTAATCAAGTGACTTGGGCACTTGCATCCGCGGCTTTGATTTTATCCATCAGATCTTCTTTTGATCGATAGATATGGCTAATAAACATGGACGCTACCTCGCTGTCCTCTAAGATATGGGCTGTTATGATCAGTTGTACCTTTGTTGAGTGTATTGTTATTTCTAAGATTCTATTATAGTCTAAAAATTGTAAATTGGATTGAAAATCCTAAGAACCTATACAGAAAGCAGGAACCCCCTTGATCATCTTTGTAGACGGAAACCAACTTTCGCTCGGTATCCCCCTCATTAAAGAAGGTAGGAAAATGTTCCTTCCTCTAGATCCCGTTATTAAGGCAATGGGATGGACGTACAACCATGAAGAGGGCGGTTCGATCTCGCTCTCCTTCAGTTCACCTGGACGAAAGACAACTACTTATTTGCATGATGAATGGGGTGATGGACTTCGTCTCATTGACGATCATATCTATATCGCTGCAAGACTATTAGAAATGAGGACATTTGCGGAAATTGAATATACCTCAAAGACGGACAAAGTGATAATTACAACTTCTCAAACGCCAGGTGTCGTTACCGATCCCGAGGTTATTGCTCAGATCAAAAGTCGCCTGGAACAGAGGCAGCAGCCAGAGCCGGAAGAGAGTGCTATTGAAGCCGCCGATTTGAGTCCAGAGGAAAGCGAAAATATTAATTATGGGAAATATTCTCCTCCCGTTATCTTTGATGCCCTCTATTCCTTAGATGATCAGCTCCAAAAGGAGGGACTGTCTTTGTGGGACGAGCTTGGTTTTTATGGAGGCTACTACCATAGCGAGTATGAGAATACCCCTTGGGACGTTATTGTATTCGGCTGGACGGGCGGAGATGGCATCCACTTTGGGTTCCTGACCGATTTCGGAACAGTGGCCGATCTTAACGAAGCTCCAATTGTTATGGTTTCGCCAATGGGTGGAGATGAGGCTGGAGAGGTCGTCGCCAACAATATCAGGGAGTTTCTAAGTATTATCGCGATAGATGATTCACTTATATACTATTCGTTTGATAACGAGGAAGCTTATCTAGTCCAACAACAGCAAGATGAGCAAAGCGAGTGGGCGCCAACTGAAGAAGAGAAGGCGCGCCGCCGTCAAATTATGGATAGGATGGTTGAAGCTCTAAACCTTCCACTGATTGAGCAGCCGTACGCCTATTTAGGTCGTGTCAAAGCTGAACGGGCTAATAGAATTGTCGTGGCCACTCATGATGGACTTGGCGTAACCACCGTGCATCCTGAAGATAATGGCCGCCAACACGAACCCCTCCTGGTAGATGATGATCTGGAAGCAGAGGAACTGCGGGAATACCTGGCACGCGCGACATATGCCGGTAAGCTGGCATTGATCCGTGATTTTAATGCCAAAGGCTTTAATAGTGAAGATCTTGAGGGAATTATGGTCGAGGAAATGGTGAAATTCGGGTTTTATGATGAACTTGCCCGCAAAAACGCTTCGGCCTGGTGAAAATGGTTTCGGATTATAGCTACCTTTTGCGAAAAGGTAAACATAAAAGGGAGCGGCCTGATAAAAAGTCGGGTCGCTTTATAATAATTTGCTTTCAAAATCAGACTGATGCATTCGGATGTTGTTAAAGCCTGCTTGCAGCACAGGACTATTTCTTATATAATTCACCTAACTAACGTTAGTTAGTATTCGTTAGAAAGCTAAAAGGAGGTATACGATGTCGGCAGGCCAGATCAAGGCAGTAGCGCGTGAGATGTTTGCGGAATCAGGCTACGACGGGGTGAAGCTGGCTGAGATCGCCAAGGCGGTCGGCATTAAGACACCGTCCATCTATGCGCATTTTGAATCGAAGGAGCAGCTGTTTCTTAGCTTGTTTGCGGAGGCGGCTGAGAGTGAGCGGCAGCGAATCACCGATTATGTGGAGCAGTCAAGCTCACGGCCGGGCCCGCTTGAGAGCAGGCTCAAGGCTATCTATGACTACTATACGGACTCGGAAGAGTCAGGGGGCGCGCAGGCTTTCCTGAAGAAAACAATGCTGATGCCGCCGAAGCTGCTGAAGCCGAAGCTGCAGCATGATTTTATGCAGTTCGAGAAGGCTGTTAATGAGATGCTTGGGCAAATGCTTCAGCGGGCAATGGAGACCGGGGAGATTCGTGAGCAGGCGGTTCAGCCGCTTATTAATGTCTTCTACGCTTTTGTTGACGGGCTGCTCGTGGAAAGCCAGCTGTATAGCAGAGAAATATACCGGGAAAGACAACAGATGATCTGGCATTATTATTGGCAGAGCGTGAAAGGATGAGGTTGTAATGGCATGGCTGCTACTGGTTCTGGCGGGCATACTTGAGGTGGTCTGGGCATTCGGGCTGAAGCAGTCGGAGGGGTTTACAAGGCCGCTGCCAAGTTTGATTACGATAGCGCTGCTTGTGCTCAGCTTCTATATGTTTGCCAAAGTGATGCGTCAGATTGAGATTGACACAGCGTATGCGGTGTTTACGGGGATTGGTACAGCAGGTACCGTTCTCATTGGTATTTTGTTTCTTGGCGAGCCTGCGGGATTTTGGCGGCTGTTCTTTGTGCTGCTGCTTCTGGGGGGCATCGTGGGACTGAAGATGATTTCGGGAGATGCAGCGAATGCGGTGAAGGCGGGCGAAGATCAGGCAGGAGACGAGGCCTCAGAAACCGGTCTAAACATGAAGCGCGGCAACTCTCCGCAGACAGGGGAGGGGTGATGAAGCGTGGCTTGGATTTATTTATTAATATCGGGGCTTGGTGAAGTGAGCGGGGTAACCTTCCTGAAGCTGTCAGATGGGTTCCGCAAGTGGAAGCCGGCAATCGGGGCGGTACTGTCCGGGTTTGTCAGCTTCTATTTCCTCTCCAGGGCGCTGCAGGATATTCCGATCAGCACGGCTTATGGAATATGGACCGGTATAGGGTCGGCAGGCAGTGTCATTCTGGGTATGCTGGTATTCAAGGAGTCGAAGGCGGCGCTTAAGCTGCTGTTTATTGCGATGATTATAGCGGGTGTTGCCGGGCTGCGCATTGTCGGGGGCGTACACGGCTAGTTTTAAGTAATTAACGATATGGAGGAGGGTTTTCGATGATCCCAGCTTTGTTCCTGTCGCATGGTTCCCCGCTGCTTGCCATAGAAGACTCTGAGTATACAGATTTTCTTGCCCGATTGGGAAAAAGCATGCGGCCAAAGGCAGTTGTTGTGTTTACCGCACACTGGGAAGAGCCAGTTACGACGATCTCGCGAATGGATGGCGTCTATGATACGATCTACGATTTCGGCGGCTTTCCTCCGGAAATGTATACCATCAAGTATCCTGCCAAGGGCTCTATAGCGATTGCAGATGGGCTGGCCGCACGCCTCGGTCAGCACGGCATACAGACGCAGATGGATGTTAAGCGGGGGCTTGATCATGGATCGTGGACCCTGCTTAGAAGGCTGTATCCGGAAGCAGATGTTCCGGTCGTGCAGATGTCCGTCCATCCGTTCCTGCCGCCTGCCGAGCAGTTCCGGATCGGGGAAGCGCTCAGAGGGCTGGGGGAAGAAGGTATCCTGGTCCTCGGCAGCGGAGCCACGGTCCATAATCTGCGGCAGCTGCGCTGGGATAGGAAGGAGCCGGAGGAATGGGCAGTAGAGTTCGATGACTGGCTTATCGACAAAATCGGCAGCGGCTCAAATGAGGAGCTGTTCCGCTACAGGGAGCTTGCGCCGCATGCCGAACGGGCCGTTCCCCGTGAGGAGCATTTCGTCCCGCTGCTGCTGGCGTTTGGCAGCAAGGCGGAGCAGTCGAAGGGCAGCGTTATCTATCGCGGTTATGATTACGGCTCTCTCAGTTATCTCTGCCTTTCCTTCTGAATTGAATAATGTCTACGCTCGATTGAGACAGGTGCGGCATGGTTAATAGGAGATAAAACGAGGAGGAGCGGCGCATGATCGAGATTGGGCTGGCCGGCTGGGGAGATCATGATTCCTTATATACCGAACCCGGCTCGGCCAAGAATAAGCTGACGGCTTACAGCAGGTGGTTCAGCTGTGTGGAAGTCGACAGCACATTCTATGCGATTCAGCCGCTCCGCAACATGGAGAAGTGGACGGCTGAAACGCCGCCGGCGTTCCGGTTCATCGTGAAGGCGTACCAGGGAATGACGGGACACACGAGAGGACCCGCGCCACAGGGACAGGCTGTGGAGGATATGTTTGCGGCCTTCAGGGCTTCGATTGCTCCGATGATAGAGGCGGGCAAGCTGCGTGCTGTCTTGTTTCAATATCCTCCTTGGTTTGACTGCACGAAAGCGAATGTGCAGGAGTTGAGAGAGACCAGGGCGAGGATGGAAGGGATTCCGTGCGCTTTGGAATTTCGGCATCAGAGCTGGTTTGAGGGCGGCATGGCAGAGCGGACGCTTGACTTCATGCGTTCTGAAGGCTGGTATCATACAGTCTGTGACGAGCCTCAAGCAGGCAAAGGCTCCGTGCCCATTGTGGAGGCCGCTGCGGCAGAAGAGATGACTTTGGTCCGCTTCCATGGACGAAACGTGGAAGGGTGGCATAGTTCGGGTCAGCCGAATTGGCGAGAGGTACGCTACTTATACGATTATAATGAGACAGAGCTGGCGGATTGGTCGGAACGGCTGAAACGGCTGGAGACCATGACGGATACCGTCAGTGTGATCTTCAATAACAATTCCGGGGGCCATGCGTCAGCCAATGCTCTGGAGATGATGATGCTGCTGGGGCAGACACCGCCGCGGGGGAGCTTTGAGGTCAGGCGTCAGCCGGAGCAGCTGGAACTTTTTGCACAGGCGGATGAAATCATAGAATAAAGCTACTATACTGTATAGTGAAACCATCACATCTAAAGGAGATATGCATAATATGGTTGAAAGTAAACGAATTACCGGTTTGTCGAACCGCGTGGAGTTAAATAATGGCGTACATATGCCTTGGCTCGGGCTAGGCGTGTTTCAGAGCAAGGAAGGGCAGGAAGTGGTCGATGCGGTAACAACTGCCGTGAAGCAGGGATACCGGCTGATCGATACAGCAGCGGTATACGGTAACGAGGAGGGCGTTGGCCGCGCCATCAGAGAATGCGGCACCGACCGTTCCGAGCTGTTCGTTACCACAAAGGTGTGGAACTCGAACCAGGGGTACGACTCAACGCTGCGTGCGTTTGAGGAGAGCCGGAGCAAGCTTGGTCTTGAAGTTATCGATTTGTACCTGGTTCACTGGCCGGTCGCCGGCAAATACAAGGAGACTTATCGGGCGCTTGAGAAGCTTTATAAAGACGGTGCCGTTCGCGCCATTGGAGTCAGCAACTTCCAGGTCCATCATCTGAAGGATCTGCTTGCGGACTGCGAGATTAAGCCGGCGGTTAATCAGGTGGAATATCATCCGCTGCTGACACAGCGCGAGGTCAAAGCCTATTGCGACGAACATAATATCCAGCTTCAGGCCTGGAGTCCGCTTATGCAGGGCAACCTGGATGTGACGCTTCTAAATGAGATTGGCGGAAAATATGGAAAATCCCCTGCACAGATTGTGCTGCGCTGGGATCTGCAGACAGGGGTCACCACAATTCCGAAGTCGGTTAAAGCCGAGCGGATTGCCTCGAATGCGGATATCTTTGATTTTGAGCTGACTGCCGACGAAGTAAGACAGATCGGTGAACTGAACCGCGACCACCGGTTTGGCCCGGATCCGGACAACTTTAACTTCTAGAAGCGCTGCCTATAACGAGCAGTCACACCGCGGGAGAGCCGAATGGAATGGCTGTCAGCAACGCAAACTACAATCGGGAGACTGCTGTTTACGGCATCCATTGACAACTTCAACTGTAACTGATACCATTACAGTATAAAGCGGGGTGCCGTGATGAACAGCGAATTCACAATAGCCGTCCATAGCCTGGTCTTGCTGGCTCATCTGCCGGAGCGGATGGCTTCAAGCGAAACAATCGCAGAGAATGTACAGACTAACGCAGCCAGGGTCCGCAAAGTGATGGGCGTTCTCCGTAAAGGCGGATTCGTCGAGACAAGAGAGGGAACACGCGGCGGGTACAGGTTGACCATCGATCCAGCGGTCGTTACGCTGGCTGATATTTACCGTACTATGGCGCAAGGCTCGGTAATGCCGAGCTGGTGCTCAGGTGATCCGGGTATGGATTGTGTCGTCGGTTCCAATATGCGGTCCGTCATGAACGGCATTTTCTGCGCTGCCGAGCGGCAGCTGGAGAAGTACTTCGAAGATATCACGATATCTTCCGTTCTGGGGCAGATCCAGGAATGTGTGCCTGAAGCGGCTGACTAGGTATGACGGGATTCCCCTAAACATACACGAAATTCCAAGGAGAGGATGATTATCATGGCAGTAGCTTTGACGAAAGAGAATTTTGCGAAGAGCATTGAAAGCGGCGTAGCGCTGGTAGATTTCTGGGCACCATGGTGCGGACCTTGCAAGATGCAGCTTCCGATTGTTGAGGAGCTTGCAGCTGAGATGGAGGGTCAGGCAACCATCGCCAAGATCAATGTGGATGAAGAGCCTGAACTGGCTTCCCAATTCGGTGTAATGAGTATCCCTACCCTGATTCTGTTCAAGGATGGACAGCCGGTTGACAAGATGGTCGGCCTTCAGAGCAAGGAATCACTCAAGACGAAAATTCAAAACCAATAAGCTTGCGTTGGCCTGATTGTCCGGTATAACGCTCAAGATCCTGCCTGTAACAGCTCCTTCTGGGTTAGCTGGAACGGGCAGGATTTTTTTGTGGATATTGTTAATTTATATATTAATTTCATTTGCATAACATTACGAAAAAATACATAGTCAAACCGCCTTTTTCCCATTGACTTGAACGGCTAATACTGCGTAATATTAAATTGTTAATATCCGTAATAATAAGTTAATGATATTGCGAATATTTAACAGGTTGCCCAAGTGTCTGTCCAATGGTTACGTTGGAGTGACGTTTATGTAAGCGCTTATTTACTTGATGGGGCAAGGAGGCAGAAGAGCGTGATCCATGAAGATCAAGCGCATGTGACCTTGGGGGAGCCTATACATCACGGGAGGAGAATGAGTAAGTGAACAAGAGAATACAACGAGCTTTAGCGATGATGCTTACCGTCCTGCTGCTTATCCCTGCACAGTTGGCAGCGGCAGCTGCCGGCAGTTCAGCTGGTCAATCCGCCGCCGGTACCGGTACAGATGTAGCCGGACACTGGGCAGAACAGGATATAACCGCTTGGACAGACAAGCAGCTGATCACCGGCTATAAAGATGGTTCATTCAAGCCTAATCAATCGATTACCAGGGCGGAGTTTATTACGCTGCTCAACCGGGTGTTTGGTTTCAAATCGGAGGGCACGGCTGCGTTCGCAGACTTGTCTGAATCTAGCTATTTCTATGGCGAAGTGAAGAAAGCGGTTGCAGCGGGGTATATCTCCGGTTACAGCGATGGCACTTTCAAGCCGGAGAAGCCGATCAGCCGTGAAGAGGCTGCGGTTATTCTGTACCGTGTCTTCGAGCTGCAGGGCACAAGCTCTGAAGAGAGCAAGCTGACTGACGTGGCAGCACTTGGCGAGTGGAGCAAGCATGCAGTAGGCGCCATGATCAGCCAAGGTTTTGTAAACGGTTACGGAGATAGCACTTTCAAACCGAAGCGCAGCATTACCAGAGCGGAAGCACTGCGTATGATGGATAACACAGCTGGTGAAATTCTGGTGTCCTCCGGGACTTACACAGGTGTTATATCCCATAATGTTGTCATCAATACGGCTGATATTCAGCTGAAGGATGCGGTTATTGAAGGGGATCTCTACCTGACCGAAGGAATTGCGGGAGCTATCGACCTTAGCAATGTAACAGTTAAAGGGACGATCCGCATCTACGGGGGCGGTGACCAGGAAGGCGTTGTACTAAACGATACGCGTGCAACCCAGGTGATTGTCAACAAGAAGGGCGGCAGCGTGCGTGTAACGGCATCGGGAACAACTGAGCTCGGGTTAACGACTGTCGTCTCCGGAGCCAGCCTGATCGAAACGGCAGCATTGACTGGCAAGGGCTTTGATCAGGTAGTCATTGGCGAGCGCACCCCGGCAGGGGCGGCCATAGAACTGTCCGGAACCTTCGAACGCGTTGAGGTGCGGGCTGTGTCCGTTCCTGCTGTCAAGCTGACCCAAGGGCTGATCAAGAGCCTGGTAGTGGAGCAGAAGACGGCTCTGCATGTAGCTGAAGGGGCAGCTGTCCAATCCGTGACCGTTGGAGCGAATGGTTCGGTTACGGTTAGCGGCAAGGGAACAGTTACAAGTGCCGACAAGGCTAGCGGGGACAAGATTGTCCGGGAATCGGGCTCTGAAGCTCCTGGCGGGACAACTAGTCCAGTCGTGACGGTTCCATCTGCTCCGTCGACTCCGGGAACGGATAATCCTGCCGGACCGGAAACTCCGCAGACACCGGCACCTGTCTTCAAGAATGTATCGGTCCATGACCCGTCCATCATTAAGGATAACGGAACCTACTATGTATTCGGCTCCCACCTTGCGGCGGCGAAAACAAATGATCTGATGAGCTGGGATCTGATCGATACAGATGTCACTGACGACAACAAGATTATTCCGAACGTAACGAAGGAACTGGCAGAAGCGCTGCAATGGGCGGAGACCAAGACGCTCTGGGCAGCTGATGTAATCAAAATGAACGGCAAGTACTATATGTACTACAATGCCAGCGAAGGAAGTAAACCGCTCTCAGCTATGGGTATCGCAACAGCTGACAGCATTGAGGGTCCTTACACGGATCAAGGGTTATTCCTGAAATCAGGCAAGGGTCTAAGTACGGACGGTACGCCATTTGACGCTACGATTCATCCAAGCACAGTGGACCCTAATGTGTTCTTCGACAAGGACGGCAAGCTGTGGATGGTATACGGCTCGTACTCCGGAGGCATATTCATTCTGGAGATGAATAAGGAGACCGGCTTCCCGCTTGAAGGCCAAGGGCATGGCAAGCGCCTGCTTGGCGGCAACCACAGCCGGATCGAAGCCCCTTACATCAATTACAATCCGGAGACTGGTTATTACTACCTCTATGTAACGTTCGGTGGTCTGGATTCATTCGGCGGCTACAATATGCGGGTAGCTCGTTCGCTTAACCCCGACGGTCCTTATGAGGATTATGAAGGAAAGGATATGATCAACTCGCATGGTCCGCAGGGCTCGTTCTTCGCGGATGAAGCGATTGAGCCTTACGGCGTAAAGCTGCTCGGGAACTTCCTGTTCAGTAATCTGAACGCAACAGCTAACTTCCCGGATTATGGCTATGTATCAGCCGGCCATAACTCGGTGCTGTATGAAGAATCAACAGGCAAGACGTTCAACTTCTTCCACAGCCGCTTCCCTTACCGTGGTGAAGGCCATGAGGTGCGGGTGCATCAGATGTTCATGAATGAAGACGGCTGGCCGCTTATCGCGCCTCATCGCTATACTGGCGAAACGATCGGTGCGATAAATGCAGCTGAAATTCCAGGCGACTATCATTATGTGAACCACGGAAAGAAGATTACGAAGGATATTCAGCCGACGGTTGCCATTAAGCTGCTTGCAGACGGTACGGTAACAGGTGCAGCAACAGGTACTTGGCAGCTAAAGGGTGACTACTATGCCGAGCTGACTCTTAATGAGACAGTTGACGGCCAAGTTGTGCCAACTCTCTACAAAGGTGTATTCGTCAAGCAGTGGGACGCAACCAGCAAGGCTTATGTTACAGCATTCACTGCCTTGTCGGGTAAAGGAGTTGCGGTCTGGGGCAGCATGACAAATCTTGTTGGCGATGCCGAGCTTGTGGCCAACATTACTAGCGGTCTGAGCCTGGGCAATACGAGCCGGGTTTACACCGATATCGCACTTCCAGTTCAGGGCGCACGAGGTGCAGTGATTACATGGTCTTCCTCTAATCCGGCAGTCATTGCGGTAGATGGAACCGTAACCCGTCCGCTTCCTGGTGAAGGCAATGCGACAGTGGAGCTGACGGCTACCATTACGTCAGGCATTGCGAAAGCAACGAAGAACTTCACA
Source organism: Paenibacillus sambharensis (assembly GCF_003233845.1). Classification (GTDB taxonomy): domain Bacteria; phylum Bacillota; class Bacilli; order Paenibacillales; family Paenibacillaceae; genus Paenibacillus_I; species Paenibacillus_I sambharensis. Next base: position 88,799 of record NZ_QKRB01000006.1, read on the forward strand.
GCAGTGGTTCAGCAGCAGGCGGCTTCCCAGCTGGAAGACGGCTTAGTTGCAAAATATGATTTCGAGAACAATCTGAATGAAGCGGATGGCCGCGTGAGCGCAGGTACGATTACCGGCAACCGTATTAATAATACCGGCGGTACGATAACGTATGGCACAGGTATTAAAGGGCAGGCAACTGTATTCAACGGAGCCTCAGGCATCCGTCTTCCAGACGGCCTGATTGCAAGCAACAAGTATACGGTGTCCATGTGGCTGAACCCGGCTGAGGAGACCTATATCGCACCAACATTCTTCGGCGCAAGCTCGGACAGCAAGTGGATCAGCTTCGTGACAAGAGGACCTGCATTAAACAATACGATGTTGTGGTCGGGCACGGCTTGGTATGATGCAAGCACAGGTATGAAGATTCCGGTCAATCAGTGGACGCATGTTGCCTTCACGGTTGATGAAGGAACGATCAAGGTATTTGTGAACGGCGTGGAGAAATTCTCCGGCACTGACTTCCCGAATATCTTTGATACAGCTAACGCCGCTTTCGGGCTAGGTGTAAACTACTGGGATAGCCCGTTCGTCGGGATGATGGATGAAGTTCGCATTTACGAAAGAGCGCTGTCTCCGGAGGCAATTGGATGGGTTGTTAACGGTGAGCCTGACCTGAACGTAAAGCTTGCAGAGATCCAATATGGCCATATCCCGAGCAAGCTGGCGGTTGGCGCGAGCTTCACGCCGTCCGTAACCGTTCTGCCGGCTAATGCAGGGAATAAAGCGGTTATCTGGTCATCTGCAGACCCTGGTATTGCAGCAGTAGACGCTGCGACAGGCCGGGTAACAGGCGTAGCGGTAGGTACGACAACCATTCAAGCTGCAGCAGTCGATGGAGGCGGTGCAACAGCATCTTATTCCATTACCGTCAATGACGGCATCCTTGCTCACTTGGCATTCGAAGGCGATCTGACGGACAGCCTTGGACAGCTGGGTGCAGGCACAGTTACAGGCAACAAGGTGAACAATACGGGCGGCAGCATGACGTACGCACAAGGCATCGATGGTCAGGCGGCCGTATTCAACGGGACTTCTGGCGTAAGATTGCCTAACGGCGTAATTGACGGCAGCGTCTACTCCGTCTCGATGTGGCTGAAGCCGGCCGCGATTACAAGCTATACACCGGCATTCTTCGGCGCACAGACGGCGGACAGCTGGATCAGTCTCGTGCCAAGAGGCGGGTCAGGCGATACGATGCTGTGGTCGGGAACGACTTGGTACGACGCGGTTACCGGCATCAGAATCAGCACGGACCAATGGTCGCATGTGGCCTTCACGGTAGACAATGGAGCAGTAAAGGTATATATCAACGGCGTACAGAAGTTCTCAGGAACCGGATTCCCGGATATCTTCAAGGATGGAACCGGAGTCTTCGGTCTGGGTGTTAACTACTTTGAAGATGCCCCTTACAACGGCTTGATGGACGAGTTGAAAATCTATAACCGTGCGCTTACGCTAGAGCAGGTACAAGCGCAGTACAAGGGAGTACAGGCTGTGCTGCTTGATACAACAGCAGCGTCCCTGCTGATTGGCGAGACGAAGGGGATCACGGCGAACAAAGCGGTTGTGTGGAGCTCGGATAAAGAGCATGTGGCAACCGTGGATCAGAACGGTGTCGTGACGGCAGTAGGAGAAGGCACGGCTGTCATTCAGGCGGTATCGGTAGCGGACCCTTCCCAATCTGCTGTAGCAACGATTACAGTAAGAGCGACAGCTCCGGCCTTTGACCCGGCTCAAGATCTGATCGTGCTGCTGAACTTTGAAAATAATGTGAATGACAGCAGCGGCAGCGGCAACAACGGCACAGTGAAGAACGGACGAGTAGAGTATGTGCCAGGTCGCAGCGGTCAGGCGGCGCAATTCCTGAAGGCTACGACAGACAGACCATTCGATAATATTCCGGTCCAGCTGCCGAACAACCTGATCCGGAGCGACCAGGCCTACACGGTTGCATCCTGGGTGAAATGGAACGGCGCGACGACTGACTGGTCGCAGACGTGGTCCAGCATCTACTTCAGCGATACATTTGTAGGTGTAGACGACCCGGCGAATTACTTTCTGAACCTTGGATTGAACGATCAAACTCGTGTGTTTATCGGTAATCCGTATCTGCCATCGCAGAGCCAGCTGCCTGTAGGCGTGTGGGCGCATGTGGCGATGACGGTAACACCGGGCGGCGACACAGTCCTCTATCTGAATGGTGTTGAGGTTGCCCGCGGGGCCTCCAATGTGAGACCAGCCGGACAGTTCAACGAACACTTCCTCGGCGGAAACTTCTGGAATCAGAACTTTAACGGTGCGATGGATGAGTTCCGGATGTACGGTAAAGCGCTGACCGCGGCAGACATTCGCGTGCTGGCGGGAGTTGCAGCACCATAATACAAGCTTGAACAGCCGCCTGGCTGCAGTTTTTCCGATAATGGAAAGCTGCGGTCAGGCGGTTTTTTAGGCCCGGAATGCGGGTAAGTAAATCTTTGGATGCTTGCAGTTGGCAGTAGACAGGCAGCAGGCGGCCGGTATTACTTATGTTTCTTATTCTTGTTGCTGAAATTGCTGACGGTTTCCGATCCTTCGATCGTATCGTTGACGAACGCCATGTCCTGATTCTTGGCATGCATGTTCGTAGTGCCCTTGTAATTACCTTTATGGGTTTTGTTTTCCATAGGAATCGCCTCCTCTTATGGTGTGGGTTACATCTGGAGTATATCCGGGGCCGGGCCCAGCCATTAGTAGGAATTGATTCCAGTGTTTCGTCCCCCGCCCACTGCACTGTCCGCAGCCGGCTTGCACGGCATGGTTTACAATCGTTATACTGGTCACTACAAGAGGCCTCACCGATAACAGGGCCCTAATGAGAACGGAGGCAGAATGAATACAAGATCGAAGCTATGGATTGCAGTTGTTGCCCTAATGGCATTGATGCTAACGGCGTGTACGGAAGAGAAGGAACAAGGCTTGCAGGCGGACGAGCTGCTCAGCAGGTCTCAGGAAGCGGTGGGTAAGGTGGAGAGCTATGCGCTGGCTATGGAGCTGAAGCAGGATCTGGATACCGGCAGCGGCCAGGAGACCTTCTCGGCTTCATCACGGTCGAGTGTAGAGGTGGAGCCGTTCCAGATGCAGCAGACGGTAACCAGCCAGTATGGCGGAGAGGAAACGGTCTACAAGACGATTCTAACTCCGGAGAAATATTATATAAAGGATCTGTCCATCGGGGTATGGAATCAGCTGCCGCAGTCTGAGATTGAGCTGGTCCGCGGGGCGCTGTCCGATTTTCAGATCAACCTGAAAGCCCAGGCTGAACGGCTTCACAAGGCCGCGGCGGATTTTGAGGTAGAGAGTCAGGAGGGTGTGTATGTGCTTAGCCTCCGCGAAGGGGCGGAGGAAACGGGCATTGAGCTGCTCCAGGACCTGCTGGAGAGCACCTTTGGAGGAGCTGAGTTCCTGGCTAACATTAAGGACAGCATCAAGATCAACCGTTTGGTGTACCAGGTGACGCTGGATGCGGAAACGTATTATCCGGTGAAACTGTATGTCGATACGGACATGACACTGGCTATAGATCCCGGCTCGCCGATGGAGATGACCCAGCAGCTTACAGCTGATTACAGCAAGTTCAACGCGATAACGCCAATCGAGGTGCCGGAGGATGCCTTGGAGGCTCCCGAGCTTGACCCATCCATAAGTCCGGAAGACCTGGAGGAGCTTGAGAATCTCGAGGGGCTGGAAGAGGAGCTGGAAGGCCTCCAAGGCCAAGAAGGTCTTAATGGCACAGATGGTTCCGGGAACGCCGGAGGAGATGGAGCTGCTGATGACGAGCCGGCATCCGAAGGAGCGGAGCAGCAGCCGTGATCTGCTAACCAGACTAGAGTTTTGGCCCCCGCCGCAAGCGCCCGCTTGCGGCGGGGGCTTTCATTGTCTCTGCCCTTCGGGTATAATGGCGAAAGATTATTCAAGATGATGAGGAGTGTTCATAGATGCCACTCTCCTGTGGAATCGTCGGTCTGCCGAACGTCGGCAAATCGACCCTGTTTAACGCGATTACGCAAGCGGGTGCGGAATCGGCGAACTATCCGTTCTGTACAATCGATCCGAATGTCGGCGTGGTGGAAGTGCCGGACGAGCGTCTGGACAAGCTGACGGAGCTGGTTGTACCGAACAAGACGGTGCCTACCGCATTCGAATTTGTAGATATTGCCGGACTGGTTGCCGGAGCAAGTAAGGGAGAGGGACTTGGCAACAAGTTTCTGGCCCACATCCGCGAAGTGGATGCGATCGTTCATGTGGTCCGCTGCTTCCAGGACGAGAATATTACCCATGTCTCCGGCAAGGTTGATCCGCTCAGCGATATCCAGACGATTAATCTGGAGCTCATCCTGGCAGACATCGATTCGGTCGACCGCAGACTGGAGCGCAGCCGCAAGAACATGAAGGGCGGCGACAAGAAGGTTGCGCAGGAGGTTGAAGTGCTCGAGCGCGTGAAGGAATCACTCTACAACGATCAGCCTGTGCGCAGCGTGGAGCTAAGCGACGATGAGAAGCTGCTGATCCGCGAGCTGCATCTTATTACAAGCAAGCCCGTACTGTACGCGGCCAACGTCAGCGAGGCAGAAGTGGCCAATGCTGACGCGAACCCTTACGTTCAGCAGGTGCGTGAATTCGCGGCTGCCGAGGGAGCAGAGGTTGTGCCGATCAGCGCGAAGGTGGAAGCAGAGATTGCGGAGCTTGAGGGCGAGGACAAGGCGATGTTCCTGGAGGAGCTTGGTCTTGAGGAATCCGGCCTTAACCGGTTGATTAAGGCGGCGTACAAGCTGCTTGGCTTGTATACCTATTTCACAGCAGGCGTACAGGAAGTCCGTGCGTGGACGATCCGCAAGGGCATGAAGGCGCCGCAGGCTGCGGGCGTTATTCACACCGACTTTGAGCGCGGCTTTATCCGTGCGGAGGTTGTGTCCTATAACGATCTTATTGCGGCAGGCTCGATGAACGCCGCCAAGGAGAAGGGGCAGCTCCGGCTTGAAGGCAAGGAGTACATCGTGCAGGACGGCGATGTTATGCACTTCCGGTTTAACGTATAATAATGATCGCTTATGTATGACAGCGGTATGGCAGATGGACAGCCCTCTCCCGGCCTTAAGGGAGGGGGCTTTCTGCAGGTTAGCGCAGCGGCTGCGGCGGGTAAGGAAAATAGGGACGCTCATGCTGGATTTGTGGTATAATAAAGGGACGGAATATATGTTTAGTAGGGGTGTTTATATATGATGCTGGACCGTTTACAGGCACTGGCGGACCGATATGAGAAATTGAGCGAGCTGCTCTGCGATCCGGATGTGGCTGCTGATCCGAAGAAGCTGCGCGACTACTCGAAGGAGCAGTCGGATCTCCAGGACGCTTACAATGCTTTTAATGAATATAAGGAAGTCACAACCCAGCTTCAGGATGCCAAGGCAATGCAGGCGGAGAAGCTGGACGATGAGATGCGCGAGATGGTCAAGATGGAGATCGAGGAATTGTCCGGGCGGCAGACAGAGCTGGAGGAGCGTATCCGGGTTCTGATGCTGCCGAAGGACCCTAACGATGACAAGAACGTTATCGTTGAGGTTCGCGGCGCGGCTGGCGGTGATGAAGCGGCACTGTTCGCTTCCGACCTCTACCGGATGTACACCCGGTTTGCCGATTCCCAGGGCTGGCGTGTCGAAGTGCTGGAAGCGAATGAGAATGACCTCGGCGGCTTCAAGGAAATTATCTTCATGGTGGCTGGCAAGGGTGCATACAGCAAGCTGAAATATGAGAGCGGCGCACATCGTGTGCAGCGGATTCCGGTAACGGAGTCGGGCGGACGTATTCATACTTCAACCTCCACGGTAGCCGTTATGCCGGAAGTTGAAGATGTAGAGATCGAGATTCTGGATAAGGATATCCGGGTTGATACGTTCTGCTCCAGCGGTGCTGGCGGCCAGTCCGTTAATACGACGAAGTCGGCGGTGCGCGTGACGCATATCCCGACGGGGATTATGGCAACCTGTCAGGACGGCAAATCGCAGAATGACAACAAGCAGAAGGCACTGCAGGTGCTTCGTGCCCGGATTTACGATATCCGCCGTCAGGAAGAGGAAGCGAAGTATGCGGGTGAGCGGAAGAGCAAGGTGGGTACAGGCGACCGCAGTGAACGGATTCGGACGTACAACTTCCCGCAGAGCCGTGTGACCGACCACCGGATCGGCCTGACGCTTCATAAGCTGGATTCGGTAATGAACGGCGACATGGGCGAGATTGTGAATGCCCTGACACTGGCTGAGCAGACTGAGCTGCTAGAGAGAGAAAATTCCGCAACCGTGTAAGAGCACGGATTGCAGCGTCTTCAGGAGGATTGACCGGATGGTAAAGCAAGAGATGCCGGACCGGCGGTTCACGCCGGAGCCGAATAGGACGATTGGAGAAGCCTGCGTGCAGGCTTCTTGTTTTTTGGAGGAGGCAGGCGTCGGGGAGGCCCGGCCGAATGCAGAGCTGCTGCTGATGCACCTGCTCGGAATGGAGAAGTCTGCGCTGCTTCGTGACTGGCGCGATCCATTCCCTGCCGGGAATGAAGCTGTGTGGGCGCAGCTGGTGCAGCGCAAGGCTGAGGGGGAGCCGGTCCAATATATTATGGGCGAGCAGTGGTTCTACGGACTGCCTTTCCAGGTGACGCCTGCTGTCCTGATTCCGCGTCCCGAAACGGAGCTGCTCGTCGAAGCGGTGTTGGCGGCAGCTGACCGGCTGTGGCCTGCTGCTTCAGAGGACGAACAGGAGATACCGGAAGCAGGTGAGCGGCAAGGGAAGGGCAGGAAAGCACTGAGAGCGGTTGATGTCGGCACAGGGAGCGGAGCTATCGCGGTGACGCTGGCCGTTCAGCGTCCGGAGTGGCAGGTCTGTGCTACCGACTTGTCCAGTGAAGCGCTACAGGTGGCGCATGCCAATGCGAAGCGCCATGGTGCCGAAGACCGGATGCTCTGGCTGCAGGGGGACCTGCTTGAGCCAGTGACAGCGGCTTCGCCGCCGCTTGCAGTCGACATCCTGGTCTCAAACCCGCCTTACATTCCAGCCGGAGACATTGAGGGACTGCAGCGGGAAGTCCGTGACTATGAGCCAAGGCTGGCCCTTGATGGCGGGGAGGATGGGCTGAACCCCTACCGGAGAATGCTGAAGCAGATGAAGGATATGGCGGCGGTCCCGGCTATTGCGGCATTTGAGCTTGGACAGGGCCAGGCGCATGAGGTAGCACGTATGATGATGGATACCCGCTGGTGGAATGAGATTCGGATTGTTGACGATTATGCGGGTATTGGCCGCCACGTTATAGCTTTGCGTACCAGCTCCTTCGATAACTGACAGCACTCGGGGCTGTGCCTGTTAAACCAAACAACCTTCAACCTGCTGAAGCAGCGGGCTGAAGGTTGTTTTATTTTCCTGCTGCTAAGCGGTGCTGGGCTCGCTAAAGTTCCTCTTCCCGCATTCGCTTCAATGCGAGCGTGAAGGTGCTGCCCTTGCCGGGATTAGAGATAAAGCTGATGGAACCGCCATGCGCTGCTGCGATTTCCTTTACGATAGACAGGCCGAGCCCTGTGCCGCTAATGTGGCGGCGCTCTATCGTATCTACCCGGTAGAACTTATCATATAACCGTTCGTGGGCGTCCGCTGGAATGCCAAGTCCATCATCTGCAACACGGATGGATACAGCTGTACGGCTAACCTCACAGCTGACACGGACGGCTGCAGTGTCTGGCGAATACTTGACCGCATTGCTGATCAGGTTGTCGACCGCCTGGATGAGCTTAACCGGGTCGGCGTATACCGCTGCATCAATCTCCTGCGGATTCCAGACGATGCGGCCGCCTGCCCGAACATTCCAGCTGTCTACCGTATCTTCCAGCAGGCTGCCGATATCGACCGGCTCGAACCGGAAGATCAGCTGGCCTTCCTCCATCCGGCGGAGATCGAGATAATCGTGGATCAGCCGGTTCAGCTTGGTGGCTTCCTTATGGATGGTCTCCAGATAGTAGCGCTGTCTATCCTCACCAAGCGGAGCATCCAGCATCATCTCCGTAAAGCCAATAATACCTGTGAGCGGGGTCTTCAGCTCGTGAGTCACGACGCCGACCATCTCGTTCTTGAGCGTCTGCAGATGCTCTTCTTCGCTCCGGTCCCGGAAGAAGAAGATGTGCTCCCCGGCAGGGCCGCTGTTCCCGTCTTGCGCATGGGCAGCATACAATTCAAAATGCCGGCGGACAGCGGAGTCGCCGGTCTGGCCGGTGGGCCGCTGGTAAGCGAACTGCTCGCGCAGCATGGATTCTCCGCCGCTTAGGAAGCGGGCTACTGTCTGGCCGACGGCAGGGCCATGTTCGCCGGTTATGCCCATATCTGCCCAGGCGGTGGTTATTTGGCTGCCAACCTGCATCTGCTCACCGAAGTATTCCCTGATTCTCGCATTCCGGTACACAATACGGCCCTCTGCGTCACAAATGACAGCTCCTTCACAGCTTGTCTTCAATATCCTTCTAAGCATGCTGCTTTGCGAATCAGCTTTGCGAATAGATTCAATGAGCAGCATGAGGAGCGCGCCAACCGAGTAAGCAAGCAATGATAGTGCTGCGATGACCTGGGTCAGCTTCCCGTGAGCCGGGACTTGAAGGTAGAGTGCGATGCTGCCGGTTATAACCGAAGCAGTCGTTGCAAGAAACCAGCGCAGCCATACTGAGCGCTGGCGGAAGAGGCCGGCAGCCGTACTGCTTAAGACAGCCGTGCTGAGCAGGTGTGCGGCCGGCAGATAGAAGTCCTCATACGGGAACAGCACCAGCCGCCCTGTGATTAGGACGGCAGCACAGGTGAGGACAGCAGGCCATCCTGCATAGACGGCAGACAGAACAAGGACAACAATGCGGAGGTCCACGATCGTCCCGGGCTCGATTTCGATTGCAAAATGCATTAGAAGCACACCCAGCCCGCCGGCCAGCAAACCCGAACCACCCCGCGCCCACAGCGACTGCGGGGCAAGAACCAGCTGCTTCAGGGCGTGTCCGGCGAGCAGGTAATAAGCGATAAGCAGGGCGCTGCTTGCTAACAGATCGTACGCCATGTCAACCATACTAGCTTCTCCTATCCGAACAATCCTTGTTGATAATGCTCGGCGTTATACTTGTACCCGATGCCCCAGACGGTCTTGATATAGCGCGGGTACTTGGGGTTAGCTTCGAGCTTCTTGCGTAGATTTGTAATATGCACGTCGATTGCCCGGTCCGTTACGGGAACCTGCGGCCCTTTGATTTTTCGCAGCAGCTCTTCTCTGCTGAATACCTTGCCAGGCGCCAGAAGAAAGATACGCATCAGCTCAAATTCATGATACGTCGTCTCGACAGGCTTGCCATTGTGAAACAGCTTCCTGCGGCTGGTGTCGAGGGTGAGCGCGGAGCCGCTGTTGAGACCTACTGCGTGCGGTGAGTAGTTGGCCCGGCGAAGAAGTGCTTCAACCCGTGCCGCGAGCTCACGCATGCTGAAGGGCTTGGGCAGGTAATCGTCTGCTCCGGTAAAGAGGGCCTCGACCCGGTCGTTGACATCCTGCCTGGCTGAGAGCATTAGAATGGGAATGTCCGAGACGGAACGGATTTCCGCGCATAGTGTCATGCCATCAGTATCCGGCAGCATGATATCCAGAATAATCAGATCGGCTGCGGTAGCAGCAAGAGCCCTGCGGGCGGATGCACCGTCCATGGCACTTATGACAGAGTAACCTTCCTCCCGCAGGTAAATCGAGATCATATCCGCAATGCTGCTGTCGTCTTCTACAAGTAAAATCTTCTTCATGCGTTCGCTGAACTCCTTAGAGGTTACGGATTTTACGTTGAGTCTACCACGCAAATATTTAGAATCTATAAGGAATCCGTAACGATAGTATTTGATATGACAGCTGCTAGGTTTAAAGATTCGGGACCCGGGCATACTGGTGATAGAGCCGTTCCGGAACGCAAGCTAATGCCGCCGACGGGCGCATGAAAGAGGGGCTTGTGTCATGGTCATCCGCAATCATATTATTTCATTCCCAGTTCGCTACCGTGCTTCTTATGGTTATCTGATTCTTGCACTTATGCTGCTAGTTATGTCGTGGGAAAGCCTGAAGTCTGACGCTGCTCTGGCGAGCGGCGCCATACCGGAGGAGTCGATCCGGCTCCGCATACTTGCCAATTCCGATTCCCCTGCCGACCAGGCTGTCAAACGGCATGTGCGTGATGCGGTGGTGGCCGATATGGAGCGTTATACGGCCGGCATGTCCTCAATTGAGGAAGCGCGCCAAGTTATTGGCGGCCGTCTTGATGAGATTGAAACGCTGGTTCGTCAAGAGCTGGCTGAGCGGGGATTCACGTATGCTGTGCATGCGGAGCTGGCAGAGGTTCCGTTCCCTACCAAAATGTACGGCAGCCGCGTATATCCGGCGGGCGACTATGAAGCGCTGCGCATTACACTCGGTGCGGGCGAGGGCCAGAACTGGTGGTGCGTGCTGTTTCCCCCGCTTTGCTTCGTGGATGCAGTAAGCGGTGAAGCGACGGATGGACCCGCTGTAGCAGCCTCAGCCGCAGCTGTTCAAGGAGCATCAGGAGAGCAGGAAGGAGCAGAGACCGCGGCTGTTCAATCGGGAGAAGAGCCGGAGGTAAAGTTCTTCCTTTGGGAGATGCTTCAAGCAATCGGCGATTTCTTCCGGAATCTGTTTGGCTAAAACAGAGCAGAAGGCAAAACCTGTCAGGGCTTGCTGATAGATTGTGATATAATGGAGTCGCAATTCAACTTGACGATTCGGAGTGAAACAGGCTTTGACAGAGCGGAAGATGAAGTTATGGAGAATACCGGAAAATGGTTCTGAAAGCCCGGAAGCCAGGGCGGCCATTACAGAAGCGGGTGAGCTGCTCGGGACAGGCGGGATTGTAGCTTTTCCGACCGAGACGGTGTATGGACTTGGCTGCGACGCGGCCAATACGGAGGCGGTGGAGCGGGTCTTCGCGGCCAAGGGAAGGCCTTCCGACAACCCGCTGATCGTGCATATTGCGGACGAGAGACAGCTGGAGCCCATTGTTAAGCCTTACAGCGGCACAGCTGCCAAGCTGATGGCCGCTTTTTGGCCAGGGCCCCTTACGATTGTGCTTCCAGCGCTGGAAGGGGCGGTGTCGCCGCGGGTTACAGCTGGTCTAGATACGGTAGCTGTACGCATGCCGGCACATGAGACGGCTCTTAAGCTCATTGCCGCCGCAGGGTGCCCGATCGCAGCCCCAAGCGCTAACCGTTCGGGAAGGCCGAGTCCCACCCGCGCGGAGCATGTGCAGGAGGATCTGGAGAGCCGGATTGACGGTCTGGTAGACGGTGGTCCCGCTGCTGTCGGCCTGGAATCTACGGTGGTGGAAGTTTCGGAAGGGTGCATTCGCATTCTTCGTCCGGGCAGTGTGACAGCAGAGGAACTGGCAGCAGCGGGCGGTTGCGAGGTGGTTGAGCAGGACGAAGGTGCGGCAGGCGAGCGGTCCGGCCAGCCGGAAGCTCCGCGGTCTCCGGGCATGAAATATACGCATTATGCGCCTGCGGGCAGCATGACCCTGGTAGCCGGCGAGCCGGAAGCAGTAAGCGGCTATATTATGAAGGAAGCTGCGATGGCTGCCGCTGAAGGCAGGCGTACGGGAATATTGGTGTATGAAGAGCATGCGGCAGCTTATGAGGCGGATGCCGTCCTTGTGCTTGGCAGTCTTGGCCGTCCGGCTGATGCTGCACGCACCCTGTATGATGCTCTTCGGACATTTGATAAGCTGGGAATCGAAGAAATATGGGCCGAAGCCTGTCCGCAGGAGGGGATCGGCGCTGCCCTCATGAACCGTCTGACGAAGGCGGCGGGAGGCAGATTGATTCAGGTTTAGAGAGAACGTGAACAACAGGCCCCGTCATGAACGGCGCCTTGTCCGCATACATTGGGTAGAGAATGCTGCGGACAAGGAGAGATACGGGAATGGATGGAGCTGTATTGGGAACATCGGTCGCTGCCGGGCAGCTGATGACAATCGTTGTGATGGCAGTTGCCCTCGGAATGGACGCTTTCTCGCTCGGCATTGGCATCGGACTTAAAGGGATACGCAAACTGGATATAGTGAAATTAAGCCTGCTGATCGCCTTCTTCCATGTTGTGATGCCGCTGATGGGCATGTTCATGGGCCAGTATGTCGGCAGCCTGCTGGGAGGCGTGGCTGTCAAGGCGGGCGGCGCCCTTCTGCTCCTGCTTGGCGGTCACATGATCTACAGCTCGCTGCGCGGGGACGCGGTGCAGTCATTTGACCACAGGACGGCATGGGGCATGCTGCTCTTCTCCCTCAGCGTCAGCATTGACTCGTTCTCGGTGGGGGTATCGCTCGGCATGTTTGCGACTGATGTGGTCACAACGGTGTTGATGTTCGGGCTGTTTGGCGGGATCATGTCCATTATGGGGCTGCTGCTGGGCCGGCGTGTCAGCCGCAGCCTGGGTGAATACGGGGAAGCCTGCGGGGGCATTATTTTATTCGCATTTGGCATTCTGTTTTTAATATAATATGATGTGGTAAGGTACAATAACGTGTAAAGCATAGCGACTGAAAGGGGGATGTGCAGCTGTGATACGTATCTTGTTCGTATGCACTGGCAACACCTGCCGCAGTCCGATGGCGGAAGCCCTGCTTAGAGAGCGGGCCAAAGCGAGGGGCATTGAGGTAGAGGTACGCTCGGCAGGCGTTTCGACGGTCGACGGCTTACCGGTTTCTCCGCATGCGGCGGAAACGCTGCGGGCGAGAAACATCACCCACGCCGGTTCATCCCATGCGGTTACGGGCCAGCTGATTGACTGGGCTGATCTTATTCTGGCGATGACGACCAGTCATAAGCGCAATCTCATTGAGCGGTTTCCGGTAGCGGTGGAGAAGACGCACACGCTGATGGAGTATGTGGAAGACCGCAAGGATGTTATGTCGGATATCAGTGAGCTTGAACGGCTGTATTCGGAATGGCAGGTCAAGCAGGTGCTCGGGGAGCAGCTGTCGGATGAGGAGCGGGCGCGGCTTCTGCAGCTGGAGCAGCAGATTCCGAGCTTCGATATCGCCGATCCGTTTGGCGGCTCGCTGGAGCGGTACCGTCAAGTGGCCGATGAGCTCACGGGAGCCGTTGATAAGCTGCTGGACAAGCTGCTGCTGGGAATGGGCCACCGGGCAAAGAACGATTGATTTTGCCTGATGTTTCCGTTATGATGAAGATAATGAATTTCAAGATCCGATGTGACTGGCGACGGAAGTGGGTAACCACGGTGGAGCATCGGAACATACGGCCGGTCGCCTGGGCAAAGAGCAGCATGTCTTCGACATGTCTTGCTCTTTTTTTGTTCTTTTGGACATGGTTTAAGGTATAATAAGCCTGAATTGTTAAAGGACGCTTCATGAATGCAGCATAACAATAATCAGGAGGTACTAAACAGATGAAAATTGCAATAGGCGCAGACCACGCAGGCTACCGTTTGAAGGATGAGATCGTTCCGATGCTTCGTGAAATGGGACACGAGATTGAAGATTTCGGCTGTGACTGCAGTCAATCGGTCGATTATCCGGATTACGCGATCCCGGTATGCGAAGCGGTAACAGAAGGACGGGCGGAGCGCGGGATTCTGATCTGCGGCACAGGGATCGGCATGTCGATTGCAGCCAACAAGATGCCTGGCATCCGCTGCGCTCTGGTGCACGATATGTTCTCAGCCAAAGCGACCAGGGAGCATAACGATACGAATGTTCTGGCTATGGGCGAGCGTGTAATCGGGCCAGGCCTGGCACAGGAAATTGTCCGCATCTGGATCGAGACGCCATTCTCGAATGGCGAGCGTCATGCGGGCCGGATTGGCAAGGTGAAGGCGCTGGAAGAGAAATATACGATCCATCCGTAAGCGGAGGTGATCCTTATGAATAGAGAGCAGATTGATCCGCAAGCAATTGCGGGGAATGTTGAGACGGCGGTGAGAGAGCTGGCGGCGGCAGGCTCCCTGCGAGCGGGACAGCTGCTTGTAATCGGAACCAGCACGAGCGAAGTCGCAGGTGCGCATATTGGAACAGCGGGCACTCTGGATGTAGCGGCTGCGATCTATGAAGGGGTTGAGGCCGTGCGCAAGGAGATCGGCTTCATCCCGCTCTATCAGTGCTGTGAGCACCTTAATCGTGCGCTGGTGACGACTCGCGAAGCTCAGGAACGCTACGGTCTGACTGAGGTTGCGGCTGTGCCGGTTCCGGGGGCGGGCGGCTCGATGGCGGCTTATGCCTATCGTCATTTGACGGACAGCGTGCTTGTGGAACAGGTTCAGGCCCATGCGGGCATCGATATCGGCGATACGCTGATCGGCATGCATTTGCGGCCGGTTGCCGTCCCGGTAAGGCCTTCTGTGAAGCGGATCGGTGAGGCGCATGTTACGATGGCCTACACCCGGCCGAAGCTGATCGGCGGCGCACGCGCCGTGTACCAGCTTGAACTGCCTGATGATGGGCATGCATCTCGTATCCCCACTTGTGATTAACGGCTTTAACCCCCCTATTGATAGATCGTTTACTTTGTGAAGGAGGATTATCTGAAATTATGGAAAACTTACGTAAGCAGGACCCTGAAATCGTCAAGGCGCTTGGACTTGAGCTGCAGCGCCAGCGTGACAACCTGGAGCTGATCGCTTCCGAGAACATTGTCAGCGAAGCAGTTCTGGAGACAGTAGGAACCGTATTAACGAACAAATATGCGGAAGGTTATCCGGGCAAGCGCTACTATGGCGGCTGCGAGTATGTGGATATTGCTGAAGATATCGCACGCAACCGTGCCAAGGAGCTGTTCGGCGCTGAACACGTGAACGTGCAGCCGCATTCCGGCGCACAGGCGAATATGGCTGTATATCTTGCTGCACTGAAGCCTGGCGATACTGTGCTTGGCATGGACCTGGCGCATGGCGGCCATTTGACACACGGCAGCCCGGTCAACGCATCGGGCCTGCTCTATAATTTCGTTGCTTATGGTGTCAGCGAGGATTCCTTCACCATTGACTATGAAGAGGTACGCAAGGCGGCATTCAAGCATCGTCCCCGTATGATCGTGGCAGGCGCCAGCGCCTATCCGCGGATCATTGATTTTGAGAAGCTGGGCCAGATTGCGCAGGAAGTCGGCGCTTTGTTCATGGTGGATATGGCGCATATCGCCGGTCTGGTAGCTGCAGGCCTGCATCCAAGCCCGGTGCCGCATGCCCATTTTGTAACCACAACGACACACAAGACGCTTCGCGGACCGCGCGGCGGCATGATTATGTGCCGCAAGCCTTGGGCTGCAGCGATTGATAAGGCGGTATTCCCAGGCTCGCAGGGCGGCCCTCTGATGCATATTATCGCAGCGAAGGCGGTAGCGTTCGGCGAAGCGCTTCAGCCTTCCTTCAAGACCTATGCACAGAACGTGATCGACAACGCACAGGCACTGGCTCAAGGCTTGACTGAAGAAGGCCTCAACCTGGTGTCCGGCGGCACGGACAATCACCTGATGCTGATTGACACCCGCAACCTGAACATCTCGGGTAAGGAAGCCGAGCATGTACTGGATTCCGTGGCAATCACGGTGAACAAGAATGCCATTCCGTTCGACCCGACCAGCCCGTTCGTGACCAGCGGTATCCGGATCGGCACACCGGCAGTAACCTCCCGCGGCATGGATACCGAAGCGATGAAGACCATTGCCAAGGTTATTGCCATGACGCTGAAGAATCCGAAGGACGATGCGGTTCTCGAGAAGGCGCGCGGCATGGTAAGTGAGCTGACGGCTAAATACCCGCTCTACCCTTCGATTAATTATTAATCATACCGCAAAAGAAGAAGCTGCTGACTACGATGTCGGCAGCTTCTTCTATTAGATGAGAGAGTTGTATGGGTGGCCAAGTACAGTCCAGGCAGGCTGGGGAGCTGGTGCTAGGCCTCAGCCGGTTGGACCGGCTGCTGGCCTTTTAGGAGGGCGGTCTTGGAAGCCCGGTAATATAGGAGGGCCGATATCCCTACCAGAAATGCTGAGTATAAATACATATTGCTGTAGTGAACGTAAGAGGCTAACAGCCCCAGGAAATAGGAGCCTGCGCCATAGCCGGAGTCGAACAAAACAAAGAAGGTACTAATGGCAATGCCTGTACTTGCCGGTGCCGCTTGAATGGCGAGGGTCTGATAGCTCGGAAAGAGCACACCATAGCCCAGACCAAGAATGCCCCCGGACAGCAAGAGGGTAAAGGGGCTGTGCGCTTGGCTCAGAAGCACCATGCCGGCCGTGAAGCTTACGAGCCCCGGATAGATAAGGACGCTTGCTCCATAGCGGTCGAACAAGCGTCCGGTAAACGGCCGCGGGATGACGATCATCAGCGCAAAGCAGACGAAGAACCAGCTTGCAGTCTTGTGCAGCCCCAGCTCGTCCGCATACACGGAGAGGAAGGTCGTAATGCCGCTGTAGGCGAATGCCAGCACGAGGGCGGTCAAGGCGATGGGAACAGCCTTGGGCTCGAAGATGCTTCTAATCCAGCGGGTATCAGCAGCTGCTAAGTTGCCCCTGGTCGTATTCACGGCCGGCAGCTTCGCCAGAATTCCGCTTGCGAGTGACAGCAGGGCGAACAAGCCGCATAGGGAGAAGAACAGGGTGAAGCTGTGTTCAGATGCCGTTAGCCCGGCGAAAGGGCCGATGACCATGGCAAGACTCATAAACAGGCTGAAGTAGCCTATTCCTTCGCCTTTGCGGCTGTTAGGCACCAGAAGGGCTGCCGCTGTACTCGAAGCAGTGGCCGCGAGACCGAACCCGATTCCATGCACAAAGCGCAGGACAAGCAGCATGGGCAGTGACGGTATTGCGTAATACAGCAGGGAAGCGGCCATAAACAGGCTGAGGCCGGTCAGCAGAATCGGCCGGTTGCCGATCCGGACGGCCAGCCGTCCGGCGATGGGCCGGCAGATGACGGTGGCAGCCACGAATACTGTCATCGCAAGTCCGATCTCCTGGCGGCTGCCGTTCAGACTGTTTTCCACGAACAGCGGAAGTGCGGTTGCGAGCATATAGAAGGTCATAAACAGGAAAAAGCTGCTCCAGCAGATCAGCGTGAAGCTGCGTGTCCAGAGCTTGGCAGCGGTATGGTTCATTGATCATAATCTCCTTGCTGGTGGATCTTGTTGGGAAAATATTCAGGTCCCGGAGTGCCGGTCGGCGTTCTTGTTAATGGCAGCCATTACGGCATAGAAGACGGAGAGGTCATCTTCACTAATGCCCTCTGTCAGCGAGGCGGCAAACTCCTGCTCAACAGGGGTGAGCAGCTTGTTAAGTGATCTTCCGCTTTCCGTAGGATGGAGCTTGAAGGACCTGCGGTCCAGTGGGTTGTGCCTGCGTTCGACCAATCCCTTGCGCTCCAGCTGGTCCAGTATTCTTGTTGTATTGGCAGGGTCCTTATCAGCCTTCATGCCCAGCTCCCGCTGGGTTAAGCCTACTTCCTGGCAGAGCAGGTGGAGCAGCGACCACTGCTCGGATGTGATGCCGTGCGGCTGATAAACGCGGGTAAGAAGGTGGCTTAGTTTACGACCGGTATTGCTGATCAGATATCCGGGAGAATCGTGTAAGTTCATAGGCTTAACCTCTTGAGTAAATAGTTGTGGTAACAATTATATGTATAGCATCTAATTGACGTCAAGGCTTAAACTTAAGCGAATTTTAAGGAAGCTCAGGTCGGCTGCTGTGATATGCTGAGTGTATGAAAGCTGTCCGCTTGTGTGTGGACGACTGAGAGGAGTAAGGCATGGAACCTTTCTGGATTGCAATTGGCGTCATTGCTGTGGTCTCTGCTGTGGGAGCAGCTGCCTTCCGGCGAAACCGTGTTCAGCACCCGGGAGGGCGGCGGAGAGGCGGAACCAAACCACCGCCAGTCCTCGGAGTACGGGAGGATCATCCCGCTTACAGCGCTGCACTTCGCCTGGAGGCAGTGCTGGATGATGATTTTATAGCAAGGGTTAAGGACCGGGTGCTGCATGCAGAGCCGAACCTGGCGGAGCAGCAGTGGGAATGGCGGTGGTTTGAGCTTAAGCGGTATTTTCTGATGTGCGGTATTATGAGAGCGGTCCCTATGTACAGCAGCAAAGTTGATGATATATGGCATGAAATGCTGATGTTTACGAGAGAATACCAGGTATTCTGCGAGCGCTTCTGCGGCGCAATGATTCATCATGCCCCGCACGGCAAGGCTGGTCAGCCAAGGCCGGATGAACGTGCGATGTTCGAGTGGGTGTACACCGAGCTGTTTGGGCCGCCTGCGCAACGGCCGGACATCTGGGGGCCGTTCTACCGGGTGCCCATGTCACCGGGACTGCTGTCGGAACTGGCGAACAAGTCGGAGTGCGCCCTGAAGGAAAGAAGATTCAATATGCGGGCCGCTGAGCGCTTCGGGGACCTGGAGGCAAGTGTGGACCGTCTGATCAAGACAGCCCGCGGGCAGATCAGCGAAGCCAAGTCGCGCATTGAGCAGGGGGAAGACCGCTTGCGCAGGGAAAGCTGGCCGCAGCCCGTTGAGATGATGGGGGCGGCGATGATATTTGCTTCCATGTCACAGCCGCAGCAGTATGACCGCCACATGGAGCAGCTGACGGGAAAGGCGGAGCGCGGCCAAGGCTCCGGATCAAGCTGCAACTCAAGCTACTATGGCGGGGACAGCAGAGATGCGGGTGACTGCACACCTTCCGGAGGGGATGGCGGGGGTTCATCCTGCAGCTCCAGCTGCGGAGGCGGATGCAGCAGCTGACTTCTTCATAATTATTTTCACAAACTGCGGCCTGCCGCAGTTTTTTGTTTGAAACAATGGTATAATATACAGGATTATGCGCTTGAGGGCTGTCCTAATAAGGACTTTCTGCTGCAAGCAAGGAGGAGCACACATGGGTAAACTGGTCATCTGCGACCATCCTTTAATCCAACATAAACTGACGTTTATCCGGGATAAAGCGACGAACACGAAGGACTTCCGTGATCTCGTCAGTGAGGTCGCTACGCTGATGGCGTACGAAATTACAAGAGACGTTCCACTTGAAACGATTCAGATCGAAACACCGGTATGCGAGATGGAGAGCTATATCTTGTCAGGCCGGATGATTGGGCTGGTACCAATCCTGCGCGCAGGTCTTGGCATGGTGGATGGTATTCTGCAGCTGATTCCTTCGGCGAAGGTGGGCCATATCGGTCTGTACCGCAACGAGGAGACGCTGCAGCCGGTTGAATATTACATAAACTTACCGACAGACGCACAAGAGCGTCTGCTTATCGTAATTGATCCGATGCTGGCTACCGGCGGCTCGGCCAATGCGGCCATAGAAGCCTTGAAGAAGAGAGACTGCACCCATCTGAAGCTGATGTGTCTTATTGCCGCGCCGGAAGGTGTGAAAGCGGTGCAGGATGCCCATCCGGACGTCGATATTTTCGTGGCTTCCGTCGATGAGCGTCTGAATGAGAATGGTTATATCGTTCCTGGTCTCGGCGATGCGGGAGACAGGCTGTTCGGTACGAAGTAATCAGGCTGAGCCTTTGGGCTGAACCACGGATGAACTGAGTTAATGGGAGTGAACAGATTGAAGAAGCTCAAAGTAATGACGATATTTGGCACACGTCCTGAAGCCATCAAGATGGCGCCGCTGGTGCTCGAGCTCCAGAAGTATGACGAAGAGATCGAGTCCATTGTGTGTGTAACCGCCCAGCATCGGCAGATGCTGGACCAGGTGCTGGATTTCTTTGAAATCCAGCCCCATTATGACCTTAATGTCATGAAGGACCGTCAGACGCTGACCGAAACCACGGTTCGTGTTTTATCGGGACTGGACCCGGTTCTGGAAGAAGCCAAGCCGGATATCGTGCTTGTTCATGGTGACACCCAGACAACCTTCCTGGCGAGCTACGCGGCGTTCCTGAAGCAGATCCAGGTTGGCCATGTGGAGGCGGGACTGCGGACGTGGAACAAGATGTCCCCATATCCGGAAGAGATGAACCGCCAGCTGGCGGGCGTGCTTTCCGATGTCCATTTTGCCCCGACGGACTGGTCGGCCGGCAACCTGCGCAAGGAGAACAAGCCTGAATCAGCTATCTATACGACAGGCAACACGGCCACCGACGTATTCCAGTATACGGTTGATCCGTCCTTCAGCCATCCTGTACTGGATTGGGCCAAGGGCAAGCGGATGGTCCTGATGACTGCGCACCGCCGTGAGTCGATCGGTGAGCCTCACCGCAATATCTTCCGGGCCGTTAAACGTCTGGCGGACGAGTATGAGGATGTTGTATTTGTCTACGCGGTTCATCCAAATCCTGCAGTCCGGGAACCAGCACAGGAGATTCTGGGCGGGCATCCGCGCGTCCGTCTGATTGATCCGCCGGATGTGTTTGAATTCCACAACTTCTATCCGCATGCCTACATGATTATGACTGATTCAGGCGGCATGCAGGAGGAAGCGCCTTCGTTCGGTGTGCCTACGCTTGTCCTGCGGGATACGACCGAACGTCCGGAAGGAATTGAAGCCGGTACGCTTGAGCTGGCAGGGACGGAAGAGTCTGTTGTGTATGAGCGCGCGAGACGCCTGCTGACCGACAAGGAAGCCTACGACCGGATGAGCAAGTCGGCGAATCCCTATGGGGATGGTCAGGCATCCGCGAGGATTGTGCAGGCGATTCTTCACCATTTCGGACGCCGTCCGGAACGCCCGGAGCCGTTTTCGGTGCGGTCTTAAGCGGTTTAGTTGTTAGAAAAGCGTTAAAAAACTTAACAGTGTACAGTTCTACTGTATGGTTCGATAGTGATAAAAATCCTGTAGTATCAAGGGTTTTCGGGAATTTGTTCACCAAATGTTTGAATTTATATTCATTGACAAACGTTAGGGCGCTTGGATAAAATAGATGAGGGTTGACAGGGGTAGTGGCTAATGAGCAAGAGAAGTAACGGTGACAATCCCTGGCGGGCGGCCGGTCTGGTCGGCGTTATGGGAGTCAATGTCGCTGCGTGTATCCTTCTCGGCTATTTCCTGGGGGATTGGCTTGGCGGCTCACGCGGGTGGGTTGTCGGCGGAATTCTTGCCGGGCTGGCCGTCGGTATTTTCTCCTGCGTCGTTTTGGTCAAGTATGTACTGGAGGACTCCGATGGATGAGCTGTTGAAGAGAGCCGCTAGGTCTGCGCTTTTTTTTATGTCCGCGCTATGCGCGGCGTGGGCATTTGCCCCGGAAGGCAGAACAGTGGCTGCCGGTCTTATCCTTGGCACCGCAGCAAGTCTCGTGAATGCGTTTTTATTACGCAGAAGGATTGAGCTGATTGCGCGTCTGGCGCTGGATAACAGCGGGAGAAAGGCGACGCTTGGTCTCGCCAGCAGACTGGCGACGATTTTGCTTGCTGTCATGGTGTCCTACCGTTTTCCTGAGTATTTCGCATTACCCGCAACATTGGCAGGCTGTTTTTATGTCCAGATTGCGGTTTTTTTTACAGCGGTTGCACAGAATATTAAGGGTAACAACGGAAAGGGGTGAAAACACAGTATGCATTTATTTCCGGTTATAGAGGTTGGAGGTTTTCACTTGGACCTGTCAACCATCCTTGCGCTTCTGGTTTCCTGTACGGTTGTGTTCGTACTCGCAAGGGTAGCTGTAAGTAATCTGTCGGTTCATAACCCGTCCAGGATGCAGAATTTTCTGGAGTGGGTCGTGGATTTTGTACATAACCTTGTCGCCAGTGCGATGCCGTTAGAGAAGGCGAAGAAGTTTATCGCATTAGGGATGACGCTGATTATGTTCATCTTTGTTTCCAACGTGCTGGGTCTTCCCTTTGGTATAGTGACCGAGCATCACCATGAAACCAAAATCTTCGGTTACACTTATGTAACAGATGAGATGGTCGCTGAGCATGATGGTCATGCCCATGTGGCGTGGTGGAAATCGCCGACAGCCGATATCATGGTTACGCTGGGCCTTGCGGTAGTTGTCTTCTTCCTGATTCACTATCTGGGCTTTACCCAGAACCGGAAGCACTACATCAAGCACTATTTCCAGCCTTTCTGGTTCTTCTTCCCGCTTAACCTGCTTGAGCAAGTGGCACGGCCGATCACGCTGGCTGTACGTTTGTACGCCAACATCTTCGCTGGTGAGCTGCTCATTGCAACCATCTTGATGCTGGGCTTTGTTGGTTTCCCGTTACTTGCCGTATGGCAAGGCTTCAGTATATTCGTAGGCGCCATCCAGGCGTTCCTGTTTACGATTCTCACAATGGTGTACATATCACAGGCCATTGTGCATGAAGATCATGACGATGATCACTAGCATTCCCCTTGTTAACTCGAATCCCGTCTGATCAATGCGGCGGCGGGTTTTCTCGGGATCACTAATAGAACAAACCAAATTTGAATGATAATCGAGGAGGATTTTACAAATGGAATTTTTGGCAGCAGCAATTGCAGTTGGTCTGGGCGCAATCGGCGCAGGTTTCGGTAACGGTATGATCGTAAGCAAGACAGTTGAAGGTATCGCTCGTCAGCCGGAAGCTCGCGGCGCTCTGCAGACGACTATGTTTATCGGTGTAGGTATCGTCGAGGTTGTTCCTTTGATCGGTGTCGTCCTCGGCTTCCTGATGTTCTTCTCGTAATATAACCAATCTACAAAATCCTGGGGCGGGGAAGGCGTAAGCCTCCACGCCTTCTGTTTGTATGAATCTGCCACTCGGCAGGGGAACTAATAGATTCAGAAAGGAGTGCCGACTGTGGAGTTTTATTGGGAATCGACAGTGATCGCGATTGTAGCGTTCATCCTGCTGTACATGCTGCTCAGCAAATATGCATTCGGTCCGCTCTTCGCGGTAATGGAGCAGCGCAGACAGCTCGTGAAGGATGAAATCGCAAGCGCGGAAACAAGCCGCAAGCAGGCTGAACAGCAGCTTAACGAACAGAAGCAAGCCCTTCAAGAGGCACGCAAGGAAGCCTTCGAAATTATTGAGCAGGCCAAGAGATCAAGCGCCAAGCAGGCGGATGATATACTGGATGCTGCCAAGCAGGAATCGGTGCGTCTGAAAGAAGAGGCTGTCAAAGATATCGAGAATGAGAAGAACAAAGCAATCTCCGCTCTGCGCAGCCAGGTTAGCGGCATGTCTGTTATGATCGCTTCGAAGATTATCGAGAAGCAAATCGACGAGAAATCCCAGGAGCAGCTGGTTGACCAATACCTGAAACAGGTAGGGAACAAATCATGAGCCGGGAAACCGTCATTGCAAAACGCTACGCGAAGGCACTGTTTGAAGTAGCCAAGCAGCAAAATGGTGTTGCGGGCGTGGAGCAGGAATTGAAGCTGGTTGCGGATTCCATCGCGAAGGACCCGCAGATCGTCGCCTTTCTCAGCTATCCGAACATTGAGTCGGAGAAGAAGGTGGCACTGATCAAGCAGGCTCTGCAGGGGAAAATCTCGCAGGATGTTCTGAATACGCTTGAACTGCTGATCGAACGCGGCCGCCAGGATGCGATCGGCAGTGTGTACGATGCCTATACGAAAATCGCGGGCGAAGCGCTGGGCCAGGCGCATGCGACCGTTTATACAGCCAAGCCGCTCGACACGGAAGAGATGAACAAGATTGCTTCCCGCTTCAGCGCAATTGTCGGCAAGATGATTGTTGCGGAGCAGGTAGTGGATCCTTCACTGCTCGGCGGCATTAAAGTCCGGATCGGGGACCGTCTCTATGACGGCAGCTTGTCCGGTAAGCTTGAACGTCTCGAAAAGGCGATCAAATCTTAAGCACTGTAGATAGGGGTGAGCGAATTGAGTATCAGACCTGATGAAATCAGCACGCTGATTAAACAGCAGATTGAACAATATAAAACAGAAATTCAAGTCGTTGAAGTCGGTACTGTAATCCAAGTCAGCGACGGTATCGCTCGCGTTCACGGCCTTGAGAATGCAATGTCCGGTGAGCTCCTCGAGTTCTCCAACGGCGTTGTAGGCATGGCTCTGAACCTTGAAGAGAGCAACGTCGGTGTCGTTATTCTTGGACCGTACACCGATATCCGCGAAGGCGACGAAGTGAAGCGTACTGGCCGGATCATGGAAGTTCCGGTTGGCGAAGCGCTTCTCGGACGTGTCGTTAACCCGCTCGGACAGCCGCTCGACGGCAAGGGCCCGATCGCAACAACGGCGTTCCGTCCGGTAGAATCCCCGGCTCCAGGCGTTATTGACCGGAAATCGGTTCATGAGCCTATGCAGACCGGTATCAAGGCGATCGATTCGATGGTACCAATCGGCCGCGGACAGCGCGAGCTGATCATCGGTGACCGTCAGACTGGTAAAACAGCGATTGCAATCGATGCAATTATTAACCAGAAGGGCAATGGCGTGAAGTGTATCTACGTTGCCATTGGCCAGAAGCAATCTACTGTTGCCAACGTAGTGGAGACACTCCGCCGCAACGGCGCGCTTGACTACACAATCGTTGTAACGGCTGCGGCTTCCGAGCCGTCCCCGCTGCTCTTCCTGGCGCCTTACGCCGGCTGTGCAATGGGCGAATATTTCATGTACAAGGGCGAGCACGTGCTCGTAATCTACGATGACCTGTCGAAGCAGGCGGCTGCTTACCGTGAGCTCTCCCTGCTGCTCCGCCGTCCACCGGGCCGGGAAGCTTATCCAGGTGACGTATTCTACCTGCACTCCCGTCTTCTGGAGCGTGCAGCGAAGCTGAGCGATGAGCTTGGCGGCGGTTCTCTGACTGCCCTGCCATTCATCGAAACGCAGGCTTCTGACGTTTCCGCATACATTCCGACGAACGTAATCTCGATTACGGACGGACAGATTTTCCTTGAGGCTGACCTGTTCTACTCCGGCCAGCGTCCGGCGATCAATGTCGGTATCTCCGTATCCCGTGTAGGTGGTTCTGCACAGATCAAAGCGATGAAGAAGGTTGCCGGCACACTCCGTCTGGACCTTGCCGCATACCGTTCACTCGCTGCGTTCGCACAGTTCGGCTCCGATCTTGACAAGAGTACTCAAGCTCAGCTGACGCGTGGTGCTCGCACGATGGAAATCCTTAAGCAGGGCGTTAACCAGCCGATGGCAGTTGAGAAGCAGGTTATCAGTATCTTCGCCGCTGTTAAGGGCCATCTGGATAATCTGCCGGTTGAGGCAGTAGGCCGTTTCGAGAAGGAACTGCATCTGTACCTGGAATCGAACAGCCCGCAAATCGCTGCGGCAATCCGCGATTCGAAGGATCTGAGCAGTGACACCGAGAAGGCGCTCACGGATGCAATCGTTAAATTTAAGAACAGCTTCGCCGTATAACCGGCGCTTAGCATAGATGACCGCGGCCGAATATGAGTAGGCAGGCGGTCAACTGCTGCACCAAACACCAGGCTTAGGCCAACCAGGAGCAGATCTGCTGGAGAAGGCGGACTGTCCGCTGGGCGGCCTGGGCAATAAAGGCGGGTGAACAAGATGGCAAAAGGCATGCGCGAAATCAAGAGCCAAATCAAGAGTACGCAGAACACGATGCAGATTACGAAAGCGATGGAAATGGTCGCTGCTGCAAAGCTGCGCCGTGCTCAGGAAGCGGCTCAGGCATCAAGTCCTTACGCAGATAAGCTGAAAGAGGTTGTTGCGAGTATTGCAGCTGGTACGAAGGGTGTCACACACCCGATGCTGCAAAAGCGTGAAATCAAGAAAACAGGTTATCTGGTTATTACGTCGGACAGAGGCTTAGCAGGCGGTTATAATGCCAACGTACTTCGTAAGCTGGTTAATACAATCCGTCAGAAGCACAAATCTGCCGATGAATATGTTCTGTTCGTGATCGGCCGTAAAGGCCGGGATTACTTCCGCCGGCTGAATATGCCGATCATGGAAGAAGTAATCGGTTTGCCTGACTCCCCAAGCTTCGCAGACATCAAGTCTGTTGCCTATACGGCAGTCAAGCAGTTTGAGGAAGGCACCTATGACGAGCTCTACATCTACTATAATCATTTCGTGAATGCAATGACTCAGATCCCGACTGACAAGCGGCTGCTTCCTCTCGAGGAAGTGAGCGGCGGAACGCAGTTGACTAGTTATGAATATGAACCGTCTGCTGAGCGCGTGCTGAACGTGCTGCTGCCCAAGTATGCAGAGACGCTGATCTACAGTTCTGTACTGAACGGCAAAGCAAGTGAGTTCGGTGCTAGAATGACAGCAATGGGCTCCGCTACGAAGAACGCGAAGAAGATGATCTCCGAGCTTACGCTCACGTACAACCGAGCGCGTCAAGCGGCCATTACGCAGGAGATTTCCGAAATCGTGGCAGGAGCGAACGCACAAGGCTAAGCTTCGAAGCTGCAGGGTTCGGGGGTATACCCTGGCAGGGCGGAGGCTTGATTCGGATAAGCAGTACAGATGAGGGAACCAGGAGGGAAAACAATGAATAAGGGACGCGTTATATCCGTTACGGGTCCGGTCGTCGATCTCGAATTCGAGCGCGGACAGCTGCCGGAAATTTTGAACGCGATCAAGGTTGAACGGAAAGGCCAGGCCGGTGCTGCAGATATTGATCTGACACTGGAAGTGGCGGTTCACCTTGGCGATAATATGGTTCGTGCAATTGCGATGAGTACGACAGACGGCCTCGTTCGCGGTATGGAAGCTGTCGATCTTGGCGGGCCGATCACTGTACCGGTGGGCTCTGCTACGCTGGGCCGCGTATTCAACGTGCTCGGCGAGCCGATCGATAATGCGGGCGTTGCACAATCGGAAGTTAGTCTGCCGATTCACCGTCAGGCTCCTTCTTTCGATGAGCTGTCGACGCAGGCTGAGATTCTGGAAACCGGCATTAAAGTTATTGACCTGCTAGCACCGTATGCGAAGGGCGGTAAAATCGGCCTCTTCGGTGGTGCGGGTGTAGGTAAGACAGTTACGATCCAGGAGCTTATCAACAACATCGCTCAGGAGCACGGCGGTATTTCCGTATTTGCCGGCGTTGGGGAGCGTACACGTGAAGGTAATGACCTGTATCATGAAATGAAGGACTCCGGCGTTATCAGCAAGACGGCCATGGTATTCGGCCAGATGAACGAGCCGCCGGGTGCCCGTCTGCGTGTTGCCCTTACAGGCCTCACAATGGCTGAATATTTCCGTGATGAAGAAGGCCGTGACGTTCTTCTGTTCATCGATAATATCTTCCGCTTTACACAAGCGGGTTCTGAAGTTTCCGCCCTCCTCGGCCGGATGCCGTCCGCGGTAGGTTACCAGCCAACGCTGGCAACTGAGATGGGTCAGCTTCAGGAGCGGATTACATCCACGAAGAAGGGCTCGGTTACATCCATCCAGGCGATCTACGTGCCTGCGGATGACTACACAGACCCGGCTCCGGCAACAACTTTTGCCCACTTGGATGCTACAACTAACCTCGAGCGCCGGATTTCCGAGATGGGTATCTTCCCAGCGGTTGACCCGCTCGCATCCAGCTCCCGGATTCTGAGCCCGGATGTAGTAGGCGAAGAGCACTACAATGTAGCCCAAGGCGTGAAGCGTATTCTGCAGCGCTACAAGGAACTGCAGGATATCATCGCCATCCTGGGTATGGATGAGCTGTCTGAAGAAGATAAGCTGACTGTTGCACGCGCACGTAAAATTCAGAACTTCCTGTCTCAGCCGTTCCACGTGGCCGAGCCGTTTACAGGACAAAAGGGAATCTACGTACCGGTCAAAGAAACCGTCCGCAGCTTCAAGGAAATCCTTGATGGCAAGCACGACGACCTTCCGGAAAGTGCTTTCCGTTATGTCGGTACGATCGAACAGGCCGTGGAGAAAGCCAAAACGCTGTAAGGCGTAGGACGGGGGTATCCACTTGAGCACTCTATTGCTGGAAATCGTGACACCTGAGCGTAAAGTCTATGCACAGGAAGTCGATATGGTTGTAGTAAAGGGCGAGGAAGGCCAGCTCGGCATCATGCCGAATCATATTCCGCTTGTTACACCGCTTCAGATTGCACCGGTAATCGTGAAGAAGGGCAAGCAGGAAGAGATCATCGCTGTGAATGGCGGTTTCGTTGAAGTTCGCAAGGACAAGGTCGTTATATTGGCAGAGAGCGCAGAGCTTCCTGGCGATATCGACGTTGAGCGTGCTTTGGCAGCCCGTCAGCGTGCGGAGCAGCGTCTTGGCAGCGGCCGTCGGGATGAGATTGACTACCGCCGCGCGGAACTTGCACTGCAGCGTGCGATTAACCGTATTGAACTTAGAAATCGGGTAAGGTAAGCTTCCTTAACAGGAAGCAAGCGTAATAAACAGAGGTTGCCAGCTAGCCATTACGGCTGCTAGGCAGCCTCTTTTTTTGTGCGCAATGCAGAATTAGCTCGGCCAGAGAAAGCTCAAGTGGAATATGTAATTTGCAGTTGACACCGATAATGAGAATCGTTATCATGATAAGGGTGTGATATAAAATACATAACCATGATTATTTATAACAGGGGGCTGGGATCAATGTATATACGGAAACAAACCTGGAGTATTGGACTTATTGTAATGATGCTTGTACTGGCAGCATGTGGTGGTAATAATGCCGTTAATAACGGAACGCCAAACAGCGGCAATGCTGGTAATGCGGGCGGACAAAATGAAGCTGTCCAGGAACCGGTGGAGAACAACACACAGGCAGGAAAAGAAGGACCCATTACAATCAATACGGTTAAAGGTGAAGTTAAACTGGATAAGCCGGCAGAACGGGTTGTTTCCCTGGAGTGGACCTACACAGAGGATCTGCTTGCGGTAGGTGTTCAGCCTGTCGGTCATGCAGACATTGAAGGCTATAAGAACTGGTACGATATCCCTCAAGAATTGTCTGCTGACGTTACCGATGTCGGAACAAGACAGGAGCCGAACCTGGAGCTGATCACAAGCCTTGCGCCCGACCTGATCATTGTTCCGGATTTCCGCTCTGCAGCCAATTACGAACAGCTGGCGGCAATCGCGCCGACAATCGTATTTGGCCCTTATCCGGCAGAGGATGCCGGTTACGATCAATATGGCGAGATGGAGAGCACCTTCCGTGAAATCGCCAAGGCTGTAGGCAAGGAAGCAGAAGCAGAAGAGGTTCTGGCGAGCATGCATGAATCCTTCGCAGCTGCCGCAGACAAGATCAAGGCTGCTGGCAAAGAGGGGCACAAGGTTGTGCTGACCCAAGCTTGGAGTACTAATAATGTACCGGAGTTCCGGCTGTTTACAGATAACTCCCTCGCTGCTCAAATCCTTGAGAAGATCGGGCTTGAGAATGCATGGGAGAGTGACAAGTTCGAGGTGTACGGCTTCTCGACCAACTCTGTAGAAGCATTGTCCAAGATTGAGGATGCCAGCCTGCTTCATATGGTACAGGATGAGGATAATATATTCGAAAATCAGCTGAAGGACAATGCCGTCTGGAATGCATACCCCTTTGTAAAAGAAGGCCGTGTGTATGCGCTGGGCGGTGACACTTGGCCGTTTGGCGGACCGCTGGCAGCTGAAGTGTTTGCAACGAAGACGGCTGATCTGCTGAGTCAATGAAGTTTATGAAGAATCTGCATATCCTGCATACCGGGCAGCCTCGCATTCAAGGAGCAACGGTTAAGGGAAGACCAGCTGC
Source organism: Paenibacillus sambharensis (assembly GCF_003233845.1). Lineage (GTDB taxonomy): Bacteria > Bacillota > Bacilli > Paenibacillales > Paenibacillaceae > Paenibacillus_I > Paenibacillus_I sambharensis. Next base: position 118,519 of record NZ_QKRB01000006.1, read on the forward strand.
TGGCTGGATCATGGGGATTAGCGGGATCGTGCTGCTTGCACTGGTCTCGCTCCTTCACATTATGCAGGGTGAAGCTGGACTGACAGCGGAGAGGGTGCTGCAGGCTATCCTTAAGCCGGCAGGAGAGACTGCGGATCATATTGTCTGGACCGCCAGGCTGCCACGCACAGCAATCGGTTTCCTGGCCGGCGGTTCGTTGGCCGTTGCAGGAATTCTGCTGCAGGCACTGACACGCAATCCGCTCGCCTCCGCCAGTACATTCGGCATTAACGCCGGCGCTTACTTCGCTTTGGTCGCAGCGTCGGTTGCGGCACCGGCTTTGGCATCATCCCTATCGCTTCCCCTGGCTCTGCTGGGGGGAGGCGGTGCAGGGCTGTTTGCCTATCTGCTCGCAGGAGGCTCACGGTCGACACCGGTGCGGATGGCGCTGTCCGGCATGATTGTGTCGTTAACGCTGGCAGCGGTTACGAGCGCCTTGCTGCTCCTTTTTGAGAATGAAACAAAAGGTTTATATCTATGGGGTTCCGGTTCTCTGGTACAGCTGGACTGGAGCGGCTTCCTGTATGCATGGCCCTGGATTATAGGGGGAACAGCTGCAGCCTGTTTCATGGCGAAGAATCTGGATGCAATGGCGCTCGGAGATGAGATGGCTCAGTCGCTTGGCCAGCATGTAGCGCGGGTGCGGACTGCTGGACTGCTGCTGGCTGTGCTTCTGGCAGCCATAACGGTGAGTGTAGTAGGACCGATTGGCTTCATTGGTCTCATCGCACCCCATCTGCTGCGGATGCTTGGCATAGTCAGGCACCGTCTGCTGATCCCAACAGCCTTCCTGTGGGGGGCGGTCATAGTGCTGGGAGCAGATATGTTTGCCATGATGTTCCGGTCTTCAATCGGACAGCTGCCTGTTGGAGCCGTTACAGCTCTAATTGGAGCGCCTTGGCTGATCTGGCTTGCCGGCAGGGTTGCCAGAGGCAAGGGATCTGACGTGCCCAAATCATCGCCGCAGAGCATCGGGACTCACCTAAGACAGGTACCCTACTTGGGGTGGCTGATCGGATTGGCAGCAGTGCTGGTGGTCTTGATTATCGTGGGGCAGGCTTTTGGCGGAATCCGCCTCCCTGTACAGGAAGTTGTGTCTGCGCTGTTTGGCAGCGGAAGCAGTGAGATGAGCAGCAATCTGGTTATGAAGCTCAGGCTGCCAAGGACACTTATAGCGGCTCTCGCTGGGGCAGCCTTGGCTCTGAGCGGTCTGCTGCTGCAAAGTGTGGTGCGGAATCCGCTTGCTGACCCCTCGATTATAGGGGTGACACAAGGAGCGGGGGTAGGAGTTCTTACTCTGCTCGTTTTCTATCCGGGTCTTGGGGGATATTACCTGTCAGCGGCAGCCTGCGCTGGAGCCGTTCTTACGGCGGCGCTGGTCTATGTACTGTCAGTCCGTTCGGGACTGCAGCCGGCGGTGCTGGCGCTGATTGGGATGGCCGTGTCTGCCATGGGAGCGGCGATCATTAATATTCTTGTCATTAAGTCAGGCATGAGCGCGGCGGCGGGGCTAGCCTGGCTGGCGGGGAGCACCTATGCCAAGGGCTGGCCGCAGCTTCCCCAGCTTGGGGTGGCACTTCTGATCCTCGTTCCGCTCGCCATATGGCAGGCCAAGCGTATGGATATGATTCAATTTACCGATGAATCGTCCACAGGGCTCGGTGTGCTGCCGGCCCGTTCAAGGCTGACGATCGGTATTTTGGGCGTACTGCTGGCTGCAGCGGCGGTAGCTACTGTCGGAACAGTGGGCTTCATCGGCTTGATTGCGCCGCATGCCGTGCGGCTGATGGCCGGTCCTACCCACCGCAAGCTGGTACCGCTAACGCTGTTGTTTGGTGCCCTGCTGCTGGTACTGGCAGACCTTGTTGGCAGATCCGTGCTTGCGCCGGTAGAGATCCCGTCAGGTCTGGTAGCGGCACTGCTGGGTGCGCCTTACTTTGTGTGGCTGATGTATGCGAGCAGCCGCTCAATGAGACGGTCGTAAGGAGCTCAATAGTTAAAGTATGGGTTGTTTAGAAAGCACAGACCTTATCACCAAGGGCTGTGCTTTTTTGTGATGAACGTGATGCCGTAATATCTGTGCCAAAAGTCATATTAGTTCACGTGGATGCGAGTGGAAAGTTACTACAAATAAAAAAACCACAAAAAACAAACAATTATACCTAATTTTCGACTGGTTATGTTACAATACCTTACATAATTAATAGTTCGTAAGTAGGGGGTGGCGTCATGTTTGGGTGGATTGGCTGGCGTAAGGGAATGGGGCTATGGTTGTCTTATAAGCTGAATGCAGGGCTGAGGACTGATGTGGAGGAGATCTTTGAAGGAATTGCGGAGACGCGCCGTGATTTGTTAATGGATTGGTCGCATGAATGCTGGTCGCATATGGACAGGCTCAAGGAGAAGCTGCTGGAAGCCCGAGGCTGCAGCGAAACCTCCGGCTTCGGCGTTCAGCCGCAGCTCATCAGACCTATTCTGGAGCATGCATACGGGCGGGCAGCGGATTTTACAGAATTGTTCGTCCTCTCAGCTGAAGGTGAGGTGATTGCCTCGACCTCGCTATCGCATGAACGAGCCTTATACAACCAAGACAGTATACTGAATCCGGCGCTTGCTTGGTGCAGGAAGGATGCTGGCAAGAGGCTGTTATACGGACCCTATGCCGACCCGGTAACGCGTACATTGGGACCGCGCTCCTCCCCCTTCCATGATGAAATGACGCTGCTGTTTATCGAGCCGTTAACGGATGGGGGCGTGTGGCAGGGAGCTGTCTGCGGAAGGGTGCCCAACGATGTCATTGGAGATCTGATTCAGCGGGAGTCAGGCCATGTGTACCCCGATTCGGGCGATAACTATATCTTTATGGCGCAGCCGGGACTGGACCGCCAGATTAAACCGGGAACAGCGTTGTCCCGCAGCCGGTTTGAAGACCGGACCTTTACGCATGGCGAGAACCTCAAGGATGGGGTCTCGACGGATTGGGGAACGGTCTCGGTGAAGGAGCACACAGAACTGGAGCTTGTATTCACCGACCCGGCAACAGGCGAGCTGCACCCCGGAGTGGCCAATACGATCCGCAATGGCAGCAACCTCTTCATCCAGTTCCCGGGGTATTCGGATTATCGCCATATTCCTGTCATCGGTAAAGGCGTGACCTTCCAGCTTCCACACTGCCCGGATCGATGGGGGATGATGTGCGAGGGAGACCTGGAAGAAGTATACCGAATCAGACGCCTTAGCTGGCAGCTGCTTCGCATGCAGATGGTTGCCTTCCTGCTGCTGTCCGTACTTTCAGGGCTGCTGGTCTATGCGGTGGCAGCGGGGGCCTCGGCATTCGTTACAGCCTTGGCGGCAGTATGCTTTAACCTGTTGTTCGGCGCAGCCGCCATCTATGCCATACAGGTCAGGTATGCCCGGCCTGCCGGTGAACGGCTGAACAGCCTGCAGCGTTTTATCCGCATCAATGCAGAAGGCAAAGGGGATTTGACGAAGCGTCTGGATACGAGTGTATTCAGCAATGATGAGACCCGGGAGATTGCCAAGTGGATTAACAATATGATTGATTCCCTCGAAGGCATTATGAAGAAGGTGAAGCTGGCCTCGGAGGAGGTGCTGACCAGTCAGCGCCAGCTTGGTACAACGACGGCGGAGACGGCCGAGTCGACAGAGCGTGTGGGAGCCACGGTTCACGAGATGATCAGCAGCATCCGGCAGCAGCTGGAGGATATTGATGTGGCGCGTTCTGTCTCCGATCAGATGAGATCCACCCTCCGTGAGCTGGAGCAGCAGGCCGCAGGCCAAATTGCGGTTGCCCAAGGCGAGGTGGAGCGTATTGGGGAGAAGATGGTACATATTACTGGCAAGGTTGAACAGACGAACGGAACGATTCGCGAATTTATGGAGACGGCGGACGAAATCCGCAATGTCATGCAGGTAATAGAAGAGATATCCGCCCAGACTCATCTGCTTGCCCTGAATGCTTCAATCGAAGCTGCCCGGGTAGGCGAGCATGGCAGAGGGTTCGCGGTAGTAGCTTCAGAGATTCGCAAGCTGGCCGACCTGACGAAAGAGTCCACAGATCAAGTCCAGGATATTGTGGCGCAAATTGAGAACAACGCGGCGCGGGCATCCGAATCAATGAACGAGGGTTCACGGGCGGTGGAAGAGGGCGGCAAGCTGGTCCAGGCAGCGGCAGAGACCCTGCATGCGGCGAAGCTTGAGGATTCGGCCAAAACACAGCTGGTGGATGAGGTAGTAGAGCTGATGGGGAAGATAGCAGCGGTCAGCATGCAGAACAGAGCCGCTTCAAGAGAGGTGGAGGACAGGGTCGAGGAGCTGGTTGGCAGTATAACGCAGGTCAGATATACCTCTGCTCATGTGGAAGGGATCACGAGATTTTTGCAGCAGCTTGTCGGCCAATTTCAATTAACGGAAGATCGCAGAGGATAGAGGAATAACAGCCGCTGTGACTGGTTGCGGAAGACCCCGGAATTTCCGGGCTTATTGCACGGACCCCGCTTCCCTCTGTTTGGCCCGTAAACCCCGAGGGTAAATACAGTTCAGCAGGGCAGACTAGTCCTGATGCAGGACAAGCAAATCCTATTGGAACGGAAAGGGGTTTTAGAAGATGGCTAAGAAGGAATCTACCGCAACCAAGGTAAACATCGGCAAAGAGCTGAACAAACAGGTGGCAAACGGCAACGTGCTGTACGTCAAGCTGCATAACTATCACTGGTATGTCAAAGGGCCAAACTTCTTCACGCTGCACGTGAAGTTCGAGGAACTCTATAATGAAGTCACACTGATGATGGACGAAATCGCGGAGCGCATGCTGGCGATCGGTGAGAAGCCTTCGGCGACGATGAAGGAGTACATGCAGCTGGCTACAATCAAGGAAGCCCAGGGCGGAGAAGATCCGACCGAAATGGTCCAGAACATTGCCGACGACTACCGCGCGATGGTCAAAGACTTCCTGGAGCTCGCTGAGGCGGCTGAAGAGGAAGACGATATGCCGACATCGGATATGCTGATCGGTATGGTTGAGAAGCTGCAGAAGCATATCTGGATGCTGGATTCCTACGCGGGAAAATAAGATAGGGACCGCAGGCCGCTGCTGGAAGCCAGCCCCAGTGGTGGTACAGAGCGGAACCCGGACAAGCCTGCTCCGACGGGGATTAGCCCCGAAGGAGCGGCTTTTTCTGTTTATACATAGATATCCATGCGGACTACGGCTTATCTTGCCGGCCGTTCTGCAGTAAGCGCGCAAGAAGGCTGCGGGACTTGACAGGCGGGGATGTACTCCTTATGATTAGTGAGAATTGTTATCAGTTAGATGTCCGGGAGGTCGAACGATGATCCGTCGTTTTATGGGGTATTACCGGCCGCACAGGCGGCTTTTTATGATTGATTTCGGCTGCGCCGTGGTGGTCGCGCTGCTGGAGCTGGCTTTTCCGCTGGCTGTATCCTGGGTGATCGATGAGCTGCTGCCGAAGAATCAGTGGGGCGAGATTGCGACGGCTGGTGTCGTTTTGCTTGCTGTGTATCTGCTGAGCATGGCGCTGCACTTTGTGGTGAGCTACTGGGGCCACAAGCTCGGCATCAATATTGAGACTGACATGCGGCAGCAGGCGTTCAATCATGTGCAGAAGCAGTCGTTCCGTTACTTCGATAATACGAAGACCGGACATCTGATGTCGCGGATCACCAACGACCTGTTCGAGATCGGCGAGATGGCGCATCATGGGCCGGAGGATCTGTTCATTGCATTGATGACCTTCGTCGGTGCGTTTGGCATTATGTGGACAGTGAACTGGGAGCTGGCGCTGATTACCTTCACGGTGGTTCCGGTTATTGCCTGGCTGATTGCTTATTTCAATGTGAAGCTGCACAAGGCGGCCACCCAGATGTTCAGGAGCATCGCCGATGTGAACGCGCGGGTGGAGGACAGCATTTCGGGTATCCGTGTTGTAAAATCGTTCGGCAACGAAGCGTTCGAAATCAACCGTTTCCGTGAAAATAACGCAAAATTCCGCCAGGCAAAGCTGAGCTCCTATCTGGCGATCTCGTTCAGCTCATCCGGCATGTACATGCTGACCCGGCTAATCTCGGTCATTGTGCTGGTCTGCGGCGCGTGGTTCGCCTTCAACGACAGGCTGAGCTACGGCGAATTGGTGGGCTTCCTGCTCTATGTCAACATCTTCCTGAAGCCGATCGAGAAGATCAATGCGCTGATGGAATCCTATCCGAAGGGGATGGCCGGCTTCAAGCGATTTTGTGAGCTGATGGATACGGAACCGGATGTGAAGGATAAGCCGAAGGCAGTGGAGGTGCAGCATCTGCGGGGGGACATTGAGTTCAGCGGGGTTACCTTTGGCTATGAGCCGGGGCTGCCTGTACTGCAGGATGTAGACCTTCAGGTACGAGCAGGCGAGACGATTGCGCTCGTGGGGCCTTCAGGTGCGGGCAAGTCAACCATCTGCAGCCTGATTCCCCGCTTCTATGATGTGGACAATGGTGAAATCCGGATCGACGGCATCGATATCCGTGAGATGTCCCAGCAGTCGCTTCGCTCTCATATCGGCATTGTGCAGCAGGATGTCTTCCTCTTCAGCGGAACCATCCGAGAGAACATTGCCTATGGAAGGCTGGACGCAGATGATGAAGCGGTTTGGGACGCGGCACGCCGCGCCCATCTGGAGAGCATGATAGCGGGTCTGCCTCAAGGGATGGATACGATTATTGGTGAACGCGGCCTGAAGCTATCGGGCGGACAGCGGCAGCGTCTCGCGATTGCCCGCATGTTCCTGAAGAATCCGCCGATTCTTATTCTTGATGAGGCAACTTCGGCGCTCGATACCGAGACGGAGAAGGTGATTCAGCAGGCGCTAGATGAGCTGGCCGTTAACCGGACCACGCTGATTATTGCCCACCGTCTTGCTACCATTCGCGGTGCAGACCGGATTGTGGTTGTGACCGAGGAAGGCGTAGCCGAGCAGGGCACGCATGAGGAGCTGCTGGATCGCGGGGGCGTCTATTCCAGACTGCATCGGGCGCAGTTCGGTGAAGCACTGACGGTATAATAACGCTTTGCAGCGCAGAACTGCATAATACTATAGGAATTAGAAATGCAGCATATCCTTTAACAAGCAGGCATAACAGTTTAGAAGGGATGTCCCTAGTCGTACGACTTTGGAACAGCCCCTTCTTTTTTTTGGAGAAGAAGACATGCTGAGGAATGACAAGTTAGTCTGACAAAGGGACTTTGCAGAGGCACCCGGGCAAAACAGTGGGCGGCCGGGTTGCAGTGAACGGGGTCATAGACGGGGATGGAAGGTTTTGCTATAATTGTGAAGGAAATTTGACGGCCCTCTGTCAGGTTGGCCGATCGTCCGGCTGGAGGTGACGGTATGGCGTACATGAACAACTATGTTGTGGTAACCATCTTCATCCTGCTTGGTGTCCTGCTTCCGGTGGCGGCGTTGACGGCTGGAAGGCTGCTGCGCCCGAACAAACCGACGGAAGAGAAGCGGACAACGTACGAGAGCGGCAATGAGCCGGTCGGTGAAGGACAAGTGCGGTTTAATATCCGCTACTACTTGTTCGCACTCATGTTTGTCATTTTTGATGTGGAAACCGTTTTCTTATATCCCTGGGCTGTCGCTTATCATAAGCTCGGCCTCTTCGTGCTGGTCGAAATGCTGATCTTCGTGGCCCTGCTGCTGGTCGGGCTGCTCTATGCCTGGAAGAAGAAGGTGCTGAAATGGAATTCCGTCTAGAATCGATCACAATGGAAGAGCGCCGGGAGCTGGAGCGGAATGTGTTTATGGGCACACTGGAGGAGCTTAAAGCATGGGCCCGCAGCAATTCGCTCTGGCCGCTTACCTTCGGCCTAGCCTGCTGTGCGATTGAGATGATGGGAACCGGCGCTTCCCATTATGATCTGGACCGCTTCGGTGTGCTGTTCCGCACATCTCCCAGGCAGTCGGATGTGATGATCGTCGCCGGTACGGTGACGAAGAAGATGGGCCCGCTGCTGAAGCGGCTGTATGACCAGATGCCAGAGCCCAAGTGGGTCATCGCCATGGGTTCTTGCGCCACGGCTGGCGGACCTTATGTCAAATCGTATGCGGTTATGAAGGGCGTCGACCAGATTGTGCCGGTCGATGTCTACATTCCGGGCTGTCCGCCCAATCCGGCTGCGCTTATCTATGGGATTAACAAGCTGCAGGAGAAGATCCGGTATGAAGCCAAGACGGGGAAGCGGGTGACAGACCGATGAGTGAGGAAGAGAAGCCAGGCGGAACACTCCCCGAGGAAGAGGAAACCATGCAGCCTTCCCCGCAGCAGGCGGACCTGGATGAGGCGGTGAGCCTGCTCTGCAGCCGTGTGCATGATGAGGCGGTGGCAGAGGCCTATCTGAATGAGATGAATGGCGGCATGCCGGTGCTCATTATCCGCTCCGAGCATTGGCTGGAGGCTGCGCGTATGTTCCGCAGTGAGCCAGCACTTGGCTGTGATTATCTAAGGAATTTGTCGGGTGTGGATTATGAGACTTATATGGAGACGGTCTATCACCTGCTCTCGATGTCTACGGGCAAGCAGTATGCTGTTAAAGTAAGGACAGACCGGGATAACCCGTCCATTCCATCGGTAACGGCGGTCTGGCCGGCCGCGAACTGGAATGAACGCGAGGTGTACGATCTGCTGGGCATTGATTTTCCCGGCCACCCGGACCTGCGCCGGATTATGATGCCGGATGACTGGGCGGGCCATCCGCTCCGTAAGGATTATGAGCCGCTCGACCCGGAGGTGTAGCCGCCTTGATACGAACAGAAGAACTGCTGCTTAATGTCGGACCCCAGCATCCCAGCACGCATGGCGTATTCCGCATCATCGTCAAGCTGGACGGGGAAGTCATTACCGATGCCACGCCTGTCATGGGCTATCTGCACCGGGGAACGGAGAAGCTGGCTGAGAACCTGAACTACACGCAGATTATCCCTTATACAGACCGTATGGATTATGTGTCAGCCATGACGAACAATTATGTCCTCTGCCATGCGGTGGAGACAATGATGGGCCTTCAGATCCCGGAGCGTGCTGAGTTTCTGAGGCTGATTGTGATGGAACTGCAGCGCGTGGCCAGCCACTTGGTCTGGTGGGGGACTTATCTGCTCGATATCGGGGCAATGAGCCCTTTCCTGTATGCCTTCCGGGACCGGGAGATTATTATTAACCTGTTCAACGAGCTGTGCGGCGCCCGTTTAACCTACAATTACATGCGTGTAGGCGGGGTAAAATGGGATGCGCCGGACGGCTGGATCGATAAAGTGAGCGAGTTCATCCCTTATATGGAGAGCAAGCTGGAGGAATATGATCGCCTTGTCAGCGGCAATGAGATTTTCCTGGCACGGATCAAGGGTATTGGTGTTTATGATGCCGAGACGGCGGTCAGCTATGGTCTTTCGGGGGCGAATCTTCGCTGTACGGGCTTGAATTGGGATTTGCGGAAAACGGAGCCCTACAGCCTGTACGACCGTTTTGCGTTTGATGTGCCGGTAGGCCGGACGGGCGATTGCTATGACCGCTACCGGATCAGACTGGAGGAAATCCGGCAGAGCCTGCGGATTCTCAGGCAGGCTGTTGAGCAGTTCCCGGAAGGCGGCGAGACAATGGGCAAGGTCCCCCGCGTAATCCGCCCGCCTGAAGGGGAGGTCTACGTGCGGATTGAATCGCCGCGCGGCGAGATCGGCTGCCATATTGTCTCCAAGGGCAAGGCGGAGCCGTACCGGCTCAAATTCCGGCGGCCGTCGTTCGTGAACCTGCAGATTCTGCCGAAGCTGCTTATTGGGGAAACGATGACGAACCTGATCACCATTCTGGGCGGCATTGATATTGTCGTCGGGGAGGTCGACTGCTGATGGGCGATCTGCTGCGCGAGCCGCTGACATGGGGCCATGCGCTGATCTTTGCAGCGGCTGCCATACTGCTAATGGGCATTGTGCTTGGCTTTGTCACGTATGCCATTTATTTTGAACGCAAGGTGATTGGCTGGATGCAGCTGCGTGTTGGACCGAACCGCGTAGGGCCGTTTGGCCTGCTGCAGACGGTTGCGGATGTGCTGAAGCTGCTGCTCAAGGAAGATACCATTCCCCGCAAGGCGGACCGGGTGCTGTTCGTGCTGGCGCCTGTGCTGGCTTTCGTTCCGGCGTTCGCGGTACTGGCGGTTATCCCGTATACGCAGAGCCTTTATTTTGCCGATCTGAATGTTGGTGTCTTGTACTATGTCGCCCTTAGCGGAATCTCCACACTGGCCATTGTGCTGGGCGGCTGGGCATCCAACAATAAGTATGCGCTGCTCGGCGGCATGCGCTCGGCTGCTCAGATGATCAGCTATGAAGTGCCCCTTGTTATCTCCATTGTCGGCACGGTGATGTTGAGCGGAAGCATGAATTTGCGTACAATCGTAGAAGCGCAGTCTGGCGGGTGGTTCTGGAACTGGCATTTCCTGCCGCAGTTCATCGGGTTTGGCGTCTTTATGATCGCGGCTGTCTCGGAGCTTAACCGGACGCCATTCGATCTGCCGGAGGCGGAATCAGAGCTTGTAGCCGGCTACCATGTGGAATACAGCGGGTTCCGCTTTGCCTTCTTCATGCTTACGGAATACGTGTACGTCTATGCGATTGCGGCGCTCACAACCGTGCTCTTCCTCGGAGGCTGGCATGCTCCTGCGCCATTCCTTGCCGTTGTTCCAGGCTTAATCTGGTTTATACTGAAGTTCGCCTGTATCGTCTTCTTCCTGTTCTGGCTGAGGGCTACCTTCCCGCGTGTTCGTGTCGATCAGCTCATGGGCTTCGGCTGGAAGGTGCTGCTGCCGCTGGCGATTGTGAACGTGTTTGTGACAGCGGGTTATATTGAGCTTTTTATTAAGCATTAACGGGGGAGTGAGAGGATGAAAGGGCTTTTCAAAGGGCTTGCCGTCACCTTGAAGTCGATGACAGCGAAGAAGGTCACCATTTCCTATCCCGATGAGCCGCTCATCATGCCGGACCGTTTCCGCGGCATCCAGCATTTTATACCGGACAAATGTATTGTCTGCAACCAGTGCGTAAGAGTCTGCCCGACAGACTGCATCACACTCACCGGCAAGCCGAATCCGGACCCGGAGAAGAAGGGCAAGGTCATTGACACGTATGATATCAACTTCGAGATTTGTATTCTATGCGACCTGTGCACGGAGGTTTGCCCCACCGAGGCGATTGTGATGACGGGAAATTTTGAGCTGTCGGCCTACAGCCGGGATGACTTGTTCAAGGATAAGGAATGGCTGACGGCCAACGACCGCCTGGTGCGTAAGGATAATAATAATATCGGTGCACCGGTGAAGGGGGGCGGCAAATAACGGATGTTTACGGGGGACTTATCGGGCGAGCTTATCGCCTTTTTCATTCTGGCCGCTTTCACAATCACAGGGGCTGTGCTTATGCTTACACTGACGAAGGTCGTCCATATGGTGCTCTCTCTGGCTGCTGTATTCATTGGCTTGGCTGGCATGTATGTTGTTCTTGAAGCCGAGTTCGTTGCCTTCGTCCAAGTGCTGATCTATGCCGGAGCCGTGTCCATTCTGATGGTATTCGGCATCATGATGACGAAGCATCAGGAGGATCAGGGCCGGCCTGCGGGAAGGATGCCTGAAGTATTGGGCCTGCTGGCGGCAGTGTCGCTGCTTGGTATCCTCTTTTACGCCATTCGCTCGACCGCCTTCCCGGCGGCAGCGCAGGTAGAGCAGGCCGAGGATAACACACTGGAGATTGGCAAGCTGCTGTTTACACAGCATGTCATTCCCTTTGAACTGGTATCGGTGCTGTTAACGGTGGCTTTCATTGGAGCGATTATGCTCGCCAGGAAGGAGACTGATGAGTGATGCTGCCTTCCTATCTGATGCTCGCCGCTATTCTGTTCTGCATAGGGCTGTACGGGGCCTTGACCAAGCGAAATGCGGTAATTGTACTGATATCCATCGAATTAATGCTGAATGCGGTTAATCTGAATCTCGTCGCCTTCGCCAAATACGGTGCGCTTCCTTCGCTTACCGGCCAGGTGTTCACCCTGTTCACCATATCCGTTGCGGCAGCAGAAGTGGCGGTTGGCATCGCCATACTGATCGCCCTGTTCCGCCTCAAGGGAACTGTTCAGGCTGATGAATTTGATGAGATGAGGAGGTAAACGGGTGGATACTGTGTATTCGCATTATGCGTGGCTCATTCCGATCTTTCCGCTCGGTGCTTTCCTTATTCTTGCGGCGGCTGGCAGAGGGATGCGTACAGCCGGGAGTGTGACGGCTATGGCGGCCTCGCTGGCTTCGCTCGTGCTGTCCGTCCTTGTGCTGCTCGAACGGTTGAACGGCCGGGCGGCGGAATACAATGCGTCCTTTGACTGGATTGCAACCCGCGGGTTCCAGCTGTCAATCGGATACGATGTCACGAATCTGACGGCTCTGATGCTTGCGATGGTCTCGCTGATCAGCTTTCTGGTCAGTATGTATTCGGCAGGGTACATGAAGAATGATGACCGGATAACGGTGTTTTACGCCTATATTTCGCTCTTCACCTTCTCGATGCTGGGACTTGTACTGGCGGATAATCTGCTGATGCTCTATATGTTCTGGGAGCTTGTTGGAGTCTGCTCGTTCCTGCTGATTGGCTTCTGGTATACGAAGCCCGCTGCCAAGGCTGCGGCGAAGAAGGCTTTCCTGGTCACACGGGTCGGGGATGTAGGGCTGCTTATCGCTGTCCTGATGCTGTTCTGGTATATGCCTGAGCATGAGCTGTCATTCTCGGCTATTCAGAACGTGTTCAATGAAGGGCAGTCCGGGCTTATCGCCCAAGGAATTACAACAGCTATTGCACTCTTGATCTTCACGGGAGCAATAGGCAAGTCGGGGCAATTTCCGCTGCATGTCTGGCTGCCGGATGCGATGGAAGGCCCGACACCGATCAGCGCACTTATTCATGCAGCTACGATGGTGGCGGCCGGTGTATTCCTGATTGCCCGTACATACAGTATATTCGAAGCCTCGGCGGCAGCGATGGAAACCGTAGCGTTCATAGGGGCCTTTACGGCCCTGTTTGCGGCGTCGATCGCGATGGTGCAGAAGGATTTGAAACGGATATTGGCTTACTCGACCATCAGCCAGCTCGGCTTCATGATGCTGGCACTTGGCGCAGGCTCGCTGACAGGAGGCATCTTCCATCTGCTGACGCATGCCTTCTTCAAAGCGCTGCTGTTCCTGGGAGCAGGCAGTGTGATCCATGCCGTTCATACCCAGAACATCCACGAGATGGGCGGCCTTGGACAGCGGATGAGGATAACGGCCTGGACCTTCGGAATCGGCGCGCTTGCGCTCGCGGGCGTTCCGCCGCTGTCAGGCTTCTGGTCGAAGGATGCCATCTTAGCTGCTGTTCTGGATGAGGGCCATCCCCTGCTGTTTGCAGCGGGGCTGGCAGCCTCGCTGCTTACGGCGCTGTATATGTCACGGCTGTTCTTCCTCGTCTTCGGCGGAAAGTCCGGCGCGAAGACCGGCGCGAAGACCGGCTCCCGGAAAGTGCTGGAATCACCGCTGGTCATGACTGTGCCTCTTGTGGTCCTAGCGGTGCCAGCGGCCCTGCTGGGCCTGGTGGAGCTGCCATGGGAAGGCTGGGGGAAGCTGGGCAGCTGGCTGCTCGGCAGCACGTACAGTCCGCAGCATGACAGCAGTGCAGTGGTTATGATCATGTCAACGGCGGTTGCGGCCCTTGGCCTCTATATCGGGTGGCTCGTCTACGGGAAAGGCATGATCTCCCGGACGGCTGCAGCGGCCCGTCTGCCATGGCTCGTTAACGTGCTGGAGAATAAGTATTATATCGATGAGCTGTACCGGTACTGCATTGTCCGCCCGGTCTTAGGAATTGGGACACTGCTTGTGCTGTTCGACCGCTATATCGTTGGCGGGGCAGTCCGGCTGGCCGGGGGCTTGGCTGTGCTAGCGGGCAAAGCGGGAACCCGCATGCAGAACGGGCAGGTGCAGACATACGGGCTGCTGACTGCAGCAGGTCTCGTTATCTTGATTGTGGCTGTCGCCGGAAGGAGGTTCTGGTAATGCCCGAAACCATTCCATGGCTTACCTTCCTGGTCTTCGCACCGCTGTTGGGCGTGGTTGTTCTGCTGCTTGTGCCGCGCAGGCAGACCCGGCTGCTCCGGCTGATTGCTGTTGCTGCAGCGCTGCTGCCGCTTGCGCTCTCGCTGTGGCTGTTCGGGCAGTATGATGCAGCCGTACCGGATCAATTTCGTGAACAGGCGGCCTGGATGAATGTGGCCCTGAACCGGGAAGCGTTAAGCGGCTCGGTGACATCCTTTATCTATCAGTTTCAGTATGATCTGGCTTTGGACGGAATATCACTTCCGCTGGTGCTGCTGGCGGCCTTTATCGGCTGCATGGCGGCACTGGCCTCCGTGAACATCAGGAAGCGGCGGAAGTCCTATTATGTCTGGTTCCTGCTGCTGGAGACCGGCATGCTGGGCGTCTTCCTGGCCCGTGACCTGCTGCTCTTCTTCCTGTTCTTCGAGCTCACGCTTGTCGCCATGTTTTTCCTGATTGCTATCTGGGGCTACTTTGACAGAGAGAAGGCTGCCAATACCTTCTTGATCTACAACGGTCTTGGTTCGGCCGTGATGCTGTTTGCCTTCATCCTGCTTATTTACACAGCCGGCTTCCAAGCGGTCGAGGCTGCTGGCAGCGTAGAACTGATCTACAGCGGAAGTTATGATGCCATCGCAGCTAATCTGTTAAACCCGGAAGCCTATGTTAACTTGGCGCCGAATCTGATGGATGGTGATAATCCGTTCTATATGAGCGGGGAAATGCGGTGGACTGTCTTCATCCTGCTGCTGGTCGCCTTCGGCATCAAGCTGCCGATTGTGCCGCTCCATACCTGGATGCTGCACGTGCATAAGGAGGCGCCGGTTCCTGTGGTGATGATCCACTCTGGTGTGCTGCTGAAGATGGGTGCATATGGTTTGCTGCGCTTCGGCATGTTTCTCTTCCCGGCCGAGGCGCGGGAGGCGGCGGCGGTGATCGCCTGGCTTGGGCTTGCGAGTATTCTGTATGGGGCGCTGCTCGCCCTGCGGCAGCATGACTTCAAGCTTGTGCTCGCGTACTCTTCGCTAAGCCATATGGGAATTGTCCTGTTGGGGCTGGCCTCGTTCAACGAAATCGGCATCCAGGGCGCGGTGTTCCAGCTGGTGTCGCATGGACTGATCTCGGCTCTGCTCTTCCTTATCGCGGGGAGCATTCAAGAGCGCACGGGAACAACAGAGCTCGCCGAGCTTGGCGGGCTTGCGCGTTCGGTGCCGTTCATCAGCGGTGTGCTGCTGGCAGGAGGCCTGGCCTCTCTTGGGCTGCCGGGACTTTCCGGCTTTGTCGGCGAGTTTCTGTCCTTCCTGGGGCTGTTCGAATCCATGAAGGTGGTGACGGTGCTGGCAGCAGCCGGGATGGTCATCACGGCTGCTTATGTGCTTCGCAGTGTGCTCGGTATAACATTCGGGCCGCTTCGCGAGAGCGGTGAGGAACTGAGGGATGCCCGGCTGATCGAAGCCGTACCGATGATCGCGCTGCTGGCTTTTATCATTCTGCTGGGCCTTTATCCTTCTGTTCTTACCGGTACGACGGCTGACAGCCTGCAGGCATTCTTATCTCAGTTAAGGGTGGGGGGATGAACATGACAAGCACAGACTTGCTGCAGGGGTTAACCTGGCAGGATGTTGGCTACCTCACCCCGGAAATCACGCTGATAGCTATGGCGGTTCTCATCACCCTTCTCGACTTGGCGCTGCCTGACCGGATCAACCGTGCCTTTACCGGGTGGCTCTCGCTCATAGGGATCTTGGGCTCCCTTGGCTTTGTCAGCTGGCATATGCTGCAGCTGGGCGGAGGGGCTGCGGATGGAGCGGTGCCCGGTGTGGTCCGTTTATTGGGGGACAGCTATCGTGTCGATGGTTACGCAAGTGTGTTCAAGATCATACTTCTCAGCGCCTCGGCTCTGATTATTCTTCCGGGCATAAGCGCCGTTCAGCGGGATGATCGGGTAGTGGACAAAGGCGAAACTTACACGCTGCTGCTCCCGGCTGTTGCAGGGGCGCTGATCATGTGTTCGACGGCTGACCTGATCACACTGTTTGTCGGTCTTGAACTGCTGAGCATCTCTACCTATGTCCTGGTTGGCATTCGCAAACGATCCGGCCTCTCCCAGGAGGCGGCATTCAAATATCTGGTAATGGGCGGCATCTCATCGGCGTTCATATTGTTTGGGATGTCCTATATCTACGGTGTCACAGGATCGACCAACTATGGCGCTATAGGAGGGGCTATCACCGGGGCTCTCGCAGACTATGAGGCGCTGGTATATGTGGGGTTCTTCTTCCTGATCGGCGGCTTTGCCGTCAAGCTTGCGGCTGCCCCGTTCCATGCCTGGGCACCGGATGTGTATCAGGGTGCACCCGCATCTGTGACCGCGTTCCTTGCCGTGGTCACGAAGGGTGCCTTCCTGGCCGCCCTTCTGCGCTTCTTGTTCAATACGGCGCTGCCCCAGCTGCATACGCCGTTTGGGGAAGATATATTGCTGGCCTTCAAGCTGCTGGCTGCTTCAGCTATGATCGTTGGAACGACGGCGGCGCTCAGGCAGCGCAACATCAAACGGCTGCTGGCCCTGTCAGGTACGGCCAATACGGGCTACATGCTGGTTCCGTTAGCGGTAGGGGTAGGCAGCTTCGTGCAGTGGAGCAGCGCGGCTGAGCTGGGTTATTACATGATTGCTTACGCGCTGATGACAATTGGTGTCTTCACCACCCACCTGGTGATCAGCCGGGAGGCGGGTCATGATGAGATGAACGGCTACGCGGGGCTCTACTACCGGGCGCCCTGGACGGCTTGGGCAATGGTTATTCTGCTGCTGTCCTTCGCCGGCATTCCGTTTACCGCGGGGTTCACCGGCAAGCTGTTTATTGTGCTGGGTTCTGTCAAATCTGAGGATTACTGGCTGGGGGGGACGATGCTGCTGACAAGCGTTATCTCTTATTACTTCTATTTCGCAATTATACGCCAGATGTTCACGCGTGCAGCGGAGACTGAGAAGCGGATACTTTTACCACCGAGTTCAGGGCTGACGATATGGATTTGTGTGTCTGCCACACTTGCACTAGGCTTGCTTCCGGGTCTCGCAATGAACTGGATGGACCGCACCATATCGGTCCTGCGCGATATCCTTCTGGGATGACTGGATGACTTGATGTTCGGATAAGCGAGAGCTCTGCTATTTAATAAATTGGAAATTATTTTTGCAGAATTGGTAATCTTAAAGTGAAGACTGGATATTAATGAATGAAGCCTGGATGCTTAACCTTTAGCGGTTAAGGGGTATCCGGGCTTCCCTGTTGTAAGGGAACCCTCCAGGTCATACAAAATCTTAAGGTTAAAATTTGCAATCCGCTCGTATATTACAGCATGCGGAAGTAAATAGTTTCCTGTCCGCCAGGCGAAATCAGGGGGGAAATAGAGGAATCCCGGCCGTTGAAGTCGAAAAGATTACGAATGAGATATCTATGGTTGAAAAGGCTGAATAAGATGACAAACAGGGGAATCCAAGATAACCAAAGGCGCAGCTCCAAACAAGCGGGCTGCTCGTATCAGTTGAAACGCACGGGACGTGTGAGAGTCACGCGCCCCTGCTTCGTCCTGTCTATGCTTGCCCTATTACTGGCATGGACTGCCGCAAGTCCAAATCTTCTTCTGCCGGGAGTCTTGGGCTTTGCCTACGCGGACAGCCAGCAGGGAGTGCAGAGTGCCAAGCTTCCAACCTGGCTGGTAAAATGGCAGGGTGCAGAAGCGGGGGGCAGGGATGAGCTTCCGTTCACCGTCATGCTCGGAAGCCAGCCGGAAGCGGGAGTGAGCATCGTCCGCCCGGCACCGGGCGTGGACAAGGACAAGTGGCTGACTACTCTTGCGGCGATGCCAGAGGTGGAGTATGTGCACCCGAACGGGACGGTGGAACTGCTCTCTTCCCCTTCACCCGCGTCCGCTGCTGTTCCGAATGATCCGGCTTATGATCAGCAGAGGTACTTGAAGCAGATTGGAGCGGATAAGGCATGGAAGCTTGCGAGGGAGCAGATTGATTTCAAGATTGCGCTTATCGACACCGGAGTGGATTTGAGTCATCCGGACTTGAAGGATAACCTCGTGGAAGGCACGAATCTGGTAACCAAGGGGAAGCCCCCGGCAGATGATAACGGTCACGGCACGCTTGTTGCCGGTGTTCTTGCTGCGGTTGGCAATAATGCCAAGGGTACCACGGGCGTGCTGTGGAAGGCGAAGCTGATGCCGGTTAAGGCACTGGACAGCAAGGGCCAGGGAGAGGAAGACCGGCTTGGCGAGGCGATTCTCTACGCCGTTAATAACGGCGCGAAGATCATTGTTTTATCGGTAGGCTTATACCGTCACTCACCGTATATGTCCGATATCGTTGACTATGCCGAAAGCAAGGGTGTGCTGCTGGTTGCCGCCAGCGGCAATGACGGCCAGCTGCTTGGCAGCCGGGCGGCTGTCAAATATCCGGCGGCATACCCCACGGTGGTGGCTGTTGCCGGCGTTACAGCGTCTGGTTCACCGGAAAAACGTTCAAATCCCGGACCGGAAGTTGATATCGCGGCTCCTTGGCAGGTATACACCACAGCGCTTGGCGGGGGGTATAAGCGGGAAGAGGGTACTTCCATGGCCGCTCCTCAGGTTGCGGCTGCCGCTGCACTTCTCTGGGCAGCATCTCCGGAGCTTAAGCCTTATCAGATCAGGGAGCAGCTCAGGCAAAGCGCCAAGGATATCGGCGCCAAGGGCAGGGATGACTGGTCGGGTTACGGGCTGCTTCAGGTTGACGAGCTGCTTGCTGCCAAGCTGACGGTCGATGGCTTCGAGCCCAATGATACCAGGCGTGCTGCTGCGCAGCTTCCGCTGGGCAAGATGAGGCCGGCAAGGCTGACAGGCGGAACAGACGCAGACTGGTATAAGCTGAACCTTAAGCAGGACGGTATCCTGCATCTTCGATTCAAGGGGACCCAGCAGGAGGGCGCTGCCATGCCGCCAGTTCGCATCACGCTCTATGATGACAACGGACAGGTGGAGGAAGCGGATGTGCGGATCTCCGACCGGACCATGGAGTGGCAGGTCCGCCCGGAAACTGCTTATATAGAGGTCAGGCTTGCAGATTCGGCGAAGAAGACCATTCTGCCTTACCAGCTGACCGCGCAGCTGAAGCCTGCTGCCGACGCCTATGAGAAGAATGATAAGCCGTATGAAGCCTTCACACTGTCTCCCGTCACACAGACGCTGACCGGAACCTTCCATCAGAAGGGTGACCGGGATTGGTATTCACTAACCTTGACCAAAGCAGGCACCATCCGTGTCAGCGCAGATACGGATACCGCGCGTATCGACCCTGCATTCATGGTTCAACGGGCCGGTGAACGTGAAGCGCTCTACGATGAGAATGGCGATGGGGAGGCTGAGCATTCAGGCACCATAGCGGTTAAGCCGGGTAAATACTATATTCGTGTGCATAATGCTGCAGCGGCGGAAGCAAGCCCGGTAACAGGAACATACACGTTAAAGCTTGAAGTTGAAACCCGGTTTGAGGATCCGAATGAACCGAACGACCAGTATTATTCGTCTACTGTTCTGCAGCCCAAAATTGTCTATAAGGGTGTTATCGATACCTCGGAGGATCAGGATTGGTATCAGCTGAGACTGGATGGTTCGCATATTGTAACGCTTAGTCTGGATGAATTCCCGAATAACAGGGAGATGAAGATAGAAGGCTATGACAAGAGGCAGAAGCTTGTATTCACTGCGAAATCAGAGCCTGGCAAGCGGTCCGTCGTGACCAACCAGCTGCTGCAGCCGGGGACTTATTACGTAAAACTGACCGCGGACCGGCCTTTTGCCGATAGTCTTTACAAATTCACAATGAATGCCGATAAACTGGTAGCAGGCTTTCGAGACATAGAAGGCCACTGGGCGGAGACGGCGATCGTTTCACTAAGCCGTAAATCAGTAGTCGGCGGTTTGGGCGAGTACAGGTTTAGCCCAGACCGTTCCATTACACGCGCGGAAGCAGCGGCGGTTATTGTCCGTGCGTTCGGTGCGGGTAATTCTAATGTGCCGGTGTCTGACTTCACAGATATCCGTAAAGATCACTGGGCGTATTCTGTGATCCGGCAAGCGTCCGGATCCGGCTATGTGTCTGGTATGCCGGACGGCAGGTTCGAGCCTTCGCGGCCAGTAACGAGGGCAGAGGTGGCGGTGATGCTTGGAAGGGCGCTCGGAAGCAAGCCGGTCAGGCCGGTGGCAGAGCCCTTCTCGGACCTTGCTTCAGACCACTGGGCAGCAGGCATGCTGGTTCGGATGCACGCGGACGGGGTAATTGGCGGATATCCGGGCCTTGCGGTTAAGCCTGACGGTACGGCCAGCCGTGCCGAATTCGCCACAATGGTTTACAGAGCGCTTGCCAAAAGGGGTTGAAGGACAGGATGGCGGAATCATTTGCACCGCTTGGCGTAACCGGATTGTTATCCATTATTGTAACCTTGCTTAGTATCTATCTAGCCTGGATTGTTATTCAGGAAATCAAGCTTGATGCCTTCTTGAAGCGTCCCAAGAGCGGCCAGGCGAAGCTGCTTCAGATCATGCTTGCTGTTATAATAGGGCATCTGTTCGCCAGATTTATACTGGATTACTGGAACTGGTCTCAGCTGCTCCGGTATATTGTCGAATAAGCGGGACGAAACATGTCAACAATGGGTAGTACATGACGGACCGAAAACAGCGAAAGTACGCGAAACATATGGCAGGAATGTGAACTTTGACTGGCTATGATACCACAGAAAATAACGCTTGTCGATTTGTGTAAGGTAATGTTAAGATGTCTAATGGGTATCGGACGGGAGAGATCCCATTTTATTCACAAAGTGGTAAGTGAAACTACAGCGCGCGGGGGGACCAAAGATGAGTAAAATAATCGTCCGCGGTGGTCAGCGACTATCGGGTACGGTACGTGTAAATGGTGCAAAAAATTCCGTGCTCCCGATACTCGCGGCATCCTTATTGGCAAATGAAGGCGAGAGTGTCATTCATGACGTTCCCCTTCTTGACGATGTGATTACGATTCATCAGGTGCTTGCTTCTCTTGGCACCGAAGTTACATTTGATAACGATTCAGTACGATTAAACGCGGAACAACTGCATTCATACGAGGCCCCCTATGATCTGGTGCGTAAAATGCGCGCATCGTTCCTGGTTATGGGACCGCTGCTGGCAAGGATGGGCTGTGCCCGGATTTCGCTGCCTGGCGGCTGCGCTATCGGTACACGTCCGATCGATCAGCATTTAAAGGGCTTCGAGGCGATGGGCGCTGATATTACACTTGGTCAGGGTTTCATTGAAGCCAGCAGGAAGGACAGCCGCCTGAAGGGCGCCAAGATTTATCTGGATGTCGCCAGTGTTGGCGCTACCCAGAACATCATGATGGCTGCCACACTTGCGGAAGGCACGACGACGATTGAGAATGCTGCCAAAGAGCCGGAGATTGTTGATCTGGCGAATTATCTGAACAGCATGGGAGCTGTCGTTCGCGGAGCCGGTACCGGCATGATACGGATCGAGGGTGTAGAATCGCTTCAGGGCGCGGTACATACGGTAATCCCGGACCGGGTTGAGGCAGGCACTTATATGGTGGCCGCAGCCATTACGGGTGGCGATGTATTTATTGAGAATGCGATTGCCGATCATCTGGCTCCGGTTATCTCGAAGCTGGAAGAGATGGGTGTAGGAATTGAAGAGAGTGAGAATGGAATCCGCGTAACAGCCCCCGGGCAGCTGCGTGCAGTCGATGTTAAGACGCTTCCTCACCCTGGATTTCCAACAGATATGCAGTCGCAGATGATGGCGCTGCTGATGGTTTCGGAAGGAACCAGCGTGGTGACGGAAACGGTATTCGAAAACCGCTTCATGCATGTGGAGGAGTTCAAGAAACTGCGCGGTCAGATTAAGGTAGAAGGACGAACGGCAATTGTTTCAGGCGGAACAGGCCTTGTAGGCGCGAACGTATGCGCCACCGATCTTCGCGCAGGTGCTGCGCTTATCTGTGCCGCTCTGCGGGCAGAAGGCGTATCCGAAATTACGGGCACGCATCATATCGACCGCGGCTATGTGAATATAACTCAGAAGCTTGCGGCACTCGGAGCTGATATTACACGCGAAGAGCCTGTTCCGGTTGAAACGACCGAAGCGGCTCAGGCAGTAGCGGCCGTTACTGCGGCTTTGGAGCTGGAAGAGCAGGCGGATGATGCGAAGATTGCAGAGACTGCTTTTGCACGTGATAAGGACATGAAAATCCTTAAAGTACAGCCGACCTGGGCTTGATGGCCAGGAATTGCATCTAGTAGCTCAAAACCGTTGTACTGACGAAAGGCTGAAGCCTTCCGCAGTGCAGCGGTTTTTTGTTGCCTCTTTTCGTATGGTCGCACCCCGAAGTGCTATTCTACCAATCCGGCTCATAGGATGTACTACATAGCTTTTAAGAGATTCCATTAAGCTGATCCATGGAGGAGAGGGAAGAAGCGGATGAAGCACAAGCAACCGGTTAAGCACGTCCCCAGGGCGAGGGCTGGGCGTCTCCTGTGGTGGTGCTGCTTCGCGGCCGGCATGTTGATTGTCTGTCTAAGCGTACTGCCGGAGAGAATGCAGCAGAGGGGCGGGGAACAAGGGAGAGAGGCGGCTCTGGCTCTGGAGCAGGAAGCTCAGCCGCAGAGAGAGGCAGCGTCCGGACGCGGGAAGCAAAGGGACTCTGGCGACGAATCAAGCCCGGCAAGCGACGGTTCTCTGTCCGCTTTTGCCAGAGGCTTGCAAATCGGGGTCAAGCTCAACAACGACAACAAGGTGGAGACTGTACCTCTGGAGTGGTATGTGCGAGGTGTCGTCGCGGGAGAAATGCCGGCGGATTTCGAGATGGAAGCACTGAAGGCACAGGCGATTGCTGCCAGAACGTATGTCGTCCGTAAGCTGCTTCGCAGCGGATTGTCGGATGAACCGCTTGTCAGCGATACGACTGATGACCAGGTCTATATCCCGCTCGAACGTCTTGATGAGCTCTGGGGTGACGGCAAAGCGAAGGAGAAGCTGGCGCGGATCGGGCAGGCAGTTGAGCAGACCGCGAATCTGATTATTACCTATAAGGGAGAACCGATTCAGGCGGCTTTCTTCTCAACCAGCAACGGCTACACGGAAAATTCGGAGGATTACTGGGATCTGGCGCTTCCCTATCTGCGCAGTGTGGCCAGTCCCTGGGACAAGCAGCTGTCGCCCCGTTACAAGGAAACGGTCGAGCTGTCTCACACCGAGGCGCGCCGGAAGCTTGGTCTTGACCGGGATGCCGGGCTCGCCATGCGGGTTACTAGCAGGACCGAAGGCAACCGGATCAAGGAGGTGCAGATCGGAGGTAGGAATTTTTCCGGACGGGAGGTTCGTGAGAAGCTGGGCTTGAAATCCTCTTCGTTCACCTGGACGGTGAGCAGGGATTATATCCGTATTACGACGTACGGTTACGGTCATGGCGTTGGGATGAGCCAATGGGGGGCTAATGCGCTTGCCAAGGAGGGCAAGAAGGCAGCTGATATTATCGCTTACTATTATACGGATGTCCGTGTTGAACAAGCTTCGAAGCTTCCTCGATCTTCCTGATCCGATAGAATATGCTGGCGCCCGCTGGTTCACATCGCTGCAGATCCTGTGCGCAGCCTGAGAAAAGCGGGAAGATACCAATCTGTAAAATTAGCTATCACCTCACGTATAAAAGACAGGCATCTGGCAACAATGGCTAGTGAGGTGATGAGAGATGATGAATGATCAAGAGAAAATGAACCAATCATCTGAAGAAGCCCCTAAAATGAATCGGGGCAGCAAAGCCGCCGGGCCGTCTGCATGGAAGAGAATCCTGTCCAAGAAATGGGTATCTCCAGCAGCATTTATGGCCGCCGCGGCAATCATCGTAACGTTAATGTGGGTCTACCAGGGGACGGACAAGGCAGTCACGACATCCGAGATTACCGATCCGGCTGGGGTCAGCGAGAACGACGGTGATCAAGCAACAGCTGAAACAGGCGAAGACAGCGTTCCGGTATCAACGAGCAATGAGGCGCTTCAGTGGCCAGTAGCCGACAGGGAAGGAATTGAGACCGTTCTTGGGTTCTACGATGCCGCAGCCTCTGCGGATGAGCGCGAGAAAGCAATGGTCGTATCCGGCACCACGTATTATCCGCACATGGGTATTGATCTGGCCAAGTCTGATAACAGCACCTTCGATGTGGCTGCTGCCATGAGCGGTACGGTCTCCATGGCTGACAGTCACCCGACTAACGGCGACTTTGTGGAAATCACGCATGAAGGCGGACTAGTGACTGTGTACCAGAGCCTGAGCGAGGTTCAGGTCAAGGAAGGCGACGAGGTCAAGCAGGGAGATCTTATCGCCAAAGCGGGCCAGAATGAGCTGGAGAAGGACCTTGGGGTGCATGTGCATTTTGAAATCCGCGAGAACGGCTCTCCCATCAACCCGGCCATTCTTCTTGAGGAATAGGTTGTTAAACCAAAGACAGATCCAATCATAATGCGAGCAGGGAGAAATCCCTGCTCTTTGCTTATTGGCGCAAAGCCTGCGTAAAAGCAGGGCTGCCGGAACGCTATCCGGCATGGCCTGTGTGAAAATATTTGCACGAATCGGCTTGTCACGCTTGGACACAAAGAATATATGCCTGCTCCCCTCATATAATGTACCAATCTATCTCGAGTTGGGAGGCGGGAACGTGCATGATTACATCAAGGAACGGACGATAAAAATCGGTCGGTGCATCGTAGAAACGAAGAATACCGTTCGGACCATTGCCAAAGAATTCGGTGTCTCAAAAAGCACGGTTCATAAGGATCTGACCGAACGCTTGCCGGAAATCAACCCTGATTTGGCTGATCAGGTAAAGCACATTCTCGAATACCACAAATCGATCAGGCATCTCAGGGGAGGCGAGGCAACGAAGATCAAATATAAGAAATCGCCGAGCAAGAAGAAGGAAGTGCTCACAGCCGGAAAATCCTGACCTTTTTTCTACAAAAATAGAGGATTTTCGTCCTGAACAGCGAATGTTATGGTTCAGAGAATTTTCTCGGCTGCGGCGGCTTCTGCCGGCCGCTTAATTTATCACGGTGTGGGGGACTTAAGACTTATGTTGAGCAAGGATATCGGAATCGACCTCGGTACGGCGAACGTATCCATTCATGTGAAAGGGAAAGGAGTCGTGCTCGATGAGCCATCGGTCGTAGCGATCGAGAGTGATTCCAAGCGCGTGCTGGCGGTCGGTGAAGAGGCTCACCGTATGGTTGGACGGACTCCGGGGAACATTGTGGCCATTCGTCCGCTGAAGGACGGAGTGATCGCGGATTTTGAGATTACGGAAATTATGCTGAAGCAGTTTATCGACCGGGTGGGCGGCCGCAACTGGTACAGCCGGCCGCGGATTCTCATCTGCGCGCCGACGAACATCACATCTGTCGAGCAGAAGGCCATCCGCGAGGCTGCTGAACGCAGCGGAGCGCGTGAAGTATTTCTTGAGGAAGAGCCGAAAGCTGCCGCGATCGGGGCTGGAATGGATATTTTCCAGCCCAGCGGCAATATGGTCGTCGATATCGGCGGCGGCACAACGGATGTGGCCGTACTGTCTATGGGTGACGTTGTGACGGCCTCTTCTATCAAGGTCGCGGGGGACAAGTTCGACGCGGAGATTATGAAGTATATCAAGAGCAAATACAAGCTTCTGATCGGTGAGCGGACCAGCGAGGAGATCAAGATGCGGATCGGCACCGTCTATCCGGGCGGGCGCAGCGAATCGATGGATATCCGGGGACGAGACATGGTAACGGGGCTCCCGATTACCGTTACGATCCGTTCGGAGGAAGTTCAGGAAGCGCTGAGCGATTCCGTCTCCCTGATTGTACAAGCTGCCAAGTCTGTACTGGAGCGGACGCCGCCTGAGCTGTCTGCTGACATTATCGACCGCGGTGTTATTGTTACCGGCGGCGGCGCGCTGCTGGACGGACTGGATACCCTGCTCGCGGAAGAGCTGAAGGTTCCGGTTCTGATTGCGGAAGACCCTATGCTGTGCGTTGTCAAGGGTACGGGAATTATGCTTGACAACCTGGACAAGGTGTCCGCCAAGAAATTGTTCTAGCCAATCCTGTGCCGGGTATCTGGGGGGATACGCCGGCTGCAGGAATGGTGCTTAAGACATGGCCTCAGCCTATTAAAGAAAACAGCCTTCTGACCGATAACTATTATAGATATGCATACTGAGTAGGGCTGATTAGCCGGCAGCAGAGCCGGGCAGCCGCAGGAGGTCATTTATGCTTCGCGGATTATACACGGCAGCAGCGGGTATGGTTACCCAGCAGCGCCGCCATGATACAGTAACCAATAACATTTCAAATGCAAATACACCCGGCTATAAGCAGGTTAACTCTGTATCCCGTTCCTTTCCGGAGATGCTCCTTGAGCTGACCGGGGTTAAGGGGGATCAGCCCAAGTCGATCGGCTCGATTCATACCGGCGTATTTGCGGAAGAAAGCTTATCCATTCATCTGCAGGGCGACTTGTCTAATACGGGACGAGCTTCTGATTTTGCTCTTGTGTCCGATCTGGCTGTGCCCGGCATGGCGTTCGACGCGTCGGGCAAGTATGTTGCTCCTGATGGTACGGTTACGTTTCAGCCGCAGGCATTCTTTACCGTGCAGGACCGCGGCGGTGAAGTGAAATATACACGAGATGGCTCGTTCCATCTGAATGATCAAGGATTTTTGGTTACATCCGATGGCTCTAATGTACTGGGAGCCGATAACCAGCCGGTTCGGTTCGAGCCGGGGACTTCGCTGGAGGGTCTCTACCTGTCGAAGGACCTGAACTTTATTGATACAGCAACCGGGAACCCGACTGGCCGCCAGCTTCTGGTGTCCCGCATCGAGAATCCGAACAAGCTGATTCGGGAAGGGAACGGCAAGTTCCGTTTCGATGGCGAAGAAGGCCTAGTCAGGCCGGTTAACGGTGAAGACCGCTTTGAAGTGCGCCAAGGCTACACGGAGCGTTCCAATGTAGATACTGCCCAAGCGATGGTCGACTTGATGTCGGCTCAGCGCGCCTATGAAACCAACCAGAAGATGATTCAATTTTATGATAAGAGCCTTGAGAAGGCGGTCAACGAAATCGGCCGTGTCTAACAGGTGACGACATAGGAGGGAGAGTACACCTTGAACAATTCGATGATTAACGCCATGGTATCAATGGGCGGTCTGCAGCAGAAGCTTGATATGATCTCGGATAATATCGCGAATGCGAATACAGCCGGATATAAGCGCAAGGATTCAACCTTTCAGGATCTGCTGACGAACGTGAAGCAGCAGGAGCGGGCTTTCGAGCAGCCGGTACGGCTGACGCCGCTCGGGTATAATGTAGGATGGGGCTCGCGGCTGGCAGCCATGCAGCCGGATATGACACAGGGAGCAGTGCTGCAGACAGGCAGTCCTTATGACTTCGCTATTCAGGGAAGTGCCTTGTTTGAGGTTGCAGTAGACGATCAGGGTAATCGTGCATACACGCGCAGCGGTTCGTTCCAGCTGTCCATTAACCGGAACAATGAGCAGGTGCTGACAACAGCTGACGGATATCCGGTCATTGCCCAGACGCCGGCTGGTGAAGGACGCGTCGTAGTACCGACAGGCTATTCCGTTCGGGTAGACGCTTATGGTAATATTCAGGCAGTATCCCCGGACAAGAATACGGTTGCTAACTTGGGACAGCTCAAGCTGGTTGAGCCGGTTAAGCCTGGCTCGCTTACAGCGACAGCCGACAATCTGTATGTTATAGCGGATGGAACGGATGTCGATCAGGTCGTACAGCGGATTCTGCCGGCTGATACGAACGATGTCCGCGTCATGCAGGGCTTCCTTGAGCAGTCCAATGTGGATATGACCCACGAAATGTCCGAATTGATGATTGTACAGCGGGCATATCAAATGAGCGCGCGTGCGTTATCGTCCAGCGATACCATGATGGGCTTGGCGAATAACCTCCGTGCTTGAGGAATAGGATGATTGTGCAATGACAACGGCAAGAACCCCTGAACGCGATCAGGAACGGGTAGCGGATCAGGCAAAAGAAGGCGAAGCGGCTCCAAGCTCTTCCGCAAGGCCTTCAGGCATCCGGGTTGTACTGTGGCTGCTCCGCAAGAGCATCGTGCCTCTGTTAATGCTGGCGGCTCTTATCGGGGGCTTATACGCCGGATATGTGCTGCTTGGCAAAGGTCCTGCTGAGGACGTGTGGAAGTGGGAGACGTGGAAGCACATGTATGATCTTATATTCTCTAATGAATAGCCTACAAAAAGCCGTGCGCCTCTAACTGGTGCACGGCTTTCTTAATTATATAGTAGTGAAAAAAAAGCGAGGGCTGTCTCCCCGGGTCGATATCATATTCGTCCGGGGAAGCAGCCCTCCACTATTCTCGTCGGTCTTCTTATTTAATGGAAACCCTCACGCTTACAGTCTTGCCGCCATAAGTGGCTTTAATCGTTGCACTGCCTTTGCTGACAGCCGTTATCTTACCGTCCGTCACAGTAGCCACCTTGGTATTGGAACTGGTCCAGACAGCGGCATCGGTTACATTCTGACTGACGATTGTTCCTGTGTCGAGCAGGGCAGTCACTGTAACGCTTGAAGCAGCGCCCGTTGACAGCTTCAGGGAGGCAGAGGATGCGGTAAGCTTCTTCAGCTTGGGAACCACCATTACGTTAACGGTCACCGTCTTGCCCTGGTAGGTTCCGGTGAGCTTGCTGCTTCCCGTTGAAACTGCTTTGACCGTCGAGCCTTTCATAATAAAGATGCTTTCATTGCCTGAGGTCCAGTTGATCTTGGAAGCCAGCGAAACCTTGCTGCCGTCCTTGTAATATCCGGTAACTTTAACCGCTTTGCTCTTGCCGGGGTTCAGCGTCACGGAGACAGGCTCGGCTGTAAGCTTGGTGATCTCCTGTTCTATGGCGACCTTGATGGAGACGGTCTTGCCTAGATACGATGCCGTCAATGTCACGTTGGACGCCAGAAGTCCTTTGAGCTTGCCATTCTTGATCAGCAGGTTGGTCGAGGAGCTCTTCCACGTCACTTTGTCCGCCAGATCTTCTTCCTCTTCGCCGTTCTGATACACCAGCCGGAGGGATGGAAGGTCGGTCTCCTTCCCGATGACCACGCTGATCTGGCTCGTCTCGCTGAGCAGAGCCAGCGGCTTCTCATGGATAACAATGTGGACTTCAGCCGATTTGCCGCCTGCTGATGCGGTCAGGACCGCTTCTCCGACGCTCTTCGCGACCCACTTACCATCCTCTATCGCTGCAACTTCCGGCTTGCTGGAAGCCCAGGTAACAAGGGATGATACGTCAGCCGTTTCACCCGCAATGGTAAGACCCTGTGCCTTGGGAAGGGCACCGCTGCCTTCAAGGAAGCCGTCTATCGTGCTGACGCCAAGCTTGATTTCTGCCAGGCTCGGATACACGGTAACATCCAGGGAGCGGGATAAACCTTTATAGGTGGCCGTAATCTTGGTTGTTCCCACTGCTTTAGGGGTGACCACGCCTCCCGATACTGTAGCGGTATATACATTGGAGGAAGTCCATTCGGCCACATGTGTGACATCCACAGGCGCCTTGTCCGCATCATCCAGAACGGACACGGTTAAGGCTTCGGGCGCATCGGTAATGATCATATGCAGCGCCTTATCGCGTGAGAGCTTCATCGCCTGATGGGATGGCCGGACAACAACACTCACAGTCTTGGAGGCTCCAAGATGAGTTACGGTGATGGTTGTTGTGCCTGCACCGACAGGATGGATCAAACCCTTGTTCACCGTTGCGACTGCCGTATTCCCGGAATGCCAAGCCGCATCTGCCGTCACATTCTCGCTGCCGCCTGTTTTGCGGACTGCTGAAGCGGTAACCTGTTTGTCGTCGTCTCCAACCTTAAGCTCCAGCAGTTCTTCCGAAGAGATGCTGATTGAGCTGTAAGGGCTGGTTACCTTCAAGGTGACACTGCTGCTGCGTCCCTTATAGGAGCCTGTTATCACCGCTGTACCAGCGGCCAGCAGCGTGACATCGCCGTCTGCATTGACAGCAGCTACCGAGCTGCTGGACGAGCTCCAGGCAGCATCAGCGGTCACATCAGTGAGAGAGCTCCCTTGATAAGCCGCGAGATTTAAGGAGAGGGTCTTGCCTAGCTCTATATTCTGTTGAGTTGTAAGAACTGAGCCCGCCGAGCGGATCTCAACCTTGTCATATTGGTACAGCACCTTCACTTGAAGCGTAATGGCTGAAGCAGTCTGGTATTTCACTGTAATCGTTGCGCTGCCTTCGCCCGCTGGCGTAAGCAGTCCCTTGGACACTTTTACAACCGAGCTGTTCGATGAAGTCCAAGTGGCTTCACTGGTAATATCACGGGTCGCGGCCGTGCCGCCCGAGATACTCGCCCAAACTTTAAGCTGATGCGCGTCGTCTCCTACATAGAGGGAGAGCGGACTTGGCACAGACTCGAAGGCAATGGAATCAACTGTTTCTGCTGCAGTGGCCATACCGGCAAACAGCTGGCTGATCATTACCACGGCGAGCAGGGCGGACAGAAGCCATGAGCGTTTTGGTTTTCTTGCATAGGTATTGGTGGTGCGAAATGGTGAGTCGTACATATGAACCTCCTGGTCGTTGGCATTCTATCTATTATTAACGGTTAAATTGGTATAAAAATGTAGATTTCATAACAAATTTTGGATGACAAAAAATGAAAGTGCCTAGGCGTAAATCCGTAAATCCCTTGCCAGCCAAGGGATAGCGGCTGCCAGGGGGCGCGAGAACAATGGTTTTTTTTTTCACGGGGTAGAGGTATAATGATGAAGGAACTCGGCTAAACGGCTCCATAGAGAGAATAAAGGGGGAGAGGAGACGTTTGAACCTCCCAAACATGCTTACCGGAGTCCGCTTCCTGCTCATTCCTGTTTATGTGGTAATCTTCCTGAAGGGACATCTGATTCCGGCCTTCCTGGTCATTGCAGCGGCTGGAATTACCGACGTGCTTGACGGCTATATTGCGCGTTCGAGAGGATTGGTTACGTCTGCAGGGGCCCTTCTGGACCCGCTAGCGGACAAGCTGATGTTTCTTACGGTCTTCGGCTCACTTGTTCTGTACGAATTTATTCCGTGGAGTGCTGCCCTGGCGCTGATTATCCGGGATGCAGGATTGATCGCGGGCTCGGCTCTGTTTCATTTTCAAGGAAAACGTACGATCCCGGCTAACCGAATGGGGAAAATAACAACTGTGCTGCTGTATGCCGCCATTATGTTTATTTTCTTCGATTTGCCGTATGCACAGGAGCTGTTATGGGGTGTGGTGGGCTTCTCGTTCGTGACAGCCTTCCTGTACGTCATGCAGATTCTGTCGGTGAACAAGGTGAAGGCGGAAGATGAGCGTCGCGATGTATCGGGTCCTGCATAACAAGCTGTAAGCGGCTTATTCCACACTGAAAAGGAGCTGTCCCCCCGGAATGCTTCAGATTCCAGATGGACAACTCCCTATCTCAACCTTCTGATCTGCAGCTCAGGAAGGATGTTTCTATTGTTTCTGTAGACCATGAAATTTATACATTACGATAACCAAAGGAGTCTGTGCAACCTATGCTGGATATCAAACAAATTCAGGAAATTATCCCCCACCGGCAGCCGTTTCTGCTAATTGACCGGATCTTGGAGGTTGAAGCGGGCGTACGTGCGGTCGGTCTGAAAAATGTTACGATGAATGAGCCGTATTTTGCCGGCCACTTCCCTGATTTTCCCGTTATGCCCGGCGTTCTCATTGTAGAAGCATTGGCGCAGGTAGGGGCAGTATCGATCCTGATGGTGGAAGCGAATCGCGGCAAGATCGCGATGTTTGCGGGAATTGACAACTGGCGCTTCAGAGGACAGGTTGTCCCTGGTGATACCTTAACCCTTAAGGTTGAAATTACACGTCTCAAGGGTTCCATCGGCAAAGGCCAGGCAACGGCAATGGTCGGAGACAAGGTTGTCTGTGAAGGCGAAATGATGTTTGCTCTGACCAATCCTTCGTAACAGAGGGACAGATTGTATTTACATAATTCCACAGGTTTCAAAAGATAAAAATATGGTGTTTGGATAGAGGTAGTTTAATTCACAATAAGGAGTGGGCTATTATGACAAATACTGTTGATGTGCAAAAGAGATATCAGGCTTGGCTTGAGGACTCGCTGATCGATGAGGCGACCAAGGAGGAGCTGCGCGGCATAAGCGCGGACGAGAAGGAGATCGCAGACCGCTTCTATAAAGATCTGGCGTTTGGCACAGGCGGACTGCGGGGCGTAATGGGCGCGGGAACGAACCGCATGAACGCCTATACGGTTGGCAAGGCAACGCAGGGACTGGCTAACTGGCTCTTAAGCCGCAATGAGAAGCCTTCGGTTGTCATTGCGCACGACTCCCGTAATAATTCGCCGGAATTCACACTGGTTGCAGCAGAGGTTCTGGCGGCGAACGGCATTACAACGTATCTGTGGCCGAGCCTGCGCCCGACGCCTCAGCTGTCGTTCGCGGTACGCGCGCTTGGAGCAAGCAGCGGCATCGTGGTCACGGCCAGCCATAACCCGCCGGAGTACAATGGCTACAAAGCATACGGTCCGGACGGCTGCCAGCTTGTACCGGCAGATGCCGAGCAGGTAATCGCCCATATCGGTAAAGTGGAGTCCTTCGCCGACGTCCGCCGCATGAGCCGTGAGGACGCGGAAGCAGCCGGACTGATCCGCTGGCTGGGTGAGAAGGAAGATCAGGCATACATAGATGCGGTAACAGCGGAAAGCTTGAATCCTGGACTGCTGAAGGGCGGAGCAGGCGATGCGCTGAGCGTTATTTTCACTCCATTGCACGGTTCGGGCAATGTTCCGGTTCGGAATGTTTTGAAGCAGGCTGGATTCGGGAATGTCCAGGTAGTTAGTGAGCAGGAGCAGCCGGACGGGTATTTCTCCACGGTCAAGTCGCCGAACCCGGAAGAGCGCGAAGCCTTTACTATTGCGATGGAGCTGGCGAAGAAGACGGAAGCCGACATCATTATTGGTACTGACCCTGATGCGGACCGCATGGGCGCTGTTGTGAAGAACAATGATGGCGAGTATGTCGTCTTGTCCGGCAACCAGTCGGGTGCGCTTATGGTTTACTATGTGCTGAGCCAGCTGAAGGAGCAGGGCAGGCTGCCAGCGAACGGGGTAGTCGTGAAGACGATTGTAACAAGTGAGATGGGCGCGGACATCGCCCGCCATTTTGGCGTGGATGTTGTGAATACGCTGACCGGCTTCAAATATATCGGGGAGAAAATGACCGGCTACGAGCAAACAGGCGAGAAGACATTCCTGTTCGGCTACGAGGAGAGCTACGGCTATCTGGCTGGAACCTATGCCCGTGACAAGGACGCTGTCATTGCTTCCATGCTGATCTGTGAGGCAGCGGCTTACTATAAGAGCCATGGGAAGACCTTGTATGAGGTGCTGCAAGAGCTGTATGCCCAGTTCGGCACCTACCTGGAGCAACTGGAGTCCAGAACGCTGAAAGGGATGGACGGCGTCGCGCAGATCGCTGCCATTATGGAAGACTGGCGGAGCAACCCGCCTGCCGAGGTGGCAGGCGTTAAGGTTGCAAAGGTGCTTGACTACCTGCCTGGCATCGACGGTCTCCCGCCCGAGAATGTGCTGAAATACATGCTGGAGGACGGGTCGTGGTTCTGCCTGCGTCCTTCGGGAACTGAGCCGAAGATTAAGGTTTATTTTGCTGTCAGGGGTACGACGCAGGAGGAAGCTTCCGCCGCAATCTCTAAGCTGACAAGTGAAGTCATGGCGCGGGTAGATAACAGAGGTTAAGGAGTGGACAGCTTGTTTCAAATGTTGAAAAATTGGAACCGCAGGGCGCGGACGCTGCTCTGGGGGCTCACCATACTGGGTGTGCTCGCAGCGCTGCCGATTGGCTTCTCCCGTCATGAGATGGAGCAGACCAGCAATCAGGTGGAGTATGTTTTTAACTACCGGGATCTTCTGCTAATCTCGAATTATCAAGCCAGGCCGCAGGAATTTGTAAGTGAGCAGCTGGCGAAGCTTAAGGAAGCCGGCTTCACAACGCTTGCGGTATTTGAGAGCACGCTGGAGGAGCTGGTCTGGAGCGGAAGACTGACGGTGTATAATTCCGCTCAGCAGGCTCTGTTGAATGGAAAGACGGCTCCGCTGGGCGAGAATTTCACGTATATTCTGTTCGCTGACGCTGATGCGGAGGCGGCTTATGCTCCGATGATCCGGTCTGCCTTCGAGAAGGCAGGCATTCCTGCCCGGGAGTGGTCGTTCGGGGAGCGTCCGGGCCTCTTGCTGGAGACACCGGTAGAGGATTCCTCACTGCGCTCCATGCAGCCGGACCCAGTTGCGATTGCCAAGATCCGCGAGGCCGGGTTCCATGTGCTTCCCCGTCTGTCGGACCGGATCAGGCCTTACGATCCGGAAGAGATGAATCGGCTTCTCCAGTCTTATGCAGATCAGGGGATAACGAGGGTTCTGTTTGATGGTGATAAGGTTACCGGTTATACGGATCAGGCAGACAAGAAGAGCCTGACTCATTTCGGTGAGCTGCTGAAGCAGCATAATATCGGGCTTGTCCGTATCGAAAATCTTAAAAATCCGCAGAGCGGCATGAATAAATTGGCGTATGTGACGGATTATAACATTGTGCGTCTTTATTCTCTGTCCGGCTCAGATGCGGCGGCAATGACGCCGGAAGCCATTATTGACCGCTTCAAGCTGGCGGCCAAGGACCGGAATATTCGAATGTTCTATATGAATGCTTCACCTGTCAGAAGCTTGGACAAAGGCGGTATTACCCATCCAATGGATAACCTGTACCTGGCCATTGGCGGTGACGCGG
This sequence comes from Paenibacillus sambharensis, assembly GCF_003233845.1. Taxonomy (GTDB): domain Bacteria; phylum Bacillota; class Bacilli; order Paenibacillales; family Paenibacillaceae; genus Paenibacillus_I; species Paenibacillus_I sambharensis. The sequence goes on from NZ_QKRB01000006.1 coordinate 153,716, forward strand.
AGAAGAAGGGTGCAGTAGAGCAGCTTGCTGAGGTCGGCTTTGAGCCGGGGCAGGCTCAGCCGTTTGACTACGAATATCCAGCATGGCACAAGGTGCTGCGGGCAATTGTGGCGCTCGGCGCGATTGCCATCATTGCTCTGCTGATCGGCGTGTTCATTCCGATGCTTACGCTGCCGTCTTTTATCCTTGGATTAATCGGCAGTGCGGGATTATATGTAGTGTCGACTTCCCTTCTTGAGCAGGCGCTGGCGCTTGGCGCCTCGATTGCGGCACCTACCTTAGGGGTCATATGGGCGCTTAGCCGGGTTCGTTCACACACGGAAGGCAACCGCCGTATTGTTGGCGGTACATGGGAAGAGCAGCCATCACAGGCAGGCGACAACAGCGACCGGCTCTTCGGCGGCCGCTGGCTGTTCGACGCTCCGCCGTTTGGCAAGCGGCTCGTATCGGCCATCAGCTTGTATATTCTAACTGCGGTGATCTCCCTACTGGGAGCGGCTTATGTATTCGGACTGCTGAACAATATCACCTACAGTCTTGTGCTTGAGCAGTTCAGGGGCGTAAGCCTGCTGCATCTTGCACCAATCGGCCTGACGGCATTGTATGTCTTCTTGTATACCGGGCATTCGGTTAAGGACAACCTGCGCAAGCTGCTCGGGCTAAACATTACCGTTCTGATGGTTGCTGTTGCAGCCGTATTGGGTGTGGTAGGCATGTACTACCTCTCCCGTACTGGAAATGCGGGTCAAGTATCCAGCATCGAGCTGGTGTTCCGCAACCTGCTGGAGGAGACCTTCGGTGTACGGCCGCGCAATAAGGAATTTATGCTCGCGCATCCGTTATTCCTGCTGGGCCTGTTCCTGTCGCTTCGATACAGGGCTGCCTGGGTATTGATGATTGTAGCCTCCATCGGACAGCTGTCCATGGTCGATACCTTTGCACATATCCACACACCGATTGTCATTTCCTTGATCCGTGTACTGCTGGGTCTTGGTCTTGGCGGGATAATCGGCCTGCTGCTGATCGCGGCATGGCAGCTGGCGGAAGGAGTATGGAAGGCATGGGCACCCAAGTTCAAGGCAGGACGTACCGGCTAGTTATATCCGGTTATTACGGGTTTCGCAATAGCGGCGATGAGGCCGTGCTGAAATCCATTCTTAATGCGCTGTCTGAAGCGCAAGAGGAAGCGGGCATCCAGATCGCGCCGGTTGTGCTCTCTTGCGATCCATCCTGGACGAAAGAGATGTATGGGGTGGAAGCCGCTCATAGGATGCGCCCTGCTGATGTTCTGGGGGCAATTCGGAGCAGTGACGGACTGATCAGCGGCGGCGGCAGCCTGCTCCAGGATGCTACGAGCGCCAAGACCATCCCTTACTATACGGGGATTATCAAGCTTGCTCAGATGCTGGGCAAACTGACATTTATTTATTCGCAGGGCATTGGTCCGGTAAACAGAGGCTGGATGAATCCCCTAATCCGAAGTGTTATGAAGAAATCCAGCTATATATCAGTACGTGATGAAGCGTCCGCCGGACTGCTGGCAGACATCGGTGTAGACCGGAACAGAATCGAAGTCGTGCCCGACCCCGTAATGGGATTGCCGCTGGTAGCAGGGGCTCAGACTGGCGGCAGCGGCGCTCGGACAGCTGAGCCTGCCGGTGAACGGCTTCCGGTAGTCGGGGTTTCGCTTCGATACTGGCGCAAGGACTATGCGGATTTGACGCGGGCTGCCTCAGCGCTTGCAATGCTGGCAAGACAGCAGCCGGTCAGGCTGCGGTTTCTGCCCTTTCATACACCGGATGACGCGATGGCTTCTGAATTCGTCATGGAGAGGCTGGGAGCGATTGGCGGCAGTACAGCTGAGCTGGCGACCCCAGGAGAGGATCCTCAGCAGATGCTGCTTGAAGTCAGCCGCTGCGATGTGCTCTTCGGGATGCGGCTGCACGCGCTCATCTACGCAGCCAATCAGCAGGTTCCGATGCTGGGGCTGTCGTACGATCCGAAGATCGACAGCTTCCTGAAGCGGCTTGGCCTGCAGCCGATCGGTTCGACCGATGCACTTGATGAGCAGGCATTCGCAGATGCGGCGGGAGAGCTGCTCGCGCCTGGCGGTGCGGCTGCCTGGAGGGATAAGCATCGGGATGCAATCCTGAAGCTGAAGGCTGAAGCTCAGGTGCCCGCGAAACAAATCGCGGATTTCCTGCGTCAGTACAAATAGAGGTGACTACCGTTACATGAGTTCAAATACAGATCGCAAGTCACAAGAACATACGAATGAAACGAGCAACCAGGACACGGCTTCGCTGCCGCAGCGGCCTAATAGCGGGGCGAGATCCTATCCCACGGTCAGTATCTTTGGCCTGCCATTCTCGAAGATGGACATGCAGGAGACCGTAAACTATCTGAGCGATGTGATCCACCTTAGAGTGCCTACACAGGTGATTACCGGCAATCCGATCATGGTTATGGCAGGCCTGGAGGATCCGGATTATTACCGCGTGATGGAAGAGGCGGAGTTAATTGTCCCGGACGGGGCGGGCGTAGTATGGGCTTCCGGATATGTCGGCCAGCCGGTGAAGGAGCGTGTGGCAGGCTTTGATCTGATGCACCGGCTTCTGGAGACAGGCGAGAAGCATCGCTGGTCTGTTTTTTTGCTGGGGACGACGCAGGAGACGATAGAAGAGTCTGCAGAACGGTTAAAGCAATTATATCCGCTTATCCGGTTTGTGGGCGCAAGGAATGGCTTCTTCGGGCCAGGTGAGGATGCCGAGGTCATTGAAGAAATCCGGAGAGCGAATCCGGATATGCTCTTCGTAGCCCGGGCTCTGAATAACCAAGAGCCATGGATAGGACGCTACAAGCATGAGCTTGGCGTTCCAGTCATGATGGGTGTCGGAGGCAGCTTCGATATAATTGCAGGCAAGCTGAAGCGCGCCCCGGTGCTGTTCCAGAAGCTGCGGCTGGAGTGGTTCTATCGTCTGCTGCAGCAGCCAAGCAGGTACAAAAGGATGCTTGTATTGCCGAAATTTATGCTCAAAGTCGTCCGAGAGAAAGAAAACGTAACAAAACGCCGCCCAACTCCGTGAATATTTCATGAAAACCGTGAAAATCGCCTTAAAACGGAGTTGGAGATTATTTTTCGATCGGAGTATAATTCTATCCGGTAGAAAAAAAGGGGAGTTGTCGAGATGCCAGAGGGCGTTTATTATGTCACAGGTTTTGTCATTGCACTAATTATTGCGTTAGTCATGACCCCGTTAGTCAAGAAGTTAGCATTTAAAGTAGGGGCCATTGATAAGCCTAACGCGCGCAAAGTCCATACCCGGATTATGCCAAGACTTGGCGGGCTGGCAATTTATGCGGCCTTTGTGGCGGCGTTCCTGCTTCTCTATCCATTCCTGCCGGATGGTTTATTGAACCGCTATGACATGAACCTCATCAAGGGTATGCTGATCGGCGGCACGATCATTGTCCTGCTTGGCGGACTAGATGACCGGTTCGAGCTGTCAGCGAAGGTGAAGCTGCTGGGGCAGATTGCCGCAGCATGTGTTGTCGTATTCGGTTTTGACGTGAAAATTAATCTCTTGAACATACCTTTCGGTGCCTCGATGCAGCCGATTGCTGAATGGATTGCTATTCCGCTTACGATCTTCTGGATAGTCGGTGTGACGAACGCCATTAATCTGATTGACGGCCTGGATGGCCTTGCAGCCGGTGTATCGGCCATTGCGATCGGTACCATTCTTGTAATGGCTGTCCTGATGGGTTTTGAGCCGGTTATTCTGCTGAGCACTTTGCTGCTTGGCGGTATCCTGGGCTTCCTGGTGTTTAATTTCCATCCAGCCAAGATTTTCATGGGGGATTCAGGTTCATTATTCCTAGGCTTCAGTCTCGCTACCCTGTCGATGCTTGGCTTCAAGCAGGTTACAATCGTGTCCTTCGTGACGCCGCTTCTTATTATCGGCGTACCGCTGTCGGACACCTTCTTTGCAATCGTTCGCCGTATGGTTCAGCGCAAGCCGATCTTTGCGCCCGACAAGGGCCATCTGCATCACTGTCTGCGGGAGCTCGGCTACAGCCATCGCAAGACGGTCCTTATCATCTATGGTATTGCTGCTTTCTTTGGTGCGTGCGCCATTGTCCAGGCGGCTGTCGTGCAGTCTCCGGCAGCCAACTGGGTGACCTTTGCCGTAATTGCTATCCTGCTGTTCGTGATGCAGATTGGCGCCGAGCTGATTGGACTCGTGGATAAGTCCAGACGGCCAGTGCTGAATATGCTGCAGCGGCTTCGCTTGAAGACCGAGACCGATTCGAATACGAAATAAGCCTGAACGGCACTCTACAAAAGGTAAAAGACTCCATTCCCTCTGGAAATGGAGTCTTTTTTATGTCAAAAAACTGCCGCAAACCTAAAGTTTGCCGAACAGATGGCCGATATTAACGGTACGAACAGAAAAACCGTAAGACAATCGGAGGAGGCTAAACGTGTTTAAGAAATTCAGTATCATGTTAGTAATCGTCGCAATGGCCCTCCAAATGGTGCCATATACAGGTACCTCGGAGGTATCAGCTTCTACAGGTAATTTCTCGTTTAACGGGATTAGCACGAATCAGAGTTCACCTACAATTGTAACGGAAGAGAGGGTTACCTTAACAGGTTCAATCAGCAATGTGGATCCAAATTCAATTACTTATGATGTTATTCAGTTGATCAATGGAGAGAAGGCTGCTTCCAGAGAGAACTTGACAAGCAATGTTTATGTGAATGGTTTTAATATACAAGTCTTTAACGTTCAGTTGTTCCCTGGTATAAACCAGATCACATTTAAGGGGAATCAGGGCGGAGGACAAGTTAGCAGTTCATTTTACATTGACTTTAGAAATGGCCCGGTTTTTTCCGATCTAGTAGCTAGTTTGTATGGAAACAATTTTCCGTTGAACGAAACAGGCACAACAGTTGTTCACTCGACCCAAACCAATGGGCTGAATCAGGCGGACATCAGCATTACAGGTAAAGCGATGAATGCGCAGCAGGTTACCGTTATTGTTAACGGCAGCAGCAAAACATATTCGGTTAATACTTCTAACGGATATACATTTGCAGCTTCGCCAATCACCCTCAGACAGGGTAAAAACCTAGTGACCATACGGGTATTCAATTCAACACAAACTGTTGAAACAACACGTGAGATAGCGTTCTACAACGGCAATGTAACCTTCTTCGATGTAAATATTAGCGAGGATGGTACGACTAATTCTGAGGCGCTCGAATACAGTCCAACGCTTTTGGTAACTGATATTAGTAAGGTAAAGGTTACGGGTAAAGTTATTGTTCCGAGCGGCCGACGCGACACGAACAATGACAACGTTCTTGATCCTGTGCCGTTCCCTACGATAACGGATGGGATTGATATTAGGTACGATCTTTCACCTAAACCGGGCACTACTCATACGTACGCAGGGACTTTCAAGTCTTCAAACTTGCCCACTGGTAACCCTCAGGCGACAGATACATTCTTTGTGTATGAATTCACTAAAAGTCTTGGAGCAGCGGATATCACTGAACCCTTGACTTACAACAAGTTGTATTCTCTGAGTCTTCAAGCACCGAACGAAGCTAAGATGGCCCTGTTTGAAGGGGTAAGTGGTCTTTCTTTTACATTGAAGGCTGCGAACGCACCGTATATCCATCAGATTAATTATCTCCAAGGGTATAAAGCAGGCGGAACATTTAATGGTCTGAGTGCAGCTCCGTTAAATGGTTCAAACCAATTTGGCATGCCGATTGCTATCGAAGTGTTGGTAGGAAATCCTGGCGATACTAGTGGCACCAACAGGCCGACGGTCAGTGTTGATGAGATTACAAATATAAGTGGTTTAACAAGAAGAAGTACTGACACAACTAAAACTTATGAAATAATATTGGAAGATGGTGCCTCTGGTCTTGTGAGCAGAACGATTAATGGCACACCGCGAACTTTTTACAGAGCAATCCTTATAGCGAAGAAGTTGCCATTTGAAGGAACACAAACCCTTAACTTTAGTCTGAATGGAACAATTGGTGCTGGAACTGCTACGACCACCCTTCTGTTCGGCCCCTTCGTTGCCTTCAATAAAGTATTTGATTTGATGAATCTGTCTGTCGATACAACAGTAGTTGAGGGAACAAGAATGACAACAATTATGACCCAATTGGACTCATTCGCGGGACGTCTGGAGAACGTTAATGATATTAGCGAAATCCGCTATGTCGCAGAAAATGGAAAGGCTCAAACGGTTTTCCTGTACATTAACAATACTCTCGTACCATTAGTACAGGGGAAAATGGTTCAAGGCCAGCCAACGGCTGAGAATACAACAAAACAAGATTTCTTAGTTCCTGCTGCAGCACAGAAAACGGCTTTCGATGCCTTATTCAATGGAGAAAATGAAATTCGCTTTGTCTTCCAAGGTGCCAAGAGTTCGTATGAGAAAAAACTCAAGTTATATTTAGTTCCTAACAACTTGCCTGAAATACCGGCAAAGGATACTATGGGGGTATTTCCCTATAGTCCAAATTTGACTGATCCTACACCAAATGATCCGGAGTTTCCGCAGAGTGGAAGTATATATACTACAAAGCGGGAGACGATGAACCTTTTTGGTACGTTTGATTTTATTGATCTAGGCACTGGGAAATCGAGTGTTGAAGGAAAATTGAATGGTATGGATACTGCTTCCAAAGAGAAGTATATCCTGGAGATTGTCAGTACCAGCAAGGGCGGGAATTTCAAATGGGATCTGACTAAACGTCTTGAAGTATTCCATAGTACCGATACAACGGTCCCGCCGTTTGTCCTAAATGTGAGCAATGATGTTCCAGGTTTAAGAGTTCGTTATGATATGAAAGACCAAACGTTCTCCTTCATTCTGCCTGACCAAAAGTTGAATGCAGACGGCAGTTCTAGCGTGTATAACATCTATGTGTATAACTCAGGCAAAACAGGCCCGCGTGCAAGTTATCGTATTGAGGTTGACCCGATCGCGCTGCCTTACGAACTGGTACGTCCGCTCGCAGGCAAGCGAATCGTCAATAAGAACTTTGTTGAAGTTATCATAAGCGCAAGCGGTGCAGAATCTGTTGAAGTGAACAAGCTTAAGGCTGAACAAGTTAACAATCTGGATATTGACGGAGACACAGTGCCCGACTATCCAAAAGCATTCCGTGTTACGGTGGATAAGCTGAAGGTCGGCACGAATAAGATTTCATTCACCATTACCAGCGGTACAGATAAGGTAACGGATTCATTTGAAGTCGTATATGCACCTACGAGCATACCTGGTGCACAATTCCTGGAACCAATGAAAAATTCGCATAAAGTATTTGACGGTGCGGTTAACCTGACATTCGCCAAAGGTACCACATTGGTTCGCCGTGATTATAATGTACCCCAAGAGTTCAAGAACCAGGTATATACGAATCACAAGATTTTATTTGGTATTGCAAACGGAGAAGACGGTGTCGTTGACCGTCATGAGTTTGAGACGCTTCCTGCGAACTTCGACGCCATTCAGCAAGGCTTTGGCACGCGGTTCCGGGTATCGTATCCGACACGCTTTACGAAGGCTTCTAACGTATACTGGATTGATGCAGGTCTGGCTGATGATATCAGCGGACTGTCCCGTGGTACGTATGACCCTCTGACTTACGGGGTAGACCCTTATCAGTTCCCTGGTGCTACAGGTCCTAAAGGTACGAAAATTCCAACGTACGACGATCGTCCGGATGAGCGTGAGCTTGTTACATCCAAGACGGGCAAGCTGACGCTGAGTTTCGATCCTAAGATGCGGGAAGGCATCAATACCTTGATTACTGTCTTCCGTTATGATGTGAAGAACAAGGTATGGGAGAACATGGGTGGGGTCGTTGATTCGAAGAAGAACACCATTACCGTTCCGTTTGATCAATTTGGTTATTATGTAGTGGGCAAAATGGTGTACTCGTTCTCTGACATCACCAGCCATCCATATGCCCGTAACTATATGGAGGCCATGTACTCGAAGGGTGTCATGAATTCCGCAGGCTTTGACGAATTCGGCGGGAATATGTACATCACACGGGGTGAGTTTGCCCGTATGGTTGTTAAGGCGCTTGAACTGCCGCTCGACTATGAGCTCAGCAAGCCGCACTTTGATGACGTGCCGGGTATTATTAACCCCGATGCGCTGTGGGACTTCCGCTATGTTGAAACAGCCGCTCGTAAAGGCATTATTCGTGGTACGCAGCCGCGTACCTTTGAACCAAGCAATACACTTACAAGGGCGGAGGGTGCTGTCATTATTGCACGTGCTCTTCAGATGAAGCTCGAGACTGATCCGAAGAAGATTGATGCGGCACTCTCTAAAGCCTTCAAGGACCATGCGTCTGTTAGTTATTATGCAAAATCATCTGTAGCGGCTATTGCGAAGAAGGGCTATATTCAGGGCTCTCCTGTGGATGCCAAGGATCCGAAGAAGGGCTATGTATTTGAGCCAAACTCGAATCTCCTGCGTTCTGATGCGGCAATTATCGTCTCTAAGATGATGAAGGATCTTAAGAAGCTCCCTGCGATCAACTAACAGGAAGCAGCAGCAGACGGCCGGATAAGCGGTGTGACCGCTTGTCCGGCTGTTTTTGTGCCAGAGAGTGAGGTCTGCAATTCCTCCTTTTATTCGACGGTAAACGTCCTCAACTATGGAAAATGTTTTGCATCGACGAAGGCTGTATGTACGAGCTATACTAATCTACGTGATCGGGAAACGAGCTCCTTGAGAAGCTTCGGAGAGTCGGCCGAGCGCATGAAGAAAAAAAGTTTAAAAACTTTTTTCTCCGGCTCGCAACTTTTTCGAGAAACATGCGTTTAATTACATGTGACTCGAAACGAGAAGCGGGAAGGAAGCATGAAAGAGCGTTATCGCAACTTTCTCTTTACGGTAGAAATTACCCATTGTATAATGTTATAGTGTTATACGGGCTCTACCAATATTTTCTTCTTGCGTTTACGAGTTTCTGCGACATGTTCTTACAAAGGGTTAAACATGGACGCAGACATCAATTATATTATCGCGCTCTACTCTGGGAAGGGGGTGAATCGGCCGATGAGGGAAACGAGCCATCAATTATCTTTACAAAACTCTCAACAACCGAAGCATTTTAGAGGAGGAGAAAAAAAGGTTATGAAGAAAAGTTTATCCTTGCTCGTTGCAATCGCTATGGTATTCTCCGTTTTTGCTTCCATGGCATCCGCAGCTGAGCTGACTGCGCAACAAAAGTTTGATGCATTGAAAGAACAAGGTATCTTCGAGGGTTACCCGGACGGTACTGCTGGTCTTAACAAAGAAATGACTCGTGCAGAATTCTCCAAAGTTCTGGCACTGGTTAACGGCCTGCCTCAAGAGGCTTCCGCAGCTAACTACACTGACGTTGCTAAGAGCCACTGGGCAATCGGCTTTATCGGTGCAGTAACAAAAGCTAACCTGATGGAAGGTGTTGGCCTGAACAAGTTCAATCCGAACGGTAAAGTAACGATTGAACAAATGGCTAAAACAGTTGTTCTGTCCGCTGGTCTGGAAGAGTCCAGCGCAGCAGTTCAAGGTACTGTAAGCGCATGGGCTAAAGGTTATGTTGCAGCAGCTGTAGAAGCTGGCATCATCCCTGCACAATCCAACTACAAAGCTAACGCTACTCGCCAACTGCTTGTAGAAGCTTCTTACGTAGTAGTTAACGGTGCAGTATCCGTTCAATCCGCAGTTGTGGTTGACGACAAGAACATCGAAGTAACTTTCACTGATGGTACTGTTGTTAAGAAAACCCTCGACACTGCTCTTGTTGCTGGTCAAGCAACTAAGGTAACTGTTGAGCACAACGGTCAATCTTATGAAGTAACAGTAACACTGGGCGCTCTGTCCATCTCCAAAGCTGCTCAAACTGATGCTGGCGAAATTACTGTAAGCTTCAACCGCGCTCTGAGCGCTAACGAGCAAGCAGGTCTGACTTACGAAGTTAAAGCAGGTCTGATTCCTTACAATGTTTCCCACAAATGGGCAGAAGACAACAAGTCCGTTGTACTTTCTACAAACTATCTGCCAGCTAACGAATATGTTGTAACAGTTAAAGGTTTTGATCCGGTTACAGTTAAAGTTGAAGAAGCAAAAGCAGCTAAGATTGAAATCGGTGCAACATCCCTGCAAAAAGCAGGTACACAAGACCTGAAGATTGATGTTCTGAACCAATTCGGCAAGAAAATGAACGTAACTCCACAAGTTACTGTAGTTCATGCAAACACTGGTGCTACACTGACAACTACTCAAACTAACAACAAAACTGAAATCAACCTGGCTAGCGAAGAAGCTAAGAACCCAGCTGTTGCTAACCGTGCAGTTAAGGTTGATGACCTTGTGCAAGTAACTGCTGTATACCCTTCTGCTGGTCTCACTGCTTCCAAGCAGTACAAAGTAGTAGCAGGCAGCGCAGCAACTTCCATCAAGTTGGGCAATGTAGCTCCACTGGAAGGTAAGACACGTATTTCCGCTAACGAATCTGGTCTGGTTCTTCCTTACGAGATGGTAGATCAGTACGGTGCGAAAATCCTGTTTAGTGCAACTACTTCTAGCGTATCTGTAGCAGATGCTACTTATTTCGAAAAAGACGGCATCAACTTCTACCTGAGCGAAGCTGGTTTCATCAGTTCTTACTCTGTGGACAGCAACGGCGTCTTCAAGTTCAACACTGGTACTAAGACTGGTACACTTATGATTAATGCGATCAACCCAGCTACTAGTGCAAGTGCTAGCCTTGCTTTAAACGTTCAAGGTTCTGCAACAGTTAAGTCTCTTCAACTGAGTGCTCCAGCTACTCAAGTAGTTGCTGGTGAAATCGTGAAGATTCCTTTCGTAGCAGTTGATCAATTCGATCAGCAACTGGCAGGTAAAGACTTTGCTGTAATTAGCGCTACTGCAAGTGATGCAGTCAAGAAGGGTAAAGTAGCATTTACCTCTAATGTAAGCTTTGAAGCTGGCTACCCACGTATCAACGGAAAAGGAGAACTTGAGTTCAAGTTCACTGGCGTAGCTGCTAATACTACTGCGCACATTTATGCTAATCTTGACGGAGCTCAAGTTGGTCAGCTTCAACTGACTGTTCAACCAGCGTCTGAGGCAGTAAGAGTTGTAGAAGCGAACGTTGCTAAGTACTTTACAGTAGGTGGAGAGTCCAAGCTCGACACTGACACAATTAAGTATCTTGACAACTACGGTCGTACTAAGTCTGTAACTAAAGACACGTACAACGTAGTAGTAACAGACCCAACAGTTGTTCAATACAACAACGGTAAATTGGTAGCTCTTAAAGAAGGTAAAACTAAAGTAACGATTACACTCGTTGCTATTGAAGGCTTCAAAGTAAGAGCGAATGCAAACCAAGCTTTTGAGTTTGAAGTAACAGTACTGAAGAATAGCGACGTTACTAACTACGCTATTAAGACGGTTGACACTGTATACGGTGGTAAGGACGCAAAAGCTACTCACAGTGTAACTGTTGAATTGGTTGGTAAGTACAGCGGTCAAGACGTTGCAATCAACCAGGCTTCTGCTTTCGCACTCGTAACAAGTCAAGATCAAAATGTTCTTCGTTCCGAAGGCAAAGTGATTTGGGGTGTTAAAGCTGGTACTTCCACAGTATCAGCAATTGGTTCCAATGGTGCAACACTTGCAACAGCTACTGTAACAGTTTCTGAAGCAGCTCCTGTAGCAACTACAGTAACTTTCAAGAAGTCCGAGTACACTGTTACCAACGGTACTTCTCTGAACCTTGCTGAAGAAATTGAAGTGAAAGACCAGTATGGTAAAGCAATTACTGTTGATGGTCTTCTGGCTTCCAGCGATAAGGCTGTAACAGTTAGCGGCAAAACTGTAACAGGTGCTGAAAGAGGTCAAGCAACAGTAACGTTCATTACGAACAATAATGTATCTGGCAGCACAGTAGTAGTTGTAGAGTAAACGCTCTGCGATCAACAGACAGGAGATTCTCTCCTGTCTGTTTTTCTATTTATACATATTAATCCTAGTGTGGCTGCTTTGTGCGTGAAATATTCTTAATGGACGAAACAAAATTGGATATTTCTTCGTCTAATAGAGTATTAAGATCCAGGAGGAGTCTACGTGAAACAGAAGCTTATCAAGAATGGTATAATCTCGGCTACTGCGATAGCCTTACTGCTGCAACCAGGCTACATGAGCACCGGTTTTTCTTACAATTCTACTCAAGGAGTGGTGTCAGCTGCCGCAGCTGTAAGTAAATCTGTACGACTTAATGCGAACAGCACCCTGCAGATTCGTGATGCAAGGCTGCTTATGCAGGATAAGGGGCTTGTTCTCTCTTATACCGTAACCATTACCAACAACGGTTCGCGAGACTTGAATCTCATTGATTATTGGACCCGGCTTAAAGGGAAGGGCGGTAAATCCATTACAGCTACTGTGTCCGAAGCGGACAAGGAGCGGAAACTGGTTCCCGCTAAATCCTCAGTAAGTATGACGTATTTTGCGACGGTTGATAACACAACAAAGCTAAAGGATTTGTCCTTTGAAGTTGTAAAGTGGGATTTCTCCGCGCCTAATTATGAACGAAGACTAGGAACGATTAAGTTTCCTTCTGATACATCTATTAAGACCGCTGCTTATAAACCAGGTATCATGCTGATGAGCAATACCAAGGTGAAGGGTGCGCTCAAGCAGTATTACGTTACTCAAGATCAGAATTCATTGTATGTTACATTAAGCTTCTTGCTTGAGAATATTGGATATAGCAGTGTTAATCTTGCTAATGTCGGGTTTGCGCTGCAGTCGGACAATTATTCCGTGTACGATGTGAATTCAGCATCGATAGCACAGTCTACGCTTCAGCCAAAAGAACGCAAAATCGTTACGCTAACGGCTAAGGTGCCTAAAGCGCTTAGCGGCAAGTCGGTTACACTTGTTCCTTATACCAAGGATGAGGCGAACAAAGCGAAGATACCGCATGGTGCTTTTGCCATTCCGGCTTTTAAGGCAGCTGCTGCTACTGCTGTGAACAAATCCCGTACCATCTATATGGAAGGCCAGCGTGTCAAAACAGCAGCAGAGAATGCTGTACTCAATGAGAATGACGGTAAAACGGATCTTTCCATGGAATATGTTCTTGAGAATATCGGAGCAGAAGCAGTTAAGTTGCCGGCGCTGGAATTCTCGCTCAGAACGAAGAACAATGTTTCCTACCCGCTGACATACAATAAGGAAGAACAGGTCACCCTGCTTCCAAATATTAAGAAGGCTATTGCTCTGTCGGGTACAATACCTGCTGACGTTGATAAAGGCAGCGTAGAGTTGGTTGTCCGGACGGCTGCAGTAGAAGGACAGGAAAGCTATGTCCTGGGAATTTATAAGTTCGGAACTTCAACGCAGCAGGGGGCAGTAGGTACTTCTTTTACCTACAATAAGGATTACCAGATAACATTAAGCTCGGTAGAGCGCACGCCTCAAACGGATAATGATATTCTTGTGGCTGATCTTGCAATTAAGAATACAAGTTCCACTAGCAAGAGCACTCCAGCAGAGCTCAGCGGTTACTTCCTTATTAATGGGGTCAGAGTTACGGGTGACACAACTACAGCTGCTTTGGACCAGACGATTAACATTGCACCTGGCTCCACTTATCATATGGTTGTCTACACGAAAATTCCTTATACCACGTCGGTGGACAATATTTCTTTCGTTCTGACGGAAGCGCCCAAGGAAAAACCGGTCAAGAACTTGTTCCAGTTTACCGGGCAGAAGGTCAATGCGATTAAAACGATTATGCCTGAGCAGATATATGAGATTAATAGCGTTGGCAATAAGGCAAGTGTAAAGGTCAGAAATACGGCGATTTATGAGGGTACTAATGTTAACTATTTCTACACGGAGTTTGAAGTGGTTAATCTGGAAACACGCTCTGCCCAATTGGCCGCTCTCGGCGCCTTCCTGCAGGACAACCAAGGCCGTTATGTACCCCTGAAGATATCAGAGATCAAAGAGCGGGTTATGGCTAATGGCAAGGTGTTGGTATCCGTAACAGGACAGCTTGGCAAATCGTTCAATACTGCAAACTATAATCTGATTTTTGGCCAGGCGCTGAGTAAGTCTATAAATGCCGGAACAGGCGCGGGAACAGGTCAGGAAAATACGGTAACCGAGAGCATTTTGATTAATCCTGTCTCCTACCGCGTAATCAATCAGGTGCCTTCCATTAACTCAACGCTCAACGAGATTACATTCTCTGCTTACACCTTGGGGCTTAAGAATATGCGTGCTAACCTGAATGTGTCAGGAATGTATCAGGTTGATGGCGTCAAGCTGGAGTTTGATTATGATTTGGCGACAGATGAGCAGTTTGACTATGTAGCAGGTGAACATAAGATTATGATTGAGTTTGTGGACCAGGAGAAGGCGCAGGCAACGTACTCTAAGACATTCGACCTGCTCAAAGCATCAGGGGATAACCAGCCGTTCTTGAAAACAGGAACCGATATTCCTATGGAGATCGCCTTCAACGACCCGGAAATTCAGAACAAAGTCCGTGATTATAAGACCTACGTGATCAATGTGTACGATGTGGTCGAGAATGCCAAGGTGCTGATTGCCTCTAAGGAAATGAAATGGTTTGACCGAAATTAACAGCAGATTCTATGGATTCCCTTCTCGTAATCTAGTATGCTTGTCATAGACTACGGGAAAGGAGCTGCGGGAATTGCGAAACAAAGCAGCAAAAACAGCGGTGGCCGTTATCTTGATCGGTGCTGGTATGTGGGCAGGAACCCTACTATCCCCTGAGAAGGAGCTTCACGCCGATTCAGTGGTGGTTACACCGGGCTCTGTTGAAGATCCGGTTGTGACGAAGAGCTATGTCGATCAGAAAGTGGCTGCTGCAGCCGGTGGTAGCGCCGGAACCGGCGCACAGCAGCCTTCCAATACGTCCAGCAGTGCTATAGAGATCGTGTCCGTTAAGGCGGGTAAAATACTGATCGCAAAGGATGGAGCGGAAGTCGTCGTACGTGCTGGCAAAGCAGTTGCCTATAGTGAAGACTCCAACGGCATCGCCGATGTGACCGACGGCAAGGATATTACGAATGGCAAGCCGGTTCCGAACAACCACTTGATCCTGTTTCCAAGAGGCGGTCGCGGCATAATGGTGGCACCAGGGGTTGACTCCAACCTGACGGTAATGGTGCGCGGAGGCTATGAAATTAAATAATCATGTGTAATGAGACATTTTTCCCCTGGTGACAACATCTTATACGCTTGAGGCTCTGGACCGCTCCATATACTACAGGCATCAACCGCTAAGGAGGTGCCCGTAATGGGGCGAAACAGAAGCAATCTGAAGGTTGTACCCGAATGTAACCAGGCGCTGGATGTCATGAAGTATGAGATTGCCGCAGAGCTTGGTTTAACCAAGGGAGTGACTGGTGACCTTAGCAGCGAGTTTGCAGGCGAGCTTGGTTCGTCTCCAGCCTCTGTCTATGGTGAAGTCGATTGGCCGACAATCGCCACCCGTGATGCTGGTGCAGTTGGCGGAATGATTACAAGAAGGCTTGTTCAACAAGCCGAACAGGTGTTAAGAGGACTGTAATCACAGTGATTAATTGACATCAAGCGACATATCCGGTATCATACTGTCCTAGAAGAGTTGTCTAACAACCTTTTCCATCATGGAAAAGGTTCATTTTTTGTGTAGACGGTACGCCTTGTACTCATACTATTTATAGGAGGTCGATACGGGATGACGATGAAAGGTCGACACTTATTCACATCCGAGTCTGTTACGGAAGGACATCCGGACAAGATTTGTGACCAGATTTCGGATGCGGTATTAGATGCATTTTTGGAGGTTGACCCACATGCGCGGGTTGCGTGTGAAGTTTCGGTTGCAACAGGTCTGGTGCTCGTCATTGGCGAAATCAGCACACGGGCTGACTATGTCGATATTCCATCGATTGTTCGCCGTACAATTAGAGAAATCGGGTATACCCGTGCGAAATATGGCTTTGACGCAAGCACTTGCGCCGTATTGACTTCCCTGAACGAGCAGTCCGCTGATATCGCCCAAGGCGTTAACGCAGCGCTCGAATCACGCGAAGGCAAAGATGTGCAGCAGGAGAATGAAGATATCGGTGCAGGCGACCAAGGTCTGATGTTTGGTTTTGCTTCTAACGAAACACCAGAGCTGATGCCGCTGCCGATCGCGCTTGCGCACCGCATCTCCCGCCGTTTGGCAGAAGTGCGGAAGAATGGCACACTTGAGTATCTCCGTCCGGATGGCAAGACTCAGGTCACGATTGAATATATGGATGGGAAACCTGTCCGTGTCGACGCTATCGTTGTATCGACCCAGCACGCTGAAGAAATCTCACTCGAACAGATTCAGCGTGATATTCGTGAGCATGTTATTCGTCCGGTCGTTCCGGAAGAGTGGCTCGACAACGAGACCAAGTATTTCATCAATCCAACTGGCCGTTTCGTAATTGGCGGACCACAGGGTGATGCAGGTCTTACCGGCCGTAAAATCATCGTCGATACGTATGGCGGTTACGCTCGCCATGGCGGCGGTGCATTCTCCGGTAAGGATCCGACAAAGGTTGACCGCTCTGCTGCTTACGCTGCCCGTTATGTTGCCAAGAACATTGTGGCAGCTGGTCTGGCAGATAAGTGTGAGATCCAGCTGGCTTATGCAATTGGCGTTGCCAACCCGGTATCGATCAGTGTCGATACATACGGTACAGGCCGTGTAAGTGAAGAGAAGCTGGTTGATATCATCAGCAGCAACTTCGATCTCCGTCCTGCAGGCATCATCAAGATGCTCGACCTCCGTCGTCCAATCTATGGCAAGACAGCAGCTTACGGTCACTTCGGCCGTACGGACATTGATCTGCCATGGGAACGTGTAGACAAAGCGGACAAGCTGAAAGCAGATGCTGGTCTGTAAGTCTCAAGTTAGTCATGCTATAAGGTGTTATAAAAATAAAAGCCTGTATTCAGCTTTGGCTGAATGCAGGCTTTTTTTGCATCTAGATTTTAACATTGCCCAAAACCTAAAGTTCGTATTGGTTAAAACCGACAATAAAGATACAAGTGTAATTTTATGGGGAGTGATCCGGTTTGTTCTGGAAAGGGAAGAAGTTCATTCTAAGCCTAATGGCTGTTGTCATGATTCAAATGGGGGCTGCACCGTTAGGGCAAGTGCTGCCATCCGCGATAGCAGGATCTGATGGCCCGCTGCTGCTTGCTACATATCCGGCGAACAAGGCGGTTCATATTTCGCCAGGCAGCAATTTGACGCTGACATTTGATGAGAATGTGACCAAGGGAAGCGGAGCAGCCGCTATCACGCTCCGGAGCGTAGCGACCAATGAAATCGTTGAGTCCTACACGGTGGCGACGAATAGCAGGGTCTCCATTTCGCCTACTAATCCCAAGGTAGTGACGATCGATCCAGAGAGAGATATGCAGGTGAACGCCAGCTATTATGTCCTTGTGGACGAAGGGGCCTTCGTAAGTAGCTCGGGCAAAGGCTATGCCGGCATCCGCAATGCGACGGACTGGTCTTTCACTGTGGCTGCAAGCGATACAACACCGCCTGTCGTTACGGAGCAGTTTCCTGTATCAGGAACGGTGAACTATGCAGGTTCTTACGTGGAGCTGACATTTAATAAGCCGGTTGTTGCTTCGAACGGTACGGTTACGTTTACGGCAGCCGGTGATACACAGACGGTAGGCGTACTGTCTTCCAATGTACAGGGTGGAGGAACCAACAAGATCCGCATCACCCCGCTGACCCCGTTCAAATCGAATACGACCTATTCGGTATCCATTACTGCGGGCGCTTTTCAGGATATGGCAGGCAACAGCTTTGCTGCATACAGCGGCTGGTCGTTCACATCTTCTGCGCCGCCAATGCCTATGCCGGAACGGTTGCCGGCTGACAATGCCTATGCTGTTTCAACAAGCCCGCAGTTTACGATGACCTTTAATGCCAACATTGCCAAAGGGACTACAGGTTCTATCAAAATCAATAAGCTTAACACCAATGAGACGGTACGTACGATTCCACTGAGCAGTGTGACGGTCACAGGCAGCCAAGCATCCTTCTCTGCCTCGCTCGAAGGAAATACGGCGTATTACATATTGGTGGATACGGGAATGTTTGTCTATGAGGCTGCAAGAGAGGTAGCATTCCAGGGGATCTATGACGCCAGTACTTGGAACTTCTCTACAGGACTCAGCTCCGATACAAGACCGCCTCAGCTCGTTAGAGAGGGACTCAAGCCTCAGCCTAACGGAACAGTGGCTGTACTGGCGGGGGAACTGGAGCTGCTCTTCGACGAGCCAGTATTTCCAGCCAGCGGTTCGATTACGATCCGTAATACATCTAATCATACTACCTTCGCTACGATACCTGTTACATCCAGTCAGGTAACGGGCGGTGGCACGACGAAAGTTATTGTGAAATCGGGGAAGCAGTTCGTAGAGGGCACACAATACTATGTTCAGGTATCGAGCACAGCCTTCGTGGATGCCTCAGGTAATTATTACGCGGGTATTAACGACACGAATGCATGGAAATTCACGGCAAGCTCCGACAGCACGGTGCCTACGATCGTATCCCTGTCGCCTGTTGCAGGCACGAACAGCGTTCGGCTTGATTCGCAGTTCACAGCCACCTTCAGCAAGCCCATCATTATTGCCAATTCGGCGGGGGCAGTCATTAAGCGGACAACAACTGCTGCAAGCGGCAGCCAGACCAGTATAGCGACGACTCTCAGCATTAGCGCGGAAGATAACCGCAAACTGGTAATCACGCCTGCCCAAGGAGAAGCAGGACTGGCGGCAGCCGCATCTTATTATGTTGAGATAGCTGCAGATGCAATAACGGATATGTCCGGAAACCGCTTTGGCGGTATTCTGAATCCATATGAGTGGACGTTCCAAACCATCGGCTCAGACCGTACGGCACCATCGCTTACGGGTGCGCAGATGTCAGGCGGGTCCAAGATTGCCTTGATCTACAATGAGGAGCTGGCTAAGGGTGCTCACCCGTATCCCGGCAGCTATTACGTAACAGTCAATGGTGTCTCCAGAGCTATAACGGCCGTGTCCGTTGAAGGGCAGACCGTTATCGTAACGCTGGAAAGCGGTGTTGTCTTCGGACAGGCAGTGAAGATCTCCTACACGGTGCCGGAAGATTCCAAAGCCGTACAGGACCTGTCAGGCAACAAGGCGATAGCCTTTAATAATCAAGATGTCACGAATACATCGGATAACGTGCTGCCGCGTCCAACCAGCGGGACGATTGTCGGCAACACGCTGACCCTGACGTTCAACGAGAATCTCAACACGGTGTCTCCTTATGCAGGCAGCCAATTCTCAGTTAATATCGGAGGCTCGGCACGGTACGTCCAGCAGATCAGCGGATCTAATGCCACGCTGACGCTTACCCTAAGCAGTGCGGCGGGCAGCGGCGAGAGCGTTACGGTCAGCTACACGCCAGGCTCTTACCCGCTTAAGGATTTGAGCGGCAACAGGGTACAGGCATTCACAGG
This sequence comes from Paenibacillus sambharensis, assembly GCF_003233845.1. Classification (GTDB taxonomy): domain Bacteria; phylum Bacillota; class Bacilli; order Paenibacillales; family Paenibacillaceae; genus Paenibacillus_I; species Paenibacillus_I sambharensis. The sequence goes on from NZ_QKRB01000006.1 coordinate 173,347, forward strand.
TTTCAGCGTTGTGAATAACCTGGATACACGTGCGCCGGTCATTACGAGCGCAGCGGTGAATGGATCAACCGTGACGCTGACTTATGATGAAGCGCTCAGCACATCCAGAGTTCCTGGTGTCAGCCAATTCACAGTGGTTGTTAACGGCACCAACCGGACTATCACGAATGTACGCATTGAAGGCAGGAACGTCCTGTTAACATTGGCTTCTGAAGTAACTGCGGGACAGAGTGTCCTTGTCAGCTATACAGGAGGCACACCAGCGGTCACGGACGCCTCCGGCAATGCTGCACTGCCATTCAGCGGTATGACCGCAGGCATCACTACAACGGGGACATACAGCGGTCTGTATGCGAACGGCAGCCAGATCTTGATTACCTATCCTCAGGCGCTTGATACGGCCTATACGCCGCTGTCGAGTCAGTTCTCGGTCAGGGTAGGCGGTCAGCTTCGGTCAGTGGCCTCCGTAATGGTATCAGGAGCCTCTGTATACCTGACGCTGCACTCGCCTGTTCTTGCAGGAGAGGCCGTAACAGTGAGTTATTCAAACTCGGGTATCGGGCTTCGTACGACCAGCGGGACAACGATACCGGGCTTCACAGATAATGCCGCTCTGAATCAGACAGCAGGGACTGGAACGGCCGTTACGCTGCCCGAAGGAGTAACTCAGACGACCGACGGCGCAATCCAGATGGACAAGACGGGTGCCATGGTTACATCGGATACGACCCCAACGGGAATGACAGTTAACCGCTATACGATGACAAACGAGAAGGTGTCCGCAGCATTCAGTGCAGCAAGGAGCTCAAGCGCTTCGAAAGGGCGGGTAGTCTTTACGGTACCGGAGACGGAGCGTGCGGCAGTCGTTGCCGTACCGCTGCGGGCTCTGGAAGAAGTGAAGAGTATGACAGCGGATGCTGCGTTCGTGGTGAAGTACAAAGACACCACCTATGAGGTGCCGGTATCGTCGATTGATTACACAGAGACAGCGAAGCTGCTCAATGCTGGGGGGACAGTCGGGTATCTGCTTCTGAAGATGGAGCCGACAACCTCCACCCAAACGGTGGACCTGATCTCGGCCATTAACCGGTCTCAGGCACAGTTAATGACAAGTCCGGTCATTTACCAGACCTTCGTGCACAATAATGGCCCGAATATTGAGCTGCCGGCTTTTAAAGACTATGTCACTCGCACAATCCGGACAGCGCAAGCCATTACACCGCGTCAGAGCGGCATGGTATGGCTGGATCCGCAGACAGGCGTCTTATCTTATGTGCCAACTAAGATGACACAGTCTGACGGCTACACGCTGATTACATTCAAGAGTAAAATCAGCAGCTCGTTCGCTGCCGTGAAGGGAACAACGACCTTCAGGGATATCGAGAAGCACTGGGGACGCAACGATGTGCTGCTGATGGTGAACAAGTTCGTAGCGGAGGGGAAAACAGCTTCAGCCTTCGATCCGGACAAAGCAATTACCAGGGGTGAATTCGCAGCTTATATCTCCAAAGGTCTTGGCCTTGCTGGAGATAAGGCGGCAGCTGCGAAATTCAAGGATGTTAATGCAGCGACCACGATGGCAGCATATATTGGAGCGGCTTCAAAGGCGGGTATTATCCAGGGCTACACGGATGGCACCTTCAAGCCGAATGCTCCGATTACAAGAGAGCAGATTGCAGCCATGCTGACCCGGGCAGCTAAAACCGCAGGCAAGGAGTTGAACCTCTCGGGTACAACATTGTCCGTGCTCTCCCGGTTTAAGGACCGGACGTCCATCTCTTCGTGGGCGCAGGTGGATATAGCGAAGGCTGTATCGAGTGAATTAATAAACGGAACCTCCTCCACTGTCTTTAGTCCAAAGTCCAACGCGACACGGGCACAGGCAGTCGTCATGATCAAGCGCCTGCTCGATTATGTGGAATTTATAGATGTTTAACGTAAGGGTAAAAATAATAGTGTATCGAGGCCCCAGGCTGCTATGCAAGCCAGGGGCTTCGGAATGTCAACAAGCGGAGCAGTGATAGAACCCCGTACATTGCCATATCAGAACTTGGAGGGAAAGAATGAATACAGCTGAGAAATTCAAACAAGCAGAAGCTTTACTTCGAGAACATGATGAGCAAGCCATTCAAGCGTACGAGGATTTACTGGAAGATCCGGTAGCAGCAGCTCTATCCAGCTATCGACTTGGCGAGATTTACAACCGCCGGAAAAACATCGCCGTGTCTCAGAAATATCATACGCAAGCATTTGAACTCCAGCCTCAGTTAGCTGCTCTTTTAGTTCCGGAAGATCACCCATCTCATAACTATGTATATACTCCAACAAATGAGCAGGTGGTTAATCAATGTACGTTGTGCGGAAATGAGCAAAATGAGCTGTACGCTTGTATCAATACGGTTACTGGTCTGGATTTCATACCCGGTTTTAATCCTGTGCGGGTTTGGAACCGTTGTCCGGACTGCCACCACCTATTTACCAGCAGTTATCCGATGAATCTCGATGAGCTTTTAACCAGTACTGCGTTCTCATTTAATCTCAATCCGAACAGCAGGCTGTTCCCGATGATCAGTCAGATTATGACTAGAATCAAGGAACAGACGCCTGGAAACAGGCTTCTGGAGGTTGGTGTAGGTGCAGGTGAGTTCTCAGCTGTTGCCAAGGAGTTTCTATTCGATGTCACGGGGATGGATATTCGTCCGGTTTACGCGAAAAGGGTATCTGAGATGTTAGGCGTTCCTATTCTAACGGAGAATTTCCTGCATTTCGAAGACAACCGCGGCTATGATGTCATTTGTATGGGTGATGTCATTGAGCATATGGCTGACCCAGTTACTGCGTTGAAGAAGGCGCACAGTCTGCTTAACGACCAAGGAGTATTGTGGCTCTCAACCCCAAACTTTGAGAGTGCTTTCTCCCTCATTCACAAAGACCAGGATCCTATGTGGCGGGTTGTAGAACATCTGAACTATTTCTCTTATGTGTCGCTTCGCAAGCTGCTAGAGAAAATCGGTTTTACGGTTCAACATTACAGTGTCTCATCCCACTACAACGGCTCCATGGAACTTACCTGCATCAAAAATGAATACTGAAATTACATGGATACGTGCCTGGAATCTTCCTAAATGATTCCCGGCGCTTTTTCTATTTGCAGCTTTTACTAAATGAGAGTCTTCTAATCTAGCGTAACTTTTCCTTCCTTCCAGGAGTCTATTACTAATAGACTTTTAGAATGGGAGCGATGTAACAGTTATGCATAGATTGGAGCATCACAGCAGCGGGAACGGACCACAGCGGCCAGCGAAGCGCAAGAAGGCGGCGAAGACACTGCTTGTACTAGCACTCGGGAGTGCGTTGCTGGTTCAGCCGGGCGCTTCGGGCATCTTGCCCGGAACAGGAGCTGCGCTGGGCGGCACCGCTGTGGCTGCTGTGGAGAGCGAGCAGTTAAAGCTACTGGCGGAAAATATCATCACATCCGGTGCGATACGCAAGGACTATAAGTGGACCTCTATACGCAGCGGTGAGACAGATACAGCAAATATTCACGTGATCGAGGTAGATCTTACGAATCCGTATGTCCAGCTGAATGCAATGAACGGGAACAGCAGCGGCCTTCCGGGCAAAGCTACGGTCATGAAGATGGCCAAGGAGACCGGAGCGGTGGCTGGCATTAATGCGGATTTCTTTGATACGGGAAGCTCGGAGGCTGTGCCTTTCGGTGCTCAGATTACGAGCGGGAAGATTGTGAAAAGTCCAAAGCGAATTGAAGGCATGTATATGTTTGCTGTAACAGCAGACAAGGTGCCGATGGTGGATCAATTTACATTTGAGGGCACGGTTACAGCTGCGAACGGAGCCGCTTTTCCGCTGACGGGTATTAATGAATCATCTTACCGAATGGCCCCTGACAATGCTTATAGTCATGCCAATGCCTTATATATCTATACGAGCAATTGGACGGCGGCTCAGCGTCCGAATACAGCACTTAGCGCCACTTCGCCAACGGAGGTGCTGGTTCAGAACGGGATCGTTACACAGATAGCAGAGAACGCATCGCTTGCGGCCAATGCCCCCGCGGATGGGTACATCCTCCGGGCACATGGAACGGCGGCCAAGTTTGTACGCGAGAATCTGACGGTTGGATCGCCTGTGCAGAGTGACTACCAGCTGAAGTCGATGACGACGGGCAAGAGCTATGCGGATTCAGCCTTTCAATTTATGGTGGGCGGGCATACTATTCTAGTTAACGAAGGAAAGGCAGCCTCCTATTCACGAAGTGTGAGCGGGATCAGTCCGAACTCGGACCGGGCCAGAACGGCAGCTGGATACTCCAGGGATGGGAAGAAGGTATACCTGATTACGGCCGAAGATTTTGGCAGCAGTAAGGGAATGACATTGTCGGAGCTCCAGTCTGTGATGGTGAAGCTGGGTGTCTGGAAGGGTGTCAATCTCGATGGCGGAGGATCCACAACGATGATCGACCGGCCGCTTGGAGAATTCAATATCAAGCTGTCGCATCCGACGGAAGATAACAGCGGGGGGACGTACCAGCGTCCGGTCGTGAATGGCATCGGGATTTATACGCTGGCGCCCAAGGGATCTGTCAAGGGAATCACGGCCAGCGGCAAACAGACGCTCTTCATCGGCGAGCAGGCAGCTTACAGCGTGAAAGCCTATGATACTTACTATAACCCGGTAGATCCGACCGGCATTTCGGCCTCCTGGAGTATTGACCAGACCGCAGTGGCGAAAGTGAATAACGGAACCGTCACGGGCATCAAGCCGGGTGAGGTGAACTTAACCGTTAAATCAGGATCAGGCTCGAGCAAGCTTCCAATTGAAGTGATAGGGGAAGCGAAGATTAACAAGATGACAATCAATGCTTCGTCGACTGTCCTTGCCCCTGGCTCTTCAATCCAGGTACCTGTAACGGCAGTACTGGCAAATGGTCAGGCCTACATCGTGCCGGCTGCATCGCTCAAGTGGGAGTTCATCGGTTTTACCGGTAGCGTGAAGGATGGCATCCTTACAGTCGATACGGTGAAGCCGGATACGAAGGCAGGCTACGTAATCGCCCGTTATGACGGCTATTCAGCCGTGCTGGTGATGTCGGCCGGAGGAACGACGGAGCAGACGCTCGATGATTTCGAGAAGGTCAGCTATGGCATTACAGGCAGCGCTACGCCTTCCGGTGTAAAGAGTTCGGTGCAGCTTGTGGCAGGCTACAGCGGCCGTGAGACTTCTAAAGTATTGAAGTTCAGCTATGACTTCCAAGGCAGCACGGAGAACAAGACTAAGGCGGCCTATGCGGTGCTGAACAGCAGCGGTGGCGGTATACCGATCTCTGGTTCGCCTAACGGCTTCAGCCTGGACGTATACGGAGATGCAGGGCGGAACTGGCTGCGTGCCACGCTCGTTGATGCAGGCGGCAAGGAGCATCTGGTCACCTTGGCCGATGCGATCAGCTGGACAGGCTGGAAGACCGTGAAGGCTGCTCTCCCGTCTTCGGGCATTGCATACCCGGTCAAGCTGAAGAATCTGTATGTTGTTACACTTGCCGAGGGACAGGATGAGCGGGAGCCGTCCGGGGAGCTGGCATTTGATAATATTAAGGTACAGTACCCGGCAGCAGCAGCTCCATCCACATCCAAAGTCGTTCTAAAGCTTGGCAGCAAGTCGGCGACTGTGAATGGCGAGAAAGCTAAGCTTGATGTGGCGCCTGTGGTCTTGAAAGGTGTGACCTATCTGCCACTCCGGTTTGTGGCAGACACAATGGGCGGACAAGTAGCCTGGGACCAGGCAGCCAAGCGCGCAACGGCAATCCGGGGCGAACGGCTGCTGGATATGTGGCTGGGCAAGAAGGCTTTTGTCATAAATGGTGTGCGTAATGAGGCGGATCAATCCCCGATCGTCCGGGATGGCCGCACTTTAGTCCCAGTTCGGCTGGTGTCGGAACAGCTTGGTATGAATGTAAAATGGGAAGGAACAACTAAAACAATAACGATCCAATGATCCCGGGCATCCCGTGCGTGTTTTATGGTATGATAATGGTTAGTGAATTTAACCGGAGGGTGACGTAAAACACGTGGAAGACCGGACATACAATATTGATCGCGTCATCAAGAATGCGATTACGGTGATGGAAGACAGCAAGTACCAAATATTTGAGATAGGCGAAACCGCGCGCGAGGAGCTTCTGCTGCTGAATCAGGAGCTCGAGGAGGTATTGAAGGAGACGGCCGATACGATCGAGAAGGTCGACCGGCTGGAGCTGGAGTACCGCCGTGCGCGGATTCGTCTGACTGAGGTCAGCAAGGATTTCATCCGTTATAAGGAAGCCGATATTAAATCCGCATATGAGAAAGCAACTCAGCTGCAGCTGGATTTGATGGTATACAGGGAAAAGGAAGCTTATCTGAAGGCTCGGCGTGATGACCTGCAGAAACGGGTCAAGAACGTCGAGCTCTCTATTGAGCGCGCAGAAACAATCGGTTCCCAGATTAACGTAGTGCTCGAGTACCTGTCTGGCGACCTGAATCAGGTCACCCGTATTCTGGAATCAGCCAAGAACCGCCAGCTGCTTGGCCTCAAAATCATTTTAGCTCAGGAAGAAGAGCGCAAACGGATAGCCAGGGAGATTCATGATGGTCCTGCACAGTCCCTTGCCAATATAGTGCTTAGGACGGAAATTGCAGAAAGAATGCTCGGCAAGCAGGAATTTAAGCTAGTGCAGGACGAATTAATAGACTTAAAGGGACAGGTCCGGTCCGGACTGGAAGAAATAAGGAAAATTATGTTCAATCTGCGACCGATGGCCTTGGATGATCTGGGACTCGTCCCGACTCTGCGCAAATACATGCAGGATTTTGAGGAAAAGACGCAAATCCGCACCGTGTTTGAGACCATTGGCCGAGAGACCCGGCTGCCTTCCGCGATGGAGGCTGCTATCTACCGGTTAGTACAAGAGGCCTGTACGAATGCATTAAAGCATGCCAATCCTACTTTTATAGGACTAGAAGTGAAGTACCAAACTGACATGGTGAAGATTCTCATCCAGGACAACGGCTCGGGCTTCAATGTTGATGTAGTGGAAGCAAGATCCAAGGATAGCACTCATTTCGGCCTGATCGGCATGAGAGAGAGAGTCGAGCTTCTGGAGGGGAGGATGCATATCGAATCCGCCATCAATCAGGGGACGAAAATTTCGATTCATATTCCGACAAATGCGGAACAGAGAAAGGAGTAATTGACGATGGATCAGAAGCCCGCGGGCAACCGGAAAATTAAAGTGTTGATTGCAGACGATCATCAGTTGTTCCGGGAAGGCCTTAAACGGATTTTAAACATGGAGGATGACCTTGAGGTCATCGGAGAGTGCGGGGATGGGATCCAGGTTCTGGAGTTCTGTAACCATACCAAGCCTGAAGTGGTTCTGATGGACATTAACATGCCTATCGAGAACGGGGTTGTGGCTACCGAGCGGCTCCGCGATATTTTTCCCGAAATAAAAGTGATCATTCTCTCCATTCACGACGATGAGAGCTATGTATTCGAGACGCTGCGCAAAGGCGCGTCCGGGTACCTGTTGAAGGATATGGAAGCCGAGTCGCTCATTAACGCGATCCGCTCGGTCGTCAACGGGCATGCCTACATTCATCCGAAGGTGACGGGCAAGCTGATTAACCAGCTTCGCCGGATGACCTACCTCGATGAGATTGGTGTTGTATCCGGGGCGGCCGCGACGCAGGAGCCAGGGGTTAAGTTTGTCGCTGGCGACAACAACCCGCTTACACGCCGCGAGGCGGAAGTGCTCCGCTTAATGGCGGAAGGCAAGAGCAACAAGATGATTGGTGAATACCTGTATATCAGTGAGAAGACAGTCAAAAACCATGTCAGCAGTATTCTGCAGAAGATGGAGGTCGATGACCGTACACAGGCGGTTATTAATTCGATCAAGTTTGGCTGGGTAACGTTATAATACAATCATAGGCTTCGGAAGCAGCTCCTACAGCGGGGGCTGCTTTTTTGTTGTGTACACAGGTTACTCACTGCTCTGTGGATAATGTGAATAACTTGTGGGTAAATCTGTGGACAGGATTGCGCAGGACGCATACCGTGCGTCATACACAGGGCCGTCCCTACTTCATGGTCACCAGTAGGCGGGGTTACGCATATAGTGTGGCATCTGGTACAACAGCCATACCCGATTATTACAGGTTGGCATGAAGGAGGCGGGGAGCGATGATTCATATCCTCTTAGTAATTGTCTGCTGCTACACGCTTGCGGGCCTTGCTATATATTGGACAGCAGTTAACGGAAATAAACAGCGGGGAGCAAGACATTACGTATTGATGGCCAATAACCAGGCACCGAGAATTGAATGGTATCTCAGAGTGCTGCGCCGATTCTCGCTACGTTCCGGTACAGAGGTTAAAGTGACGGTTGTGGACTGCAACACTACCGATGAGACGATGGATATCGTTAAGCGGTTCCGGAGACAGGATGGGGGAGTGGCGGTATGCCGCACTGGAGAGACAGCTGCGCAGGGGAAAGTCAGCGGGCTGCGAAAATGGGAGCGCATACATGACTGGGGTCCGCACATGGGAACGGACAGCTCTGGTGCCGATTCGTTCTCGGGGAGAGAGAAGGATGAGCTGGAGCCTTCCCGGCTCCTGTGGAAGCTGCAGCTTGAAGGTTATATCCATGCGGCCGAGCATGCAGTGGTTGTGGATCTGCGCAATCCGGCAGAGCTTAACAAGCTCCCGCTCTAGCAGGGGAAGAGATGCAGTCGGCTTGTCTAATAGCTGTGGACATTTTATAATATAGGCAGCAGTTCGGCAGCTTGATGCTGCTGGCCGGCATAATTTAGGACCAACCGTGTGAAGCACACCCGGATAGCGCTTGTTAAGCGCTGTTCGGGTGTTTTTTGTGTTGGGACATGGCGGGTGGCAGACGGATAACGAGTCCGGTAATAGGCTGAGAACCGCATGGGAAGAAGGTGAATACGAGCCTGAGTGAGCATAGGGACAGAGAAAATTGCAGGAGGTGGAGAAATGAAGGCAGTCGTATACGCTGTACGCCAAGGGAACGCATGGAAGGCAGAGGCGGCCATTGATATGGGCGTAGCAGCGAGTTTTTGGACGGATGCTCTATTCAGGGAGCAGGTGGTGAGGGCTGCGCAAGGGAGAGATGAGGAGGGCAGCTTATGCCCGTTCCCTGCGGAGGAGCTGATTTTCTGGGATGAGCCGCTGCCGTTAGGTGACGCACTCGCTGCGGCGGAGCGGTATGACCGGTTAATGGGAAGGATAGGGACAGGTGGAGCGAGACAACAGTTACGAATAGGCGGGAGGTACTGGAGGCAGTTTGTGAGGGGGCGTGTGCCCCCTTGGAAAAAGCCGTTCAGCGGCGCAGAGCTCACCGCGGAGCAAGCACTGGAGAGAAGTGTGCGGGAGGCTGGGTTGACTGCCTTACGCACACGGGAGGGTGAGCCGCTGCGCAAGGCGGGCGGCTTGGGGCTGCGGCCGCCGGGCAGCAGCGGTGGCCGGGTTTGCCGGGTTCGCCCCGGCAGCGCGGGCGGACCCGGCGGGGCGCACAGGGCCTCCGCCATGGCGGAGGAGGCCCGTGCGCTCGCAGCGGCGGCGCAGACAGCCGCCGCTGCGCTGCAGGGGCGTGCGCTGCTCGGCAGCGAAGCGCACGCCCTGCTCGGCGCCGCGGGCGCCGAGTGCCCGGCAGCCGCCGGTTGGAGCGGGGTGCTCCAACTGGCGGCCCTGCTGGGCAGGCTGCGCCTCTGCAGCGCCATCGCCGGTGACGAAGTCCGGCGATGGCCGGGGGCGCGCCCCCGGCGCCGCCTCCGCTGCCTGCGCTGCGGCAGCGGGGATGCGCAGATGCGCAGCACGCCCTGCGCATCCTGCGGGCGGGTGTGCGCCTGCTGCGAGGCCTGCATCCTGCTGGGGCGCAGCCGCGAATGCGAGCTGCTGGTCATCGGCAGCGGGCAGCGGGCCTTTGGTGCGCAGCATCCCATCTTTTGGCATTCCCTGGCGCCGAACAGGCGGAACCATCGCCCGAACGATTCCACACCCGCCCAGCAGCTATCTGCCTCAGAACCCCCAGAAGCCCAAGAGGCCCAAGACCGTCTTAGCCGCTGGAAGCTCAGTCCCGCTCAGGCTGAAGCTGCGGGTGCCGCATTGGCATTCATTGAACAGCCGGTAACTAAAGTCCGAATTGATCTTTCAGCCGAACCTACCCACAGACGCAGGGCAGACCTGGCTGCTCCCGGCTCATCTGCGCATGCATACTTCTCATCGTTAAGACGCTTATTGCAGTGGCGGAAACAGACGGATGCTTTCCAGCATCAATTTTTGTTATGGGCGGTAACGGGCGCTGGCAAGACCGAAATGATTTTCCCGCTTGTGGAATCCGCAGCAGCCCGCGGCGGACAGGTGTTAATCGCAACACCGCGGCGAGATGTTGTGCTTGAGCTGGACCCCAGGATCAGAAAGGCCTTTCCTCACCTGTCCGTTGTAACGCTCTACGGAGGCAGTCCGCAACGCTGGGAGCGGGGCACGGTCACGCTTGCAACTACCCATCAGCTGATGCGGTTCCGCAGAGCATTTGACCTTGTCATTATTGATGAATTAGATGCCTACCCTTACCATGGCGACCCAATGCTTCACTACGCTGCTGAACAGGCAGCAGCGGCAGATGGCCGATGCATCCTGCTCTCTGCCACTCCTCCCGCTCCGCTTCAGCGTGCCGCCGCTTCAGGAAGACTGTGCCATGCGCGAGTGCCGGTCCGCTTCCATAGACATCCCCTGCCGGTGCCTGTCCAGCTTCGTGTCCCGCCTGCTGCAGAGCTGCTCAGGCAGCAGCAGCTGCCTGCAAGCTTAAGGAAAGCCCTGCTCGCCTCCGTCGCCAGGGGAGCGCAGGTATTTGTCTTCGTTCAGCGGATTAAGCTGTGCGAGCCCATTGCTGCCATGCTGGGCGCTGTCTGTCCGCCGGAAACGGCAGTTGGCTTTACCTCTTCGAAGGATGAGGAACGGGCGGACAAGGTGAACCGGTTTCGCAGCGGGGAGCTGCGCGTGCTGGTCACCACCACAATTCTCGAACGCGGGATCACAATCCCCCGCAGTGATGTCTTCATACTGGACGCGGACAGCCGGCTGTTCGATGAGGCGGCGCTTGTGCAGATGGCCGGCAGAGCCGGCCGCTCGGCGGATGATCCGGCAGGCCGCGTTTACTTCTGCAGTTCGATCCCAAGCCGGGCGCAGCGTCAGGCTGTACGGCATATCCGCATTATGAACCGGATGGCGGCGGCCAAAGGCTATATCATCAATCTGGATGCGGCAATACACAAGTAAAGGGGGAAGAGCATGTTGCTGTTAGATCGTATTATGTCATGGGCTGCTCAGGGACTGCAGGCTGGGGTGGGATTCCTTCAGGAGCAGAACTGCAGCTGCCTGGTGTGCGGCCGGAATACAGGCGGTAGGCTCGGCATGGAAGCCGGGCACAGCTTTAACGGCTGGTACCGCGATCTGCTTCCAGTGCAAAGGCGTTCGGTCAACCATATCCGACAGTCCATTTCGAATAAGCTGTGTGCGGGCTGTCTGGCTTTGATCCCTTGGCTAACTGAGATCAAGTGCAGGGCGTGCGGCCGCGGGATTGCGTGCCCGGACTGCGAGAGACGCTCCCGTCCGGCTTTTCGGTATAACCGGAGTGCCGTGCAGTATGATTCCGCCATGCGGGACTGGCTGGCGCTCTACAAATACCGCGGCCTGGAGAAGCTGGAGCCGCTGCTCGCCGAAATGCTGTATCTCCCTTACTATGGGCTAAGCAGGCTGGCAGCAGAGGCTGGAAGCAATCTTGTATCATGCGGCAGCGAACCCTGGGACATGGTCACATATGTGCCAGTAAGCAGCGAACGCGCACAGGAGCGCGGCTTTAACCAGGCAGAGCGGCTTGCAGCTGCACTAGGCAGCCAGTTTCACCTGCCCGTTCTTCCGCTCCTTATACGGACGAGACACAGCGGTAAGCAGAGCTTGAAGTCCCGGAGGGAGCGGGTGACGGATATGAGGTCCTTATTCGCTCCGGATGAGGCAGGCTGGACAGCATGGGAGTATCAGTATCAGCAGCGATGGAATCCTTCCGGGAAGCAGCGCAAGGACAAGCGGTCTAACAACCGCCCCTTGAACTCTCCAATCCGTATTCTTCTAATAGATGACATCTATACAACGGGAAGTACAATTGAGGCCTGCTCCGAGGTATTGAAATACCGCAGCAAGGTAACGTGTGAGGTGTACTCGCTTACGTGGTCCCGGTCATAAACTCCTCAATTTTCGACAGATTTTTATCAGAGAAGCGTCGAAAAATATCGCATTTTTTCCGTATATCCGTTACAATAAAATGACAAGCAAACGTGAAAAAGCAATATAAAGGATTAATGGAGGGGCGACTGCGCATGAACCTTGGAAATTGCCCGCGCTGCGGTAAGCTGTACGCCAAAAATCTTCGTGATATGTGTCCTGTATGTATAAAAGAGATTGATAAGCAGTATGAGTTGTGTGCCGAATATTTAAGGAAGAATAAGGGTTGCACCATTCATGACCTGTCCGAAGCGACTGAAGTTCCGATGAAGCAGATAACCCGGTTTATCCGGGAAGGCCGGATTTCGATTCTTAATCATCCGAATATGTCACTTGCTTGTGAGTCCTGCGGCACGCCGATCCGTGAAGGCAATATCTGCGGAGAATGCCGCCATAGAATCAGCCGTGACTTCCGGGAAGTCCAGAAGGCTGAACAGTCAAGATCGACTGAACAAGGGCACCATAGTACGTACTCCATTGACAAACTGCGTGATTAATTTTGGTATCTGCTTGCCATCTATAAATTTTTGTTGCAAAACAACCGATACTACCTTTATAAAGGGTATGTCGGTTGATTTTTTAATTGCTGTAAACAAAAGAGGTGGCGTCTATGAAGATCAATGAAACGAACCGTATTGGTGCTGTGAACTCCTATCAGAAGCAGCAGGATCATCGTACAGGTCAAGTAAACAAGAAGCGGCAGAAGGATGAGGTTCAAATCTCCGCAGAAGCCAAGCAGCTGCTTACGAGCAGCCGGGTCAATGATCCCCAGCAGGCAGAGCGGATCGAGAAGCTGAAGCAATCTGTAGCGACAGGCACGTATAAGGTTGATGCCGGCAAGGTCGCTGAGAAGCTCCTGCCGTACCTGAAACAATAACATTTGAAGGACAGGTGGACGAGAACATGTCTTTGGCTGACATTATGCAAACGCTGGAGCAGCAGACGGAGTTATACGAACAACTATTAGAGACGGCGAAGGAAAAGACCCCTGTTCTGGTCCACAATGAGGTGGATAAGCTTAACGGCATCATTCAGAAGGAACGGAAGCTTATCGCGCAGGCAGAAGTATTGGAGCGTGCTCGCATTCAGCAGACGAACTGGTACTTTGCCGAGATCAAGCACCGATCCAGAATGAATACGCTCCGTGAGCTTGTCCAATCCGTCCATCATCCGGAAGAGAAGAAGCGGCTGATTGACAAGCAGCAGCAGCTGTCGAGCATTTTGGGGGAGCTGCAGCGCAACAATTCACTCAATCAGCAGTTAATTGAACAATCACTTGCTTTTATTAACTATTCGATAGATTTGGTAGTAGATGACCCGACAGAGGATCTTGTGTACAAGCATCCGATGAAGGGAATGCCGGGCGCAGGTCGTGCCGGAGCTTTTGACACCAGAGCGTAGAGGAGGGGAAGACCTGTCATGAGATCAACGTTTCATACGCTGGAGACAGCGAAGCGCAGCTTGTTCACGCAGCAGGCTGCCATTAACACCGTTGGCCACAACATTGCCAACGCCAATACTGAAGGATACTCCCGCCAGATCGTCAAGATGGCCGCGGCACGCCCGATTGAAGCCTACGGCATGAGCCGTTCTGTGGCAGCGGGCCAGCTTGGTACGGGTGTTGAATTTACATCCATCGAGCGGGTACGCATATCATTCCTCGACGATCAGTTCCGCAACCAAAGCAAGTATCTGGGCAGCTGGAGTGTACAGAGCGATACACTGGAGAAGCTGGAAGCTGTGGTTAATGAACCGAGTGATACTGGCATTCGCAGTGTGTTGGATAAATTTTGGAATTCCTGGTCAGATTTAAGTAAGGATCCGGAGAATATTACAGGCCGCAAAATTGTAAGGGAAAATGCTCTTGCACTCACAGACTCCTTTAATCAAGTTAGCAAACAGCTTCAAGATTTGAATGCTGACCTTACCAGCAATATTGAAGTAAAAGCTACACAGATTAATACGATGCTCAGTACGATCTCTTCGCTTAATAATGAAATTAATCGAATTGAAGGACTTGGTGATCATGCCAATGATCTTAGAGACCAACGTGATTTGCTGACCGATCAGCTATCACAAATTGTTAACATCCAAGCTGCTGAAGGAGCGCAGGGCTACACCATCACTATGGGCGGACAAGTGCTTGTTCAAGGTGTAAATGTTGCACCGGTGACGGCAGCTTCGCTGGAAGCGGCGTATACATCAGGAGCACTAAATAATGGTGAAGTATTCGGGATGATCGTGTCCCGTGATATATATGTAAAAGAGTATCAGCAGCAGCTCGATACACTGGCTAACACACTAGCAAACGGCGAATTTGAAATAACAATGCCGGCTGGATCGACTATCCCGGGTGAAGCAGCGCCGCTGACTGCTCCGCGTGTTATTACGGTAAACGGGATAAATGGCTTGCATAAGCTGGGATATACACTGGAATCCCCGGCTAAGGCAGGGCTTGATTTCTTCACTTTTAAAAACGGGGCAGCAGGTATTACGGCATCAAGTATTCAGGTTAACCCAGAAATAGTATCTGATTCTAATAAAATTGCTACATCAGCCCGTGTAGAAAACGGGGAGACCGTTAAAGGGAATAACACACTCGCGCTGCTAATGGCAGAGCTGAGAGATGTTAAATTCAAGTTTGACGAGACAGCAATAGGCGGCAGCATATCATCTGCGACAATATCGGATAATTATAATGCAATGGTAGGTTCTCTTGGTGTACAGGCACAAGAAGCAAAACGGCAAGCGACAAACTCTAAGGCTCAAGTTGATCTCGTAAATTCGAACCGGGAGTCAGTAAGTGGTGTGTCGCTAGATGAGGAAATGTCCGAGTTGATCCGGTTCCAGCATGCATATTCTGCCGCAGCACGTATCATGACCACGTTTGACCAAATGCTTGAAAAACTGATTAACGGAACCGGTGTAGTCGGTCGTTAATAACGGAGGATATTAGATGCCATTACGTGTAACGCCGGGTATGATGCATATGCAGCTGACCCGCAACCTGAATAACAACCTGACGCAAATGCAGAGCATTCAGAACCAAGTTACAACAGGACGAACAATCAACAAACCTTCAGACGATCCAGTCGGAATCACTTATGCACTTCGTTACCGTACAGAGTTATCGGGTAATGAACAGTACCAGAAGAATGTTGATCAGGCGCTATCCTGGCTTGATTTTAATGACACCGTACTTGCACAGACGGGGGACGTTTTACAGAGGGTTAAGGAATTGACTGTTCAGGGCTCTAACGGTACCAATCCAGCTGAAGCCCTAGAGAATATCAAGAAAGAGATTGAGCAGTTGAAATCTCAATTGATTGATGTTGCCAACAGTAAAATGAATGGGAAATACGTCTTTAATGGTCAAAAATTCGACAGCATCCCTTACGATGTCAGTTCGGCAGGTTTTGATGCCAAGGCTGTACAGTCAGACACAGAACCAGTGGATTATATAGTAGGAGCGGGAGTCAAGCTAACAGTAAATATACCAGGAGCAAGTGTTTTTGGTGATCCGGATGCTGCCGGAACGACAGACAATATTTTTTCTACATTGGACCGTTTGATTACGGCACTCGGAACAACGAATCATAATGCAGTAGCAGCCGAAGTTACTAATATAGAATCTCGTATGAGTAAGGTCTTGAATGCAAGGGCAGAAGTAGGGGCTCGGGTGAATCGAATCGAGTTAATGCAAAATCGTCTCAATGATCTTGAAATCAATCTTACTGCGCTGCAGTCAAAGGTTGAAGATGCGGATTTTGAAGAACTGTTGATCAAGTCTAAAGTTAACGAGAATATATATCAAGCCTCATTATCGGTTGGCGCAAAAGTTATATCTCCATCACTGATCGACTTCTTAAGATAAGGGGGTCAGGGATTTGATTCCTATGCTGTCGATTGTTACCCAGGATGCTAAGCTTGGCATCAAGACGACCCGGGGACGTTATGAGATAAAGAGTACGCCTCCCGTTCTCCAGGTTGAGACAAAACCAGCTGTAATTACAGCAAATAACAAACCCGGAGAGTTAATCATTGATAGCAGTGAAGCGCATAACGCTCTGACTGGCGGGAAATACGAGGAATTCTGGGATCGTATTTACTCCCAGTATAAAGCTGTTGCGAAGCGGAATATTGAGCTGATTGTCGAAGAGGGCAATCGAATGGGAGATCTAAGAATCAAAGGGAACCCTATAGCTGATATGGCTCTGGATGCCTTTATCGAGGGTGCGCCGGATATTGAGGTCTACGGACCTGCAAGCTCCGATAATGTAAGTATTGAGTATATTCCCAATCAGCTTAATGTACAGGTCCAAACAGGCGGGGCGGATATTAACGTTAAAACAACCCGTCCTGAAATTAATTACCACCGGGGAAATGTGAGTATCTATATGGAACAGTATCCTTCAGTCACAATTACTCCCCCCAAAATTGATTTAGTGATTTAATTAAGAAGCTATAAGCGTTTTAATACGTTTATAGCTTCTATTTAGTTATAAAGCTGTTTTAATGTTTAGAAGAATGAATGATGTAGTCAGAAGGGTATAATAGTAAGATATAACAAACTTGTAAGCATAGGATTCGATTATACTACCTTAACTATGGAGGAGTCTAAATGGAATTAATTACCGATGTGTTTGGAGTTATAACTGTTGAAGAGAAGGATATTTTTCATTTCGAGGTCGGGATACCCGGCTTTGAAGAGTTATCATCTTTTGTTGTCATCCAGGACAGTACCGAAGCCTCTTTTTCCTATCTGCAATCGGTTGAGCGACCTGAATTATCTTTCTTCCTTATTGACCCCTTTGCTTTCTTTCCCGCATATGACTTTGAGCTGCCGGAGACAGCTGTGAAGGATTTAAAAGCAGAGTCAATTGAACAATTGCTGGTACGCACGATCGTGACAGTTAGAGACAAGCTGAGTAATGCCACAACCAATTTAGTTGCCCCGATAGTGTTAAACATGGAGGAACGAGTGGGCAAACAGGTTATCTTAATTCAAACAGACTACACGACACGACATAACCTGTTTCCAATAGAAACAGACGAGGTTAAGGGAGGGAATCCTTAATGCTAGTTCTTACGCGAAAGAAAGGACAGTCGATTGTCATTGGTGATGATATAGAGGTTGTTCTGTTAGAGGTCGAAGGGGATACCGTCAAAATCGGGATAACGGCTCCTAAAGAGGTTCAGATTGTCCGTAAAGAACTGCTAGCTTCTGTAACTGAGGTGAATCAAGAAGCAGCTGCCTCTAAGATTAACAGTGAGCAGTTTAAAAAATTAATTCAAAAAAACAAAAAAAGTTTGTAAGTGCTATAAACTATAAGTGATATACCGTCGATATATTAATTGTAGCCGGTTGAGGGCGGCCGACCCGACACGGTTAACCCACAAGGATGTGGAAATTAGTTAAACTCAGGGAGGAACTTTACAATGCGTATTAATCACAACATCACAGCTCTTAACAACCACCGTAACATGGGTCTGAACACAGCTAACACTAGCAAAAATATGGAGAAGCTTTCTTCTGGTCTTCGTATTAACCGTGCTGCAGACGACGCTGCAGGACTTGCAGTTTCCGAAAAAATGCGTGGTCAAATCCGTGGTCTAGAGCAAGCTCAGCGTAACGTACAGGACGGTATCTCTTTTGTACAAACAGCTGAAGGTGCAATGAACGAAGTTAGTGCGATGCTGACTCGTATGAAAGAGCTGAATGTACAGGAGCTTAACGGTACGTATTCCGATACCGATAAGGCTAACATCAACACTGAGCTGGAAGCCCTCGGCGATCAGATTGACTTGATCATGACTGAAACGAAGTTTAACGGTATCACAATTACTGCAGGTGCTACAATTCAAGCTAACGATTCTACACAATCTATCGCAATTAGCTCGATCAACACAGCTAGTTTCGTAGGTTTGACTAGCGCATCGTCCCTGGCTTCCGTTGAATCTGCTATTGAAGCAGTAGCTACTGAGCGTGCTAAACTGGGTGCTATGCAGAATCGTTTGGAATACACTTCCAACAACCTCGGTTCCACAGTTGAGAACCTGACTGCTGCCGAATCACGTATTCGTGACACAGACATGGCGAAGGAAATGGTACAGCTTTCAAAGAACCAAATTCTCCTTCAAGCTTCGCAGGCTATGCTTTCGCAAGCTAACCAAGCGCCACAAGGCGTACTGTCGCTCCTTCGTTAATCGAATTAACGGCCCTGCATTTGCAGGGCTTTTTTTTATAATTTCTCATGTGATGCAAGTTATCTATTGAAAGTATCCCCAGTCAAAATTATATGTTTATCTACATATTTTCGCCATAATAACTAATGGTTTATCGTATTAGTGACGATATATATAATAAGAGATTTAATGCGTAGGGGTGATAATGTGCAGGTATATAACGTAGGGTCGTTATTGCCGGCTGTGTCTGCAGCTTTCTCAAGCACCGCGACTGGTTCTGAAGCTAATCATGAATATAATACCCCAAGGACAGTCAAAATTGTGGCTAGCAGTGAATATGAGATAAGAAGTTTAGAAAGACAAGGTATGAATCTTACCCTGGGTGAAGAACAGATGGCTAAAGCGGTTGGAAGAGCAATTAAAGCTTTGGAAGGCCCGCAAACAGCTTTTGAAATGAAATATCACGATACCACTAACGCAATCATTATCAAGGTTCTTAATAAAGAAACTGGGGAACTTATCCGAGAAATACCGCCAGAGAAAACACTAGAGATGGTAGCTAAAATGATGGAGTTTGCTGGCTTATTAATTGATGAACGAGTATAAGGGGGAATAAGAATGCGTATATCAGGTTTTGCTTCAGGTCTGGATATTGATGAGATTGTGACAAATCTTATGAGAGCCAAACGTTTGCCTGTTGACAAGTTGACCAAGCAAAAAGTTTCGTTGGAATGGCAGCGTGAACAGTACAGGGAAATAAACAGCAAGATCGTTGATTTTCGTAATAATAAATTATTCAACTATAGCTTGACGAGTTCTATTAATGCGAAGCAGGTGAATATATCAGGCAACACGACTGCAGTCTCTGCTAAAACCACTCCTAATGCAGTAGCAGGCTCCATGACAATTGAAGTTGCTAGCTTGGCGACGGCTACTTCAGTCCAGTCAGTAGCGGGCCAAGGGATTGGAACTGTTGATACAAGTCTAACATTGAGTCAGTTAAAGGCGGCTAATCCGAATTTTACTTATACAGCTGATGCTCAAGGTAAAACGACAATTACAATTAATAACACCGACATTGTACTAGACGAAAATAAAGATACGCTACGTACAATGATTACTGCTATTAACAATAGCACTACAGCTGGTGTTAATGCCTTCCTAGACAGTACAACCGGTGAAATATCGATAAGTGCTAAGAATCCGGGAGCCACCAGCGCTGCGACAATTGCTCCTAACGGGTTGTTGGATAGCTTTAATCTAGATGCAGTAACAGCAGGTACTGATGCACAAATAAAGATTAATGGAATATCTACCACCCGTTCTTCCAATACGTTTACGGAAAATGGCGTTGAGATTACGCTTAATAATCCGACAGGCACAACAGCAGCAACCCTCAACGTTGTTACCAATACAGATAAGATCGTAGATACGATTAAATCGTTTATAACCGATTACAATAATTTGTTGGATTCGGTAAACGCTAAGCTTGGTGAAGAACGCTTCAGGACTTATCAGCCTTTGACTTCTGAAGAGAAGAAAGAGTTGACGGAAGATGAAATAAAGATGTGGGAAAGTAAAGCCAAGAGCGGTTTGATTCGTAGAGATAATGTGTTGTCCACTATGGTTAACAATATGCGGTTAGCTTCTATGACCAATGTTAATGTAGCTGGAGAGGATATTCATCTTGCTGAGATGGGGATTGGAACCGGCAAATGGCAGGATCGGGGCAAGCTTGTTATCGAAGATGAAAGCAAACTGCGGCAGATGATTGAAGCTGATCCGAATAAAGTGGTTTCATTCTTTACACAGAAGACGACAGTAACAGACCCGACATTAAAGGTATCCCCCACTAATCCTGACAGCGGATTGTTTAACCGTTTATCTAATTCATTGTTGAGTGCTGTTGAACAACTAGCGAAGAAAGCAGGAACCTCGCAATATAGTTCGGATGTTGCAGCAGCATTCTCGTCAGCAAGCAATATGGGGGAACAGCTGAGGTCAATTGATAACCGAATAGGTGATTGGAACAAACGACTAGCTATTATAGAAAATCGGTATTACAAGCAGTTTACTGCAATGGAAACGGCGATGAATAGATTTAGTGCTCAGGCCAGTTCATTATTTAGTTAAAGTTAAAAGAGGTGACTTTATTGATTAATAGCCCGCTTCAGAAATATCAACAGTCCTCCGTTCAGACAGCTTCCCGTGGTCAGTTAATCATTATGTTATACGATGGTGCGATTAGATTCACAAGACAGGGAATCGCTGCCATAGAAGAAAGCAACATACAGGCCACCAATCATAATCTTCAGCGCACGCAGACTATCATTCATGAACTTGTAGCCTGCCTGGACATGAAGTATCCGATTGCACAGAACCTTGTGTTAGTATACGAGTATATGCTTCGTAGATTGATAGAAGCTAACATTAAAAAGAAAAAGGAACCAGCCGAAGAAGTACTATCTTATCTGCTCGAACTTAAAGAAGCTTGGGTTCAAGCAGCAAAGTCAAGTACTGCTCCCCAGTCTCACGAGACAACGTATGGATAAGCTCTTAAAAGAGTTGCTTGATGTCACGCTTGAGTTGTGCACTTCTGGCCAAGAATGGGAATATGAACGCTATGTGTCCTTAGTTGAGCTTAGACAGGTAGTTGTCGATCGGTTACCCCTTCATAAGCCATTAACTCTGTTACAAGAAGGATATTTGAACCATCTAAGGCAATATGAAGAACAGATACTTCATCATATGCAGGCTTTAAAAGATGAAGCTGAACATAATTTAAACCGCATAAACGTAGCGAGGAAACAGCAGCAATTGTATACGTCTGCATCTGAAGTCCATGCGGATAGTTTCATGTTCGATAAGAGGAAGTAAGGCTTAGGATAACTAGTCGTATGACGACGAAACACCTCCATAGAATGCATCCTTATCATGAAAGATGGATGCAGCTGTGGAGGTGTTTTATTTAAAAAAAACAGCCGCCGACAGGTTCCGACGACTGACTGATTGATGAGACTAAAGGTTCTGTACCGCGGGGAGCTGGCGATACTGCGGGAAGACATCTAGAAATTTCTTTTTCATCAGATTTTTTTTGTCTGTATCTGTGCAGTGAATACAGTACTGAATATAAAGATGTTTTTTATTCGGAGATAACTTGATTGCCTCTTCGAAGAACATCAATGCGTCTTCTAAACAATCTTGGTTCACATGCAGATGAGCCAGATTTTCGCAGCTTATAGCATCTAATTCATCTTGATCCAACAGCACAGAGTAATATTGGAGTGCCAGATCTACTTGATTTTTGTTATAAAAGTAATTAGCTAAATGATTGACGATAACCGGATTGAATGGGATGTCCTGCATTAAACGATCAAACGCTTCAAATTGATGTAGATTATAAAGGTCGGTTAGCAGGTCATACAGCAATTGTTCGGGTACAGTATTTTCAATTGTATGGCGATCAGCTAAGTACTCACTTACAAATATTTTTAAGTCATAATTCGCATCTGCATTTGATATCTCCTTTAACAGAACGGCGTCATTCCAGACTAACGCTGCTAGCAATAAACATTTATTAATACGCTTAGGATCAGCAGTAAGCCTGCTGCTGGAAGATAACTCTTCTTTGAACAACTCTTTATTATTCGTTAAGATGGCATACTGCAGGTGGCTTACTGATGAGATATATGATGTATCAAGCTGTTTGTAGAAGTGGTGGGCTACAGCCGGTTGACCGACCGCTACAGCGGTAGAAAAGAGCTTGGTGACAGAAAGCTTATCTTCTTGGTCTGGATAAAACTTTCCCAATAGACGTATCGTTTCGGATTCAGATTCGTTCATAGCCAGCAGTTCAATCCATTGGGCCAGCAGGGGCAAGTTGGATGTATTTTGCATTAACATTCGTGTCATTATGACGATTTGTTCTTTTATGTTTTTTTCTGTCGCATATATTTTTAAGAGATTCAAGTATGGAATGTTGGACCCTAGCTGAGGGAAAACAGCCCAGAAGTTATTATCAACCTCCAGCCGTTTTTCCGCGGCATTGAGTGCTTGCAAGAACGATTGTTTTGCTAACGAGTAGAAGCCTAAATCAATATAGAATGCTCCTTTGAAAGTGTGATACTCAGGAAATTCCTCCCACTCGATGAGTTTCGTTTCAATTAATTCCCATGCTTCTTTCACATGATTGACAATGAGCAAATTTTGAATATAAGCAATCAGACAATGGATATACCATGGGTGTTTGGAGGTAGTTCCCTGTAGAGCTCTTTTATAGTTATAATTAGCTTTTTTGTAATCTTTCAATACGGTATATTCGTTTCCAATAACAAAATAATCATATTGAGTGAGAGAACTGTTCTTCTTCATATTTATTAGTAAATCGAGGTTGCGTTCTGATTTATTCTTTTTATTAAGTGTATCAGCCAAGTATCCTGTATGGTAGATGTTGACTGGGGCAGCTATACTGACAGCCGGTATCCCTTTTTTTGAGACAATCTGCTCGTGTATGGGCCGGTTATACTCAAAATTCATATGATTGGGAAATAAACGGGGTACAGGGGCATCGGAAAAGTTGTTGTTTTTCACGTCTCCTAAGTAACTAATAACGGACACGGTAAAGAACTGGTCCTCCCGCGGGATTAGATTAGACAGAAAGCTACGCAGCATTTCTGCATCTTTCTCCTGCATATATTCGTCGGCATCCATAATTAGAACCCACTTAGACGTGGCATATTTAATGCTTTCATTTCGGGCAGCGGCAAAATCGTTTACCCAAGTGAAATCATAGACATGCTTAGTATATTTGTGTGCAATTTCTTTGGTTCTATCGGTTGAACCTGTATCAACAATGATAATTTCATCAACAGCACTTTTCATGCTCTTTAAACAACGGTCAAGCACCTCTTCTTCATTTTTCACGATCATACATAGTGAAACAAGTTTTTCCATAGTATCTCCCGTAAGATTAGTATAGGATTTATCGTCTACTGACTCGTACTTTTATTATCGACAATTCAGGGCAGAAATATTATGTGTTGTAATATTTTCAACGCGTTATTTGTACCATTGAACTGAACTTTTATTGGTAGAATGTCGATATAAAAGTAGATCAGTTTTTCAGTATGTGAATGCAGCTTACGAGGGGATGAGAAGATGGATACACGGAGTGAAATGAATATATACATGACTAAAATAAAGGAACAAATCACAAATCTAATAGAAGACGGATTTTTGGCTGACGCAGAACAGCTTATAACTCAATACGAGGACATTATTAAAAACGATAATGATATTATTACCATGAAGGCTGTCATAAAGCTAAGCAAAGGGTTCCTGTCAGAAGCGGAGGAGCTACTATGGGAAGGTTTTGATAAGGGTAATCAGGCAGATATTCTATTTAACCTGGCATATATTTATCAAATACAAAGGGATTATCCCCGAGCATACAGATTTTATGAAAGGGCAAGAATGTCAGTCCAAGATGAAGGCTCTGCCCAAGAAATAGAGGACGCCATCATCGCTTTGAATTCTTTTGTTACTCAAGATGAGGAAAGAGTTATTAAACGTTTTATTGTAATGTCATCATGTGGATGGGGAGAAATGAAACAAAGGCCACATAATCTGGCCATAGCTTTGTCCAAAATGGGGCATTATGTTGATTATGTAAGCTCTTCAAGGGAAAAGCGAAAAACCAATAATTCCAGTATCACGATTGATAAATTAGTGAACCATAGTCTGTCGGCAGGATATACTACTGCTTTTCTAAGGGCCATAAACCCAATTGAAGTTTACTATGACGGCAAGGTTCTAATGGACAATTATTTGGCGCTGCTTCAACAACTGCTCGATGAATCACAAGAAGAAGTAATTATAATCAGTTATTTACCTAGCTCGATTATTTACTTAAATGCTCTTAAAGGAAACTTTAAGGTGATTTATGATTGCGTAGATGATCATAGTGACCTTGTTAACTCTTCATGGAACATCAAACGGGATAGAGAATATGAAGAGATATTGCTTAACAAGGCTGATTTTACTCTAACGACGAGTAACACACTATACCTTTCCAAAAGTATAGGAAGGGATAATGTGTATCTATCTAAAAATGCCGTTGAACCCACGAGTTTCAGTAAGTGTGGACAGCTAGCAGTGTTGCCTGAAGATATTATAGATTTGCCGCGGCCACTGATATGCTATATGGGTGCAGTGGATAAATGGTTTGATGAAGAATTGTTTTATCAACTAGTTAGAAATAATAAGGAAATGTCCTTTGTCGTTATTGGTCCCGTTCAACCAGGAATGCTTTCAGTAAAAGAAAACAATCTTTATCTGCTCGGAATTAAGGAGCATGAACGGCTGCAATATTATCTAGAGCATATGGACGTAGGAATCATCCCCTTTAAGACTAGCGAGGACATAATCGTTCACTGTGACCCAATTAAACTATATGAGTATGCAGCCTGCGGGCTTCCTGTTGTGGGCCCATCAATGCCGGAGTTAGCAGTTGGTAAAGGCTTTATAACTGTCGCAGATGGTTTTTGGGCTTTTAATGAAGCGTTACGTAAATCCTTGCTTGTTGAAGTGGATACTCAAGAGATCCAAGAGTTTGTTCGATCTAATACTTGGATATCTAGAAGCATTCAGTTGCTTGATATATTAAACGGAAAAACAGCGCCCTATGAAAAGGAAGTAGTCTTACCTCAAATAAAGGAATTCTGGGATAAGCATCTTGATACAGCTAATAATCCACTATATCAATCCGTTTACTCACTGCTTTACGCGGAATCTGATAAAGAAAAGTTTTTCCAGTACGCTGAGAATGGTTTTAAGGGAGACAAGAGCAATTATTCGTTAAGAGTATATGCCCTTGCCTCATTTATGACCAATAGAGTTCCTGATTTCATTGAAGAATTATTAGATTGTTCTTTGGTAGAAGATAATATTAAAGCTGAGTTACTGTTATTACGGAAGAGAAAGAGGTTTGATATTCTCCGATTGAGAGTATTATATATAGCTAAGTGTTACGGACTCCTTTACTCAGAAATCTTCAAGCTCAAGGAAGAAGACAAAACTATAGAATTGGCTCATTTTTGTTATGAAGTCGATGATTTGATCGATGCGAAGGAACTATATATAAAGGCTAAAGAGCAAGATGATTATCTATTAGAAAGCCCACTTTATTATAAGAATCAAGCTGCTTTATTCATTGCAGACGGAGACTATGCAAGCAGTCAGTCTTTCCTTGTAAAGTCACGCAAGCTGACTAAAGAATATTTGCAATCTTATATTCCAGTCGACGAAAACAATCAGTCGTTAAGTAAAGTGAGGTTTAGTGTAGTTATACCAACTAGAAACTCTTCCGACACCTTGGAGTTTACTTTAATGACATGTCTGGATCAAAATTATGACGACTATGAAATTATAGTGAGTGATAATAGTAGTGATGAATTGACTAAGAATTTAATAGATCGGCTAAACGAGGATCGTATTAAATATTTCAAGCCAGAGCGGGAGCTGGCAATGACCGAGAACTTTAACTATGCTATCTCTAAGGTCAAGGGGGAATATGTCATCGTTCTTGGTTCCGATGATGGTTTGTTACTCCATGCCTTATCTACACTTGATGTATTATTGGAGACCCTTAATACTAAAATCCTTCATTGGAATCTTGTAGCCTATGGTTGGCCTGATGTTCAATTAAACGGTTATCAAAACTATCTTAATATTCCTTACATTGAGGCTGGCACGGCTATTACCTCATATAAATTGGAGTCGCTGAATGCTATAAAAGACGTAGCGGCTTTTAATAAGTTGTACAGCAGCCTGCCAATGTTATACTGCAATTCGGTTGTTCATACCAGCCTTCTAAAAGAACTTGTAACAAAGACGGGAGAGGTTTATAAAAGTATAGCTCCGGATGTTTATTCAGGATTTGCTATGTCTTCATTAGAGAAGTATTTTATTTCGATAAATGTTCCCATGAGTATTGGAGGTTCATCTGGCAATAGTAATGGGATATCATACCACTATGGTGGGGATGAAAAATCAGATGGAATTAAAAAAGATTACATGGCTTTAAATAAGCAAGCTGGGCTAGAGTTAAATGGTATCATACCTAATGTGAAGAGTGTGCAAGCATCAGTTGGTGCATCTTTTATTGCTGCTAAACAGGCACTCTTTCCTGATATCAGTGAACTAGAGCTGAATAGGAAAAAAATGATAGAACAAACAGTCGAAAGTTTGCATAGCGATGATAGTGAATTTCAACTTATTTTAAGCGCCTTGTATGAATCCCTCCAAGATGATAAAAAACTAATGGAGTGGTTTGAGGAATCGTATCTGCAAAATCCAACGTTTAAGGGAAGAGTGACCCCTCGTAAAGTTGAGTTTAAAGAAGGTTTTCGAAAGGACGGTGGCTTATATCTAGATGCTTCCAAGTTCGATGTATCCAATGTTTATGGAGCTGCCCAATTATATAGGAAGATAACCGGATTGTAGTAATCATTTGAACGCAATAGCCGCTAACAGATTTATAGACTGTTGGCGGCTATTAAGTTAGAAATGTGACTATACGAAAGATATGCTTGTTAATGAATTATAGTCTGGTTGCCGATATAGTACTTAGACTGAGTGTGGAGAGTGGTCAAGTGAAAGCAGTTATTCTAGCTGGCGGATTAGGTACACGTATTAGCGAAGAGACACACTTAAAACCCAAACCGATGATTGAAATTGGTGGAAAACCAATTATTTGGCATATTATGAAAATATATTCTTATTATGGCATCAATGAATTTATTGTATGTCTAGGTTATAAAGGGTACATGATTAAGGAGTATTTTGCGAACTATTTTTTGCATATGTCTGATGTAACGTTTGATATGTTGAATAACACTATGCAAGTTCATCAGAAAAATGCGGAAGATTGGAAAGTAACCTTGGTAGATACGGGTGATCATACCATGACCGGGGGAAGATTAAAACGGGTTAGAGATTACATCGGTGATGAAACCTTTTGTTTTACTTATGGCGATGGCTTAAGCGATGTTAATGTTGGGGAGCTGCTTGCATATCATCATGAACAAGGTAAAATGGCTACTCTTACAGCGGTTCAGCCTGCAGGCAGATTCGGGGCGATTTATCTTGAAGATGATAATAATGTAGGCAGGTTTCAAGAAAAACCACAAGGGGACAACGCATGGATAAATGGCGGTTTTTTTGTCTTAGAGCCAGGAGTGTTTGAGTTGATTCATAATGACAGTACTTCGTGGGAAGCTGAACCGCTTGAACAACTAACTCGCTTGAAGGAGTTGGTTGCTTATAAACATAGCGGCTTTTGGCAGCCTATGGATACTATGAGGGATAAGAATAAACTTGAAGAATTATGGCTAAGTAATAAAGCCCCTTGGAAACTTTGGTAGCTTTTTTGGGAGGTAAGAAATTGATCGATACAGAGTTCTGGGCAAATAAGCGGGTTTTGGTAACGGGGCATACAGGCTTTAAGGGATGTTGGTTGACAACGTGGTTATCGATGATGAATGCAAAAGTGTATGGGTATTCTTTACCGGGAAATAGTGACTCTGATTTTTTTGAGCGGGTTGGAGCAATACATGTAACCAAAAACTACTTTGGGGACATAAAAGATAAACTGAGCCTGACAGAAGCAATTATAGAGACTGCTCCAGATATCATTTTTCACTTGGCAGCGCAACCCCTAGTCATCGAATCGTTTCATGACCCCTTGAATACTTACCACACTAACGTATTGGGCACTGTTAATTTATTCGAGGCAGTACGTACTGCAAAAAGCAAAGGTATAGATGTTAGAGCATTAATAAATGTTACTACAGACAAGGTTTACTTTAACCATCATTGGGATAGAGGTTATACAGAAAATGATCAACTTGGTGGATTCGATCCTTATTCCGCCAGTAAAGCTTGTTCAGAATTAATTACAGCTTCATACAGGGATTCTTTTTTTAATATTAACCAATATCCTGAGCACAGACTGGGAATTGCTACTGCAAGAGCGGGCAATGTCATTGGGGGCGGGGACTGGTCTCAAAATAGACTTGTACCTGATTGTGTTCGTTCCCTTCATCGTAAAGAGACAATTACACTCCGAAATCCTCATGCAGTTAGACCGTGGCAGCATGTATTAGAACCGCTAGGCGCTTATCTTATTCTTGCTGAACGCCTTATTGAGGATGCTAAGCTGTACCACGGAGCATGGAATATAGGTCCTGATATATCCGATTGCAGGCCGGTGTCTGAAGTGGTTTATGGGATACACCGCTTGTGGGGAGGAGATGTTAAGGACGTTGTAGAGGAACCATCAGTTTATCACGAGACAGATACCCTTAAACTGGATTGCTCCAAAACTATCTCTGGCTTGAAGTGGTCTCCTGTTTGGGACCTTAAGGCTGCGTTAGACAAAACAGTGGAATGGTACAAGGCTTATTACAATAATGCATTAATCGATAGTGTCACTAAGAATCAGATTAGTTGTTATATGAACCATGCGAGACTGAAGCAGACGATTAGTAAAGAGCATTAAGTTAGGAGCAGTGGGCATGTTAAACAAACCAAATTGTCGTTTCTGTAGTTCAGAATCACTATATTCTTTCGCGGATCTTGGGTTAACGCCAATGGCTAATTCATATGTTAAAGAGGTTGATAAGCACAAAGGGGAAACATTCTACCCTCTTCATGCCTATGTTTGCGGGAACTGTTTCTTAGTTCAGCTGGATAAGTATGAATCAGCTGAAGAAATTTTTAGTGACTATGCCTACTTTAGTTCTTTTTCCGAAAGCTGGCTCAGTCATGCAAAAAAGTACTCAGATAAAGTAATCGAGAGGTTTGATCTATCCTTAACTTCGCATGTCATTGAGATTGCTAGTAATGACGGATATCTGCTGCAATTTTTCAAGGGAAGAAACATGCCGATACTCGGTATTGAACCAGCGGCTAATGTCGCTAAGGTTGCTAACGAAAAAGGTATCAATACCAGAGTTGACTTTTTTGGGAGGCAACTGGCGCAAGAACTGTCGGATTCGGGATATGGAGCGGACCTGCTGGTTGCTAATAACGTGATTGCGCATGTGCCTGATCTCCATGACTTTGTGGAGGGTATGAAGATTCTCCTAAACCCTGAAGGCTTGCTGACAGTAGAGTTTCCGCACTTAATGCGACTGATGGAGAATAATCAGTTTGATACGATATACCACGAGCACTTTTCATATTTTTCATTTTCAACTTTGAGGGAGATATTTGCAGCTAAAGAACTTACCATTTTTGATGTTGAGGAACTAACCACGCATGGTGGGTCGCTGAGAGTCTACGTATGTCATAACGACGCTGATAAGTATGGAATAAGTGAAGCCGTTACGAAAATGCTGGAGCTTGAGAGGGAGCACGGCTTAAATAAAATCGAAACATATCATAACTTTGCTGAGCAGGTTCGGGAAACCAAGAGAGATATACTGTCATTTCTGGTGAGTCTGAAGGAAAGTGGCAAAATAATTGTCGGGTACGGCGCGCCGGCAAAAGGTAATACACTACTGAACTATTGCGGTATAAGTTCGGATTTCCTTGACTATACAGTAGACCGAAGCCCATACAAGCAGGGGACTTTACTTCCGGGTACACGAATCCCCGTTTATCATCCGGACAAAATTGCGGAAACAAAGCCAGACTATATCTTCATCACACCCTGGAATATTAAGGATGAGATTATTGAACAGATGCAATACGTAAAGGAGTGGGGGGCGAAATTTGTCGTGCCTATTCCAAAAATTGAGGTGATTTAGCATTATTTTCAGGGAAACAGCTTTAAAGGGCGCCTTTGTTATAGAACCGGAGAAAATAAAAGATGAGAGGGGATTTTTTTCGAGATCCTGGTGCCGGCAGGAGTTTGAGAAACATGGGCTTGAAAGTGATTTTGTCCAATGTAATATATCTCAAAATCGTAGTAAAGCTACCCTCCGCGGTATGCATTATCAGCAAGAACCTTACGGAGAAACTAAGCTGATAAGATGTACCAGGGGAGCGATTTACGACGTGATTGTAGATCTTAGACCTTCCTCCGAAACGTATAAAGGATGGGCAGCATACACGCTCAGCCAGGAAAATTATATGATGTTATACGTGCCAGAAGGGTTTGCACATGGATTTGTTACATTGGAGAATGACACGGAAGTCTTTTATCAAATGGGCAACTTTTATAAACCTGAAGCCGCGAGAGGAATAAGATGGGACGACCCTGCAATAGGCATAAGGTGGCCTGATTTAGGAACCTACATTATTTCGGAGAGAGACCTGAGTTATGGGGAGTATCAGTCGTGAAAAGAATAATGGTGACTGGAGCCAGCGGGTTTATTGGCAGGCATGTTGTAGAAGCCCTGTTAAGCCAAGGGTACGAAGTTCATGGGTTGTATCATAACCAACGGATGATAGAGGACAACAGCAGACTGAAGATGCATGCCATCGACTTGATGGATGATGCCCAAGTCCAGAGATTGCTCCATACCGTTAAACCTACACACCTGCTTCATCTTTCATGGATCACTAAGCAGGGAGTTTATTGGGACTCTGTCGAGAATTATTATTGGCATAGAGCAAGCTTCCATCTTGCCGAATGCTTTTATAGTAATGGCGGGAAGCGGCTAGTAGTGGCGGGCAGCTGTGCCGAGTATGATTGGTCGCATGGTTACCTGAAGGAAAACATAACACCTTTAAGTTTTAGTACCCCTTATGCAGCATGCAAGAACCATCTTCAGGGTATGATTACATCCTATGCCAATCTTTTAAACAAAGATTTTGTATGGGGAAGGGTTTTTTTCTTATATGGTCCTCACGAGCATGCTGGCCGGCTTGTGCCTTCGGTAATTCGCTCATTATTAGCCAATCAGAATGCAAGGTGTTCCCACGGAAAACAAATAAGAGATTTTCTTCATGTCAAGGATGTTGCTGAGGCATTAGTCACCTTATTATTAAGTACCACCATTAATGGTACCGTGAATATCTGCTCAGGAAGGCCTGTTAGCATTATGGATATAGTCACTAGGATCTCGGGTTATATGGGTAAAAGTGAGTTGGTTGAATTTGGAGCGTTGAATTGTTCTGAAAAAGAGGCGCCCTTAGTTATAGGAGATCCTGCAAGGCTGCTTACAGAAACCGATTGGAAACCTCGGATATCACTACCACAGGGAATAGCGGATACTGTCGAATGGTGGAGGGAAGTAAAAAATCAATAGATAGGGGATCTATAAAGTGAAAATTACAATTGATACTGAAAAGAAGCAACTTATTCAGGAAAACGAGGAGCAGATTAGACAACTCCCGTTATATTCTAAAGAATCATTTGAAATCTTGTCTGATTTATGGGCCAAGGTGGGATGGAATGAAAAATACACCTATACCTTTTCATGGTTGGGAAGGCCTGTTATTCAGCTGCCCGAAGACATGATCCGTATTCAGGAGGTCATATATGAACTGAAGCCGGATGTGATTATAGAGACAGGGGTAGCGCATGGCGGATCGCTGATTTTCTATGCAAGTCTGCTCAAAGCGATGAACAAGGGACGGGTTATAGGTATAGATATTGAGATTCGGCCTCACAATCGTATTGAAATTGAGAAGCACGAGCTGGCAGAATATATCACTCTTGTTGAAGGTGATTCAGTCGGAGGAAAGGTCGTATCCGATGTGAAGGAAATGATTGGAGAAGCGGAAACGGTCCTGATTATCTTGGATTCCAATCATTCAAAGAGTCATGTAACACGTGAATTGGACGCGTACAGCGGACTAGTGACTACTGGCTCATATATAGTTGTTACTGACGGTTACATGAAGTACTTGGCTGATGTTCCTCGTGCGGGTGAGGATTGGTCTTGGGATAATCCTGTTAGCGCTATAGAGGAATTTCTTCAACAAAATGATAATTTCCAGTTTGTAAAGCCAATGTGGCCTTTCAATGAAAGTAATCTAACAGAGAACGTTACGCATTGGCCAATGGCATGGTTGAAAAAAATAAAGTAACATAAAAAGTGGATATTCCGTCTGTAATGAATTCGCTTACAAACCTTGTTGACATCTCCAAACCCTGGTGCTATAGTTTTGGTGTGGGCCATGCAACACATGTACGCCTCACAGCTATTTGAAGATGAAGGGAATGTTTACGGATGCAAGGTAAAGTTAAATGGTTTAACGCAGAGAAGGGCTACGGATTTATCGAGACTGAAGAAGGCGGCGACGTTTTCGTTCATTTCTCCGCGATCCAATCCGAAGGTTTCAAAACCCTCGAAGAAGGCCAATCGGTCGAATTCGACATCGTTGAAGGCGCACGCGGTCCACAAGCTGCTAACGTAGTCAAACTGTAATCATCCGGCCTAGAGCCGATGGATAGATGGTATACAATTGACCAGTGCTGGACACAATCCCCCGGGATAACCGGGGGTCTTTTATTTGGTCCGGTGCTGGTTTTTCTGCTCCTTTATGGTCCCCTGCAAAATTTTCAAAAAATTCAAAACTATCCGTGTTTTCATTTTGTTAACGGTTTATGAATATGATATGATGGGATTAAGTAAAGGAGGAGTGCACAATGAAATACAACATCCGTGGTCAACAAATCGAAGTTACAGACGCGCTAAGAGACTATGTTGAGAAGAAAATAAGCCGACTGGACCGGTATTTTGAAGCACCCTTAACCTCCGATGTGAATGTGACTTTATCTGTTATTCGTAACAAGCAAAGCGTAGAAGTGACGATACCGCTGACCGGCGTTATGCTGCGGGCGGAAGAACAGCATGATGATATGTATGCAGCGATTGATCTTGTGGTGGACAAGCTGGAGCGGCAGATCCGCAAGCACAAGACCAAGCTGAACCGGAAGTTCCGCCAGGATGGCGGCATCCGAGCCCTGTTTAGGGAAGAGCCTGTGGCTCCTCAGGCAGTGGAGGAAGAGGATGATGAACTGGAAGTTGTCCGTACCAAGCGCCACGCACTGAAGCCGATGGATGTGGAGGAAGCGATCCTCCAGATGAATATGATCGGCCACAGCTTCTTCGTCTTCGCCAACTCGGATACGAAGGAAGTTAACGTTGTGTATAAGCGCAACGACGGCAAGTACGGATTAATTGAACAAGCGTAACCGATGCCGGAGGCATCAACCGAAGCATGACCTTGACGATGCAAATTCAGCCGGGCCCCTTCAGGGTCCGGCTTTACATTTAACAGGCTAAAGCCGGTGCTCAAGACCGCGGTTCATAACGGAAACCGGGATTGGCAACACTAGGTTCCTGTGGAGTTTGTTCGGCAGGATAGGCGCTGGGCGGATTAGCTGGGAATTTCAGGCGTTTTTTGGCTGTCTGTCATTGCGGCGGCATGTCCAAACTGATACAATTTAGGCAAAGAGTCGAATACGAAAGGGGCATAACCTGATGCTCGGACTTGTCAAAAAAATATTCGGCGATGCGAATGAGCGCGAGATTAAGCGTCTCACCCGCACCGTCGATCAAATCAACGCCATGGAGCCCGATTTCGTGAAGCTCTCGGATGAGCAGCTGCGTGCCAAGACAGATGAATTCAGGGCACGGATCGAGAAGGGCGAACAGACAGAGGCGATTCTGCCCGAGGTGTTCGCGACGGTCAGAGAAGCGTCCAAGCGTGTGCTGAACATGCGCCATTTCGATGTGCAGCTGATCGGGGGAATGGTTCTGCATGACGGCAAGATCGCCGAAATGAAAACAGGGGAAGGCAAGACGCTGGTGGCCACTCTTCCAGTATACCTGAATGCCCTTCAGGGCAAAGGCGTTCATGTCATTACGGTCAATGATTATCTCGCCCAGCGCGACAGCACCCAGATGGGACAGCTGTATGAGTTCCTGGGTCTTACAGTCGGCTGCAACCTGCACGGCTTAACCCATGCCGAGAAGCAGGAAGCATACGCCGCGGATATTACGTATGGAACGAACAATGAGTTCGGCTTTGATTACCTGCGCGATAATATGGTGCTCTATAAGGAGCAGATGGTTCAACGGCCGTTATACTATGCCATTATCGATGAAGTGGACTCCATTCTGATTGACGAAGCCCGGACACCGCTGATTATCTCCGGTCAGGCTGCGAAGTCAACAGAGCTTTACTATGCGGCGGATCGTTTTGTTGCGTCGCGTCTTAAGGGAGAAGAGGATTACACAGTCGACATTAAGCTGCGCAGTGTAACGCTGACAGAGTCGGGTGTTGAGAAGGCTGAGAAGGCCTTCGGCATCGACAACCTGTTCGACCACGCGCATGTGCTGCTTAATCACCATATTCAGCAGGCGCTGAAGGCGCATGCCATTATGAAGCGTGACGTTGACTACGTCGTTCAGGATGACGAAGTTGTCATTGTTGACGAATTTACTGGCCGTCTGATGGCTGGCCGCCGTTACAGCGACGGGCTTCACCAGGCGATTGAAGCGAAGGAGCAGCTGAAGGTTCAGAACGAGAGCATGACGCTGGCTACCATCACGTTCCAGAACTACTTCCGGATGTACCGCAAGCTTGCCGGCATGACCGGTACGGCGAAGACAGAGGAAGAAGAGTTCAAGAAGATCTATGGTCTTGATGTCGTTCAGATTCCAACGAACCGCACGAATATCCGTAACGATATGGCTGATGTCGTCTATAAGACGGAGGACGGGAAGTTCAAGGCGGTGCTGGAAGAGATTGTGGCCCGCCACCAGAAGAACCAGCCGGTGCTCGTCGGTACGGTCTCGATCGAGAACTCGGAGAAGCTGTCCGATATGCTGAAGCGCCGCGGCATCGCGCATAAGGTACTGAATGCCAAGTACCATGCGGAAGAGGCGGAGATCATCTCCCGTGCCGGACAAGCTGGCGCTGTAACCATTGCCACCAATATGGCCGGCCGCGGTACCGATATTCTGCTGGGTGATGGTGTGCCGGATACAGGCGGTCTGCATATTATTGGTACGGAGCGCCATGAGAGCCGGCGGATTGATAACCAGCTGCGCGGACGTGCCGGCCGTCAGGGCGACCCGGGCTCGACCCAGTTCTATCTCTCGCTGCAGGATGATCTGATGCGCCGCTTCGGTGCGGAGAATATTATGGGCATGATGGACCGGCTGGGCTTTGATGAAGATCAGCCGATTGAGAGCCGACTGATCACGAGAGCGATTGAATCGGCACAGAAGCGGGTAGAGGGGAACAACTTCGATCTGCGTAAGGTCGTCCTGCAGTATGACGATGTCATGAACCAGCAGCGCGAAGTCATCTATAAGCAGCGCCGCGAGGTTCTCTACTCGGATAATATCCGAGAGGTCGTTCAGGAAATGATCAAGCCGGTTGTCGAGCGGATTGTGGAAGCGCACTGCCCGGCAGAAGAGGTTCCGGAGGATTGGGATCTGCAGGCTGTGGTGGATTATGCTCACGCGACCTTCCTGAAGGAAGATACGATCACGAAGGATGACCTGTGGGGCAAGGAGAAGGAAGAGATCGTGGAATTCCTTCTGGCTAAGGTTAAAGCCCTGTATGATGAGCGTGAGGAGCAGCTTGGCGAAGAGACGATGCGCGAATTCGAGAAGGTTGTTGTTCTCCGTGCGGTGGACAGCAAGTGGATGGATCATATTGACGCGATGGATCAGCTGCGTCAGGGTATCCACCTGCGTGCATACGGCGGTACCGACCCGCTTCGCGAGTACCAGTTTGAAGGCTTCGAGATGTTCAAGGAAATGATTGACCATATCCAGGAAGAAGTCACCAAGTATATTATGAAGGCTCATGTCGAGAACAACCTGGAGCGCCAGGAGGTTGCCAAGGGCCAGACAGAGACAGGCGGAAGCGGCGAGCCGCAGGTGAAGAAGCCGACCAAGCGGGATGACCGTGTAGGACGCAATGATCCGTGCCCATGCGGCAGCGGCAAGAAATACAAGCAGTGCCACGGCAATGCGTAATGCAATACATCGGGAACCGCCCGCGCAGCAGATCTGACACGGGCGGTTCCTGCCGCGTGCGGGCCCTTTCCCCCATTCAGGGAAAGGATGCGCGGGCGGCAAGAAGCGGATCATCCGCAAATCTTATTTTGAGGTGACGACAACCATGATAGACGCATCGGTTAAACAAGACCTGCGCGAGATGGCGAAGCGGCTCCAAGAACTCAGGGGGTCTCTTTGACTTAGATCTCAAGCAGGAGATCATAGCCAACTACGAAGAGAAGATGACAGCGCCGGATTTCTGGGATGACAATGACAAGGCGCAGGCCACCATATCTGAGCTGAATGCCGTTAAGTCGGTTGTTGAGCAGTACGACAAGCTGGCCGCAGAGCAAGAAGATATGGAGACCATGCTGGAGCTGGCAGAGGAAGAAGGCGACGAGTCGCTGGAAGCCGATATTGCGGCAGGCGTCGCTGCGCTCGTCCAGAAGGTTGGCGATTTCCAGCTGCAGCTGCTGCTGAACCAGCCATATGACAAGCTGAATGCGATCCTGGAGCTTCATCCGGGGGCAGGCGGAACCGAGTCACAGGACTGGGGCCAGATGCTGTACCGGATGTATACGCGCTGGGCAGAGAAGAGAGGCTTCAAGGTCGAGGTGCTCGACTACCTGCCCGGGGATGAAGCAGGGATTAAGAGTGTGACCATAATGGTCAAAGGCTATAATGCCTACGGCTACCTGAAAGCGGAGAAAGGTGTCCACCGTCTTGTGCGGATTTCACCATTCGACGCATCAGGACGCCGGCATACCTCCTTCGTATCCTGCGATGTTATGCCGGAAATTTCGGATGATATCGAGATCGAGATCCGGCCTGAGGATCTGAAGGTGGATACGTACCGTTCCAGCGGTGCGGGCGGGCAGCATGTCAACAAGACGGAATCCGCTATCCGGATTACCCACGTGCCAAGCGGAATCGTGGTGGCCTGCCAGACCGAGCGTTCACAGATTCAGAACCGGGAGCGGGCGATGAAGATGCTTCGTTCCAAGCTCTATGAGCGTAAGATCGAGGAGCAGCAGAAGCATCTGGCGGAGATTCGCGGTGAACAATCGGATATCGCTTGGGGCAGCCAAATCCGCTCCTACGTGTTCCATCCTTACAGCATGGTTAAGGATCACAGAACCCAGGTGGAGACGGGGAATGTCGGAGCCGTCATGGACGGGGATCTTGACGCCTTCATTGACGGTTATCTCCGCAGCCAGATCAGACAGGAATAGCCAAGGGGGTTTAAGCTCCTGGGAAGGCCGTTCGTGCAGAGGTTAGTTACAGCCTTTGCCGAACGGTCTTTATGTTTATAAGCAGGCGAGCGACAGGCACGATGCCCTGCATGGGCTAATATAGTAGATGAGGCGGGCATGCTCAGACATGGAGCCGGTGTTTTCCATCGGGAATGTTCCCATCACTACGAAGTGCACACATTTATCCCTAAATAGGCAACAATAAGGACAGATCCGTACATAAAAGGGTACACAGCCTGCCGTTTCGGGTAATTTATAACTACATAATGGTTGACGGGAGATATAGAGATGATATTAGGCAAATCTAACAAGCATCGAATGCGCAGGCGTAACATGCAGGAGAATCACCCGCGGATGGCCGCTGCGGTGGACGTCCTGCTGATGCTGGCCGGATCGTTTGTTGTGGCGCTCAGCTTTAACTTGTTTTTGCTTCCGAACGGGATTGCTTCTGGCGGGGTGTCAGGTATTTCGATTCTTGTGGAGCGGACGCTTAATGTGCCGCCCGCTTACACGCAGTGGGCGCTTAACATTCCGCTGTTCATAGCAGGCCTGCTCCTGCTGGGAAGACGCTTTGCCCTGAAGTCGCTGCTTGGCACGGTGATGCTGCCGCTGTTCGTCCTGCTGACCGCTCACTGGACGCCGCCAACCGGCAACCCGCTGCTCGCTTCGCTCTACGGTGGTATTGGCGTGGGACTGGGTCTGGGTCTCGTGTTCAGGGGCAGAGGGTCGACGGGCGGGCTGGATACAGCCGTACAGATTGTCCACCGGTATACGGGCATTAAGCTGGGACTGGCGCTTGCTTTTATCGACGGCATGGTCATAATAGCGGCCGGCATTGTGATTTCTCAGGAAAATGCGCTGTACGCGCTGATCGGACTCTTCGTTACCAGCAAGACGATTGACGTGGTACAGACGGGGATGAAGGTGTCGAAGGTGGCGTTCATCATATCCGAGAAAACCGAGGAGATCGCGAAGGCTATCCTGCATGACCTGGACCGGGGGCTGACCAAGCTGGATGCACATGGCGGCTTTACCGGAGCGAGCAGGACGGTGCTGATGGTCGTTGTGGGCCAAAGTGAAGTCATGAAGCTTAAGCTGGCTGTACGGTCGGTGGACCCGAATGCCTTTGTTATCATCAGCGATACGGCCGAGGTGCTCGGTGAAGGCTTCCAGCTGCCGCAGGCAAGGTAGGTAGTCCTATTAAAAAGCGATTGTATTTATATAAATTGGGATGTATAATAATACAGAAATTAATGGCTACGGATCTATATGGCGGAATTTCCCCTGTTAGCGGGAAAAAGGCTGGTAGAGAGGCTAATCAACAGGATGGGGGAGAGCGGGCATGAGTTCGAAGGTTAGAGCGGCAATTATCGGTTCCACAGGCTACGGCGGGGTGGAGCTGATTCGACTTCTTGCGGCGCATCCGCAGGTTGCGATTACATCGGTTATCTCATCATCGAGTGCAGGCGAACCGATCGCGGCC
Source organism: Paenibacillus sambharensis (assembly GCF_003233845.1). GTDB lineage: Bacteria > Bacillota > Bacilli > Paenibacillales > Paenibacillaceae > Paenibacillus_I > Paenibacillus_I sambharensis. The sequence goes on from NZ_QKRB01000006.1 coordinate 212,604, forward strand.
GGGTATCCGCATCTGCAGGAAATCCGTACAGAGCTTTTGGATGGGATAGACCCTGCCGAAATGAAGTCCAAGGCGGATGTCGTCTTCCTTGCGACACCTGCAGGTGTTGCCTCCGGGCTCGTACCGCAGCTCTTGGAGCAGGGACTTAAGGTGATTGATGTGTCCGGAGATTTCAGGTTGAAGTCACCGGCTTTATATGAACAGTGGTACAAGAAAGCCTCGGCTGAGCAGGCCTACCTTGATCGTGCGGTATATGGCCTTGCCGAAGTGTTCGGCAGTGAGGTGCAGGGTCAGGAGCTGATCTCGAATCCGGGATGCTATCCGACTGCGACGCTGCTTGGCCTGGTACCGGCCGTTGCGGCTGGCTGGATTGATCCGAAGTCGATTATCGTCGATGCCAAGTCAGGTGTATCGGGAGCTGGACGGGGCGCCAGTCTTGGGACGCACTACTCCGAGCTGAACGAGAATTTTAAAGCCTACAAGGTCAACCAGCATCAGCATATACCTGAAATTGAGCAGGTGCTTGCGCGTGTAGCGGGTACGGAGGTGACCGTAACCTTCACCACTCATCTCGTCCCCATGACGCGGGGCATCATGAGCACGATCTATGCATCGGTTGAAGGGCAGCGGAGTGTGCAGGACTTCATCGGTTTATACCGGGAGTATTATGAAGGCAGGCAGTTCGTGCGCATCCGGTCTGAAGGCCAGTGGCCGGGGACGAAGGAAGTGTACGGCTCGAATTACTGCGATATCGGCTTTGCGGTTGATGAGCGAACGGGACGGGCTACAATCATCTCGGTCATCGACAACCTGGTCAAAGGCGCGGCTGGCCAGGCCATTCAGAATCTTAACCTGATGATGGGCTGGGAAGAGGGTTTGGGCCTGCAGTTCGTGCCGGTGTATCCATAAGCGGATGCGGGAGCATCTGTTCCAATAACGGACATGAAGGAGTTCGATTGATCATGGGAGCTGAAGCGCCATACAACGTGGTGCCGGAGGGATCGGTCATTACGCCGAAGGGCTTCAAGGCGGGCGGTCTGCACTGCGGTTTGAAGAAGACGACAAGGCACGATCTTGGAGCTATAGTCTGTGATGTGCCCGCTGCGGCAGCGGCTGTTTATACAACGAATGTATTTCAGGCAGCGCCACTCAAGGTAACACGCGAAAGCATCGGGCAGGAAGGCAGGCTGAGGGCGGTCCTAGTCAACAGCGGCAACGCCAACGCCTGCACGGGGAAGCAGGGTGAGGAGGATGCCTATGTCATGCGCAGCCGGTTTGCTGAGCAGCTGCAGGTCGAGCCTCATCTGGTCGCTGTAGCTTCTACAGGTGTCATTGGGGAGCTGCTAAAGATGGACCGGGTACTGGGCGGTATTCAGGAAATGCCTGCGAGGCTGATGGGCACGCCGGAAGGCGCGGATGATTTTTCCCAAGCGATTCTGACGACCGATCTGGTGCAGAAGACTGTCTGTGTGGCGGTAGAGGTCGACGGCAGGACGGTTCACATTGCCGGTGCAGCGAAGGGCTCCGGTATGATCCACCCGAATATGGCGACGATGCTTGGCTTTGTGACTACCGATGCAGCCATCGGCAATGAGTCACTCCAATACCTGCTCCGGCAGGCTACGGATGTGACGTTTAATATGATTACGGTCGACGGGGATACGAGCACGAACGATATGCTGCTGGCAATGGCGAGCGGTCTTGCCGGCAATGAGGAGCTGACCCAGCGCCATCCGGACTGGGAAGCGTTCAGCGCTGGACTGCGCTATGTGTGCGAGATTCTGGCGAAGGCGATTGCCCGGGACGGTGAAGGGGCAACGAAGCTGGTCGAGGTGCAGGTTGGCGGCGCCATAACGGATGAGTCGGCGCGAGCCATTGCCAAGACCGTCATTGGCTCTTCACTGGTGAAATCAGCTATGTTCGGTGCAGATGCGAACTGGGGCCGAATTATTGGGGCAATAGGGCGTGCGGGACAGCCGGTTAACCCGGAGACAGTCGATATTCGCCTTGGCAACATCGTGGTGCTCGAACAGTCGAGGCCGGTGCCGTTCGACGAGGAGAAGGCGCTTGTCTACCTGAAGGGCGATACAGTGCATATTTACTGTGAGCTTCATATGGGTGAAGGCAGGGCAACGGGCTGGGGCTGCGATCTGACCTATGATTACGTGCGGATCAATGCCGCTTATCGGACTTAGGAAGGGAACGGTTAGGCGATGAAGGAACGGTTTGTCATGAAATGCGGCGGCAGCACATTGGCTGCGCTGCCGGCAGGTTTTTTCGAAGAGTTGAAGTCCCTGCAGGAAAGCGGGGTTCGGCCGGTCATTGTGCACGGCGGGGGTCCGGCGATCTCTGATACCCTGGCGAAGCTTGGGATTGAGACGGGCTTCGTAAATGGACTGCGCGTAACGACAGAGGGAGTGCTTGATGTCGTCGAGATGGTGCTCGCCGGCACCATTAATAAGGAGATTGTCCGTAAAATTCAGGGCAGCGGCGCGAGAGCGCTCGGCTTATCGGGGATTGACGGCAAGCTGATCCAGGCCCGGCCTGTAGCTAACAGCAGCGAGATCGGCTTCGTCGGTGAGGTAACCGGCGTCAACGCTGAAGTCATCGAGGGCATTATGGCCATGGATTACATCCCGGTGCTTGCGCCGGTCGGAATTGACGATGCCGGACAGCGGTATAACATTAACGCGGATACAGCGGCGGGAGCGGTGGCTTCTCATCTTGGAGTAGAGCGGATGATTGTCGTGACCGATGTTCCCGGCATTATGCGCAGGATTGACGGCGAGCTGCAGGTGCTGCCTGTGGTGACCGTGGAAGAGATTGAGGCGATGATTGAGAGCGGCGAAATCTATGGCGGCATGATCCCGAAGGTGCGGGCGGCTGTGCAGTGTATTACAGGCAGGGTGCGCGAGGTTGTCATTGTCAGCGGCAGTGAGCCGGGCGTGCTCACAAAGGCGGTACGAGAGGGCGGAGTCGGCACGCGGATCGTGCAGGGCTGAATCAAGCGGAGGTGGGACGTGATGAGCGAAGTTAAAGGAATGCAGCAAGCAGCAGAAGCAGGAAGTCAGCAGGCCCCGGGCAGTCCGGCTGGAAGCTCGCTGTTCCCGACCTATGCGCGCAACCCGGTTGCGCTCGTCAAGGGTCAGGGCAGCTGGCTGTGGGATGAGGAAGGGAATAAGTATCTGGACTTCATGAGCGGGCTGGCGGTCACCAATCTTGGGCACGCGCCCCAGGAAATCAAGGAAGCGCTTGTGCAGCAGCTTGATGAGCTGTGGCATGTGTCCAACCTGTTCCGGATTCCGGGACAGGAAGAGGCCGCTGCGCTGCTGACTGCGAACAGTCATGCAGATGCTGTCTTCTTCTGCAACTCGGGAGCCGAGGCCAATGAAGCGGCGATCAAGCTGGCCCGCCGCTATCAGCAGAAGGTGCTGGGAAGCGGCAGATATGAGATCATCACGTTCCAGCAGTCCTTCCATGGCCGTACACTGGCCACGTTGACCGCAACCGGCCAGGATAAGGTCAAGGAAGGGTTCCAGCCGCTGCCGGACGGCTTCAAGCATGTGCCTTTGCATGACCTGGAAGCCCTGAAGGCCGCCATAGGCAGCCAGACGGCAGCCATCATGCTGGAGATGATCCAGGCGGAGGGCGGCGTTAACCTCGTCGATCCCGCATATCTGAAGGAAGTGGCGGCGCTGTGTGAAGAGCACGGGCTGCTGCTGATCGTAGATGAGATTCAGACGGGCATGGGCCGTACAGGCAAGCTGTTCGCGTTCGAGCACTATGGCATAGAGCCGGATATCTTCACACTCGCCAAGGGGCTGGGCAGCGGCTTTCCGGTGGGCGCAATGCTCGCCAAGGGCAAGCTTGCGCCGGCATTTGGACCGGGCAGCCACGGCTCCACCTTTGGCGGAACACCGCTGGCGTGCGCAGTCGTCAAGGCGACGGTGAAAGCGATCGTGGACAGCAGACTGCCTGAGCGTGCAGCCGAGATGGGAGCTTATCTTCGGCAGAAGCTGGAGGACCAGCTGTTGGGCAGCTCGTTTGTGAAGGAGATCCGCGGCAGGGGATTAATCCTAGGAATCGAGTGCGGAGCGGCGGTCTCGGAGCTTGTGACGGAAGCGCGGGAGCAGGGACTGCTCGTTGTCACTGCGGGTCCGAATGTCATCCGGCTGCTGCCGAACCTGCTGGTAACACAGGAGGAGATTGATCAGGCGGTTGGCGTTCTGGTCAGCTTGCTGTCCAGACAGGGTGCTGCTGCTAAGGTTTAATGGTCATATAACAGATAACGTGACGCTTTCGGAGGGCTGGCTGGTATCACAGGCTCAGCCCGAGCGGCGGAATAGAGGAATGATTGATGCCGGAGCTGCGGATGAAGCGGCACGGCTTACGATAAAGGAGTGATCCATGTGCAGAACACCGTGAAGGAAGAAATGGCCGCTAAACTTAAGGGGCGCGATTTTCTGGCGCTGGCAGACTATAAACCCGAGGAAATCCGCTATCTGATCGATCTGGCGATCGAACTGAAGCGCAAGCAGAAGGCTGGCGAAGTGTATCAGCCGCTGAAGGGCAAGACACTCGGCATGATCTTCGAGAAATCCTCCACGCGTACCCGCGTTTCCTTCGAGGTGGGCATGTACCAGCTTGGCGGCCATGCGCTGTTCCTCAGCAAGAACGACCTGCAGCTCGGCCGCGGCGAGACGGTATGGGATACCGCCCAGACGATGTCCCGCTATCTGGACGGCATTATGATCCGCACCTATGCGCACCGCACCGTTATCGAGCTGGCGCGCGGCGCAACAGTGCCGGTAATCAACGGGCTGACGGATTATGCGCATCCCTGCCAGGTGCTGGCGGACTACCAGACGGTGCTTGAGCATAAGGGGCGCCTTGAAGGGCTGAAGATCGCCTATATCGGAGACGGCAATAATATGGTTCACTCCCTGCTCATCGGCGCAGCCAAGCTTGGCATGCATATGTCGGTTGCCTCTCCGGAGGGCTATGAGCCGGACGAAGCGCTGGTTAAGCAGGCGAAGGAGATCGGCAGCCAGACCGGATCGGTTATCGAGGTGTTCCGTGACCCGCAGGAAGCGGCATCCCAGGCGGATGTTCTCTACACGGATGTGTGGGCCAGCATGGGCCAGGAGGATGAGCAGAAGGAACGGGAGATCGCATTCGCGAACTACCAGGTCAACGAGGAGCTGGTCCGCTATGCGAAGAGCGACTATGTATTCATGCACTGCCTGCCGGCGCACCGCGGCGAGGAAGTAAGCGCGGGCATCATCGACGGCGAGCATTCCATTATTTTCGACGAGGCTGAGAACCGGCTTCATGCACAGAAGGCCATTATGGCCGCTACGATGTAAGTTATTTACGAACGGCGGACGGGACATCAACGGATAAGGAGCGATTGAACCGATATGGCAAAAGAAAAGATTGTATTGGCTTATTCAGGGGGGCTCGACACCTCTGTCATCCTCAAGTGGCTGAAGGAAACCTACGACGCTGAAATCATCGCCTTCACGGCGGATATCGGACAGAAGGATGAGCTGGACGGCCTGGAGGAGAAGGCGCTGGCTACCGGTGCTTCGAAGGTATACATTGATGACCTGCGCGAGGAGTTCGCGGCGGACTTTATCTACCCGATGTTTCAGTCGGGAGCGCTGTATGAAGGACAATATCTGCTGGGCACCTCGATCGCAAGGCCGCTGATCGCCAAGCGGATGGTCGACATTGCGCGCGCTGAAGGCGCAACGGCAATTGCGCATGGCGCAACCGGCAAAGGCAACGACCAGGTGCGCTTCGAGCTGGCGGCAGCTGCGCTGGCACCGGATATCGCGGTGATCGCGCCTTGGCGGATTGAGGCGTTCCGCGAGCAGTTCCCGGGACGTGCCGAGATGATCGCGTATGCGGAGAAGCATAACATTCCGGTGCAGGCTTCCGCGGCGAAGCCGTATTCGATGGACCGCAACCTGCTGCACATCAGCTTCGAGAGCGGCATGCTGGAGGACCCTTGGTTTGATGCAAGCGCAGAGGAGAACGAAGGCATGTATGTGCTGAGCGTATCTCCCGAGAAAGCGCCTGACCAGCCGGAATATATCGAGCTGACGTTCGAGGCAGGCAACTGCGTGGCGGTTAACGGCGAGAGCATGAACCCGCTGGCCGTCATGGAGAAGCTGAACGAGCTGGGCGGCAAGCACGGCATCGGCCGTGTCGATATGGTCGAGAACCGCTTCGTCGGCATGAAGAGCCGGGGCGTATATGAGACGCCGGGCGGCACCATCCTGTTCACAGCACACCGCAAGATGGAGTCGCTGACGATGGACCGTGACGTGATGCACCTGCGGGACTCACTGATCTCCAAGTACAGCACGCTCGTGTATAACGGCTTCTGGTTTGCGCCGGAGCGGCTTGCACTGCAGGCGCTTGTAGAGGAGAGCCAGAAGAATGTTACAGGCGTCGTCCGCCTGAAGCTGTACAAGGGCAATGTGATCGGAGCCGGCGTGAAGAGCCCGGTCAGCTTGTACAACCCTGACATTGCAACAATGGAAGCCGATCCGACACAGGCTTACGACCAAGGCGATGCAACAGGCTTTATCCGTCTGAACGCCCTTCGTCTGAAGGTGTCCTCTGGCGTGGAGCAGTCGAAAAAACAATAGATCTTATCAAGCAGATCTCCCAAAAGGAGTGTTCGGATACGTGAGTAAATTATGGGGCGGACGTTTTACGAAGAAGACCGACCAGCTGGTGGAAGAGTACACAGCTTCGATTACTTTTGATAAAGAGCTGGCGGAGGAGGATATCCAGGGCAGTCTGGCGCATGTGACCATGCTCGGCAAGCAGGGCATTATTCCGCTGGACGATGTAGATACGATCAAGGAAGGCCTGCACCGGGTGATGCAGAAGATCAAGCGGGGCGAGATCGAGTTTGCGGTTGCGGATGAAGATATTCATATGAATATCGAGAAAACGCTGATCGACGACATTGGCGCCGTTGGCGGCAAGCTGCATACCGGGCGCAGCCGCAACGACCAGGTGGCGACCGACATGCACCTGTACCTGCGCAAGCGTGTTGTGGAGTTCGTAGACCTGCTGCATAAGCTGCAGTCGGCGCTGCTGGAGCAGGCGAAGGCCAACCTGGATACCATCGTACCAGGCTATACGCATCTGCAGCGGGCACAGCCGATTCTTTTTGCCCATCATCTGATGGCTTATGTAGCGATGTTCGGACGGGATGCGGAGCGGCTTCAGGACAGCTATAAGCGGATCAATACCCTGCCCCTCGGAGCAGGAGCGCTGGCAGGCACAACGTTCCCGATCGACCGGCATTTTGTCGCCTCGCAGCTTGGCTTTGACCGGGTCTACGAGAACAGCCTGGATGCGGTCAGCGACCGTGACTTTATTCTGGAGTTCCTGTCTCACGCCTCGATCATCATGATGCATCTGTCGCGCCTTAGCGAGGAGCTGATTCTCTGGTCGAGCAGTGAATTCCGATTCGTCGAGCTGGATGATGCCTTCTGCACAGGCAGCAGCATTATGCCGCAGAAGAAGAACCCGGATGTACCGGAGCTTGTTCGCGGCAAGACCGGGCGTGTTTACGGCAATCTGATGGGCCTTCTGACGGTGCTCAAGTCGCTCCCGCTGGCCTATAATAAGGACATGCAGGAGGACAAGGAAGGCATGTTCGACACGGTAAAGACCATGCAGGGCGCCCTTCAGCTGTTTGCCCCGATGATTGCTACCATGAAGGTCAACAAGGGCCGGATGCGCGAGGCAGTCAACAAGGACTTCTCGAATGCGACGGACATCGCGGATTTCCTCGTCGGCAAGGGCCTGCCGTTCCGTCAGGCGCATGAGGTGATCGGCAAGACGGTGCTGTACTGCATCGAGCAGAACAAGTTCCTGCTGGACCTGACGCTGGACGAATTCAAGCAGTTCTCCAAGCTGTTCGACGAGCGGATCTATGACGTGCTGCAGCCGGAAAATGTCGTCAATGCCCGCAACGTATACGGCGGCACGGCGACTGCTCAGGTCAGCGAAGCGATTACCCGCGCTGAAAGCGGGCTCGAGCAGACAGCTGCCTGGGTAGCTGAATATGCCGAGCGCAGCAAATAAGGCCGCGCATGAAATGGGCTAAAGCTATAATCTTAATAAAGACCGCCGGGATTCTCATCATCCCAGGCGGTCTTTGCGGTTCAATCTGCTGCTGTGATTCCATCCTCCAGCAAAGGTTCACTGCTCTTGGAGCTGCTGCTCTTGTTCGGCCTGCTGCCGCCTACCTGGACCACAGTGGGCTGGCCTTTGTACGTATCGCGGGATACGAGCTCCCTCTTAACGGCCTTGCCATCCCGATAATGAATACGGTAGGTCTCCACCTTATACCCCGACTTGCCCTGCTCAATGACTCTGCGGCTGCCGATCGGAGCGCCCGGATCGGTTATCTCCTTCACAGGCGGATCGATCAGCTTTACCGTCTCGGACTCAATCTCGTAATGCTCATTCTCCGGTATGGTGCCGAACAGCTTCACGGTAAGTGCTCCGTTCTCTACCCGGCTTCTGATGACCAGGTGTTTGCCGGTTGTGTTCTTGAACCGGAAATTGATGGCGCCCTGGGCGAACGTAGCGTCCTGTCCCCTTGGGATATAGGATACGGGCAGGGAATGGTTGCGCCTTTCCACAATTTCAAGGCCTGCCTGGAGTGCTGCGTGGTAGAGCGTGCTCGAGACCTGACAGATCCCGCCGCCTACTCCAGGAGCGAGCTTGCCGTTCAGTATGACCGGCGCCTCACGGTAGCCGTATTCCTGCTCGGCTGCCTGCACAATTTTACCGTAATCGAAGACCTCGCCGGGCTTCAGCTCCAGATCGTTCAGCACCCGGGCGGTCACCGATACATTATGCACCCGGCCTGCCGAGCTGCTGCCAAGCTGCGTCGAGAAGGAGACGATCTTCCGCTCTACACCCTGGGCCTTCAGCTGCTGCAAGGTGACAGCGGGCATTACCTTTGTGAAAGGCAGCGGCAGCCGGATCGGAGCGGGCTCCTGTTTTCCAGGGGATGCCGCTTCGCTGCCAGCTTTAACCGCCTGCTTCACCTGCTCCATGAGCTTCTCCTCATCCACCTTGTAGCCGACATTATGAGGCTGGTACAGAACCCGGTCATCCGGCGTAATCTTGCGTACCGCATCCGCAGGCTTCATGGCTTCCATCCACGCCCATTCCTGCTTTATCACCTTGCGGAAGGTACCCTGCTTCCATTGCTCCTCTGCGGCAAGCTTCTTCGGAAAATGATACCGGTATCTCGCACGCTCCCAGAGCGAGCCCTCCGATAGCTTCCGAATAGCCGCCAGCGCTTCCTCTCGCTTAATCCGGTAGCCCAGCTCCTGGAGCTGCCAGGTCTGCTGTTTGCCATTGATTCCTTCGACCACAACCTGGCGCTGCTCGGCCTGGTCCCAGCTCTCCGACAGCAGGGTGATGGCTTCCTCAGCAGGCAACCCGCCGACCGCCACTTCGCCGGCATAGACGCCATCTGGTATATGGCTGCGTGCGGCGTAGAGCCAGAGCGCTCCCCAAGCCGCAGCTGTCAGCAGAAGTGCGGTTATGCCAATAAGAATTAGCCTCTTATAGCGAATCATGATCAGGACCTCCATACCTCCGAATATGCAGCATTCATTCTGTATACGTATGTTTTTTACCCCAAAACCATGCCGAATGATTTGGCAATTGGAAAAGTTCGACAAAGTTCTACAAGTTTATTTTGCGAAGAAAGTCAGTATTTTAGCGGGTTTTTCAAAAATGAGAATTGTGAAAAATGAAGTTTTGCTAGTTTTAAAAAGGAAATGCGCTCTTTATGTCGAAATACTAAGAGTTGACTATCTACAGGATGTGATACCGTGATTGAGATGCAAGACATATGGAAGACCTATGCCGACGGCACACATGCCCTGCGGGGTGTATCCGTGCTGATCGACCGTAATGAATTTGTTTATCTGGTCGGCCCGTCAGGTGCCGGCAAGTCTACCTTCATGAAGCTGATTTACCGTGAGGAAGTGCCGACCAAGGGTCAGCTTTCCGTCAACGGGTTCAATATAGGCAAGCTGAAGCAGCGCAAAATACCGTATGTACGCCGGAACATCGGCGTGATTTTCCAGGATTTCCGTCTGCTGCCGAAGCTCAGCGCTTATGAGAACATCGCGTTTGCCATGGAAGTCATTGAAGCTCCCAAACGGCTCATCAAGAAGCGGACGATGGAGGTGCTGGACCTTGTCGGACTGAAGCATAAGCATGCAAGCCTGCCGGCCCAGCTGTCCGGCGGTGAGCAGCAGCGGATTGCAATCGCCCGCGCGATTGTGAACAATCCGTCCGTCATCGTGGCGGACGAGCCTACCGGCAACCTTGACCCAGAGACCTCATGGGAGATTATGAATCTCCTCGAGGAGATCAATTTTCGCGGCACAACAATCGTGATGGCCACCCACAACAAGGAAATCGTCAACACGATGCGCAAGCGGGTTATTGCGATTGAGGACGGCCTGATCGCCCGTGACCAGGCCAGAGGGGAGTACGGGTATGAAGTTTAGTACACTGCTCCGGCACATCCGCGAAGGTGCGCTTAATATTGTCCGCAACGGCTGGATGTCCTTTGCTTCAATCGGTTCTATCGTGGTATCGCTGTCTATATTAGGTGTCTTTCTTCTGCTTGCCCTTAACGTGAACAAGCTGACCGAGCAGATCGAGAGCCAGGTGCAGATCCGGGTATTCCTGCAGCTGAACACCGAGCAGCAGCAGATCGATGAGATGCACAATGTGATCGGCAATATGGAGGATGTCAGCCAGGTGACGTTCGTCTCCCGTGAGGAAGGGCTTGAGATCCTGCGGGAGAACCTTGGCGAAGACGGACAGGACCTGCTGGAGGGCTTCGACGAGACGAATAACCCGCTGCCGGACTCTTTTACCGTTGAGGTTGTCAATCCGGAGGAAATCTCCTTTGTTGCGAAGAAAATCAAAGCGGCCGGCGAGGCCGCATCGCCTAATCCGCTTATGAGCGTGAAGTATGGGCAGGGGACGGTTGAGTCACTGTTCAAGGTAACAACGGCCGTCCGGAACATCGGGCTTGTGCTCGTCCTGGCGCTTGGCGTGACCGCCATGTTCCTGATTTCGAACACGATTAAGATGACGATATTTGCCCGCAGGCGCGAGATCAGCATCATGAAGCTGGTTGGCGCGACCAACCATTTTATCCGCTGGCCATTCTTTATTGAAGGTGCCCTGCTTGGCATTATTGGTTCTGCTGTATCGGTGAGTATTCTGCTGATTGGTTACGGTCAGCTCGTCCAGGTTTCGCAGCTTGAGCTTGGCCTGATGATGATTCAGCTTGTGACGCTTGAGGAATCCGGTCTCTTAGTCGGCTCGCTGCTGCTGGGACTTGGAACGTTGATCGGGATTTGGGGAAGCACGATATCCGTGCGCAAGTATCTGAAAGTGTAGGTGATAAAGAAGCGTGAAGAGAGCATTTTTATTAATCGCATTTATCGTACTTGCTGCTGTTGTATTCCAGCCTGTTGAGGGGGAAGCCGCTTCGGAGCTGGATAAGATCCGCAATCAGATTGACCAGTTGAAGAAGGAAATGAACCAGACGGAAAGCACAAAGCAGCAGATTGAGGAAAACAAGCAGGTCGTTTCCGTTCAGAAGGAGCAGACGCTCGAATCGATCAATGCGGTTATGAGCCAAATCGACCAGATCAGCGCCGATATGCAGAGCGTAACGGATCAGATCGCTGCTACCGAAGCCGAGCTGCTTAAAGCCGGTCAGGAACTGGTGGACGCTGAAGCACGGATTGAGGCCCGCGATGAGCTGCTGCAGTCCCGTGTCCGTCTGATGTATACGAGCGGTTTCGTCTCTTACCTGGATGTGCTGATGAGCTCGAGCAGCTTCTCGGACTTTCTTGACCGGTTTGACGCACTGCAGTCGATCCTGAATCAGGACAAGGAAATCCTTGAGGAGCACAAGCGGGATAAAGAGCTGATTCTCGTCAAGAAGAGCGAGGTTGAAGGCAAGCTTGTTGATGTCAAGCATCTCTATGATAAACAAGAGAAGTACTACAACCATCTGGTCGCTAAGGAAAAAGAAAAAGAAAAGATGATTCTTCAGTACAATGCTCAATTGAAGAATCTGGAGGAGAAATCCGAAGAGCTGGAGGATATCTCCGAAGAGCAGGAATCGATGCTGATTGAGCTGGCCAAGAAGGAGAAGGCCGAGATCGAGAAGCAGAAGAAGAAGAAGAACAAGGTTTATTATTCGGGAGGCAAGCTTGCCCTGCCTGTGCGGGATAATTACCGGATGAGCTCCAATTTCGGGCCTCGTATTGATCCGATAACCGGACAACGAGGGAAGATGCATAATGGTATCGACTTCTCCGCACCGCAAGGGACGGCGATCTATGCGGCTGAGGCCGGAACGGTCATTGTATCGCAGTCGTGGAGCGGTTATGGCAACTGTATCATTATCGACCACGGCAACGGCTTGTGGACGCTATACGGCCATATCCGCAGCGGCGGCCTTCTTGTAGAGAAGGGCGAGACCGTCAAGCGTGACCAGAAGATTGCCGAGGTGGGCAGTACAGGACGCTCAACCGGTCCTCACCTGCACTTCGAAGTGCGCTTGAATGAACAGCCGGTTAACCCGATCAGCTACCTCAAGAAAAACTAATACTACCGGCTGCAGCATGCTGCCGGAATGACACCGCCAGCCGGCTTCGACCGGCATGGCGGTTTTTCATCCTAACCGGGTACAGAAGACAGCAGCAAATAATTAGTCTACAATGTTCATAAAGTGATGTACGGGCATATTGCTCTAAACTGAAGGAGGTCATCATGAATTTTCGTGGACGGACGGTCGTCGTATATGTGCTGATTGCCATGGTGTCAACCGCTTTAATTACGTTGACAGCAGCAGACCGCTGGCTGCTGCGGGAAGACGCGAAGCTTTCGGGGGCAGCAGGGGCAATTGATGGTTTAACCAGTCTCAGCAGCAAGGAGATCGACAAGCTTAACAAGGTGTTCTCGCTCGTTCAGAGCAAATATTATACAAGTGTCGAGCGGGAGGACATGGTGGACGGAGCCATTCAGGGTATGCTCAGTTCACTGGGAGATCCATACACTTCGTATATGGAAGCTTCGGATGCTACCCGCTTCTCGGAGTCCATTGAAGGCAGCTTCTCGGGAATTGGCGCCGAAGTAACACTGAAGGACGGCAAGGTGGTCATTATGTCAGCCATGAAGGGGTCACCGGCAGAGCGTGCTGGTCTGCATGCCAAGGATGTTGTTTTGTCTGCTGACGGCGAGCCTCTCGCGGGCTTGGAGCTGTCCGAGGCGGTTGCCAAAATCCGCGGTCCCAAGGGAACGAAGGTAAAGCTGGCCATTCAGCGCGAAGGTGTGTCCCAGCCGCTTGAGCTGGTGCTGATCCGCGATGACATTGATGTGGAAACTATTCAGTCCGAGATGCTAGAGAACGGCGTGGGCTATATTGAGATCCGGCAGTTCTCCGTCAACTCGGCGGAACGGTTTGCCGAAGAGCTTCAGAGCCTTGAAGAGCAGGGCATGAAGGCGCTTGTGATTGATGTGCGCAGCAACCCGGGCGGCGTGCTTCCGGTCGTCGTTACGATTGCGCAGCATTTTATAGAGGAAGGCAAGACGATTGTGCAGGTGGAAGACCGGAAGGGCGAGCGGGAGAAGACCTTGTCCAAGGGCGGCGGCAAGGAATACCCGATTGCCGTGCTGATTAATAAGGGCAGTGCCAGCGCCTCGGAGGTGCTGGCCGGAGCGCTGAGAGAATCCGCAGGGGCAGTAGTCGTAGGGGAAACCTCCTATGGCAAGGGCACTGTTCAGGTGAGCTATGACAAGCTTCTCGGGGATGGCAGTCTCGTCAAGCTGACCATTGCCAAATGGCTGACACCGGATGGCAATTGGGTGAATGAGAAGGGGCTTGAGCCCGATAAGGCTGTATCCCAGCCGGATTACTACACGGTCGCCCGGATACCTCGCGATGTTACCTTAGTGCCCGAATCGAACGGGGAAGCCGTGAAGAGCCTTCAGGTGATGCTGGATGCACTCGGCTATGAGCCGGACCGCAAGGACGGCTACTTCAGCCCGTCGACAGCGGAGGCGTTGAAACGGTTTCAGAAGGATGCCGGTATCACGCCAACCGGAGATGGCGACCCGAAGACAACGGAGCTGCTGGAACAGAAGCTGCTGGAGAAGATCATAAGCGGCGAGCAGGATATTCAGCTTGAGGAAGCAGTACAGGCAGTCCAAGAACAGCTTTCCAAAAGCTGATAGCCATAGGGCAGGGGGGATTGGAGGATTCCGCCGGGTAACTGTCGAATGATATAGAGGGCCGGATCTCGCGGTTTGGAGATTGGCCCTCTTATTTTGGTTAGTTTCGCCTTCAGCAAAGGAGTGAACGCAGGTTGGATATTGCGCTGGAATTGCTCAGGCTCACCGGATTAGCTGTAGCCAGGCTGTTTATGCAGCCGTTCTACTATATGGCGGTCTTGTTTATTATCCTGCTCTTGGCAAGACAGACCCGCACGGAGCGGAGACTGTTTCATGTCAAGCTGACATCCTGGCCGAAGCAGATTGTTCCTGCTGTTGTGGCAGGTTTGCTGGCGGGGTTGTTTCTCTCCTCCCTGTCTCTCTTTATCGGATTTGCCTTCACAAGCGAGACGGTATACTGGCTCTGGGGAGCCGCAGTAGTGCTTGTGCTAATTCGTATACGTTATGTCTGTATCGCCTACAGCGCGGCGTTGGTTGCCCTGCTGAGCGTAATCGCCGGACTGTTCTCGGGCAGCATGGACAGCGGCCAGTGGTATGGGGCTCTACTGGAATCTCTCGCCGAACAGGATGGGGCAGCTCTGCTGCTGCTTGCAGGGCTGCTCCATATGATGGAGGCGCTGCTGCTGCGCTGGCAGGGCGATTACGCGGCAGGCGCCTTGATTGTGGAAGGGAAGAGAGGCCTGCTGGTAGGCGGTTACCAGCTGCCAGCGTTCTGGCCCGTGCCCATGCTGCTGCTGGTGCCGGCTGGTTCGGCTGGGGCCGCTGCAGAGCTCGGATGGACACCGTGGCTGACTTACGCGAGCGGCTACAGCGGGAGCTGGACGATGCTGGCTATGCCGGTGGTGATCGGCTTCAGCAGCCTGGCTACGGCGAGACTGCCGCGGGCTAAAGCCCGCAAGCTCGCGGGGAGCCAGCTGTATTACAGTGCCGGCTTTATCGCTGCCGCGCTGCTGGCTGTATGGTGGGAGCCGCTGGTAGCTGCGGTTGCCGCTGCTGCCTTCGTCTGCCACGAGCTGATCTATTACATGGAACTCAGGCGGGAGGAGCAGGCGAGCCCTGTATTCGTCCATGATGTGAAGGGCCTGCGTGTGCTGGCGGTCGTGCCGGGAATGCCGGCCGATCAGATGGGCATCCAGACCGGCGAGATTCTGCACAAGGTTAACGGGACGCCGGTGCGGACAACGCAGGACCTTTATGACGGCCTTCAGGTCAATTCGGCGTTCTGCAAGCTGGAGATTATCAATCTCGAAGGCCATGTGAAGTTTGTGCAGCGCGCACGCTTTGAGGGAGAGCATCATCAGCTGGGTGTTGTGCTGGCTCCTGACGAAGGAGCCCCGCATGTGGCCGGCAGACTGGCGGCTTCGCTGGTTGATTTGCTGCGGGGCAGACGGACGACGCGGCAGCGCGGGTCAACGGTTACGATGTAAGAGTGAGATTTATAGCTATAAGCAAATACTGGGCAGTGCTCCATTTCGGGAGGCGCTGCTCTTTTGCGTTGTTTAAGATTGGGCATCAAGGGATGATCAACCGATTGCATGCGGCGAATGATCCCGGTATAATAGATGGGAACATCCATTCTCATGGAAATAATACTGTCTATTATGTACCCGACTTTGGGTATACATCATAATATAGTCTTTTACATGAACAACCAGATATCATCCTATAGATCGTTTGTTTATATACATCCATACCGGATAGGGAGTGAGAGGCCATCGCGATGAAAGAGGGAGTACACGTTCAGGATAAGAAGTTTGAGCTTCTGTCCGCCTACACGCCGCAGGGCGATCAGCCGGGCGCAATCGAACAGCTGTACACAGGGGTTGTGGATGGGCAAAAGCATCAGACGCTGCTCGGAGCAACCGGTACAGGCAAGACGTACACGATTGCCAACACAATTGCGAAGCTGAACCGGCCGACGCTGGTCATAGCGCACAACAAGACATTGGCTGCGCAGCTGTGCAGCGAGTTCAAGGAGTTTTTCCCGAACAACGCTGTTGAGTATTTTGTCAGCTATTACGATTACTATCAGCCGGAGGCGTATATCCCGTCTTCGGATACTTACATTGAGAAGGATTCGAGCATTAACGATGAGATCGACAAGCTGCGCCACTCGGCTACGAGTGCACTGTTCGAGCGGCGGGACGTGATCATTGTAGCGAGTGTTTCCTGCATTTACGGCTTGGGTTCTCCGATGGAATACAAGAGCCTGGTGCTGTCTCTGAGGGTAGGGATGGAGAAGTCCCGCAACGCTATTTTGCACAAGCTGGTCGATATTCAATACCAGCGCAACGACATTAACTTTGTCCGCGGTACATTCCGGGTCAGAGGAGATGTTATCGAAATATTCCCGGTTTCCAATAATGAGCGGGCGATCCGGGTCGAGATGTTCGGCGACGAGATCGACCGGATTACGGAGATTGATGTACTGACCGGGGAAATTATTGGTGAACGCGACCATGCAGCGATCTTCCCGGCCTCTCACTTCGTTACGCACGAGGATACGATGAAGGTGGCGCTCGTAAACATTGAACGGGAGCTGGAGGAGCGTCTGGCGGAGCTTCGCGAGCAGGGGAAGCTGCTGGAGGCGCAGCGGCTGGAGCAGCGCACACGCTACGATATCGAGATGATGCAGGAAATGGGCTTCTGCTCGGGCATCGAGAATTACTCGGGGCCTCTGACCTTCAGGGAGCGGGGCGCTACGCCGTTTACGCTGCTGGATTATTTTCCCGATGACATGCTGATGGTTATTGATGAATCCCATGTTACCCTGCCGCAGATCCGGGCGATGTACAATGGTGACCGTGCAAGGAAGGAAGTACTGGTTGATCACGGCTTCCGTCTGCCGTCGGCAATGGATAACCGGCCGCTGAAGTTCGAGGAATTCGAGAAAAAGCTGAGCCAGGTCATCTATGTATCCGCTACGCCGGGACCCTACGAAATTGAGCACTGCCCGGAGATGGTGGAGCAGATTATCCGTCCGACCGGGCTGCTGGACCCGATTATCGAGATCAGGCCGACGAAGGGCCAGATTGATGATCTGCTGGGCGAGATCCGGGACCGGATTGACAAGGACGAGAGAGTCCTCGTGACGACGCTGACCAAGAAGATGGCGGAGGATCTGACCGATTATCTGAAGGAAGTCGGGATCAAGGTGCGTTATCTGCACTCGGATATCAAGACGCTGGAGAGGATGGCTATTCTGCGCGATCTCCGGGTCGGTACCTTCCACGTGCTGGTCGGCATTAACCTGCTGCGGGAAGGTCTGGACCTTCCGGAGGTATCGCTGGTATCGATACTGGACGCGGACAAAGAAGGCTTCCTGCGTTCCGAGAGGTCGCTCATACAAACGATCGGCCGGGCGGCAAGGAACAGCGAAGGCCGTGTTATTATGTATGCTGACAAGATGACGGATTCGATGGCGAAGGCCATAAGTGAGACCGAACGCCGCCGGGAAATCCAGATCGCTTATAACGAGCAGCACGGCATCACGCCGCAGACCATCCGCAAGAAGGTCCACGATGTGATCGAGGCGACGAAGGTTGCGGAACAGAAGGCCGACTATCTGGCAGGCCCTGACCTTGGCAAGATGTCCAAGAAGGACCGTCAAGCCGTCATCCAGCGCCTGGAGGCGGAGATGAAGGAAGCGGCGAAAAATTTGCAGTTCGAGCGTGCGGCAGAGCTTCGTGATGCGCTGCTTGAGCTTAAGGCCGAGGCCTAAGGGAGGATAAGTTGTGGCTAGTGAAAATATCGTAATCAAAGGGGCGCGTGCCCACAATCTGAAGAATGTCGACATTACGATCCCGAGGGATAAGTTCGTCGTGCTGACGGGGCTGAGCGGATCCGGCAAGTCCTCCCTGGCATTCGATACCATCTACGCGGAAGGACAGCGGCGCTACGTGGAGTCGCTGTCTGCTTATGCGCGGCAGTTCCTCGGTCAGATGGAGAAGCCGGATGTTGACTCAATCGAAGGATTGTCGCCGGCGATCTCCATCGATCAGAAGACCACAAGCCGGAACCCGCGCTCGACAGTCGGAACGGTTACAGAAATTTATGACTATCTCCGTCTGCTGTTCGCACGGATTGGCAAGCCTCACTGCCCCGAGCACGGCATTGAGATCACATCGCAGACGGTAGAACAGATGGTGGACCGGATTATGGAATATCCGGAGCGCACAAGACTGCAGATTATGGCGCCGGTCGTATCGGGCCGTAAGGGTGAGCATACCAAGCTGCTGGCCGATATCCAGAAGCAGGGCTTCGTGCGTGTTCGGGTTAATGGAGAGATCCGGGACCTCAGCGAGAAGATCGAGCTGGAGAAGAACAAGAAGCATTCAATCGAAGTGGTTGTTGACCGGATCGTGATCAAGAATGAGATTGAGTCCCGGCTTGCAGATTCGATTGAGACGGCGCTCAAGCTGTCGGAAGGACAGGTTCTGGTCGATGTGATGGACCAGGAGGAGCTGCTGTTCAGCTCGAATTTGGCTTGTCCGGTATGCGGCTTCAGCATCGAGGAGCTGGCGCCGCGAATGTTCTCCTTCAACAGTCCTTATGGCGCTTGCCCGGAATGTGACGGACTGGGCGTGAAGATGATCGTCGACCCGGATCTGCTAGTTCCGAATCCGGAGAAGTCGATTGAAGACGGTGCATTCGAGGCATGGGCAGGAAGCACGTCCAACTACTATCCTCAGTTCCTCCGTTCAGTGTGTGAGCACTACGGCATCGATACAACGAAGCCGGTTGCCGAGCTGACGCCTGAGCAGATGAAGAAGCTGCTGTACGGCACGGGCGGCGACCGGGTGCGGTTCCGTTATGAGAACGACTTCGGCCATAAGAAGGAAGCTTACGTCGCCTTCGAAGGCATTGTTCACAACCTGGAGCGCCGCTATCGCGACACGGCTTCGGATGGCATACGCGAATATATCGAGGGTTATATGAGTGCCAAGCCCTGCGGCACCTGTAAGGGCCACCGTCTCCGCAAGGAGAGTCTGGCGGTAACCGTTGGCAAGCAGAACATTGCTTATGTGACCTCCTTGTCCATCGGAGAGGCCGACCGGTTCTTCAGCGCGCTTGAGCTCAGTGAGAAGGACCGGACCATCTCCAACCTGATCCTGAAGGAAATCAACAGCCGTTTGGGCTTCCTGGTTAATGTGGGGCTTGAGTATTTGACGCTCAGCCGCGCTGCAGGCACGCTGTCAGGCGGCGAAGCGCAGCGGATTCGACTCGCCACACAGATCGGCTCCAGTCTGATGGGGGTCCTGTACATTTTGGATGAACCGAGTATCGGCCTTCATCAGCGGGACAATGACCGGCTGATTAAGACGCTTGAGCATATGCGTGATATCGGCAATACGCTGATCGTCGTGGAGCATGATGAAGATACGATGCTTGCGGCGGACTATATTATCGATATCGGGCCGGGCGCGGGTATTCATGGCGGACAGGTTGTTTCCGCCGGTACCCCTGAAGAGGTTATGAACGACGAGAAGTCACTGACCGGACAGTACCTGAGCGGCAAGAAGTTTATTCCTGTTCCGCTGTCGCGCCGACCGACGGATGACCGCTGGATTGAGATCCGCGGAGCCAAGGAGAATAATCTCCGGGGCATTAACGTTAAGGTGCCGCTTGGCGTCTTTACGGCTGTTACAGGCGTATCGGGGTCAGGCAAGTCGACGCTGGTCAACGAGATCCTGTACAAGACGCTGGCAAGGGACCTTAACAAGGCGAAGGTGCGTCCTGGTGTCTATAAGGAAATCCGCGGCCTGGAGCATCTGGAGAAGGTCATTGACATAGACCAGTCTCCAATTGGCCGCACACCGCGTTCGAACCCGGCAACCTACACAGGTGTGTTCGATGATATCCGGGACGTGTATGCCAATACGAATGAAGCCAAGGTGCGCGGCTACAAGAAAGGGCGCTTCAGCTTCAACATCAAGGGCGGGCGCTGCGAAGCATGCCGCGGTGACGGCATTATCAAGATCGAGATGCACTTCCTGCCAGATGTGTATGTGCCATGCGAAATCTGTAAAGGCAAACGCTATAACAGGGAAACACTCGAAGTAAAGTACAAGGGCAAGAGCATATCAGAAGTGCTGGCGATGACCATCGAGGATGGCTGCGAATTCTTCAAGAATATACCGAAGATCCATCGCAAGCTGCAGACGCTAATGGATGTAGGGCTTGGTTACATGAATCTTGGCCAGCCGGCTACGACACTGTCGGGTGGTGAAGCGCAGCGTGTGAAGCTCGCTTCCGAGCTGCACCGGCGGAGCACCGGCAAGACCCTGTACATCCTGGATGAGCCCACGACCGGCCTGCATGTGGATGATATTGACCGTCTGCTTCATGTGCTGCACCGCCTTGTCGATTCAGGCGAATCGGTACTTGTCATTGAGCACAATCTGGATGTCATCAAGACAGCCGATTACCTGATCGACCTTGGACCGGAAGGCGGCAGCGGCGGCGGAAGCATCGTGGCAGCCGGAACGCCGGAGAAGCTCGTAGAAGTGGAAGCTTCCTATACGGGCCGCTATCTGAAGCCTGTACTGGAGAGAGACCGCAGGCGCACAGAGGAGCGCCGGCAGATTGAGGATGGCGTAGCTGCGGGGTTAGCTGAATAATAATCGCAATGTAGCGTAAGAGAGAACCACTCCCATGTCTTTTGGGGGTGGTTCTTTTTTTAGTGCTTAAGGTTGGCAGAACTTGCAGGAGTGCCTTGCGCTTCTATTAGGTATTGCACCAGCTGTGCCTCTCATTTCCCTGAGATGAAGACAAACCGGATCAACCAACCGGCCATGACAATGGAGCTGCCAGAAGTAAAGGCTTTAAGTGAGATATAAATCACATTTTTTTGAACATTTTTATTGCATCCGCTTCGAGGAAAGGCTAACATATAGCTAAGATAGGTTACGTGTGATTTTAGTGAAGGAGGTCCAACATGTTTTTGGCAGCAGAAGAAGCTACAGAGGCAGTAGCAGCAACGGCAAGTAATTTCAACACCTTTGATATCTTTATGCTTGTGTTTACCCTGCTTATTTTCCTGGGATTTGTCCGGTTATTGCTGGCCCGTCCGAGGAAGAATCTATTTGCGATCGGGTTTACGTTTGTGTCGCTCGCAACCTTCCTGTATGTGGATTACATCATGATTTTCGAGGTATGGATGGGCTAATTCCCAGTGTCCTGACCTAAACGATATGGACAAGCAAGAAGAAGACCCCGGGATCGTGTCCTGGGGTCTTCTTCTGCTTGCAGGAACCTTATACCCACCACATCTCGCCAAGCGGCTCGCGGATCAATACCTGCTGCAGGTTATCGACCGCTTTGGTGAAGCCTTCCTCGACGGACATCAGGCCATCCTCATGCTCGATGCTCACCACATAATCGTAGCCGACGAGGCGCAGCGCGCTGATGATATCTGCCCATACCTTCATGTCATGTCCGTAGCCAACTGTCCGGAACTGCCATGCACGGTCCAGCATGAGCGAGTAGGACTGCATGTCGGTTACGCCGTGGCGGTTAACGTTAACCGGATCAATTGTCGTGTCCTTCGCGTGAAAGTGATGGATAGCACCCGCACGGCCAAGAATATGGATGGCTTGCACCGGGTCAATGCCCTGCCACCACATGTGGCTTGGATCAAGGTTTGCACCGATCGCCTCTCCCGCCGCTTCACGGAGGCGAAGCATGTTCGCCGGTGTATGGACAGAAAATCCGCCATGAAGCTCAAGACCGATCTTCACATTGCGTTCTTCCGCATAGCGGCCGATCTCGGTCCAGTAAGGGATGACCTTGTTCGTCCACTGCCAATCCAGAATTTCTTGGTAATCGTTTGGCCAGGGAGCTACCGGCCAGTTCGGATACTTGGCATCCTCATGATCGCCGGGACAGCCCGAGAATGTATTGACGACGGGGATTTCCAGCTTGGAAGCCAGATCTATCGTTTCGCGAATCAGCTTGTCATGCTCGCCAGAGATGGCTTTCTGCGGATGGAGCGGGTTGGCATGACAGCTAAGCGCGCTCACGATCAAGCCCCGGGAATCAACAGCCTGCTTGAAGGCTTTGCGCTTACCTTCGTCGGCGAGCAGCTCTTCCCTATTGCAGTGGGCATCGCCGGGATAGCCGCCGGTTCCGATCTCGACGGCCTGTACACCCTTGGCTGCGACCATATCCAGCATTTCCTCAAACGGCTTCTGACTGAACAGTACAGTGAATACACCCAGTTTCATCTTAATAATGCCCTCCTTAACCGAATGGTATCGCTTTCCAACGTATTATAGCATGCCCCCAAAAAGCAATGAAATGGGAGAGGCGCGATTTGCCAATTTCGAACACAAAGTCAACAAAAGTCAGCAAAAAGCATTTCGCTCGCTTGGTTGGTGGATTCACACCGGGCCGGGTGGTACACTAGTAGGTGAAATGGGCGCATCAGCCCTGAAGTGGAGGTAACAACAGCGAAGATGATACAAGTACAACGTGAAGATATAGAACTGCTGGCACCTGCGGGCGATTGGGACTGCATGCGGGCGGCCGCGGCGAATGGTGCCGACGCCGTATTTTTCGGTGTGGAGAAGTTTAATGCAAGGGCAAGAGCCAACAATTTCCGGATGGATGAGCTCCCCGAAATTATGGCCTTCCTGCACAGCTATGGCATGAAGGGTTTTCTGACCTTTAATATATTGGTATTTGAGAATGAGCTGGAAGACGCGAAGCAGCTTATTGAAGCCTGCATTGAGGCAGGGGTAGATGCGGTCATCGTGCAGGACTTGGGACTTGTGAAAATGATCCGTGAGATTTCACCGGATTTTCCGATTCACGGCTCAACCCAGATGACGATTACCTCCCCTGAAGCGGTGGAGTTTACCAAGCCGTTCGACCTGGAGCGTGTGGTGCTCGGGCGTGAGAACAATCTCAAGCAGATCAAGACGATCGGCGAGCAGGCCAAGCTCCCGATGGAAGTATTCGTGCATGGCGCACTTTGCGTATCTTATTCAGGCCAGTGCCTGACATCGGAGATGTGGGGCGGCCGCTCCGCTAACCGCGGGGAATGTGCCCAGGCCTGCCGCCTGCCGTATGATCTTATGATTGACGGTGTGCAGAAGCCTATGGGTGATGTTGCCTATCTGCTGTCGCCGAAGGATCTGGCTGCTATTGAGCTGGTCCCAGAGCTGATCGAAGCGGGGGTAACGTCCTTCAAGATTGAGGGCAGGCTGAAGAGTCCCGAGTATGTAGCCAATGTGGTCAGCAAGTACCGCAAGGCGATTGACCGGTATTTTGCCGGTGACCGCTCAGCGCCTGCGAAGGAAGAAGTGCGGGAGCTGCAGCAGAGCTTCTCGCGCGGCTTCACGCCGGGCTTCCTGAAGGGGACGAACAACAAGCAGCTTGTGGAAGGCACCTTCCCCAAGAGCCGTGGCGTATACCTCGGGCGGGTGGAACGTATTCTGAGGGATGCGGTCGTCTGCCGCCTGGATGCTCCGCTTAAGCGCGGAGACGGAATTGTGTTTGACGCGGGCGACCCGACCAAGAAGGAAGAAGGCGGGCGTGTCTACGACCTGCGGCGGCAGGGGGTCAAGGTAGAGGGAGAGGTACAGGAAAATACGGTCATCGAGATCGTCCCTGGCCGTAATGATGTGAATCTGCAGAAGGTTCATGTCGGTGACCGGATCTGGAAAACAAGCGACCCGGCGCTGGACAAGCGTCTTCGTCAGACCTTCGAAACGGAGAAGCCTTACCGGGTATTCCCGCTTCATGTAAGAGCTGAGGGCAGGGCTGGCGAGCCTCTGCGGACCTTGTGGACAGATTTGCAGAAGGGAACAACCGTTGAAGTGTGCTCCGAGCTTCCGCTTGAGGAGGCGAAGAAGCGTCCGCTCGATGAGGAGATTCTGCGGGAGCAGCTCGGCCGGCTCGGAGGGACCCTGTTCCAGCTGGAGACTCTGGAGCTTGGGCTGGAAGGCGAATTGATCGTACCGATCCGCGAGCTCAACCGGATACGCCGCGAAGCGGCTGAGCAGCTGGCCGGTGAGCGTCCGAAGCCGCCGGTGTATGTCCATCATCACAAGATCGATGTGCTCGCTGATGCCGCCGGGCCTAAGCAGGTGTCGGGCCGTGTGCCGGAGCTGACGGCATTGTGCCGGACACTGGAGCAGGTTGAGGCAGCTGTCAAAACGAATGTCAGCATGATCTATGCGGACTTTGAGTTTATCAAGCAGTTCCCGGCTGCGGTGGAGACCGCGAGACGAGCAGGCAAGCGCATTGCGCTGGCAACACCGCGAATCCATATGCCTGGCGAGAACGGCTACCATAACAATATTCTGAAGCTGAAGCCGGACGCCATACTGGTTCGGAATACCGGCGCACTGTATTTCTACATGCGTGCCAGGGCGGAGAACCCAGCGGCTGCATTTCCGGAGCTGATCGGGGATTTCTCGCTTAACGCGGCGAACCACAAGACCGTTAACCTGTTCACAGAAGCGGGCTGCAGCCGGGTCACGCCATCGTATGACCTGAATGTGCAGCAGATGATGGACCTGCTGGAACACTCGGACACCTCCAAGCTGGAAGTGGTTATTCATCAGCATCTGCCGATGTTCCATACGGAGCACTGTGTCTACTGCACATTCCTTAGTGAAGGAACGGATTACACGAACTGCGGCAGACCTTGTGAGGAACACAACGTGTCTCTGCAGGACAGAATCGGCATGTCGCATCCGGTGAGAGTGGATGAGGGCTGCCGGAATACCGTCTATAACGCCATCGAGCAGTCGGGAGCCGAATACCTGCGAACTTTCATGGACCTGGGCGTCCATTCCCTGCGGGTGGAGTTTCTGGAGGAGACGGCTGAGAAGGTGGAAGAAGTCATCAGCCTCTATACAGATGCCATTGCAGGCCGGATCAGCGGCACGCAAGTTTGGCGGAGCCTCAAGGCGATCAACCAGCTGGGCGTAACCCGCGGACAGCTTGTAAAATAAGCGGCAGTCTCATCAGGGCTCACTACTATGGGACAGCAGTACATGACAATGGCCGGTCGGGAACCTCTCCCTGACCGGCTGTTTTCCGTTCTTGGGAGTCTAACCTGCTTTTGGTGATTGTAGCGAGAACACTTCAAGCCAATGGATTATATCTCAAGAATGGCGTGACAGGTTATCCCTTTGGCTATTTTTTGTTCAAACAGGGGTTAACAGAGCTTGGAGGAACTTTTTTTAGTCGAAAATGTAACTTTTTATAGGGAAAACCAGTCAACATCAATAATAATGATTTCATTTTTTATAATCCTTTAGTACTATTAACCTATAAATATAGAACAATGTGGTGATTGCGATGCGTCTATCATTTCAACCTGAAATTCCGGATCACGTGAAGGAGCTTGTACTGGCGCTTGAGCAATCCGTGCTTGACGGGCGAGTTCCGGAGTCTGATGTGCTGGAGCAGTTGCCAGAGGAAGCTTTTCTTGGTTCACCGTTGCTGCTGCGTGCCGGGTCGACCCGTCTCATTATGGAAGGCCAGCTGCAGGAGGCCCGCGAATGGGTCCAGGCAGCAATTAGAGGCTATGCGGTCCAGGCGGACCACGTTGAAATGCTGTCAATGATCGGTTTGTTAACGTTATTATATGTGCGGATCGGTGATTTCACCGAAACCGAAACGCTGCTGCAGTTTCTTGAGGATGAGGGGCTCCGGTCGCCGGAATCCTGCGGCGGCTTTGTATGGTGGGCACTTGCCCGCGGGAAGAGCTGGAACCGGATGTCCCCGGTTATTCAATCTCTCTCCTCCGAAGCTTATTTTGGCCGTGCTGCCGACAGCTTTGCCGAGGCGGGGGATGCCGCTTCGTTCGGCCATCTTCTTCTGGACTGCTGGCTATATGACGGCAGCTGCATGCAGACGCCTGAATGGCAGAAGCGGCTTAACCATCTGCGTCAATGGGGAGCGCTCCGCCGGGAATGCGATACGGTTCTGAGAGCGATCAATGGAGAGACACTGCCGCAGGAGGCTTTGATGCTGCTGCCAAGCCGGTATGCTTATATGGCTGGTGTGCTCCAGTCAACGCAGCAGTGGAATTCCACAGGACCGGTCAAGCCGCCGGCCAGTGATCTTAAGTATGATGTCGAGATTCAGCTCTTCGCTTCCCGGGCCAACGTCATGCGCAAGCTTACAATCGGGGAACGGACGGACGCGGCGATGTCGCTGCGGCAGATGGAGCTGATGGCGGAGGAAATGTCCACCCCGCGTATTGCTAGATGGATGGAGGAGCTGCGGGGCAAGCTGAGCAGTCCTTCGGGTTATGTTCCGCTTATGCCGAACCTTTCCTTTGAAGAAGAGCCGCTGCCTCACAACCCGCAGGATGGAGCCGACCGCCTTCGCATTCAACTGATGGGAGGCACCCGCCTGCTGGGCTTGGACGGGACCGTTCTTACGCCGAAGTGGAAGCGCAAGCGGTCCAAAGAGCTGCTGGTATACCTGCTGCTGCAGCCGGATTACAGGGCGATTCGTGAGCAGGTCATTGACGAGCTGTTCGGAGAAGGCGATCCGACCAAGCTGGCTAACCATCTGTATGTATCCCTGCATGAGCTGCGGAGCGCACTTGCTGCACTTGGCTTTGAGGATGCGGTAGAGGCGCGCGGCGGCATTATCGGCTTCCGTGAATCGGTGATTGAAGTGGTGGACGTCGGCCATTATATGACGCTTTCCAAGGTGGGAGATGACCTCTGGACAGATGACCGGGATGAGGCTTCCCGCCTGTATCAGGATGCTGTGAGGCTGTATGGACTGCTGGGAGCGGACATGCCGCAGCTGGACTGGCTCATGCGATGGCGTGAGCAGCTGCTTGAACGGCAGACGCAGATGCTCAGGCGGTTAGGTGAATATTATGCGGCCTCATCGGATGACAGCCATACGGAAAAATGGCTCTCCGCCTGGATTGAGCTTCGTTCCGATCAGGAGGAGGCTTACCAGGAGATGATCCGCTACTGGATCAGACGGGGGCGTCACGCTGAAGCGCTCAGCTGGTATAGGCGCCTCGAGAAGAAGTGCAGGGAGGAGCTCGGAACGGAGCCTCTTGCTGAGACAAAACGCTTATTGGGAGAAGTATGACGGAATCGGGGGAACGACAAAATGATGGAAACGGCTTCTACCCCGCCGAATGTTCAGGAGCTGAAGGTGACGACTGTGCGGCACGAACAAGCTCTGTCGGTTACACTTGAAGGCGATCTGGTCCATTCTTCTTTGGGTAGGTTAAAAGATGAGCTGGATGTTGAGAATGACCTTCAGGGCTGCAAGTATCTTATCTTGAATTTACATACGGTGAACTATCTGGACAGCGCTGGCATGGCTGTGCTTATCCGGATTGCCCGTCAGGGACGCAAGAACGGATACCGTATGTTTGTCTGCGGCGTATCCATCCATTATCAGAAGCTGTTCCGGCTGGTCGGATTGACGGAGCATGTTATGATTTATCCGGATGAATATGCCGTTATGCAGCGTTTGGCGGTACTTGAGGGCGAACAATAGCTTATCGGCGAGCCGGTAGGCTGACATAAACAGCATAAGCTGCTGCAAGGGCAGCCTGCTGCCGAATAATTTCGGCTGGCGGGCTGCCCTTTCGTTGGAGTCTATTTCCGTCTTGGCCGCAGCTATGCTTGGCCGCCGTTCTTGCTTGTTTCATACCCCGGATAATCGTAGTCGGTGTCCTGAAGCTTCTCGATGAGACGGTTATCCCGGATAAACTGCTTGGTGGACTCCGTACCGAGCTTGTAAATCATGGCATAGAGATCCCGGATGTCATCGCTGAAGTCGGTAGCGGTCTGCTCCTTGTCATTCGATTTGTACGGGATCGGGGCTTTGAAATGGCTGATCCGGTCATCGGCTTCTTCACGGACGATCAGCCTCTGAAGCTGCTCAAGCTCCTCAGGCGTCGCTTCTATCTCCATGTAATCCGCTTCGGGCCGATGCTTCTCAATCGTTCCTGACGTTATCGATACGTAGTAGTGCTCCTTCATTACAATCCCCTCCTTGAACAGCGGCGTCCGCTACTGCGGGAACCATCATGCCGCTTGTCATACCCATTAATACCAACCGTTCTGCAGGATTGAAACAGGTATTCCGCTTGCAGGAGTAATCCCTGCTTCAGTCAGGCGAAACAACAAGGGAGCTGTTTACAGCCGTTTGCTTCCGCCTGCATCCGTCTATGCTGCAAAATTGACACCATGACACCAGTCGAATAGACTGAAGGGGATGTGACACGGAACGGAGGAAACCGCAGCATGGATAACCGGCAGCAGGACAAACCATTCGCCGCCTGGCGGCATGTGTTCAAACTGGACCCCGAGCGGCTGCTTGACGATGATTCGCTGGATGCAATCTGCATGTCGGGGAGCGATGCCATACTGGTGGGCGGGACAACAGGCGTTACCTATGATAATACCGTGGATCTGATGGCACGGATCAGGCGTTACGAAGTGCCGTGCGCACTTGAGGTATCGACCGTGGAAGCGGCTGTGCCGGGGTTCGATTACTATTTCATCCCGCTGGTTCTAAACACGGGGGCGGCCGAGTGGGTGACGGGCAGGCAGGCGGAGGCTATTGCGCAGTATGATGCTTTTATCCCTTGGGAGATGACGGCTGCCGAAGGCTACGTTGTTCTCAATCCGAATGCTGCGGTTGCCCGGCTGACGGAAGCCAGGACTTCCCTGGATGCGACAGAGGCAGCGGCTTACGCCAAGCTGGCGGACCGGCTGATGCGGCTGCCTGTCGTGTATGCGGAATACAGCGGCCGCTTTGGCGACATGGAGCTGGTGCGGGGGATGCGGCTGGCCATGACGGAAGGCAGGCTGTTCTACGGCGGAGGCATTGACGGACCGGAGAAGGCGGTGCTGGCGGCCCGGGCGGCGGATACGGTTGTAGTGGGCAATATCATATACAGCGATCTTGGAGCTGCTCTGGCTACTGTACAGGCAGTGAAGGAAGCGGGCCCCGGCATTATCTAAATACCCGACCCTATATATTTCCAAAGGCTTCTCAGCTGCCGGCTGGTCTGGCGGGAGAAGCTTTTTTTGCAGCCGGGGCAAAAGCATATATTTACATGCTCTCTTTTCATTAAACTTAAATTGACACACACGGGTGGGTGGACTAGACTGAAAGCAGGCGAACAAGAACGCGAACAAAGGAGATTATTATGTTTAATCGGATAGATATCGATCAGGCCGTTGAACGTCTGAATCCGCGCCAGCAGGAAGCGGTTAAGGCAACGGAAGGACCTCTGCTGATTATGGCAGGCGCGGGCAGCGGCAAGACACGCGTGCTGACTCATCGCATCGCTTATTTAATCGACAAGCGGCGGGTTGCTCCCTGGAGCATCCTGGCGATAACCTTTACGAACAAGGCGGCCAGGGAAATGCGGGAGCGTGTAGCTGCGCTTGTCGGGCCCGGCGGCGATGATATATGGGTATCGACCTTTCACTCGATGTGCGTACGGATTCTGCGCAAGGATATCAGCCGGATCGGCTTCAGCACCAGCTTCTCGATTCTTGATTCGGCAGACCAGCTGTCCGTCATCCGGAACTGCATGAAGGACCAGAATATCGATACGAAGAAGTTTGAGCCGAAGGCTGTGCAGGCGGCCATCAGCAGTGCGAAGAATGAGCTGGTCACTCCCGAACGCTTCGAGCAGAAGGTCGGGGATTATTTTCAGCAGATCGTGGCAGATGTCTACAAGTCTTACCAGAAGCGGCTCAAGAGCAACAATTCGCTGGATTTCGACGATCTGATCATGACGACAATTCAGCTGTTCAAGGAAGTGCCCGAGGTCCTGGACTTCTATCAGAACAAGTTCCGCTATCTTCACGTGGACGAGTATCAGGATACGAACCGTGCGCAGTACATGCTGTGCCGGATGCTGGCTGACAAGCAGCACAACATCTGCGTGGTTGGTGACAGCGACCAGTCGATCTACCGCTGGCGCGGTGCCGACATTACGAACATCTTGAATTTTGAGGGAGATTACCCGGAAGCCAAGACGATTTTCCTGGAGCAGAATTACCGCTCTACGGCGAATATCCTGAATGCGGCCAATGCGGTAATCAAGCAGAACACCGGGCGCAAGCCGAAGAAGCTGTGGACCGACCGCGGCGAAGGAGAGCCGATTGCCGTCTACCAGGCGGATTCGGAGCATGAGGAAGGTTATTTTGTGACCGGGGAGATTCGCAAGAACCGGATGAACGGCCGCAAATATGCCGACCATGCCATTCTCTACCGCACCAATGCCCAGTCCCGGGTTATCGAGGAAATTTTGATCAAGTCGGATATTCCGTATCAGATCGTGGGCGGCATCAAATTCTATGACCGTAAAGAGATCAAGGACCTGCTCGCTTATCTGCGCCTGATCTCCAATCCCACCGATGATATCAGCCTTGCGCGGATTATCAATGTCCCGAAGCGGGGCATCGGCGATACGACACTGGGCAAAATCGCTTCCGAAGCGACGCTTCGCGGCGTATCGATGTACGAGGTGCTGGGCAATCTGGAAGGCGTGGATGTGGCGGGCAAGACGCGGGCGGCTTTGACGGATTTCCGCGAGCTGATTGATAATCTGACCCGCATGGTGGATTACCTCTCCGTCACAGAGCTGACCGAGAAGATGCTGGAGTTCATCAAGTACCGGGAGGAGCTGGAACGCGAGAACACGCTGGAATCCAAGTCCCGGCTGGAGAACATTGACGAGTTCCTGTCGGTGACCATGGACTTCGAAGCCCGGAACGATGACAAGTCGCTGGTCGCGTTCTTGACCGACCTTGCACTGATCGCGGATATCGATTCGATGAACAAAGCCGAGGACGAGGATGCGCAGGACGCTGTTGTTCTGATGACGATGCACAGCGCCAAGGGACTCGAGTTCCCGGTCGTATTCATCATCGGGATGGAGGAGGGCGTCTTTCCTCACAGCAGGGCGTTCTCGGATAACGAGGAGCTGGAAGAGGAGCGCAGGCTGGCCTATGTGGGCATCACCCGGGCCGAGCAGCAGCTGTTCCTGACGTGCGCGAGAATGCGCACGCTGTTCGGGCGGACGGCGGCCAATGCGCCGTCCCGCTTCCTCCAGGAGGTGCCGGACTCGGTGAAGACCGTGCTCTCTCCTGGCGGGCGGATTGCCGGCGGCGGTATGGGCGCCGGCAGCCGCGGATACGGCGCAGCCGAGCCGGCCGGAGGCGGCTTCGGCTTCCGCGCCGGAGGGCGCGCCCCGGCAGCAGGCGCGCCTGGTATTGGCGGACGCCCGGGGCAGGCCGGGGCGTCCGGTGCCGCCGCAGGCGGCGGAAACGTCGTCCGCATGACGACGCCGATGCAGGCCGCCCGGGCTGCTGGCGGCGCGTCGGCAGGCGGTGGGTCCGGCACATTTGCGGCAGGCGACAAGGTAGCGCACGGCAAATGGGGCACCGGCACGATCGTCGCCGTCAAAGGCGAAGGCAATGACATGGAGCTGCAGATTGCATTCCCGGCGCCGGTCGGCGTGAAACGTCTGCTGGCCGCTTTTGCACCAGTTACGAAGGTTTAGGACATACTAGCCGAATACGGCAGACATTTGATGATAGAGGTAAGCTGCAGATGAACCGGCCAGGGGGCCGGTTTCTTCTCGGCTGGGACGAAAGGATGACATGGTCGATGGAGCAGGGTGTACAGGAGCGGATGGAACAGCTGGTCGAGGAGATCAACCGCCATAATTATCAGTACTATACGATGGATCAGCCGACAATCAGTGATAAGGAATATGATGTGCTGTATGACGAGCTGATCAAGCTTGAACAGGAAAGCGGTATCGTTCTGCCGCATTCGCCAAGCCGCCGGGTGGGCGGCGAGATCCTGAAGGGGTTTGAGCCTCACCGGCACCGTTCCCGGTTATGGAGCCTTGACAAGGCACAGGACAGCGAGGACCTTATGGCCTGGAATGCCAGAGTCATGAAGACTGTTGCGGATTATAATACCAAGAATCCGGATAACCCGCTCCCTCCTCCTACATATGTGGTCGAGCTGAAGTTCGACGGTCTTACCTTGAATCTTACTTATGAAGACGGGCAGCTCGTTCAGGCCGCAACAAGAGGCAACGGCGTGATTGGCGAAGGCATATTGGAGAATGTGCGGACCATTCGCTCTGTGCCGCTGTCCATCCCGTTTGACGGCATCATTGAGGTGCAAGGTGAAGGAATTATGAACCTGTCTGTACTTGAGGCGTACAACAAGACAGCAGCAGAGCCGCTGAAGAATGCCCGGAACGCCGCGGCCGGGGCGCTTCGCAACCTGAATCCGAAGGTGACAGCCGAGCGGAAGCTGAACGCCTTCTTCTATAACGTGGGCTACGCCGACGGGGTTTCCTTCAGCTCCCACCAAGAGATGATCGGTTTTCTGCGGGATAACCACTTCAACGTCAATCCTTACATCAAGTACTTCGATACCATTGAAGATGTCATGGCCGAGATGATTGAGATCGTGGACAAGCGCAAGGGTCTGGACTACCTGATCGACGGCGCAGTGGTCAAGCTGACCGATATGCGGACACGTGAAGTGCTCGGCTATACCGATAAGTTCCCGCGTTGGGCGGTCGCGTTCAAGTTTGAGGCGGAAGAGACGACGACGATCCTGCAGACCGTCAACTGGGAAGTGGGCCGTACCGGTAAAATAACTCCTGTCGCCCGTGTGGAGCCGGTTGAGCTGGCGGGCGTTACCGTCCAGAACTGCACGCTTAATAACGCAGGCGACATTGAACGGAAGAACCTGAAGTTTGCGCTTGGCACCCGGGTATTTATCCGCCGTTCCAACGATGTCATACCGGAAATACTGGGCAAGGCCGATGAAGAAGTCGGGCAGGAGATTGAGTATCCGACAGCTTGCCCTGCTTGCGGCACGCCGCTTGAGCAGCGGGGCGCGCATCTGTTCTGCAATAACAAGCTGTCCTGCCGGCCGCAGACGGTTGCCCGGATCGCTCATTTTGCCTCTCGGGATGCAATGGACATTGACACCTTCAGCGTCATGACAGCCGAGCAGCTGTATGAAGCCTGCGAAGTGCGCGACCCTGCCGACCTGTACGAGCTGACTTACGACTCTTTGATTAATTTGGAGCGGTTCGGCGACCGGAAGGCGCGCAAGCTGCTTGATGCGATCGACAAGTCCAAAACCCGTGATCTGGCAGCCTTCCTCTACGCGCTTGGTATTCCGAATACGGGAAAAGCGACCACGAAGATGCTGGCTGACCACTATGGCGATCTGGATGCGGTCATGCAGGCTGCGCCGGAGGAATTGGTGGCACTGCCTGACGTAGGCGGCATCGTAGCGGAGAGCATCAGCGGCTTCTTCGCGGACCCGGTTGTCCAGGATAGTATCCGCCGGATGCGGGAAGCGGGCGTCAAGGCGGAAGCCGACAAGCCAGCTGAGGTTCGCACCGACAGCCCATTCAGCGGAAAAACGGTCGTGCTGACCGGCACGCTGTCCTTAATGACACGTGACGAGGCCGCGAAGAAGCTGGAAGCACTGGGCGCCAAGGTTTCGGGCAGCGTCTCCAAGAAAACCGACTTCGTCATTGCGGGCGAAAGTGCGGGCAGCAAGCTGGCCAAAGCGCGCGATCTTGGTGTAGCTGTTATTGAAGACGAAGCAGAATTCGTGCGGATGCTGGGCGAGTAGTCCATAAGCTTAAGTATTTGATGGCGCTGGTCTGTTTGGAAGGCTGGCGCCATTTCTTATCAAGAAAAGCAATCCTTCTTCTCTTTAGCTGCTGCATGGCTAGACTGCCATAATTGTTGCATTGATCAGGGACGTGCTGCATGTTAAATTAGTAACTGTCGCTGCTGCCGGTAAACGCTCTAGTTAAGAGAAGAGGCCGGAGAGCATGGCAGGCAACTGCGATAAGTGTTGAAACAGCCCGATGTCATCCTCATTAAGAGGATGTGTTCCTGACAGTTTTAGTTGGAATATATCGGATGGTTGACAGTAATGACGAAAGCTGATAATATCTTATCTTGTGACCACGGTAAGTTGGTTGCTTACAAGTTCTTTGAAAACTGAACAAATGGATCACGTCAATCCAAGATTGATATAGTAATGAGCAAGTCAAACACCTGATGCAGCCTAAGGGAAGCATCTTTAATGGAGAGTTTGATCCTGGCTCAGGACGAACGCTGGCGGCGTGCCTAATACATGCAAGTCGAGCGGATCTTTGAAGGTGCTTGCACCTTTAAAGATTAGCGGCGGACGGGTGAGTAACACG
>NZ_QKRB01000007.1 GCF_003233845.1 Paenibacillus sambharensis
GCCCTTGGTCTGCAGAGGTTTTTCGAGGAAGCGAAATCAGCAGACAACCCTGCACTGGCTAAGTCTTCGACACGGCGATCCGATCGCTTCGCTTAATCGATCGGCAGCTTAAGCCAGTGAGGGTTCGTGAATACATGCACGTTAACTGAAATCGACTGGATATAGAGCTTAGGGCAAGCAAATGACTACAAAGATTAAGACTTCAAGGATTAAGACTTCAAGTCAGAGAAACATAAAAGCTAGACATGACAACAAACCATAAAGAGCAATGTAGTATAAAGATTAAAATCAGTATAAAGACGAAACCAGTATAAAGACGAAACCAGTATAAAGACGAAACCAGTATAAAGACGAAACCAGTATAAAGACTAACCCCTATAAGAACCGACAATGCTACAAGACATTACAAAAATAC
>NZ_QKRB01000008.1 GCF_003233845.1 Paenibacillus sambharensis
TAAGGCTGGGCTGTGATGGGGAGGGAAAATATAAGTACCGAAGGTCATGGGCTCACACTGCCAAGAAAAGCCTCTAGCCAGGCGAAGGTGCCCGTACCGCAAACCGACACAGGTAGGCGAGCAGAGCATGCTAAGGCGCGCGGAAGAACTCTCGTTAAGGAACTCGGCAAAATGACCCCGTAACTTCGGGAGAAGGGGTGCCTCGGTAGGGTGAATAGCCCGAGGGGGCCGCAGTGAAAAGGCCCAAGCGACTGTTTAGCAAAAACACAGGTCTGTGCGAAGCCGCAAGGCGAAGTATACGGGCTGACGCCTGCCCGGTGCTGGAAGGTTAAGGGGAGCGGTTAGGGGTAACCCGAAGCTGTGAACCGAAGCCCCAGTAAACGGCGGCCGTAACTATAACGGTCCTAAGGTAGCGAAATTCCTTGTCAGGTAAATTCTGACCCGCACGAATGGCGTAACGACTTGGGCGCTGTCTCAACGAGAGATCCGGTGAAATTTTAATACCTGTGAAGATGCAGGTTACCCGCGACAAGACGGAAAGACCCCATGGAGCTTTACTGCAGCTTGATATTGGACTTTGGTACGATCTGTACAGGATAGGTGGGAGCCTGAGAAGCCGGAGCGCCAGCTTCGGTGGAGGCGCCGTTGGGATACCACCCTGATCGTATCGGAGTTCTAACCTGCTACCGTGAAACCGGTAGAGGGACCGTGTCAGGTGGGCAGTTTGACTGGGGCGGTCGCCTCCTAAA
>NZ_QKRB01000009.1 GCF_003233845.1 Paenibacillus sambharensis
CATCCCCGGATCAAAGCCTGCTTACGGCTCCCCGAGGCATTTCGTCGTTCGCCACGTCCTTCTTCGGCTCCTAGTGCCTAGGCATCCTCCGTGCGCTCTTAGTAGCTTAACCTGGTCGCTCCGGATGATCGCTTCGTCGTGTGTTTGCACCCCGGTCTCGTTACCGCTAAAGCGGTCTCTTGACTGTGGCGCAAAGAACACTCCTCACCGACATCCTTCGCTGTGTAATGTGGCTAGCCGCCATATTACGGTTAGAACTAATCAGCTAATTGGCTGTAACTGTTCGACTCGCTTATGTGAGTCGCAGTTAGCAGCGATGTTCTAGACTTTCATTCGCTATCCAGTTTTCAAGGTGCAATGCCTGCCTCATCGGCAGGAAGATCATCTTAACATCTGGAGTCTTTGCTTTCAACACATAAATGTTGGAAAGTTGACTCGTTACTGTTAAATAATCTGGGTATTTAGTTACCCGCTTGGCAACGTCCTACTCTCCCAGGACCCTGCGGTCCAAGTACCATCGGCGCTGGAGGGCTTAACGGTCGTGTTCGAGATGGGAACGCGTGGATCCCCTCCGC
>NZ_QKRB01000010.1 GCF_003233845.1 Paenibacillus sambharensis
CCGCAAAAAGCCACGAACTGGCCGGTTCACCCTTAGTATGAAGGATTTCAGAAAGAGAAAAAAGACTATGATGACATTTTCATCATAGCCTGTGAGCCAGAAAGGGTCATGAAAGTTTTATTACTTCGTTAGAATGAAGCGGAGAAGCGGACATGCCGGTTCTTTCCGGCTGACTTGGCTTGATATAACGCCAGATCCGCTTGTTCCAGGATATCCTTCGGGTTCAGGGACTGTCCGGGAATTACGCTCGTTAAGCCAATACTAATCGTTACAACACCCGACACCTGGGAGTCCATATGCGGAATATGGAGCTGCTCAATATGGCGGTTAAGCTCACCTGCCAGCTGTTCTGCCTGGAGGCCATCACAGCCTGGAAGGATGCAGACGAATTCCTCTCCGCCGTATCTGGCGGCTAACCCGCCGGGCAATACGGATACCTGTTCGTGCAGAGTCTGCGCGACCTGCTTGAGGCATTCGTCCCCCATCAGATGGCCATACCGGTCATTGTAGCGCTTGAAATCGTCGATATCGATATAGAAAAGTGTTAATGGCTCACTTCGCTGAGCACATAACGTGAACTGTTCCTCGAAATACTCATCGAAATGCTTACGGTTTGCAATAGAGGTCAAACCATCTACAAGCACCATCTGCTCAAGCTTAAGATTAAGCTCCATCAGCTTATTATGGGAATGCTGTATCTCCCTGGTTCGATCTTCGACCTTCTGCTCCAGCTCGTGATTTAACTCTGACAGCTCAGCCGTCAGCTGCTCCGAGAGGCTGAGGGAGGCAGAGAGGCGTTTCGAGATCATGAGAGAGAAGCTAATAATGAATATGACAATACCGACCGGGTACAGGTTCAAGCCGGAATATTTCAGCATGAAGCCGAAGGTATCAATAATAATGCACGCAAGTAGTGACAGGATGCCAATGAAGCCGTAAACAGCACCTTCCCGTTTCCTCCGGGCCCCGTTAAGAATGACAACGAAGGAATAGAGTGCACCCAGGATCATCAAGAGCTGGAAATAGATCAGGAATTGATAATAAACTCTTGTTTCCAGGAACAGTGTAAGAACGGTATACCCCGCTGCCACCAAGGTGCAGAAGGCAATAAACCGCCGGGAGCAATCCTTGGGATATAAACGGTACATCACCATTCCCCACAGCGGAACATGGAGGTATAGACTGATATACTCGATCTTCATAGCCAAGCCCCAGTCAATAGAGGGAGCAAGCTTGGTCAGGAATACATCGCCTACCATCATGTAGCGAAGAGCTGCGACCACACAAAAGAGTCCGAAATAGAAAAAATAGGAGTCCGTCTTTCTGAAGAGGCTAAGCCCGAGATGATAAATGCCTGATAAGAGCAGTATGCCGATCATCAAGGATTGAGAGATCACCTGTCTTACATAATCGGCATGAATATCTTTGGACAATCCTAACGTAACGGGTTCCCACATTCCGCCCGAATATTCATGATAATTGGATATTTGCAGGGTGATGGTAAAGTTGTTGTCTTCAGGCGAGAAATAGACGACCATAGGCTTCTTCTGCGGAACGCTTGTCTCCTTATTAATACCTACTTGCCCGTTGCGGGAGAGCAGCTTATCATCCACCCAGAGCTTGTAGCTGGAATACATGACGGGTACCTTAAGTCCGAGCACATCACTGGAGGGCCCGTTGTACACGTTAAGACGGAATGTTGCGTAGCCTTCTCTTGGAAGGGGTCTGCCGTTGATAAGATAGGACTCCCAGTTGCTCGGCATGACAATCATGCCTGTCGGCCGGACGCCGGATTGCTGCTCAAAGTCGCTTGGCGTAAGGAGGTGCTGCCAATAAAATATCCAGGAGCCCTCTAGCGGAATTAGAGGGGTCTCTTCAGTGCTCCAATGCGATAAATCAAGTATCCCGTCTATTGCATTAACGCCCTTCTCGGGAGGCAGTGTATTGCAGCCTTGCAAAACGACCGCCATCAACACGATTCCTATCCATAGCTTAAGCCGCATCATGATGTTCCTCTCTGGTTGTTCGAGTTTTCACCCGCATAATTCGACGCAGAACGACAAATTCCCTGCAAGCGCCAGCAATTCTAATGTTTCCCGTTGGCGTTATTACACACTGTCAAAGAAAATTAACTTTTCCCAATCCGCCAGGGGGCAGTTATTCGCCTTCAGTTGCGCTATAATTAGCGGTAAACGACACCTGGATAGGGGAGCACGGCATGGGAGAGCTAGTCTATAAGCAGATTGCGGATGACTTGAAGAAGAGGATTTTTGCCGGGCAGTTCCGGGATATGAGGCTGCCGGATGAGCGTACCCTTGCCAGAACATACGAGGTGAGTCTCAGCTCGGTGAAGCGGGCTCTGACCAAGATGGAGCATGCAGGTATTATTTTCAAGAAGCGCGGATCAGGAACGTATATCAATCCGCTCTATATTAAGAACGAATCGATCTTTAATTACGAAGGTTCCAATCTCGGCGTAACGGATAACTTTCAGATGAACGGCAAGAAGCCCAGGATTAAGGTGCTCAGCTTCGAGGTGATCCCGCCGACAGAGGAGCTGCAGCAGGAGCTGTTCCTGATGCCTCATGATTTTGTTTACAAGATTGTCCGCCTGCGCCTGTTTGATGAGGAGCCCTTCATGATCGAGACCGGCTATATTCCCATCAAGATAGTACAGGATTTAAATCAGACGATTATCGAGGGGTCGATATTTAATTACCTGGAGGAGTCGCGGAATCTATCCGTGACGAAGTCCTTCCTGTCCATCTTCGCAGAGCCGTCTAATCCGGAGGACCGGCAACTGCTGCACCTGCAGGACAATGAGCCGGTCGGCATTATGGAGGGCATCTTCTTCCTCGACAACGGGACGCCCTTTGAGTATTCCCATATGCGGTTTCACTACAAATATTTAAAGTTCAATACCTTTGTATCTGTTCAATGAAATAAGGCCATCACGGTTAACGTGGGCCTTATTTTTTTTTCTGTGGGGCGGCTTTTCCTTCAATTTTGGGGTAGGGGTTGTGATTTTTTATTCACCGACTATGTTCCAAAATTCACAATATTGATACGCATCAATTGTTCGAAAAGATGTATTCTAATAGCGAAACGATAAGATGCAATCGCAAATAGAGAATTAGAAATCAAATGAACAACATGGGAGTGGATGAGATGCTAGTATCAGCCGGGAATGTTGACTACTCATCAAAGACGTATTTGGATAAGCTCGACGCTTATTGGCGGGCAACCAACTATATTTCGGTAGGACAGCTTTACTTGAAGGATAACCCTTTGCTGAAGGAGCCGCTTAAAGACTCAGACGTCAAGATCAAGCCGATTGGACACTGGGGAACGATCCCGGGCCAGAACTTTATCTATGCTCATCTGAACCGTGTCATCACCAAGTATGATGTGAACATGTTCTATATCGAAGGACCAGGTCACGGCGGCCAGGTTATG
Organism: Paenibacillus sambharensis; assembly: GCF_003233845.1. GTDB lineage: Bacteria > Bacillota > Bacilli > Paenibacillales > Paenibacillaceae > Paenibacillus_I > Paenibacillus_I sambharensis. The sequence goes on from NZ_QKRB01000010.1 coordinate 3,457, forward strand.
GTATCGAACTCCTACCTTGACGGAAGCTATACCGAGATCTATCCGGAGATCACGCAGGACATTCCAGGTCTGAAGAAGCTGTTCAAGCAGTTCTCATTCCCTGGCGGTGTTGCATCCCATGCCGCTCCAGAAACACCAGGCTCGATCCATGAAGGCGGCGAATTAGGCTATGCTCTGTCCCATGGTGTAGGCGCAATTCTTGATAACCCGGATTTGATATCGGCTGTTGTGATCGGTGACGGCGAGGCAGAGACTGGTCCGTTAGCGGCTTCCTGGTTCTCCAACCGTTTCATCAACCCAATCACTGACGGCGCAGCGCTGCCAATCCTGCATTTGAATGGTTTTAAGATCAGCAACCCGACAATTCTCTCCCGCATGTCCAATGAAGAGATGACCGCTTATTTCAAAGGTATGGGATGGGAGCCATTCTTCGTTGAAGGTGAAGATCCGGCTCATATGCATCCGGCTATGGCAGAAGCACTGGATGCCATTATTGAAAGAATTCAAGCTATCCAGCGGAATGCCCGGGAAAACAATGATCAGACACGTCCGGTATGGCCGATGCTGGTGTTCCGTTCTCCTAAAGGCTGGACGGGTCCGAAGGAATGGGGCGGCGTGCCGAACACCAACTCGTTCCGTGCGCACCAGGTTCCAATTCCGGTTGACCAGAAGAATATGCAGCATGCGCCAGCTCTGTTAGAGTGGCTGAACAGCTATCGCCCGCAGGAGTTGTTCGATTACGAGACAGGACGGCTGAAGCCTGAAATTGCGGAGATTCTTCCGAAGGGCAATAGACGTATGGGCAAGAATCCGGTTACGGATGCGGGCAATCTGACGAAGGAATTGAAGCTGCCTGACTTCCGCGATTATGTACTTGATAACTCTGCCCAGGGCCAAGTAATTGCACAGGATATGGCGGTGCTCGGTAAATATATTAGAGACGTTGTCGCGCTTAATGAAGACAACCGGAATTTCCGGATCTTCGGACCGGATGAGACGATGTCCAACCGGCTGGGGCCGGTATTCGAAGTCACGAAGCGCCAGTGGCTTGACCAGATTATTGAACCAAACGATGAATTCATGGCTCCTTACGGCCGTGTTATTGACTCGCAGCTGTCCGAACATCAGGCGGAAGGCATACTGGAAGGCTACGTATTAACAGGCCGTCACGGCTTCTTCCACAGCTATGAAGCCTTCCTGCGTGTCGTTGATTCGATGATCACCCAGCACTTCAAATGGCTGCGCAAGGCAACCGATCAGGGATGGCGTGCCGATATCCCTTCGCTGAACGTTGTCGCGACTTCGACGGTGTTCCAGCAGGACCACAACGGCTATACGCATCAGGATCCTGGCTTGCTCGGCCACCTGGCAGACAAGAAGCCGGAGTTTATCCGTGAGTACCTGCCTGCCGATGCCAACTCCCTGCTTGCTGTCTTCGATACGATCTTGAATGACCGCCAGAAGATCAACCTGATCGTATCATCCAAGCATCCGCGTCCGCAGTGGTTCTCAGCTGATGAAGCGAAGGAATTGGTGGACAAAGGCTTGAAGATCATCGACTGGGCAAGTACGGACAAAGGCCAGGAGCCGGATGTCGTATTCGCTTCCGCCGGTACCGAGCCGACGATGGAAACACTGGCTGCCATCTCGATCCTGAATGAGAAGCTGCCTGATCTCAAGATCCGTTATATTAACGTAGTGGACCTGCTGAAGCTGAGAAGCCAGAAGCTTGATCCGCGCGGTCTGTCCGACGAAGAGTTTGTGCAATTCTTCACAAAGGATAAGCCAATTGTCTTCGCCTTCCACGGCTATGAAGGCCTGATCAAGGATCTGTTCTTTGAGCGCCAGAACCATAACCTGCATGTTCACGGATACCGGGAAAACGGCGACATCACAACCCCGTTCGATATGCGTGTCCTGAATCAGATGGACCGGTTTGACCTCGTGAAGGAAGCGGTTCTTAACCTGCCGGACGCTGGCAAGTATACGGCAATCGTGGAAGAGATGGATGCCATCATCGCGAAGCATCACCGTTACATTCGTGAAGAGGGTATTGATCTGCCGGAAGTTGAAAGCTGGGTATGGAAAGCACTGAAGTAAGGCGTATTAACTGTATCTGTGCAGAGTGAGTAAAGCAGCCCTGGTGGGAAATCCGCCAGGGTTTGTTTATTTTTACCCGGGTGGTAGTCACAGCGTCTAATGATTTCACACAGAATTAACAGAACAGGGTTATACTGGGGGAACCGGTAATGGCATAAGGTGAAGGGGTGGAAATCATCGGACTCATCATAACGGCTGTTTGCGCATTGGTTATCGTATCTTTAATTATTATTCTGTTGGGCTATTGGGACCAGCATCACACCCAGAATAAGTTGATTGAAATGGGGGCCATTGCCTCCTGCGGCGCTTATCATGTGGGCGGCGTGCCGGGCGTACCTGCACCGGCCAAGGTGAAGCTCTATATCGGAGCCGACCGGCTCATGATCAAATATAAGCGGCAGACGCACGTTATCCCTGTAAATTCAATTACAGCGGCCAAGGATCTGGCACGAAGCAAGGAGAAGCTCGATTATATGAGAGAGCACGGTCTTCTGTATCCGGATTCTCCTGACGGCCTGCTGCTTGGACCTATGATGGAGCTGATGGACCCGGAAGAGGGGCCAAGGATTTTCAAGAGGATCTCAAGCTACCTGCTGCTTAATTATCTTGTTAACAACCAGCTTAAGGCGATGGCGTTTGGCTTCGATCAGGTAGAGGATTACCGCCCGTTCGATGAATTTTATCCACGTCTGCTGGGCCGTATGGAGAGCAGTAAGATCTACGGATAGATACCGGCGGAAGTTGATTCTACACCCATGCGCCGTATTCCCGGCTCCTTTACGAACCGCTGGCAGTAATGCTAAACTTATGAAAAAGACAGGTGCCGTTCACCGGCATGCGAAGAGGCCGTTAGCTGTGTTCAGCTGATGGCCTTATTCGTTGTTTGCGAAAGGCCAGCGGCAGCAATTTTAAAACAATCTTAAGATTTATCCTCGCTAACTATTAGGAATCGGTCTTTACAATGGAATTATCGAACAGAAGAGACAGCAATGGGACAAGAGAGGGGGCGCAGACATGGTGGACAGCTATCGTGTGCTGGTCGTCGATGATGATAAGGAAATAAGGGACGCTATAGAGATTTATCTGAAGAATGAAGGCATTACGGTGGTGAAGGCTCAGGATGGGATCGAAGCGATTGAGGTGTTGAATGAACAGGATATTCACCTCATTATTCTCGATATCATGATGCCAAGGCAGGACGGAATCACCACGACGTTCAAAATCAGGGAGAGCAAGAATATCCCGATTATTATGCTGAGTGCCAAGAGTGAGGATATGGACAAGGTGTGGGGACTTCAGGTCGGGGCGGACGATTATGTCACGAAGCCGTTTAATCCGCTTGAGCTGCTTGCCCGGGTGAAATCTCAGCTTAGAAGGTATGTGACACTGGGCCATTACGATGGCGCGCAGAAGCTGGTGAACCTGAACGGGCTGACATTGGACCAGACGGCCAAGGAGGTAGCGGTTCATGGCGAGGTCGTGAAGCTCACGCCGATCGAATACAAGATTGTAGAGCTGCTCATGCTTCATGCAGGAAGGGTGTTCTCCATCAGCGAGATCTATGAAAGGGTGTGGAAGGAGCCGGGCTTTAATGCCGAGAATACGGTAGCCGTCCATATCCGCAAGATTAGGGAGAAGATTGAGATTGACCCGAAGAATCCGAGATTTTTGAAGGTGGTATGGGGAATTGGATACAAGATGGAAAAATAAAGCGCTCCTCGCGGCCTGGCTGCTGCTGTTTACCTATGGAATGAGCGGAATTCTGACCCTGTTCTCGGACGGAAGCATGTATATCCGCAACAATTATTTCAATACGTCTGAGTTCAGGATGGAGCTGGACCGGTTCATTGACTATCTGAGCCTGTATGAGCTGAACACACTCTCCAAGGAGGAATTGAAGCAGCAGATTACGGTCTCTCCCGAGGAGATTGAGGAGCATCGTTACCGCTATGGGGATTTGTCCGAGCAGGTTGCGAGTATTAAGCAGCAGTATGCGGGTCAGATAGAGGAAGCCCGGGCATCGGGTGAAGATGAGGTCGCGGCCTTTTATAAGGCGGAGCGTGACCGGAAGATACAGGATATTACCGAGAACTTTCAGAGTGATGACCATGTGAAGGCGAAGATCGTCAAGGAGAAGGAGCAGCGAATCGACCAGCAGTACAAGGAGTTTGAAAGCTTGAAGTCCGAGTCTGTTCAAGATTTAGCGGCCTTTACTTATTACTTCACAGAGGCGGAAACTGGCAAAGTCTTTACCAATACAAAGGTTGAAGAGCGGGCGGATAAGGGCATAGAACCGAAGCATATGCTGTTTGTCCAGCGGTATCAACCGCTGCGTATTGAGGGCCGGCCATTCTGGTACGGTATTTCCAGCGAACTGGCCGAGCTTATTGATGCTTCGAGGAGAGGCAGCGTGTTCACCGGTGAAATCGGAATATCCAATACGGCACCGGAAAACAGTTACGTACTTGTAAACTATTATGACTATGGATTCAAACGCCTTGCCTTCTATATCTATACCATCATGGGGGCTGCAGCTTTTGTGTACAGCATCATTGTATACCGGAGAAGGAAGCACTCGTATGTTGAGGTGGCTGGCTTAGAGAAGCTGGAGCCCTACTACCGGCAAATTCCGCTTGATATTAGAGCGGTTGTGCTCATTCTTCTGGGCCTGCTGACAGGCACGCTGCTGTTATCGGCAGACAGTAATTTCTATAGGCAGGATGCCTATGGCATCATAACCGATTCGCTTACTCATCTGGTGGTGTGCACCATCTTCGTATCGCTCGTCCTGATACAGGGGATCTGGCTGAAGCGGGAATTCAGCAGCTGGCCGGAGGTGGGCAGTGCTTGGCGCAGGGCATTTGTCCATAAGGTGTACCAGAAGCTTAAGGATGTCTTCCTGGTCAGATCAATTGCGCTGCAGTGGATCATGATGATGGCGTTCGTCTTTATCATGGGGCTGGGCTTTGCCGTTCTGATGATAGAGCCGGAGCCAGAAGTCTTCATTATCTACACGCTGATGCTCCTTTTCCTTGGTCTCCCCATTCTAGTGGCGATGGTCCGGCGAATCGGTTACTTTAATCAGATTGTCCATCAGTCGTCTCTTATGGCTGCTGGCGATTACCAGCAGGACCTGCCGGTCAAGGGGAGATCGGCGCTGGCGAGGCTGGCCGGGAATATCAACATAATGAAGGGCGGGATCCGGTCATCGCAGAAGGAACAGGCCAAGAGCGAGCGGCTGAAGACGGAGCTTATTACGAATGTCAGCCATGACCTGCGGACACCGCTTACCTCAATCATTACGTATACGAAGCTGCTCAAAAAAGGCGACCTGTCCGAGGAGGACCGGTCCGCATTCGTGGAGATCCTGGACCGGAAATCGCAGCGCCTGAAGGTGCTGATTGATGACCTGTTCGAGGCTACCAAGATGGCCAGCGGGCATATTGAGCTTGCCAGGGAAAGGGTAGATCTCGTGCAGCTGCTGGAGCAGGCGCTGGCGGAGCATGAAGAAGCCATCAATGCTTCGGCACTGCAGTTCCGGACCTCAGTCCCGGATACACCAGTCGTGGCAATTGTGGATGGCCAGAAGCTGTGGCGTGTCTTCGACAATCTGATTGGCAACTGTCTGAAGTATTCGCTGGAAAACACGCGGGTGTATATTTCGATGAAGATTGAGGGCGGCCAAGCGGTTATCACCTTCAAGAACGTGGCGAAGTATGAGCTGAGTGAGAATATCGACGAGTTGTTCGAGCGGTTCAAGCGCGGCGATGCATCCCGGCATACGGAAGGCTCGGGTCTCGGGCTTGCCATTGCCAAATCGATTATGGATTTGCATGACGCCCAGATGGACATTGACGTGGATGGCGATTTGTTCAAGGTTATAATCACCGTGGACCTGGAGGGCAGATAGATCAATAGGCAGACGCATATGGGAAGCCGGGAAGCCGCCTTAAGTGGCGGAATCCCGGCTTTGTTGTGTTCTTACTGTGTCTTAAGTCCGTCCCTTAACGTGCTCCGATATTCGTGCCGGAAGGTGTACCTGCACCCTTCAGGTCGCTTCCGCCGGTCAGGCTCAGGAAGCTGCCCAGGCTAGGGGAGCCGTCACTATTGCGGTTCACAGTTGGCGTCAGGCTGACGAAGTCCTCGCTGCTTGCCAGAAGACCCTTGGCATTCACGCTCTTGTTATTCTTCCACCAGACATTGCTGCCGTCTACATCAGTGCCGCTCGTCTTGTCACTTGAGCCGCCGCCAAGCGACAGGTTGTTGATGAACTGATGGGTGCCGATATCAAAGGCGAAGTTGCTCTGGCCATTGTCCCAGGAGGTGTTGTTCTTCATCCGGATTGTTCCCGGATTGCTGTTGTAGGTGAAGCCATGCTTCTTGTTCTGGAAGGCGATGCTGTTCTCTACGATGTGGTCGACCGCGATCTTCTCCCCGCCCAGCTTGAAGCCGTTGCCGTCACTGTCGGTTGTCGACGTGCCATCCGAGGTCTGGCCGTTATGATGAGCGATGCTGTTGCGGATCGTTACCGCACCAATGGCGCCTGTCTCGGACTTCGAGTACAGGTCCCAGCCGTCATCCACATTGTAAGCGGCAATACAGCCGTCAAACACATTGCCCGGTCCGACCGTAAGCTTCGCCGCGAAGCCGTCGGCGTCCTCGCCGTTATCAGGGTCGAAGTTATCATGGGAGTACGAGTTAATAACCTCGTTGTACTGCGGCCATTCGCTTTGGGCGGCCGTAGAGGCGTAACGTCCCATCTGAATGCCAGTATCTCGGTTATGATGGGCTTCAACGTTCTCAATCCGGTTGTGGTTGCCGCCGATGAAGATGCCGTTGTCACCCGCACCGGTCACTTCTATGCCCTTAACGGTCCAGTAGTGACCGAACATCTGCAGCCCGCGGTTAGCCGATCCGAAGGATTGGGCGGAGAAATCCAGCACGGGCTTCTCACTGCCGTGAGCGGCGATCGCTTTGCGGGCAGATGCGCTGCCATTGTTGCCGCGCTCAATCGTAATGGTAGAGGAGAAGCGGTAGGTGCCTCCAAGCATATAGATTGTTTTGCCTGGTGCAATCCGGGAGAGAGCCGACTCAAGTGTTGTCGGGCTGCTCTGTGTACCGGAGCTGCCCGCCGATCCATTCGGCGCTACGAAGAGGTCGCCGTCAGCAGGAGTCGGATCCGGCTCTGGATCCGGGTCTGTTCCGGGATCCGGGTCTGTGCCAGGATCAGGTCCTGGACCCGGATCGGTTGGCGTTGAGCCGCTGTCCGTTACGACCACATCATCGAACTTGGTCTTGGTCTTGTAAGAGACAAGACCCACTCCGCCCGAGGTCAACGTGGAATCGGTTGCCGTAAGCTCCAGCACATCGTTGACATACAGCTTGATTGTCGAGCCGCTCATCTCCAGCTTAACGGTATACCAGACGCCAGCCGACAGCGGGTATGCCTTGGAGACGAGTGTGGAAGAGGAGCCGCCGGCCTTCCGCCGGATCTCCAGCTTGCCGCCGCTGCTGTTGTAGAGCGAAGCCGCATAGTAGTTGTTGCCGTCCTTATAGCGCCCAGCGACATAGGCACGATTCGTCCCGTTGAAGTCCTCTACCTTGACTCTTGCCTGCACGCTGTAGTCGGTCCATGACTGGTCGCCTGCCTGCGTGCGGCCTTCACTTGTGCTTGACTCATAATACACATAGGAGCCGCCGTCCTGTACGACGGACCAGCTTCCTGTTGTTGCCGTCCATCCGGACGCATTGCCATCGTTAAAATCGTCGCTGAACGGTGTTCCGGCCGCTGCCGAACCCACCATTACGAAAGGAACAGCGAGTGTCAGGCACAGGACGGAAGCAGCCGTCCGGAATGTCTTCTTCTTCTTGTTCATCCAAGTCTTCTCCATTATTCATCCTCCCTAGGTTTACAATTAGGCAGCTCTAGTTCCACTGTAAAGTCCAGCATTTCAAAGCAATGAACCTTAGCAGCAGATTTCAGCGGTCTGCAACCTCCTCCTTTCAGCATGTTGGGGCTCAAATGCGACTGTCCTTCGGAGCCAATGGATGGGCGGTGAGGTCTTGACGTCTTCGCCCGTCAATGTACGTATTTCGTAACCCGTAACAGCTCCTTAGCTATATGATAGCGCATACAATTGTGTCCAAATAGTGAAATAGTCGGTAAATTCCGTTTAAAAATCCGATATAACAGTGGAGGCAGCACAAGCACAACGGACATTTCCCAAGCTGCGGACGTAAATCCAGACAGGATGACACTCGCCCGATTTTGTCGAAATAAAAGACCTATTGAGAGTCGGTTTATATATTTTTATAAACTATCATGTCGAATTAGATGGTATAATATAGAAAACACTACGATGGTTTTGATCTGCGCGGGGGGAATTGCGGGAGCATGAAGATCCGGACAACAATAAAGAAGACACTCACCTTCCTATTACCTGAAATCCAACTCATTCAACTTGTACGAAGCCGGGGATTTATTAACAGACGCCCTGTTTCCGGAAATCCGGCTGGACAGGCCCAGACAGCGGGCCGGCAGCATACGGGAGGGGTTCAGACCCACCCAGCCGGTTTGCAGACTTCACTGCCCGGTGGATACGTACAGCATCCGCATAATCAGCCGCAGAGGCGGGATGAGGAAGCAGCACGCAATGCTCTAGGCGCGGCAGAGCTGGATCGGATATTCGAGCAGGCAGAGAGGGTTGTTAACCGTCATGTCCTGGGCCAAGGGCCGTTCGTACGGAATCTGTTAGCTGCCTATAAGCAGGGTTATCTTCAGGGACGCAAGAATAAAGCCAGGAATGTCATACTAGTGGCCGGCAATGCTGGAACAGGCAAGAAGACAGCCGTGGAGTGGCTGGTCAACGATTTGCATGCAAGCAAGCTTTCATCTACGCCGCATTTACGCGACATCGACCTCAGCCGTTATGAAGCGGACGAGATATCAGGGAATTTCATACAAGATATGGCAGCGGCCTTTCAGGAACCTGAGGGAACCGTGATGTTCCGGGGATTTAAAGAAGCGAATCCGGCTGTCCTCAGTCTAGTGGCTAAGCTTGCGGCTGATGGCAGTGTTCGTACCAAAGAAGGAGTAAGAATCAACGCTGCTGATTATTTTCTTCTCTTCTACCTGGATGGACGGGTAAATGACGGTTCACCAAGTGATACGATTCCTTCTGAACTGACAGGTGAAATTTCAGCCCCTGTTCTGCAGTGCATTCAGGCAGCAGCTATTTCTTCATCCATAGATGAAGCAGCCATGAGGCAAATCACCCGAATGCTGGTTGGACAAGCCGTCGAGGAGTGGTCTGCCAGCACCCAAACAGCAATATCGGTTCAACCGGAGGTGTATGCTGCGCTGGCTGGTATTGCAATAAAGGAAAATCGCTATGCGGAAGCTGTGCAGAACTGGATTGAGGAGGAATTGGTTATTGTCCTGTCCGGTCTGCGAGCCAAAAATGAACTCCGGTACGGCGATAATGTCCGGATCGAGTACTCCGATGAGACTTTCTATGTCGCAGCAGAGTCTATCCGGGTTCCGGTCAAGGCACAAACCTTTATCCGCGAGGAAACCTTGGAAGATATCATGCATGAGCTGGATGCATTAATAGGACTAGAACCTGTGAAATCGTTCGTTCATGAACTAATGGAGACGGTTCGGGTAAATAAGCTTCGTTCCAGAGAAGGCCTAAATTCGATGGTTATGGCCCTTCATATGGTCTTTACCGGTAATCCGGGTACAGGCAAAACAACCATGGCCCGGCTGGTTGCCCGTATCCTCAAGTCGCTCGGGTTGCTGTCACAGGGACAGCTTGTCGAGGTGGCCAGGCAGGACCTGGTTGGGCAATACGTTGGTTCCACGGCTCCCAAGACCATGGCAAAGGTTACGGAAGCGCTTGGAGGCGTGCTGTTTATTGATGAGGCATATACCCTTGCGCGCCATGACCACGATACCTTTGGTCTAGAAGCCATTGATACCATTGTTAAGGCAATGGAGGATCACCGGGATAACCTGGTGGTTGTATTGGCTGGATATACGCAAGAGATGGAGGTATTCCTGCGTTCCAATCCAGGTCTAAGATCCAGATTCCCGTTCATTGTTGAATTCCCGGATTACAAGCCGGACGATATGCTGCAGATCATGCTTAACATGGCGGGCGCTAACGGCTTCCGGATTGAAGACAATTCACATAAAGGCCTGCTAGAGCTATTCGAGCAGAAACAGATACCGGGACGAAATGACAGCGGTAATGGGCGGCTTGTCCGCAATCTTTTTGAGGAGGCTGTCCGCAAGCAGTCGACGCGTATTGCTGGTCTTCGGGCTGGAGAGCATTCTGATCTGCAGCTGCTGACAGGAGCGGATTTCGGGATTGGCGAAAGGGAAGCCTTCAATATTGAGAAAGAGCTGGCCGGCATAGTCGGGCTCGACCAGGTCAAGACTTTTGTCCGTACACTGGAGAAGCAGCTCATTGTCGACCGCAGGCGGAAGGAAGCCGGAATTCAAGTGGATACGGGGCAGTCGCTCAACATGATCTTCTCGGGTAATCCGGGTACAGGGAAGACTACGATGGCCCGTTTGCTGGCGAGCATGCTGAAATCTATGGGCTACCTGAAGCAAGGACATTTAGTCGAGGTCGACCGGTCTGATCTCGTTGCCGAGTATGTCGGGCAGACAGCAGCCAAGACGAAGGTTGTCGTTGAATCAGCGCTTGGCGGTGTTCTATTCATTGATGAAGCCTATGCACTTGCGCAGGATGGAGTGCAGGGCGGTGGCTTTGGAAGAGAAGCCATAGATACGCTAGTCCGCCTGATCGAGCTTCATAAGGGTAATCTGGTTGTCATACTGGCTGGTTACACAGAGGATATGCGAAAATTTGTACAGGTTAACGCAGGTATGGCATCCCGTTTTCCGCTGCAGATTGAATTCCCCGATTACTCACCTGAAGAAATGCAGCTGATAGCCACCATAATGGCTAAAGGCCGCGGTTTTTCACTGGCTGCAGAAGCTGCTTCGCTGCTGACCGCACATTTTCGCGAACGGCAAATTCCCGGCAAGAAAGACGGGGGAAATGGCCGGATGGTTCGCAACACACTCGAGGAAGCTATCCGGAAGCAGGCTGAGCGGCTGGCTGGGCAATCCGAGCTGACGGCAGAGCAGTTGACTGAACTGACCGCGGATGATTTTGGATTGGCGGATGAGCTGGCAGCGGGGGCAGACGGAAGCAGTGCTCTGGGAGAATTGGATAATGTAGTCGGACTGGCCTCCGTTAAGGAGTTCGTGCGGAGTCTGTCCGCACAGATTGAAGTTGCCAAACGCCGGGAGCAGCTGGGCTTGCCCAAAGCCTCTGCCCAAACGCTTCACATGGTGTTTAAAGGCAATCCGGGTACAGGTAAAACGATGATTGCCCGCATTTTGGCCCGGCGTTTCAAGGAGCTGGGGGTCATTAAGACGGATATACTGGTTGAGACAGACCGCTCCGGGCTGGTTGCCGGCTATGTAGGCCAGACAGCACTAAAGACCCGGGAGGTTATTGAACGTGCGCTCGGCGGCGTGTTATTCGTGGATGAAGCTTATGCCCTGGCAGAGGGTGACCAGTTTGGGCAGGAAGCCATTGATACGCTCGTCAAAGCCATGGACGATTACCGCGATAGGCTGATCGTTATTTTGGCGGGTTACGATGAGGATATGGAACGTTTCTTGGATCGTAATGCAGGGTTAAGGTCGAGATTCCCGAATATCATTCTCTTCGCGGATTATTCAACGGAGGAAATGCTGCACATCGCGAGTCTTATGCTGAATTCACAAGGGTATGAGCTGGATAGCAGGGCAAAGGCTAAGCTCTATGCGGTATGTAAGACTTATCAGGGTGACCGTACGGCTGGCAACGGCAGACTTGTGCGCAATCTGGTAGAGAAAGCAATACGCAAGCACGCGTTGCGGTTAAGCCAGAAGGCAGATGCGGCGGCCGAAGAACTGTCCATGCTCACACTGGAGGATATTGAAGGGTAGAACAAGGGAGAGAATTTACATGAAGTGGCTTGTTGCGATCGTTTATCATCCTATTATGCTTATTCTGATCATCGTAACGCTCTTCACACCTTTCATGCTGTATGACGGCATTAAGCAGGTGATCAAGTACGAAGTCCCGTCAGCATCTTTTTCTTTTGTTGTATTATCCCTGCTGGCATTATGGGTCTATCTGGCTATGAAGAGCGAGTTTCTGGGACGTCCATACCGGAAGGTGACCATACTGCTTCCCTTGATGCAGATGGCTATCTATACAAGTGCAGCTCTTACTGCAGGCGGTTTAGTGCTGAATGATTGGGCTGACCATGGCGCCTATTCCAAGAGCTGGGCAATTGGAATTGCAGCGGCTCTGTTCATCGCGATCCGGCTGCTTATGTCACTCTTGTACTGGAAGCACCCCGTTAACAATCATGCAGATCATCATTAAGCTTATGAGAAGGAGTCCATGCAGATGGCCGGTAATGAACAACAAGGTGGAGAACACGGGGAACAGAGAGTTAGCGAACAAAGAGGGGTAAACGGAGGGTATACTGGCCGAAGCGACCGGCAGGGCGATCCGGCTCAGGCAGATGAGCGGGAACAGCGGGCATTAGGCAAAGGGACAAACAAGCAGCGGTACTGGATCGGAATAACGGCACTTATCCTTCTGGCAGGTTTTTTCTTCTTCGAGAACAAGTCTACGGTAAGTGTAAACGATATACGCAGCGGCATTGGTAAAGGCATATCGGCAGGTGCTGTATTAGCTTCAACCGATGAAGGGACGGGCTTAACACCGCGTGACTATACCATAGCCATGAATGATGAATCGGGTGCTGGCCGCATGCTGATCTGGGATTTTGCTGCGGAAGATGGAGATGTGGTAACCGTTAAGGCGGACGGAGTCATCATAGCTGAGAACCTGACGCTGTTAAACAACCCGTTTGCCATTAGTGTTCCGGTACCATCTGTCGTGGAGATTATCGGTGTGAAAGACGGAGGGGGCGGAATTACGTACGGCGTAAAGTTCCCAGGCGCGATCAGTAACAACGCCTACTTCAATGCTGCGCCAGTTGGTTCTTCCAATAAATATACCATTACGTTAAACGGTGCAAGTGCTGCCCCATAGGTCAAGTTTAGTATTAGCTATATAGAAGGCCGCCCCCTTGTGTGCAGGAGGCGGCCTTCTATTCCCTTATCTGGAGTGAAAATACCGCTCCAGAAGCGAGCCGAATTGGTAACCCAGCTGGTGGGCTGTCTCAACCAATCCCACAGTTCCATTAATAAGCAGTGTGCCAAGCTTCGTAATTACAATGATTGCGATGAAAAAAATAATCGGCCGAAGCTGCCAGACAAGCTTTTCAACTTCCTCTTTTTTCATACTGTTCATCACCTTCTCACCCTAAAGAAACGAATACTTATAGATCATTATAAGAATAAGTCCTTTAATGGTAAAGGCTTCTGGTTCATACATCCGGCCTATCCCTTAACAGCCCCGGCGGTGAGTCCGCTGACAATATACTTCTGGGCGAAGATATACAGGATCAGCACGGGCAGAGAGGTCAGGACCAGGTTGGCAAAGATCAGGTTCCAGTCCCGGCTGTACTTTCCGTAGAAATTATAGACGGAAAGCGGCATCGTCCAATCCGAGCTGTCTGTCAGGAAGTAGAGCGGGATCGTAATATCGTTCCATACTGCCATGAACACCATTATAGCTACCGTTGCATTAACGGGCAGAATAAGCGGCGTCACAATCCGGAAGAACACGTCGAACATGGAGGCCCCTTCGATAAAGGCCACTTCATCGAGCGCCTTCGGAATCGACTTGATAAATCCGCTGTACAGGAAGACGCTGAAGGCTGTATTCAGGGCGGCATAGATGAAGATGACGCTGGTAATGCTGCCGTAGAAGCCCATCCACTGCACAACCCGAATGGTTGTAATAGTGGACATTGGGGCAATCAGCCCCATGAAGAAATACAGATATAGCATGTTCGTCAGCTTCGTCTCCCGTCTGACCAGAATGAAGGAAGCCGATGACGAGAGAATAATGTTGAGAACCGAAGAGACGCCTGTAATCAGCAGACCGTTCAGAAACGCACGTCCAAGCCCGCCTTCCTCGAAAACCCGCACATAGTTGGAGAACATCCACTTATCCGGCAGATCCAGTGTAAACCGCAGTACCTCGGTGCTCGTCATGAAGGAGCCGAACACCATCATCAGCAGCGGCACAATAATAATCAGCGAGGCCAGAATCAGCAGGCCTTCAACGAGGTAGTTGCGAAGCGCCAGCTTCCGGGAGAAGCCCATTATTCCGTCACCTCCCTGCGCCGCATGAAGATTAGCAGCGGGATCGATATCAGCGTCACACCTGCAAACAGCAGCGTGTTAATCGCTGTCCCAAGTCCCCAGCTTCCTTCGCCGAATGCCCGGAGGATGATCGTGCCGACGACCTGCGAAGCATTGCCGGGCCCTCCGCCGGTAAGCACGAAGACCTCAGAGAACACCTTAAGGCCCCCAATAAGCGTCAGCATCAGGTTGATATTGATGGCAGGCAGCAGAAGGGGGAGGGTAATGTTGATAAAGCTTCTCCAGGGGCCAGCACCGTCAATGGTGGCCGCCTCGTAGTAATCCTTCGAGATCGACTGCAGTCCTGCCAGATAGATGGCCATCTGGAAGCCGACATGCTGCCAGATCGATACGGCGGCTATAGTCCAGATAACAATGGAAGGATCGGTCAGCCAGGCCTGCGTTAACGGGTCCAGTCCAATGGCGCTTAACATCCGGTTGATCATACCTTCTGTGCGCAGCATAGGCGTGAACACAATGCTGATGACCAGGATACTGAGAATAGAGGGCGAATAGAAGACAGCCCGGAGCAGGTTCCTTGTCTTCAGCTTCATGTTCAGGCCTATGGCGAGAGCAATGCCCAGCAGATTCTTGCCGATGACCGTTACAATGGCAAAGATGATTGTATTTTTCAAAGCCAGAATCAGTGTCTCGTCCGTGAAGATGGTACGGAAATTGTCCCAGCCGATGAAGCGGATCACTTCCCGGTCCAGACGCCAGTCGGTAAAGGAATAGTACAGGCCTATAATGGCGGGGACAACGAAGAAGACCGAGTAGACCAGGAATGCCGGCCAGATCATGTAATAAGGGTACAAGCGCTTGGATATCTTCATGGTATCACGCTCCATAACGGGATGAGGCAGAATAAAGCTGGCCTATGCTGTATAAGCGCTCTATTCCGCCTGCCGCTCCATGGATTAGAAGCCGGCAATGCCTTTGTCCTTCATCAGCTGGTCAAACTTCTCATCCCAGGCCTGCAGCACTTCCTCGGCTGTCTTGCCGCCCGCAAACTGGTCCTGCAGGTACCGGTACAGCTCGCTCCGGTCCACCAGCATATGGGCATCGGTCGTCAGCACGGTGTTCTGCGGTGTAATGTACTTCTCCACGATCTCCTGCTTATATTCGGGAAGCTCCGGTGTTGTGACGTCACTGAAGTTCGAGACATAGCTCTGCTCGTTCACCATTTCCTGGGCCATTTCCTTACTCGCGAGAAAGTCCAGGAACTTCTTGGCTTCAGCCATATGCTTGGCTTTCTTGGGGATGAACAGCTGGCCGCCCAGCGGACTCGCTCCCAGGCTGGCTCCCTCGGCATAAGGAATCGGGAACAGCCCCAGGTGAATGCTCGGGTCCTTCTCCGCAACATTCTCAATGAGCCAGTCACCCATGAACATCATGGCAACCTCCTTATTGAGAAACTTGCCCACCGCCATGTCGTAGCTGTCACTTAAGATGTCAGCGTTCGTGTAGCCCTTCTCATATACCTCATACTGCTGCTTGAGAATGTCTGCAAATGCAGGAATCTCCGCCCAGTTGCGTCTGTTGGCATTCAGATCTTCGATGAGTGTCGGATCGTTCTTGGCGGCATAATCGGCAAAAGCGGCTGCCGGCCATACGTTAGCGGCCCACGCATCCTTAAACGGCATGAACACCGGTGTAATGCCGGCTGCCTTGATTTGTTCACATACCGCCAGGAATTCCTCGAAGTTCGTTGGAACAGAGAGGCCTAGCTCCTCGAACATATCCTTGTTGTAGACAACGCCCTGCATGCCGGTATCCTGGCTCACATGGAAGCTGTATACATGGCCGTATGCCGACAGAACCTCTTTATTCTGCAGACGGCTTACCCAGGCCTCGTTATCGAGAATTTCAAAATTCCGCTCCAGGTTAAGGTCCGTGGTTGCACTGGCAAGATTGTACTGTACAATGTCCGGTGTCTCACCCACCGCAAGCTTGGTTTGCAGCACAGTAGTGGTCTGCTCTGCGGGAAGCAGCTGCAGGTTAACGCGGATGTTCGTCTGCTTCTCAAATTCATCCAGCAGCTCCTGGTCAACAAAAGCCGAGTCCTGAGAACTCTTCGATATGGCCAATTCAATCGTGCTGGCACCGCTGTTACTGCTGTTGTCAGCACTGCCGCCGGAATTTCCTGAACTGCATGCTGCCAGCGACACGGACAGCGTAATGGCTGCTAGACATGCTGCGATTCTGTTCTTCAGGTTGTTCATGCAAAGTCCCCCCATTTGGTGTGGATAATTATGATGGATGCGCTTACAATGCTGATTATAGAGGCTGATCACCCGCTAAGTACATGATTGTCATTGACAGTTGATGTGTAATATTCTGAACCAGTAAGCAGGCTTGTCCGCTTCAGAGGCTAGTGATAAGGTAGATAGACCATCTGCCGGGAGGAGGCCTGACAGCATCATGTACAGGATATTCAGCCGCATCCGTTATCAAGCCAGTCTTCAAACCAAGTTCCTGGTAACCTCTGTTCTGCTGCTGCTGATCGTGCTTGGCTGCTTCATTGTCTATGTGAACTGGCTTGTGCTTCCGCCGCTGAAGGAGAGGACTGAGCAGGACATGCTGGCGACTGCTGTTCAGGTCAGTGACCGGTTGGACAGCTACATCGAAAGCCAGAATCAGCTCTCACAGCGGATATTGGCTGGCAGAGAGATCTTCAAGCTGCTGTCTGCGGGACATCAGCCCCTGCATACGGTGGAAGGGCTGGCCTTGAACCGCAAGCTGAAGGATATCATGTTCCAGGCAGCCGGCCCTAGTCTGAACATTCGGGACATGACGATCTTTGACCTGTCCGGCACTCTGATGGCTTCCTTCATCGGCTATGAAGACAGCCCTTCTACCCTGGCACCTGTCCTCCGTGATAAGGAACGGCCGGGTGAGTGGAATCAGAGCGGCTACACGCTGGTCCGCCAGCCATCTGGTGTTGTCTCCTTCATTCGCGCGATTATTAACCAGAATGGAGATGTGTTCGGCTACCTGGCGGTTCAGCTGGACCAAAGCTACCTGCAGCAGCCTGCAGCAGGGGTTGCGGATGGAGAAGTTTTGGTGCTGGACCAGGAAGCCAGGATAATAGCGGCCTCCCAGCCTGATCTGGCTGCGCGGCTGAGCCACGGTCTAATGCGGCCGGCTGAGGGAAGCGGCATGTACACAGACGGGACGGACAACATTATTGCTTACTACAAATCACCGGGCACGACATGGACGACCTATGTCGTAAAGCCAAAGCAGTCGGTACTGGGCCCGGTTAACTCCGTTAAGTACATGTCCATTCTGCTCCTAACGTCACTTATGATATTTTCCTTTATCTATATCTACTTCTCGACGAAGAATCTGCTGCTTCCTGTACGCAAGCTCAGGAGCCAAATTCTCCGGATCAATTACAGCAATATGAAGGTTAAGGTGGACAGCCGCTCGCCTAATAACGAGCTGGTTATGCTCAGTGAAGCGTTTCAGGAGCTGATGGAGCGGCTGCAGCAGTCCATGGACCGGGAGAAGCTGGCGCTTCATGAGGAGGTTAAAGCCAGGAACTCGGCACTGCAGGCCCAGATCTCGCCCCATTTTATCCATAATGTTCTCTATCTGATCAGCATCGCTGCCCAGGAGGGGAAGAACGATGCGGTAACAGACATGTGCAAGCATCTCTCAGACAGCCTGCGGTATATTGTGTCCTCGCCTTATGAGCATGTCACGCTCACGGAGGAACTGCAGCATACCAGCCATTATCTGTCCCTCGTATCCCGCCATTATGAAGAGGACCTGGAATGGGAGATGGATACGGATGAGTCAGCGGGGCTCATTATGCTCCCAAGGCTGGTCATTCAGCCATTCGTTGAAAATTGTATTGAACACGCTTTCTCAGATGTTGATCCCCCGTGGCATATCCGTATCCGGGTGCGGCTGTATAACGGAATTTGGGCTATTGAAATCTTCGATAACGGGCTGGGCTTTGACCAAGAGAAGATGAAGGAGATCATGGCAAAGGTGCAGGGTTTTGACTCAGATTTCCCTGCCGGGGAGAAGCCGGACGACCGCCCGGGGATTGGGAATATGGGCATTGTGAATACGGTGCACCGGCTTAAGCTGATGTACAGGAACCGTCTGTTCTTTAATATGTATAACAATCAGGATCGCGGCGCCACAGTACAGATTATTGCTTCACTCACCAAGGACTTCTACTAAAGGGGGGGATGGCCCATGTTTCGAATCCTGATTGCCGAGGACAGCAAGCCAATCCTGCGCAATCTGCAGTCGCTGCTGAACGTTATGGAACTTCCGGTCATGGTGGCTGCAACAGCTGCCAACGGTGAAGAAGCGCTTGGTTATATCCGGCAGCATCCAGTCGATATTCTTCTCACCGATATTCGAATGCCGAAGCTTGGCGGGCTGGACTTGATCGCGGAAGCCAGGCAGCTGCAGCCGGAGCTCAAGGTGGTGCTGATCAGCGGCTATAATGACTTCGAGTATACACGCAGAGCCCTCAGCCTGCAGGTGTTCGACTATCTGTTAAAGCCGGTTGAGAAGGGCCAGCTCATGGAGGTTATGGAGCGGGTTGTCGACGGGCTTGAACAGCAGCAGGCCTATGACCGGATAAGACTGGAGGAGATCACTAGCCCCGAGTATCGGGAGAAAATTCAGCTGGGCACCGAATTCTATGCCGGCCCCAAGCTGATGCTGCTGGTGCGCAAGCAGCCGTTTACAACAGGAGAGAAGTGGGACGGGGAGCAGCTGCGGCCTATAATAGCGAAGGTCTGCGAGCCCCACTGCTGCTGGGCTATCCCGACGAGCCTGTCAGGGCAGGTGCTTGTACTGGCTGATGAAGGACTGAAGGACAAATATCCGTCAGCCTATGAGTGGCTGGATGCTATCGGAAGGGAACTCACCGCTCAGGGCATACCGGCCTCCATGATCAGCCAGTACAAGCCGGTGGAGCATGGTGATTTGCCGGAAGCATACCGCAGCCTGGTCAGACGGCTGGATGAGCAGCTGACGGCTGCATCGCCTATTCGGTTAGATGCGGCACTTCCTGTGCCAGATCATACACGGACAGAAGCCGAAAGCTTGGACCAGCTGATGCCTTCGTTCGCGGAAATGGTTAAGCAGCGGCAGAAGGAGGCCTTTCTGTTAAAGCTCTCCGAGCAGCTGAGGAAGTGGTATGGAGTGGATGTCCGTATCGCAAGGCTGGAAGGATTTCTGTCACGTCTGGCTGATCTGTTCCGCGTATGCGGAGCCGATCCTGGCGGCTGGGACGGAATCCAGCTGGCCAAGCAATCACAGCTGTATTCATTAAATGGCAGCTATGCGGCGTTCTGCACGGATTTGCTCACCTGGGCGAAGGACTGCATGGATATGCTGCAGACGCACAGCCGGAAGAGCAGCCAAGAGCTGTACGACCAGATTGACGAATACGTAAGAATGAATATGTATGCCCATTTATCCATTAATGATCTTGCACAGAAGTTCCATGTCAGTCCATCCTATATCAGCCGGATCATGAAGCGGCATGCCAAGACGACGTTCGTGCACTACTACATGGGCTTAAAGATCAAAGAAGCCTGCCGGCTGATGAAGCAGAAGCCCAAGCTTAAGGTCAAGGATATATCAGACCTGCTGGCATTTGGCGACCAGCATTATTTCTCTAGGGTCTTCAAGGAGCATGCAGGCTGCAGCCCGACGATGTTCAAGGAACAATCAGCTGAAAGGTGAGTGTTTTCACAGGCCTTTAGTCTTACATTTTGTTTACAGATGGTAATGAGTAGTGCTAAACTACTATATGATGCTACAGCTAGAATTACACAACAGGAGGAGTATGAAGTGAATAATAGGCTCAAGAGAAGCGCCTTGATTATCTCGGCGGCAGCTTTCGTTTTATCAGCTCTGATTGAAAGCCCAGTCCCGGCAGCAGCAGCCTCTGTACAGACATCCCAATCCATTGGATCGTTCAGCTTAATTAAGGGGCTCCCCGAGGGTACATACATTGGCAGTACACTTGCCTATGGCAAGAGCAAGGCGGCCGCTCTCATTCAGGATGGTTCTTTGTATTCCTATGATCGTGCGGCGAATACATGGACTCGTCTGAAGGGAAGCCGCGTATCCGAAGGACAGGCATTGGCACTGCTTCCTGACGGCAAAATTCTGGTTATTGGGGGCAAGAGTCCGGCAGTCCATGGCTACAGCAGCAATGAAATATATGACCCGGCCAGTCAATCCTTCGAACCGGCGGCGAGCCTGCCCCATGTGATTCCGGAGCTGCCGCATATGAAGGCGGTCACACTAACGGACGGGAAGATTCTCGTGACGGCTTCTTATACACAGTATGGCGTAAGACATGCCCGGAGCTACTTGTATGATGCTAAGAGCAACAGCTGGTCGGAGATGGACAAGATAGCCTATGCAGGCAATGAGCTTGTCATGGATCAGGCGGGCAATGTGCTCAGCTATGGCGGGGGACTGCATGACGGGTTCTCTCACGGTCAGTATTATAACAGCAAGACGCAGCATCTGCAGACAATTTCGGGGCTCCCGTATGTACTGAGATTTTCCGCTGCAGCCCCGCTGGCGGATGGAACATATATGCTTGCGGGCGGCAGCTATGGACCCGGGGCCAGCGTTAATCCTTCCACAGCTGCGCTGATCTTCCTGCCGCAGAAGAATCAGTGGAAGGTGATTGCCTTCATGAAGGAGGCAAGGGCTTATGCAGGGGCTGCGCTGCTTCCTGATGGCCGGATCCTCGTCGTGGGAGGCCAGGGTGTGAACGGGGCACTTCATACCACGGAAATTTACAACCCGCTGACGGGCAAGTGGAGTGACGGCCCGCGGATGAAACAGAGGCAAGGGTCCCCGCTCGTGACAGTTCTTGCTAATGGAAGCATTATGGTTACCGATGTGCAGGGAGGATCAACATCTGCAGAGATTTTAACAATTAAGCCGGAGTTGTCCAGGCAGAAGGTCAAATATGACCTGAACGGGAAGGCCGTCCCTCTTAGAGGGAAGATCGCGGCCACGGCAACCCATTTTAAATCCGGGGATTGGATCTACCGGGCAAAATATATGTTCGAGCATGACGTGGACGCCTACTCTACGGTTGGTCAGATAAAATATACACGCATGTATATGGTGCGGGAGAACAGCAGGACAGGTGCCAGTGAAATCGTGTTGGACGGCAGCTATAAATTCCTGAAGTTTGAGAAGGGCTTGGTGTACTTCATTCAGGAAGGCTATCTGAAGAAAATGAAGCTCGGCGACCGCTATGCAGAGGTGTTGAAGGTTCCAGCCGCCTCAGATTCTTCAGCCGCACAGGAGGACTCGACTTTTGCACAGCATGCCGGCATGCCGATGCAGTTCGGCTATCAGCAGTTTGACGGCGAATACGTATATGCCTGGTGGTCTAACGGCATGGACCCGAACCTGCCGGGATATCCGGTCCGCTACCGTTATACGGGAACAGATCTGGAGCTGTTGAGTCATACACCCGGAACGAAGTTCCGGGGGGAGCTGGTGAAGCATGGAGACAATCTGTATTACCTGACTGGTAATGAAGAGGGTGACCAAGAGAAGGGCTACCTGCTGCATATGCTCCGTAAGGATGGTTCAGCTGAGAAGGACCTTGCACTCGTTGATTCTTTCCAGATCTATAACAGCCGTATTTATTACAGCGATTTGAAGGACCCGATCAAGAGTGTCTTGTCAGCCGGCAAGCTCTATTCAATGAGAACCGATGGAAGCGACAAGAGGCTGCTGAGCAGCCAAGGGGCTGGCAAGCTGTATTTCCAGGGGAACACCGTGATCTTCGAGACCTTCGACACCGGTACGATTATGCGGGTAAGTACGGACGGCAGGAAGAAGGAAGTCCTGCTTCAGGGCAATCCAAGCCGGCATGTCTATCACCTTACAGGTGTCACCAAGGATTATCTTACGTACAACAAGCACGCAGGAAGCGATGGAAGATGGCTGGGCACGTATAAGCTCAACCTGCAGACATTGAAAGCAACCAGGATTGAGAGTTAAGCAGGGGAACAGAAGTCAGTCATGAGATTAGAAAGAAATATGAAGGCCGCCGGCTGCCAAGCAGCTGACGGCCTGTTCGTACTTTCACCTGCGTTTACTGCATGGGGATGCTGCCCATAATGCTCGTATTAAGGCAATCATTTGGAGGCATTGTCATGAAGGCATTTTTCAACAGCATCTATAACTTGTTCAAGAGGGTCCGGGAAGCTTATGTAACCGAGAGCGTCTTTCTGGTACTAACCTTCTTTGTCCTGCTGTTTATAATGGGAAGCACGGTTTTTTATTGTGTTGTAGAGAAAATCTCTGTTGTGGAATCGTTCTTCTACAGTGTGATCGTCATGACAACATTGGGGGCGACGGATTTTGTACCGAAAACAGCGCCGGGGAAAATCTTTACCGCTTGCTATTCACTTATGGGGACTGCTCTTTTCATTGGACTCATAACGGGCCTGGCTCAAGCCATTGTCATTAAAGAGCATCGGTTGGAGAAGAAATAAGCAGCTAAGCGAATATGAATTGGGCAGCTGGCCGGATAGTTCTCCGTAAGGTGCCCCTGTACAATTCACGAATAAATCAACCCTAACTTCTATAGTCTCCGTCATTGTTCCGGTCAGGGAGCGCTGAGATAATGAACAGGATGCTGGCGGGATGGGATTGCACCGCCAATTGACACTCTGTATTTAGTGATGCTGTGAAGAGAGGGATGCTTATGATGAGAGCGATTGAAGAGGAAGAATATTACGAGCTGACAAGTCCAACTCTTCTCCCCAAGGCTTCGGGCTTCCTGTGGAATGAGAGGATGATGATCCAGGTCACCTGCCGCGGCTACGCCGTGGCGCAGTTCATGCAGCCGGAGCCGGCCAAATATTCACATGCGCCGAACCTGGAGGCCAAGACCTTCATGCAGCCGGAGCAGCCCTATTATGCCCACCATCCCGGCCGGTTCGTCTATGTGAAGGACGAGGAGACCGGGGAAGTGTTCTCGGCCCCTTATGAGCCTGTACGCGTGCCGGCAGACAGCTACACCTTTGCCGTCGGGAAGAGCAGAATCGCATGGCGGGTGGCATGCAGGGGCATTCTCGTTGAAATGAGCCTCAGCCTTCCGAAGGATGACGTCATGGAGCTCTGGCGGGTTAAAGTGACGAACCTTAAGCCGGGGAAGCGCCGGATTAGCATTTATCCTTATTTTACAGTTGGCTACATGTCATGGATGAACCAGTCGGGTGCGTATGCGGAGGAGCTACAGGCTATCGTATGTTCCTCGGTCACGCCCTACCAGAAGTATCCGGATTATTACAAGGTCAAGGAGTTTAAAGACAAGACGTATCTGCTCGCGGAGCATGCGCCGGTATCCTGGGAGGCCAACCAGGAGATCTTCGAAGGAGAGGGCGGAATAACCGCGCCTTCCGCGATTAACCTTCCAGAGCTGTCCAGATCGGAAGCCCGGTACGAAATGCCTGCCAGCGTTATGCAGTACCGGCTGACGCTTAACCCGGGAGAGGAGCAGACGTATCGCTTCATCTTCGGACCTGCCAAGGATGAGGAAGAGATTGCGGCGATCCGGTATAACTATTTTCAGCGCAGGAATGCAGAGGGTGAGGATGGCTTCACAGCTGCGGAGCGGAAGTACGCCGATTACATAAGGGAAGGCAGGGGCTGCATAGAGATCCGGACCCCTGATCCGGAGCTTGATAATATGGTGAATCACTGGCTGCCGCGCCAGATGTATTACCACGGGCAGACCAACCGTCTGACCACGGACCCCCAGACCCGCAACTTCCTCCAGGATCATATGGGAATGAGCTATATCAAGCCGGAGACGGCAAGGAAGGCATTCTTGACAGCATTAAGCCAGCAGAAGGCCAGCGGTGCCATGCCGGACGGCATTATTTTGCATGAAGAGGCAGAGCTTAAGTATATTAACCAGGTTCCCCACACGGATCACTGCGTCTGGCTGCCTGTCTGTATAAGTACATACTTGGATGAGACTAATGATTACGCCATTCTGAATGAGATGGTTCCTTTCGCCGATGGCGGGGGGCAGGCCAGTGTGTTTGAGCATATCAGTCTCGCCATCGACTGGCTGCTGGGCGACCGGGATGAACGCGGGCTGAATTATATTAACCAAGGCGACTGGTGCGACCCGATGAACATGGTGGGATACAAGGGCAGGGGCGTGTCCGGGTGGCTGACGATAGCCACCGCCTATGCCTGCCAGGTGTGGGCAGATATTTGCGACAGAAGCGGACGCAGGGATGTGGGCGAGACCTTCCGGATAGCGGCTAAGGATATTAATGACATCGTCAATACCTATCTATGGGATGGCGAATGGTATGCGAGGGGCATCACCGATGACAATGTGGTGTTCGGGATCAGCTCAGATGAGGAAGGTCGCATCTTCATTAATCCTCAAGGCTGGTCTCTGCTGAGCGGTGCTGCCGATCAGGAGAAGAAGGAGAAGCTGATGCGCGCGGTCCGCGAACAGCTCGAAACACCTTACGGTGTAGAGAAGCTTGGTCCGCCTTATACGGGCATGCGCGAGGATGTCGGCAGGGTGACCCAGAAGCATCCGGGATCGGCGGAGAACGGAGCGGTATATAATCATGCCGCGGCTTTCTACATCTATGCACTGTATACGGCGGGCGAGAAGGAGGATGCCTATCGTCTGCTTAGGAAAATGATCCCCGGTCCCGACCGGGAGGATCTGATTCAGCGGGGCCAGCTGCCGGTATTCATCCCTAACTATTACCGGGGCGCCTACAAGCAGTTCCCGCGCACGGCCGGGCGCTCCAGCCATCTGTTTAACACAGGGACGGTGCCATGGGTATACCGCTGCCTGATTGACGGGCTGTTCGGGCTGCAGGGCTGTCCGGAAGGGCTGCGGGTGAAGCCGCAGCTGCCTTCTGACTGGCATGAGGCTGTGGTCAAGCGGGACTTCAGAGGCGCGGAGCTTAGCATCGAGATGAAGCGGCAGGCTGGTGTAACAGTGGCTGAGGTTTATGTGGACGGGGATTATGCAGCGGACGGCATAGTCCGGGATGTGAAAGCGGGAATGACATACCAGGTAGTTGTGAAGCTCCCTATTTAGTAGAACACATATAAAGTGAAGGCAGTCGCTGTCATGAGCCATGACAGGGCTGCCTTCTTCTCTTTATCCCACATCCATCTGGTGAATATTCCGGAAGCTCAGGTACGTCAGGAATATCCCAAGTGCAGCGAGGGACAGCGGTATGGCAATAATGGAGCTGAGGGAGAAGCCCAAATTGTGGGAGCATACAATCATGACGATGAAGATGGATGAAGCAATCGTGGCGGACACAGATTTCTTGCGCATTCCCAGCACCAGGGGCAGCAGGCTCATGCCCGCAGCGCCGAAGGCCTGCATCAGGACATTGATGCCGTGCTCCATTAACAGCTCACCTGTAAGTGGACCGGTTACATAACCCGTCTGGGAATTAACCAAGATTAACAGGGCATCAATGAGCAGGTTGGCGATGATGACATTCAGGAACGTCCAGGTGAACACGATCAGCAGCTTAGCAGCAATAAGCTTCTTGCGGTTTATGGGGTAGGCGAACAGGAGACCGATTGTCTTATCCCGGAATTCGTTGATCATGAGTTTGGACAGGAGCACCGATGCATAGATGATGAAGGTTGCCCTGATCAGGACATCAATAAGGAAGAGCATGTCAGGGTAGCTCTGGAATACAGGATCGGCGCCTTCGATACCTTCAACGAAGTAGATGAGCATCAGCAGACTGGCTATCACGCCGTAGGCGATCAGCGAGCCCCATATATAGCCGGTTAAACGGCCCTTCTTAAGCTCCAGCCTGATCAGATGCCACATGACCTCCACCCCCTTTGACGATATCGAAGAAGTATTCCTCCAGCGAATGGTGACGCCGGTTGAGCGACAGGATCGGCACATCATTCATTATAAGTCCCTTGGAGAGCGCTTCTTCCGATAGATCCGTACCATAAACTCGCAAGGTATTGCTGTTAATCTGCCTGAAGCGCCTCGCACCAAGCTTCTCCTCCAGTACGAAGGCAGCCTGCTTGATATTTGATGTCATGATTTCCACATAGTCGGTCGTTGACTGCCGTACTGTCTCCAGAGAAACCTCCCGGACTAAACGTCCGCTGTGAATGACACCAACCGTATCGGCTACCAGCTCGATCTCTGACAGCAGATGGCTGGAAATCAGAATCGTCATTCCCCATTCATCGCGAAGCCTGCGGAACAAGCTGCGCATATCCTGAATGCCCTCCGGGTCCAGGCCGTTGATCGGTTCATCTAGCAGCAGCAGCTCCGGCTTGGTGGAGATCGCACGGGCAATGGCGAGACGCTGCTTCATGCCAAGCGAGAATTGGTGAACCGGCTTGTTCTCCACGCCCAGCAGCTGCACCAGCTGTAACGACTCGCGGACAGCCTGCTTGTCATAATAGCCCATGTACTCGCCATGAAGCTCAAGATTCTGCTCTGCAGTCAGCTTGTCATAGAAGACCGGTGTTTCGATGAGGTGGCCAATCCGCTTCAAGAATTCGATGGAGCCGGGCTGAATTCGTTCGCCGAACAGTTCAATCTCGCCGCTAGTGGGCTGCACAAGGCCAAGCAGCATCTTCATAAGGGTCGATTTGCCGGCGCCATTGGGCCCCAGGAAACCATAAATTTCACCGCGTTTGACGGTCATATTAACTTGGGATACGACCTCAGTTGACTGGAAGCTCTTCGTAAGCAGCCGGGTCCGGATAATATCTGTCATGCCCTTCACTCCCCGTGATTAATCGGCTATCTGTTATTCATACTAGGCTGAGGGTCTCTCTTTTCTATGTCGCAAAGCTTACTTATTTCTTAATTTGATGCAGGGACTTGTAATCCGAGACGGGGAAGGTGACCGAGAAGCAGGTGCGTTCATTGGATAAGCTGTCCAGACTGATCCGGCCGCCTAACCGTTCAGTGAGCTTCTTCACAATCGCCAGGCCAAGACCGCTCCCCTGCAGACTGCGGTTTCTGGAATCCTCGGTGGTATACATCCGCTCGAAAATTCTGATCTGGTCGCTGCGGGCGATGCCGGGTCCCCTGTCGGTCACATCGATCCGGATATTGCCGCGATCTGCAGTAAGCGCCAAACCAAGATAACCGCCATCCGCACCATACCGTACGGCGTTGCTCAGCAGGTTATCCAGAATTCTTGCCAGTGCTTCTTCATTCGCATATATCCACACTGGTTCATCGGGGAGATCAATTTCGACTTCTACTTTCCGCTCTGTCAGGAGATCAAAATAGGCCAGAATTCGGTGTCTGCAAACCTCGCATGCATCCACAACCGACAGAGGAAGTTCGTAGTCACCCGCTTCGAGTCTGGTCAGATCGAAGAAGGCATTGATGCGCTCATGCACCTCGGCCGCCTTCCGGTGTACCTGACTGAGCATTCGCATTCGTTCACCTGGAGGCATATCGGCATTTCGTTCCAATACCTCCGCGTATCCCATAATAACGGTAAGCGGGGTCTTCAGATCATGAGACACATTAGACAGCATCATGCGCATGGCCTGCTCGGTCCGTACGTAATCCGAAGCAGACTGATGAGCGCGGTCAAGCAGCGTGTTAATCCCTTGAAGCAGTTCCTGCAATTGCGGCTCACCAGTCACGACTAGAAGGCGTTCGCGTGTCAGAGGCTTGCTCTTGTTGGTGAACTGCTGCAGCTTATCATTTATGTAAGCAAGGTCTGTTCGGGCAGCGCGATATCTCAGACGCTCGCGGATCAGGAGGATGAAGAAACCGGCAGCAGGGATCAGCCATAACCACCACAGCCCGTTCACTTCTGTTCACCCAGTCGGTAGCCGATTCCCCATAGCGTGCAGATATACCTGGGATTGGACGGATCGTCCTCGATCTTCTCGCGCAGCCGCCTCATATGAACATTAATGACATTGTCGTCCCGGTAGTATTCTTCCTTCCATACGAGCTGGTACAGCATGGCCTTGGTATAAACGCGGGTCGGATTCTGAATGAACAGCTTCAGAATCTGAAATTCCTTGGCCGTCAGCTTGATCTCCCGGTTGTGCTTCGTGACCCGGAAGTTATCGGGGTCGACCGTTAAGTCGCCCGCAGTAAGCAGCTGTTGCTGTTGAATGTCTTCTGAATCCCGTGCAGCCATCGTGGAGTATTCGGTCGCTCTGCGGATGGATGCCTGAACACGGGCTGCCAGCTCAAGCAGCGAGAACGGCTTGGCGATGTAATCATCGGCCCCGAACCGAAGTCCCAGCGCTTTATCAACTTCGTTATCCTTCGCGGACACGATAAGAATAGGAATCCGGCTATTAGCTCTGATGTGCTGGAGGACATCCAGCCCATTCATCTTCGGCAGCATGAGATCAAGCAAAACCAGATCATAGCTGCCCTGCTGAACCTGCATGGCAGCCTGTTCACCATCGTAAGTAACCGTAATGGCATAACCCTCCAGCGTCAGATAGTCCGCTACCATCTGACTGATTTCCGGGTCATCCTCAATAATCAGCAGGCGGCCGCCCATAACGTCATCTCCTTAAAGTGCCTCCATATATAACTTGCATCACTGCTTTCCATTCCCTTACTAGTTTACCATCTCCTTAAGGATTAAGGGACTGCTAATCTCCCTAAGGAACAAGGCTGTCCTAATCTTGTAAGCTGCGAACACCGTATAGTATGATACCGGAAGGATATGGACTACAAGGATAAAACAGGCTGGCGGGGTATTGCGCCCGGCAAGGGAAGGATGACTGGATGCCATGCTTCGTCTCAAATTGAAATATGTGCTTGCGAATAAACAAGCGAGGCTGATTCTGCTCCTGACGCTGGTTGTATCGTGCAGCATTGCCATCTTCGGGCTGGTCTCCTATAACCAGTACCGGGAGGTTCTCGATACCGAGCTGAACGTTCCTAATGTGGAGCTTCTGCAGATCAATCTGGATGTGACCAACCGTGCGTTCCGCGAATCGGACGGCAAGGCGGTGGAAGCGTCCTTCCACGAAGAGACGCAGGGTTATATCCGCTCTGAGCCGGGCGACAGCGCGAGGATGGCGGATGAGCTGCAATCTTATTTGAAAGCCCTTTCGACTGAGCCGGACATTCATTCCATTATGGTGATCCGGCTGGATGACCGCTCGCTGGTTTCGAGTATTCACGGTTTTCAGCAGAATTGGAGCGCGGCTCCTGACGCCTTCTGGAGTTCATGGATTGACGATATTAGGACGAAGCCGCTGCTGGTGAAGCGCAGGACGCTCCAGGCAGGAGCGGGGCGAGATGCGGAGCAGACGGAGCTGCTGTCCCTGGTCAGACCGGTTACAGTTGACGGTCAGATTAAGGGGGCCGTTATGGTAAATCTGAGTTATGACCGCTTGTTCTCCAAAATGTACACCCATCTGACCAGCTATCAATATGTGTACAATCTGGACGGCGAGCTTATCTATCCGAAATTAAATCTGCCCGTACCGCCTGAGGAGATGGAGAAGGTTATTGAAGCTATTAATGTACGGCCCTTCGATTATGTTGAGGTAAACGGGCAGGATTTTATGGCCAACCAGACCTTCTCCGACGTAACAGGCTGGCGGCTGGTCTCGCTTGTCCCGATGGATCAGCTGCTGAAGAATGTGAAGATGGTCCGCAATGCAATGCTGGTCTTGTCGCTGATATCCATACTCGTGGGATGCTCGGCTATGCTCTATTACAATTACGCCGCATTCAAACCGCTTAAGCGGATCAACAGGCTTCTAAGCCAAGGCGAAAGGCCGGTTAGCCAGGGTGATCTCTACGATCTGGAGCAGGTGCTTGGGAAGCTGGTCGGAGACTTCCGCAGCAAAACGTTAGCCGCTGAGCGGAGCCTGCCGGAGCTGCGGTCCAAGTTCATCGGGGATGTCTTAAATGGAAGCATCGGCTCCCGGGAGATCAGGACCAAGTGGGAGCAGCATTTTCAGGAGTGGGAGGAAGGGCCGCTCGCTATGATGATCGTGTCGGTAGACCGGTATGGCCGATGGATGGCAGAGCTGCAGGATGAGGATCGCATGCTCTTGCGGTACGCTCTCAACAATATAGTTCTCGAGCTGCTGGAGTCCTCCTGGAGAGCCGTGAGTACGACCGTCCGGCAGGAGGGGCTGGCCATTATGCTGCAGCCGAAGTCTGCCGGAGCCGGCAACTGGATGGAAGAGCTTAAGCAGGAAGCATATCGATTGATTCAAGCCGCCGAACAGTACCTCAGCATGTCCATCTCGATCGGAATCGGTTCCGCTGTACCCGGGGTTCTTCAACTCGGGTTGTCCAGTGCTGAAGCTGGCGAGGTGCTGTCCTATCGGCTTTATGAAGGCTACGGGCAGGTGCACTGCTATGCCGGGAATGAAACCATGTTGAAAGCAGGCACTCAGCCAGTCGATGCTGCCTGGAAGCATGAAGTTGTCAGCAGCCTGCTGGCAGCCGATTCCGGCTTATGCCGGGAATGGATTCGCAAAATGGCGGATGAGGCGCGCAGTAGAAGGGCGGAACCTCATGCTGTCTACCGGGAGGCCGACGGGCTTCTGTCCGAGGTGCAGCGGATTGTGGAGCAGCAGGGTCTGTCCACGCCTGGCGAGCTTGCGGATTACACCTGGCTTCAGCTCGCCACCATGGATCTGCATGATGTGACGGATCTGCTCACCAGAGTCACGGATCAGCTGTGCAGCCAGCTGGAACAGCACAGGCATTCGAAGGAATATCATCTCGTGCAAGCAATGATTCATTATATGGAGGACAATCTGCATCTGAATATCGGGCTGCAGGATGTAGCGGATCATGTTCATCTTGGAATCTCCTCCGTAAGCGCGATGTTCAAGGAGGAGACGGGCAGCACGGTATATGATTATCTGACTGCTCTCCGGATTGAGAAGGCATGCGGGCTGCTGAGAGAGACTCAGTTAAAGGTCTCGGAAATCTCTCAGCTCGTAGGCTACCACAATGAGAACAGCTTCATCCGCACCTTCCGCAAGAACAAGTCCATCACGCCGGGCAAATTCCGCGAGAGCTTCAAATCTTCCAACGGGTATGCAGATCCGCCAAAACCGCGTGATTCCGGCATATCTGCAGATTAACTGAAGGATTATACGATTGCCCGCGCAGCCGGGCCTGCGCTACACTCCAGTCAAGCAGCACAACTACCATCACACGTGATGAGGCCTGGAGGTGGAACGGCGAGCGTGACGGGGACTTCCCTAACCGGCGGCGCGGGGACCATTTTATAAGAAAAAGAGGGATGGCAGTTGAGAGGAAAACGTTGGCCCAAGATGGCAGGATGGTGGATTGCAGCCCTGTCTGCAGGTATTCTCGCAATCTTCTTCATATGGAACCCGTTAGCCGGGGATACCACTCGAAGCGGAACGGCGGACTTTCCTAACAAGCCCATTACCTTGATCGTTCCTTACGCGGCCGGTGGAGGAACGGATGCCACGGCGAGAGCATTGGCAAAGGCAGCAGAGAAGCACATGTCACAGCCGATTGTTGTCGTGAACCGGACGGGCGGAGGCGGCTCCATCGGGCTGATGGAAGGCGCGAATGCCAAGGCGGACGGCTACACGGTGACCTACCTTGTCGCAGAGCTGACAACGCTGCCGCATCTCGGACTGCTGCCGATCACGTATGAAAGCTTCAAACCCATTGTCCAGACGAACCTTGATCCCTCGGCCATTACAGTCAGAGCGGAAGCGCCCTGGCAGACAGCGGAGGAATTCATGGCATATGCCAAGGAGAATCCGGGGAAAGTGAGAATGGGCAATGCCGGAACGGGGAGCATCTGGCATTTGGCTGCGGCAACCCTGGAGAAGGAGGCTGATGTAAGCTTCAGCCATATTCCTTTTGAGGGAGCGGGACCAGCCGTTCAGGCGCTCATCAGCGGGTTCGTGGATGCTGTGCCGGTAAGTCCGGCAGAGGTAAAAGCTTACGTGGACCAGGGGCAGCTTCGCACCTTGGCCATTAACGCGGACACCAAATCGGAAGCGCTTCCAGATGTGGGGACACTGAAGGAAGAGACGGGCATTGAAGGCAATTTTATTGGCACCTGGAGAGGGCTGGGTGTACCGAAGGATACCCCTGATGACATTACGGAACGGCTTGCTGAAGCGTTCATCAAGGGGACGGAGGAGAAGGAATTCCGTGATTATATGGAGGCGAACGGGTTAGGCCTGCATGTCGAGGATGACAAAGGCTTTCGCAGACAGATGAAGGAGAGCCATGATTTGTTCGCAGAGCTGATACCGGAGCTTGGCCTCAGCAGGCAATAATCGGATAACCAGCCCTCTCATCAAGAACAACTTGGAAGGTTCGGTGAGAGACAATGAAGATTAAACAGACGATTGATAGAATTCCTGGCGGATTGATGCTGGTTCCGTTGTTTCTGGGGGCGCTTGTCCACACGTTTGCTCCGGAGTCGGGGCAGTATTTCGGCTCATTCACGAATGGCTTGATGACAGGTACGGTACCGATACTGGCTGTATGGTTCTTCTGTATGGGAGCGGCTATTAACATTAAGGCGACAGGCGTCGTATTGCGAAAGTCTGGGACGCTCGTCCTTACCAAGATTGCAGTTGCATGGGTGGTCGCCATTATTGCCTCCCAGCTGCTGCCTGAAGGCGGGATTCAGTCGGGCTTATTCGCGGGTTTATCCGTCCTGGCGATTGTGGCGGCTATGGATATGACCAACGGCGGTCTGTATGCCTCTATTATGCAGCAGTACGGGTCCAAGGAGGAAGCGGGCGCCTTCGTGCTGATGTCGCTGGAGTCCGGTCCGCTTGTTACGATGATGATTCTGGGTACGGCTGGGATTGCATCGTTTGAGCCGCATCTGTTCGTAGGGGCTGTGCTGCCGTTCCTGATTGGCTTTATTCTCGGCAATCTGGACAGCGATCTGCGGGACTTCTTCAGCAAGGCGACACAGACGATGATTCCATTCTTCGGCTTCGCGCTTGGGAACACGATCGACCTGGGGGTCATTCTGAAGACAGGTGTACTCGGTATTCTGCTGGGTGTGGGCGTTATTATCATCACGGGTATTCCGCTCATGCTGGCGGACAAATATATCGGCGGCGGCAACGGCACAGCCGGTCTTGCGGCGTCCAGTACGGCAGGCGCGGCAGTGGCTAACCCGGTTATTATCGGCAGTCTGGTGCCTGAGCTGCAGCCAGCGGCGCAGTCCGCAACGGCGCTGGTGGCGGCTGCGGTGATCGTGACCTCCATACTAGTACCGATCTTGACGGCCTGGTGGTCGAACCGGATGAAGGGCAGGAAGCCGGCAAGGCCGACAGACAAGCGGATTATCCCGCCAGCTTCTGAAACCGCTTAAGTAAAGGGGGAATACAGATATGGCCAAGGTGCTGACAATTGGCGAGCCGATGGCATTATTCGTGGCCCGGGAACAGGGGTCTCTCGAGGAAGCCGAGCAGTTTGAGCGTTATGTAGCAGGTGCTGAGGTCAACTTCTCCATTGGGATGGTCAGGCTGGGCCATGAGGTCACCTATATCAGCCAGCTTGGGGATGATCCCTTTGGCCGCAGCATAGCGCGCTTCCTGAAGACAAGCGGCCTGGACACCACTTACGTGACCTTCAGCAGGGATCAGTTCACAGGGATGCAGTGGAAGCAGAAGGTGGAGGAAGGCGATCCGGAGGTATTCTCGCTTCGCCGGAATTCCGCAGCCTCCCGAATGGGACGGAATGCCATTGAACGGCTTGATTGGGGGGGCTATAACCACCTTCACTTGACGGGAATCCCCCCAGCGCTGTCAGCCAGCTGCAGAGAGCTTGTCTATGAGCTGATGGCTGAAGCACGCACAAGGGGCGTGCAAATCTCCTTCGACCCTAACCTTCGTCCGGGTCTGTGGCCGGACAAGGAGGAGATGGTTCAGGTTATTAATGACCTGGCGTGCCGCGCGGATATCGTTCTACCCGGCATTGAGGAAGGCGAGCTGCTGACGAAGACGGAAGGGGAACAGACGGTGGCGGACTTCTACCATGCCGCCGGCGTGAAGACGGTGGTGATCAAGCTGGGAGCAAGAGGGGCTTATACAAGCTCGGAAGGTCAGCACTTCTACACGGAGGGCTTCAGGGTAGGGCGTGTTGTGGATACCGTTGGAGCTGGTGACGGCTTCGCCGTCGGTGTCGTAAGCGGCATGCTGGAGGGGCTGCCGCTGCAGGAGGCGGTACGCCGGGGGACGGCAATCGGTGCCTTGGCGGTAATGTCGCCGGGAGACAATGACGGTCTCCCGGACCGGACAGGACTTGAAGCATTCATGGCGGGGTAAGCATCAGCCAATAGAACAGAGGCGGCAGCAGCGGCGGAGTCCGGGGCTGCCGCTTTTTTTGCCGTAATGGGCTTGTGGGTCATGCAAGGTTCGTGGCGGTCGCTCCAGCGGCCATGGAACCGCAAATTCCCCGGGATAGGGCAGCAAGAATATTTTCCATGGAAACGTAACAATCTAGAAGCAGGGCTGTATGGGCATAAGAGGTGAATACGAATTTAGGAGGGATGTGAGTCTGATGTCGACTAAGCTTGAGACAGAACAGCATGCAGATGAATTACGACACGTTACCGTCAGACTGACGTCAGCGGAGATTGCCAACCTCTGGACTCAATACATAAATGACAGCATGGCCGCCTGCTTCATTACCCATTCGTTAAAGCATGTTCAGGACGAGGACGTCCGGTCAATTCTTGAGTCTGCACTCGGTTTGGCCACAACTCATATGGGCAAAGTCAAAGCGTTTATGACGGATGAGGGCTTCACGCCTCCGGTCGGCTTCACCGAGGAGGATGTCATCAACCGGTCAGCCCCGAGTCTGTTCTCTGATGAATTTCTGCTGAATTATTTCTATGTCATGACTCTGCTGGGACTGACCAGCTATGCAGGTGCCTTGAGCACATCAACCCGTTCGGATTTGCGGCGATACTTTACGGCATGCAATACGGAAACAATGGAGCTGTTCAATACAATCGTGGATGCCTTACTTGAAAAAGGACTCTACGTTAGACCTCCGCATATTCCTGTTTCCCAGCAGGTTGATTATATTGATAAGCAGAGTTATCTGGCAGGCTGGTTTGGCAGGCAGAGACCATTAAACGCAATCGAAATCAGCAGCATATTCTTCAATATAGTCAAGATTGAGGCAAAGATTGTATTAGAGATGGCTTTCAGTCAGGTTGCCCAAGACAGGGATATCCGTAAGTATTTACGGAGGGGTGTAGGATTGTGCCAAGAGCATTTCGAGACCTTGAGTAAGGAATTATCAGAGAATGACCTGCCACAGCCGCGCAAATGGGAGTCGGAAATTACGGATTCCACGATACCTCCTTTCTCTGACAAACTAATGCTGTTCCATATTGTTGCATTAATTTCAGCTTCGGCTGCCTTCTATGGAGCCGGTTTATCAGTTTCGCAAAGACGGGATCTGGGCGTGAAATATACCAAGCTGATTGCGGATATGGGCTTGTATGCCGAGGATGGCGTGAACTTGTTAATCGGCAGAGGCTGGCTGGAAGAACCACCGGGAGCCAGCGACCGGGAAGCCTTGACCAAGCAGCGGTAAATGCCTGTCTATCTATGATAACAACGGTCGGTCGGAAGCCTAATTCTGACCGGCCGTTTCAGTTTCCGGAACCACCGCACCGCTCCTTACCTCAGTAGGGTCTGCGCCCCAGTATATCCAACTTTCTATATTCTCGCATACACTCAGGTAAAGTTACCCTTATCGACAAAACCCGGAAAGTCGATTAAAATATTTGTGACAGAAAGTCAACATACAATTATATCTTCTACTTAAGTGCTTTATCCAAAATGGGGGCTCAATTGTGGCTACAACGGAAAAACCCGAATTCATTCAACAAGCCAATCTGTTCTGTACGCACATCGGCCTGAATCCGAAAGAGATTCCTCATCCTCAACATATCTTATCGCCAGCTGAATTAGATAGTAAGCGGGAAGAGTACGATGAAATCTTGTCGGTCGTAAGCTTCTTCGGCGATAAAATTCTACATTCCTTAGCAGGCACGCCGCTCCTGATCGCCGTCGCCAATGAAGAAGGCTTTGTCCTTCATATGATGGGCGACGAGACGATCAAGAAGACCATCCATGACCTGGGCATCAAGCCTGGCGTCCAATTCACGGAAACCAGCATGGGGACGAATGTCGTTAATTTGTCGTTAAAATATAATGAATCTCCGATTCAGCTGATCGGTGATGACCATTTTCATGAATACTTGCATGGCACCGCCTGTTACGCGGTGGCTTTTCACTATACAGACGTCAATGACCTGCTCGGAAGCGTCATTATTATGACGGCGAAGGAATTCCAGAACCCGATGATGGTTACTATGCTTGCCACCACGGCGGATTCCATTGAGCGGGAGCTTCTGCTCCGCAAACAGAACCGGAAGCTGAATATATTGAACCAAATCATTATGGATAATACCCGCAATGGCATTATCCTGACCAACCGCAATGGTGAAATCACAACCTTTAACCAATACGCGGAGCTGTTCACGGGCAAGTCGAGGGATGATATGCTCGGCACCAAGGTTGAAGAGCTGGGCTCTATGGGCGAGTATATCCATGAAGTCATGCACAATGGGAGAACCTTCGAAGATGTGCAGATGACCTTCGAACCGGGATCTTCTGCGGACAAGCAGGTATGTCTGTTTGATGCCTACCCGCTGTATGATGAGAAGAGACAGCTTCTGGGCGCCTTCGGGCAGTTCAGGAGCATCACGGAGAGAGTGAAGGCCGAGGAGCGCTACAACTACCTGGCCAACCACGATGATTTAACCACACTGCCGAACCGGCGCTACTATAAGAATAACGCCACTCTCTATATCCAGCGTGCAAGGGCGACAGGCAGTCAGGTTGCTATAGTCTGTCTGGACCTGGACCGCTTCAAGATCATTAACGATTCACTGGGCCACTCCAGCGGGGATATGCTTCTGACGGTTGTGGCTGAGCGGCTGGTTAAGGTTGTGGCAGCCGGGGAGTTTGTGGCACGTATGGGCGGGGACGAGTTCATGTTCGCTTTCCCCTCTATTGAGGGTAGAGAGGCAGCTCTGGAGCGGGTACGCGCCATTTTGGGGATATTCGATGAACCGTTCAGCTTGAACGGGTATGAATTCCACCTGTCGGCAAGTGCAGGCATTTCTATCTATCCAGAGCATGGGCAAGACCTGGAGAATTTGATGAAGGCAGCGGATACTGCGATGTACAGTGCGAAGAGCCGGGGGCTGAATTCCTACGCGCTCTATTCGCCTGATATGAATACGACCACCCGCGAGAAAATGATTCTGGAGAGCTCGCTCCGCAAGGCTATTGAGCAGAATGAGTTCAGGCTGTTTTACCAGCCGCAGGTGGATATACGAAGCGGCGAGCTGAAAGGGGTTGAAGCGCTGGTACGCTGGCAGCATCCCACCAAGGGACTGCTGACGCCGGACCATTTTATTCCCATTGCCGAGGAGACGGGGATGATCAGCCAGATTGACAAGTGGGTGCTGCGCACCGCCTGCCTTCAGAACAAGAAGTGGCAGGAACAGGGGCTGCCGTCATTCCGGGTTTCGGTAAACTTGTCTTCCCAGGAGTTTCTTGATGAGAGCTTTGTTGATGATGTGCATCTAATACTGGAAGAGAGCGGCCTGCAGCCGAAGTATCTCGATCTGGAAATAACCGAGACGATGACGATGAATGTCAATCATGCCATCCCGATGCTTCGCAAGCTTCACGCGCTTGGCGTTCAGATCAGCATGGATGATTTTGGGACGGGATACAGCTCGCTCAGTTATCTGAAGAATTTCTCAATTAACCGGCTGAAGATTGACCAGAGCTTTGTCCGGGATATCTCGAAGGAAACGAATGGAACCAATATTGTAAGTATCATTATTGCCATGGCCCACAGCATGAACCTGGAAGTCGTCGCAGAAGGAGTCGAGGAGAAGGAGCAGCTGCGCTACCTCCAGATCCGCAAGTGCGATGAGGTTCAAGGCTACTATTTTAGCCGGCCGATACCTGGTGAGGAATTTGAACAATCATACGAGGAGCTTATCTCCAGAATCAAGAAGTTGTATTGAATCCTATCTAGGGGGAAAGTATTATGCCAACTGTTAGCAATATGCTGGTTAAGCATTTAGTAAGCTGGGGTGTTACCCATGTATTTGGCATACCCGGCAAGCCAGTGACTCCCCTTGTGCTTGACCTGGACAACGCGGGCATTACCTTTGTGCTGAGCAAGCATGAGGAAGGGGCTGGTCTGCAGGCGGCAGGCTACGCGCTGGCCCGCGGCTCTCTCGGAGCTGCGATTGGTACGGCGGGTCCTGGCGGTATTAACATGCTGACAGCGGCAGGACAAGCACTCTTCTCCCAAGTGCCGGTTCTGTTCCTAACAGGTTCGCCGCCGATTCGGGAAGTCGGGAAGGTGCTGGGCCAGGACAGCACGATGTTCGGCACCGATCTGGTCAAGATGTTCGAGCCGGTAACGAAATTCAGTGCGCGGGTTGACCGCGCGGAGGTATTCAGAAGCTATCTGGAGCATGCGATTGAACAAGCTTACACCGGTGTGCGGGGCCCCGTTCATCTCTGCATTCCGCTGGATGTGCTGACCGAGCAGGTCGAAGATTTCGATATTCGTCTTCCGGACGCCTATCCGCATGCAATTGCCTCGAATCTAGACGAAGTCGCTTCCCGCCTTGCCTCTGCCAGAAGGCCGCTGCTGCTTATAGGGGCAGCGCTGCACGCCCAGCATGCGTATGAGGAAATCGAGGCATTTGCCACCCGGTGGTCCATCCCGGTTGCAACCACACCGGGGGGCAAGGGAGCAATCCGTTCGAATCATCCGATGTCCCTAGGTCCATACGGTCTTGGAGGCAGTGAGCTGGCAGATGCTTACCTGCGTGAAGGGGTCGATCTAATGGTGGTGGTCGGAAGCCAGTTAAGCGATTTGGAAATTCCAGGTCTGCAGCCTGCACAGTACCCCCAGCATATCATCCACTTCGATTATGAAGCGAGGTTCATCGGGAAGGCGCTGCCGGTGGCTGTTACGCCAGTACTCGGCAGCATACGCGGCAACCTGCAGGCACTGCTTGCCCGGACGGATGATGAGGCTCATTCGAGAGAGCTGCCGGCTGTGTTGACTGCGGCGGTTGCCAGTGAGGCTCCGGCACTCGAGCAGTCTGCAGCTGGTCTGCTGCAGGGCAGGCAGGTAATCGAGACGATGCGGGAGGAACTGCCCGCCGATACCCTGATCTATGGCGATGCAGGGAGCCATTCCTTCTATGCAATCAAGTATCTGGATATTCGGGTGCCGGGTACATTTTACTTTGAAGAAGTGTATGCGACGATGGGCCGGGCGATCGGCTATGCGGTTGGGGCCAAGCTCGGCATGCCGGAACGTGTTGTAGCGTGCCTGTCGGGTGACGGCTGCATGTTCATGAACGGTACGGAGGTATCCACAGCGGTGAACCATGATGCGCCTGTCCTGTTCTTCGTCGCGAATAACCAGCGGCTGGACATGGTGGATAAGGGAATGGGCCGGCATTTGGGCCGTGCGGTCGGGACGAAGTACCAGGTGCCGCTTGACGCTGCCAAGTTTGGTGAAGCCATGGGTGCTGCCGGTTACCGCTGCGAGACGATAGAGGAGCTGCGGCATGCTATCCGTGATGCGCTGCGGCAGAACCGGACAAGCGTTATCGATATTATAATGGACCCGGATGAAATTCCGCCGACAATGAAGAGGGGCTAGTCCTATGACCAAACAATCGGAGCAAGCGAAGCTTAACCAGATCAACCCGGAGCAGACGAATCAGGAGCGTTATCAGACCGGTTTGGATACCCTGCGGACGATGATTGGGGAGCAGGGCGTCAGCACGATTAAAGAAATTGGGGCGTTCTACCCGGATTTTGGCCATACCCTGGTCGCATTCGGCTTTGGCGACTTGTATTCACGAGGCATTCTTGACCTCAAGCAGCGGGAAATTGTAACGATTACTTCACTAATAACCCAGGGCGCTACTGAGCAGCTGTCATTCCATGTCCATGCAGCGCTTAATGTCGGACTGAAGCCGGAAGAGATCCTGGAAATCGTACTGCACTGCGGCGGTTACGCCGGATTCCCGAAGGCCGTGGGAGGGCTGAACGTCGTTCGGAAGGTGTTTGAGGAGCGAGGCATTACGATTTCAGGCGGCAGGGAAGAAGCGGCTGAATAAAGGCAATCTCTCAAGGAAATCTTCACAAGGGTATAACCAGGCTTTTCAACATGACGATCTAGTCGTGGGGAAAGGCCTATTTTGGCGTGATCACCACAGGGGCCTAACAATTTTTACATAGAAACAATGATTAATTACTATAGCGAGGTGGATGTTTATGGTAATATGTAGCTAATGTCCGCTTTTTTTCGACAAATAACGCCTTGAAGCTGATGGAGCAGGTGAAGATGGAGCAAGAGATAGTGATTTATATCATGTTGATCCTCATAGGTGCGCTGTTAAGCCTTGGCTTGTGCGTATATGCCGGATTCCGATTGAGACATGCTCCCGGGGGCATCTATTATATCCTCATGACGTTCATGGCGTCGGTATTCGGGTTTGCTTACCTGTTCGAGCTCACCAGTCCTTCACTGGAGCAAATCGCTTTCTGGCTGCGCATTGAATATATACCGCTGCCCTTCATCCCCGTGTTCGCCCTGCTGATGTCCCTGGCCTATGTCGGCCGCAAGCTGAAGAGCTGGGTCTATTACGTACTCTTCTTGATTCCGATGTCAACAACCATTATCCAAGCGACCAATGAGGAGCATCACCTCTACTATACGTCGATGAAACTGCGGGCTGATGCGCCCTTCCCGATTGTACAGCTTGAGCACGGTCCTTACTTCCATGTGCATTCGATCTTCCTCTACGGATGTATGGCTGCCAGTGTTGTTGTACTGTTATTGGAGCTTCGTAAGGTTTCCAACCGGTTTCGTCTGCAAATCCTGCTTATGGTTGCCGGGCTCTCGATCCCGGTCTTCGCCGGCTTCTTGTATATCGGGGGCAGCAGTCCTTACGGGATTGATCTGGGTCCCGTTTACCTGAGTGTGTCCTTCGTGGTTCAGAGCATTGCGCTGCTTCGGTACCAGATGTTCGACGCCGTTCCGATTGCAAGGGATTTGGTGTTTGAGAACATGAAGGAGGGAATTCTGGTACTGAATGAACGGGATGTGGTTACCGACTATAACGCCTCCATGCCCGATGTTATTCCTGCTTTAACACCGCTTGCAGTAGGACAGCCCATCCACCAGCTCGTAGCAGGAGAAGAGCGGCTGGCGGAGATTTTCCGGCAGGCCCGCGAGTGCGACTATGAGATCCTGCGAGATGGCGGCAAGCTGCATTACCATATCCGGTTCTACCCAGTACAGCGGAAGAAGGGCTCGGCAGCGGGTACGATCATTTCGTTCGTTAATATGACAGACCGGATTGAGCTGGAAAGGCGGCTGATGTATCTGGCCAGCACGGATGACTTAACGCAGCTGCTTAACCGGGCAACGCTGCTGAAGCGGTCGGAGCAGGCGATGCATGAGCTGTCATGCCAGGGCGGCGAGCTGTCGGTCGTCATGTTCGATATTGATAAGTTCAAGCAGGTGAACGATACGTACGGGCATGGAGCCGGCGATACGGCGCTGCAATATGCGGCCGCAGCCGCCAGGGATGTGCTGAGGGACAAGGGATTTGCCGGGCGTTACGGCGGCGATGAATTTATTCTGTGCATGCCTAATGCCTGCAGGCAGGAAGCGGCCGAGCTGGCGGAGCGTATCCGCAGGAAGGTCGCCGAGGCGAGGCTTACCGAGGGAAGCAGCCAGATCCGCATTACATCCAGCTTTGGTGTGGCGAGTGTCCGGGTCGGAACGGGGGATTACAGCCAGCTGATGCATGCCTTGATCCAGCAGGCCGATTTAGCCCTGTACGCAGCGAAGAAGATGGGCAGGAACTGCGTGCAGGTGTATGGGGAAATGACAAGCGCAGACGTCATGTAGGAACCCGGAGCTCGTAAAGGATTGCGTGAACGCGAGAAGACTAACCCGGCTGTTCAATCAGTCGCTTGAAACGGATGATCAGCAAAGGATGAAGCTGCTCAAGGAGCTGCTTGGTTCGACGG
Organism: Paenibacillus sambharensis; assembly: GCF_003233845.1. GTDB lineage: Bacteria > Bacillota > Bacilli > Paenibacillales > Paenibacillaceae > Paenibacillus_I > Paenibacillus_I sambharensis. The sequence continues at coordinate 46,085 of NZ_QKRB01000010.1, forward strand.
GTAATCAAATCTATGCGGAGCCGGTATTTCGGTGCGATTACGGCTATAACATCCATGCGGGTGAGAATTTCTATGCAAACCTTGGCTGTGTATTCATTGGCAGCAATGCCGTTATTGCTTCTGGGGCGGTCGTCACAAAGAATATGCCGGGTAACACGGTGGTGGGCGGCATCCCGGCAGCGGTCATCAAACAGCTCTGATAACCCGGGGGTTACACGAGCGAGCGAGGGCCTCAAACAGGCAGATATACGGTGAACTGTGGGAGTAGTGATGAACAGGTTAATTTATGCTATAATTTCGTTAGAAACAAGTGAAAGGTTAGTTGGGGTATGCCTGTAAGCAGTCACGGCAGATTTAACGGCCTAGCAGTGTGGCGCAAAGCCTATACATCAGGAGGGATGCGAGGATGGAGATTGGAATAAGCACATTTGTTGAGACGTCGCCGGATGTAGAGACGGGCGAAGTCATGAGCCACGCGCAGCGGCTGCGCGAGGTTGTGGAAGAGATTGTGCTGGCGGATAAGGTCGGCCTTGACGTGTACGGTGTCGGCGAGCATCACCGCAAGGATTACGCGGCATCTTCCCCGGCTGTCGTGCTGGCGGCAGCGGCCTCACAGACGGCCCGTATCCGTCTGACCAGCGCGGTTACCGTGCTCTCATCAGCGGACCCTGTGCGCGTGTTTCAGGACTTCGCGACGCTGGATGGATTATCGAACGGGCGTGCCGAGATCATGGCGGGACGGGGCTCATTCATTGAATCCTTCCCCTTGTTCGGCTACGATCTGGATGACTATAACGAATTATTCGATGAGAAGCTGGAGCTGCTGCTTAAGCTTCGGGCTTCCGAGAAGGTAACCTGGCGGGGCGGGCACCGGCCGGCCATTCAGGATCTGGGGGTATATCCACGGCCCGTACAAGACCCTCTTCCGGTATGGATCGGGAGCGGAGGCAATGCGGAATCGGTCGTGCGGGCGGGTCTCTTAGGTCTGCCGCTGGTCCTGGCCATTATCGGCGGAAGCCCGCTGCAGTTTGCGCCGCTTGTACAGCTCTATAAGAGGGCAGCTGCGCAAGCCGGCCATGATGTATCCAAGCTTCCTGTAGCTTCCCACTCGCATGGGTTTATTGCAGAGACTACGGAAGCGGCCGCTGACAAGTTCTTCCCTTCCACTCAGCAGGTCATGAATATGCTGGGACGTGAACGGGGCTGGGGTCATTATAGCCGGGACTCATACGATGCGGCCCGCGGCGTGGAAGGGGCTCTGTACGTCGGGGATCCGGAGACAGTCGCCCGCAAGATTATCAATCTTCGCAAGCATGTCGGCATTACAAGGTTCTTCCTGCATGTACCGCTAGGCACCATGCCGCATGAGGACGTGATGCGGGCAATCGAACTGCTGGGGACCGAAGTTGCTCCGAGAGTACGGGAGGAGATTGCACGGTGGGAAGCGGAAACGGGCGGTAACGTATAAGACGGATAGGTAAAGAGGTCAGGCTGGAAGAAGCAGTCGTATCAACAAGGATGAATAAGTCACCTATAAGTAAATATATATAACATATCGGAAGAAAAAATAAACCTTATGTCATATTAATTGACATAAGGTTTATTTTGTTTCATATTATGGGTAGGTGAAGGTGATTTCCAGGGCCATAGCCTGTTGGTTTACGATTGTTTACAGCTGTCAGATACGGAGAACCTTAGTCTGTTCCCAAGGATTGATTCTAAGTGTGAGGTGAGGAGTTGGGTACTTTGAAGCGTACGCCGCTGTTTCCGCTCTATACGGAGCACCCGGGGGTCCGGTGTATTGATTTTGGGGGCTGGGAGCTGCCGGGGCAGTTCAGCGGTATCGGATTAGAGCACGCTGCGGTGCGTGAACGGGCAGCATTATTTGACGTTTCCCATATGGGTGAGATATGGGTCACAGGCCGTCACGCGGAAGCTTATGTACAGCAGATGACAACCAATGATGTAACCCGCTTAACCGATGGTGCCGCACAATACACGCTGATGTGCAATACGGAGGGCGGTACAGTTGATGATCTGCTTGTCTATCGGGTAACAGCAGAGCGGTATATGCTGGTGGTCAATGCGGCTAACATTGAGAAAGATTATGAATGGCTTAAGCAGCATCTGCTGCCAGACGTTGCGCTTGAGGATCGTTCCGAAGTGACCGCACTGCTTGCCCTGCAGGGTCCCTTGGCGGGTACGGTATTATCCCAGCTTATAGACGACCCTGCTGTACATAACCTGGCGCCGTTCCACTTCCTGCCGGAGGTGGCGATTAGCGGCTGCAAGGTCCTGCTGTCGCGAACGGGATACACAGGCGAGAACGGATATGAGATCTACGCCGATGCCGCAGATGCCCCGCTGCTCTGGCGGGCGCTTATGCAGGCGGGTGAGCCTGAAGGACTGGTCCCAGCAGGACTTGGAGCAAGGGATACGCTGCGGTTTGAAGCCTGTCTTCCGCTGTACGGACAGGAGCTGTCTCTGTCCATTTCCCCGCTGGAAGCCGGTCTCGGCATGTTCGTGAAGCTGGATAAAGCCGGCGGCTTTATTGGGCGGGAAGCCTTGCGCCAGCAGAAGGAAACAGGTCTTAAGCGGAAGCTCGCCGGCATCGAAATGCTGGAAAGGGGCATACCCCGGTCTCACTACCCGGTTTATGCCGAGGGCCGGCTTATAGGCGAAGTTACATCAGGGACGCAGTCGCTGACCTTGAAACGGAATTTGGGGCTTGCGCTTCTGGAGATTGGCCACACAGCGGTTGGAGCCGAAGTGGAAGTGGAGATTCGGGGCAAACGGCTTAAGGCTGCGGTAGTGAAGACACCGTTTTATCGCAGGCCATTACCTGGCAAAGGAGTTTAATGATGAATAAGCATCGTTATTTGCCTATGACGGATGAGGACCAGGCGGAAATGCTGGCCGCCATCGGCGCAGGCGAGGTTCAGGATTTGTTTGCAGACATTCCGGCTGGGGTGAGGTATGAAGGGGCTCTGCGCATGTCTGAAGCCATGAGTGAGTCGGAACTGCTGCAGCATATGAAGGAGCTGGCAGGCCGCAATGCGGATGCGGAGCGGTACATCAGCTTCCTCGGGGCAGGCATTTATGATCATCGTATACCGGTTGTCATACCGCATATTTTATCGAGATCGGAGTTCTATACCGCCTACACGCCATACCAGCCGGAGATTAGCCAGGGCGAGCTGCAGGCTATCTTCGAATTTCAGTCGTATATGTGTGAGCTGACGGGGATGAAGGTGGCCAATGCGAGCATGTACGACGGGGCGACGGCGCTGGCAGAAGCAGCCGCACTGGCAAGTGCAGCCACGGGGCGAAGCCGGATTCTGTTATCGCGCACTGTACATCCGGAAGCGAGAGCGATCGTGAGTACCGCCGCCAAGGGATTAGGACTGGAAATAGTGGAAGTCGGATACCGCAATGGGGTAACCGATCTTACGGAACTGGAGAACATGGCTGGCGACAGTGCAGCGGCTGTTCTGGTACAGACGCCCAACTTCTTTGGCTGTATCGAGGATATCGAGGCCATCGGCCGGATTGTTCATGATCGCGGGGGGCTGCTTGTAACAAGCTGCAATCCGCTGTCCCTGGGCCTGCTGGAAGCCCCGGGCAATCTGGGGGCGGACGTGGTGGTAGGCGACGCGCAGCCGCTTGGTATCCCGGCGTCGCTTGGCGGTCCGACCTGCGGATTCTTCGCCGTATCCGAAGCGCTCATGCGCCGTATGCCCGGGCGTATAGTCGGTCAGACGGTTGATAAGGAAGGGAAGAGGGGATTTGTACTGACGCTGCAGGCCCGGGAGCAGCATATCCGGCGGGAGAAGGCGACCTCCAACATCTGCTCGAATCAAGCGCTGCTTGCTCTCTGTGCATCTGTCTATTTGTCAGTAATGGGAAAAGCGGGCTTGCAGGAGGTGGCGGAGCAGAACTATCGCAAGGCCCGGTATACCGCTGGCCGGGTGGCAGCCGTTCCGGGATTGTCGCTGGCATTTGAGGCGCCTTTCTTTAATGAATTGGTCATTAAGCTGCCGGAAGGCACAGCCCCGGATGATCTCTCCGCCAAGCTGCTGCAGGTCGGCTACATTGGCGGATTGAACCTTGGGCGGGATTATCCCGAGCTGGCTGGCCACATGCTGGTTGCGGTTACCGAGCGCAGGTCGAAGGCGGAGATTGATGGCTTTATTAGGGAAATGGGGGCTGGGCAATGAAGCGGGACAAGGCATTGATTTTTGAGATGAGCAGGCCTGGACGGGTTGCTTATTCCCTGCCGGAAAGTGATGTGCCGGAATGCGATGCGGCAGCGGATATTCCGGTGCATCTGCTGAGGCGCCAGCCGGCCGCCCTGCCGGAGGTCTATGAAGTAGATGTCATTCGTCACTATACGGAGCTGTCGCGCCGGAACTTCGGCGTGGATAACGGCTTCTATCCGCTTGGCTCCTGCACGATGAAATATAACCCGAAGCTCAACGAGGAGGCAGCTCGTCTGGCGGGATTTGCGAGCATTCACCCTTATCAGCCGGAAGAGAGCATCCAGGGGGCGCTGGAGCTTCTCTATACGCTGCAGCAGGATCTGGCCGAGCTGACGGGGATGGATCAGATGACGCTGCAGCCTGCGGCCGGCGCGCACGGGGAATGGACCGGTCTGATGCTGATCAGAGCATATCATGAGAGCCGCGGCGAGAAGCGGACCAAGGTAATTGTTCCGGATTCTTCACACGGGACGAATCCTGCAAGCGCCACGGCTGCAGGCTTCGAGACGATAACGATCCCGTCGAATAGCAAGGGGCTGGTGGATCTCGACAGGCTGCGTGCTGCAGCGGGGCCGGATACAGCTGCCCTTATGCTCACGAATCCGAACACACTGGGACTGTTTGAGGAGCAGATTGTGGAGATCGCGGCCATTGTCCATGAGGCCGGAGGCTTGCTGTACTACGATGGAGCCAATTCGAATGCCATCATGGGGATAGCACGGCCTGGTGATATGGGCTTTGACGTTGTGCATCTCAACCTGCACAAGACGATGAGCACGCCTCACGGGGGCGGAGGGCCTGGAGCCGGACCGGTCGGCGTGAAGAGCAGGCTGATTCCCTTCCTTCCAAGACCAATCGTCAGCCGCCGGGAGGATGGAACCTATTATTGGGATTATGACCGTCCACAGTCCATCGGCAGGGTGAAAGCTTATTACGGCAACTTCGGCATACTGGTGCGGGCCTATGCCTATATCCGCAGCTATGGACCGGAAGGACTCAGACGGGTATCGGAATGCGCCGTGCTGAATGCCAACTACATGCTGAAGCGGCTGGCTCCCTACTTCGATGTCCCATATCCGGGCATTTGCAAGCATGAATTTGTTCTGTCCGGAAGAAGGCTGAAGGCATACGGCGTGCGGACGCTGGATGTGGCGAAGCGGCTGCTCGATTTCGGCTATCACCCGCCGACGATTTATTTTCCGCTGAATGTTGAGGAATGCCTGATGATTGAGCCGACGGAGACCGAGAGCAAGGAAACGATGGATGCCTTCATTGATACGATGATCCGGATAGTCCATGAAGCGCAGTCGGACCCGCAGCTGCTGCTGGACGCGCCTCATACTACGGTCGTGAAACGGCTGAATGAGACACAGGCGGCCCGTAAGCCTGTCCTGAACTGTACCTGCGGCTGACAGCCGGACTGCCAATATCAAGTGAGAAAGAGGAGAATGCGTGATGAGTGTAGTTAAGGATAATTGCGTATACAGCCATGAGCATGAATGGGCAGCCGGAGCAGAGGGCCAGACGGTGCGAATTGGCATATCCGATCATGCACAGAGCCAGCTTGGCGATATCGTCTTCGTGGAGCTGCCGCAGCTGGGGGCGAAGGTTGATGCCGGGGACAGCATCGGTTCGATCGAGTCGGTGAAGACGGTATCCGAGCTGTACAGCCCGGTTAGCGGGACGGTTAAGCGAGTCAACGAGACGCTGCTTGAGCAGCCGGAGCTGATTAACGAACAGCCGTATGAAGGCGGCTGGATTGCCGAGGTTGAAGTCGAAGGCCAAGTGGATGAGGCGCTCGCAGCGCTGCTGACTGCTGAGAAGTACCGGGAGCTTGTGGAGTAGCACTCTAGCCGCAAAGGGGACGAAGGACAACCAAGCGGATGTCCTTCGTCCCTTTTTTAAGATAATGCACAATCCGGCAGCCTAAGCGTCGTTCCGCGACCTATTTACCGGGGTCCTGCCAAGCATTAAATTTGTTGCCGTCCGGGTCCTTAAATATGAACTGCAGGCCGCAGCTGTCATAATCGGTGAGCGGTTCCACTTCCGCCCCTTGTTCACGAAGTTTCTTGTGCAGCTCGACGATATTCTCGACCTCGAAAGTCAGAGAGAACATCTCGAAGCCAGTGCCGTTCCACTGATCCGTCATAAAATTAGCCGTCCTGGGAGCTGTGGTCTCCAGCAGGAACAGCCACTGGCCATTGCCAAGCACAAGGATGGCACCATCCGGCTCGCGCTTGCGGACGGTCAGTCCTAAGGTCTCCCCGTACCACTTCACAGAGCGTTCCAGATTGGATACCGGCAAATAATTGCACAGCACTCTTGTAAGCAGGGGCTTAGCCGCTGTCTGTTCCTGCAGCGCCTGCTGTTCTTGCTGTACTTCGTTCCCGCGATTCTCCGTCATGTTTGTCCACCTCTCCTGTTTAATAATGCACTCCCTATATAGACGACGCCAAGCTTCCAGATCCGTCGCATCACCGCAAAATAATTATCCGGGCGCCATGGCGCTGTATTTGTTCCCGTCAGGATCGTAGAAGATAAAACAGCTTCCCAGCCATTCATCCTGCGTAATTGGTTCGGTAACGACACCGCTTGCATTCAGCTGAGACCAGCAGGCTGCTGCATCGTATACAGCGAACGAGAGAAGGGGCTGCGCCGGAGGCGTATGATTTGCACACTCCAGCACATACAGCTGCTGGCCTGTGCCAAGCTCAAGATTACCCTGTGGGGTTCTAGCCAGCTGAAAATGGGCTGCGAACCAATCCATTGTCCGTTCCTTGTTCACAGCTGGTATATAGAAGTGGCCCATGCGCTTTAATACATATTGACTGACGCGCTCCTCGAACGGAGAACCCAGGCAGCAGGAGCGGAAGTAGGATTCAAAATCTCCAGCCAATTGCCGCTTCAGCGTCTCTCTGGCACGTCTAATCCTGCTCTCTACAGCGGAGAGGGAGAGGTTCAGAAACTGACCGATCTCCTTCATGGGCCAGTCGCTGACATAATAGAGAGCAACCGCGGACCTGCTTTTCTCCTCCAGGCACTGCATAGCCGCCCAAACTGCCTCCTGCAGCTCATGATGTTCAAGCCAGCTGTGCACTTGGTCCGAAGAGGGAGCGAGCGCTTCATCTAGAGGCAGTGGGGTGCGTCGTCTCTTCATCATATCAAGACTTGTCCGGTGGGTAATGGTGTAGAGCCAGCTTCCAAGCCGTTCTTTACTTTTCAAGGTGTGTAGTCTGCTGTAGCTCTTGGCAAATGCCTCCTGCACAGCATCCTGCGCTTCATGGTAATCACCCAGTATACTGAACGCCGCAGACAGCATAGCGTTGGAATACCGGTGGACAATATTCCGGAAGGCTTCGAAGTCTCCGGCTGCCGCTTGTTCCGCAAGCTGCATATCGGACGAATGCGTTTGGTCTGGCAAGCGATCACCTCTTGTGTGGGTTAAAGATGGTTTGGCTTTATTTTACAGCATACCGGTTGACGGTGGACAGTACTTTTCATTGTGTGGGAACAGCCGGATGAGGTTATTTCGATATAAAAAGGAGCCTTAGCCCTGGCGGCTAAAGCTCCCCTCGCAGATCATGACTAGATATCGATGTCGGCACCGATGCTGTCGAGCCGGCCAGCCTCGCCGATAAAGGCAACAACGGCTTGATGCTCGGCGTGTACCGTATAGGCATCCACAGCCTGCTGGTTCTCGAAGCGGACCATGAGCACAACCTGGTATTCCTTGCTCTTCTCGGACTTGTTCAGCCCGGCCTGGATCTCCACGATGCCTTCGATCTTGTGCTGCAGAGTCTTGAAACGGTCGACGACCTCGAGCAGCTGTTCCCGGGGAGTCGTCTCTGCGAATTTGATTAGTACAGTACGTTGAATCATCCAATAATCCCCCTTGCGTTTGCTTACATTGTACAAGCGCATAGGAAGAAATTCAAATAACCCCGGCAGGCATATATCCAATTTTCTGCAACTTTCCCAGGGGGGGATTCGTCAGTTGTAAAGGAAGGGAGAGGATAGAATCATGTACAAGATTCACAGAAGCTTCCTGACCGCTGCAATGGCCGCCGTACTCATGGTGGTTACGGCATGCGCGAATTCATCGGAACCACCGCCGGAACCGGCCAAGCAGAATCAGAATCAGAATCAGAACCAGGAGCAGCAGACTCCTGAGGAACAAACCCAAGAGGACCAGGCACCAGAAGTTGCAGAAGATAAGCCGCAGGACCAGGAGGAGCCGGTGGAAGGCCAGCCGCCTACCGTCAAGGAAGCTGCGACTACTGTGATTCGAGCGCTTAAGGCAGGCAATATGGAGACGGTGGCACAGTGGGCTCACCTTGAGAAGGGCGTCCGGTTCTCACCATACGCATATGTTGATAAGGAAACGGATGTCGTCTTATCGCAGGAGGAGCTTGAGGGAATCATGGATGATTCGAAGAAGCGAGTGTGGCGCACCTACGCTGGCAGAGGCGATAAGATTGAGATGACGTATGCGGAGTATCATAAGGAATTTGTTTATGATATGGATTACATGGAGAAGGCCGAGGTTGCTGTGAATGAAGTGCTTGGTGAAGGTACGACAGTCAACAACCTGGACGAAGTTTATCCGCCGGATAACCATGATTATGTCTCCTACTATATTGACGGTGTGAATCCGGAATATGAAGGAATGGATTGGGGCAGTCTGCGCCTTGTCTTCGAGGAGATTGGCAGCGACTATGCGCTTGTAGGCATTATTCATGACGAATGGACACCGTGACGATAACAAGGAAACAGCCGCAGCACCCGTGCATGGGTGTCTGCGGCTGTTGACATTTTCATATAGATGAACCGCAAGTCTTATGCCGTAATTCATCTCACATCCCTACGGGCTGAACTCGGGTACAATGGCAGGATGAGCAAATGACAATGATAGCTGGAAGCGGGGATAACAAACATGCAGCAGGATAACAAATATAAATCACTGGAACTCGAGAAGCCGGGAGTCTATGAGCTGGAAGGTCTTGAGGTTGGAGTGACGTCAAATTGCAATTTCCGGTGCAGCTACTGCTGTGCCTATGAGCGCAACGACGGGAACAGCATCAGCGCTGGAGAGGTTATCCGGATAATCGATGAGATCCCGACACTTAGGCGGGTGCGTCTATCAGGCGGGGAAGTGACGCTGAAATATGAAGATTGTGAAGCGATTATTGCCCACTGTTCGGCTAAGGGAATTGCTACCCAGCTTAACACCAATGCCAGTCTTCTCAGCAGAGAGCGGATACACAGCCTCCAAGAGGCTGGTCTTACCAACATTCATATTTCGTTCAACTTCACGGACAGGGACAGGTTTGCTGCTTATTATGGCATTCATCCGCTTGTCTATGACAAGATTGTGGAGAATATCCGGTTATGTGTAGAGTATAAGCTGGAGACCGTTCTGGAGACGCTGCTGTTCGCCGAAACGCAGCATAACATGACAGCCATCAGTGAACGTGTGTATGAGCTCGGCGTGCGGATTCATGAGATACAGAACAGCATTGTGATGGATCACAGAGGCTGGAACGCGATCGCTTCGAGGGAGGCGCTTGTCCGCTCGGTAGAGGAGTTAATCGCAAATCGCAAGCCGGATACGGAGCTCTATTTTACCTGTATGGACCGGTTTGCTGACAAGCTTGGGTTCCGGGATCAGCCTGGCGTGTACTTCTCTCACTGCGTGGACGGCAAGAAGCAGCTTCATCTTCATGGCAATGGCGATATCCTGATCTGTGAGCTGTGTCACCCGGTGGTTATTGGCAACGTCTATGAAGGAACCAGCCTAAATCGTATCTACCAGAACAGGCCCAAGGCTCTTGAGGCTTTCCTGAAGGAGCTGCCTTGCCCTGCTTATGAGGCGCTGTTCCCTGCTGGAAGCTAGGTTGCAGGCTGCGGCTTCCTGCTGCTGCCTTACCAAAGCAGCCGGCTCTCACCCAGAGAGCCGGCTTATTGAACGTTCCGCCGCTGATATGAAGCAATTCGACCATTCCGGGGTATATAGATGGATAAGAAAGAAGCAGCTCGGACTTGATGCTGCTCACATCTACAGCGGGGGTGTACATGATGAAGTGGCAGGGCAGAAGGGGAAGCGCGAATGTGGAGGACAGGAGAGGCCGGGGCGGCGGAGGCGGAAGGACGCTGATCGGGGGCGGGGCTGCAGGGACGATTATACTGCTCGTTGTGCTGCTGCTTGGCGGAAATCCGGGGGAGCTGTTAAACTCCTTTACGGCCACGGATACGGGTACGACTGCTCCCTATCAAGAGACGCAGGAGGAGAAGCAGCTTGCCCAGTTTGTGTCTGTTGTTCTGGCTGATACTGAGGAAGTATGGACGGAGCTGTTCCGCGAGCAGGGATTGGAATATAAGGAGCCTGTTCTTGTGCTGTATACGGGCAGTGTTCAATCGGCATGCGGGGCCGCAGGTGCGGCGGTAGGTCCCTTCTACTGTCCTGGCGACCATAAGCTGTACATCGACTTAAGCTTCTACGAGGATTTGCGGCAGAAGTATGACGCCCCCGGAGATTTTGCGATGGCTTATGTGATCGCACACGAGGTGGGCCACCATGTCCAGACGCTGCTCGGCAGCATGGAGAAGGCCAAGAGCAGAAGCGGCAAAATTACGAATGAGAATTCGGTCCGTCTGGAGCTTCAGGCTGACTATTTAGCTGGCGTGTGGGCACATCATGCGCGCAATATGAACGTGCTGGAGGAAGGTGACCTGGACGAGGCGCTTAATGCGGCAAGCGCAGTAGGGGATGACACCCTGCAGAAGAAGTACCAGGGTGAGGTTATGCCTGAGACCTTCACGCACGGCACCTCCGAACAGCGCAAGCGCTGGTTTTACAAGGGGTACGAGTCAGGCACAATCGAAGGCGGCGATACGTTCCAGACAGACAGGCTTTAAAACTGGCAGCCCGGATAGATAGCGCTAAATATTGGGAGGATTAATGCCGATATATTCCATTAGTTAGGCAGTAATTGTTAATGGAGGAGATAGGTATGAATCCGATATCTAGCCGGGGGCCGGCGCCCAGTCCTTCCGTAAGGGCAGCGAATCCTTATGATTCGCAGATCCGGGAGCTTACCCAGCAGGTGACGCGCCTGCAGGAACAGGTTCAGAAGCTTGATCTGGATAAGGAAATGGACGCCAAGGTGCGCAGGGAACGAGTGGCTGCGCTCAGGGAGCAAATGCAGTCACTAGAAGCGCAGGTTAACCAGTTAAAGATTGAGAAGATGAAGGACAAGGTAGACGCCAAACGGGAAGGAACTGCGCAGACTGGCCAGACCGAGATGTATGAGCGTTCGCCTGAAGCCGAGCAGGCTGAAACTCTCATGAAGACCACGGGTCTCTACGAGACAATTAAGACACTGCACAGCACGAAAGGCCAGATGGAACGGGAAGTTCGTAATCTGAACAACGAGGTCAGGCTGGGGCGTCTGCAGCTTGAAGTCGGTTCTGGCGATGAGGAGAGCAAGGCCGTGCTTCGGGAAAATGCTGAACGGACTGTGTTCAAGCGGAAGCTCTCCGAGAGCAGTGAAATTAAGGCGCGGATAGCCAAGCTGGATGAACGGACAAGCGAGGAATATGCGAAGCTGCATAATCAGTCTAATCAGCCGGCTGATGCTGTAATTAGAAAGGAAGACTCGGCTGACGAGGAGAAGCAGACACAGGGGGCGGATAATTCTATTCAGCCAGTGCCGGCGGAACAAGCCGGAACAGCTGTGAAGCTGGATATCCGGGTATAGGAGAAATTCGGGCAAAATAGAAAACGGCCTGCGGGTATCCGCAGGCCAATTCTATGTTACAGGCCGCCTTCAGCTGCTGGAGGGCTATCCTGTTTGGCTGTATCTTCCTGACTGAATACAACCGGCTTCTTCCGGCTGCGGAGCTTGCGGATGAGAAGCCAGATGCCGAAGATTACTGCTCCGACAATCAGCAGTGTAATGCCGAGAACCTTGTCTATCATATGCTCGGCGGCACGGCCGTACATATAGAACAGAATACCGACGATATAGAATTTGACGGCGCGGCCGATGGCGGCATAGCCGAACAGCTTCCAGAACGGGTAGTTCATAACGCCGGACATAATGGTGAACAGCTTGAAGGGAATAGGTGTGAACGAACCAATCAGAATGGCAGATTCTCCATGCTTCCGGAACATCTCAGAGGCGGAGTCCAGCCATTTCTTCTTCATCATTTTGCTGAGAATCAGGTTGCCCGAGGTTCGGCCCAGGGCATAGCCGATAGGCGTTCCGGCCAGGCAGCCGAGATACCCGAATGTAGCCAGCCATATTGCATTCTCAGGGTTAATCGCGCTGAGTGACACTTGAAGGAAGAAGGCTGGGACGGGGAAAATGATCGCGTCAATCATGGCATGTATAAATAGCCCCATTGACCCGAAGCTGCGCAGAAATTCCATTACTGCATCAATCAAACCACTTTGCCTCCTAATTGAAAAGAAGTATTGGTGACAGTTCTACTACGCTCGAACACCAGTCTGGTTCCGTCAAGCAGCGGATAATCGTAGAGAAATCCCTCATATACCAGCTCGAAGGCAGTATGACAGTAGAAATCATCGGGGGTAACAAGCGTTGAGGGCTGTTCCCATAAGGAAATTCCGCTGCTTCGCAGAGTTTCCGATACAAACTGTGAACAGAAATAAGCATTCTTCGGCTCAATTCCCCGTTTCATCACCACGCCGAGCAGTCCGATGAGATTATAGCGGTACATCTGCTTCTCTCGTTGAAACGAGCGGATGATCCGAATAGTTTGCGCCCGCTGCTCCTCCGTCACATTCAAACGAAGAAGAGCACAACGGGTACCGGGAAAATAGCTGTAAGTGCCCTCATAAATATCCTCTTCAACAAATCCCCCCGACCATGGCTTCGCAGCATGCTTGCGGCCAAAGCTGTATAGACCATTGAGCTCGGCATCGAGTGAAAGCGAAGCATGATTATAAGGCGCGGAGGTAAACCGCTTAATCAGCCTGGTAAACATGGTACCAGTATCCGTTAACAGGACATATATACTGTACCGGGGGCCTTCATTACCTTCTGGAGCTTCGATCAATGGTGTTCCCCTCACTATAACAAATTTTATGTATACAAAGGCAAGTTTTTTACCAGCTTAACAAAAATATAACGATGCAGTAACCGACCAGAGGACGGTTGCGGCCTCGACTAAGGTCTTGGCACTAAGCTGTAAGAAATACAGTAAGCTGTATAGATGTCCAGATTCAGGGAACGATACGCTGTAAACGATACAGGAGGGGGATCCTCATGCCTACGCGCGCTCAAATGCTCGCTGCCCATGAATCAGTTGACCTGCATGAAATGCTGAATATGAAAACACTGGGGCTTGCTAAATCAAAGCTGCTGCAAGGCCTTGTATTTGATGTGGAGCTGAAGTCGCTGCTGAAGAAGGATGCCGAGCAGTCTGCCCAAGCAATTGAGAATCTGCAGCGCTTGTATGCCAGAGCTCCATTCCAGGCGCCAGTGCCTCCTAACCGGCCGACTCCAACACTTGATGGGGGCGGGGAGGATGAATAACGATTACCTGGACCCGATTAACTCGCTGCATATGCCGGAGCTGGCAGACACCACATTGGCGATGGATCTGCTGATTAGGGCTAAGGAGGCTGTCCGCAATACGGCTGTAGCACTGACAGAAGCTGCCACACCGGAGCTTCGTCTTGCACTGCGGAACCAGCTGCGCCAGGAGCTTGCAATGCATAAGGAGGTCACAGAGCTTATGGTCCGCAAGAGATGGTTCCACCCTTATGAGCTTAGCGAACAGTACAAGCTGGACATGCTGGCAGCGAATAATACGGTGAAGATCAGCGGTCTGAACCTGTTCCGTGAAGACAGCTCACGGAAGGGTATGTTCTATGACACGCCAGATCAGCATATCGGAGGAGATCAGGCATGAAGGCGGTTACGTTTCAGGGCATCAAGAATGTAGCGGTTAAAGAAGTGCCGGATGCGCGCATTCAGAAGCCAGATGACATGATCGTCAGAATTACGGCTACAGCAATTTGTGGTTCGGATCTGCATCTGCTGCACGGAATGATTCCGAACATGCAGGAGGACTATGTCATCGGCCATGAGCCAATGGGGATTGTGGAGGAAGTGGGCCCGGAGGTTACCAAGCTCAAGAAGGGCGACCGGGTGGTGCTCCCCTTCAATGTCGCCTGCGGCGAATGCATCTACTGCCGCAGTCAGCTCGAGAGCCAGTGCGACAACTCCAATGAGAATGGTGACATGGGCGGATTCTTCGGCTACAGCGGAACTACCGGGGGCTATGCTGGCGGGCAGGCGGAATACCTCCGGGTGCCGTTCGCGAATTTTACGCATTTTCGCATTCCTGACAGCTGTGAAGTGCCCGATGAGAAGCTCATTATGATGGCGGATGTGATGTCGACGGCCTTCTGGAGTGTAGACAATGCGGGTGTGAAGGATGGCGACACCGTCGTCGTGCTTGGCTGCGGCCCGGTCGGTCTGCTTATCCAGAAGTTCTGCTGGCTTAAGGGCGCGAAGCGCGTTATCGCAGCCGATTATGTGGACTACCGCCTGCAGCACGCTAAGCGTACCAATCGAGTGGAAATCGTGAACATCGAGCAGGAACAGGACATCGGTAACTACCTGAAGGAGATGACAGGCGGAGGAGCGGATGTTGTTATCGATGCGGTCGGCATGAGCGGTAAGATGAACGACCTGGAGTTTCTCGCTACCGGAATGAAGCTTCAAGGCGGCACACTGAGCGCCATCATTATAGCCTCTCAGGCTGTTCGCAAGGGCGGAACCATTCAGGTGACGGGTGTATACGGCGGCCGTTATAATGGTTTCCCGCTTGGGGACATTATGCAGCGCAATGTCAATATCCGCTCCGGCCAAGCGCCAGTTATTCACTACATGCCGCATATGTATGAGCTGATCACGTCAGGAAAAGTAGATCCTTCCGATATTGTTACGCATGTGCTGCCGCTCTCGGAAGCCAAGCACGGGTACCAAATCTTCGATACGAAGATGGATAACTGCATCAAGGTAGTTCTGAAGCCATAGCAGCGGGAGAATGAAGACAAGGTGGTGATATTGGTGAACTATGCCCTGCACGAATCACTTGAAGTGCATGAGATGGCTGTATTTAAGGCGGTGTGCCTGACCAATTCGAAGACGATGTCCGCTTTGGTGTCGGACGAGGAGCTGAAACGGCTGATGCTGGAGGATGTCCAGCTTTCAACCCGGCAGCTGCAGGAGCTTGACGCTATTTTGGCCAAGATAAACCAGTAAAGGCAGGTGCCGCATGAACACGTTGATTGAGCGTCTAGCGGGCATGGCAGATTTGAAGGACGACGTGATTGCAATGGAGATGCTTACCGCCGTCAAGAGCGGTGTCCGCAATTATGCCATGGCCGTCACCGAGACGATTACCCCCGAAATTAGGGATACGCTGACAGAACATCTGGAAGAGCTGATCACCATGCATGAGCGGGTTACCACCTATATGATAAACAAGGGCCTGTATCATCCTTGGAATGTGCAGGAACAGATTCAGGTGGACCGCAAGCACATAGCGGCAGCACTCAAGCTGGCCAAGATCTAAGGTCTATGGGCAGGCCTGGGGCGAGAAGAAGCACCCTTCGCTCTGGAGGGTGCTTCTTCTATTGTATAGGCTGCTCAATGAGCTCTTCTGGTGAATCGTCCTTGACGAGCACCCGGTTCCGGCCGAGATGCTTGGCCCGCAGGAGCAGCTGATCCGCCTGGATATAGCCTTTCTCCATAGAAGCCTGTGAGCCAATCTCGAAGTAACAGAGGCCGAAGGAAGCGGTATAGGAAAGCTGAATGGCCTGATCACCGTATTCTGTGTGAACGGTGCTATCCTGTATGCCCCGGCGCATCTCCTCGAGCAGTAAGCAGCAGGCTGAGTAATCCTTATTCCGAAGGAAAATGGTGAATTCCTCGCCGCCGCTCCGGAACAGAATATCGTTCTCGGCAAGATAGGATTGAAGGGTGCTGGCGAAATGCCTGATAACCTGATCGCCGACGGCATGGTTATAGCTGTCATTCACCCTCTTGAAATTATCGATATCGGTCACGACGATGCCAATCGACTCTCCGGGCTGATTAAGCTCAGCCATCTGCTTATCCATATAAGCACGGTTAAACATCCCCGTCAGGAAATCCTTATACGCCATCTGTTCAAACTTATCACGTTCATATTTGTTTTGAATGCTCTGAGATTTGGAGTGGAAGGAGAGGCTGACGACATAATTAAGCAGAAACAAGCTGACAATGATATCCCAGCGCTGCTCCTGCAGGAAGAGCAGCAGCAGACCGTTCGTCAGCGCGATTTTCCCCAAATCCAGGAAGCTTCGGCTCGTAACCGAATAGTCATACGCCTCCCGCAGTGACCGCAGCTCTCCCATTATGAAGAGGACGACAACCAGGAACAGCGTGGTAAGCGACGAGATGACGATAATCAGCAGCAGCATCAGCAGCCAGAAGCCGTAAGGAATGGACGCAAAGACTGGTGACAGCCAGTAGTACAAATAGTAGCCAATCGAGTTGGCCAGCACGAAGGAGCCGATATTGAAGAAGGTGTCCAGAAACTCGCCAGGATCAGCTGTCTTGGACCACTTCTTATGGAAGTAGACCGTGAACCGGAATATCGTTTCGAATATTAGTACGCCAATCGGCCCAGCGAATAGTGTAAGAGAAGACGTATAGCTGATTCCATAGTCAACGCTGGTGCTCCCGCTTTTGTTAATGACACGGAGGTTGTAATATAGGCAGGAGAACAGCCAGTAGATAACCAGAGCCTTCAAGTAGGCGGATTGGTCTGACAAGAGGTGTCCTGAACTTAAAGCAACAAGCACAGAAGTCGTAAATAGCGATAAGTCATAGATTCGGGCTTTAGTCATGCTTTCTATGGTCTCCTTGTTGTTCAGAACTACAGTTAGCTATATCCATTATATATAAAATAGAATGAAAAGTGAGTTTCAATTTTCCCTTTTGATAGAATATTTAGAAATCCTCATTCCGCTATGATTAGAATCATAAGGGGGTATCGCACAGATGAAGATAGGAAAGTTCGCCGAGACGAACAGATTGAGTATTGATGCAGTCAGGCATTACATAGACTTGGGACTCGTTGTGCCGGAGAAGAAGGGCGGCCAGTATGTATTCGATAATCGCTGCCAGGAGGATCTGAAGCTGATCAGGGAATACAAGGAGCTGGGCTTTAGCCTGAACGAGATGAAGCTTATCTTCCTCTACCGGAAATTCGGCAGCCTTGCGGGGTATGAACAGGAAGACGCTTATCAGGCCTTCTTCCGGGATAAATATCAGCGGACGGGCGAGGAGATAGAGGTGCTCGAGAGGGCGCGGCTCAAGCTGAAGGAACGGATTGACCAGTTCCGGGGAGAAGCAGGGAAGACAGACAGGCAGACGGGGATTAATCTGAGGTGGCTGGACCTGCTGAACTGTCCGGTTTGTCGGGGGCCGCTGACCTTGGAAGAAGGAGAGGTCATCCGCAATCAGGTTACCGGGGGCCGGATGGTCTGCTCTTGCGGGGAGAGCTTCGTGATTCAGGACGGTATCCTCATCGCTGGCGGGCTGGATAGAGGGCATGAGCAGTCTCTTCTGGCAGCTGATATACCGGGATATATTCAGGAGACCGATGCCGGTTATCTGGAGAATCTTCATAAGGGGCTGCAGTGGGGTGAGCGGAAGCTCGCGGAGCAGAACCTGCACGGAAAGGTTATGCTGGAGCTCGGATCAGGCATCGGATTTTTCCTCCGGTACATCTATAAGGCATTGCCGCAGGATAGTCTGTATATAGCCGTTGATCATAGTCTGGGTAAGCATCGTTTTCTAAAAGGGCTGCTCGACCGGGTGGATGGGGGGCCGCCAATCCTGTATATATGTGCCGACTTCCTTAATATCCCGCTAAAGCAGCGGTCAGTCGATATGGTGGTGGACCACTCGGGAACGAGTAATTACAGCTTTGAGCATGAGGCATTCCTGCTTCGGGAGGTTGACGAGCTGGTCAAGGACAGCAGCCTGCTGCTTGGCTCATACATCTGCTTTAACCGGTTTAGTTCCGGTAGCAGGATTGAAGCCCAATACCGGCACAATTTTATAGCGCGCAATATTCTGCAGAACATTCAAGAGCTTGGTTATACCACTGTCGAAGACCGGCTGCTGGAGCCGGTAGGGCGCGGCGGCAAATACGAGAACTTCTTCGTCGAAGGGGAAGAGGTCGTTCCATACTTGTATATTGGCAAAAGGTAGGGTGTACCCTGCCTTTTAGTATTTTGGCTGTCTAGTTGGGGATGCAGAACCGGTTGCCATCGGGTTCACCCGACCGCTTAGGCTTAATGGGTACGATGATTAAGTCTTCTGACAGGTGGGGTGACGGCTGTGAAAGTTAAAGCAGAACGATTCAATATATGGGGGTATACAATTGGCAGGATCGTATCGCTGTTTGGTACAGCGATTTATCAATTCGCACTCGGGCTGTATGTTCTTCAGCTGACAGGCTCTGCCATGAGCTTTGCAATTACGCTCATGCTGGGGTTAATACCGGCGATCGTGTTGAACCCGCTCGCGGGTGCTGTGGCGGACCGGTGGGATAAGAAGGTGATTGTGGTCACTACAGAGCTTGGCAGCGGTCTGCTTATGATTGTTGTCTATTTGACCAGCAGCTTCTATGGGCTGGAGCTGATGCTTATTTATACAGCGGCCTTCCTGCTGACGGTGTTAACTACCTTCTACAGCATAGGCCTGGAGGCGGCGAAGCCGAATATCGTATCGGAGCGCCGGCTTATGACGATAAATTCCGTGGGCAAGATCATCGAATCAGGATCCACCATTATGGGTCCGATGCTCGGCGGAATTATTTTCGCGCTAATCGATATCCGGCTGTTCGTGCTGGTTAACGGCATTTCTTTTCTCCTGTCGGGGCTGTGCATGCTGTTTATACAATTTCGGCTGTTTGAACAGCCGGAGGCTGGAGAACGGGAGAAGAGATCGGGCCTGGTGAAGGATATGCGGGAAGGCTGGCATTATCTGATGGGCCGCCCCGATGTCCGGCAGCGGTTTGCCATTCTGATTCTGCTGAACTTCTTTCTGACGCTGACCGTGACGGTCCCGCTGCCTTATATCCTGACGACGGAACTAAGGCTGAAGCCGGAGGTATACGGTGTCGTGCAGGCCGCCTTTCCGGCGGGCATGATTGCGGGGGCAATGATGGTAACCAGAATGATGGCGCGGTGGTCTTACATCGTCTGGCTCAGCCGGCTCAGTCTTGGGCTGGCAGTCTGCATGATTGCCGTAGGGATCCCAGTGCTGCTGGGAGAGCTGGGGCTAGGACCATGCGGTCATATGGCGATCTACAGCACGATCATGCTCTCGCTCGGCATTATGGTGGCACTGATTGATATCCCGCTGCTCTATTATATCCAGAGAGAGGTGCCGGAACTGTACAGAGGCAGGGTGCTAAGCTTGGGCGTTAGCGCTGCCAAAATACTGGTCCCGGTCGCGATGGCGATCTCAGGCCTGTCGCTGTCAAGTGTGCCGGTAACCTATATCCCGACGATCGGCGGTGTACTGTTCCTGCTGTTTACGGTGTACTCGACCAGCAGGGCTGGAAGGAACCTGAGGGAGAGGGAACCGGCCCGAATAGATAGGGTAGGAGCAGAGGATACTACGGGTAGCCGTTAGCGACCAGATTGCCCCTTTACTTGATAAGCTTGACATCCTTAAGATCGCCCCGCCACACTTCGGTATAGAGCGTTCCATCTGTCTTTAGCTGGGCAACGAGGACCTCCCGTACGGAATCGGCTCCCTGTTTCTTAATCTCCTGCTCAAGCCAGGCTGTCGTCAAGCCAAGCTCATTCAGGGTGTCCTTAAGAATATGGCCTTCAACAACCAGCACACGGGGCCGTGGAGCCGCCATCGGCATCGGGTTGAAATCACTGACGACAACGGGTGCAGCACTGGAACGCGGCAGGATGCTTAGATCGCCCGATGTTTCGAAGACCGCAAGCTCGATATCCTCCAGCTTGAAGTTTCCGTTCTTGCGGAGGAGCAGCATGACATTCTGGGCGGTCAGATTTTCCTTGATCAATCCATCGGTCAAGAACTTGCCGTTCTCAATGAGAACGGTAGGGCTGCTCTCGAGCAGCTTGAGCAGAACGGAATGCTTCCGGCTCATTAAGCTCAGGAAGATTGGGAGCGTACCCCAGACGGTTACGGCTACAAGGCCGTCTACTAGACTGGTCTCCGGTTCCAGCACCATGCTCGCCGCAAAGTTGCCGACGGTAATACCGACGATGTAATCAAAATAAGAGAACTGTGCAAGCTGCTTCTTGCCGCTAAGCCGGGTCAAGATGAAGAGAAAGATGAAGCTGATCAGAGCTCTGACCAGAATAATATAATCAAGCAAGCTGCTAATCCCCCTCTCGCGAATTGTTAAGCTATAGCAACAGTATTGGGATAAGGTGAGGGTACTAAACGAGGAGAAGGATAAAATGAATAAAATTTTGCTGGCAAGATGGCCTGCCGCCCTGTTGGTGATCGTTCTTGTGTCTGGTCTGGCATGGTCCTATTCTGCTCTAAAGCAGTCTGACCGTAATCCCTTGACCGAGCAGACGTTAGCCGTGCTTAAATATGTTCAGGCGGGTGAATGGACCCGGGCAAAAACGGAAGTACAAGAATTAAGGGAGTTATTCCACACGAAACGGTGGATTCTAGATCTTCTTGGACCCAACCAAAGTGCTTCAAATACCAGAATTGATATCGATGTACTCGCGGCACTTATCCAAGAAGAGAATGCGAGTGAGGCCAAGCAGCTAATCGCCCAAATCAGGGCCAGGCTGGACGATTTTGTGATTATTTAGCCGGCTGAGAGTGGTGTTGTCTTATGAAAAATGAAGAAGCCATACCTATAGGTTTTGCTGCTATGTGATTTACCTGTTGGAAAAGGGGATTTATAATTGAGGTGGGGAAATTAACCAACTGGTAGATGACGCAGTTGATAGGGATGAGGAGAATAACATGGGAGCCGAAATAGATAAAAGTGAGCATACTGCCGTCAGCAAAGTACGGGCAGCAGACCTGTTACGATGGAGAATTGAGCGTCTTCGCAAGAAAAAAGATCTGTCGTTCCGGGTCCCCGTATATGATCGAATTGACAATCAATTTATAAAAACTAATCGTACAGAATCAGCTATTACCTGGATTGGCCACTGCACCTTCCTGATCCAGATAGGTGGACTCAATATTGTAACCGATCCGGTCTGGGCTAGTCGAATGGGTCTTGAAACTAGATTGGCAGAGCCGGGAATCTCAATCGGGGAAATGCCCGAGATTGATATGGTGCTAGTTTCTCACAATCATTATGATCATCTGGATTTTGCCTCAATTGCCCGCCTGCCGGGAAAACCTGTTTATCTGGTGCCGGAAGGGCTTGGTCAGCTCTTCAAGAAGAAGGGCTATAATGATGTACAGGAGTTTAGTTGGTGGGATGAGAGGGTACACCGGGAGCTAAAGATTACCTTCTTGCCCTCCCTTCACTGGTCGAGACGGGGGTTGAGGGATATCAATGCTTCTCTATGGGGCGGCTGGATGATTGAATATAACGGAGTTGCAATTTATTTTGTGGGAGACAGCGGGTATTATCATGGATTCGAATTGATTGGTAAGCGATACAAGATCGATTATGTCTTAATGCCAATCGGGGCTTATGAGCCGGAGTGGTTCATGGCTAACCAGCATATGACGCCGGAAGAAGCAGTAAAGGCTTATACGGAATTGAACGCAGGTATGTTTATCCCAATGCACTATGATGCCTTCCGCTTGGCTGATGATACGCCGCAGGAGGCTCTTCTCCGGGTCAGGGCCGCGTGGGAGCAGCAGCAGCTTGATCCTAACAGACTGCATACTATGGCGCTTGGCGAAACTCTGCGAGTGTGAAAATAGAGACAGAGCCGGCTATTGTCGGCTCTGTCTCTATTATGTTACTGCTTCTTGATCGGAATCCAGATTTCTGTGCGATAGTCTGCGAATATAATCGGCTACCGTCATGCCGGTCGCCATGTAGAACATCCGTTGAAAGTGAAAGGGCGACGAGTAGGCGGCCTGCGCAAGCTCATCAATTTCCAGACGCTCTCCCAGCTTAACCTCTATTAAGTCAAGTGCGCTCTGCATGCGGGATAACCATTCCATAAGGACGTCTCTCCTCCTTGGAAATCATTGTATCAGCGTCTAATTAACACGTCCTGCTCCTGAATGCGCCGATCGAACAGACTGCCAGCTTCACAGTCAGAATATTATCGTTAAAATTATACGTGCACAGCGGGTGTGCTTTCTATATGATAACGGTAAGTGCTTAGGATAAGGAGGTATGCATGCGTGGCGTATAATGTTGTCTTGGTTGGCTGCGGCGGCATGGCGAATGTATGGGTGGAGGATCTGCTCGAGCGGCCGGAGGTAAAGATTGCGGCATTGGTGGATATTCAAGAGGCAAATGCGAAAGCGCTTGCAGACAGGCATGGGCTGACCTGCGGTCTCTATACCGGGCTGGAGGAAGCGATCCGGCAGTCGGGGGCTGATCTGGTCGTGGATGCGACCATACCGGCAAGCCATTATGCAGTCAGTTCAACAGCCATGAGGCTTGGCTGTCATGTGTTCAGCGAGAAGCCGATGGCGGCGACGATGCAGGAGGCACAGGATATTGTGCGGATTGCGGAGGAAACCGGCCGTTCCATGGCGGTTATGCAGAACAGGCGGTTTAACCGTCACATCAGAGCACTGAGAGGACTAATAGCAGACGGGACAATCGGACGGATTGGCTATACAGGGGCCGATTTCTTCCTGGCGCCGCATTTCGGCGGGTTCCGGGATGCGATGGAAAGTCCGCTAATCCTAGATATGGCGATTCACACCTTCGACCAGGCCAGATACATAACAGGCGCAGATCCGGTTAGTGTGTACTGCCAGGAGTTCAATCCAGCGGGATCATGGTATGCGGGAAATGCCGCGGCCATCTGTATTTTCGAAATGTCAGACGGCTCCATCTTCTGCTATAGAGGCTCCTGGTGTGCGGAAGGGGTACCCACATCGTGGGATGCGGACTGGCGCATAAACGGGGAAAAGGGAACGGCAGTGTGGGATGGCGAGCATGCGCCTTATGCGGAGGTTGTTGACCCGGATGAGCAGGAAGAGGTTTTTCTCAAGAAATATACAAGGGTAGAAGCGAGCAAGCCCCAGACAGAACGTGAAGGCCATACCGGCGGCCTGGATGAGATGTTCGCAGCTCTGAGGGAAGGGCGGGCCGCCGAAACCGACTGCAAGGATAATATCAAGAGCATGGCCATGGTGATGGGGGCACTGGAGAGTGCAAGATCAGGCTGCAAGGTCACACTGGCGGAATACCTGGCGGAGAATTAATCGCTATTCTGGTTAATGATAAAGGTACACAGAAGGAAAGCAGGATGTTAGGCCCTATATCAATCAGCAGAGGAGACCTGAATAATATGACACAAGGATTGCTCGGCAACAATGTAGTGGTACACATCGGCATACTGGTTCATGATATTGATAAGGTTTCGCAGGCTTATGCCGATTTCTTCGGGATCGAGAAGCCGGAGGCCAGCTGGACTGGGCCGCTGGAAGAAGCGGAGACGAATTATAATGGCGAACCGACTCCCGCCCGCGCGAAGCTGGCTTTCATGAAGATGGGCAGTATTCAGATCGAGCTTATTGAACCGGATGAGCATCCAAGCACCTGGCGCAGCCATCTGGAAGAGCATGGCGAGGGGCCGCATCATATCGCGTTAGTCATTGAGGGCATGAAGGAGAAAATCACGCTGCTGGAGAGCAAGGGCTTTCCGCTTCAGCAGAAGGGCGAATATCCGGGCGGCCGCTATGCCTATATGGACACCTTCAAGGAACTGAAGATAGTGGTGGAGCTGCTTGAGAACGATAAGAAGTAAAATTGAAGAACTCTAAGGATGTGATAAACTATAGCTTTTGTTAACGCTGCCCTCATCGTTGGAATAGCGATGCTCTTCCTGGCATTCTTGCTGAACGGCGGGGCTGTCAGCGGAGACCGTATGCGGGCAAACCACTATAGCGAGCGTATGAATGACCCGGAGGGTGAGAACCGGTCCGTTAGACACAAATGGACACTGATTCTTTTTGCAGCGGGAATACTTTGCGTTTCCCCGTCCATCATCATTTTTTTCTTCAAATGAAGAAGATAGAAGGTCTCCTGAGAGGGGCCTTTTATTTTTTTATGAAAAGGGGCTATGTTAAATTCTAATGTTGATTTATACGTTAAAAAACCGCCTTGGCGAAAGGCGGTTTATTGAGGTATCGTTCTAAGTCGAAATCTAAGATTATTGCTCTGTCATATACTTTTCAATATCTCTTGAAACTAAATAATATTGCCCATCATTCCCATAATACAAGTAGCCATCTCCAATGTAGAAAAAGTCTGCACTAGGAAAATGAAACATAACTGTTTCTTTTGCGACCTCAGGGTTTATACCCTTGGCTTTTTCAGGAGGGCTATTACTTTGCTTTTATTCATAACATCAACCAAACTTGATATTTTATCTGCATCGGTTATTTTCTTCTCAAACCTTTCTCCCTTCACTAACACCTCATTACTATTTTCCAAATTTTCTCCAAATGGACTATAACTATTACAACCTACAAGAGCAAACATAAAGGTCATTATCATTAAAACAAAATACATACCTAGCTTCATTACAAACCTCCTTATTTACAGTTAATATCCCAATTGAGACGTGAAAAGATACCGATAAGTTCCGTTGTTTCGCCCGTTAACAAGGATAAGCAGAAGGCCTAAGTTTGGTATTCGTTTCGGTTACAGTAAACTGGCAAGATCTGACCAATATACTCTTCTTATTCGATGAGGTATTCTCATATTCCTTGCTGTCTATATAACTGAACAAAGCTAAATAATGTTGCAAACATTTGGTTGTAACTTCATTAAAGCGGTCCATCCTTTCAAGTGGCTGTGGTAGCTATTTACGTTTAGAAAAGGGCTCTATAACCTAAAATACAAGTTTTCCCGGTGTGGTGGAATGCCTATATTGACGCTCGCTTGCTTAGATGTCGGCTGTTTGTGGTAGTAAGTTGTGTATATTGCCAGCAGTTGGATATTCCCGGCTCATCTCTTGAAAGTGAACATGTGCTAGGACTGACCCATATTATGTAGAGGGATGGGCGATCAGATTTCATCTGGAATCTAGAGGATTAGGGAAAGCAGCGGCCGTAAGGCCCAGCAACAAAATCTGAACAGAAATAAGGTGGTTAGAAATATGAATCACAAGGTTTGGAAGAACCCTGTCTTTTCCGTATCAGCAGCCATTATCGTGTTATTCGTATTAATCGGTGCCCTCATGCCGGAAGCATTCGGTGAGACGGCGAGCCGGTTATTTCTTCTTACGACCAGCAAGTTTGGCTGGTTCTACCTGCTTGCGGTGTTTGTCATCACGATTTTCCTGATCGGTCTGGCTATAAGCAAGTATGGCGGGATCCGCCTTGGCGGGCAGGATGAACGGCCGCAGTTTCCGTTCTTTACGTGGGTTGGCATGCTCTTCTCGGCGGGCTTTGGTGCCGGTCTTGTCTTCTGGGGGGTAGCGGAACCTATGAGCCACTTCTTTACAGCGCCGTTCGCTCAGATTGAAGGCCAGACACAGGAGGCGGCGCGAGTGGCAATGGGCTATGCATTCTTCCATTGGGGCGTGAGCCAGTGGTCCGTATTCGCGATCGTAGGCCTTGTCATCGGTCTGTTGTGGTTTAGAAGGCAGCAGAAGGGACTGATCTCTACGGCTCTGGAGCCGGTTGTCGGCCGAAAGCCTGTTGTCCGTCACACGGTCGATTCGCTGGCTGTCATCGCGACGGTGATGGGAATTGCAACGTCGGTAGGGCTTGGGGTGCTGCAGATGAACAGCGGCCTTGGCGCAGTATTCGGTACCGGCAGCTCGGTTGGCATTCAGCTTGTCATTATTGCAGTTATCTTCGTTGCCTACATGATCTCCTCCTCCACAGGTTTGGAGAAGGGCATCCGCTATCTCAGCAACCTGAACCTCGGACTGGCGCTTGGCCTGCTGCTCTTCGTGTTCATTACGGGGCCGTCGGTCTTCATCATGGAAACCTTGACGCTCGCTGTAGGTGATTATTTCGCCAACTTTATTCAATACAGTCTGCGCTTGCAGCCTTATACGGGAGGAACCTGGGTTCGGGACTGGACGATCTTCTACTGGGCCTGGGCAATCGCCTGGTCGCCTTTCGTAGGGGCCTTCATTGCGCGGGTATCCAAGGGACGGACGATCCGGGAATTCATACTCGGGGTTATGATAATCCCGCCGGCGATTGCCTGTGTGTGGATCGCGACCTTCGGGGGCACGGCATTATGGAATGACCTAAACCAAGGGACAGATATTGCGGGAGCGGTTCATAACGATCTGGCGACCGCGTTGTTCCAGCTGTATGAATTCCTGCCGCTTACCAATATTCTGTCGATTATGTCCATTCTGCTGATCTTCACCTTCCTGGTCACTTCAGCGGACTCGGCAACCTATATTCTTGCCAGTATGACGACGTACGGAAGCCTGAATCCGGGGCAGTATGCAAAGGTCGTCTGGGGCGTACTGATGTCAGCGATAGCCGCTGTTCTGCTGTATGCAGGGGGCCTGGAAGCCTTGCAGACCGCCTCGCTGATTGCGGCCCTGCCGTTCACCGTTCTGCTGCTGTTACTGGTGGTCGCAACCGTGAAATATTTAAGCAAGGAACCGCTGCCGCTGCGTAAGGTAGACGCGAAGTATATTCATGAACAGGAGAAGGCTGCGAATGCGGCGGAGAAGAAGGCTCGGATCCGGTAGCCCAAGCGGTTTAATAATTGAAATAATTGCAGAAGGAGGCACCTTGTCGAAGGTGCCTCCTTCTGCATGTCAGTTCATTCCCAACCTACCAACTGTGTTCTGTTCTATGATACAATTACACCAAATTTATAATAAATTACATTTATGGAACAGAATATTTGATATGGGGGGCATGAACAGCTTGAGTACAACAGAGGAGAAGGTATTATCCATTACGAATCTTAGCAAAAGGTATGAAGAAGCCGGACACAAGGTACATGCACTGAAGCACACATCTTTGCATCTGAAGCAGGGTGAGTTTCTGGCCATTATGGGCACAAGCGGCTCGGGCAAGAGCACCTTCCTGAACCTGGTCGGTGCGCTGGATAGTCCCAATGAAGGGACCATTGCGCTTAATGGCAGGGTTCATCCTGACATGTTCAAGGAACCGTATGCGACGCAATACCGCAGCGAGAACATCGGATTCATTTTCCAGTCTTACAATCTGCTAAAGGATCTCTCTGTGGAGGAAAATATCGCGCTGCCCCTCATCTTAAAAAATATTCCGGTGAAAGAGATGAAAGCAAGAGTTGCGGAGATGGTCGGGCTTGTAGGGCTCTCCGATTGGCGAAAGCACAGGCCGGTTCAGCTGTCAGGAGGCCAGCAGCAGCGGGTCGCGATAGCCAGAGCACTGATTACAAAGCCGCCGATCATTCTGGCGGACGAGCCGACGGGGAACCTGGACTTCAACACCACAACGGAAGTGCTGCGTGTGCTGGGACAGATGAAGGAGCAGCTCGGTCAGAGCATTATTCTGGTCACGCATGACCCGTATGTTGCCACCTTCGCCGACCGAGTTCTGTTCTTTCATGACGGACAGATAGCAGCAGAGTACATATGCCGAAAGGATGAGCAGGACATGGACCGGATTCTCTCCCGGTTTCGGGCAATCATGGGGAGAGCGCAATGATACGTTCACTAACCGGTCTGGCTCTCCGTTTCTTTGGTGCCAACAAGTTTCTGACCATCTCCACCCTCGTTAGTATCGGGCTGTCTGTCTTTCTGGTTATTACCATGACGGTATTCTCGGCTAATGCCAGGCTGTCGATCGAGCAGGACAGCCGGCAGCTGTTCGGCGAAATGGATATTTCGGCAGGCTATAAGCCGGACAGCACCAAGGTCATTGATGCCGGGATGCTCCGGCAGATGACATCAGACCCGGCCATCGGGCAGCATTCAGCGGTAATCATCGACCGATTCTCCATCGACACACTGGGAAGAGGGATGTATACCGTCGGGGTGGGCAATGACGAGCTGGCCAAGAGCGTGTATCATTTCACCGCCGATCTTGGTCCGTCTGATGTGATCTTGAATGCTGCACTTGCCGATGCTTTAGAGCTTAAGGCAGGCGACCAGGTATCCATTCATGACCGGTCCTTCCGGCTGGCAGAGACGGTGGAGGAGTGGCGCCCCGCTACGCTGGACATGATCATTCTGCCGCGTGAAACGGTGAGAGAGATGTCCAATCCGGTTACGAAAGCAGGCCGGGAAGCTACCTATGTCTTGATTAAAGCCGCTCAGCATGCCGATATAGAAGCGCTCGCCCGTTCTCTGCATCAGCTGGACTCCGAGCTCCGGATTGATCTGGCGAATGAGAATGAATTTTTGACAGCGAATTTGAACTCCCTGCGTGTCTTCATGATCGTCTTATCCGTACTGGTGCTGATCATATCCTCATTATTCATTCTGTCAAATTCAGAAACCTTCGCTTACAAATATCGCAACCAGATGGCCATCATGCGGGCGATCGGGGCATCAAGAGGCCAGCTGTTCAGGGTGGCTCTGCTGCAAAACACAATGCTGAATGCAGCCGGCATGCTGCTCGGTCTTATGCTTGCCTGGATCGGCAGCCGAATCACCCAGACCTGGCTTGCCGGACTGTTTTCCCAGGAAATGGACACAACCAGCTTCAGCCTGGCAGAAGCCCTGCCGGCCATGCTCCTCAGCGGACTGCTGATCCAGGTCTTTATGTTCATACCATCTTATAAGAACGCCAACGTGCTGCCGATGAAGATTGTGGAGAACAATGAGAATAATGATTTTGTCTATAAACGAGCCGGGAAGCTGCTGGGGTTCATCCTGCTCGGGACAGGGTTATTCTCCTTGGTAACGGGGCTTACCGCAGATCCTGGAGATGGCTCAAGCGCACTCTATATTCTGCTGGCCGCTGTGCTCATTATTCTGGCTGCATACAGGCTGTTCTCGCTCTATGTGCCAGTCGTGCTAAGGTCGCTTGGGCCTCTGCTGAAGGTAGGAGCGGGCAATTTATCCTTTGTGGCGGTTCGCAACATGATCCCGCAAGTCCGGCGAAATACATTTGTCATCTTGACCATCAGTACATTGATGATTATTACGGTATTCGGTACGACCCTGTTTGAGACGATCAAAGTCAATGATGCCAAGTGGCTGAAGCAGCAGCACCCGACTAACATCGTCATTAAGAATCGAGGCGGCGTGGAGCTGGGTCTTGGTCCTAAAGAGCTGAGTAGGGATGTTCAGGAGGCAGCAGGGGTGGAAATCGTCAGTGCTATTAGTGAACCCGCTGGATTTACTCCCGAAGGGTCAGAAACGGATTTTTATTACAGCTACGCTTTTGCCAATCTAGAGGGATTGGAACGGCAGGGACTGCTGAAGCTGGCGGAGGACACCGATAACAAGGGCAGGGTTGTCATTACCCGGAAGCTTGCTGAGGCTCATCAGCTTGGGATTGGCGATCAGGTCAGACTCGATGTTTCTGGCTACAGAAAACGGACGACAGGAGAGCCGCTAGTTGTAGCCGGCATTGCCGAGGAGCTTCCCGGCAGTCATTACGATGCTTATCTGGACTGGTCAATGACCTCATATGCCAGAGCAGAAATGGTGCTGAGCAAGCTGCTCGTACACGCCGGACAGGAAGAGCAGGCCATGCGTCAGCTTGAGGAGCTTAAGGCTAAATATCCTGCCCAGCTTTCAATCAGCAGCTATAAGCAGGCAGTGGCTAAATCAAATGAGATGTTTCTTCAGCGCTGGTCCATTTTCATAGCGGTGCTGGTGACCATTCTAATCACGGTCATGATCGGTATCTGTAATACGATGATCAACCATATTCAGACAAAACGGAGAGAGTATGCCATTCTCCGGACTTTGTCGGTTACTTCCCGGGGGCTGCGACGTGTCGTCCTGACGCAGGTGCTGCTGTACGTGTCCATCGGTCTCGCATTAGGCATTGTGCTGGGTGTCCTGACCTCGTATATTCTGGGCTTCATTGACCCGAGTGGAGGCTTAATATTCAATTTCCGTCTGGCAGGGATGATGTCGCTGGCTACGATTGGCATTGCCTGTGCAGTCTTCATTCCATACGCCGGTATGCTTAGCCGGAGGAAGCTGGTCGCCGAGCTGAGCCGCGATAACAAGTAATCCACTAATGCAGCGGGCTGGTTAGGCCCGCTGCATTAGTGGTATTAGAGGCTGTATGTAAATTTATCCGTTCGGCCAAGACATACAGCATAGGAGTTCATACAGCTTACAGGGGTGGTTCAGCAGAATCGTCTGGCCCTTTACGGTAGTATGGGGGGACCTGAATAATGAAGAAACGGGTATTCAAGAACCCGGTTTTCCTGGTATCGGCCTCGATTACAATCGTACTGGTAATACTGGGAGCCGTCATGCCAAGACAGTTTGAGGATACGGCTAATAAGCTGTTTCATTTTACAACGGAGAAGTTCGGATGGTTTTACATGCTTGTGGTAGGCATCATTATTCTGCTATTGATCGGGCTAGCAATCAGCAAGTACGGCGGAATCCGGCTGGGCGGCGAAGACCAGAAACCGGAATTCCCTTTTTTAACATGGATAGGCATGCTTTTCTCGGCAGGCTTTGGTGTGGGCCTTGTATTCTGGGGAGTAGCGGAGCCAATGAGCCACTTTGCCAAGACGCCCTTCGCGGATGTAGAAGCGAATACAGAGGAGGCGGCGAGGATTGCGTTGGGGTACGCCTTCTTCCATTGGGGCATCAGCCAGTGGGCGGTCTTTGCCCTTGTAGGCCTTATCATTGCGCTGCTGTGGTTCCGCAAGCAGAAGGATGGACTGGTCTCTACTGCACTTGAGCCGGTAACCGGGAGTAAGCCGGTGATCAAGCACTCCATAGACTCCTTCGCCGTGATCGCAACAGTAATGGGTGTTGCCACTTCTGTTGGCCTCGGTGTACTTCAAATGAACAGCGGCCTCAATACGGTGTTTGGCCTTGGTGAGCAGTTCTATGTGCAGGTTGGTATCATTCTGGCCGTCTTTGCCGCGTATACGGTATCCTCGACAACCGGGCTAAACAAGGGAATCCGGTATTTAAGCAATGTTAACCTTGGTCTTGCGCTCGGGTTGATGCTGTTCGTGTTCTTCGCGGGGCCTACCGTCTTCATCCTGAAATCCTTCACTTTGGCGCTCGGCGATTATATCACGAACTTTGTTTATTACAGTACGCGGATACAGCCTTATGGCAGCGGCAGCTGGCTGCGTGAATGGACCCTCTTCTACTGGGCATGGGCCATCGCCTGGTCGCCTTACGTTGGTGCCTTCATCGCACGGGTTTCCAAGGGGCGCACCGTCCGCGAATTCATCATTGGTGTCATGTTCATCCCCCCGGCTATAGCCTGTGTCTGGATTTCCGTGCTGGGCGGGACTGCATTATGGCAGGATCTGTACCAGAACACGGATATTGCTTCCGTTGTCGATCAGGATAATGCGGATGCGCTCTTTCAGTTGTTTGAACAGCTGCCGCTAACGAATATCCTGTCGGTGCTGGCGATCCTGCTGATCTTCGTCTTCCTTGTGACTTCGGCAGATTCGGCGACATTCATCCTGGGAAGTATGACAACTTACGGCAGCCTGCATCCGAAGAAGCGCGTAAAGATTACATGGGGTGTACTCGTAGCCGCTATAGCAGGCGTTCTTCTGAATGCAGGCGGGCTCAGGGCCCTGCAGACGGCTTCGCTGGTCGCGGCACTGCCGTTTACGGTGCTGCTCCTGCTACTCGGTTTCGGTATGGTGAAGCTCATCCGCAAGGAGCCCCTGCCTATTCATAAGGCGGACATCGAGCGGTTCCGGCGGCTTCGGGAAAAGTCGGACCGTTCTGCTCCCCATGAGCAGAAATAAGCAGGCTGCCGTTCAGGCGGTTAAACGCTGATCTGCGGCAGCCTGGCTGGCTTCATAAGCGACGGGCCCCCAAGTCATGCACAGTCTGCAGCCATCTATCCCGCTGCTCTGCCGTAGATGGCTTAACCGGGCCGATATTCGTAATCTTAACGGGATTAACGCCGCTGAACTGCAGAATGCCCCGCTTCATAACTGTGTGCCCGGCTGAACGGTGCACCAGCTTGAAGTACCACGGCGGCGAATCCATCGTGACGACCATTCGGGCGGATTTGCCGGTCAGCAGCTTATCCCACAGCTGCGAGTTCGGCCTGGTCTGGAAGGCAAAGCCGGGAAGGAATACCCGGTCAATGAACCCTTTCAGAATTCCGGGGACCGTGCCCCACCATAACGGATAGATGAATACCAGGTGATCCGCCCAGCGAATGATTTCCTGTGCGGCCAGCAGGTCAGGCTCCAGCTCGGTCCGCTGACGGTATCCATACTGCAGGTTGGGGTTGAACTGCAGGGACCCCAGAGAAATTTCTCTTACAGAAGCGCCGCTGCCTGCGGCCCCTTTTACATAAGACGCTGTTAACGCTGTACAATAGCTTTCCGCATCGGGATGCCCGTTGATGACGGCTATATTGTTTCGCCTCTGTGTGCTCATATTCCATCTCCTTGTCGCTGTGATAAGATAGACTAAGCGTACAATAACCGGGAGCGGAACGAATATGATGAATGGTGCACGATTACTGACCAAACATGCAGGCGGGGGGTATTTATGAGGGACTTGGGCGTGTCCGTAGCTTTGCTGTATCCAATCATGAAGACGATTCTGCGAAGCGGCTTTGATCAAGAGGAATTTCTAAGGCAGGCGCGGATCAGCGGAGAGCTGCTTGAGGATGCCGAGGCCCGGCTTCCGGAGCAGGATTTCGAGCGGGTTACCGAGCTGGCTGCTGCCGTGACGGGAGATCCGCTGTTCGGTCTGCATCAGGGGCAGCGAGTGGAGGTGTCCGATCTGGGAATACTGGGTTACGTTATGCTTCATTCCGGCACGGTTGGTCAGGCTTTGAAGGCTTACCAGACCTATAATGTGATCGTGTGCAGCGGCTTTAATATCGATACAGAGGTACAGGGGGACGACCTCTTGATTACGACCTCCTTCCAGTCTAACCCGCTGAAGAAGCCGGGCAGGCACTGCATGGAGGACATGGTCAGCTCCGTGTATCATCTGATGATGAAGCTCAGCTGCCGGACCATAGCGCTTAAGGAGCTCCATTTTGCCCATTCTGAAGCAGTGGAAGTTCCGTTAGCTGATTATGTAAGCGTGCTGGGTGTTCAGCCGCTGTTCGATAGGCCGGCCAGCCGC
This sequence comes from Paenibacillus sambharensis, assembly GCF_003233845.1. Taxonomy (GTDB): domain Bacteria; phylum Bacillota; class Bacilli; order Paenibacillales; family Paenibacillaceae; genus Paenibacillus_I; species Paenibacillus_I sambharensis. The sequence continues at coordinate 79,787 of NZ_QKRB01000010.1, forward strand.
ATGCGGGTGCCGAAGGAAGTGCTCGAATACCCGATTGTGTTCGGTGACGCCAAGCTGCTGCGGACGTTCGAAGCGATTGCGGAGGGAGCAAGGCAGCGGCTGCTGCAGGGACGCACATTCACCGATGAGCTGTATAATTGGCTGCTGAAGCTGGCGCCTGCTTCCCTGCCGGGGCTGAAGGAGGCTGCACAGGCCTTCCAGATGAGCGCCCGCAGCCTGCAGGCGAGGCTGCAGCAGGAGCAGACCACCTATCAGGATCTGATGAATCAGGTCCGGCGGGAGCTGGCATCCGGTTACCTCGCGAAGCCCGAGTATACGATTGCCGAGATTGCTTACCTCCTGCATTTCTCAGAGCCGAGTGCCTTCCAGAACGCCTTCAAGAGGTGGACTGGACTAACGCCAAAGCAGTACAGGCTGGCTTCCCAGCAGGACAGAGCGAGCGCGATATAGACCGGGAACAGTCCCGCCAAGTCTCTATGCCGGATTAAGCTCCTTATGGATGATGTCGGCTGCAGCCTGGCTGATCGGATTAATATCCTGCAATATGTTGCTCAACACGTGCAGGGTCACACCCGTTTCCAGAAAACGCATCAGCAGCGAGGTGAAGCCTGGAATGCCGCCGCTGTGAGCAGCTATCCTGCCGTAGGGTGACTCCTGAATAATCCATCCATAGCCATAGTCATATCCCTGTTCGGAATCGGTCGCATACGGGGTGAACATTTGCTCCTTGAGAGAGGCGTCCAGCAGAGCATCTGAGGCTAGAGCCAGGTCCCACAGATGCATGTCTTCCACAGTCGAGAGGATGGAACCGGCAGCGAAGGCGTTCGAGATATCAAAATATGGGGCATTAAGCAGCGCGCCGTCCTCTGCCGTATGGTAGCCTGCTGCCCGCATAGGGATAATCATACCCGGGTCATCGACCTGGGTCTTCGTCATGCCCGCAGGTTCAAAGATATGCTGCTTGAGGTATTCGCCATAGGGCTGCCCGGACACCTGTTCGATCAGCAGTCCCAGCAGAGTATACCCGGAGTTGGAATAGGCGTAGCGTTCACCAGGTGCGAATTCGAGCTGCCGATCCATGAAGCGTTCCGCGAGCTCCCGGGGCGTACAGCTCTGAGCACACCACTGCGCCATGGAGGGATCTGCCGTATAGCTGGGAATGCCGGATGTATGAGTCAGCAGATGGTGAATCGTGATGCCGGTGCCGCCCTGCTGATCGGGAAAATAGCGGTCAATCGTGTCTTCGAGTTTGATCAGGCCTTGGCCAATCAGCTGCATGACAGCTGTGGAGGTGAAGGTCTTGGTAATCGAGCCGATACGGAATCTGGTCTGCGGGGTATTGGGAACCCCCAGCTCAAGGTTGGCCTCCCCGTATCCTTGCGAGAACAAGATACGGCCATTCATGGATGACAGAATCGCTCCGCTGAATTTACGTTCCTGCGCAAGCGGCTCAAGAAAAGCATGCAGAGAATTTGTAATAGTAGCTGTGGACATTCAGACATCGTTCCTTTCAGTAGGCGGCTAATATCCACATGTTATATCCAGATCTGGAAACGGGCAAGCACCAAATGAACCAGTCAGCAGAATCGCTGAATATGCGGTTATTTCCAGGCTGCTGTTGAGATAATAAGGGCATTAAACTTGGTAAACTGCCGGCTAGTCAGCGGAGGCAGACCGGGCAGAGGAGGCTTCGAATATGCCGAGCAGCATAGAATCCGTCATTTTGACAGAGGAAGAAGTCCCTCCCTATGCGGCAGGCTGCATGAAATGCGAGCTGGCGGGGCAAAGGCGCCGCATGGTATGGGGTGAGGGAAATCCCGGAGCTCCTGTCTTCATTCTGCTGGACAATCCGGGAGCGCGTGAAGACAAGGATGGACAGGCATTCGTCTGCGGAACGCGAGACACGCTGCAGCAGGGACTGCGGGAGACCGGAATAGCGCTGGATCAAATCTATGTGAGCTACCTGCTGAAGTGCAGGCCGATCCGCGCTTATGACAAGCCGGCTGCAAGAGCGGCCTGCTCTCCCCATCTGGCCTTCCAGCTGGAGCGGCAGAAGCCCCGCATCCTGCTGGGACTTGGCAATACCGTTGTGCAGGAGCTGTACCAATCTGAAGAGAAGGATGTTAAGAGCCTGCGCGGGCGGTGGCATGACTATGAGGGCATCCCTGCGGTGTTCTCCTATCATCCGCTTGCTGTGCGCAGACGGCCGGTGCTTATGAGATATCTGCTGGAGGATCTGGCGCTTGTACGCGAGAAGCTGATGGTTCTGGCCCCGTGATGCCGGGCTCGAATTGACGGCTGTCCCTGAATTTCTTCGGGGTCATGCCGGTGAGCTGCTTGAACACCCTCGTGAAATAGCTCTGATCGGGGAAGCTGAGGAGCGTATAAATCTTGGTAATCGAGTAATTGGTCAGCGCGAGCAGGTTCTTGGCCTCCTCAATTCGAACGTTCTGAATATACCGGCTGAGAGGGACCCCGACTTCCTGCTTGAAGAGCGCAGACACGTAAGTAGGGTGAAGCCCGGTAAGGTGGGCGAGCTTATCCAGGGTAATGGCTTCATACAGATGATTGAAAATATAGTTGATACACAGGGTCACGGCCCTGCTGTAGCGGTTGTTGTGTGCTTCCTTGACGCGTGATGCGAAGGTATACAGGGCGTCATTCGACAGCTCGCGGATTGTGGAAGGCTCAGTCAGGTCTTCAACCCGCTGAATGTACAGGTCGCTCAAGGTAAAGGCGATTTCGGAATGAAGCCCGCCCTGAATAGCCGCTCGGGTAGCAAGTGTCACAACGGCAATGAAGAGATTCTTCTGGCTGCGCAGGTAGCTCGACCTGGACAATACCCCAACCTGCTCTTCGGCCATGGCCTGCTGATGCTCCGCAAGCGCATCCGGCTGGCCCCTGCGCACACAATCAAACAGCCGGAGCTCGATCACCGGATCGTGGTGGAAGCTGATATTTTCACGTACCTTGGAGAAGGCCAGCAGCGGTTCATCAATCTCCACAGCGGCGCTCGGCTGCCTATTGGCGCTGAGAAGCTCTTCATAGCTCAAGCGAACACCATAGACGAGATAATGAAGCATAAGGCTGGCACGCTGCAGGCTCTCCTCGCTCATGCCGCGCAGAGACTGATAGTACATAAGGACAGCGGTCTGGCCTATGATGCCGGACTGGTCTTTAACCAGGCCTTTCATATGTGCATCTGTGAGTCTCGCCTGCAGGAGAGGGCCGACGATGTACATCCCCAGGCAGCGGCCTTCCTGAATATCGTTCATGAAGACGAATTGCTCCAGATAGGGGGTCACCGCAAGCCTTGGGAGGGGGGATGAGATATTTCCTTCATGCCCGCAAAGCCGGAGCAGCTCTTCCCACGACGAGTAGAAAGGGTTGGCTCGGTGAAAGGCGGGTGATTCATACAACGTATCCCCGCTGGCGGACAAGTAGTGAACCGGAACGCGGAAGGTTTCATGCATAAGCGTTGCAATCTCTGCGATCTCTGCAATTGCTGACTCATCCACTGTGTTTCCTCCCAACCGTATAGTTAAGCTTCTGGAGTATTTAAATAACAATAAAAATATTAAGAAAGTACAATAATCATATCACAAAATCCCGTATGCTAACTGTTGTAAGCGCTATAAAAAATGAAGTCCAGCCATACCTGCCTTATAAACCGCTAAGGAGGAATAGATGTGAATAAGCGTATACAAGAATTGATTGCAGAGATGACCCTAGAGGAAAAAGCGGGCCTCTGCTCAGGGAAAAACTTCTGGGAGCTGAAGGGCGTCGAACGCCTCGGCATTCCCTCGATCATGGTTACCGACGGTCCTCACGGGCTGCGCAAGCAGGAGCAGGGGGCAGATCATCTGGGCCTGTTCAACAGCGTGCCGGCAACCTGTTTCCCCACTGCAGCAGGTCTTGCGAGCACATGGGACCGGGAGCTGATCCGCAGCGTCGGCGAAGCTCTTGGCGAAGAGTGCCAAGCGGAGGGTGTATCCGTGCTGCTCGGTCCAGGCGCCAATATTAAGCGGTCTCCGCTCTGCGGTCGGAATTTCGAGTATTTCTCGGAGGATCCATATTTATCGTCAGAGCTTGCCGCCAGCCATATCCAGGGTGTTCAGAGCCAAGGGGTGGGAACGTCGCTGAAGCATTTTGCAGCTAATAATCAGGAGCACCGCAGGATGTCGGTGGATGCTGTGATCGATGAACGAACGCTGCGGGAGATTTACCTGGCGAGCTTCGAGACGGCCGTTAAGGAAGGCAGGCCTTGGACAGTTATGAGCGCCTATAATAAGGTCAACGGGACGTATGCCTCGGAGAACGAATGGCTGCTGACGAATATTTTACGCGATGAATGGGGCTTCGATGGGTTTGTGGTCTCCGACTGGGGTGCAGTGGATGAGCGGGTTAGCGCTCTGCGTGCCGGACTGGAACTGGAGATGCCTTCGAGCAGCGGACTTGGCGATCACAAAATCATCGAAGCCGTTAAGGATGGCTCTCTATCGGAGGAAGTGCTGGACCGGGCGGTGGAGCGGCTGCTGACGATTATTCTGCGGGCGGACGGCAGTAAGAAGCCGAACGCGGAGTACGATAAGGAGCAGCATCACCGGCTTGCCCGCCGGGCAGCCGGCGAGAGCATGGTTCTGCTTAAGAACGAGGACGGCATTCTGCCGCTTGGAAAGAACAGCAGGCTGGCGGTAATTGGCCAGCTGGCCATGCAGCCGCGGTTTCAGGGAGGCGGCAGCTCGCATATCAATCCCACCAAGCTGGATATTCCCTTCGAGGAAATCAGCAAGCTGATGGCAGACAGCGGCAGTGTAACATACGCGCAGGGCTATAAGCTGGAACAGAATGTGACGGATACGGCGCTGCGGGATGAAGCGGTGGCTGCCGCTGCGGCTGCAGAGACAGCAGTCCTGTTCGTCGGCCTGCCGGACCGGTTCGAGTCGGAGGGCTATGACCGTGAACATCTGCAGATGCCGGATAACCACGGGGAGCTGATTGAAGCAGTGGCTGCGGTGCAGCCGAACCTGGTCGTGGTGCTGAGCAACGGCGCGCCAATCGAGATGCCGTGGATCGGCAGCGCCAAGGCCGTGCTGGAAGGCTACCTCGGCGGGCAGGCATTTGGCGGGGCGGCTGCAGATGTGCTGCTCGGTGACGTCAATCCGAGCGGCAAGCTGGCGGAGACCTTCCCCGTGAAGCTGCAGCATAATCCTGCTCAGCTCAATTTTCCGGGTGAGGGCGACAGGGTGGAATACAAGGAAGGGATCTTCGTCGGCTACCGCTTCTATGATGCGCAGGGCATCGAGCCCCTGTTCCCGTTCGGGTATGGGCTTAGTTACACCGAGTTTGCCTACAGCGGCTTGATGGTTTCCCGTTCAGAGATGACAGACCAGGATACAGTCGAGGTTACGGTAACGGTGAAGAACGTCGGTGCCGTGGCAGGCAAGGAAGTCGTGCAGCTCTATGTGCGCGATGAGAAGAGCACGGCGATCCGGCCGGACAAGGAGCTGAAGGGCTTCGCGAAGGTGGAGCTGCAGCCGGGCGAGCAGAAGCAGGTATCTTTTACACTCGGCAAGCGGGCCTTCGCTTATTACAATACGGAGCTTCAGGACTGGCATGTGGAGACCGGGGGCTTCCAGATTCTCATTGGCAAATCATCGAGAGAGATCGTGCTGCAGGAGCAGCTTCACGTAAGCTCGACTGCTGCCGTCCGCAAGGTCGTGACTCGCAATACACCGGCAGGCGATCTGCTGGAGGATCCGAGGCTTGCTCCGATTTTCCGGGATGTCATGGCGAAGGCGAATGAGGGAAGCCCTTTTGCCAGCATGACTGAGGGAGATGAAGGCTACGAGATGTTTAAAGCGATGATGCGGTTCATGCCGCTGCGCGGCCTCGTTGCCTTTAATCCGGAGAAGTTTACGGAGGAAATGCTGAACGGGCTGCTGACGAAACTGAACAGCGTGGAGTAAGTGTGGTGGAATGATTGGAAGTCGCAGGCTCTTGAATCTTTAAGTTATCTTACGGGTATCAGAAGAATAAAGAGGGAGTATGGGCTGGACGCCCTGTATAGGGCGTCAGCTTTGCAGGTAACAGGTGATATTCCCCACACTAATGGCGATGACTAGGGAGGGGTCGTAATGAACAAGAGGGAAAAGATCTTGCAAGAGGAGTATAAAAGAAATCCGTTTTTAAATTTTTCACATTCGCTTGGGCGGGCATGGATCGGTTACCAGTCAGGATGCTTAACTACGATTTTTAGTATTGTTATCATCGTAGTGTTGTTTTTCCTGTTGAGTAGATAAAGATGCTCAGGTAACCAACGCCTATTCTACAGTGGCAAATCCCGCCGCCTGAAAGCAGCGAAGCTTACTGCATAAAGTGCGGCACCCGTTACAGCCAATATAGCGGCCAGCAGTCCAACCGGAGTGTCGCCCTGAACAATGGACATGGGCTGGAACACGCTGAACAGTGAGAGATTCTTGAGCCAGCTGAGCTCTGACGAGGAGTTGGCGGCGATACCGCAGAGGTACATGAACAGCGTCAGTCCGCCTGATGCGGATATGGCCTGCTTCGACTCGTTGAAGACCGATGAGGACAGGAACGCATACCCGCTGACAACGAAGAACAGCAGGAAAGCGATCAGGTTAACTTGGATGAATACAGATACGTCCACCTCTGCACCGCCAGTTACCTGGGAAATGCCCAGCAGGCCTGCAGCAGTAAGCACGATGGCAATAACCAGCAGGGAAACGAGCAGCACAGCGGCTTGCGTCCGTGCGACTCTTCCTCTAGATACCGGGGTAGCCAGCAGATACGCCATAGAACCGCGGTCCACGAGACTTGCCATCAGTTGATTGGCGACAATCAGGCAGAAGATGGCCATGAATACCAGGAAGGTAACGCCGTAGAAGCCCGTGGACAGGAAGCCTTCGATCGTTTGCGGTCCGTCTAGCAGGCCAAGTGCTTCACGCATGCCCTCCGGCAGCGCGCTGAACGGGTCGGATTCACCGCTTGGGTCGTACATATAGGCTGTAATAAGCAGGTAGAAGACCATGACGAGGGAGAAGCCGAGGAGCAGCTTGAGTGTCTTCTTCATCGAAGCCTTGAACAACGGTAAGCTGATCATTTTGCCATCCCCCGATCGTAGTAATCCATGAACATCTCTTCGAGGCTCTGCTGCCGGATGTCGATGTTGGCAATGCCGCAGCGGGCCAGAGCCTGCACAAGCGCTTCATAATTGCCTTGAACTTCGACGGTGACTATGAACTCCTGTACGGCTATAATGCGCAGACCGGACTGCTGCAGCTGCAGAACATCATCCTGGCTCTTCACCGTTATCGCAAACATCTTCTGCCGGGACGATTGAAGGCTGTGTATATTCTCGATTGCCGCCAGGCGCCCGTCCTTGATGATACCAACCGTATCGCAGGTGCGTTCAATTTCCTCGAACAGATGGGAAGACATGAAGATGGTTTTGCCGCGGGCCTTCTCCTCCAGAATGAGCCGGATGAATTCACTCTGCATAAGCGGGTCAAGGCCGGACGTGGGCTCGTCGAGAATTAGGATATCGGGGTCATGCATGAAGGCTGCCACGATGCCGACCTTCTGTTTCATTCCCTTGGACATCTTCTTGATCGGTGTCTTCACATCGAACTGGAAGCGGTCAATAAGCTGCTTGCGCTTCGCCGTGCTTCTCATCTTTCGCATGCCGCCCAGCAGGTCAAGCATCTCACTCCCGTTCAGCCCCTCGACAAAAGCGATCTCGCCCGGCAGATAGCCGACGAATTGCTGTATCTCCGCGCTCTGGCTCCAGCAGTCCAGCCTGCGGATGCTGGCAGAGCCGCCAGAGGGCTTCATGAAGCCCATCAGATGGCGGATGGTCGTCGATTTTCCCGCCCCATTAGGACCGAGATAACCGAACACCTCGCCTTCCCTGACTTCCAGTGACAGATCGAAGATACCCTTGCCGGGACCGAAGGACTTGCTTAGACGGTTCAGCTTTATGCTCATGGCGTCCCTTCTCTCTAAATGAAATGAATAAGTCGTGTATATATCATTCATAATATTAGCTGTGCGGAGCAAATGTCAATACGTTTTGAATAATATATGTTGAAACCGTTCAAAACATCCTTTAAGCTATTAGAAGAGGTGAGAAAGTTGGACGGTTATCAGCTGCGAACGGAGAAGAAGAAGGAGAAGGTTCGCCAAGCGGCGATTGAATTATTTACGAGTTACGGTATTGAGAAGGTAAGTCTTGCGGAAATAGCCAAGAAGGCGAATGTATCGCCGGTAACGATATATAATCATTTTGGCACGAAGGATGAGCTGGTCAAGCAGGTGATCCGTTCTTACTTGCAGCAGGAGTGGGAGGACCGGGTAGCGGTTACCAGCCAGCCTGGACTTAGCTATCCGGCTAAGATTGAGCGGCTAATCTTCGAAACGACGGATGTATCCCGTAAGCTAAGCCCGGACTTCTTGAATGCATTGATGCAGGATGAAGGAGTCAGAGGGGTGATTGAGGAGCTGTACCGCGAGTACATCCCTTTCATGATCGGCCTGCTGGAGGAAGGCAAGCGGGAGGGGTATATCGACCCGTCCATCTCGAACGAGTCCATTATGGCGTATTTAAACATTTTGCAGAATGCAATGAACCAGTTTGAGTTTTCCCCGGACAAAGAGAAGAATTCGAAGCTTGCTGAGGATTTGTCCAAAATGTTCTTCTACGGCCTGCTGAACAGGCGAGACGGGTAAAAGGAGCACGGCAATGATTTATTTGAGGAGCTTCAAGCTGTCAGATTATACGGATCGAAACCCCAACATCTACCCTGATTATGTATTCAAGCATGTGGCTGGAGAGGTGTTTCTGTTTGACCGGATTACGGTGCTGTATGGCAATAACGGCAGCGGAAAATCCACGCTGCTCAATGTGATAGCGAACAAGCTGGGAATCTCCGGGGCGGAAAGAATGACAAGCTCTGGGGACGGTATGTATGCTCGGCGTTTCCTCGATTTGAGCAGCTATCAGCTTGGGGCTGATGAGCAGGATAAGGAAATCAGGCAGCTTCCGGAAGGAAGCCGGTATATGAAATCAGAGGATATCTTGTATGAAATCAAGAAGATACAGCAAGACTCCGTGCTGCGTGAGGATATCCTATATCAGCAGATGAACAAAGGGATGAGCAAGGCGCAGGCGGCTGAGTATGAAACGACGTATGAGTACAAGAAGAAGCTGGAGATCATTCAATTCTCCCAAGAAAAATATTCGAACGGGGAAACGTCCATGCAGTTCTTCGAGGAGTATCTGCTGCCTGGGCAGCTGTATCTTTTGGACGAGCCGGAAACATCACTTTCTCCTGCCAATCAGATCAGGCTGGCCGAGCAAATCAATGAGCTGGCGCGATATCTGGATAAAAAATTGTGGAACTTACTTACTCACTATATAAGTATACCCCCCACACATTTGATGTGAGACTGTCACCTTTCCCACAATATAATTCCGGTAATTACTTGTTTGTTACTATATTTAATAGCTTCTTTAGTGGTTGGGATTAATAATCCATAAATTCAATAACCAGAGGATTAGCGTTTCCTCTGGTTTATTCCTTATTTCAGAAGAGAGACGGTGAATTAGAAGTGAATAGCATAAGGACAAAAGTCATGTTAGCATCTGCTGTGTGCGCAATCATGTTGACAACGCCCGCATGCAGCAGCCCATTTTCCGACCGCAGTATACAGAGTACAGAGAACCAAGTGAACAACCAGCATGAAAGAAGAGATGAATCGAAAGAGGACAATGCGTATATTCAAAGAGCTGAGGAAAAGGAGACTATAGAGGAACAGATCAAGAGTGCCTTTTACTTCCTGGAGAATGAAGGGGACTTCGATAACCCGGCTGAGTTGTTGCGTTATACAATGGAAAAGCTGGAGGCTTATTTGCATCAAAGGACTACCCTGCATCTTAAGCAGGAGGACTTCTCTGAGTTATCTTCTAACCTGGATCTATTAGAACTACCGATTGGCAGAATATTTTCATACAGGGGTAGGCCCGAGATATTCGGTGAGTCTTCTGATTCCAGCTATAGTTTCCTGCAGCACACTGAAGGGAAGGAGATTAAGGTTTATCCCCTATTCCAAGCAGATACCAGACAAATCCATGAAGCCAGACAGTTCGATGAACTAATCATATTGACTGGAACTGACATGGGAGGTCGTCCGAGGCAGGCGTTTGCAGATCGTGTAAGTATCCAAGATAACACACTCGGCATTGAGTCTGCGTTGGAACCCTTCGCTGATGGAAAGTGGGAAATAAAAGAGGGGAGTGATTCCATTATGAGAGTTGACCATGAACTAACTGAAACATACCTGGCCGATTTTACAGCAGATGGTCTTACGGTGAGTTCAAATGATGGTGAAATATTAACGCTAAAGTGGAATCCTGAGAGCAATAAGATGAGGGTTGCGAAGCAGCCAGTAACGACAGTTAGTGATGAGGCCGTCCCTGGTCATCCGAGATAACCAGGGACGGCCTTAATTTTTACGTCAATTCGCCAAGCTTCTGCCTCTTTTTCTAGCGCGGCAGATCAGCCGCATACTGCTTCCGCAGCCGGCTCAGCTCCTCAAGCTTGCGCAGGCTGGCTTCCTGATTGTGCATCCCGACGGCAATGATCAGATTCTCGATCAGGAAGGTTGGCGCAACCATAGAATGGAACTCCCACATTTCCCCGCGGCTTGCGAACAGGGTATAGTCAGCCAGATCGGTAAAATCAGACACCAGCCGGTCGGTGATCAGCAGAGTCCGGTACCCGGCCTGCTTCGCCTGCTCCAGAATGACCTTCGACTCGGGCAGCATGCGGATGAAGCAGAACAGCACGACCAGATCCCGTTCCGTTACATGAATCAGATCCTCGAACAGTTCGCTGCCATTGCGCATGCGCTTCATCTCCAGCCCGAGACGGGTCATGCGGTAATAGAGCAGCTCCACCAGCCCCTGCGAAGGGCCCTGCCCATAGATGAACACCCGCTCCGCTCCGGTTAAGGCATGAACAGCCTGGTCAAACTGCCCAGCGTCAAAATGCGCCATCGTCTCCTCCAGATTGGAGACAGCCATGTCCAGGAGCTCATGCTGCCGGCGGTCCCCTTGAACTTTGTGCATGATGGATTTCATCTTCGCCGCAGGCGTAATCTCCAGCTGCTCCCGGGCCTTGGCCTTGAAGTCCTTCAGGTTGGTATAGCCAACTGACCGCCAGAAGCGGGAAACCGAAGCAATGCTGAGTCCAAGCGCATCAGCGATCTCCTGCTCGGTGGATAAGAGAACCAGCTGGGTATTCTTCTGAATATAGTCCGCAATCTTATATTGGTTCGGTGATAGGTTGCCGGTGTCCCAGTTGAACGCAGTCATCGATATCAAAGTCTCCTGTCAGGATCATATATACGGCTAGTCTATCACGGGCTAAACAGCAAGGGCAAACCGATCGCAATAGTTTGTAAATAAAATTACATAGTAACAATTAGTGTAAAAATATTAACAAAACACTAACATCACGCATATCCCCCGTTAATAAACGGTTCCTATACTGAGGTTAAATTAGCCCAGGGGGGAATGGAAGAAATGTCGCTTATGAAGCAGAGGTATGTGCTTACCCAATCACAGAAGATGATGGTTTTTATTCTATCGATGTCACTATACGGATTGTCGAACATGATAACCGAGCTGATTCCGGAGTTCCGGTTTGGCCCCATTGAGCTTTCGGTGGAATACTTCGCGTTTATCCCGCTGACGTTGTGTATCCTGTTTCATCCGCTGTATGCGGCTGTCGGGGCATCGCTTGGCGAGGTTATATTTGGCGAAATCATGCTGGGACAGTTCGGCGGCCTCGGGGAGCTGGAAAAATTCCTCGCATTCTCGCTCGCGATGTTCATCGCAGGCTCGCTTGTGCGCGATCCGAAGAACAGACGTCAGGTCGGAATAGCCGCCATAACCGGCGTAGCCATTCACCAGATGATCAGCTCCATGGTTGATATCGGAAAGGTATGGGTCGGAATCGAGGAGTTGGAGGCTGTACCTGGACTTGCGGAAAGTGTGGTTGTCATTGAGGGCGTGTCGTTCCTGAACGATGTCCTGTTCTCCGGCATTCTGTTCGCGCTCCTGCCGACCATGTACCTGGTGCCAAGACTCTATGGGAAAATCGAACCCCTGCTCGGCATGAAGCCTCGCGACAATAAGATGCGGTACTCCATCGGCCAGATTCTGGGCCCGCGCGTTATTGTACTCTCCATTGTGGCAGCCTGCGGAGCCTTTATCGCGGAATTTATGGCGGAGTCGGACATGGCCCTCATTGAATGGGATGCGGACTTCGTTGACACCTATGGCGATTGGTTCATCTGGGTGAGTATTGGTGCCGCAGCACTGGTGGCGCTGGTCACTATCCTAGTGATGGTAAGCCGCAGACGGAATGCGGGCGGGAAAGGCGTCAGCCATGGATGAGCAGCAGGCTGTCATCCGCATCGATGATTTGACATTCACCTATCCCGGTGCAGAGGAGCCTGCACTCCGCAATGTGTCGCTATCGATCGACAAGGGAGATTTCGTGGCCATCATTGGCGGCAACGGCAGTGCCAAGTCGACCCTCTGCAAGACGATGAACGGCTTGATTCCCCACTTCTACACCGGGGATTACGCCGGCGAGGTGACGATTGCCGGTTTGCGTACTGATGAGCACTCCGTATCCGAGCTGTCGCGTCATGTAGGATATGTCTACCAGGACTTCGAGAACCAGCTGGTTCGTCCGACTGTGCTGGATGATGCAAGCTTCGCCCCGCTTAATTACGGGATGCGCAATTACAAGGAACGCGGCATGCAGGCGCTGGCGATGGTAGGACTGGATGCGAGCCCCCGGGAGTTCATCTGGCAGCTGAGCGGCGGCCAGAAGCATCTGCTCGCCTTGGCGGGAGCCGTGTCGCTCGGACCGGATATTCTAATTGTAGACGAGCCTATCGCGCAGCTTGACCCCTGCCATGCCAGAGAGATCTATGAGCTGCTCCGGCGCTTCAACGAACAGCATGGGATGACCATTATTGTCATCGAGCATCATACCGAATTTATTGCGGATTACTGCGAGCATGTCGTTCTGATGGCAGGCGGGCGTCTCGTGTGGAAAAAGCCGGTGCACGAGGCGCTGAATCAGGTGGGCGAGCTGCTGTGCCATGATGTGTTCCCGCCGCAGGTGACACAGGCCGCTCATAGGATGCACGGCAGTCATGGCAGGCTGCCGGTCACGCTGGAGGAGGCGGAGCAGTATTTTGGCCCGGTAAATGGTAGCGTCCCCGCAGCGGCAGACGTTCTTGCAGTGCCTGAGCTGATTCGCAGAGACCAGCCGGTTGTCACCACGGAGGCCGCTTCCTTCTCTTACAAGACGGTAGAGCGCGGCAAGAAGCCGGTGCTGCGTGAGGTTTCGCTGTCCTTCTACCCCGGTGAGCAGGTGGCGCTTGTCGGCAACAACGGTGCGGGCAAATCCTCGCTGCTGCGGCTGATTACCGGTGTGACGAAGCCGGAGAGCGGCTCTGTCCACGTGAAAGGGATCGACACGCGCAGGACATCGCCAGAGAGTCTGGCAGACCTGGTCACCTATATTTATCAGAACCCGGAAGATATGTTCATTGAGGACTCGATCCGCAAGGATGTGGAGTTCTTCCTGAAGGCCCGGAAGGTAGTGGGCTATCAGGAGAAGGTGGACCGTATTCTGTCGAGCTTCAACCTCACAGGGCTGCAGGAGCGGGACGGGCGGCTGCTGAGCGGCGGGCAGCAGAGGAGGGCGTCGCTTGCGATCGGGGTGGCGATGGACCCGTCGATCATTCTGCTGGATGAGCCAACCGCCAGCCTGGATATTGCCACCCGCAAGGACATCGTCAGCATGCTGGCAGAGGTAAGACGGCATGTGGACACGGTTATCATTGCTACGCATGACATGCAGCTGGTGGCCGAGTGGGCGAGCCGGATTATCGTGATGCATGAGGGGCAGGTCATCCATGACGGGACGCGAGAGAGCGTATTCGGAGACCCGTATCTGCTTGCGCAGGCGGGCTTGACCGCCCCGCAGATCGTGGAGCTCAGCAGGCGGATGGGCATGCAGCCGCTGTGTTATACCGTAGAGGAGTTCGCAGCCCGCTGCAGAGCGGGCCGGGAAGAGGAGGTGGCCAGGAATGGAGCAGGTGCGCAAGCTATTGGATAAAATCTCGGTGGAGCAGATCAAGATTGAGCTGCTGAACACCGCTTACGGCAATGCGAATACGCTGCTTGCCAGACTGGACCCCCGGACGCTGTTCATCTGGTACCTGTTCTTCGGCATTGCGCCGTGGTTCATTCATCAGGAGCCGGTCCTGCTCGGCATGTTCGTCTTCATGGTCATCACGACGGTCATGTCGCGGATCAGCCCGCTTATTATCGCCATCCTCTGTATGGGTCTGCTCAGTCAGGCGGGCTACATGCTGGTGGCATCGTGGTTCTTCGGGGGCAACTGGGACACGATCATGCCGCTCGCTGTGCTGACGCTCAAGCTGTCCGTTATTTCACTGGCGAGTGTAACGGCCTTTTGCGCGATGGACCCCGAGAAGCTGAGCGACGGCCTCCTCAAGGTTGGCGCTCCGGCCAAGGTGTCCTTCGGCATCGCCTACGGCTACCGGATGCTGCCAAACCTGCTGGATGAATATCATCATATCTTCTTATCGTTCCGCCTGAGGGGCAAGGCGCCGGAGAAGCATGGCATCTTGTACTGGCGGAGTGTCATCTATTTTGTCAAAATTGCGGTGCTCTCGTTCTATCCGCTGCTGCTCAGCATGGCCAAGCGGGCCCGTACCACGGTAGAGGCACTGGAGACCAAGGGCTTCTCGTATGCCGGCTACGATGCGGAGGTCCGCAGGATCAAGCTGGCTCATCTGCGCATGCAGGGGCGGGATTATCTGTTTCTGGCCGTTTCGGCCTTATATGTTGTGCTGCTGTTCAGCCTGACCTGATAACGGGAGCATAGCATGCCTCTGAAACTGATCGGATTTGCGATTACTTCACTTAGAGAACAAGGAGACTGCCATGATTATTGATTTTCACACCCATATTAAGCTGTCGAAGAAAACACGCTTTGACCGGAACTATTTCGAGGAGATGATTCGCGAGGCGAAGGCTAATGGGCTGGACGCCCTGGCGATAACCGAGCATTTTAATACGCTGGTATTTGAAGAGATTTACGAGACGCTGGACCGGCATTATCCCTACCGCTATGGCTATTACGAGGTCGAAGGCGTACGGCTGTTTCCCGGTATCGAGGTCGATATTCAGGAGACGGGCCACATTCTGATCATCGGGGACCGGGCGGATATCGTTGCGATGCGGTCGAGGCTGAGCGGCCATACGGAGGAGAACGCTTTTATCCCGTTCCGGGAGCTTCTGGATCTGGCGGAGCAGTATAATGTGCTGAAAATCGGAGCGCATCCATTCCGTGAGGGCACACCGCTGCATCATCTCCCCGAGGAGGAGCTGCGCAGGCTGGATGCCTTCGATCTGAACGGCAAGGATCTGCATGCGCAGGGCGTGGAAGCATACAGCAAGCGGATCTATGACTTTGCGGCGAGGCTCGGCAAGCCCGTGGTAGGCGGCAGTGACACCCACCAGCATCTGCAGTACGGCTGCATTGTGAATGAGCTGACCGAAGCGTGCCACACCGTGGATGACCTGAAGCAGGCCATAGCGGGCGGCCACTATAAGATCAGCATTTCCCCGTGCCTGGATGTGAAGGTCAAGTCCGCGGCCCAGCTGAAGAAGCTGCTCAAGAAGGAGATGCAGGTAGCGGAGTAAGGCGTTAATCCGCAGAGAGCCAGTCTTGTACCTTTAAGCTGCTGTTCATGTGGAAGCTGACTGGTTTATCTAACGTGATTTCGGTGCCTGAAAAACTGTATCTCCACTGCTGTTGGAGGTCATCGGGCCGCAGATTAACATCCATTCGGGTGACCACGGTGAGTTCCGGGTCCGGTGTAGTCAAGGACAAACCGGCGATCCTCCGGTTTCTTTACGATGCCCATATTCCATTTGACAACAACCAGGCTGAGAAAGACTTACGAATGGTGAAGGTCAAACAAAAGGCATCAGGCTGTTTCCGCACAGAGAACGGTGCGAAGCAATTTGCTCGCATGCGGAGTGTAGTCGCCATGATACCCAAGCAGAAACGGGATATGCTGACTTCGTTAGTTTAACACCATCAGGCAATATACGCTTTAGCTAAACCTAAGTAGTAACCAGTTAGCTAGGGAAAGACCTTTGTAGCGGACCCGCGGACACAACAAATCTACTTAAAAATACAAAACTAGTTGACATATGGAACGTCCTAATACATACTAGATTGGTAGTTAATATATTCCATAAATGGAGGTTTTAGTTTTGAAACTCAAAAAAGTAGTAGCTGCAGCAGTTTTCTCATCAGTCCTGGTCGGCGCAGTCTCTGTCTCTGCTTACAGCGGAAGTTATACTTTCGACATCGGTTATCAAGTTTCGGGAACGACCAAGCATTCTTTAGCAAGCAAATCTACGTCTACAACTGTGTCAGCTCAATCTTACTATCATAGCGGAAATATACACCCAGATAAAGATGCTTACTCTGTCCAACTCTATAAAAATTGGACCACCTACTATACCATTTCAAATTTAGTTGCTGACAACGTATCTGTGACTAAACAATTTGGTACAATAAGTGCTGGCGATTATACCATTAATGTGACAAAAAATGGTGGTAAGGCAGATAAAATTATAGGCTCTGGGACTATTAACCAGTAATTATGGTGCATCCAAGAAAACCTGCTAAAGTGGGTTTCCTTGGATGCAATTACTTCATTTTTATATATCAAGATTAAAAGGAACTCGTTGGAGGGTAATATGGCAATCTTGTATGACATGAGTACTTTTGTTTTCCCGCTACTTTTAATATATGTTTTCATAAGGCTTTTCTATATCAGAAAGGCTAAGATAAACTTCATGAGAGAGTTGTTTTTGACTAGCTTCTACATATATCTTTTTTCTTTAATTTTTATTGTGTGGATAAGGGGGAGTGGGCACAACGAACAACTTCAATATAACTTTATCCCATTAAAGACTATTATAGACTATATCGGTTTTAATTCTAAATTTATAGCTCTACAAAATATAATTGGAAATATACTGATTACCCTTCCCTTAGGTTTCTACGCCGTCTTTATCTTCCGTCCTTTTAAGGATATAAAGGCTATTGTTTGTTTTTTCATCTTCTCAGTTACAATAGAGCTTGGTCAGTATCTACTATTCAAGCTCGGTTTGGGCTCTCGCTCAGTTGACATAGATGATGTTATTTTGAATACAACTGGCTCTGCTGCCGGTTACTATATAGCCAAGATATTAAGCTTGAGATTAAATACTGCGGGATATTTAAATAATTCGAGAAAAGGACTATAGCTATGACTGCTCTATTGAAAGCAACCGGAATCAGCAAAAAGTATCACCCGGCAAGCAACACACCGGAATTGGCTCTCTGCTCCCTAACTCTGGAGAAAGGTAGGACTTATGTGATTAAGGGGAGGAGTGGCTCAGGAAAAACGACGCTGTTGAATCTGCTTGGCGGTATGGATAAACCGAGTACCGGGAGCGTCTATTACAATGGGAAGTCGTTCTACGACCTGTCTGACCGGGAACAGTCTGCAATACGCAACAAGAATTTTGGGTTTGTGTTTCAATCTTTCAATTTAATTCCGGAGCTTACGGCATATGAAAACATCGAGCTACCTCGCTTTTTCAACCGGAACTGTATAATTACCTCCTCTGCAATCTCTACTGTAGCTGAGGAGATGAAAATCGGCTCGCTGCTACATCGTAGAACCTATGAGCTATCCGGCGGTGAACAGCAGCGAGTGGCGATTGCCCGAGCCTTAATAACGTCCCCGGATATGATTTTCGCGGATGAACCAACCGGCAACCTAGATTCGGCTGCCAGCCGAATGGTGGCGGATTTGCTTGTTAAAACCGTAAAGAGTCGTCAGGCGACCCTCGTTTTGGTCACTCACGAGGACAACCTGATCTATAGCGAGCATATCCAGCTAAACATTCGAGACGGGCATGTCGGGGCGATGGAGGTATGCAATGGTTCCCTTGGCATTTAAGCTGCTCATGGCGAGGAAGAAATGGTTCCTCACCATGGTCATCAGCTTTGCCGTAGTTCTAACTTCAGTTACGACAATTCTTTCTTCTTCACGAATGATTCAGGGTGAAATTACTCGGACGGCCATCGAACAATATGGGCAATTTTCCTGTGTTTTACTAGACAAGCCAAAGGAACAGGCCGATGATTCATATGGGCAATTTGTTCTAACAGGCTCAATTCAAGTTTCGGAAAGCCGGACAGCCGCAATTGGTTGGGTAAACAGTGAATATATGGATCTCGGACATCTAAAGCTAACGACCGGGCGGTTGCCGGTTACCGACAGCGAGGTCGCAATTGAACGTCATTACCTTGCTCTTCTCGATGCAGACTGGCAAGTTGGAACTGCCAAACAGCTGATAATTGATGGTGAGCCCCGGTTACTGCAGCTTACAGGAATTGTTGACAATTACTCGGCCAGATGGTCTGTCGATACGAGGAAGACAACATTTCCAAATTTGTTCGTATCTTCAGTATGGGCACAATCGAACACAACCAGCCATTGGCTTATCCCTTATAATCAAGGGGAATCCCCGAAAATCAATGAGACCAAGGCCTATCAGTTGATTAATACGTATGACAGGCATGGTTTTATTAACGATCACTTGTTCCAAAATGGTCTGAGAGATTTGGGCCCTCTAGCCATAACTTCTGTATTCATGCAGACAGCCGTTCTCATCATTTCATTATTAAGCATTGTAACCCTGCAAACATTCTATCAGGCCAAACGCCACCTGAAATATGCAGTTCTAAAATCTCTGGGAGGTACGACAGGACATCTGTATAAGCTTGGCCTGCTGCAAACAACCTTTATCTACTTCATCGGCGCAGGATTAGCTGTACCACTAACGCTGCTGCTCCAATCGTTTATGTTAAAAGGCATTTACACCGGCAACCTAATCACGGGTCATTTCTCGGATTCCTTCAGAAGCACTCTGCTGTGGGTTAGCTTGCTGTACGTGTTCATGGTCAGTTCCTCCTGCTTTGCCATTTGGCAGCACAGGGATAAGAGTATGAAGGAGATGCTTGCGGCTGGAACAAGCGGTAGCTCCCTAGCTCACGGCTGGATTGCAGCGATCCGATCATTCCGTTTTAAGCAATTGTTGCGTCAGATGGCCGTTTATCCTCAGCAGACATTTCTTTCGTTCATGACTATTACGGTAGCAATTATCGTATTACTATTTGCCAACGTATTTGCCAGAGAAGCAGCTGGGATAGGCGCAACCGACATTGATTATTACTTGTCGGCCCAGGAAACCATCTACTCAACGACGATTGATGGCCATACAGTGCTGCTGTCCCAAGATTTGACCTATTCACCTGATGAAGTGAAACGGCTTGAAGCATTGAATGGGGTTGCTCTCGTGATCAAAGAGCCGTCCATGCAGGATGTCAGGCTCTCCATCCAACGGCATACTATGACGCCTTCTTTACAGGACTGGATTGCTAAATATAGTTCGTCAATGAATCATCAAGAAGGCACTTCGGTTACGTACCAGGAGGAAGTTATCCTTCCCAATGTCCGCTATATGCTCCGCCAACCTGTAAAAGGCAGCCCAAGTCCTGAAGATGCGGAAGTTCCGTCCGTTATGTTGTACATTCAGGGGATGCCGGTGGAAGAGTGCGAAAAACTGACAGGCAGTACCCTTAAGCTCTCCAAGTCGGTGTTAGACGAGGACGGGAATCCTAGTGGGGGAAGCTGGAATTTCCTCATTGCCCAGGTTAGGGGGGAGCCGTACCAGGAATCAACGGATCATTATACTATCACCCATGATGAAATTACCATTGTGCTGGATGAAGCGTACGCGTTGGAACAAGGTATAACACGAGGATATCGGGATTTAAGTATTTACACGAAAGAACGATTAACTGTCGCTGAGAAACAACAGATCTACGATCAGGTTTATGCACTTGCAGCAGGTACACCTGGTGGATTGTTTCAACACGTCCCGGATCTCTTACAGAATTCGGCTCGAATGTCATCCATTATTTATCGGTTGGGCGCTGTTACCTTCTATACGGCTTTGATTTTATCGCTTCTGTGTCTAGCCATCGTAATGTACGGGAAATACCAACAGCATCGCAGATATTGGGGCATCTACCGGTCACTCGGCATGCGGCTCATCCATATTCACAGCTGCTTGCTTGTAGAGATGCTCGCTTACTTCATGCTCGCTGCATTGATTAGTGCCGGGTTCTATGCGCTTATGCTGCTAACCAATAACCTGTCGCATCCTACCATTGTTTATATGCGTATCTTCGTTCTAGTGCTGTCAGCCGTGTTGACCTTCATAATCGGAATATCTCTGCTGGTGAAGCGTCGTATCGGGCGGGAGGCGATTGCGGCAAAGCTCCGGATCGAAGAATGAATACTACCTTGCACTTTCCGATATCATAAAGCAGAATGTCACGGTTTTTTTTGGTGCCGCCTATTTTATGTAGGGAAAAAGTGCCTCGAACAAAGGACACTGGTACTGATGGAGGAATGCGTCCGAAGTAGAACGATTGTTATTGGGCCATGTTAGATTCTATTAATGTGAACAAACTAGAAATAAGGTGGGAATCACTTGTATTATCCTAGCTTAAATATCAGGGAAGAGAATGAAGCTTTACTGGGACAAGTATTAACAGGATTAGATGGTTTACGTACAAAAAGTGTGAACTATGCAGTTTTTCATGATCCAGGTGCCCTGGTGTAATGCGTGAGCCTTTGAGTCTGTGCCTGCGGTATACAACAAGGGGACGTTGACATTAGGTAAAGCAGGGGATGATAACGCACACACAGGGAAATTCCGGACAGAAGGACATAGGGTTGTGATCAGAACGGACAGGAATGCGGCGTGACGCCAGAGGGGGCGAAGGCTCTTCTGGAGTAGTATCTGGAGGATGAGACGGGAATGATGCAACCCTACACGATACTGGCCAAACGAATACACTATGATAAATGGGTTGAAGACCCGGCTGTACAACTTTGCGGAGGGGAAAGCGAAGAGTTCCAAGCATCAGCAGGAAGAACTGCAGAAGTACGAATAAGAAGGCAAGGTGTTATTCCGAAGCGGGATAGCGCCTTTTTATATTCAGCCAACTGGCTTAATACATGAGGCGGTAATGCCGGCAACCAACTTCTGATGTAAAAAGAATTTGACATTTTGGAAGCAGATGCTACAATAACAAGTGTAAAATACTTTTTACATTTTCAACGAGGAGGAAGCTAAAGATGGATTGGGTTAAACTTGTGTATTCAGTCGTATTGTTAGTTTGCGGGATTCTGATTTTTATTGCGCCCCTTTTTCAAAAGGGTGATGAAAGAAGGAGGTTCATCAACACGAAGGCTCAATCATACGCATTTATCGCAGTTGTAGGTATGCTGATCCTGGAGGTTGCAGAGTCAATTTATCTAACGGTTCAGGAGAACACTTCTTATAGCGGTATTGGAATTTCACCGATTATGTTTCTGACAGTGATTTCAGTTATATATGTGGTGACTTTACTCATTTACCGGAACAAATATGGTGGTTAAATGAAGAATCATATTAAGGAGCTAAGAAAATCAGCTAATTTATCCCAGGAAGAACTGGCTAAACTCTGTAAGGTAACCAGACAGACCATAAATGCAATTGAAAATGATAAATACGACCCTACTTTACAATTAGCGTTTGACATAGCCTCTATACTGAATACCACAGTGGATGAGCTTTTCGTCCGTTCATGATCCAAGTGCCCTGGTGTAATGCTGTGTAATACTGTATAATGCAGCAGCCTTCACGCCTATACTGCGGTATACAACAAGGGGACGTTGACCAATATAGGTAAAGCAGGGGATGATATCGCACACACAGGGAAATCCCGGACAGGAGGACATATGGATTGTGATCAGAACGGACAGGAATGCGGCGTGACGCCTGAGGAGACGAAGGCTCTTCTGGAGCAGTATCTGGAGGATGAGACGGAAATGCTGCGCTCCTATACGATATTGGCCGAACGAATTCACCACGACAATGGGCTGAAGACCCGGCTGTACAACTTTGCGGAGGGGAATGCGAAGCGTTCCAAGCAGCTGCAGGAAGAACTGGAGAAGTATGAATAAGACGAAGAGGCGTTGTCCCGAAGAGGGATGACGCCTTTTTTTATGACGTAATTGTAAATTCAGTTAAGGATTGGATAACGGATGGTTAATGGTAGGGGAAAAGGGGCTGCGTAGAACGGGATGCTGCATAGGAAATCATACGAGGGAGGAGATTGAGATGAATACAACAGATTATCTTGTGATGGCGGCTGCCTTGACTGCAGCTCTTCTTATGGTGCTGTTTCTCTGGCGGAAAAATGCAGGGGGTGGCGGATTACACGAAGCGGATGAAAAGACAAAGCAGCTGCTGCGGCTGTACCTGCTGCGAATCATCGCCATTATACTGGGCGCAGGTGCTGTTGGCCTTGCGGTCCTGACTTTCATGCAGCGTGAGACCGTGCCTGTAGATATACTGTGGATCTATCTGCTGGTCTTGTTGATGGCTTTGGCGGCGGGAGGCTGGTTAGCGAAGCGGCAATCGTAGATGACAGCAGCATTGAGCCTGGTTCTTGACGAGGTCACAGTTTTGCCAATTTGTCATGCGTGAAATGTGAGCTTAATCACAAATGAGCCTGGCTGTATCCGATACACTCTCCCTATCCACTACTGTAGGGAGTGAGGAATGTCATATGTTAAGCGAACAAACGATCCGCATTATCAAGTCCACCGTCCCAGTGCTGGAGACGGCGGGAGTCGAAATTACGAAGCGGTTTTATCAGATGATGTTTACCAGTCACCCGGAACTATTGAATATCTTCAATCACGCAAACCAGAAGCAGGGACGCCAGCAGACGGCACTGGCTAACGCCGTGTACGCAGCCGCTGTCCACATTGACCAGCTTCCGGCTATACTGCCTGTTGTGAAGCAGATCGCCCATAAGCACCGCAGCCTAGGCGTGAAGCCGGAGCATTATCCCATCGTCGGAGAGCATCTGCTTAAGGCGATCAAGGACGTGCTGGGCGAAGCCGCCACACCGGAAATACTGCAGGCCTGGAAGGAAGCCTATGGCGTAATCGCGGGTGTCTTCATTCAGGTAGAGGAGGAAATGTACAGCGAAGCGGAGCATCAGCCAGGAGGCTGGGAGGGCTTCCGGGCATTCCGCGTGCAGCTGAAGGAGAAGGAGAGCGAGGTTATCACGTCCTTCTATCTGGTGCCGGTGGACGGCGGCCCTGTGGCGGACTTCCAGCCGGGGCAATATGTCAGCATCAAGCTGGAGATTCCCGGAGAAGCCTACACCCATATCCGCCAGTACAGCTTGTCCGATGCCCCGCATAATCCATACTACCGGATCTCGGTTAAGCGGGAAGACGGCGCGGACTCGCGGCCTGCCGGAAAAGTATCGGCTTACCTGCATGAGCAGGTGAAGGAAGGGGACACCGTGTGGCTGTCTGCTCCGGCAGGAGATTTCGTGCTTGACGAGCAGGATACGCGTCCTGTGGTTCTCATCAGCGGAGGGGTCGGCTTGACGCCGATGGTCAGCATGCTGAACACGCTGGTTCAGCGTACACCGGAGCGGCCGGTAACGTTCATTCATGCGGCTGTAAACGGAACGGTTCATGCACTGAAGCAGCAGGTGCTGGAAACAGCGGGGAAGCATCCGCAGGTATCGGCTTACTTCTGCTACGAGCAGCCTGGTGAGGAAGACAGAGCCGCGCAGGCCTACCACAAGGAAGGCTATATTGACCAGCAGTGGCTGCAGACCGTTGTGCCGGATGCCGCCAAGGCGGTATTTTATTTCTGCGGTCCGCTTGCGTTCATGAGCGTGGTCAATCACAGCCTGAGGAAGATGGGCGTCGCGGAATCGGATATCCACTATGAATTTTTCGGGCCTGCGGGCAGCCTGGAGAGCCGTTAAGCTTCTCTTAATTCTGCTGCCGCAGCTGCTGCGGCCATGGCCATGTGTCCGAACGATGGCGGTTGCCGTAAGTGTGCGCCCTGTCACAAAGGCAAGTAGAGGCTGAGCTACAATAAGGCTAGAGGTCAAACATCAGGAGGCTGATCAAGATGGAGAAGAAGCCGATCTTAGCTGCACAGGAATTCAGCACGGAACGGTTTACGAAGCGGGTGCTGTTCCAGAAGGGCGGCAGCGTCGTATTTATCCTGAACTTTATGCCCGGACAGTCCCTGCCTGTGCATGCTCATCCAGGTACGGAGGTCTTCATAACCGTGCTCGAAGGCAGCGGTACGATGCAGGTGGATGGTCAAGATACAGCGGTTGAACAGGGCGATATCGTTCACTGCGGGGGACAGGAGCAGTTTGCCTTCACGAACAGCAGTCAGGCCAATGTAAGTCTGCATGTGGTGCTTACCAAGACACCGAGCGAGGAATACGCGAAAAATATTTAGATTTAGCTCCATGTACAGCAAGGATCGCAGCTTAGCTGCGGCAGATCGGAATGATCTGCTGCACAAGCTGCGATCCTTTTTTTCGTCCAGATGTGTTCCATAAGTGACCCTGCATGCTGTAACCTGCATATCTACATGCCCTGCCGGTAGATCTGCTCAGCCTGACTTTGAGCCTCCACACGGGGAGATTTCCACAAGCTCATGGCGAGCTCAGCCAGGTGAAGGGTCAGCAGTAGAACAGCCAGGGATACGAACACGGCCAGCGGCCCCGTCCAAAGCGAGGTCGGCGGTGCGAAATACGGAATCAAGGCTATAGCTAGAATCGGCGGCGCGTTGAGGCGGAAGCGCTGAATCATGAGCACGCTGAGCAGGAACGTTGCAAGGATAGCGACAGTTTCCGGCAGCCAGTAGTGAAATCCGGTCCCGAGCAGCGATGCTGCGACCGCGCCTGTCATAATCGACGCCGACTCCCGGATGGTTAGCTGGCGCGTAGCGAGTACATAGCTTAAGGTTCCGAGCGTCGGATAGAATAGTGGTTTTAGCATCGGCACGTGCATGGACAGCCAATAAATGATGACCAAGTAAAGGCTGATGACCGATATCTTGGTGTTCACAGGATGTCACACCGCCTTTAATATAGTATGATGGTAAGGCCATCCAAGAAATGAGACTACGCATTCTGGTGAGCGTCAATTCAATTCCGACAGATATGGTTGGACTTATTTCGCGGGGGTTGTGCATTTTATTACAATTCCGTGGTATAAATGAATAGTTCCACCCTTTAAATCGGTTATACTACAAGTACAGTAATAAGACAGGAGTGGGAACAGATGGAAGGCAATGAGACGATATTAACCCCGGAGGGGCTTGCCAAGATTGAAGAGGAGCTCGAAGAGCTCAAGGGCCCCAGGCGCAAAGAGCTGGCCGAACGTCTGAAGACGGCGATCAGCTACGGCGATCTGAAGGAGAACAGTGAATACCATTCTGCCAAGGATGATCAGGCGTTCATGGAGACGCGCATCCTTACGCTGGAGCGCATGCTGCGTACAGCCAAGGTTGTGGAGAGTACAGGCAAGGAAATCGTCGGCGTAGGTTCGATAGTCGTTCTCCACGACATCGAGTTCGACGAGAAGATTGAATATACCCTGGTAGGCCCGGCGGAAGCGAATGTGGCGGATAACCGCATCTCCTACGAGAGTCCGCTCGGCAAGGAGCTGCTTGGCAAGAAGGTCGGGGACAAAGTAAGCGTTAATGCGCCGGTGGGCGTCATTGAATATAAGCTGCTGGAGATCAAGGGCTAGCAGTACCCCGGACACTTTCTCCAGGAGAATGAACCGGACAGAAGAGAGGATAGAATGAAGAACGAATCGATATACGGATTAACATTAGAACAGATGGGCGATTGGTTCGAGGGCCAGGGACACAAGAGATCCCGCGCTGTTCAGGTGTGGGATGCTCTCTACCGGCAGCGCGTAACGGATTATGAGGCCATGTCAGGCGTGAATCCCGCCAGCAGGGAGCTGCTTGCCGGGCATTTTGCCATTCAGACACTGGAAGAGCATATCAAGCAGGAATCAGCGGATGGAACCGTCAAGTTCCTGTTCCGGCTGCGAGACGGCAATCTGATTGAAACGGTCATGATGCGCCATAAGTTCGGCCTGTCCGTCTGTGTTACGACACAGGTGGGCTGCAATATCGGCTGCAGCTTCTGCGCCAGCGGCCTGCTGGCCAAGAGCCGGGACCTTAGCGCAGGCGAAATTGTGGAGCAGATTATGAAGGTGCAGCTGTATCTGGATCGTGCAGGCAATGAGGAGAGGGTTAGCCACATCGTTGTCATGGGAATCGGCGAGCCGTTCGACAACTATGAGAATATGGCCGATTTCCTGCGCGTGGTCAAGGATCACAAGGGGCTAGCAATCGGGCCGAGGCATATTACGGTATCAACGAGCGGCCTGGCGGGCAAAATCCGCGAGTTTGCCGATAGCGACCTGAACGTCAACCTCGCCGTCTCCCTGCATGCGCCTAATGATGAGCTGCGCACCCGGATTATGAAGATCAACAAGGCGATTCCGATCGCCAAGCTGATGGAAGCCATTGATTATTATCTCGAGAAGACGAACAGGCGGATCGTGCTGGAATACATCCTGCTCAAGGATGTGAACGATCACCCTGAGCATGCGCTGGAGCTCGCCGGGCTGGTCGGGGACCGGAAGCAGATGGCTGCCGTTAACCTGATCCCCTACAACCCGGTGGATGAGCACAGCCAATATCAGCGGAGCGAGCAGGAAGCGGTTCGGGCGTTCTATGACGTCTTGAAGAAGCAGGGCATCAATGTCAGCGTCCGCCTGGAGCATGGGGCCGATATTGATGCGGCCTGCGGCCAGCTGCGTAGCAAGCAGATCAAGCAGACGGCCAACTAGCCGGATACCGGCGGATCGTCCTCGTGCAGGAAGTCGAGCAGGGCGGTATTGAACGCCTCCTTCTCTTCTACAACAAGCCCATGGCCGCTGTTGTGGAACGGATAGATCCGCGAGCCTGCGATGCCCTGCTGCAGTACCCGGGCGCTCGGGTAGGGGACAATCTGGTCGTGGACGCCGTAGTATACCGCACAAGGAATCCGGATGCTGCGCAGGTCATGGCGGAGATCCTCGTTCCGAAGCGAGAGCAGGCATTCAATTGTGGCATGGGAGTCCGCTTCCAGCCCCAGCTGCTGGAACCAGTGGATAAGGGGTTCCCCAATGTTCCGGTTAAAAAATTGATCCCATAGGCCGGTCAGCATAGCTGGCCGGTTATTGCTCGTTTGGCGGATCAGCCCATCCACCTGCTGAATAGGAAGGCCATATGGATAATCGGGCCGCTGGGTGAACAGCGGGGCGGCAGCATTAACCAGTGCGAGACGCGCGATGCGTGCCCCGCCGTGGCGCGCCATATAACGGATGGATATAGCTCCTCCAACGGAGAAGCCGACAAGGACAGCATCATGCAGCTCTAGCGCCTCGATGACCTTGTGGATATCATCGGCCATCCGGTTATAGGAATAGCCGTGCCAAGGCTTATCCGATTGGCCGAAGCCGCGAAGGTCCAGGCCGATACAGCGGTATCCGTAATGGGGCAGCACATTGAACTGATACTCGAACATCCGGTGATTAACCGGCCATCCATGAACAAATACGACAGGGCGGCTGCCCTCGCCGGGGTTCAGGTCCCGGACGAAGAGGCGCACCCCTTGCTCCACTTCGATATACATGATTTTCCTCCCCGTAAGATGCAGGTCTCCGGTTCACCAACACACCTAATATGCATATTCATAAGGCTGCAGCTATTATGCCTCGGTCAATTCTGCATTTCACGGGGTGTCGGCGACCTGTATAATAGGGTACAAGTACAGTATCTGATGAAGGGCTGGGAGAAGCGATGAACTACAAAGTTGTGCAGGAAGGCGCGTTTGCGATGCTGCAGGTCAATCTGGAGCGGGGCGAGCTGGTCAAAGCCGAGATGGGCGCCATGGTATCCATGTCGCCGACGGTTGATCTGAAAGGTACGATGGAAGGCGGGATAATGCGGGGGATAGGCCGCGTGCTGAGCGGCGAGAAGTTCTTCTTCCAGGAGCTGAAGGCAGCCAGAGGACCGGCTGAGGTTTTGCTTGCTCCGGCCACGCTTGGCGATGTTCAGGCGATTGAACTGGACGGGTCTTATAAACTGAATGTCCAGAAGGATGGCTTCCTTGCCGGAACGGCAGGAATAGAGATCAACACCAAGATGCAAAATCTCGTGAAGGGCCTGTTCTCGGGCGAAGGCTTCTTCATTATTGAGATTGGCGGCAGGGGAACGGTGTTCCTGTCCTCCTACGGCGCGATCCATGCCATTAACCTGGGGCCGGGTGAAGAGGTTATTATCGATAACTCCCATCTGGTTGCCTGGCCGAGCTATATGGATTACAAGATAGAGAAGGCGTCAGCCGGGTGGCTGTCCAGCTTCACGAGCGGTGAGGCGCTGGTCTGCCGCTTCCGGGGCGAGGGCGTCGTGCTTGTGCAGAGCCGCAACCCGGCAGGCTTCGGCAGCTGGATCAAGCAGTTTATCCCGGCAAGATAGCAGACCGGATGCGCGGCAGCCAGGCCGGCAACCAATAACGGATACAGGAGCGTACATCATGTATAAAAAGACAGGTATTGCCCTATTGTATGCGGGCGCCACTTATCTGATCTTCCGGTATGGCGCTTCGATGATGGCTTGGCTGAATGATTCGGACAGCACCCTGCTGGTTACGGCGTTGGCAACCATTCTTGCCTTGTTTCCGGTCATACCCTACCCGATCGTAGGCGGTGCTATCGGCGCTGCCTTCGGTCCGGCAATCGGCGGTCTGATTACTTGGATTGGTTCAGCGGCAGCTTCGATACTCATGTTCCTGTTCGTTCGCTACGGCTACCAGGAATGGGGAAGCAGGCTGCTGAGGCGCTATAGAAGCCTGGACAAGCTGACGGAGATGTTCGAGAGGAGCGCATTCCTTACGATCGTATTCGCCCGCCTTGTCCCGTTCATACCATCGATTGTGACGAATGTATACTCGGCGCTCAGCCGGGTGCCGTTCGCAGTCTATGCCATCGCATCCTCATTAGGCAAAATCCCGCCTATGGTGCTGTTCGCCGTTGTTGGCGACAGCATTGCCAACCGGCCGGCACAGATTGCAGCCATTATTGCCGGGTATGCCGCGTTCTTCGCACTGACCTGGTGGCTTCACCGGCTGTGGAGAAGGCGGCAGGGGCTGGTGAAATCCAGTCCTGACTAAATAGAAGTGAAAGTATAAGAAGAGCCGGTTCAGTCGTGCCTGTCACGATTGGACCGGCTCTTCTGCTGTCTGTTAACACGGACCTTGTAGTAGGCCTTAATGATCAGATACAGGAAGCAGGGCGTGCTTATGATGGCGACCCGGAGGAGGGTAGTATCGCGTGACGAAGATGATTTTTGCCTCCATTATACCTATTTGTAAATGAATGCGCTGCCCGCAATTGTTGATGGTGCCGGGATTATTATGGATTGTTAATAATATGTATTTTGTTTGCAATAAACCTCTATTAATAGGACTTAAGAACCGATACATAACTAATGTAGCTTCATGTATATAGACACAAATTATTATAGGAGTGAGCAAGGATGATGAGAAAGCCGGTAAGCAGGCGAATGGTTTTGCGGTGGCTTATAGCAGTACTGGTCATATCAATACTGGCGGGCTGCGGCAGTAACACAGGCATGACGGAGGACAAGCGGGTTCATGTCGGCGTTATGCTGTCTGATGTGGGGCTTGGAGACCAGTCTTACAGTGACGCGGCATTTGCCGGGCTGGTGTCAGCCCGAGATGAGCTCGGAATCGTATTCGACTACCGGGAGCTGGAGCAGGTAGGTACCTTCGATCAGGGATTTGAGGAACTTGTACAAGACAGTGATATGGTAATCGGGCTGGGCTTTCAGGTAAAGGATAGCCTGGAGACGATTGCGAAGAAGCACCCTGATTTTCCATTCGTTATTGTCGATGAGACGTCCGAGCTGCCGAATGTGACCTCCATTACATTCAAGGAGGAGGAAGGCAGTTACCTGGTAGGTTTGATTGCGGGGCTTAAGACCCGCTCGGACAAGGTTGGGTTCCTTGGCGGTGTGGATGCGCCGCTGATTCATAAATTCCAGGCGGGATTCGAGCAGGGTCTGAAGGCCGTTAATCCGGATGCGGAGCTGGTGGTTGAATACGCAGGTACGTTTGGAGACGCTGAGCTTGGCGCGGAGATCGCCGGCAGAATGTTCCGTGAAGACGATGTGGATATTGTTTATACAGCGGCTGGATTTACAGGCGTAGGTGCGCTTCAGGAAGCGGAGAAGCAGCATAAGCTGGCTATTGGCGTGGACACGGACCAGTTCTTCGTCGCGGAGAAGGCGGTTGTCACCTCGATGATGAAGAATGTCGATGTGGCGATCCGGACAGCCGTCGAGACCTTCTTGACCAATAACGGCCAATTTCCCGAGAAGCAGATCGTCTTTGGCTTGAAGGACAACGCCATTGGGGTAGCCCCAATTCGGGTAGTTCCGTTCGGTCCGGAGGATCAGCAGCAGTACGACGAATTCGCGGAGAAGCTGGAAGCGGGCAGCACCGTTATCACACTCCCATAAGATCTGGAGAAGGAGGCAGAACTCGATGAAACTACAGGGCAAAATGGTGCTAAATGCGCTGATTTCACTGCTCGCGTCCCTAGTGCTGGTCGCTTATATTATCTTCCAGCTGCTCAATATGAATGCCCAGAACAAAGAGCTGGTACCTACACTTCTTAACATTCAGAAGCTTAACGGCACCCTGATGCAGATCAGCCAGGGCTTGAACAACTACTCGGCTACGATGACCGAGAGCAACAAGGCCAGTATTCTGAACGAGCTTCAGAAGGCAGAGGAACTAGTTACGCAGGTTGCGTCCGGTGTATTGCCATCGGGAGAGGAGCAGGAATGGGTCTCCAGTATACAGACCAAGTTTGGGAAGCTTAAGGGCGAGACCGAGCAGGCGGTAAACGGGCAGGACAGTCCGGAAGCGAAGCGCCAGGCCATTCGGGCACAGGGAATTCAGAATGATCTCTACATGCTCAATCTGCTTGCTGAAGCACGTTATGAAGCGTCTACCCGGGAACTGGAGAACAGCATCCAGTTGACCTGGCAGATCGCTCTGGCTGGCGCGATTGTGCTGGTTGTGGCAGTAGGGGCCTACAATGTGTTCGTATCCCGCCAGCTTGCAGGGCGGATTCGCCGCTTGAACGAAGCGGCCGGACAGATAGCCGAGGGCAATCTGATGGTTGAGATTGCGGAGCCGAAGGGCAAGGATGAGCTGGACGAGCTGGGCCGTTCCTTCCGTCTGATGAAGAATAACCTGCATGGCATCGTCCACTCCGTGGACCAGGCAGGCCGTAGCGTGGACAGTCTGGCACAGGATATTGATCAGCATAATGATACGATGCAGGAGATTGTCAATCAGGTGGCGGCGGCTACAGAGGAGCTGGCTGTCGGCAGCCAGAAGACTGCGGAGGACCTGGCGGTTACGGTTGAGCTTGTCGATGAGATGAGCCAGCTGTTTGAAGCTAATCTGGCCGGAACGGCGCAGTCTGCTGCATACAGCAGTGAAGCCGTCCGGATTATGGATAAGGGCAGCCGTGAGATGGAGGAGCAGCTCCGCGTTGTCGCGGCGAACCGCCAGGCGATGTCTGAGGTCGAGCAGACCGTACAGACGCTCGAAGCCAATGCGCAGGAAATTACGCAGATGACCGGCTACGTCTCCGAGATTGCGAAGCAGACGACTATGCTGTCTCTTAACGCCTCGATTGAAGCTGCGCGTGCCGGTGAGGCCGGCAAGGGCTTCGCGGTTGTAGCGGATGAAGTGAAGAAGCTGGCGGACCAGTCAGCGGTAACGGCTAAGCAAATCTTCAGCGCGGTAGAAGGCATTACGGCGGCGATGAGGAATGTGAAGGACTCTGTTGCGAGAAGCATGGAGCTGTCGCGCGAGCAGGAAGAGGCCGCAGCACTGACCGGCCAGTCCTTTACCGAGGTCAGCCAGCAGGTGCAGCAGATTGCCGGACACCTGGACACGCTGACAGCTGATATGAACCGCTCGCAGCATATGTGCAGCCAGGTGCAGGAGGCGGTTGCCAACATGAGCGCGATAACCGAGCAGTCCGCAGGCGGAAGCGAGGAGATCGCTGCCTCTACGACGGAGCAGAGACGCTCCTTCGCACTCGCGGCGGAGAAGGTCAAGCAGCTGCGCCAGATCGCAGGCGAGCTGCAGCAGGAGCTGCAGCGGTTCCGGCTGTAGGTGGAGGCGGCAGGACAATAACACCATAGCTTATAAAAAACAGCGATTCTGGCCGATGATGTTCGGCTGGGATCGCTGTTTTCTATGCTGCCGTCATCCGTACAGGATAAATGTGTAAAATTTTAAACTTTAAGGTTCTTGTGGTCGTCTTTAAGTTAAGGACCTAGGAGGTATAAATAGAATGAAAATGCTCGTGAAAATTCTGTGTATGTTGTGCGGTTTATATCTCATTTACGAGGGTGTTAGCAGATATATTTTCAGCGCAAGAAGTCCGGACGGTAGTGTGGGGCATAATATATTTGGCTTTTTCCTCCCGGCGACAGAGACCGCATTGCTTCTCTACGGAGGAGCAGCTGTTCTGCTAGGTATAATTCTCGTACTATTTGGTTTCCGAAGGAGTAATTCATCACGGTAGAAGAGTTATAATCCTTCTTACTAAATTGGGACGATAGCTTAATAAATTGTCAGTCAGGAGGAAGACCCTAATGGATATAGATGAATTGAAGCAAGCTTTACATGATATAGGTAATAGAATAGGCGGGATAGACGACCAAGTATGGAGATTCTCCTCCAGTCTTTCGACTGACTTAAAGGTCTTAACGATGGAAGTGAATCGTTTGGGAGATCGCTTATGGTATGCCAATTGTATTCTAACATTACTAGCAGTTCTAATGATCGTTAAGCTGTTTATGGATTTTAAGAGGAGCAGGAGAAAATAGTGCCGCATAGGAAATGCATCTAGCGTACATAACATAAAAGAGGAATATGAAACATATAGGAATATGAACATGTATGCCTCTTTTATTGCTGTTTTATTTGAGGGAGGTTAACCGGTTGTTGATAACAATCGTATATACAATAATTGTTTTCATTATACTCCTACTAATATTTAAATTATTTAAGGACAAATTCAAGAAATACAACAAAGAAAATATCGGACTTATCGTTTCAGCGAGCGTTCTCATTTTCATTGGAGATCTATCTGCAGTTTGGTTCTACATCTTTCTTACAATAGTTTTAGTTTTACTAATCATATTCATTGTAGGAATACTCAGAAATCGCAATTCATAATTCAACGCCCGAAGTTAAAAATGAAGATGACTACTGCGCATTTACGCCGAATCCCTCCTGAGCCAGGTAGTCGAAGACCCGCGCATAGCCGAACGTCCCTTTGTAGGTCAGTGAGAACCCTTGTTGTTTCCCTATTATTTGTGGTTGTGAGAGAGGGGCAATTTGTGATACGAGTTAACAGGTCGTTAGCCGTGGTCTCGTTTGTTTCAAGTGTTGTCATTGCATCAATCGCATTCATTTCCTTTTCCCTTCCCCTGCTGTTGAATTTGGATATAAGGTTCGGAACCGCATTCGCGATATTGATTTCCATTATAGGGGTTGTATCTATAATTAACTTCGCGGCATCTTTAGCAGCATTATTTAAGCAATCCGACCAACAAAATAGAATCTATGCTCTCTTGTCTATTTTTATTAACGGCTTCATTTTACTCCCCTTTATTGGCTTGTTTTTCGTAATCTTTTATGTTTACTGATCTGTGATACGCACATGGACCAGCACCTACTTTGAGTGGGATCAGGGCTGGGCTTCAGCTTTTGCAGTGAAATGAAATTGTATTTAAATTTGACGGGAATGTACGGATTAACGTATTGAATTATGCTGGAGGGCTAAGATGATGAATAAAGTTAAGTGGCAGAGGCTATTGCTGATTACTTTGGCTGTGTTTGTGTCGACGCAGTTGTCGTTCGGTATGGAGGCATACGGAACCCAAGATGAAGAAGCCATCATACGCTCAGTGCTGCAAGACCTCGCTAGAGCCTCGAAGGAACGTGATATTGAAACGGTGTTGAAATTAACGAGAGACCTAAGATGGCCTAATCCTATGGATCAGAGGGAGAGCATGGAACAAATGGATGACCGGCTTGTAAGGCTTGAAGCCACTAATTTGGTGAAAATTGATAATGGCTTATATAAGGCCAATGTCACTCATCAATCGTTAAAAATGGATGAAGAAGTAACAGTAGAAATGCCGGTTTGGCGAGAGAATGGGGCATGGAAGGTTATAGTGGGTCAAGACTTGGAGGCTAATCCTGTTTCTGATCGTAATACGATCAGATCTTCGTCGTATTATAAATATTTATTCAGCAGCAATTATCAATACTGAGGATAACCGATTAAGAAGCTGTCTCCAAAACTAAGTCAGCATACTCGGGCGGAGAGTACACAAGGTGAAAAAAATGCAGAAAAAATAGACAAGGCGGAGCCGGGGGTTATTCCTGCGCCGCCTTTTTCTATTTTTTTGATTGGTTGCGGCTTGTTTGGGCAATTGTGGGCAATCGAATGCCGCGCCGCACACGGCTAGCGAAACTCACACACGCTAAACCTGCTTATTCGCAGCCTTCTCAGCTGTAACGAAACTGAGCAGCCTTATTAGGTGATTTACGCCCGAATTTCCTGGATTACTGGGACATTAGCGTTGCTCAGATTCGTTACAGATTAGAATCGGCCTTTTCGAGGCTAATAGGGTGTGTGAGATTCGTTATAATATTTGAGGGCCGAACGACCAGTTAGGTTGCCACTCTGCCAGTTAGTTGGGTCGCACGGCCAGTGGGGTGCTACACCGCCAGTTTGGCTGCCGCACGGCCAGTTGGGGTGCCGCAACGCCAGTTTGTCCAGCATACGTAGTTCACCAAATTGAAGAAGGGGCTGACCATAAGTCATCACGACTTATAGTCAGCCCCTTCGCTGTCAAGCCACTACCCCTTCACAGCCCCGGCAACGACACCTTTCACGATGTACTTCTGCAGGAAGATGAAGACGATGATGGACGGCAGGACGGCCATAACCATGGCGGTCATCGCGTACTGCCAGTCGGAGGTATACTGGCCGACGAAGGTGTAGGCGGCGAGCGTCAGCGTCTTCGTGTCCGGCGAGCCGTTAACCATCAGGAGCGGCAGCAGGAAGTCGTTCCAGATCCACATCACATCAATGATGATGATCGTGGTCGTGACAGACTTCAGCAGCGGGAAAATCACCATGAAGAACAGCCGGAAGCCGGAGGCTCCGTCAATCGTGGCGCTCTCGTCAATCTCCTTCGGAATGCCCTTCACGAAGCCGTGATAGATGAAGACGGCAAGCGGTGCGCCGAAGCCCCAATACAGCATGCCAAGCCCCCAGGTGCTGTCAGAGAGCTGCAATCCCTTGGCCAGCTGCAGCACGGTCAGCATGATCGACTGGAACGGGATCAGCATTGGCATAATGCACAGGAAGTAGAGCAGCAGGCTCATCCGCGATTTGGTCCGTGCAAGCTTGTAAGCGGCGATGGACGAGAAGAGAATGATGCCGATCAGGCCAAGTCCGGTGATGACGGTGTTGTTCCAGAACAGCTGCGGATAGTTGATGAAGCTCCATACATACGAGTAATTCTCGAAAGCCAGCTGCTTCGGCAGAGCAATCACATCGGTCATGACCTCGCCGAAGCTCTTCAGGGAATTGTTGACCGCCAGGAACAGCGGGTACAGGAACAGAAGCGAGAGCAGAATCATAGCAATTTCTAGGACAAGTCGTCCCGCACGGCTGCGTTTCATCAGGCTTCAACCTCCCTGCGCTTGAAGATCGTCAGTTGAATGACGGTAATGATCAGGACGGCAACGAACAGAATCAGCGCTTTGGCCGTGCCATACCCGTACAGATTGTTCTGGAACGTATCCCGGTAGATGTCATACGCAATGCTGTAAGTCGTTCCTCCAGGTCCGCCGCCTGTGAGCGACAGGATCACATCGAACACCTTAATGGAATTCGTCAGCGCCATGAAGACGGAGATCGTGATCGAAGGCGCCAGCAGCGGCAGCGTGACACTGAAGAAGCGGCGGATCGGCCCTGCGCCGTCAACAGTTGCTGCTTCCTTGAGGTCATCCGGCACGGACTGCAGACCGGCGATATAGATCACCAGGTAGAAGCCGATCGACTGCCAGATCGAGACGAGCAGGACCGAGACGAAGGCAAGACCCGGCTCCCCGAGCCAGCT
The DNA here is from genome assembly GCF_003233845.1 of Paenibacillus sambharensis. Lineage (GTDB taxonomy): Bacteria > Bacillota > Bacilli > Paenibacillales > Paenibacillaceae > Paenibacillus_I > Paenibacillus_I sambharensis. The sequence goes on from NZ_QKRB01000010.1 coordinate 116,277, forward strand.
CCATCCGAAGATGCCCCAGCCCGTACTCGCCCCGAGTGATTCGAACCCCTGCATGAAAATAAACTTCCAAATGAAGCCGACAATTACGAGGCTGAGAATATAGGGCACGAAGAACGCTGCCCGCAGCCAGGTCGTTGTCCGCAGCTTCATGTCGAGCACGAGCGCCAGCAGAATCGCCAGCACATTGACCAGCACGATATACAGAACCGCATATTTGATCGTGAACCAGGCGGAGCTGCTGAAGTTCGGATCGCCCATGAAAATCTGCTTGAAATTATCCAGCCCGATGAAGGCCGGGTCCTTGGAAATACCATTCCATTTCGTAAGTGAATAGCGAATGGTCATCGCGAATGGAATATAGAATGCGACGGCGATACAGATCAGAACCGGCAGCGTGAAGATGCCAAATTCGAGCTTCTCAGACCATTTTCTCCCCAGTTTCAGCATAGTGCACCTCTTCTTTATCCAGTCATTGGAAATCCAATTTACCCTGGCGGGCAAACTGCTTTTGGCTATAATGATTATAAGTCAGGCCCTGAACCGTCAAAATGGAAGATAGAAAACAGTTAGGGGTAAAAAGGTGAACTGTTCGCCATGAGGGGGGAGCAATGGGAGCGGTAGGAAAGTGGATCAGAAGCAGGGTGCAGTCAGCCGGGGAACGCCTGTCCAGGAGGCTTGTCAACAAGCTTGTCCTGCTGTTTACCTCCATCATCACGCTGGTTGTCATCTCGCTGACCGTGATCTCGTACCAGATGCTGCAGCGGGAATCCGTGGAGCACAGCATCATCGGCACGACGAATACACTGAAGCTGGTGAACCAGAACCTGGAGGACTTCATTAGCGGGGTGGAGCAGCTGTCGCTGCCTCAGATCCGCTACGATCAGATTGTCAGCTCGATCGAGAATGAGCAGCATGACTATGCGGCGAGACTGTATCTGGAGAGCTACCTGAGGGAGCTCTATTATTCGCGCACGGATATGGAGGTCATCTGCTTCTACCTTGTGGAGCAGCAGAAGTACTACTATATTACGCGGGAGAATTACAATCTCCGGGTCCTTACGGCAGAGGGCGACGAGATTACCCGTCAGAGCTGGTTCCGCGCCATGATCGACCAGGGTGGCAGCCGCGAGTTCCAGTCCTTCTTCGAAGGGGAAAATGAAATCGGTTACGAAATCAATATCAAGAACAGCTTCATGGCTTACCATAGGGTGCTGAGGTCGATTCCAACCCGGGAGCCGCAGGCTCTCATTTCCTTCTACCTGAATTCATCGGTGCTGGACGGCATGCTGGCGGATGTGCCGCTCGGCAAGGGAGAGCAGCTGCTGTTCCTGGACAAGGATAACCGGCTGTTCTATGCAGCAGACATGGACTATTACAACCGGATTAAGCAGGCCGGCTTGTTAGACGGCATTACAGGGGATTCAGCCGGGAGGCTGACCTGGAGGGACGGGGAGGAGCGGTACCTCGTCATGTATGATGTCGGCAGCCAGAGCGGCTGGAAGCTGGTGAAGCCGATTCCGCACAAGGAGCTCTACGCGGCTGCCACAGCGACACGCGACTGGAGCATCCTGATTGGACTGGGCTTCATCGTGCTGTCCATCATTCTGGTGACGTATACCTCGAATGCGATTACCCAGCCGCTGAAGCGTCTGTCCCAGCAGATGAGCCGTTTCAGCACAGGCTCCTTCGATGCGGAGGCGGCCGTGACGGGCAGGGATGAGATTGCCTATCTGACCCGGCATTTTAACCAGATGGTGCGCAACACGAATGAGCTGATCAATGAACGGTACAAGATGAAGCTGAGCGAGAAGAATGCGATCCTGAAAGCGCTCGAAGCGGAAATCAATCCGCATTTTCTGTATAATGCCCTGCAGGCCATCTCCACCAAGGCGCTGAGGCATGAACGCTTCGATATCGCTGATATGGTGGACGCGCTCGCACAGACGCTTCGTTACTGCATCAGCGGCCGGGATGTCGTGCAGGCACGGGATGAGCTGAAGCATATTGAGCGGTACCTGTCGCTTCAGAAGGCGAGATTCGGCACGCGCCTGCAGGTGACAACCGATTGGGACGAGGCATTGATGGGGCTGGAGCTTCCCAAGCTGTCGGTACAGACGCTTGCAGAGAATGCGGTCAAGCATGCCCTGGAGAAGGTATCGACCACAGTGAACATCGCCATTAAGGCCCGCTTGTACAGCGGCAAGGCCGTTATTTCGGTTCGTGACAATGGCCCGGGAATACCGCCTGCAAGACTGGATGAGGTGCTGCGCTCACTCGCTTCGGGCTGGGAGGAGCGCGAGATCGGGGAGAGCATCGGCCTGACGAATCTCAGCACACGTCTGAAGCTGCTGTATGGCGAGGAAGCGGGGCTTGAGATTCGGACAGGTGAAGACGGAACAGAGATGAGTATGATCATTCCTCAAGGAGGCGGCAGCCATGTATAGCGTATTAATCATCGACGACGAAGAGCCGCTGCGCGAAGCGATACGGATATTGGGCGATTGGGAAGGACTCGGCGTGACGGAGGTGCTGGAGGCGGCAGACGGTCAGGCTGGACTCCAGATGCTGGAGGCGCACAAGATTGATCTTGTGATGGTGGATATGAAAATGCCGGAGTTCAGCGGGACCGAATTTCTCCAGCGGGTGGAGGAAGTGTATCCTGAGCTGATGACAATCGTCATCAGCGGCTATAATGATTTCGAATATACCCGGCAGGCCATCCGCTCCAAGGTCGTCGATTACCTGCTGAAGCCTGTTAACCGCCAGGATTTGAATCAGGCGCTGCGCAAGGCGGTGGATATCCTGGAGGCCAAGCGGCAAAGTGAGAGTGATTTTATTACGAAGAATATGACGCTTAACATGTCCATTCCGAAGCTGAAGGAGAAGATGTACCTGTCGATCATCGACCGCAGCTTCAAGAAGCAGACCAACGAGGCCTTCCTGCCGCTGATCGGGGCAGATGAGACGGATAATTACTTCGGAGCTGTGGTGCTGCGGATATTGAATGCGGATCAGGTGCGGCGAACGAGGTTTAACGGGGATACCGAGCTGCTGCATTTCGCAGTGGCGAATGTCGTCAGCGAGCTGGCGGCAAGAGACTTCTCCTGCTTCAGCTTCCCGAATCCGAAGCAGGAACGGGAGATGATCGCGGTCTATACCCGTCCCGGCGGCTTTAATGAGGATTCAGCCTTCCGTGCGGAGCTGCTGGTCAAGAAGCTGGCCGCAACGCTGAGTGATCTGTTTCACATCCGTGTGGCAGCGGGGATCGGACGTTCTTCCCGTGATATCCTGGGAATCGCAGATTCCTATGAGGCGGCCAAGGCTGGGCTGCAAGGTCTGGATCTCTTGAAACCGGGTACGGTGCTGGTGGCTGGTCCGGATGGTCCTGATGAGCCAGGCTCAGCCGCCCGGGAGGTCCAGCCTTTAGCGAGCCGCATCTCACTGATCCGCAATGCACTGGAAGGCGGGCATCAGAACCAGGCCTCCGGCGTGCTCGGCGATTTCCTGCGGAAGCTGAAGGGGGGCGGACGCTTCACCTTCAGCGATGCGGACCGCGTTATGCAGGAATTCATCCTGCTGATGAATGATGCGGCGCTGGAGCTGGGGGCAGCGCCCGGGCTGCTGCCGGGCGACAGCGGTACGGGCAGGGATTTTCCAGGACTGGACTATGAGGACTTCGAGAGCTTCGGAGACCTTCTTCACAGGCTGCTCGACCACTATTCGGCGGTAATCCGCAGGTCTGCGCCTGTGAACAAGCCGTTTGATATCACCGATATCAAGGCCTATATTGATGATTACTACTACGAGGATATCAAGATATCGGTATTTACCGAGAAGTATTATCTCAGCCGAGAGTATCTGATGAAGCTGTTCAAGCAGGAATACGGCTTCGGCATTCATGAATATGTGCAGAAGGTCAGGATGGATAAGGCGACAGAGCTGCTCGGCAATCCCGAGCTGAAGATTCAGGAAATATCCGAGATGCTGGGCTATAAGGACAAGAATTATTTCAGCAAGGCATTCCGCAATTACTTCGGCCGCTCACCGTCCGAATACCGGACCGCCGGGCAGCGGTAATTATGAGCACAGTCGTAGGACTTCACTTTTTTACCCTTAATATCTTACTTATCTACATTTTGCAGCCGCCTTCTTTTCTTTAATATAGACCTCAAGGACGAACATAACTTATAGGAAAATGGGGGCGTAAAGATGGTCAAACGCTTGGTGTCATTATCGGTTAGTCTGATGCTCGTGATAGGAATTCTTGCAGCCTGCGGCGGCAATAACGGCGGCGGCAATACAAGTCCTGAGAACAGCGGCGCAGCTGGCGGCAGTGCGGAGGAGAAGCCGGTCACAATCAACATGTTTACCGCTTCGCCAGAGTATACGGATGCGTTCAACGCGTATATCGCCGAATACAAGAAGGTTAAGCCGAACGTCACGATTAACCTGGAAATTATGCAGGCCGACTATAACACCGTGTTAAAATCCAGAATCGCGGCTGGCAGCACGCCGGATGTGTTCCAGACGACAGCCGGCGGAGATATCGATACATTCGCGGAGTACAGTGCGGACCTGACGGATGAGCCGCTTGCGGCAGCCATGACCGATGCCGTTCGCGCCAATATGTCGTCGACGGATGGCAGGGTGCTTGGACTGCCGGTCAAGGGCAATCTCTTCGCGCTGATCTACAATCAGAAGCTGCTGGAAGATGCGGGCATTGCCGAAGCACCGAAGACAATGGCTGAGCTGGAGGATGCGGCTCAGAAGCTGGAGGCTAAAGGTATCACCCCTTTTGCCAACGCTTACAAGGAGTGGTGGGTTTGGAAGCATATCTTCCAGCACTACGTTGACGCAGCGGCAGCAGAGGCGGGAGTAAGCCCGCAGCAGCTGGTGAGTGATTTTATCGCGGGCAAGGCGAAGATCGAGGATCATCCCATTCTTGCGGAGAATTTCTTCAACTTCATCGACCTGACCGTTCAGCATGGCACGCCTAAGCCGCTTGAGCGCGACAGCAATGCGCAGGTAAGTGATTTCGCGCTTGGCAAGACTGCCTTCATGACAGGCAAGGGGGCATGGGACGAAGAAGCGGTCAAGAAAATTACGCCGGATTTCCAGCTTGGCATCATGGGCTATCCGGTGGATGACAACCCGGAGCATACGCGGATCATTACCGGTGCGGATCAGGCCCTGCGGATCAACAAGGACTCGGAGACGGTGGATGAGACAATTGCCTTCTTCAACTGGCTGTATACGTCCGATTACGGCAAGAACTGGTTCTCCAGTGTTGCCAAGGTCATTCCTCCGGTCAAGGATGCGCCGCTGCCTGACCTGGATATGCCGAAGCAGATGGAAGAGATTCTGAAGACGAGTGAGTCGGGCGATCTGTCCATCAACTACTCCCTGGATATGTTCCACCAGCGGTTTGGAGAGATCATGCAGGCTTACATCGGAGGCAATAAGTCGAGAGAGCAGGCGATTGCCGAGATCGAGAAGTCCTGGGTTCAGTTGGGCTCAGCCCAGTAACACGCTATAATAAGGATAGCAGACAAGAGGCCCGGCATCTAAGATGATGCGGGCCTATGTCTATTTTTGAACCAATAACGAAACCGGAGAGGGTGCCTTTCATGGAACAGCTGATCGTAATCGAGGAGAATGGTCTGCATCTTGTGATCGAAGTGACGGACAAGCTGGATGTGCTGCTGCTGCATCTTGGAGCGGAGCCGTACGAACCGGGAGCGGTAACAGATAAGCAGAAGCCGGGCTATCGGCTGCTGGAGCTTCAGCTGAGCGGGGAAGACCGCGCGGAATATCACGGACGGACACACCGGGCCACCTATCCGGGCCTGCGGATGCAGTATGATTCTCATCTCGATACGCGGAGCTCAGCCGGACGCAAGTTGGAGGTCGTGCTGCGCGATCCGGTCAGCGGAGTGCGCGCCGTACAGCATTACCAGTTCTTCGACGGCTTGAAGGTGGCGAGCAGCTGGACGGAGCTTGTTCATGAAGGCAAGAGCCCGGTGGGCGTGGAGTACGTATCCTCCTTCGTGCTGACGGGTGTTGACAAGGAGGGCAGCCGAGACCGCGATGACAAAATGAGGCTGACGCTCGCCCATAATGCCTGGCAGAGCGAGCTGCAGTGGCGGACCTACACCCTGCCGGAGCTCGGGTTCTCCCATATGACCGACAGAAGCTCGAAGCGGATCTCCTGCAGCAACACGGGCTCCTGGTCTGCGGCCGAGCATATTCCGATGGCTGTGCTGGAGAACACGGAAGCGGGAACGGCCCTGTTCTGGCAGATCGAGCATAACGGCTCCTGGCACTGGGAGATCACCGACCAGGTGGACCGGCTCACCCTGCAGGTCAGCGGCCCCACCGAGCATGATAACCACTGGTGGATCGAGCTGCAGCCGGGCCAGTCCTTCGTTTCCGTATCTGCTGCTGTAGGTGTGGTCAGCGGCGGGCTGGAAGAAGCCCTTGGGGAGCTGACGCGCTACCGCCGCTTGATTCGCCGGCCGAATGAGGACAACCGGCTGCTGCGGATTATTTTCAACGATTATATGAACTGCCTGTGGGGCAAGCCGACGGCGGAGAAGCTGATTCCGTTGATTGATGCGGCGGCAGACGTAGGCTGTGAGTACTTCTGCATTGATGCGGGCTGGTATGCGCCGGGTGACTGGTGGGACGGGGTTGGCGAGTGGCTGCCTTCTGAAGAGCGGTTCCCCGAAGGCATCAAGTATGTGCTGGACTATATCTGCAGCAAGGGAATGATTCCGGGGCTGTGGCTGGAGCTGGAGGTTATGGGCATCAACAGTCCGAAGCTCGCGGATACGGATGACAGCTGGTTCTTCATGCGGCACGGACGGCGGGTGATGGACCGCAGCCGCTACCAGCTGGACTTCCGGAACCCAAGGGTTATAGCGCATGCGGATGAAGTCATACGCAGGCTTGTAGAGGACTACGGGGTTGGCTATATCAAGATGGATTACAATATTAACGCTGGTATTGGCACAGAGACCGCTTCGGATAGCACAGGAGATGGCCTCCTGCAGCATAACCGGGCATACCTGGCCTGGCTGGACTGCGTGTTTGCCCGGTATCCGGAGCTTGTCATCGAGAATTGCTCCAGCGGCGGCATGCGAATGGACTATGCTATGCTGAGCAGGCACAGTATTCAATCGACCAGCGATCAGGAAGACTATGTCCGGTATGCATCCATTGCTGCAGGCTCGCCCGGTGCACTGACACCCGAGCAGTCCGCAATATGGTCCTATCCGCTGCGTGAGGGTGATGACGAGGAAGTCATCTTCAATATGGTCAACGCGCTGCTCCTGCGGATTCATCAGAGCGGCCACCTGGCTGAACTCAGCCCCCGCCGCCATGCACTGGTTAAGGAAGCGCTGGACTATTACAAGACGATCCGCAGCGATATCCGCGAGGCGCTGCCATTCTGGCCGCTCGGGATGCCGAAGCCGCAGGACGACTGGATCAGTCTTGGTCTCCGCAGGGACGACCGGATATACATCGCGGTATGGCGTACAGGCGGCAGTAAATCCGAAGTAAGCCTGCCGCTGCCGGAGCTGCAGGGAAGAGAGCTGCATGTCCGCTGTGCATACCCGAAGGGCGGTATCTGCGGACTGAAGTGGGATGCTGCAGAAGCTGTCCTGAAGGTTGAGCTTGCTGCTGCACCGGCGGCCAGGCTGATTGAAGTGCGCTTGTAAGTACCTTGATGGATAAGTTGATATTGATGGGGATTTTCAATAAAAATCGCGCCGATATCAGTAATTTTATATCGAAAAATGTCGACCCTTACCCTTATAATAGAGACAGGTATCTATATCATATTCTGCTGGCTAAAGGGGTAAGGGTCATGAACATGAACATCAGGAGAAAGCTAATGGGCAGCTTCGCGGCGGTGCTGCTGCTGACCATGATCGTAGGGGCGGTAAGCTGGACAGAGATGAATGAGATGAATGATTCATATGAAACGCTGATCTCGGACCGGGTTGCCAAGATACTGCTGATCAAGGATTTAAAGCATGGGGTGGTCGAGCAGGGCAAGCATGCGACAGGCTACATGCTGACGGGCAATACCGCCTATCTGGATTGGTACGAGAGTGAGAGGACTCGTTTTTCCAGCAATATGAAAGCGCTTCAAGAGGTTCAGGTGCTGGATGAAGCCATTAGGCTGGCAAGCAAGCTTGAGAGTCTGGAAGAGCAATACGCTGAGGCGGTAAGCGAGATTGTATCCTACCGTCAGGCAGGAGACATGAATAGAGTTATCCGGATGGTCGAGGAAGACAGCTCGTCTATTGTCCAGCAGATTGAGCTTACGGCGTCAGAATTGGAAGCGTTTCAGCGGAAGCAGATGGAGACAACGCTTGCCGAGACAGCCGGGGAGGTCAGGATGGTGCAGGTTACCGTACTCGCGACCGTAATAGCCGCGCTGCTTGCTGGTATTGTGCTTTCCCTCCTGGTTACCCGGGCTATCGCGCGGCCGGTGAAGCTGGTTGCTCAGGCAGCCAGAAGAATTGCAGACGGCGATTTGCGGGACGCTGACCTTCATGTGCGCCAGAGGGATGAGATCGGCCAGCTTGCAGGAGCCTTTAACGAAATGAAACGCAATCTGAGCAGTCTTATGCTGGCTGTCCATCATAATGCCGCTCAGGTTGCCGCAGCCTCGAAGGAGCTGTCGGAGCACTCGGCGCAAGCTGTACAGGCTTCGAATCATATCGCGGAAGCGGTACAGGGAATCTCCCAGTCTGCCGATCATCAAGCGTCCCGCATGCGGGATAATAAGCAGGGATTGGAAGACAGCTCAACAGCCCTGCTGCGGATTGCCCAATCTGCGACAAGTACAGCGGAGTCCTCGGAAGAAGCGATCCAGCAAGCGGAAGGCGGTAAGCGGCTTCTCGCGGATACGGCAGCCCAGATGAGGAATGTGCAGATGACGATGGAGCAGTCGGCTGAAGCGGTCTACAATCTGGGGGAGCAGTCCCGGCAGATTCATGAGATCACCCAATTTATCCGGGAAATTGCGGAACAGACCAATCTGCTGGCCCTTAACGCCTCCATTGAAGCAGCCCGGGCAGGCGAGCATGGACAGGGCTTCGCTGTTGTTGCGGCTGAAGTCAAGAAGCTGGCCGATCAAGCAGGGGAAGCGTCCAGCCAGGTTGGCAGTGGAATTGACCGGATGGTAGGCACCATTAACCAGGCTGTCGAAGCGATGCGAAGGGGCGGCGGGGAACTGCAGGCCGGTACCAGTATTATGAACCGGACAGGTGAGGCGTTCGATGCGGTGTATGATGCGATCCGTCATGTTGCTGCACAGGCAGAGGAAGTGTCTGCTGCCACAGAGGAGCTGTCAGCGGTTACGGGGCAGCTGCTCGAGTCTGAGCATCAGGTTGCCGAGCTCTCCGAGCATATATCCGGACAGTCCCAAACCTCGGCCGCGGTTTGCGAGGAACAGCTTGCTTCGATGGAGGAGGTTGCGGTATCAGCTGATTCGTTGAACCGTATGGCTCAGCAGCTTAGAGAAGAGCTCGGCAAATTCAAGCTTAATCAAGCGGATACCAGTGAAGGTCTGTCAGACGAGTCTAAGTCATAGGCGGTTTTGCCGTATTCCTTGATGGCGCTTAACTTATTTAGTACACTAGTGGGGACTGTGATTAGAGGAGGACGCCCGTGGAAAGCCTGCAAGTGCTTAAAGTATTAAATAACAATGTGGTTATCGCGTCTCATGGGCACTACGGGGAAGTCGTCGTCATTGGCAGAGGCGTTGGGTTTGGCAAGAAGGCGAAGGACCTGATTCAGGCTGATGCAGGCGAGAAGATGTTCATTCTGCGCAATCAGAAGGAGAAGGAGCTGTACAAGCGCCTGCTGGAGCAGGTGGACGAGAAGCTGATTGGCGTGATGAATGATGTCATTTATTATATTGCGCAGCATGCCGGTGCGCCGCTTAATGAACACATCCACATTGCTTTGACGGATCATATTGCCTTTGCGGTCATGCGCAATCGCCAAGGGATTACCGTACACAATCCGTTTAATTACGAAACCCGGGAATTTTACCCGAGAGAATATAAGCTGGCTGAGCATGCTGTCGCGGAAATTAACAGCAAGCTTGGCATTGAACTTCCTGATGATGAGATCGGTTTCGTAGCCCTGCATATTCATAGTGCGATCGCCGACCGGCCAATAGGAGAAGTTAGAGAGAATTCCCAGCTTATTTCGGACCTGGTCGAGCTCATTGAGCGCAGCCTCGGAATTAAGGTGGAGAGGGACAGCTTGAATTATTCGCGGCTGCTCCGTCATCTGATGATTGCGCTTGAGCGGGTTAGACGCGGTGAGCAGGTGGACGAGCCGGGTAAGATAACAGAACTAATCAAGGCAGAGTATCCAGAGATGTATTCGCTTGCCTGGACACTGATCAAGGTCATCCAGCAGCGGCTGCATAAGCCCGTCTATGATGCGGAGGCTGTTTTTCTAACGCTGCATCTGCAGCGCATTGTGCAAAACAGCACAGATTACAAGTAGTGAGTATGCAGTATGTGAACGTTTTTTGACAAAGGTTGTCTAAAAAAGTTTAACGGTGCTATAATCACTACTGCACACAACCTTAGCAGCCACTACAATTGCATAAATCGTGTAACTGATTCGATCAGGCATGAGAAGTTCAAGGATTCTTGGGAACAGCCGTAGGTAAAAAAACCTCAGTCGGGGTAATATACCTACGAACATGTTGTTCCGTATTATGAATCCTTGGTCCTCTCATGCCTTTTTGTGTTGTTGTCGTGAATGCCGAGGGAAATTACGAAATTAGGGGGAAGAAATCCAATGTTCAAGAAGTTTTTTGGAGTTCTCCAGAAGGTTGGACGGGCAGTCATGCTGCCGGTGGCGATCCTTCCAGCAGCGGGTATTCTGCTGGCACTGGGTAATGTCCTCAGTAATGAAGACCTTCTGGCCTTGGCGCCGGCGCTTGAAGCTGATTGGGTTCAGATGATTGCGCACGTTATGGAAGAAGCGGGGAATATAGTCTTCGCGAACCTGTCACTGCTCTTTGCCGTCGGTGTAGCCGTCGGGCTTGCAGGCGGTGAAGGGGTAGCCGCACTGGCAGCTATTGTCGGGTACCTGATCATGAACGTTACAATGGGCGTTCTGATGGAGGTTACGCCTGAGATGGTGGCTAATGATGCAGGGTACGCGAACATCCTGGGCATTAATACGATGCAGACCGGGGTCTTCGGCGGTATCATCATCGGTATACTGGCGGCTGTCATGTACAACCGGTTCTTCAAGATTGAACTGCCGTCTTACCTGGGATTCTTCGCAGGGAAACGGTTCGTGCCGATTGTTACAGCCGGTTCAGCCCTGTTGGTCGGTATTGCCATGATTGCCATCTGGCCGCCGGTTCAAAGCGGTCTGAACTATTTCTCGGAAAGTCTGGTCGGGACCAACCTGACACTGTCCGCATTTATCTTCGGTGTAATTGAACGAAGCCTGATTCCGTTCGGTCTGCACCATATTTTCTACTCGCCGTTCTGGTTTGAATTTGGTGAATATGTCAACAGCGCGGGCGAAATCGTGCGTGGTGACCAGAAGATTTTCTTCGCACAGCTGAAGGATGGGGTGGAGCTTACTGCCGGTACCTTCATGGTTGGTAAGTTTGCCTTCATGATGTTTGGTCTGCCTGCAGCAGCGCTTGCCATGTACCATGAAGCAAGACCAGAGCGCAGGAAGATTGTGGCCGGCATCATGGGCTCGGCTGCCCTGACTTCGTTCCTGACAGGTATTACAGAGCCGCTCGAATTTACATTCCTGTTCGTAGCACCTGTTCTGTTCGGTATTCACGCGATCTTCGCAGGTCTCTCCTTCATGATCATGGAAATTCTGAACGTGAAGATCGGGATGACGTTCTCGGGCGGTGTTATCGACTTCCTGCTCTATGGTGTTATCCAGAACCGTACTGCTTGGTGGCTGGTTATTCCAGTCGGTCTGGTCTTCGCTGTTATCTACTACTTTGGCTTCCGGTTTGCGATTCGCAAATTCAACCTCAAGACGCCAGGCCGGGAAGACGTTGTAGAAGCGGGTGGTGACGGGGCGAAGGGTGAAGTCGGCGAACTGCCGCGCAATGTTCTTGCCGCACTGGGCGGAGCGGGCAACATTGCGAGCCTTGATGCTTGTATTACACGCCTGCGTGTGCAGGTTAAGACGCCTGCGGAAGTGGATAAGGAGCGCTTGAAGCAGCTTGGTGCTGCCGGAGTTCTTGAAGTAGGGAACAACATCCAGGCGATCTTCGGCACACGTTCCGATACGCTGAAGACACAGATCCAGGATGTGATTGCGGGCAAAACGCCTGAGCCGGTAACACCTGCAGAAGCAGCAGCGGCACCAGCGGGTGAAGCCTGCGATCTGATGATGGAAGAAGAGATTGTCGCGCCGGTCAACGGCGAGATTAAAGATATATCCGAAGTGCCGGACGAAGTGTTCTCGAACCGGATGACAGGAGATGGCTTTGCGGTACTGCCGCAGGACGGAAATGTTGTATCGCCGGTTAACGGAACAGTGTATAACGTGTTCCCGAGAAAGCATGCTATCGGCATCCGTTCTAATGCAGGCAAAGAAGTGCTGGTACATTTCGGTATCAATACGGTTAAGTTAAAGGGACAGGGCTTCAACATCCTGGTACAAGAGGGTGACGAGGTGAAGGCCGGTCAGCCGATCATGGAGGCCGATCTGGAATTCATCAAGGCGAATGCGCCGTCCACTATGACACCGATTATTTTCACAAACCTGCCTGAGGGTGCATCGGTTGTCCTGAACAAGACAGGCCCGGTTACAGCGGGTACGAAGAACATCATCACGATTCGCAAACCATAACAAATCCAAGTTAAGGAGCTGATTACCCATGCAACAGAAGAAATTCAGAGTAACAGATGAGGATGGCATCCACGCACGTCCTGCTACTGCGCTGGTGAACACAGCTAATAAATTCAAGTCTGAAGTGTTCGCGGAAGCGCTGGGCAAGAAAGTAACGATGAAATCCATTCTGGGCGTTCTTTCCTTCGGGCTTGAGCCAGGGGACGAGATTACGTTTATCGCGGAAGGCGAAGACGAAGCACAGGTTATCCCGGCGCTTGAAGAGGTGTTCGTTAAAGAAGGGCTTGGCGAAGTGTATGAGTAAAGTACAAGGGATCGCAGCAGCAGCCGGTATTGCGGTTGCTAAAGCCTTCCGCATGGAAGAGGTTCACCTTACGGTGGAGAAGCGGACGGTGGAGCAGCCGGAAGCGGAGCTCGCCAAATTGGATCAGGCCCTGGGTAAATCCAGGATCGAGGTCCAGCTACTGAAGGAACGCACCCTGCAGCAGATGGGCGAGAAAAAGGCGGAGATTTTCGAATCGCATCTGCTCATCCTGCAGGACCCTGAACTGATTGGGCCAGTTCGTGACAAAATCAGCAGCGAGCGAGTGAATGCGGATTTTGCGCTTAAGGAAGTAGCGGATATGTTCATCTCGATGTTCGAGAACAACAAGAGTGCTTACCTGCGTGAGCGTGCAGCCGATATGCGGGATGTGACGAAGCGCGTGCTGGCACACATTCAAGGTGTGAAGATTACCGATCTGAGCGCCATCCAGGAAGAGGTTGTGCTGGTGGCGATCGACCTCACACCATCTGAGACAGCGCAGCTGGACCGCAACTATGTGAAGGGCTTTGCCACGAACATTGGCGGACGCACCTCACACTCGGCAATCATGGCCCGTTCGCTCGAAATACCGGCTGTTGTCGGCACGAAGAACATTCTGGACGAAGTGAAGGACGGCGACCTGCTGATTCTTGACGGGCTTGAGGGCGTGGTGCTGATCAACCCGAATGCGGAGACCGTTGCCGCTTACCGGGAGAAGCAGCAGCGTTATGAAGAGCAGAAGGTAGAGTGGGCCAAGCTGAAGGATAAGCCTACGGTATCGGCTGACGGCCATCATGTGGAGCTGGCGGCCAATATCGGGACGCCGAACGATGTAACGGGCGTACTGGATAATGGCGGGGAGGCAGTCGGCCTGTACCGGACCGAGTTCCTGTATATGGGCCGTGACAAGCTGCCGAGCGAGAAGGATCAATTCAACGCCTACCGAACAGTGCTGGAGAAGATGGAAGGCAAGCCGGTTGTCGTCCGTACGCTCGATATCGGCGGCGATAAGGAACTTTCCTATCTTAAGCTGCCGAAGGAGATGAACCCGTTCCTCGGTTATCGTGCTGTACGTCTGTGCCTGGACCAGCAGGACATTTTCCGTACTCAGCTGAGAGCGCTGCTTCGCGCGAGCGTGTATGGCAACCTGCGGATTATGTTCCCGATGATTGCGACGCTGGATGAATTCCGGCAATCGAAGGCGATTTTGCTGGAGGAGAAGGAGAAGCTGAAGCAGGAGGACATCCCGGTATCGGATGAGATCCAGCTCGGTATCATGGTGGAAATTCCGTCGACGGCTGTCCTTGCCGACCAGTTTGCGAAGGAAGTGGACTTCTTCAGTATCGGCACCAATGACCTGATTCAGTACACGATGGCTGCCGACCGCATGAATGAGCGGGTCTCGTACCTGTACCAGCCTTATAACCCGGCTATTATCCGGCTTGTTAAGATCGTCATCGACGCAGCTCATAAGGAAGGACGCTGGGTCGGCATGTGCGGCGAGATGGCGGGCGATTCCACCGCGATTCCGATTCTGCTTGGCCTCGGTCTGGATGAATTCAGCATGAGCGCCACGTCGATTCTGCCGGCACGCACGCAGATTTCCAAGCTGTCGCAGGCCGACATGCAGAAGCTGGCCGAGCAGGCGCTCCAGAAGAGCACAGCCGAGGAAGTTGTTCAGCTGGTGGAGCAGTTTGCGGGTACGCAGCAGTAATAAGCAGTAGTCTGAAGCAGTTCGCGCATACATTTATATAGATGGATGAAACACGAAGGACCGCCTTGCTTAGGGCGGTCCTTCGTGCGTTGCTGGCGCATGCTGGTTTATGACTTTATCCAAGCGCATAAGTCTGTCGTTATTACACTGCACTGGCCTTTAATGCAGTTGTCAGCCGAATGAATTGATTCAGCGCCTGAGTGACCCGAACACGCGTCGGCTCATCCAGTGGGGCTCCGTCTTCGTCAAAAAATCGCTGGCTGCTGCCAATCGAGATCCACTCCGGGCTGTTGATGCCGTGCAGATTCCGCACAATGGCCTGCAGCTGTGTAAGGGAGCTGACGCCAACAGCTCCGCCTGCTGAGCTCACGGACAGGACGGGCTTGCCTCCGACGATACTGCCGCTCACATAATCAAGTGCGTTCTTCAGCACGCCGGATATGGAGCCGTGGTATTCCGGTGTGGCAAGGACAAGTCCATCAGCCTGGCTGACGGCTTCAAGCAGATGCTTCACATGCGGATGGCTGCTCGTTTCATCTGCCGAATAGAAGGGCAGCGGAGTTTCATACAAATCGATTAATGTCACACCGATGCCCTCGGTCTGCATTAATGAACGTATATAATGGAGCAATTTCGTGCTTGTGGCATCCTTCCGGTTACTGCCTGCGATAAGGGTTATCTTCATCGGTCATCCAATCCTTTACGGTAAGGTTTTGGTTCTTCTGCCTTTATCATAGATGATTTTCACGCTTCACGCCTCGGCGAAAAGGTTGAGAAGGCCTTCATTCATTCGTCTTAGGACTTAAATCTCGACAAGACCGTGTTTGACTGCGTACAAAGCGGCTTGAGTCCGGTCGGCAAGACCAAGCTTGCTGAGCAGGTTGCTTACATGGGTCTTAACCGTCTTCTCTGCGATCCCGCAGGCAGCGGCAATTTCCTTATTGCTGTTGCCCTGCGCAATGAATTGTAGAATTTCCTTCTCCCGGACGGTCAGCGCTTCGAGAAGCGCATGGCTAGACGGTACTGTCGTTTGCCGGGTATCGGCAGCCACATGCTGCATGAGCTGAGCCGCTGCTGCAGGATGCAGCTGCGGCAGACCGGCATAGGCTCCGCGGATGGCATCCGCAATCTCGGCAGGATCAGCATCCTTCAGGATGTATCCGTTCGCGCCGGCCTTGATTGCGGAGAGAACATGATCCTGATCCGAAGATGAGGTAAGCACGATAATCATCATATCGGGATGCTGTGAGCGGATATCCCTCGTCGCTTCAACGCCGTTCATGACTGGCATGAATAGGTCCATCAACACGATATCTGGCCGAAGCCTGCCGGCCAGCTCCACGGCTTCTTGGCCGTTCGCGGCCTCACCTACCATCTGCAGATCCTGCTGCATCCCGAGATAGAAGAGCAATCCTTGACGGACGATCGCATGATCATCTGCAAGGAGCACACGTATGGTTGTCATTACAGGTCTCCTCCCTGTCGAATCTGCTCCGTGAGCGGCAGCCGGACCAGCACGCTTGTGCCTTCGCGGGGTGAGCTTATCCACGTGACTGTTCCTCCAGCAGCTTCTGCACGTTCCCGCATGATGGATAAGCCGAAGCCGGGACCGCCTGTTCCGGCTTCCAGCCCGGCCCCGTCATCCGAGACGGTCATGACAATACCACCAGAATTGTAAACGAGCGAGATAGAAGCCCGATGAACACCGGCATGCTTGCTGACATTATTCAACGCTTCCTGCCCAATACGCCATAAGGTCATCTCGGTGCTCTCCGGCAAATGAATCAACTGTGAGGAGGCACTGCATGTGATCTGCAGCCCGATTGACGTGCCATAACGCGACAGACCGGTCAGCAGTCCTTCTTCAAGGCCGGGCGGCCGAAGCTGCCGGATCATGGCTCTCATCTCAGCCAGTGCTTCACGGGAGAGCCGGCCGACCTCGCGGACAGCTTGCCGGGTGCCTTCCGGGCTTTCCTGGAGCACATTCTCCAGACCCCGGGCGTGCAGCTGAAGCGAGAACAGCATCTGGGATACAGAGTCATGAAGATCCCGGGCAATACGGTTTCGCTCCTCCCAGCGGGCGAGCGCCCGGCCCTGTTCCTGCAGTCTGGCGCTGTCATAGGTCAGGGCCGCATGTGCGGATAAGGCCGCCAATACTTCCGTGTCGGCCGCATCGAACGGCTCATCGCCTGCATGTCCTGCGGCCAGGGCGCCGATCGGTTTGCCCTGCAGGAGCAGGGGGACGACAGCCGCGCTGCGGACGGGCTTGGAGGAAGGCAGCAGTTGGGGCTCAACTGGCTCCTTCAGAATCAGCGGCTCCTGTTGTTTCAGAACCGTGTCCAGCAGTTCGCAGGAATGCTTGGGACTGCCGGTTGCTGGAATGGTCACCTTTCCCTCTTCATAAGAAGCATGCAGGAAGAGTCCCTGGTTCTCACGCATCCACAGCGCTGCATTCGACCAACCGAAGGTCGTGCCTGCGATGCGGACGATTTCTGCTGCAATCCGCTCAGGCTCCGTTATGGCCCTCAGTTCCCGGGAAGCTGTACCGAGCTTCTCGAACAGAGCTCCCCGCTTGCGCTCCTGGCTGAAGAGCTGAATACGGTGAGCCGCTGTGCCAATCTGATAAGACACAGATTGCAGCAGTGCCAGCTCTTCCTCGCTGAACGCTGTCTTGCCTGGGGAAGCGACGTTCAGTATCCCGAACAGCTTATCCCCGGAACGAAGCGGGATCGTGGCGTGATGCGTCAAATTTCCGGTATCGCCGCGTTTGAGGAGTATGGCATCCTCGATTCTTTTGCAATTGAGTATATTCACCGCCCGCTTGAGGCGCCCGTCCTTAAACCGGTCTATACACCAGCAGTCGCCTTCTCTAAGAGGTTCCTTGTCGTTGATGGTGAGAGCCGGCGGCAGACAAGCATCCGCAGCGCAGCTGAAGGCCATCGTGGCTTGGTTGCGGAGAAGGAACACCCATCCCGTTTGCAGGCCGGTTAATTCAAGCAGCTTTGCCAGCACAAGGTCCAGCATCTGCATCATATCGTAAGTGCCGTTGATCGTCTCGGCGATCTCGCGCAAGAGCTCCGCCTCATGAAGCTTGACGTCTTCCTGCATCTAATCCACCTCTCTCTGCTGCTGCTCTTTAGACTTAGCATACTCTATTGCGGAAGCGCCTGAGAAGCCTCTATTATCGTGGAATCGGAAGCGGCGGATTATTTTTGCCAGTCTATACCGCTGTTTGGGATGATCTAGTCCACGCTGATTTCCTTATTCCGTTCCCCGAAGAGGCAGCGTACACAGAAGGATTGTTTGCCAAACCACTTCCAGGCGAGTCTTGTTACGGAATCCAGCTGCTGCTTCTGCTCCTTCATCTGCATCTCCGCTGCATATACGTTTAACATGGTTGATCTCCCTCTCGTCATCACGTTTGCTATTAGTATAAGTCTCCGTGATGGTGCTCCGCGTCGGGAGTTGGACGCAGCCTGGTCTACATCTTTGGTCTTAAACCCCAGGGGATGGACCGAAATTATCCACCATGCGGCCGGCTGGAAAATGAAGATCAGTCAGCGGCTGTCTAAGCAGCTGAAGATAAACAAAAGCCGCCCCTCTGCGGGACGGCTTTTACTCCATATCCATTATCTTGTTAGAATGCCTAAGGCTCAACAATTACCTCAAGTCCTTCAACCTCAGCTGCGGCATCCCGCAGCACCTGCACCAGTGCCTGGGCGCGGTCGCCCAGCAGCTGTTCGCTCTCATTATAATGCGTCCAGCGAATCGTAAGCGGGGGGATCACATAATCCATCAGGCTGTCATAGAGGGCATCAAGATTTCGGCCATAATGGCCGGGGAAATGCAGACGGTTCATGAAGAGATCATGAAAATCATCGATCGTCCACAGCTCTTGTCCGTTTAGTACCAATTCTTCTGCCACTGGCTGCTGCTCACCTCATTTGCTTTAGTACCATCTTCTGAAGGTCTTATAATGGTCGGTGGTCGTGTAGTAGAGTCCGTCATTCGAGTATACGACACGGGAAGCGCCTCTGCATCCGGACGTATAGTAAGCATCTGCTTCGTACCAGGTACGACCGGAGGCAGACGGCAGCTTACCTTCGCGGTTGTAGAAGACATCGCCGCCAATGCTGTAGCCGGGAGCAACCTTGGCCAGATTGCACTCACTGGATACCCAGCCTTTCTGCCTGGCCTGACTCTTCGTCAGGAAGTTGGCTGGCAGACGCCCATACGTCTTCAGATAGTTGATAATACCGGCAAAATCGGTTGGACCGCTGACAGCCGCTTCGGCGACAGGGGTTCCCTGATGGATAACAGAGCCTGCACTTCCAAGGACCAGCGACAGAACAATTGCGGCTGACAGGATCAGCCTGAACCACTTTTTCATTACGTAGAGCCTCCTCATATTTTGGACTGTGATCGTAATCACAAGACCATTATACACATTAGGGATTCCAGGAAATGTAATGTTTATGTTTGTCTTATGTAAAGGAATTGTGGAGGAGGCTGGAGGCGGGACAATGCCGGGAAAGTGAGGTATGCTGAAATCATAATCAAGACAGAAACGAGGGACCGGATATGAAAATTGCAAAACCGGCGCTTGCCGGAAGTATGGAAGCTGTAACGCTAGGCGGTTATTTATTTGGCGATGAAGAGCAGTTTAGCAGCGGCTTATGCGAGGATGAGACGATTCGTGACCAGGAGGCGGTTAGTGTATCGTTCTCCAAATTTATATTTCGCCGAACGGCGCTGCATCAAGTGGCCTGGCCGAAGGTGGAGCTGACCGATGTGCGCTTCGAAGGCTGCGACCTGTCCAATGTGGATTTCAGTGGAGCGCTGCTGCACCGGGTCGAGTTTATTGATTGTAAAATGGTCGGTGCAGTCTTCACTGACTCGACCTTCCGCAATACAAGATTCCAGGGCTGCAACTGCAGCTATGCCCAGTTCGGGTTCACCAACTGGAAGGAGGCTGTGCTGGAGGATACGATGCTGGCAAGCGCTGACTTCACGGAATCTAAGCTGACCAAGCTGCATCTTAACAGCTGCAAGCTCCAGAAGGCTGAATTTCTGCGCACCAATCTGGCAGGCATAGACCTCAGCAGCTGCGAGATTGAGGGGATCTCCATTCCGCTGGAGAACTTGAAGGGCTGCATCATATCACAGGAGCAGGCCGTTATTTTTGCCGAGTACCTGGGCCTTGTCCTCAAGGACTAATCAATCAGTCGTATCGGATGCTGCGTACTGATTTGCCGCTATGTCCGCTCTCCGATACCGCCAGCCGCGATAAGTCCCCTATGCATGAATGACACACACCCACTCATCTTCAGCGACAAGTCACGCGCCAGCCGCTTGGCTTATTCGCTGATGCCTGCTTTCGCATGCGCTCCGTAACCACTCAACTGTGATCCTCATCTGCTTCTAACCTGCTCATTAAGAACTTGTAAAAAACATTCAGCGGTCCTTCAGTTTGCCCTAAGGATTAACTCAGGCAGCCGTCTTACAATACAAGCATAGCAGACGAGAGAAGGTGCAAGAGGCGATGAGTGCCAAGCTGAAATACCGGCATGAGCATAAGTTCTTTATTAATTATCATCAGTTTCATATTATCCGTTCCCGGCTTCGCAGCCTTGTAGACAAGGATTCACACGCAGGTCCGACAGGTGAGTATCATATCCGCAGCCTCTACTTCGACGATGTGGATAACAAGGCGCTGCATGAGAAGCTAGGCGGGATTCATGACCGGGTGAAGTACCGGATCCGGGTTTACAATGTCCAGGATCATGTCATTCATTTTGAGAAGAAGATCAAGAAGAATGACTACATAGCCAAGGTAAAGGAGCCGCTGACACGATCGATGTACGATTCGATTCTGGCGGGAAATTACGAGGTGCTGAATCAGCCGGATAAGCCGTTCCTGATGGAGCTGTACCTTGAAATGAAGCACAAGCTGCTCAGGCCCAAAGTCATTGTCGATTACGTCCGCGAGCCTTATGTCAGCCGATTCGGCAATGTACGAATTACCTTTGACAAGGAGCTGCGGACAGGACTTCATGCCACGGATGTCTTTGATCCTAACCTTAAGCCGGTTCGTGCCCTGGATGACAATCTGATTATTCTTGAAGTCAAATATGATGAATATCTGCCTGGGGCCATAAGAAGCGCCTTGCAGCTGGAGGGGCTGAACCGGCAGAGCGCCTCCAAATATGTAATCTGCCGCAAACATCTGAAATTCAACACTTGGGAGGACTTCTAGTATGCATACCACAACGACCAGCTTATCGGCAGCCCAGACGGCTGCGGCGGATTCCGCAACAACCTTCACGGACATGATTAAGAACTCCGTTCTGAATAATTTTACAGCAACTATTGACCTGCCAAGAATACTGCTATCCCTGTTCTTCGCTTTCTTAGTCGGGTTCTTCATCTATCTGCTGTATAAGCGGGTCTTCAGCGGGGTGCTGTATTCCAAGAGCTTCAACGTCTCATTAATTGGTATGACAATGGTAACCGCACTCGTTATTATTGCAGTCAACTCTAATCTCGTGCTGTCGCTCGGGATGGTCGGCGCCCTGTCCATTGTCCGCTTCCGTACACCGATCAAAGACCCGACTGATCTGATTTTCCTGTTCTGGGCTGCGGCAGCAGGTATTGTGACAGGGGCGGGGTTCTATGTGCTGGCACTGATCGGATCTGCTGCGATTGGCCTTATAATGTTCTATTTCATCAAGAAAACCTCATTCGAAACACCGTACCTGCTGGTTGTTAACTGCGAGGATGACCAGAGCGAGCGGGAGGTGCAGAAGCTGGTTGGGCAGCTCGTCAAACGGTACAACGTCAAACAGAAGACTGTTACGAGCGGCTGCGTTGAGACTACACTCGAGATCAGGCTTAAGGAGAGGGAAGGGGAGTTTGTTAATCGCTTAACCGCACTGCAGGGCGTGAGCAGCGCTGTCCTGATCAGCTACAGCGGAGATTACGTCTCGTAGGGGCGGCCCTCCAGGCTGTACCGCCTTCCGCCCTGGCCGTGACATAGTAAGACAGACGAAAGCCGCACCCAAGATGGCGTATCCTGATGGGTGCCGGCGTTTTCTGCTGTCGGATGATGTCATGTATAGTTGTCTTAATGCTATATTCGTGCTACACTTTTATTCGGTTACTACATACTGATGAAGCCTGCTGAACCCCAGTTACAGCGGCTGATACACACGATGAAAGGGTGCTGACAACATGAAGAATATGAAGCTGAAGCTTGCCAGAGTGGAGAAGGACCTGTCCCAGGAACAGCTGGCCCTCCTTGCAGGGGTATCGAGACAGACGATCGGGCTGATCGAGCTCGGTAAATATAATCCCAGCTTAAGCTTATGTCTGGCTATCTGCCGGGTATTAAACAAGACGCTGGATGATCTCTTCTGGGTAGAGCAGGATTCAGCATAAACAGACACCAGACCAGATAATCGGTTCGGGGCTTTCGTTCCGCTTACCAATTCATTCGCCTGCAGAGCTCGGTGATATGAGCAGCATGGTGGCTGCCATGCCAGGCATACATGCCGATGTTCCAGTCGAGCCTGAACCATTCTACGGAATCGGGATGGAAGAAGGTGCGGTGCAGCTGCTCGGTTGTCAGGCTGCGAAGCAGCATACACCAGCGACGGTGGAGAATATCGAGCCAATCCAGGGACCATTCAATCGGGGCAGTGCGAGAATCAACAAGCTCTGCCCACTTCTTCTCATCATAAGGCCGAATCGTGGGGCCGTTCTCCGTTATCGCAAGCTTGAAACGGGTGAAGCTGTTCATGTGGCTGTCCGCCAGATGGTGCACGACCTGCCGGATTGTCCAGCCGCCCTCGCGGTATGGGGTATCCAGCTGCCAATCCTCCAGGCCGGCCACCGCTTCACGCAGCTTCCCCGGCAATTCTTCCAGCTGCTGCAGCCAAACTTCCAGCTGTTCCTGTGTAATTTCACCCTCATGGCTGTATTGCCCGATTGGATACTTCAACTGCTCTTCCGTTATCATCTTCATCTCTCCTTCTTCCGCAGCGACCTGATACCTGTTTTCCTTCCGCATCATTGCTGCTGGGCGGATTACAATTACCAATTATAAAATTCATACAAAATTATTATATTGAAATGTGTTAATTAATAATTCCATGTTATTCTATATATAATTATAATGTTTCACCTAAGGTCAGGATGGATGACTGCCCCTAATAGGTATCAGACGCTCTTCTTCGTGTGTGTACGGCGATGCTGGACAGCGCTGCTCTTGCCTGCTCTGAAGAAGCTGGCAAGCCAGCTCTGCATATGATCATACACGGACTTCTGCGTATGCGTATCAACATCATAAAGGCAGGCCTTCTCAGCGGATTCGATGTGCCGTTCATGTTCCTTGTCTGCGAAATACGGATGCAGCATGGTTATTCCCCCTGTTGGCTTAAAGCTTCTCCGGCCCTAAGCATATTGGCGTTGTGATTAGAGGCGCCGCGGTTCGCCAGCTGTTCACACCCAAAATATAACATGACTATTTACATACCAGTTATCGATACATTATCATCACTACTATTACAATCTTTAATGAGTTGGGGGTTAGCCGACCATGGATATCCAGTATTACCTCACATTCCGCGAAGTAGCTTCATGCGGCAGCTTCACACGGGCGGGTGAGCGGCTGGGCTACGCCCAGTCCACGGTAACCGTTCAGATTCAGAAGCTGGAAAAGGCCTACGGCGCCCCCTTGTTCGAGCGTCACGGGCGTACACTTCGGCTTACTGAAGCAGGGGTGGCATTAAGCCGGTATGCAGAGCAGATCACGGACGCTTACAACGAATCGCTGGCTGTTATGCAGAGCCCGAATTTTGGAACCCTGATGGTGGGGACTATTGAGACAATTGCGGCGTTCTTCCTGCCGGCCTACCTGCAGCGCTTCAGGAATGACTATCCGGGAATAGCACTGGCGGTATATCCGACCAATGAACGCGAGGTCCTGTCCCGTGTGAAGCAGGGAGAGTGGGATGTAGGCCTCATACTCGATCCGCTGCTGTATGACCCGGAGCTGGAAACTGTCATGCTGCGTGAGGAAAGGCTTGTTATTATATCGGGGGATTCCCATCCGTTCGCAGGCAAGGATGTCATTGGAATCCGTGATTTCGAGAAGCAGTCCATGATTCTGACGGAGCGGACGTGCACATACCGGGCTGCAATGGAGCATGCCATTGCGGACAATAAGGTGAAGGTTAACATTGTAAGCGAGCTTGGCAGCATAGAGGCAATTAAGCAATGCGTGCGGGCGGGGCTGGGAGCGGCTTTACTTCCTTACGTGACGGTTGAGGCTGAGGTGAAGCGGGGGGAGCTTCATATCAGCAGGCCGGATCCGGAATGGCTGCCGCCTTTCTATACCCAGCTGGTCATCAGCCGCAAGAAGAAGCCTGCGCTGCCGCTGAGGCGCCTTCTCGAGCTTCTGCAGGCCGGCGGCGGCCGCGAGCAGGAAGCGGAGCTGGCAGTGGATGGGACGGGTTAGACGACAGATACAGGTTGTTACAAATATAGCTGGGCAGTTCTTCCATAATGGAGTCTGCCCAGCCTTTTTTACAATATTTATTTAGTTATGATGTAATAATTATTTTATTTTTCCAGCGTTCCGGAATGAATCCACTTGGCTATATCGGAAATGACCTGCTCGCAGACAGTTCCTGGGTGCTGATATTCCTGGGTCGTTCCTTCATCCGGTCCGCTGTAATCAACGAAGAAGTGGTTCAGCCCGGGATATAGCTTGAACTCGGCGCTTGGATTATGGCTAAGCTGCTCCTGCCACAGCAGGTAGTCTTTGTCCGCAAAGACCTGGAAGTCGTCCTCTCCCTGCAGCACAAGCACAGGCTTCGTTAATTCCTTGGCATATTCGGCGGCGCTGTGGCTGTCCATTTCCTTAAAGTAGCTTGCCGGGATACCGAACACGGTCTCGCTGGCAGCCTTCTCCGGTGTCCAGGCGGCTATTTTCTTCGCCTTCTTATATTCTGCTTCCAGCCAGGCTTGATTGGCAGCCTTCTTCGGGTCGGCATCACTCATCTTCGCAATGAACGCTGCATTCTGATCATAGATAATTTCCCACAGTGGTCTCGGTGAACCGGCGAGCAGGATTAATCCGGCAAAGTCGCCGCCTTCCGCATCAATCCGGGGAGCGAGCATGCCGCCCAGGCTGTGGCCTGCCACGTAGACGCGGCTGCTGTCAATTCGCTCATCGGACTTAAGCAGATTGGCTGCGGCAATGGCATCATCAACCGTCTCTTCCTTGACGGTGAGGCGTGAGGCCTCTTCCTTCGTGAAGGAAGCAGCATGAGCAAAGGTCCGTTTGTCATAGCGGAGAACGGCTATTCCCTGCTGAGCAAGACCCCAGGCAATATCCCTGAATGGCTTATAGGCACCAATGGATTCGTCACGGTCGCTTGGTCCGGAGCCCTGCACCAGCACGACAGCCGGGTAAGGGCCAGTGCCTTGTTCCGGCAGGGTGAGAGTCCCTTCAAGCGGATACGTGCCGCCTTCGCCAATGACAACCGTCTCTTCCGTTATACCCTTGGGTATTTCCGCGTTATCTTCAGGAGCAGCAGGCTGAATGAACAGTCCGGCAAGCTTCTGCTGGTCATTCATCGTGAGGATGACGTTAGCTTTCATCCGCTCGAAGACCAGCTTTGCCGTTACAATAGTTCTTCCCCCGTCAGACGGCTGAGTGGTGACCGACTCTGTGCTCAGATAAGCACCCGCTGCACCGATGACCTGGTTCCACACCGCTTCAAGGTCGGAGGCGGGAAGCGCCTCGGCTAGGGACGGTTCAAAATACTGGGCAGCCAGCTCTCCGTAACGTCCTGTGGTCAGAAGCCCGATAACCGCAGCGGCAGCTGCTTCTGGATCCTGCTGGGCATGATTGATATGAATGTGCTGCTCGGCGGAATCATACTGCACTTGAAGTCCAGGCAGCGAATCAAAGAGGGCATGAGGGACGTAGACACGGCCTTTATGTACGGTTGTAGAACTGTTGAGCGATACCCGTGTACCGTTCACAGACACCTCACTGCTGCCGGTGTGGAAGACCACCGTGCAATCCGGGCTGGTTAGGACCACTTCAAGGGTAGACCTCTTGAAGTCAACACTCATGCCCAGCATACCTGCGGTTGCACGGACTGGCAGCATGACGGCGCTGTCCTTCACGTATGGCTTAGCCCCTGTATAGCGTTGGGGTTCACCGTTAACAAACACCTCTACGGTATTTGTCTGAACGGCTGCTGCGGGCAGGGCAGTTACAATGGTTAAGAGCATCATAAGGGCGAGAAAGGCTGCTAACTTTTGCTTCAAGCTGTTCATTCCTCCTCAATATGTAATAGGATACTTTATTATATACGGCAGCCGCAGCATGCCGTTTCTAGAAATTGGGGTATATCAATAGTATTTACCTTGCAAACCGTCATCCGAAACATTCACCGAAACAAGCGCAAGGAAAGCAGTTGAAAATATTGTCGAATTAGCTTACACTAGCTAATGATAGTGATAACTATTCTCACCGGCGAAGACCGGGTTGGAGTAAACAAAGGAGAGGTCAAGTTGAACAGAACGACAAAGCTCACCATGCTGGCCTGTCTGTTCCTGCTGTTCAGTGTGCTTGCAGCATGCGGCGGGGGCGGAAATAACGCAGGCAATACAGCGGGGAACACAGGTGCTAACACACCTGCAGAAGGTAACCAAGCTGCGGGGGGGAAGGAAGGCAATACACAGGAATCGGCAACGAAGGTATACAAGGATGGATTGGATAAGGAAGTTGAGGTGCCGGTTAACCCGCAGCGGATTGTAGCTCTGCATAATGTGGGTGAGCTGCTGGCGCTTGGCGTCAAACCGCTGGGCACGACTGACTACCATTTGAATAAGTACGATCCTGAGAAGGTTGCTGGCGTAGAGAGTGTTGGCGAGTCGGACCCTAATATGGAGAAGCTTGTTGAGCTTGAGCCAGA
Organism: Paenibacillus sambharensis; assembly: GCF_003233845.1. Taxonomy (GTDB): domain Bacteria; phylum Bacillota; class Bacilli; order Paenibacillales; family Paenibacillaceae; genus Paenibacillus_I; species Paenibacillus_I sambharensis. Next base: position 143,167 of record NZ_QKRB01000010.1, read on the forward strand.
CTTGATCATAGTAAGCAGCTACTTTACTCCTGAGGTTATTGCAGGCTTGGAGAAAATCGCACCTGTCGTTGCAACCAAGTGGGGCTTAACGCCGACTGAGCATCTGGATGCACTGGCTGACCTGCTGGGTAAGGAAGAGGAGAAGCAGGCTTGGCTGGACGCTTACGCTGCGAAAGTTGAATCTGTTAAAGCGAAGATCGGTCAGTATGCCGGCGAGAAGGCTGTTGTTCTCCAGTTCTGGGAGAAGACGATTTACCGCCATTCGCCTACGGTTTTCGCTTCGCTGTATGAAGCGGGTTTTGTAGCGCCTGAGCAGGCAGCAGCTGTTACGCAGACGGAGGCGATCTCGGAAGAAGCGGTGGTTGATTTTGCAGCTGATGCAGACCGGCTATTCCTGCTCGTGGAAGATCCGTCCAACAAGGATAGATATAATGAACTGAAGGGAACTGCGTGGAAGGATATTCCGGCTGTCCAGAAAGACCAGGTGCATCTCGTGGATACTGGAAGATGGAATGACTACAGTGCGTCAGCAATGATGTGGATACTGGAAGACCTCGAAGCAATGTTTGGCAATCACTAAGCCTAATAAGGCCTGAAGCAGAGATCACTGTTTCAGGCTTTTTTCTGCGATTAACCAAGCCCGCACGATCTCAACGGATAAGCATAAAATGAGGATGACAGAACAATAATGCTGCACCGGCAGAAGGTAAGAGGGAAATGTAAAGCTTCGGAGGTCACTTTGGAAGAAGACAGACATATAATGCAGTGAAAGCGTTACCACGAGATAAGGACAGGGGGAATTATGATGGGAACAAGGTTATTGTCGGAGAACAGGATCAGGCAGCGCTATCCTCATTTGCATTACGTCCGTGTCCATACATGCGGTAAACATAAAGCTAGAATCTATGCCTGGGATGGGAAGCTGCAGCTTTCCGCCAAGGACGCCGCCAGCTTGCAGCGGTTTGCCTCAGGGAATCTGCTGCAGCATGTCTGCTACGATGTGCTGCCCTATGATTCGCTGCGGAAAGACGGGCTGCCGCAGCCGGCGCCGCTGCCGGAGCTGCTCAGCCGGGCGGCTTTGCGCACGGAGCTGCAGGCGAAGGACATTGTCGATACACTTAACAGTCTGCTTCCCGGTAAGGTCATTTCATTCAGAAGCTATGATGCTTACAGCGGCACTATACAATTCAATATTTTCTCGGCCAGGCCCGTGTCCCCGGAAGAACAGGAACAGGTTGGCCGCTATGTGAATGAGCTAGTTCCGGTAGGCTGCCAGGGAAGTGTGCACTACGTCGAGGTTGCCGAGTAGAACGCAGACAGGACCAAATCTAAGAGATGGTCCTGTTTGCTTATTGATTTATATAAGAAGGAGCTGCGGCAGCAAGCTAGATGGTACATTCAATTCCCGGTTTCGGCGTGTTCATGCATTTACCGGTAAACATCCCGTCTGATCTGCTGAAGGTAACGTGACCGTATGAACAGGAAGTAGACGATCTGAACCGCCAGGAAGCTGCCCAGTACCAAGGCCGTCTCGCGGACAAGCGGATAGTAGAACAGGTTGCTCAGGGAGTTCAGGGCAACGGCGCCATGAATAATGGCCACACCGATGGGCACGAAGAACAGCAGCATCAGCTGGCGGGTGATGACCTTCGAGAGCTCCTTGTCCGTCAATCCAAGCTTCACGATTGCCCGGAATTTCTGCTTGTCATCATCCAGGTCCGTATACAGGCGGAAGTACAGGAAGCTGCCTGCGCCTACGAAGAATACGGCACCCATGAACAGGCCGACGAACATGACGGCACTGTAGCCCTGCAGGAAGATGTGCAGATCATAGGCAAGGGCATTGAAGAAGTAATCGCCGCTGTCATTTGGCAAATGCTCGGATAGCTGTCTGCCAACCTCTACAGTGTCTTTCCAGTCCTCAACATAAAAACCGAAAACGCTCTCAGTGGACTTGGACTCAACGAGCTGTTCAACCAGCGGGTCGGGTATAACATAGTAGCCCGTAAACAATGGAAGCAAATTGGAAGATTCCTGGACAGTGACCTTCAAGGGCTGTTCGATACCACTGAGCTCGATAGCGTCACTGCCCGTGCGTTCTCCTCCATACAAAGCGTTGCTGTAATATACGAAGGCGGCCTCATGGCCTTTCAAATCAAGGGTCTGCTCACCAACTGCACTGGCGAGAGCGTTGTATTCGGAGACGCGAACTACATGCTCCCTTTTGTTGGGGTTCTTTACCGGCTGGGAGCGGATTGTAGTCTCAAAAAGCTCATAAGCCACATTCTCTTCTTTCAGTACTTGACCAATATGTGCTACATCCTGCTTGGCTTTGTCAGCATCCTGGTCTTCCCACCAGTATCTATACTGAAAAGCAAACGGCGACTCATCGACGATTGTGCCCTCTGACATCGCACGGAAGCCGACCAGGGAACCGATCGCCGAGAACGCGACGGTGGACAGAATTGCCACCATGAAGAAGGTGCGAGCATTATCCTTCATCCGGTAGGTGAGGTCAGACATCAGCAGCATGTTGGTCTTGCGCCAGAAGAAGGCCCGGCTGCGGGTCGCCCGGCGGATCAGGTATACGCTGAGCTGTGTGAACAGAAAATAGGTTCCGACAATAACAACGAGCGTAACAGGTATCATGGCAGCGACAACCGCTGGACCCTGGGCCCAGAATGCGCCTGCGTACCCGCCGGCAAGCAGTACAACTGCAAGCAGGGACAGCCATCGTGAGGCTTTCGGCTCGGGCTTCGGTGCCTGACTGCCGCGGATCAGATGGACAAGCGAATTGCCTCTTAAGACCGCAACGGTAAATAATGAGATGACGACAAACAGGATGAGGAACGCGGCAAAAGTCAGCAGCAGCGCCTCCACCGGAATGTAGAAGGGCAGCGGGTTATCCAGGGCGAGCAGTCTCTCAGCTGCCAGCAGAATAACCTTGGCGAAGACCAGACCAATTCCGATTCCAGTCAAAGTCGAGAAGAAGCCGATCAGGACATTTTCCAGGAATACCATCGTCCGCAGCTGCAGCTGAGTCATCCCGTGCATGACGAGCAGACCGAATTCCTTCTTGCGTGTCTTCAGGAACGCGCTCATAGAATAAAGCACGAAGAAGAAGGAGAATACATAAATGATCGATTCCGCGAAATGCAGCCCCTGTGAAACCGAATTGGACAGGTTGCCTGCCGCCAAGTCGGGATGAAAGGCGAACACAGCATAGACGAAGAAAACAAGGACCGAGAAGGCACTGCTCAGAAAATAGGCGGCATACGTCCGCTTATTGCGGAGGACGTTATTAAACGCGAACTGACGAAAGGTCATGCGCATGCCCTCCCAGCAGCGACAGCACGTCAATGATTTTCTGGAAGAAGGCCTGCCGGCTGTCTCCCCGGTGAATCTCATTGTACAAGCGGCCGTCCTTGATGAAAATCACGCGATGGCAGTAGCTTGCTGCTACCGCATCGTGGGTTACGAGCATCATGGTGGTGCCGTCCGACTGGTTGATGTTAGCCAGCGTCTCCATGACATCCTTGGCCGACTTCGAATCCAGGTTGCCTGTCGGCTCATCGGCGAACAGCAGCTTGGGCGTATGGATGATGGCGCGTGCAATGGCTGTACGCTGTGTCTGCCCGCCCGATATTTCGTAGGTCCGTTTGTTCAGGATGCCTTCGATCCCCAGCTTGCGGGCAATCTCTTCGACCTTGCGCTCCATAACCTTCACACGCTCGCCATCAAGCGTAAGCGGCAGGACGATATTTTCCTCGACGGTCAAGGTGTTAAGCAGATTGAAATCCTGGAATACGAAGCCAAGCTCTCTGCGCCGGAAGCGGGCCAGGTCATTGCGCTTCAGCTGATGCGGGTTGCGCCCGTCAATCAGAATCTCGCCGGTAGTCGGACTGTCGATAGTCGCCACCAGATTGAGCAGGGTGGTCTTTCCGCTTCCGGAAGGGCCCATAATGCCGACGAACTCGCCCTTCTCAACTGCAAACGAGATGTCGGTGAGCGCACGGTAGGCGACCTTGCCTCCGTATACCTTGTTCAGTCCGTTAATTCGCAGCATATCCATGTGTAAATGTGAAGCCTCCTCTTAAAGCAGCAGCACAGCCAGCAGCCGCTGTAATCTTATGTCTTAAGTGTAGCTTTGCTGCAGCGGCCGGGCTATCGAATAACCTTTCAGCTTCCTTACATCTCTGTAAGATTAGCGGGACTGCCTGTAAAGAGGAGGCGCACAGTTGTGCCTTGATTCACTGACGACTCAAGCTCGACCTTGTGATCAAGCCGCCGGCAGATCTCCTGCACCAGATACAGGCCCATGCCGGTAGATTCCCGGTATAAGCGGCCGTTCTCTCCGGTGAAGAAGGGCTGAAAGACACGCTTTAAGTCCGACTTCGGAATGCCGATGCCTTGATCGCGAATCTCCAGCATGACCCGTTTGCCCTGAATGCCGCCTGTTATGTAGACTTTATTAGCTTTGCTCGAGCTGTATTTGACGGCGTTGGTAAGCAGCTGAAACAGGATAAAGGCAAGCCATTTGGCATCCGATTCCACGGTGAGGGAGGGGTCCAGGCTGACCTCCGGATAGACGCTGCTGCGGATGAACATCCGCTTGTTATCGCGGATCACCTGGTCGACGGCCCTGCGCAGGTTGACAGGCTCAACTTGAAAATCATGCTCGAACGCCTCCAGGCGAGCAGCATGCAGCACGGTCTCGAGGCCCTGCTCCAGCCGTTCGACTTCCTCGCGGATGCTGCTGTACTTGGGATCATGATCATCATCCTGCTGAAGGGTCAGATGAATAACGGACAACGGGGTCTTCATCTGATGAACCCATTGGTTCATGAACGTCAGATGATCATTGCGCTGCCGCTCACGGACATTAAGCTTATGCTGGTAATGGCGGTACTGCGTCTGCAGCAGCTCATCGACGGCCCGGGCGAGGGGGGCGTAGCCCGCATCCAGCCGCGAGGACTCGTCCAATGTCTCGAGCGGTTCGGTCAGCCGCCGGTACAGCCTGCGGTGGGTAACGTAGCGATAAGCGAGGTAGCCGCTCAGGATGATGAGGCCGATGAACACAGAATAAAGGGCAGTAGGCAGATTGCGGTAGCCATCAAGCCAGTATACCAGCAGTACCATGAAGAGCTGGACGACCTGCAGAGCGAAGAGCGGCAGATGCTCACGGAAGAACAGCTTCATGACGGCTCCGCATCCCAGGTGGTCTGCAGACGGTAGCCAGCGCCCCTGACGGTCTCAATGGCATCTTCTATGCCCAGCTCCTGCAGCTTCTTGCGCACTCGCGTCATGTTAACGTTAAGCGTGTTCTCATCGACGAAGGTCTGGTCGTCCCAGAGCTTCTCCAGCAGCATTTCGCGCGGAGCAAGCCTTGGGTGGCTCTTCAGCATGGCTTCGATCAGAATCGTCTCGTTCTTCGACAGCTGGACAGAAGATTGATGCAGCTGCATCTCCATCCGTTCGGGGTAGAGAATCAGCCCGGCGAGCTGAACGATTCTCTCCTCGCTCTGCGGTGCATATTCGCCATAGACGCGGCGCAGGTGGCTGCGGATTTTGGCCATCACGACTTCATAATGAAACGGCTTGGTGATGTAATCATCGGCACCGTACTCCAGGGCCATCACTTGGTCCATCTCGCCGTCCCTGGCAGAGATGAACATGATGGGGCACGTGGACAGGGATCGGATTTGGCGGCACCAGTAAAACCCGTCGTAACGGGGGAGGTTGACGTCCAGCAGAACCAGATGCGGATCGCACTGCTGGAAGAAATCCGTCACGCGGTCGAAATCCTGTACGAGATGCGCTTGGAAACCGTATTTTTCAACTGCGGCCTTGAGCAATCCGGCCAGCTTCGGGTCGTCTTCACAAATCATAATGCGGTGCATGCTATAGGTGTTCTCCTTTCACGCCTTGGCGGGTGAGGGCTTGTGGAAGCCTCAGCGCGCATACAGGAAAATGGTATGTATTGACACCCATTATAGCAAGGGCCTTTGAAGGGTGACAATGCGGGGAGGTCTGGTCATAGGAAACAGGGGCTTTTCGCGAATTGTGGGGGCATACGGGGCAGCCGGCCGAACTACTGATGAAGGCAATGAAAACAGAAGGGAGGGGCACGGGATAATAAAAGTGGAAGCGGTTGGCGGTAATTTTCCCCTTTTTACGGGAAGCGGGCAGCGCTATGATAATTCTAAAGGCTGCAGCCTAATAAGATGTACATAAGGGGAGAGTCAGATGGACATTCGTTATGATGATTTAACCGGGCCGCAGATCAGGGCACTGATCGGGGAGCACTTAAAGGATATGACCGTCCATTCTCCTCCGGAAAGCATCCATGCTCTAGATATTGAGGGGTTGAAGCAGCCGGGCGTGACGTTCTGGAGTATATGGGAAGGTGATGAACTGCTAGGCTGCGGCGCGCTGAAGGAGCTGGACAGCTCCCATGGCGAGATCAAATCCATGCGCACGGCTTCTGCACACCGGAGGAAGGGCGCAGCAAGGCAAATACTTGCTCATATCATGGAGGAGGCTGTTCGCAGGGGATACCGGCGTGTAAGCCTGGAGACAGGCTCAATGGAAGCCTTCAAGGCGGCAAGAAATATGTATGAAAGCTTTGGTTTCCAGTACTGCCCGCCATTTGCTGATTATGTGGAGGATCCGTACAGTGTTTTTATGACCAAGGAATTATGAGTTGGACTAAAGTTTAGCGAAACAAGAGAAAGGCATCTTCCACTATATCGGGCACTGTTGACGCTATTCTATAGGGACATGATTGCGGGCGGGCGACTGCCTGCTTATTTTGTTTGGCGGGCTGATTGCAAGATGGCTGGGCGCTTATCAACCCTTAATGCTTCGAGCGCCCCGATTAATCCGCTTACGTATCTCACGGTCACCTCTCTCACAGCCACCTCTCTCACAGCCACCTCTCTCACAGTCAGCCCCAAGGACCCCCACAACTACTTCTGCTGAATTTGATTATCCCTTCTAACGAAACTGTCAATCGCTATTTACCGCAAAATGGCCCCGTACATTTTGTAATGAAACTGAGCAACGCTATTGACTTGATAATCAAGTGAATGTAGCAAAAAACGCTAAATAAGACTGCTGAGATTCGTTACAATGGCGGACACTTGAAATTTGCAGGTTTAGCGTGTGTGATTTTCGTTAAAGGTGCAGCGTGAGGTTAGAAGCGGAAAGACGGCATAGAGGAAGCGGGAAAACGGCGTCGATGAAGCAGAAAAACAGTGTCGACTTAGGCCCGCTCTGAAATGTCCGGAACGAAACTATCATGGTGGAATGGTGGAATAATGGCTCCATGTAAAAGGATGTGCTGCTCTTACAGGTTGGCTGCAGGTACGACAGCGTACCTCCGCAGTAGAGGAATATGTAATTTCAGCAGCATCGCCTTTGTGAAAACCGTCACATACAGAAGGGGTGATAGTCTGTAAATTAAAGGTAAATAAAGACTTTCAAACGAAATCGGAATATCGGCTGGTGGTTATCCCGTATAATCAAACCGCTAACCGTACGATTCCTATACCAAGGAGGGCTTCCTATGTTGTCTGTAAGACGAATCTATTGGCCGGCCATCAACCTGATCGGGCCGGGATGCGTGAAGGAAATTGGTGCGGAAATTGCCAAGCTCGGTCTGAAGAAGGCGCTGCTCGTTAGTGACGATATGCTGCTGAAGCACGGCGTTGTCGGTAAGGTGACGGATGTGCTGGATGCGAGTGGCGTTGCCTATCAGGTGTTCACGGACGTGAAGCCAAATCCGACCATGCAGAATGTGAACGACGGACTGGCGGCATTCCGGGAGGGTGGCTGTGATTTTATCATTTCGGTAGGCGGAGGCTCACCGCAGGATGCTGCCAAGGCGGTCGGGCTGCTGCATACCAATGGCGGCAATATTGCTGATTACGAAGGCATCAACAAGTCCGTGCATAAGTCAGTCCCTATTATTGCGATCAATACGACGGCAGGTACGGCTTCCGAGGTCACCATAAACTATGTGATTACGGATGAGATCCGCAAAATCAAGATGGTCATGGTGGACCCGAATTCTCTGGCCGTTATCGCGGTCAATGATCCGGAGCTCATGGTCAGCAAGCCGGCTTCACTGACTGCCGCTACTGGAATGGATGCCTTGACGCATGCTATTGAAGCTTATGTGACCAAGGGTGCATACGAACTGACTGACGCTCTGGCTCTTAAAGCGATTGAGTTCATCGCAGGGTCGCTGGAGACGGCGGTTAAGGACGGAGGTAACCTGGAGGCTCGCTCCGGCATGGCCTGGGGTTCTTATGTGGCCGGGCTGTCCTTCTCCAACGCCGGACTTGGTATCGTCCACAGCATGGCGCATCAGCTTGGATCGGAATATGATGTGCCGCATGGCGTAGCCAATGCCATTCTTCTTCCTTATATTATGGCGTTTAATCTGGATGCTGCTCCCGAGAAGTTTGCCGACATAGCCAGGGCAATGGGCAAGGACACGGCAGCAGCCGAAACGAAGGAAGCAGCCGCCAAGCTGGCATTGGAAGCCGTCCAGGAGCTGTCACGCAAGGTGGGCATCCCCGCGCTTAAGGATACGGCTTTCAGGCCAGAGGATGTTGATAAGCTGGCAGAGCAAGCGATGCGTGATGTCTGCACAGGCGGCAACCCGAAGGATGTAACGCTGGAAGATCTCAAATCATTGTATATGCAGGCTTACCAGGGGTAATCCAGACCGGTACAGCTGTGCTGCATGCTGGCTGACGACAGCTGCTAAACCGCAAGGCATGGATGGAGCTTGAGGGGAAACGGGCACAGTAAGGAAGCGTTACCTACTCTATCCATGGAAGGCGGTGATTGCAGGTGGCGAGAAGAAGCAGGCGCAAGCTGCTGGTTGACGGTTCGCGGAGCGGTGTGGACCAGTTCAAGGCGAGGGTGATGCAGCAGCAGGGCTACAACGTTAACCCGGAGCGGCCGAATGAGGTCAAGTACGAGGTGGCGAGGGAGCTTGGCGTGCCGCTGCAGCAGGGCGACAATGGGCATCTCACGACCGAGATGGCTGGACATGTCGGCGGCCGGATCGGCGGCTCAATGGTCCGTGAAATGATCCGCATGGCACAGGAGCAGCTGTCGAGACAGCCTTAGTAGAGCTGCGGGCTGGAATGGGCGAGAGGTGTTAGAAGCAAAGCGGGATGGCTTGGGTATGTACGATATCCGGGCCGTCCCGCTTATTTGTCGTACAGCCTGGAAGCAGGCACCGACCTGATGGAACATCTTGTTCAACTTCTGAAGAAAGCAACCGTCATATCTTGAATTTCACGCATTGTAAGGGCTGCCATATTGGCTTCATAATGGGACTATAAACCAATAGGGGGGCAATCTTAAGATGAAATGGTCAAACATCTTCAAGTTCGCTTTAACGGGCACACTGGCACTCAGCCTGGCTGCTTGCGGCGGCGGCAACGGCAACACGCCTAACAACAGTCAGGGCACGAAAGAGCCAGGGGTTGAAGGCACCGCCAACACACCGGAGAAACCAAAGGACGTCACGATTACCTTCCAGAACATATTCCCGGACCCGACAGATCCGAAGCACATCATGATGAAGACGATTGTCGCCAACTATGAAGCGGAGAATCCGCATGTCAAGATTGAACTCGATTCGCTGAATACCGATCAGCAGAAGCTGAAGCTGAAGACACAGGCTGCTTCAAAGGAAGTGCCGGACATCACGGTCGTTAATCCGTCCGCTCAGATGAAGCCGTTCGTTGATGCGGGATTATTTGCTCCGCTGAATGACATGGTCGAGGAGAATGGGCTGAAGGATACCTTCCAGGAAGGCATCCTGGAATGGTACACGTTTGACGGCAACCTTTATGCGCTTCCAGACGGCAATAACATTGGCCTGGTTTACTACAACAAGGAGCTGTTCGAGCAGGGCGGCGTAGAAGTGCCGACAACCTTCGAGGAGATGGTTGAGGTTGTCAAGACGCTTAAGTCAAAGGGCATCCAGCCAATGGCGATCGGCGAGAAGGATACATGGACGGGTTCGTTCCTGTTCATGAACGTGCTGCTCCGTACGAATGGCGGACCAGGCTTCCTGCAGGATGTCATGGATGGCAAGAAGACATTCGAGGACCCGGCTTTCCTTGAGGCGGTTGACAGTCTCCAGAATCTGATCCAGGCTGGTGCGTTCCAGGAGGGTGCGACTTCATTTGATTACAATGCGGGCGGCAACCTGTTCAACACAGGCAAGGCGGCGATGTACTACATGGGCAGCTGGGCGACTGGCGGCATTGAGACATCCTCTGTAAACGGCAAGATTGGCGTGTTCAAGTTCCCTACGGTCAACGGCAAAGGCGATCCGAACGAGTTCATGCTGGCACCGGGCAGTGCATTTGCCATCTCAGCGAACAGCGACCACCTGGAGGAGACGAAGAAGTTCCTGAATTACTTTATGCTGAATTTCCCGCAGGAGGCCTTCAAAGTTAAAGGTGCGGTAGGCATTGCCCAAAAGGTCGATGGCGACTTCAAGGCGGCCGGCTACTCCGACATGGCGATGGACGTACTGGCGATGTTCAAGGATGTGAAGGGCGGCGATCTCGCCTTTGACAACACGATGAACCCTGGTACAACTCAGGTCCACTTGACGAGCATTCAGAATCTGTTTGTACAGAAGAAGGATGCGGCGGATGTGGCTAAGGAGCATCAGACGGCCTACGAGAGCAATAAATAGTTAATCACAACCAACGCGAAACGGTTATCGCCGGCTGCTGGCCGGGGAGGGCCGTTTCGCGTCCTATAGACATGTCCACTCACGCCTTCTCATGTTGGGAAGGGTGCCAAACGAGGAGGCGAATCACGATGAATGTACTGCGCGTATCCAAGCTGACGATTACGGCGTTCGTCCTGCCGTGTCTGCTGCTGTACACCTGCATTGTCTTTATTCCGATTATGGTTTCGCTCTACAGCGGTTTGCTGGATTGGAACGGAATTGGTGAATCCAAGTTTATCGGGCTGCAAAATTTTATTAACCTGTTGACGAACGATCCTGTGTTCTGGCCTTCCGTCCGCAGAACGCTGATGTTTGCTGTGTTCTCCATGGCGGAGATTCCGGTAGCGCTGTTCGTGGCGATCCTGCTCAACCGGTTCGTGAAGAAACCGAATTTTCTGGTATCGAGCTATTTTCTCCCCGTTATCCTATCGGTTGTTATCATTGGCCAGCTGTGGAAAACGATCTACAATCCGGCCTCCATGGGCGGCATGCTGAACCAGCTGCTTGATATGGTGGGTCTTGAGAGCCTCACCCGTTCCTGGCTGACAGATCCGAGTGTGGCGATGTACTCCCTGTATTTCGTTGCCTTATGGCAGTATCTCGGCTATCATACGCTGATTCAATTCACCGGCATTCAGAATATCCCGGCAGATATCTATGAGGCAGCCCGGATTGACGGTGCGGAAGGCTTGAAGGCTGACTGGCACATCACGCTGCCCATGAATATTCCGATTATCAAAATATCGATCGTGCTCGCTTTCATCGGTTCGCTGCAGGCCTTCGATATGGTCATGGTTATGACCGGAGGCGGTCCGGCTCACGCAACAGACGTGATCTCGACCCATATGTATAATATGTCATTCCTGTCTATGAAATATGGCTATGGCAGTGCAATCGCTGCGTTCCTCGTTGTGATCTGCCTGTGTGCGACTGTTATTATCAACTTCCTGTTCAATCGTCTTGAACGCAAATATTCGTAAGAAGGAGGGATACGACATGAATGCAGTAACAACCCGTGTGGCACCGGTTAAGCCGGCTGCAGCTGAGAAAAGCGCCAGGCGGTTCTCGATCGTCAGGCTGCTTGTCTATGTGCTGCTCGGCATCTTGTTTGTGACGCAGCTCTATCCGCTCCTGTGGCTTGCGCTGTACTCACTGAAGAACAATGAGGAGATTCTATCGGGCAATTTCTTCGCGCTGCCTGCTTCCCCCCAGTGGCAAAACTTCACCGATGCCATTGAATCCGGCAATTACTTCCGGTATCTGCTCAACAGCTTCTTCGTCACCTCGATCACTATGGTAGGCGTGCTGCTGCTGGCATCACTGGCGTCCTTCGCGATCAGCCGCTTCCGCTGGCGCTACGGGCAGGTCGTGCTGCTCGTCTTCCTGGTCGGCATGATGATCCCGATGCAGGCCACGCTGCTGCCGCTGATGATTATTTTCAAGAACATGGGTATTCTGAACACCCATTTATCCATTATTTTGCCGTACATTGCGTTCCAGACCCCAATCTCTGTATTTATTCTCAGCGGCTTCATGAAGGCGATCCCGCACGAGATTGAAGAGTCTGCTGTTGTAGATGGGGCGAGCATCTTCCGGATATTCCGAAGCATTATTCTGCCGATATCGATTCCGCCGATGATGACCGTCTGTATCCTGACATTCATTAACATCTGGAACGAATATATCATGGCAGCGACGTTCATCTCTTCAGAGAAGCTGAAGACGCTGCCGTTCGGCGTGTACAGCTTCGTCAGCCAGTACTCGGTCAACTACGGTGCCATCGGCGCCTTCCTGGTGCTCGGTGCACTGCCGGTCATTCTGATCTACTTCCTGCTTGCTGACAAGATTACGAAAGGCATGGTTGCCGGCGCGGTGAAGGGCTGATAGAGCCCTCTCCCGCTCTGGAGGCGGTTGTGATAAGATGGGGTGGCAGGCAGCATGTGGAAAGGGGTTATACACAGGTGACACGCGGCATGCGCTCCATTCACAACCGGGTTTTCCTCTTATTCTTATCTTGTATGCTGGCACTTCTCCTCCTTGTCAGCTTCCTGTATGACCGCTATACTACCGCTATTATACATACGAAGATCAGCGAGATGGCTGAGAAAAATATTGCCCAGACAGTCGGTCTGTTCGACCTTCTGCTGGAGGGCTATGACAGCGTTACCAAGTCACTCAACAGCAACTATGAGCTGCTAAGGCTGCTGCAGGAGCGTGACCGTGAAGCTGATCCGGCGCTTAGTGTTATTAATGAGCGGACCATTACCAATATACTCGGTGCTGTCTATTATTCACGGGATGATATTGTTGCGATCCATGTCATCACTAACGACCGTAGAATGTACAGCTACGAGAAGCGGTTCGCCGGTGTAATCGATGTGGATTACGCCTCTTCGGACTGGTACAAGAAGCTCAGCCGCTCCACAGGGGAGATGATTTGGCTGGGGCTGTTTCAAGGCTCGGTCATGAACAGCCTCCAGCAGGAGCCGGTCTTCGTGTTCGGCCGCCAGCTGTATGATCTGACGGATCAGAGGCCGATCGGTCTGATCTTCATTGAGACGAACCCGGCTCCAATTCTGTCGGCTCTCTCGAACGTCACGATCAGTCCGAACAGCAGAGTCTACATAGTAGATGATGACAACCGGGTCATCGCCTCGACGGATGAGGAGGCAATGCCGTATAAGAACGGGAACGAAGCGCAAGCAGTCAGCCTCCCTTCATTCAGCGGCCTGCCGCGCCCGGAAGGCGGCCGTACCATTGTGGACAACCGTACTGAGCAGCTGATTGTGGCAGCGGATGCAGCCATGGCGGACTGGACGGTGTACGGCTTTACACCGAAGGCCGATGTCGCCGCGGAGGTCGTTGAATCCCGCCGGTATCTGCTGCTTGTTGTACTGGCGCTGGTTATCCTGGCGACTGTACTGGCCTCGATTATTTCGCGGAATCTGTCCTCGCCGCTTAAGCTGCTGATCCGGGAGATGAAGCAGGTGGAGATGGGAAATTTCAGAGGCTCCGTCAATGTCAAATCCTATGATGAGATCAACAGCCTGGTATCCTCCTTCAACCGGATGGTCCACCGTATTGACGAGCTGATTGAGCGGATGACGCTCGCCTCAATCAGCGAGAAGAATGCCCAGCTGCAGGCACTGCAGTCGCAGGTTAACCCGCATTTTCTGTATAACACCCTGGATATGATCTATTGGATGCTGGATGAACGGGAGAATGACCGGCTGGGCCGGGTGATACTGGCGCTCTCCCATATGTTTCGCTACAGCAGCGACTGGGAGGAGGCGTCGAAGACGACGCTGGGTCAGGAGCTGGAGCAGATGCGTCATTATATGACGATCATCGAGAACCGGCTGGAGGGCCGCGTGACGACGGTCGTTGAAGTTGATGACAAGTGGCGCTGTGCAGTGCTTCCGAAGATGAGCCTGCAGCCTATCATTGAGAACGCGGTCAAGTATGGCCTTGAGCCTCTGGGCAAGCCGGGTGTGCTATGTGTCCGGGCAGAAGACTTGGGCAACGAGCTGCAGATCATTATCGAGGATAACGGCGTAGGAATGGATGAGGCAGCGCTAGCAGTGCTGGCCGCTTCTCTGTATGAGAGGGACGGCAGCCAAGGGCAGGCCAAGCGCAGAGGAATCGGGCTGTCGAATGTACACAGGCGGATCGTTCTCATGTACGGCAGCAGTTATGGTCTGCAGCTGCGCAGCAAGCCCGGAGAAGGAACCAGAGTTACGATTGTTCTGCCAATTCATCAAAGGGGTGGGAATGAACATGGATATTCTTATCGTGGATGATGAGACAGTCATTCGTGAAGGTATTAAGCGAACACTGCAGAACCGCTTCCCGGCCTGCCGGATGCATCTGGCTTCAAGCGGCAAGGATGCGTTGGAGCTGCTCGGCCGTTACCCGGTCAGCATCGTGCTGACAGACATCCTGATGCCGGGTATGAACGGCCTTCAGCTCATTCAGGCAAGCCGGAGCAGATATCCGCATATCAAATGGGTGGTCATATCCGCCTATTCCGAATTCAGCTATGCCCAGGAGGCTGTCCGGCTTGGCGCCAAGGATTATCTGCTTAAGCCAATTGGCAAGGATGCCATCATCGACATGATCCTGAAGCTGTCCGAGGAGGTTCAGCGGGAGCAGGAGATGACGGAGGAGGCCGAGCAGCTGCAGAATAATCGTAAATACTGGCGGGAAGCCATCTTCCAGCGATGGGCCTCCGGACTCGACATCGGACGGATTGATATGAAGCCTTTCATGGAAAGCCATCCTGTCTTCTACCTGCTGCTCGTAAGGATGGAGAGTGACAGGCCGCTAAACCTGGAGCATTTTATGGTTGAAAATGTAATGGGTGAGCTCATTGACCGCCACGGGAACGGATTCGTAGCTATTCATGACAGCTGCAGCTTATTGGGGCTGGTAACATTGCGGGAAGGAGCGAGTCTGAGCGGCTTGCTTGACGAGCTGCGAAGCCATCTGGTCCGATGCCTTAAGATTCCATTCCAGGTGATGCACTCGCCGAGGATTGAGGACTACCGGGCTGTGCCGGATGAAGTGCGCCGCATGAGAGAATCCGCATCTGTGCAGGTCTATGAGCATCATTCCGAGGGCGGGGAAAGGGCGGTAGAGGTTGCCCAGCAGTATATGAAGACGCATTATCAGGGTGATCTGTCGCTCGAGAAGGTGGCATCGATTGTTTATTTGAATCCGGTCTACTTCAGTCAGCTGTTCAAGCAGAAGACGGGCTCGGGCTTCAAGGAGTATGTGATTCAGCTGCGGCTGGAGCAGGCCAGGAGAATGCTCGGCAACCCGAAGCTGAAGCTGGCCGATGTCGCCAGACGTGTCGGCTATCAGGACATCCGTCACTTCTCACAGCAGTTTCGCCGCCGCTTTGGTGCGACGCCATCGGAGTACAGGCAGTCGGGAGCATGCGGGGAGCTGGGGAAGGACTCTGCTCAGCCATGACCCCCAGCCGTATATGCATCCCGTTTCGCAGAACAAGCCGCTGATCCAGTGACCAGCGGCTGTTTGCGCTATTGTGGCATCTATTTCCCGGATAGTATCGGATGGAGGCTTCATATCCGTTTAAACTTCAGGCTGAAGGGCTATATAACTTATAGCCTTGCGAATGACGGAGCATGAATGCTTGAACTGCTCCTGTTCCGCCGGGGAGAGATTCAGCTCCAGAATCTCTTCGATCCCGCTGCGGGTAATAATGGCTGGAACACCGATACATAGATCTGATTGTCCGTATTCCCCTTCCAGAATAGCAGAGACCGCGATAATCTTGTGGTCATTGTTCAGAATGGAGCGGACAATATAGGCAATAGCATTGCCGATTCCATAGTGAGTAGAGCCTTTGCGCGAGAAGATCTCCCATCCGGCATTGCGTGTCTGCAGGGCGATCTCCTGCAGGTCCATATGTCCGAACCGGGCAGGGTGCTGCGCTACAATCTCCAGAATCGGCTTGCCGCCAATGGTCACATGCGACCAGGCCGGGAACTGGGATTCGCCATGCTCGCCAAGTACATAACCCTGAACACTGCGCGGGTCGACCGGCAGGTGATCGGACAGCAGCGTCTTAAGCCGCGAAGAGTCGATAGATGTCCCGGTGCCAAGCACCTGATTCCTGGGCAGGCCGGAGAGCTTCCACACCATATAGGTAACCAGATCCACGGGGTTGGAGGCAGCGAGGAATATTCCCCGGAAGCCGCTTGCCATAATGCGGCTGATCATCGTGCTGTGAATTTCCATGGCGGTGTCAAGCACGTCCATGCGGTTGTGGCTGCCAGTGGGGTAGGAGCCTGCACACAGGATGATAATATCCATGTCCCCGCAGTCCTCGTAGGTACCGGTGTAAATCTTCGTCCTGGAATGAATGAAGTCCATGCAGTGCGACAGATCCATTGCTTGTGCGTAAGCTTTGTCCGGGGTGCGGCCAATGAGCATGATCTCATCGCATACGGACTGGTTAATGAGCGAATAAGCACAGCTTGAACCGACAGATCCGACTCCGACAATGGCTACTTTCCTCACACTGCTTGCCATTTTGATCAAAACTCCCTTACCATAAAATATTTCCCCTATACGATATGTGTAAAAGCAGCTATAATGTCACATAAATGATAACTATTATAACATATATATGGTAAGGGAGGGTGAAAAATAGATGAAGGCCTAGTAAAAGTTTACTGGCCTGCTTCATCACTTTAATACGATAGTATAGGAACGCGCTTGATTATTGAATGGTCAACAAGAAACCGGACAATTATGGGAGGTATGGCATGGAGAGTTTTATTAATGGATTAAACAATGTGTTGTGGAGTACGCCAGTCATTTATATTTGCCTTGGGGTAGGGTTATTCTTCACGCTGGCAACCCGGTTTCTGCAAGTCCGACTGATTAAGGACATGGTGACGCTTATGTTTCAAGGCAAGAGCTCCAGGGCGGGAGTCTCCTCCTTCCAGGCGCTTGCACTCGCCTTGTCGGGACGGGTGGGTACGGGCAACATTGCCGGTACGGCGACGGCCATTGCCTTTGGGGGACCTGGCGCCGTGTTCTGGATGTGGCTGATCGCTTTCATTGGAGCAGGAAGTGCCTTCGTCGAGTCAGCTTTGGCGCAGGTGTATAAGGTCAAGCAGGATGGACAGTACCGGGGCGGGCCTGCTTACTACATCGAGAAGGGGATCGGCTGGAAGTGGTTTGCGGTACTGTTTGCTATTGCTGCACTGCTGGCTATGGCTCTTCTGATGCCAGGCACCCAGTCGCAGTCCATAGCAGCTGGACTGAACAACGCATTCGGCATTGCCCCTGAGATTACGGGGATTTTCCTTGTTGTAGTGCTTGGAGCCATTATCATTGGAGGCGTGAAGCGGATTGCAAGGGTGGCATCCCTGGTTGTTCCGTTCATGGCCATTGGTTACATACTGGTATCGTTGATTATTATTATAGCTAATATCACCGAGCTGCCGGCGGTCTTCTCCTTGATCTTCCGCAGTGCCTTCGCGCTTGATTCCGCCTTCGGCGGGATCGTTGGCCTTGCAATCCAGTGGGGCGTCAAACGGGGTATATACTCCAACGAAGCCGGTCAGGGTACAGCGCCCCATGCGGCGGCTGCAGCGGAGGTCTCTCACCCGGCGAAGCAGGGTCTGGTGCAGGCATTCTCCGTCTATATCGATACGCTCTTCGTATGCTCGGCAACAGCTTTTATGATTCTGTTCACCGGCATGTACAATACGACAGGGCCGAACGGCTTCATTGTGGAAAATCTTCCGGGGGTACAGGAAGGACCCGCTTATACCCAAGCTGCCATTGAAAGTATTCTACCGGGCTTCGGAGCCGGCTTTGTAGCCATTGCGCTGCTGTTCTTCGCGTTCACCACCATTATGGCTTACTACTACATTGCGGAGACGAATGTCGCCTACTTAACGCGTAAGGGAGGCGGTAAAATCGGCATGGCGATTGTCAAAGTCGTCCTGCTTGCGATCACATACTTTGGCGCTGTCAAGGAAGCTGATCTGATGTGGGATATGGGTGATGTCGGTCTGGGTCTGATGGTGTGGCTCAACCTGATTGCCATTCTGCTGCTGACGAAGCCTGCCCTCCGGCTGCTCAGAGATTACGAGCAGCAGAAGAAGGAAGGGAAGGACCCGGTATTCGATCCCGTCAAGCTTGGAATCAAGAACGCCGATTACTGGGAACATGATTATAAGGTGGAGAAATCATAACGTTATCCGATTCTATAATGGCTGCCCTTGGAGGCATGCAACAAAAAAGAGAGGCAGCGGCTGTCCTGATGGACGGCTGCTGCCTCTTCATCTTATACCGGTGTCTTGGTCGCGGATTACCCGAAGACAACCCGGTCGTCGGCCATCTTGTGGCCGCTGATCTGCTCAAACTCCTTGAGAAGCGATTCCACGGTCAGGTCTTTCTTCCGCTCTTCGCTGATGTCCAGAATGATGCGTCCCTTGTCCATCATGATCAGGCGGTTGCCGAGACGGATGGCCTGCTCCATGTTATGGGTGACCATCAGCGTGGTCAGATTCATCTCGCGGACGATGCTGTCCGTGAGCTTCGTAATCAGCTCGGCCCGCGCCGGGTCGAGGGCTGCTGTATGCTCATCAAGCAGCAGGATTTGCGGCTTGGTGAAGGTGGCCATCAGCAGGCTGAGCGCTTGGCGCTCGCCGCCGGACAGCTGGCCAACCTTGGCCCGCAGCCGGTTCTCGAGACCAATGCCAAGCCGGCTCAGCTGCTGGCGGAACAGCTTGCGCTTGGCGCCGGTCACGCCGAAGCTGAGTCCCCGCGACCTGCCGCGGGCATACGCCATGGCCAGATTCTCCTCGATCGTCATATGAGGAGCGGTGCCAGCCATAGGGTCCTGGAAGACGCGGCCGATCCAGCGGCTCCTGGCATGCTCAGGCTGATTCTGAATTGTTTTGCCTTCAATGGAAACTGTACCGCTGTCTGGTGTTATAACACCAGAAATAATATTCATCAATGTGGACTTGCCGGCGCCGTTGCTGCCAATGACCGTAACGAAATCACCAGGCTTCAGGTTCAGGTTAATATCAACAAGGGCAATCTTCTCATCCGGGCTCCCCGGAAAGAACAGCTTGGTAACATGGGACAGCTGCAGCATTAGAAGCCACCTCCAATCGGCTTGCCGCCGGACTTGCCGGTAAGTTCGGCTGACCGCTTCTTGGCCATCAGCTTCTGCTTCCAGGTGCGCTGAATCGCCGGCAGTACAAGCGCAATAATAACGATTAATGCGGTGATCAGCTTCAGGTCTGAAGCTTTCAGCCCCTCAATACGAAGGGCAAGAGCTACAATGATGCGGTACAGAACCGATCCGACAATGACGGCGAGCGTAGCCATGAAGACGGTTCTTGTACCAAGAATGGCTTCGCCAATAATAACCGAAGCCAGACCGATGACGATCATCCCCACGCCCATTGAGAGATCCGCGAAGGAAGACTGCTGAACAATCAAGGCACCGGAGAGGGCAACAAGACCGTTCGATAGGCTGATGCCGAGTATCTTCGTCAGATCCGTATTGGCCCCGAAGCTGCGGATCATCCGTGCGTTGTCGCCCGTCGCACGCAGCGCCAGGCCAACCTCCGTATGCAGGAATGCATCCAGCAGCAGCTTAATCAGCAGGATAATGCCAGCGATAGCCAGCAGCTTTACCCAGTAGGGTGAAACGCTGGAGAACAGCTGCTCCGTACCATAAACCGAGATATTGGGTGCTCCGCCCATAATACGCAAGTTGATGGAGTGGAGGGCGATCATCATCAGAATGCCGGACAGAAGCCCGTTAACTCGTCCCTTCGTATGCAGCAGGCCCGTACAGAGGCCGGCAACTATACCTGCACCGAAGGCGGCAAGGAGGGAGATAGTAAGGGAGTGCCCGCCCGTGAGCATGATGGCTGCTACAGCCCCTCCGGTGGTGAAGCTCCCGTCCACCGTAAGATCGGGAAAATCAAGAATACGGAACGTGATGTAAACGCCCAGGGCCATTAGCGCGTATAGAAGCCCTGATTCTATCGCTCCCGGAATTGAATCAAACATGCCAGTTAACCTCCTATTAGGAATTAAAAGGGGGTGAACGATGGGACGTTCACCCCGGATGTGTAGTCGGATTATTGAATTAAGTTCGTCTCAGGGTCCTGGACGCTGTTCTTCATTTCCTCTGTCACAGTGACGCCCTGTTCTTCTGCAGCTTTAACATTCAGGATCAGGTTAAGCTTATCCGGCTTTGTAATCGGCAGCTCAGACGGCTGCTTGCCGTTCTTAAGGATCTCCACAGCCATCTCACCGACCTGGTAGCCGTGATCAAAGTATTTGAAGCCGACTGTGGCAACCGCGCCCTTCTCAACCGTATCTCGGTCACTGGAGAACAGCGGCAGATCATTGTCGCGCGCAACCTGCAGAATCGACTCCACGCCATTGACGACAACATTATCGAGCGTGATATAGAGGGCGTCCACACGGCCGGCAAGCGATTCAGCCGCCTGCTTTACCTCGGATGTATTCGTGACTGGTGCGCGGACCAGCTCGATGCCATGCGCTTTCAGTGCTTCCTCGGCAGTCTTTGCCATAATAATGGCATTCGGCTCACCCTGGTTGATGACAAGCCCGACAGATTTTACCTCAGGCAGGTGCTTAGCGATAAAATCCATCAGCATCTTGATCGCTTCAGGGTTTGTATCGGATGCGCCCGTAACATTGCCTTCCGGCTTCTCCAGGCTGGTCACAATCTTGGCGTCCAGGGGGTCGGTTACAGCGGCGAACAAGACGGGCTTGTCTTTGACCTGCTGCATGACCGCCTGCGCGGAAGGTGTGGCAATGGCCAGAACAAGATCGCTGTCTGTAGTGGCAAGCTTCTGGGCAATGGACAGGTTGTTGGTAGAGTCGGCCTGGGCCACATTATAATCGACCTTCAGGTTGGTTCCTTCCTCGATACCGTTATCCTTCAGTGCGGCAAGGAAACCCTCGCGCGTAGCGTCAAGTGAGGCATGCTCCAGGTACTGGGAGATGGCAACCTTATAGGTCTTCTGCTCCGCTGGATCGGCGCCGCCGCTGCTGCCGCCAGTTCCTTCGTTCGTCTTGGTTCCTCCGCCGCATCCGGCCGTCAAGAGTACAGCCGAGAGCGCTAACGCAAGCCATGTTTTTCTCTTCATCTGTATTACCCCTCTCTTTAAATAGACACGTAACTCCACCAACGGATATCCGAATTAACGCTTTTGTGTGATAAAGTAATGCCCGGTGCAATGTCAGGTTACGTGACTCCATTTGTATACAATATGCGCCAAAGGTATATGTAATCCATATTACGGTGCCTTCATCTATTCGTCAAATAGTTTTATATGTAAAATGAATAGAGGAAATGAAAGGGCAGCTGTAAAATTTAGGGTGGTATTTATTGGGCAAGTTGCAGGTTTTCCGGGGATAAAGTCTAATTAATAGATAGTGCTGCTGCTAGAGGCATTCATGGGCGGCGGAAAGTGAGACGGTCTATGTGGTTTAGAACCTTTGCTTCTGAATGTAGAAATACGATCGTCCAGAACTGGTTGGCCCAGTTGAGTGATGCTTATCCGGGGATGACGAGCCCTGGCCGCATGCGGACTCACGGGCTGATTATGTTCGGGCTAATCTGTGATATTTATAAGCCCCTTAGCCATTGCGAGCGGTACTCGATGCTGCCTGGACTGTGCGAATATCATGCAGACAGGGGCACACCTGTTGAGTGCCTGCTGCGCAGCTGTCTGATCTGGCGGCGTTCCTTTGGTGCCGCGCTGGAGAAGTGGGCGCTTGGAAGCGGTGAACGCAACATATCCAAGGAAGAGATGTGGACAGCCCTCACCATATTTCACGAACGGATCGATGAGCTGCAAAGTACCATGGGGCGGCTGTATTGGAACTGTGTACAGGAGCAGCTGCGGCGTAAGGATAAAGCGATTAACCGCCTGTACAGCGACCGCATGGATATGCTGGGGAAAATGGCGGCCAGTATGGCGCATGAGCTTCGTAATCCGCTCTTCGCGATTGAAGGGTTCTTGAAGCTGATTCGTTCGTCACTGCCCCCTGATGAGCTGGGAAAAGTGGAGCGGTATATCGAAGTAATGGAAAGCGAATTCAAAGGACTATACAGCCAGATAACCGGAATATTGAGCTTCTCCAGGAACAACGCGCTGGAGGAGCCGTTTCAGTCCTGCCGGGCAGAAGAGCTGCTGGCGGGTGTGTGCAAGCTGGTCAGCGACAGACTGAAGTATGGTGAGGTCCAGCTGCTCGTGGAAGGCAGCCTTGGCTTCTCATTAATTGTCCAGCGGTTAGCCCTGCAGCAGCTGGTTGCCAATCTGGTCTATAACAGCATCGAGGCTTTCCCGGCGGGATCAAGCGGTACGGATAAGATTATCCGGCTATCCGGCGGAGAGGATGCCCGCCATTATTATATTTCCGTTGCCGATAACGGGCCTGGCATCCCGGCGGGGCTGATAGCGTCCATGTTTGAGCCCTTTGTGAGCGGCAAGCCGAATGGAACGGGACTTGGCTTGTCCATCTGTAAGCAGATTGCGGAGAAGAATAGATGCCGCCTGACTTATTCGGCGAGTGAGGGCCAAACCATATTTACCTTAACCTTTGAGAAGTCGGAGCAGGCGGAGCTGGAGAATGAGGCGGACAGAAGTATAGGATAGGCATCGTTGATCTAGAAGAGAAAAGTCACTACGTGCGGATCTGGTTTCTTTCCAGGAGAGTCCACAATTCCCGAGCCAATTGGTTTGCAGGGACAGGCATTTTGTTAAGGATCCACCATTCCACGATGCCTACAATCGCTGACGCCATGAACTGAACCAGAATTTCCTTATTCATCCCTTTATTTATGCCGCTCATATTAACCTGCTCATGAATGCCTTTCACCATTAATTGATGAAGCCGATCCCGAAAGGAAGGCATCCCTTCATTGGTTAACATACATGTATAAAACAAGATATGCTCTTCAAAATACTCCGTAGTCGCGAGTATGGAATCGAATGTGGGGAAATGCGTTTGATCAGCACCTGTAGACGCACAGACCCGCAGTAATCCGGCAAGCTGTTCCTCAATGCACTTGTCTAACAGGTGGAACTTATCTAAGTAATGCAAATAAAACGTGCCCCGATTTAGGTTGGCCCTCTCCGATATGAGATGAACGGTAATATCCTTAAAGTCTTTTTCAGCCATGAGGTCGAAAAAGGCTTTTTTTATGGCTTCGCGCGTTTTTAAGATTCTTCGATCCACGGTCATCTTTACATCCTCCTTGCAGGAATGAACATTTATTAACATCGTGTTGATTAGTGAACAATCCAAGCATGATTAACGATTGAACTCATGGGGATAACAACTTACAATTTTATTGTATTAGACAGTTGTTGATAAATCAACAAATGATAATAAAGTTGGGAGGTAAGACAAATGAGAGCAATAACGATCCATGGATACGGGGGGCCAGATGTACTGGAAGAACAGGAAGTGGCCGTACCAGCTTGTAACGATAATCAAGTCCTTGTTGAAGTATTCGCGACTTCCGTTAATCCCGTTGACAGTAACATTCGGGCAGGTCGTGTGCAGGAGGTTTTTCCGGTACATAGCTTTCCTCATATTCTAGGACTGGATCTTGCAGGTGTGGTTAAGGAAGTGGGAGCAGCAGTCAAATATGTGAAGCAAGGGGACCGGGTGTTCGGCTTGGGGAGCTCAGGAACTTATGCGGAATATGTGGTTGCAGAAGAGGTCCAGCTAGCAAAGCTGTCTTCCAACATAACGTTCAATGAAGCGGGTGCTATGCCTGCCGTTGCCCTAACAGCTTGGCATTCATTGTTCCGTTATGGGGAGTTGAAGGAAGGCGAACGTGTGTTGATCCATGGCGGGGCAGGCGGTGTCGGGCATATAGCGATTCAAATGGCTAAGTTAACAGGTGCCCATGTTATCGCAACAGCAAGCTCGAACAATCATGAATTTGTACGCAGCTTAGGTGCGCATGAGGTAATCGATTATACGGCTGTTGACTTCTCAGAAGCAGTTAGAGACGTGGATATGGTTCTTGACTTCGTTGTTGATCTGGAACAAGAGAGAAACTGCAGAGTATTGAAGAAAGGCGGCAGGGTGGTTTCGATTGTAACTCCAGCGATTGCAGACATCGCCCGAGCACATGGTGTAGATGGTAAATTTGTAATCGTCGATCCAAAGCGTGAAGAACTGGAACTTATCGAATGTTGGATGCGGGAACAACAGCTAAAAGTTCACATTAGCGGCGTATTCTCTCTGGATGAGGCAGCTCTCCGCAAGGCGCATGCGCAAATAGAAACAAAGCATACCAGGGGAAAATTATTAATACAGATTCGGTAATGAAACAAAAGCGTGGCTTGCGGCATCATATACGGCAGCTGCTCCGATTACTGCGCTGCCGCTTGAATAATGAATCCAGCATAAGTACATCCAACCTGATGACGGGAGCCCTAATTACAGTTTCCGGGACAAGCAAACAGGCCGGTCTCTTACCGTGCTCATAGAGTAGATAGAATTCTATAGCACTGGAGGAGATGAAGGATGTGGTTGTTAGCGGCCGGAATTGCGCTCGCCGCGCTGGCAGTTGGTCTGCTATACCGGTATTTGGATTGGAAGGCGGATCGGAGATGGGCGCCACATGAACCCGGTCAGGTAATCGTCTCGTTCGAGGATGGGGTAACGGATGATGAGCGGGAGCGGATGATCCGGATGGCAGGCTGTACCGTAATGGACTCCAATGTCCATCTTGGCACCTATACACTCAAGTCAAGCCGGAAGATGAGAAAGGTGCTCGAGCATTTCAACAGCATGCAGGGCATTCATTATGCGGAGCCTAACTTCTTGTATCAAGCAACTCTTATGCCGGATGATCCATTCTTCCCCGAGTATCAATATGGACCGCAGGTTATTCAGGCTCCGGAAGCCTGGAATGTAACGGTCAGCAGACCTGAAGTTGTGATCGCCATACTTGATACAGGCGTGCAGGCAGGGCATCCAGACCTGGCTCCCAAGCTTGCAGCGGGATACAACTTTGTAGAAAACAACGATATGCCAACCGACCGTAACGGCCATGGTACACATGTTGCCGGCATAGCAGCAGCAGCGACTGATAATGGCCTCGGCATCGCAGGAATTGCACCCGCTACCCGATTGCTGCCTGTTAAGGTGCTCGGCGATAATGGCACAGGAAATCTTAATCAGGTCGCTAACGGCATCGTCTATGCGGTGAACCGCGGGGCGCAGATTATCAACTTGAGCCTGGGATCTTCGGCTTCGGCTGTAACTCTGCAAAATGCAGTCCGTTTCGCTGCGGACCGTGGGGTCCTTCTGGTTGGGGCTGCAGGCAACAATGGTGTATCCGTTCCAAACTACCCGGCAGCCTATGCCGAAGTGCTGGCGGTCGCTTCCACGACGGAGCAGGATGTCCGCTCTTCCTTCTCGAACTACGGGCTGTGGGTGGATGTGGCCGCGCCGGGAGATCGCATTCTCTCCACCTACCTGGGCGGCAACTATGCTTACCTGAGCGGAACCTCTATGGCTGCTCCCCATGTGTCTGGCGTGGCTGCGCTGCTTGTTGCACAGGGAAGGAATCAGGCGCAGGCCAGGGCGGCAATCCAGCAGACAGCCGATCCGGTTCCTGGGACCGGGGAATGGTGGGTCTACGGCCGGGTAAATGCTGCACGTGCCGTTCGTTTCCAAGCTGCTGAAGCGCAGAAGGAATAACAGGCCGCTCAAACAGAAGAGCCTTCCGCTTGTACGGGAGGCTCTTCCTGATTTTTTACTGCGGATTGGTGGTCCATATGCCAGCGGCCTTGACAAATACACGCTGAGGCAGCTTCAGGGCTGCCGTAATAAGCTCAGCCATGTCCTCCGGCTGCATCATCCGGTCTTCTTCACCGATCTTCAGCCCGGCATTGACGGCCAGCGGCGTGTTAACCGTGCTTGGCGTGAGGGCAGTGACCCTGATATTGAACTTGCGCACTTCCTGCATCAGGGACTCGGTCAGACCCATCACTGCGAACTTGGATGCGCAGTAAGCTGAGCCGGTTGCAAAACCGCGCTCGCCCGCTGTAGAGGCGATGTTAATAATGCTGCCTTCGTTCTGGCTGATCATAGTCGGCAGGGCAGCGCGGGTTACATAGTAGGTTCCCATCAGATTAACCTGGATAATGCGCTCCCAGGTAGCCGGGTCCATATCGAGCAGGGTGGCAAACTCAGCAATGCCTGCATTGTTAATCAGAATGTCCACCGATTTCAGCGAATTAATTAACTGCCCGACGGCAGCTGCCGCCTCGTCCTGGCTTGCTATGTCGGCGATGGCAGTATGAACCTGTACATCATGCTTGCCGGTAATCTCATCCTTAAGCTGCGTGAGGTCGGACTCACTTCTGGCCATCAGGCCCAAATGAACGCCTTCGGCTGCCAGGGCAAGCGCGGTGGCCCGGCCGATCCCTTTTCCTGCTCCTGTGATAATGGCAGTTTTCCCCTGCAGTGTCATTCTCCATCACTCCTTCTGGTATCAATAAGCTTCATACAGTATGTAAGTCGTTCTACTCGTGGCCGGCTTAAGGGCCGGAACACTCTTTATTATAGAAGATCTGGAGAGTGGGGACAAACTGCCGCTCTGAAGCAGCTCTAGGTAGAGATAAAGCCGCCGCCATTGACATGGAGGGTCTCGCCGGTGACATAGCGGGAATCATCACTTGCCAGATAGACATAGGCGGGAGCTAGCTCAAATGGCTGCCCGGCACGCTTCATCGGAGTATCGGTGCCGAAGACAGCAACGCGTTCAGCCTCAAAGCTGGCAGGGATCAGTGGAGTCCAGATAGGTCCGGGAGAGACGGTATTAACGCGAATCCCCTGTTCTACGAGGGACAGGGCAAGAGAACGGGTGAAGGAGGAAATGGCACCCTTGGTGGCGGAATAATCAATCAGATTCTTCTCACCGCGGTAGGCAGTAATGGAGCTCGTATTAATGATTGAACTCCCGGCCTAAGCCATACACCTCCATCAGTTGAGACTCACCCCTGCATTATATTTATGAACTGCTGATACTATGCCTGCTGCATAAACGCGGCAACTAGGGAAATTGTGATGGAAGTGTGACATAAACCCATGACGGACCCATGCCTGTATGCTATAATCTCCATTACTGGACGGGATCAGTCAGACAGTAGTAACGGCGGCAAGCTGAATAAGAGCCCTGGGGGCTCTGGTCGGGGAGGTATGCTGTGAAGCGTTTGATGTATCGGGCGGCCTATGAATCGGCAGATGAAGCATATGTTATGGAAGCGGTTACCATAGGAGGGGCGGGGCAAGCGATGCCGCTAGTGGACAGCGGCATTCTCATGACCGTCGCGATTTACCGGTGGAATAACCAGTTATTTCTTTATTGCGAATGTGTACAAGAGCGAATAGAGCCGGATGAATTGTTCCCGGAGCTTGCGCCATGGCTGAAGATATGGCCTGGCGGCGGTTCAGACCGGCGGTGGGTTCCAATGGCGGATGTCTTTCACTTCAACGAGCCGGCCGGGCCGGAGCATTGGAGGCGCCGGGCTCCGGTTGAACGCCGGGTGGGACGAATCGCCCACTTGAAGCCGGAGATGATCGCAAGTTACATCTACTATCATTACCAGCTGCAGGAGGAGAGGGCGTTCTCTGGCGGGAAGTATGAGATTATCGGCATTCATGAGAACGTGCTGTTCGGGTATCAGGAGTTTCCGCAGGTCGTGGAGGAACCGGTACTGCCGCCAAAGCTGCATACGAAGGGCACACCGCCTAACTGGGAGGATGCGAGAATGGATCTTCATTTCCAGCCTTGGCCGGATGGTCATCTATATTTTAAGCCAATTGAGAGTTTGTTTGCCTATTATAACGAAGGAGAGGGGAATGCGAGATGACAGTTGGTGTACTGGCTCACTTGTTCGGTGCCATGCCCTATGAACAGATTGCGCCGAAGGTGGCATCCTTCGGATTCCGTCATGTACAGCTGGCTCTGTGGAAGGCCGTCAGCGATATCGATTTCAGCAAGCCGGGTGCGTTGAGCCCGGGACTGGCCCAGGCAATCGGGGAGTCCTTCCATAAGCACGGCGTATCGATATCGGTGCTGGGTTGTTACCTGCATCTCTTCGACAGACGCGAAGAGCAGCGCAGGGAGAATATTGAACGGTTCAAGGAGCTGCTGCGCTATGCACGATTCTTCGGAGCGCCGATTGTAGCTGCCGAGACGGGCACTTACCCGCCTGGAACCTACACGGACGAGGATTGGAGCGTCATGCGGAGCACGCTGGAGGAGCTGGCCGAGGAGGCGGAAAAATGGGGCGTGTTCGTCGGCATGGAAGCAGCGAACGGTCACTTGATCGGTACAGCCAAGGAGCTGGACCGGATGCTGCGCGAGGTTCCTTCACCGAATATTGGTGTTGTGCTGGACCCCGGAAACCTGCTTCATGAAGGCAACATAGACAGCCAGGATAAGGTTATCGAGGAGGCCTTCAGCCTGCTTGGCGGGCGGGTCATCGCCTGCCATGCGAAGGACCGCATACAAGAACCGGACGGTACGGTTATTACCGCAGCGCCCGGCTATGGAAAGATGAATTATAAGCTTTATATGGAACTGCTGGAGCAAATGAAACCGCATGTCCATATCATTATGGAGGAAGCGAAGCCTGAACAGATGCCACAGTCCAAGAGCTATATTGAGACGATCAGAAGACAGGCCGCTGAGAAGGCGGCTCTGCTGCGCTAAAAAGTTCGCGCCGCTGCCCGGCTTGCGACCGGTTGTTACCGGATCTCGAACACTTGATGCAGCCTGGTAAGCTCGAACAGATTTTTGATTTCGCCGGTCAGGCCGGTCAGCCGAAGGCTGCCGTCCACGCCGGCGACTTTTTTGTTCAGTGAGATCAATACGCCAAGCCCTGCCGAATCCATATAGGTAAGGCGGGACAAGTCAAGCTCGATATAGATAAGGCCGGCATCAAGCTTCTCAAGCATTAGTCTGCGGAAATCCGCTGCCTGCTCAGCGTACATTCTGCCGGCAGCGGAGACCTTAATCGTGCGCTCGGGCGCATTCGTGCTGTAGTCGATTTCAAGCATGGTGTTACCTCCTGGAGGGTTAGGGATAATGAATCATAACCGATGAATTCCGGATGCTGCTTAAGCTGATTCTGTCATACGTTTAACCTTGGCGTCCACTTCGGATGCCAGAGCTGTAATATGCTCAGAGCCCTGAACGATGCCCTGTATACTGCTGCCCACGCTTGTAATCAAGCTGCGAACGGACTCCGCATTGCTGGCTGTCTGCTCAATCGTGCCTGTTACGTCGCTGATGAGACCAACGATTTTCTCAGAGGAGGCGAACTCCTCTGAGGTGACAAGAGTAATCTCCGATACATGATGCGCGCTCTTCTGGACAGCACTGGAGATGTGCTCAAGCGCTTCCCCGGATTGCTCAATGGAGGCATAACCCAGGTCGATCTCCCGGCGGCTGGTACGGGTAGCCGTGACAACATCCTCAACACAAGAGACAATCTTCTCGATTAGCAGGCCGACCTCCTGGGTTTGGCCGTTCGCCTGTTCGGCCAGCTTGCGGATTTCGTCAGCGACGACCGCAAAGCCGCGGCCCACTTCACCCGCCCGGGCAGCTTCGATGGAAGCATTGAGAGCAAGCAAATTGGTCTGCGATGCAATCCCCTGGATACCGGTTGTGATTTGGCCGATCTGGGCGGAGTAGTCACTCAGACGTAGGACATGGCCATCCATGGTTTCGGTATGCTGGCGGATCGAGGACATCCGGCTGACGGTTTCCGAGATATGGGCTCTGCCGAGCTCGGTTGCTTCAAGGGTTTCCTGGGAAAGCTGGCTGGCCGCCTCCGCCTTCACCTTGGCAATCTGGATTAATGATGACAGCTCAAGAAGGACCTGGGAGGTATCGATAGCCGCACGCGTGCCATCCTGTGAATCCTGCTTTACCTGATTGATATTGTCTTCAACAGTCGTGTAAGCATTGCGAATTTGAGCGATGGACTCGGACATATGGGAGGAAGAAGCGGCAACGTTGGACATGGAGTCATAGACCTCGGTCTTAAGGCGGCTGAGGAGCTCCAGGGTATACGCTTGCTTGGCTTCTTCCATCTTCTGCTTGATTCGTCTGCTGGAGACAACCTGCCAGGCGGTAGCGCCTGACGTGAGTACCAGGAAGATGGCGTGCATCAGTACCATGGTAAACGAATATTCCGTCGTGCCGAAGACCAGTTCGGGAATCAGCAGCCATCCTGCCAGATGCTGCAGGGCAAACAGCAGAGTCATCGTGATAATGAGTGAAAGCTTCTCGTAATAAGCGAGCATAGCCACAACCATGAAGATGGAGAAGTGGAATTCAACTCTTCCGCCAGAACCGGCGATGATTGACATGCTGCCCATCGTCAGCGCCAATGTTATCAGATGAGGGATGAAGGGATGATCCCCCTGCAGCCGGTAGCAGACAAGCGCCGCAATATACAGGATGATGGGGATGGCAAGAAGGACGTGGAGCGAGAACGAGAATTCGCTGGCAATATCCGTGCTTGCGACGGAATGGGCCATATGCCCGCCCTCTTGGAAAAGATGAAGACCGCGCCCCAGCCAGTGAGCAAGCACAGAGAGAATAAGGACGATAGCCGACATCCAAAGCATAAGCTGATTTTTTTTAATGCTCATCTGGGAAGCCTCCTAAGTATAGTGAACGTAATTGTTCGACATATTATGACACAATCCTTCTGATTTTCTAAACGAAACAGAAATCTAACAATTTACCCATCTAAGGAATTGACAATTAAGCGCTGAACAGTATAATGGGATGAGAAATGGGGGAGATGTGATGAAGACTAAGGGCATGATGGAGGCCGAGGTCAGCAGAGCATTAACCCAGTGGGAACGTGATTTCCTGGGCAGGGGTTCAGTTGATGTCAAGACAGACATCGTACGCAATATGATTGTGGTCATGCTGAAGGGTGTGCTCACTCCTGCTGAGAAGCTGCTTGCAGCGGAGAAGGATGGCATGCTGTCCGTTAAACGCAACCGTTCCGAGCTGGTGGAGACGGGGGCGGGCCAGCTGTATCAATTGATTGGAGATTTGACGGGCAAGCAAGTGGTGTCGTTCTTCACCGATATATCAACTCGTTCAGGCGAGCGGGTTATGGTGTTTATGCTGGACGGCAATCTGGAGAACGAATTAATGACGAAGAAGGCTTAGGCGGAGATCATCGGAGCACCGGTATACGGTGGGCTTGAAGATAACCGGTAAATATTCGGCAGGCGCTTATCGGAGCGAAGC
Organism: Paenibacillus sambharensis; assembly: GCF_003233845.1. Classification (GTDB taxonomy): domain Bacteria; phylum Bacillota; class Bacilli; order Paenibacillales; family Paenibacillaceae; genus Paenibacillus_I; species Paenibacillus_I sambharensis. The sequence goes on from NZ_QKRB01000010.1 coordinate 174,801, forward strand.
CGGACGTTTGCCGGTTTTTTTGTGCGCAGATATGCCCGTATGAACACATACAACGAAGGAGGAGTTTTACGATGTGGGAAATTGTACTGAGCAACATGGGATCGCCAGCGGTTCTGTTCTTCGGGCTTGGCATGCTGGCGGTGCTGATTAAATCGGATTTGAAAATTCCGGGAGGGCTCACCGAGACGCTGAGCATCTATCTGCTAATCGCGATCGGGCTCAAGGGGGGGATCGAGCTATCGAACTACCCGCTGTCCGTGCTCGTTAAGCCGCTTTGGGCAGGGATTCTGCTTGGCAGCATCATCCCTTTAATCATTCTGGGTGTGCTGCGTAAAGCGTTCAAGCTAGATATCTATCATTCTGCCGCGCTGGCGGCCACCTATGGATCGGTGAGCGTGGTCACATTCGGGGCAGCGGTTGATTTTCTGGAGAAATCGGGAATTGAATATGCGAGCTATATGAGTGCTATCATGGCGGTGATGGAAATACCGGCACTGCTGGTCTCTATCGTCATGCTGCGCGTTATGAAGGACAAGGGGGCGGCGAAGCAAGTGACTGCCGTTACGGCCTATTCCTCCATCGTGCCCATTCCATCTAATAAATTCAGCTGGGAGCCGATCAAGGAATGCCTGACCGGGAAGAGTGTCATCCTGCTCCTAGGCAGCCTGATTGTCGGCCTTATCGGCGGCCAGGAAGCTGTGCCGGTTGTGAAGCCGCTCTTCATCGATCTGTACCGCGGGTTTCTGCTGATTTTCCTGCTTAGTATGGGCATCGTCTGCGGACAGCAGCTGCATAAGATGAAGATCGGCGTCAAGCTGATCGGCTTTGCGCTTATCATGCCGCTGTTCAACGGTCTTCTGGGCATTCTGATCGGCCAAGCGGCAGGCTTGTCCATGGGCAGCGCAGCCCTGATGGGCGTGCTGGCTGCCAGCGCCTCATACATCGCTGCTCCGGCAGCCTTGAAGTCCTCTGTGCCCGAGGCCAGCCCTACCGTCTATCTCGGATTGGCACTCGGTATTACGTTTCCGCTAAATCTCGCGCTTGGGATCCCTGTCTATACGGCCATGGCGCAGTGGCTTTACAGCTGAGCGAGCAGGCGCTTCGCGATCATCGTATAGTCATCCTTGGATATGCCGGGCGCGAACTCCTCGGGCAGCTCCTCCAGATCAGGAACAGGCGCACCTTCCGGGCAGCCGTTAATGACACGCAGCTGCTGTCCGTTCTCCGGGTGGTCGCCCTTCCAGATCAGCGAGATATCCTGAAAGTCGGTGTCGCTCCAGGTGTAGAGAACATTGCCGAGCCCCTGCTCCTCGAATTTGCGGGCGTAGTCGAATCTGGTGTTGCTGAGATCAGGTACGGGAAGCATCTTGGTCAAGTCAACGCCGGTAGCAATCTCCAGTGCCTTGGCATAGGCAACAATATGGGTGCCGCCTCTTACGAGCAGATAACCGATCATCTCCCGAGCAACCGGTGAGTCGGTCATCTCATACACACGCATCTTGTGCGTGCGTGCGCCGATTTCAAGGAATAGATTATGCATTAGATCCAGCACAAGGTTGCCGCTGTTAAACACATTATCACCGCTCCATGGCCTTCCCATGGAATCGCCGGGAACGGCGTTTTGGGCGGTGGCGATGAAATGATAGGTATTGCGCGCATCCAGACCGGTTCTAAGCGGGGTCAAGTCGGGTGCAGATGGAACGGTTATGCCGTGAGTCAGCAGATTGATGGCACTGGTTACGAGCTCAACATGGCCGAATTCTTCGGCCGTAATGCTGGCTACAAGGTCATAGAATGGCTTCAGCTTCTTCTTGGCGCGGAAATTGTTCGACTGGTACATGTAATTATTAAGGGTAGACATTTCGCCGAATTTGCCGCCAAGCAGCTCCTGCACGGCAGCAGCGGCGTTGGCATCGCCGTGATCGGGTGTCGGAAGATAGATGGGGAGCCTGTTGATTCGTTTGAACACCGGTTTCTCACTCCTTGCGCGTAGAATGGCTTTCGTGAGACATCTGTACAGGTAATCAGCAAGGATAGATCCAGATGATCTGCTGAATACGGACCAAGAAAGGCGTCTGTCCAACCAGCACAACAATATGGTCGGGCATGACGGACTTGAGCTCTCCTCTTAGCGAACCCCTGGGCGTATCCAGCGCCACCCATTTCCCTGTATAGGGCTGTAAACTTTGGTATACGTACGGATCGCTTAATACGGCGGACGGTGTTTGCACAGCTGCCAGCTCCTTCCGGAATGAAACTTCATATTCATTGTATGCAGCTGTGCCGCAGTATCATGACGATACAACCCATGGGTTGGGAAGGGATATCGATAATCGGTGATAATCATTATCAGCTTTGGGTATAATGAAAGCAGGCGGGCAGCTGGTCTTAAGACAGCAGCTCAGAGGAAATGGAATACCAACAGGGGCAGCCTGCAGGCTGCCCCGGAACTATAAGGTGAAGCATTGTTTATGATGAAGGTCCAGATAGGGGTCTGGTCCTTTGGGTTACGGTTTAGATTTTGGGCTCAAAGGTTTTGCAGTCGGTTTCTTCGGAGTGGCTCGCCTGCTTGCCGCGATGGCTGACCACATAAATGGAGGAAGCGGCGCATTTATTGCCGTTAGCCCAATACTTGCAGGAATTAACCTCACATAATACGTCCTGTGCCATAGATATCACCTCCCATCATTCTAGGATGGGGCATGGCAGCCGTTATTTATACGCAGAGTCATCTCTCCAGGGCAGAAAATGAAGCAGCGGCCTCTTCCATAACGGATGAGGCCGCTGCTTCTGCTGTTCTTCTTCGGCTATCCCGCCCAGCGGGAGACGACAAACACAGCAGGTGAATTCCAGTAAATCGTCACTTCATTGGTGGCGTAGCTCTCCACGTGATCTATGAAGCAGGCAGCAGGAGCTTTTCCCGCCAGCAGCTCTCTGGATATATCGTCATTCAATCCGGCATTGGGTCCTCCTGAGACAAGTCCCGGAACAGGGGCATCGACCGAATCGCCTGCCGAAGGACGGTGATGGGGGTGACAGACGGCCCGGTCACCAAAGCCTGTGACATAGCTGATGCCCAGTATATTGCGCCCAAGAAGGTAATGCACATGGTCAAGCGCCGTCTGTTCCAGCTCAGGCGCAGGACCTAACCGTGCGGCTATAAGCAGCAGCATGGCGTTATTCATGACGACCATGCTGCTGCCCCATATGTAATCCTGGGGTCCAAGAGAAATGAAGTAACCGTCCTGGTTTGCGCGTTCCGAGAGTGTCCGCGTTTCCTCCAGCAGACCGTCCAGCAGCCTGGCGCGAAGCTCTGCATCCGTGCTGCCCTCTTCTGCCAGCAGGTAAGCGATGGTGCCGTAGCCGCCCATGTCCGCCCATCCCAGGCTGTATTTCGGAAAAGCCTTGCCTGACAAGTCCGCGAAAACCTGATGGAACTGGTTCTCGCCCGTCGTGCGGAAGAGTTCCGCCGCGGCCCAATAGCGCTCATCATCGGTCTCCTCATCGCTATATTCACCGGTCGTAATACCGGCAGGATTGCGGAAGCCCGGGAGGTCCGGATGCTGCTCCAGCCAGCTCCAGGCACGGCGGGCAGCCTTCAGGCAGACCTCGGCAAAGGCCGTATCAAACGGTTGATAAACTCTGGCTGCCATAGCCATTACGCCGGCAAAGCAGCCTGCGGCCGACACGGATACCGGGGAGAAATACAGCTCCGCCAGATCATCCTCGGGCATGACTTCTATGCCGGGAAAATGGCAGGTGGTAAGCTTGTGGAACACGCCTCCGGTCAGCGGATCCTGCATTTTCAGCAGAAACTCAAGCTCCCAGCGGCACTCATGCAGAACATCCGGCATGATCCCGTCCGATTCAGGAAGCGGAAGCGTGCGGGAGAAAGCATCCGGGTAGAATTCATAGGCCAGCAGAAGGTCGGCAACCGCCTTCGCGCCAGGCCCCGTGTATTTGCCATAGTCGCCCGCATCATGCCAGCCTCCCCGGCTGTCCGGCCGGCGCTCCGTCTGATCGTAGACAATGCCATCCGCCAGGTGGCAGGCGGCATGATGCCACGGACCGGCGTATTCTTCGGTCAGCTCGGTACCGCAGCGGAAGTAATAGAACGCCTTCAGCAGCCCGTCGTGAAGAGTATCGTAAGGGCGGCCGGAAATGGTGAACGGACCAGACAGCTGCCGGCCGTTATGTTCAATCCGGTAGCTGCCGGAAGCGGTCAGAGCGGTAAAATCACCTTTACATACGTTTGCTCCTGTGGATGGATCCTTGGCCGGTACTCCGGTATGGCCTGTAAATACGGTTTGACCTGATGTCAGGTCGATGATCTCAAAGCTTCCCTCGTAGCCGTTAAAGACGGCGTTCTTACGGGACCCAGAAGGATAGCCCAGCTGGTTAACCGCAGCAGGTCGGTAAGTGAATGGCTCAACCATACAGGTGCCTCCTTTAGTGATAATTAGCATGGTGGACTGTTACAGCCTAAACTTGTGAGGGACGTCTTGTGCCAGCAGGCAAAAAGTGCATTCGCTATTGATTATAGGTGCTATACTGAGTTCAATGTATCAGAAGCACAACCAGTTTTATCAGAATCTAAACTTGTATAGCGCTTCTGGAAGGAAAGCGGCAGGTCCAGGGTTAACCATAACAATAAGTTAGAGAAGCGGAGGCACTGCTTATGCCGGTGATTCGATTTCATGCGCTCCCCATGCCTTATTATATCTGCAGCGGCCACTGCCTGACCGCGCCGGGACGGGGGCACCCTGACCGGTATGCGCTTGGCGAATTTGATCTGCTCGTGGTTGATCAGGGCTGTCTCTATATTGGAGAAGAAGACCGGCGGTACGAGCTGGCGGAAGGGCATGCGCTTATTCTCCGGCCGGATTCCCATCATTACCCGGCACAAGGCTGCAGGGAGATAACCGGAAGCTACTACCTGCATTTTCAGACGGCAGGCGTCTGGGATGTCTTAAGCGATGCGGAAGGTGCTTCAAGACTGGAGGAGCCTCAGGCTGGCGAAGACGGCGGGGCTGCCGATCATCATCCGAGAGTGGCGGCGTTCGATATCCGTATCCCCCAGTTTACCCGGCTGCTAAATGCGGGCAAAATGTACGAGCTGCTCCGCCAGCTAAACGAGCTGGAACGAGATTCCCATCTGGGCGCGGTCAAATGGAAACAGCAAATGCTGTTCCAGGAAGTGCTGATGCAGCTGGAGGCATCCATGGCCGATAAAATCCCGCGTCCAGGCGCAGATATCGCCGATCAGGCGGCATCGTACCTCCGCCTGCACTACAGGGAGCGAATCTCTATCCGCAGCGTCGGTGAAGCGCTGAACTTTCATCCCGTGTACATCGCGAGGTGCATGCAAAAACAATTCGGATGCTCCCCGATGGAATACCTGATGAGGTACCGGCTTGAGCAGGCCAAGAAGCTGCTGCTCCAGACCGACCTGCCGGTCAGCCAGATCGGGCAGGATGTGGGCTTTCAGCAGGCTGCCTATTTCACCTCCTGCTTCGGAAGGTGGGAAGGCATTACCCCGCGGGAATACCGGCAGAGGTTCATGCTTGGGCATTCCCGAAACGGGTTAAACGGGTAATAGGAGTTATATCGAGTACATAGCGAAGAAGGGTGAGGACAGCATGACGAACAAGACGTCATATATAACGGGATGCGACAGGGGACTGGGGCTCGGACTGGCGAGGCAGCTGCTGGACCGTGGGTATACCGTATTTGCCGGACGGTATATGAATGACTGGCCGGAGCTGGATGAGCTGGCCGGGCAGACGGACCGCCTTCACATTCTGCCGCTTGATGTCACCAGTGAGACGTCTGTGCAGGAAGCCGCTGCCGCGATCAGGAAGAACACGGACCGGCTTGACCTTCTCATTAACAACGCCGCGATCTTTAAGGACCGGTCCGGTGATATTTTCGGTGAGCTCCATTTCGGCGACATGATGAAGCTCTATGACACGAACACGCTTGGCCCGCTCCGGGTGACGCACTCGGTTGTTGACCTGCTGGTGAAGGGAGAGGATAAGCGTCTGGTGAACATCTCCTCTGAGTCGGGCAGCATAGCGAACAATTACCGCAAGCAGGAGTTCGGCTACTCGATGTCCAAGACGGCTGTTAATATGCAGTCGGTTATGCTGCAGGAGCATTTGAAGGAATACGGCATCAAGGTGCTGGCGTTTCATCCCGGCTACGTGCGTTCTTACATGCTGGGCAAATTTAACGAGCATGCTGCAGTGGAGGCGGAAGACTCGGCGAAGGGCATTTTGAAGCAGACGCTGCGGGCGCATGAATTGGACGGACCAATATACATGGACTATGAGGGCAACCTCCTTCCATGGTAAGAGGGGAGCGAACAGGCATGAGGAAACGGATTATTGCGGTATTGGGGGATCATTGGCATGACCCCGCGGTGAGCGGGGAGGCGCTGCGGCTTGCGGTGAGGGAAGCGGAGCCGCTTCTGCAGACTGCAATTGAGATCGAGATTGTACCCGCTGAGCAGCTGGCGAGCCGCCTGTCTGATAACCCGGACGCTGTCGTAATGTACAAGGAAGACCGGATCAATCCGCTGGATGAAGCGGTGAGAACTTGGATGACACCGGAAACAGCCGAGGCCATCACGGATTATGTCCGCGGGGGCGGGAGCTGGCTGGCCTGGCATTCCGGCATGGCGGGCTATGACCCGGAGGGTGAGTATGTCCGCATGCTGCGGGGGTATTTTGAACATCATCCGGATATGAAGATGGTCACGTACATAGAGGCGGACAGTCCTCAGCAGGCTGACAGCGGGAAAGTGCTGGCGGAGCTGTGGGACGAGCATTATTTTGTCTGGTGTGATGCACAGGCCACTAAGGTGTGGCTGGTGGCCGTCTCGGCTGACGGTCGCTCGGAGGCGGGCTGGCGGCATGGCTACGGGCAGGGCAAAGTCAGCTGTCTGACGCCAGCTCATCCTAAGGAGTCGCTGGCCGACCCCGCATTTATCCGGCTGCTGGCAGGCGAGCTGGCAGGCTTACTAAGAGACCAGTTGAGAGACTAGGAAGAATACGGGTATAAGGAAGGGGGGTGTAAGAATGGAGGGGAACAGGCTGCGGCATATGGTTGTCTTCTCGCTGCATCATGGACCGGATGCCGCTGAGACGGAGACCTTTCTGGCGGACGGTCAGCGTCTGCTGAGTGCCATCCCAACGGTTGAGCATTTCGAGGTGCTGCGTCAGATTAGTCCCAAGTGCGATTACGATTACGGGTTCTCGATGGAATTTGCGGACCGTGCTGCGTATGAGGCATACAACGCGGATCCGGATCATGTGGCATTCGTGGAAGAGAGATGGAAGAAGGAAGTTGCAAGGTTTCAGGAGATTGACTTCAGTGACATAAGGGTCACGGGATAATGACGGAATGCGCTTTATGGACATGGTCACAGGATACAGGCGGCAAGTGCCGGCTGATATGGCGCCGAGCCCCTTAAGAGGGGCTCTTTTTTCACGATAGAGAGATGGAGGAACATGTATGGCCAGGCCATGGTTTGCGCGGCTGCAGGGAAACAGCAGGGGATGTCTGGCGTTTGAGCCGCTGTTCCTGATTCCCTACAGCATGTTTACGGTGTATGCCACGATCTATATGTATGAGCTGGGGCTCAGCGAGGTGGCAATCGGCTGGATCACGACGATCAGCCTGATTGTCCAGGTGTTCTCGTCATTCCTAAGCGGTTATTTGACGGACCGTATGGGCCGCAAGAAGGCATTGCTGTATTTCGATATTCTGAGCTGGACGTTCGGCACCCTCTTGTGGGCGGTTTCGCAGAATTTCTGGTTCTTCCTGGCGGCTGCGCTCGTTAACGGCTTTCAACGTGTGCCTCATACCGCCTTTTACTGTCTGCTCGTGGAGGACACGAATCCGAAGGACCGTACCTACGTGTTTACCATCCTGCAGTTCATCAGTGTGGTCGGGGGGCTGTTCGCGCCGCTTGGCGGTCTGATCGTGCTGCATTACTCGCTTGTACCGGGCATGCGCATCATGTATGTTCTGGCTTGTGTGCTGATGACTTTGCAGTTTATCGGCCGGCACCTGACGACGCATGAGACCGAGATGGGCCTGCGCAAAATCAGGGAGACCAGCCAGGTTGGATGGAAGGAGAATCTCGCCGGCTACGGCAGCGCCATTCGGAGTGTGCTGGCCAATCCGGCGCTGATGCTCATCTTCGGCGTTTATATTTTGTTCAACTTCCAAATGACTCTCAAGGGCACCTACCTGTCCTTGTATCTGGCTGATTATCTGCAGCTGGACAGCGGGCTGATCTCGCTGGTGCCCGCCATATCCTCGGTGTTCATGCTGCTGACGATGTGGCTGATTATGCCGCGGATTCCCGAGCGCTTCGCCTCAAGGGCCATGTTCTGGGGGTTCGCCGTATCGCTCGTATCGAATGTGCTGCTGGCCGCCGCGCCTGCTGACGGGCTGGTATGGATTGGGCTCAGCACGGTGCTGGCCGCCGTCGGTACGATGATCTGCTCGCCTATCCTGGAGGCGGAAGTCGCCAATGCGATAGATGACGAGCAGCGGGCCAAGGTCTTCTCGATTCTCTCTGTACTGATTCTGCTCATCATCTCACCGAGCGGCATCATCGGCGGCTGGAGCTACCGGCTTGACCCTAGAGCACCGATGGTTCTGGTAGCGGCTGCATTCGCAGCAGCCATGTGCCTGATGCTTGTTCAGGCAAGGAAGGCCAGGATATCCGCGTCCAAGGGCCGCAGTATGGGCGGCTAAACGAGTCGCATTCACCAGGATTAACAGAGGCTGCCGGTTCGCCGGCAGTCTTATTGTTGTGCGTGCCATCTAACTTTCATTCTCTAGTTAAGTAAAATAATGGTATAGTATAGGCGCGCCCGGTTGGGAGGTGCTGGAAAGTTGTTCTTATCATCCCTTAATTGTTCAAAGTGAGGTGTGCATTGCAATGGAGAGACAGGAAGCTGTCATACAGATTCAGGATTTACGGATGAAATACAGTGACCGGTATGTGCTTCAGGGCATCGACCTGGAGGCTTACCCGGGACAGATCATCGGCTATATCGGACCGAACGGGGCCGGCAAGAGTACAACGGTGAAAATCATGCTGGGACTCGTTACGGGCTATGCCGGCGAGGTTAAGCTGTTCGGACGCGATATCGCGGACGGTGATCCCGGCTATAAGAGCCGGATTGGTTATGTGCCCGAAACCGCCGAGCTCTATGATAATCTGACGGCTTCGGAATATTTGACATTTATCGGCGAGCTCTACGGCCTGAAGAGCGATGACGCCGATTACAAGGCGCGCAGGCTGATGGATATGCTGGGTCTTGGCCGGGTATATGATGCACGCATAGCCTCGTTCTCCAAGGGGATGCGCCAGAAGGTGCTGCTGATCTCCAGCATGCTCCATGATCCGGATGTGCTGTTTCTCGATGAGCCGCTCAGCGGCCTGGATGCGAACAGTGTCATGATCGTGAAAGAGATTATGAGCCAGCTGGCGCTGCAGGGCAGGACGATCTTCTACTCCTCGCACATCATGGAGGTGGTGGAGAAGATCAGCAGCCGGATCATTCTGATCGACGAGGGCAGGATCATTGCTGACGGCTCCTTCGAGGAGCTGAAGGAGAGAAGCGAGGAAGGCACGCTGGAAGGCATCTTCAACCGTCTGACTGGTTTGAATAATCACAGGCAGCTTGCCGAGCAGTTCGTCTCTGTTGTACGGGAGGACTCGTGAGATGCGGGAATTTAAGGTCTTGAAGCTGCTGGACCGCTTCAGCGGCTGGTTTGAGCGCAGGGGCGCCGATTACCCCGTCATGCGCAGGATGCTGCAGGTTAAGCTGACGATGGACCGCCGCCGGGTGCCCACGGTACTGGCCCAGATGAGCAAGAACCGGGACCGCGCGGCCGAGGAAGAGTCCAATCATTTTGGCAAGAGCTTGTGGCTGTACGGTCTAATGGGGCTGGTGATGATCCTTTTCCTGCTGATGGGCGGCTCTCCGATTGTTCAGATGGGCTTCATCTACGCATTTCTTATGTTCTTCGTGGTAACAGCGGTCATCTCGGACTTCTCATCTGTTGTACTGGATGTGCGGGATCATCATATCCTGCATCCGAAGCCGGTGACGCGCAAGACGATTCAGATGGCCAAATCGGTTCATGCGATGCTGTATTTGACGATGCTGACTGGAGTGCTCAGTGCAGGTGTTTTAGGTACTATTCTGTTCAAAATGGGCCCGGCAATGGCACTGCTGTTCATTCTGGAGACGGTTCTCTTCATGCTGCTGGTTTTGGTGGCTACCACGCTGCTGTATCTGCTGGTGCTGAAATATATGGATGGCGAGAAGCTGAAGGATCTCATCAACTACGTGCAAATCATCATGTCGGCGGGTGTCATGCTTGGTTATCAGTTGACGGTCAATTCCTTCAACTACCTTGATTTTGGCGGCTTTGAGCTGCAGTGGTGGCATGTGCTGATTGTGCCGCTGTGGTTTGCCGCCCCGTTTGAGCTGCTGGCAGGTGCAGGCGGGGGCAGCCTTCTGATCCTGCTGGCTGTGCTGTCCATTGTGGTTCCTCTTGCCGCCTTCCTTGTCTATCTGCGGCTTCAGGAGTCGTTCGAGCGCTATCTCGCCAAGCTTACAGAGAAGGATGCAGGGAAAGGGCGCAAGCGGCGCGGCATACCGCTTGGGCAGTGGCTGGGCCGGCTGCTGTGCAGAAGCGGGGAGGAGAGAACGTGGTACCGGTTCGCCGCAGAGATGATGCGCCATGAACGGGATTTCAAGCTGAAGGTGTACCCGGCGCTGGGCTTCTCGCTGATTCTGCCGTTCCTCTTCCTGCTGCCGAGTCTCCGTGTGAGCAATTGGTCGGAAATCAGCCAGGGCAGCTGGTTTTATGCGCTCTATATGATCGGGATTATTGTCTCTACCGTGCTGCTTATGCTGAAGTATTCGGGGGCATACAAGGGGGCCTGGATCTACAAGACGTTACCCCTGCGCCACACAGAGCCTGTCTTCCGGGGTTCGATGCTGGCCTTCGCGGTGTATCTATTCCTGCCGATCTATCTGCTGGAGTCCGCGATTTTTATCTTGATCTTCGGGGTCGATATTGCGCTGCACCTGCTCATCATCCTGCTGGGGCTGCTGCTGTATATGACGGTATGCTTCTGGGTGCTTCCCAAGTCCCTGCCGTTCTCGCAGCCATTTGATGCCATGAAGCAAAACGACAACTGGGTAGCCGTGCTGCTCTTCTTTGTGACTCCGGTGTTTGGAGCTGCGCATTTCGGCGCATCGCTAATTCCTTACGGTCTGCCGCTCTATGCAATCCTCCTGATCATGTTGAACATATGGCAGTGGGGAAGGGCTTTCCGCGTACCTTGGGAGAAGGTTGTTGACAGCTGAGAATACCGGACTTAGGATGTGGAAGGAGCCCGTTTTCATAAACATTTACAAAATTTAGGATTGACTCGTTTTGCAGATCATGGTAACTTACCCTATGTAACCAAAACCAATCGAAAGGAGCGACCCGAACATGCGTATTACTAACGGAATGGAAGTTATGCTGAATCATCGTCCTGGCACCGTACAACCGCATAGATCAACTCGTGGCCTCCTTGCACAAACGGATAACCGGATCGGTTAATACCCGTTAACCTTGTCATATACAAGGCGCAGGCCGCGAATCCTCGTGGCGTGCGCTTTTTTTAATGCCCCGGGCTTCGGCGTTCCTCGCAGCCGGGCTGGGCATGATAAGCACACCGCTTTCGGGCGGTGTGCTTGTTTTATTTTGGAGGGGTATCGCATAGATCAGTTAAGCGGTTATCTCTTTGCGTGGAGGGCTGTTCCCGGAGGTGAGGGCAGCCATTCCCGCCAGTTCATATAGATATTTGGTAAAGAGAGAGGAGTAAATTCTCATGCTGTCGGTTATAGGCAAGCTTGGCTGGTTCTTTCAACTGGAGAAGAAACGATACATAATAGCCGTCATTCTGATGGTCATCAGCGGCATACTGGAAATTCTGCCCCCCATGATGGTGGGCAGCTCGATTGACGCCATTCAGCTTGGCACGATGACTTGGAGCAGCCTGACCATGACGCTGGTGCAGCTGGCCCTTATTACGGCGGGGGCTTACATTGTGACATACTTCTGGATGTATAAGCTGTTCGGCGGCTCGATGGTTGTTGAGCGGATGATGCGTTCGAAGCTGATGCGTCACTTCATGAAGATGACGCCAACCTTCTATGAGCGGAGCCGGACAGGAGACTTGATGGCGCGCGCGACCAATGATCTGCAGGCGGTCTCCATGACAGCTGGCTTTGGCATGATGACGCTGATCGACTCCACGCTGTGGATGGGTACGCTGCTTATTACGATGACCGTATTCGTGTCGTGGAAGCTGACGCTGGCGGCGATTCTGCCGCTGCCGATCATGGCGCTGCTCGTCAGCAAATACGGCGACTGGATCCATAAGCGGTTCACAGCCGCCCAGGATGCGTTCGGCGTCATGAATGACGATGTGCTGGAGACGGTGTCTGGTGTGCGTGTAACCCGTGCCTACGTCCAGGAGCGGGCGGTTGAGAGACAGTTCGACCGGATCACCCAGGATGTGCTGGACAAAAATATCGCGGTCGTCAAGATCGACGCCCTGTTCGAGCCGACAATCAAGATTCTGGTGGGCGCCAGTTATCTGATTGGTCTTGGCTACGGCGCTTACCTGGTCTATCACAACGAAATGACCATCGGCGGCCTGGTTGCTTTCAACGTGTATCTCGGCATGCTCATCTGGCCGATGTTCGCAATCGGCGAGCTGATTAACGTCATGCAGCGGGGGAATGCCTCCATCGACCGGGTGAACGAGACCCTGGGCTACAAGCCTGATGTTCCGGACCCGGAAGACACAACAGCGGTGGCGCGTCCTACTGATATTACCTTCGACAACGTAACGTTCCGTTATCCGTCTTCGTCGGTTGATAATCTGAAGAAGGTCAGCTTCACGCTGAAGAGCGGCCAGACACTCGGCATTGTCGGCCGGACGGGAAGCGGCAAGTCCACTCTGATTAAGCAGCTGCTGCGCGAGTATCCGCATGGCGAAGGGACGATCTCGGTTTCGGGTGTGCCAATCGAGCGGATCAGCATGGATCAGCTGAAGTCCTGGTACGGTTATGTGCCGCAGGAGCAGTTCCTGTTCTCCCGGAGCGTACGCAATAATATACAGTTTGCCCGAGATGAAGCGGATGACGTGGTGCTGAATCAGGCGATGGAGGCTTCGGCCTTCAAGAAGGACCTGCGCTTCCTGCCAGGCGGTCTTGAGACGATGGTGGGCGAGAAGGGTGTCGCGCTGTCAGGCGGCCAGAAGCAGCGTGTATCCATTGCGCGGGCGCTGATTGCCGAGCCGGAGATTCTGCTGCTGGATGATGCCATGTCCGCGGTTGATGCGCGGACGGAGGCGGAGATCATCGAGAACATCCGCAGCACGCGTCAGGGCAAGACGACACTGATCACGACCCACAGGCTGTCAGCTGTCCAGCATGCGGACTGGATCATTGTGCTGGATGAGGGTGAAGTCATCGAGCAGGGGACCCATGAGATGCTGATGGAGCAAGGCGGCTGGTACAGAGAGCAGTATGAACGCCAACAGATTGAAGAGGCGGAAGAAGTAACCGAGGGCAGGTGAATAGCAAGTGAGTATGGAAAATGAGTTGGATCAATATGATTTGGATATTGACCGGGGCAGCAGAGGCAAGTCGGCGGCGGCCCTGCGGCTGTTCCGCTACGCGCTGCAGTTCAAGGCGCCGCTGATCGCCGCGATGCTGATGCTTGCTGTCTCGGTAGGCACCGAGCTGGCGGGTCCGCTGATTGCCAAGCGGATTATTGATGTGCATATCTCCGGCATCGAGCAGCCTTGGTACGGCGCTGAGGCGGGCAGCAAGTACGCCGTGGAATATGAAGGAGCCTATTATAAACGGCAGGACCACTTCGAGCCACAGGAAGAGAGGGGCGGGGAGGTCAGGGTGCTGCAGGCCGGACGCGAGTATGTGTTCGTTCCGCAGGCTGTTGCCTTTGACGGCTCCCGTACCCTACAGGATAATGGAACCCTGCTGATCACAAGAGGAGAAGAGCGGGCGGTCTACCCGGCGGAGGAGCTGTCCACAAGTGAGCTCTACGGCTTCTTCCGTCCCGAGCTTGGCGGACTGCTGCAGCTGTGCTGGTTCTATTTTGCCCTCATCCTGCTGTCGGCGGTGTTCGCTTACGGGCAGCGGTATATGCTGCAGGCGACGGCCAACCGGATCATACGCCGGATGCGTACGGATGTGTTCGGCCAGGTAAACCGGCTGCCGGTTCGTTATTTCGATAATTTGCCGGCGGGCAAGGTTGTCTCGCGGATCACGAATGACACAGAGTCCATCCGTGAGCTTTATGTCACGGTGCTGGCGAACTTTTTTACCGGTACGATCTATATGGCGGGCATCTTCGGTGCTCTGTTCTTCCTGGATGTGCAGCTGGCGGCGATCTGCCTGTTCATCGTACCGGTTCTGCTGGTCTGGATCTACTTGTACGGTAAAATAGCGAAGCGCTACAACCGGATCATCCGGTCGACGCTGAGCGAGATTAACGGCCGCATTAACGAGTCCATCCAGGGGATGTCCATCATCCGCGCCTTCCGCAAAGAGAAGAAGATGGAGCAGGAATTTGAGGAATACAATGAGCGGAATTTCACGTACAAGAACAAGCTGCTGAGCCTTAACTCCCTGACGGGCCATAACCTGGTCGGCGTTATCCGGAACATAGCCTATGTGGCACTTATCTGGTATTTCGGCGGGCCGGCGGTTACCGGACCTGAAGGTGTCGTGTCGCTGGGTGTCCTGTATGCCTTCGTTGACTACCTGAACCGGCTGTTCAATCCAATCGTCAACATCGTCAACCAACTGCCAAACATGGAGACGGCCCTTGTATCGGCGGAGCGGGTCTTTGTCCTGCTGGATGAAGAGGGCGAGGATGTGTCGGATAAGAAGCTGCCTCGCTATAAAGGCAATGTGGCGTTCGAGGATGTGTGGTTCGCCTATAAGGATAACGAGAATGTGCTCAAGGGCATTAACTTTGAAGCGAAGCAGGGTCAGACGGTCGCCTTGATCGGTCACACGGGATCGGGCAAGAGCTCGATCATCAACCTGCTGTTCCGGTTCTATGATGTGAACAAGGGACGGATTACAATTGACGGCGTAGATACCCGGACGATGCCGAGGCAGTCGATGCGCGAGCATATGGGCATTGTGCTGCAGGACCCGTTCCTGTTCACGGGAACCATCGCGACGAACGTCTCGATGAACGACCCGTCGATTACGCGGGAGCGGATCGAGAAGGCGCTTGCCGATGTCGGCGCAGACCGTGCGCTTCGCCACCTGCCAAGCGGCATTGATGAGCCGGTCCTGGAGAAGGGCAGCACGCTATCGGCCGGTCAGCGCCAGCTGATCTCCTTCGCACGGGCGCTTGCGTTCGATCCGGCGATTCTGATCCTCGATGAGGCGACCTCCAATATTGATACGGAGACGGAAGCACTGATTCAGGATGCGCTGGAGGTTGTGAAGAAGGGCAGGACAACGTTCATTATTGCGCACCGCCTGTCTACCATTAAGAACGCGGACCTGATTCTGGTACTCGACCGCGGTGAGATTGTGGAGCGCGGAAATCATGAAGAGCTGATTCAGAAGAAGGGCAAGTACTTCCAGATGTATCAGCTTCAGCAGGGTGAGAAGGTGGCTGCTGTGGAAAATGTGGCGCCGGCAGCGCCAGCTGCCGTGATGCCTTAATGCCGGCTGATCTTTGAGAGCGAGAAGGGTACGAGAAGGGTACGAGAAGGGGCTGTCCCATAAGGGATGGCCCTTCTTTATTTCTTGGGAAATGGAAACCGTTCCAAGGCGAAATAGAAGCTTGACCCTTTTCGTATGTGGCGGCGGTGGCCATCAGGCCATGTTTGATTCTTACGAATCTCACGATCGCTATTAGCCTCAGAAAGGCCGATTCTATTCTGTAATGAATCTCAGCGTCGCTAATGTCCCAATAAACCAGGGAATTTGGCACAAGTTTGCCTATTAAGGTTTGCCAGTTTCGTTACAGCCCGGCAAGCTTTGAATTTGCGGCTTTAGCGTGTGTGAGATTCATTAGCGTGCAGTGTCGAGTCAGGTCCGCATATTTCCACCTCGCGAACCTTTCCTCGTTATAAGCGGATTTACTATTTTGGAAGCCAGGGTGCAGCCCGCCAATAAAGTAACGGCCTGTGAACTGCAGTTCCGGTATGGAACAAACAGTATCGCAGGCCAATTTCTACATTATGCAAGATGGCGGCTGTAAGGCCAAGGTGATTTGGGGCAGGTTGAGGCAGCCTTGCAAACTGCGAGAGGATGTTAAGCTTCAGACCTGGTAGGGTAATGCTGGAATATATGCACTTAAATGTAACCTACAGAGCAAGCAGCGTATTCAATCCTCCCAAGCAGTTGAGGTACAATTAACCAGGAAGCGAGAGTCCAAGCGCCGCCATGTGCCCGGCAACGGTCTGCCGGAGCTCTTCCTTCTCGGCTGGCTCAAGAAAGGCCGCTTCTATACTGTTGGCAACCAGCCGGACGAGCTCTTCGGCGGTAAAGCCGAAATGCTTGCTCAGCATGCTGAATTCCTTGGACATGGTCGTACCGGATACCGTCGGGTTGTCGGTATTGACGGTGACAAGCAGTCCCTGCTCCATATACTGTCGGATGGGGTAGTCATTCCAGCTGGACACAGCCTTGGTCTGCAGATTGCTGACGGGGCACATCTCCAGCGGGATGCGCTGGTCCTTCAGCATCGCGATGACGGCCTCGTCCTCTCTGGCGCGAACACCGTGTCCGATCCGGACGGCTCCGAGCCGCATAACCGCTTCCTCCACATTCTCCGGCCCGGCTGCTTCGCCGGCATGAATGGTGACGGGAAGGCCGCTGCGGCGGGCATCCTCGAACAGGCTGCGGAACAGGCTTGGCGGGAAGGAGGCTTCATCGCCTGCGAGGTCAACTGCGGCTACGCCGCTTCCGGCATAACGGACAGCTGCTGCCAGCGCTTCGCGGTTGGCGGACTCATCGTGGCTGCGCAGGCAGATGACGATGGCTCTTGCTTTGACGCCGAAGTCCCGCTCGCCGCGCTGCAAGCCCTGAACGACGTGCCCGACCGCATCGGCTGCACTCAGCCCTTCCAAGGTGTGAAGCATCGGAGCGAAGCGGCATTCCACGTAGCAGACATTGTCGGCAGCAGCCTGCTCTGTGACTTCGTAGGCGACCCGTTCCAGCGCTTCGCCATTCTGCAGGTAAGGCAGAACAAAATCAAACTTTTGCAGATACTCGGTCAGGCTGCGGCATTCTTCTTCGACCTGCATATAGGGCAGCAGACCGGGTGCATCGGGTGCGGGCAGTATCCGGTGCTGGGCAGCCGCCAGCTCAAGCAGAGTAGAAGGCTTAACGCAGCCGTCCAGATGCAGGTGAAGATCGATCTTGGGCATCTTCCGGATCAAGTCCATAAGTGAAACTCCTTTCAAGCCCGCTTGAACAAATCGTAAGCGTTTCCGATTAAAATAAGCGGAATCGGGATATTTTATCCCAATATAGCGATTGCTGCAGGGGCTGTCAATTTGCTGAACCTTCAGAATTCTATAACAGTGTTACTATACTTGACATGGTTTATGAATAGGGATACGATTCGTTTGTGGCTCAGGCCCAATAATAGTTATGCAACTTGTGTGAATAAACAAACAATTTTCAGGAAGACTTGAACAAATGTCAGGAAAGTTATAATATTTACGTTATATTAAAACAATTGCCGTGCAGAATAGTTCGGATTTACAGCGTGACAAGAACCTAACAAAGGATGCAGAGACAAATGATGAAGGTGTACTTCAACCATGATGGCAACAATGATGATCTCGTCTCCCTGCTGCTGCTGCTGCAGATGGACAACGTTGAGGTGACGGGTGTTTCCGTCGTCCCGGCGGATGGCTACCTGGAGCCCTCCGTATCAGCCAGCCGCAAAATCATTGACCGTTTCGGGCGCAGCGCGCCGGAGGTGGCCAAATCGAATTCGAGAGGCAAGAATCCATTCCCGGCATCGTGGCGAATTAACTCTTATTATGTGGACGCGCTGCCGATCCTGAATGAATCGGGTTCCATCAAGGCTCCGCTTGCCGATATTCCTGCCCACCTGCATATCATCCGCACGCTTCGTGCTACCGATGAGAAGACCGTGCTCCTGTTTACTGGACCGCTGACAGACCTGGCGCGGGCGCTTGATGAAGACCCGTCTATTGAAGAGAAGATCGAGAAACTCGTCTGGATGGGCGGAACCTTCCTGCCCGATGGCAATGTGGAAGAACCAGAGCATGACGGCACAGCTGAATGGAATGCTTATTGGGACCCCGAGGCGGTTAAGCGGGTATGGGACAGCGGAATTGCGATCGACATGGTGGCACTGGAGAGCACGAATAAAGTTCCTCTGACACCTGCCATCCGGCAAAAATGGTCGGAGATGAGACGCCACGAGGGCATCGACTTTGTGGGCCAATGCTATGCGACGGTGCCGCCGCTTATGTTCAAGGAGACCAATTCCACGTATTATCTGTGGGATGTCCTGACAACAGCGTATGTGGGCAGACCGGACCTGGTGAAGACGGAAACCGTTCACTGTACAGTGCGGACAGAGGGCTTCGAGCAGGGGCGGACGGAGAAGACTCCGGATGGAAGGCCTGTAAGACTTGTATATGATGTCGAGGCTGAGGCATTCTATACGTATATTACCGATTTAATGAAGCAAGCCTGAGACCTGGTTCACCATGAAATGTTCACATAGCGGCACATTAATGTCCAAGGGGAGAGATTAGATCATGAAGAACTTGAAGAAGAGCAGTTTCGTAGTATCCGCACTGCTGGCCGTTATCCTGGTATTGTCGGCTTGCGGCGGCGGCAGCACCGGCGGTAATGGCGGCAACACCCAAGCCGGGGAGAACGCAGGCGCGAACAACGGAGCTGGGAATGCGCAAGAAGGCACAAATGCCGGTAAAGACTTCCGCATCGGCATGGTTACCGACCGCGGCGGCGTGAATGACAAGTCCTTCAACCAGACGGCATGGGAAGCTCTCCAGCAGCTGGAGAGTGATACTGGCGCGAAAGTGAAGTATCTGGAAAGTAAGACCGATGCGGACCTGATCCCGAACATGAACCAGTTCATCAAGGACGGCTATGATCTGACTTGGGGTATCGGTTTCCTCTTCGAGGACGCGGCTAAGACGGTAGCGGAACAGAACCCGGATGCCAAAATCGCGGTAATTGATACAGTAGTTGATCTGCCGAACGTTGAATCAGTAACCTTCGCTGAGCATGAAGGCTCGTTCCTGGTGGGTGTTGTGGCTGGTCTGATGACAGAGACGAACAAGGTTGGCTTCGTAGGCGGTATGGAAATGCCGGTTATCAAGAAATTCGAAGCTGGATTTAAAGCAGGCGTAGCAGCAGCTAACCCGGATGCCACAGTTCTTGTAAACTATGTAGGTGACTTCAATAAGCCGGACCAGGCGAAGATGGCTGCTTCCACGTTCTATAACGATGGCGCAGACATCATCTTCCACGCGGCTGGCGGCAGCGGCAACGGCGTGTTCAGTGAAGCGAAAGACCGCTCAAAGTCAGGCAAGAAGGTTTGGGTAATTGGGGTGGATAAGGATCAGGCGCTTGAGCATGGCGATGATGTGACGCTGACATCGATGATCAAGAAGGTTGACCAGGCTGTACTCCGTGTGTCCAATGACCTGATTGCCGGTCAATTCAAGGGTGGAGAAGTAACCGTTCTGGGTCTGAAAGAGGACGGCGTAGGTCTGCCTGAGACGAACAAGAACCTGACAGATGAAGTGCTGCAGCAGGTTGAAGAGTTCAAACAAAAGATTATAAACGGTGAAATTACGGTACCGACAGAATAATCATCAGGACCGGTTACCAGCAGGGACAAGGCCGTTGCAGCCTTGTCCCTGTTTTGGTGAAGAAAATGGCCTGTTACTATCGATGAGAGGGGAAATGATGATGGGAGAGCCGGAAGTCATCGTTGAGCTGAAGGGGATAACCAAACGATTTCCGGGTATTGTTGCCAACGACAGTATCGATCTGAAGCTGCGCAAGGGAGAGATCCATGCGCTTCTCGGAGAGAACGGTGCAGGCAAATCAACCCTCATGAGCATATTGTTCGGTCTTTACCAGCCCGACGAAGGCGAGATTCATATCCGCGGCAGGAAGGCTGTTATAGACGGACCCGGCAGGGCAATCTCGCTTGGAATCGGCATGGTCCATCAGCATTTCAAGCTGGTTCAGCCGTTTACCGTGGCCGAGAATATTATGCTGGGCGCCGAGCCGGTCAAGGGTGTATCGCTGGATTACCGGACCGCGCACGATAAGGTCAGACAAATCTCCGACCAATACGGATTAAAGGTTGATCCGAAGGCGAAGATTGAAGATATTACGGTCGGGATGCAGCAGCGGGTAGAAATTCTGAAGACACTGTACCGGGGCGCAGACATTCTCATCTTCGACGAGCCGACAGCGGTTTTGACGGTTCAGGAGATCCGGGAGCTGATGCAGATTCTGCGGAATCTGACGGCCGAAGGCAAGTCGATCATCCTTATCACCCATAAGCTGGCGGAGATTATGGAGGTTTCCGATACGGTAACCGTTATCCGCAGAGGCAAGGTGGTGGACACGCTTCGCACAGCTGAGACCAATGAAGAGGAGCTGGCGGAGAAAATGGTCGGCCGGAGCGTCTCATTCGTGCCGGTTAAGAAGGAGCGTGCACCGGGAGAGGTCGTACTGTCTGTCGAAGGGCTGACGGTAGGGACAGGCCGGGAGAAGAAGCAGCTCGATAATATTAATCTGACCATTCGTGAAGGTGAAATCGTCGGTTTGGCGGGTGTAGACGGTAACGGACAGCACGAGCTGATTGAGGTGCTGACCGGCATCCGCAAGGCGACGTCAGGACGCATTATGCTCAACGGGCAGGATGTGACGAACCGGCAGACACGCGATCTGATGGATGCGGGCATAGCCCATATCCCCGAGGACCGTCATAAGCACGGTCTCGTGCTTGATTTTACCGTGAGCGAGAATATCGTACTCGGCAGTTACCGTGATGATGCGTTCGGCAGGGGAATTCTGCTTGATTCTAAGGCGGTTGAGCGGTATGCGGAGAAGCTCGTCGGCGAATATGATGTGCGTACGCCATCGGTCCAGAACAAGGCCCGCTCGCTGTCAGGCGGCAACCAGCAGAAGGCGATTATTGCCCGCGAGCTGGAGCGCGGCCCGCGTCTGCTGATCGCCATGCAGCCAACCAGGGGGCTTGATGTAGGGGCTATCTCCTTCGTACATGAGCGGCTGCTTCAGGCCAAGGCCGAAGGAAAGGCTATCCTGCTGATATCCTTCGAGCTGGACGAGCTGTTCAATCTGTCGGACAAGCTGGTTGTCATCTTTGACGGACAGATTATGGGTGAGGCAAATCCGGCCGAAACGGACGGAGAGAAGCTGGGTCTGATGATGGCCGGCAAAACGATGCATGCGGAAGGAAGGGGATAGAGATGGACAAATGGCGTAATATATTCAACCCTTCATCTGTCTTTGTGCCGCTGGGAGCGATTGTACTGGGGCTGCTATCGGGCGCAGTCATTATGCTGCTCGGGGGCTATAACCCGGTGGATGCTTATCAAGCGTTGTTTAGAAAGGTGTTCGGCAGCCCTTACGATATCGGGGAAACGATCCGGACGATTACACCGCTTCTCTTTACGGGTCTTGCTGTGGGGTTTACCTACCGAGCGGGCTTGTTTAACATCGGGGCGGACGGGCAGTACATTATGGGCATGACCGGTGCTGCCATTGTTGGCATCAAGCTGCAGCTGCCGTGGTTCATTCATGCGCCGCTTGCGGTTCTGGTAGGTGCTATCTTCGGCGGTTTGTGGGCGGCCCTTGTCGGCTATCTAAAGGCCAGCCGGGGGGTCAATGAGGTTATCTCCAGCATCATGCTGAACTGGATTGCGCTGTACCTGTCCAACTACCTGCTGAGGGCTTTGCTCCTTGAGCCAGGTCAGCAGCGGTCGTACTTCATTCATGAGTCGGCTTCCGTGTCCATTGGCTGGCTGTCCCGGGCACTTGAGAATGCCCGGATGGACTGGGGAATCTTCATTGGACTGATCGGCGCGATTGTCTTCTACTTCCTGCTCTGGCGGACGAAGCAGGGCTACGAGCTGCGGGCGGTCGGTCTTAACCCGGACGCAGCCAGATACGCGGGTATTAATATTAAGTCGTCTATCGTAAAATCGATGTTCATCGGAGGCGTGTTTGCGGGTCTTGGCGGTGTCTTTGAGGTGCTTGGGGTGTTCCATTATCAAGTTCTGTCCGCTGCTTCATCGGGCTATGGATTTGACGGCATCGCGGTGGCCCTGCTCGGCGGCAATCACCCGGTAGGCATCGTGTTTGCTTCCATATTGTTCGGGACATTGACGTACGGCTCAGCAGGCATGAACTTCTCGGCTGATGTACCGACAGAGATTGTGCGGATCGTAATTGGCGCGGTCATCTTCTTCGTCGCTTCCCATGGCATCATTCAGGGAATTGTGAAGCCGTTTATGGCCTCAAGACGCAAGCTGGACAAGAAGGGGGCGGCGTAGGTTATGGAAACATTACGCATATTGGGCGAGCTCGCCAATATTACGCTTGTCTTCTCGACGGCGCTTATCTTTGCCGCGCTCGGCGGTATTTTCAGTGAGCGGTCCGGTGTAATCAATATTGGGCTTGAAGGCCTTATGGTTGCCGGGGCATTCGCCGCGGCGATTGGTACGGCCTATGTGGAGGGAACCGGAGCATACGGGCTGGCGCCATGGGTCGGTGTGATTGCAGCCATGGTATTTGGTCTCGTCTTCTCGCTTCTCCATGCCGTAGCCACGGTCACCTTCAAGGCAAACCAGGCGATTATAGGCGTTGTTATCAATATTCTGGCGCTGGCCGTTACGGTCTATCTGGTCAAAGTGCTGTATGACGGAGCGGGTAAGACAGATACGCTGGAGGCGGTCTTCTCCAAGGTACCGATTCCTGGGCTTTCCCAGATTCCATTCCTGGGTGAAGCGCTGTTTAACGCTTACCCAACCACTTATATTGCTTATATCCTGGTGCCGATCAGCGCTTATCTGCTGTACAAGACTCCATTCGGGCTTCGTCTGCGCTCGGTGGGTGAGCATCCGGGTGCCTCGGATACCGTGGGCATCAACGTGAAGAAGTACCGTTACATCGGCGTCTTGATCAGCGGCGTATTGGCGGGTCTGGGCGGCGCGACAATTACGCTGACGACAACGAACGACTTCTCGCATAACACGATATCCGGCCAGGGCTTCATCGCCCTAGCGGCGGTTATCTTCGGCAGATGGCATCCTTATGGTGCTGCAGCAGCAGCTATCTTCTTCGGCTTCGCGCAGGCGGTCCGGAACTTCGCCACGCTGTTCGAATGGTCGCGTGACATCCCTACGGAATTCCTGTTTATGCTGCCTTATGTGCTTACGCTGCTAGTACTTGCAGGCGCGGCGGGCAGGGCGGTCAAAGGTCCGGCGGCAGCCGGCGAGCCTTACGATCCGGGCAAGCGTTAATGGTGTAGATAATTAGACAAAAAAAGTTAGAAGGCAGCGTCCAAATCGGGCGCTGCCTTCTAACTTTTTAATAGTAAAATGCCGATATAGATCTTACAGATATTGTTGACACCACGAGGTAGTTCTGTTTGTTGAAGAACCGCGACTTGGGCTACAGTGTCATCTAACTTGATCGGGGGAATCAGGCTTGGACCAGAAACAAGAGATTTTGAAGAAGCTGCTGTTGTATACACTTCGCATGTGCCTGCAGGGTTTAGTAATTGGTGCTGCGGCCGCACTAGTTCTGTGGCTGATTCAGGGGGTGCCTGTATTAAATACGACAAATATCTGGATGGTTGCTGTCGTGATGTTCGGAACGATGGTCTTCGGGCTTATGAATTTCTTAGCGTATGCAAAGCCCTTTGCCGAGATTAACACGTTTATCACGACAATCGCGGAAGGCGATCTTACGCGTGATATACAGCTCAACAAGCTTGCGGCTCTGCGCCGGTTCGGTGAGCCGATGAATGACATGCGCAAGTCGCTGCACGGGCTGGTATCCCAAGTGACTGAGGCCGCGGTTCATGTGAACGGTTCGATTAAGGAGCTGCAGGAGCATAATGAGAAGACGCGCCGGGATTACGAAGCGATTCTGAAGCACATGCAGGAGATATCGGTATCGGCAGAAGTGCAGTCCCGCTCGGCAGCGGAAAGTGCCAAGGCAGTGGACGAGATGGCAGCTGGCGTGACGCGGATCTCCAATTCCTCAAGCTCTGTAGGGGAATCGCTGAGCAGCACCTCCACGGAGGCCAGCCGCACGCGCGAGGAGATGGCGGCGATGAATGAGCAGATGCAGAAGGTGAAAGGGTCATTTGGCGCTCTTGCACATACTTCGGAGTCGTTCATCAAGCGCAGTGAGGAGATGAACCAGTTCATCAGTGCCATCACTGCCATTTCGCAGCAGACGAATATGCTGGCTCTTAATGCGGGAATTGAAGCGGCCCGCGCGGGTGACCAGGGAAGAGGCTTTGCAGTAGTAGCAGGCGAGGTGCGTAAGCTGGCAGGACAAGCTACGGAGGCAGCGAACAGCATGCAGGAGCTGATCGCCAGCATTCAGGAGAATTCTGCCCGTTCCCAGATGGCTGTTCAGGCTTCCCAGCAAGAGGTGGAGGGCGGTCTGCAGGCGCTCGGCCGGACGGAAGCAGCCATGCACCGCATTCTGAATGATGTGGAGCAGATTCATAAGCAGATGCAGGAGATCTCCTCTGTCAGCGAGGACGTGGCAGCCGGCAGTGAGGAAGTGGCTGCGACGGTTGATGAGGTGGCACACTCGGCAGGACAGTCAAGCCAGAGTGTCAAGGAGGTTCTGCAGCTGACAGATGAAGTTAACGGAGCCATGAACCGGATTGCGGAGTCGGGCGAGCAGCTGGGCCGGATGAGCGGCAAGCTGAACAGCCTAATGGAGCGATTCCGTCTGTAGACTGCAGGAACGTGGTTAGCGAGAATAAGCTGAAATAAGAGTCCCGGCGGGTGCTGCTTTGATTGGCAGTGCTGCCGGGACTCTTTTAGTTTAAAGGAAAAGTGTAAATTCTGGGGTCACCGGTGAGGACTGGCAAGAAGATCCGGCCTGTCGTAATCCGGGAAGTGGAGAAGTTCCGTTAATGTGATCCAAGGAACGGATTTGAGCGGATGGTATGCGACGGATGCCACGAGAAGAGGCGTATGCCATTTCGGTGTAAAGGCCAAATTTGCAGAATGTACCCCTGTAAGGAGAACGAGGGATGGCAGGATGCATCCCGGTATTAAGACGCGGGTTCGGCGGAAACAAGTTATGGTCTCCTTCCACTGTAAAGGGGGAGCGGACTTCACGAATAGAGCAATCCGCGCATAGGATTCCTCCGGTTTGGCACCATTCAAATCTAACAGAACACAGCGACCTTATTTCGGTTAATAGGGGCCGCCTCAGCGGGTAACGGAACTCAGCGCTGCTATTGGGTCCATTTCAAGGGGATCTTTACTAATAGGGGGGCATTAAAGCCTCTGAGTTCCGTTACCATTCAAAAATGACTCTAATTCACTGGATAAGGCTTCTCAGTTCCGTAAAGGCCTGCATAGGCCTGTCTGCATGAAGCTGATATATACGTATACCGCAATTGACGAGTTGAGGATAGCCGGCTAAGCGGCTGGAATCAAACGAGTTAGTGACCTATTAGGGCAGTTGCAACGATGAAAGAATCTCCTGCTTCATGCAGTTCAGGGATTCTTTTGTTATTCCCAGAGGGATTGCTTTCACAAGCCATCAGGCAAGGGTTACCGCTTACATGCCCGAATTGTGTATAATAGTTGGTGTGAAGAATACCGATTAGGAGGGAGCCGAATTATGAAGATTACATTTCTCGGGCACAGCTGCGTTCTGCTGGAATCAGAGAAGCACAAGATTCTTATCGACCCTTTCATTACTGGTAATCCGGTGGCGACCCTATCAGCGGATGAGCTGAAGGTCGACTACGTTCTGCTTACACATGGCCATGGGGACCATGTCGGCGATGCGTTTGATATTGCGAAGCGTTCGGATGCGCTTATCATTGCACCGAATGAGCTGGCGGTATATGCCGGCTGGCAGGGCTGCCGCGCCCACCCGATGCATATCGGCGGAGCACGAATGTTTGATTTCGGCCGTGTGAAGCTCACGCCTGCGCTGCATGGCTCGGGATACGAGGTGCCTGGCAAGCAGGAAATCGTGTATATGGGCATGCCAGCCGGTTTTCTGCTGAATATTGAGGGGCTAACGATCTATCATGCTGGCGATACGGCATTATTCAGCGATCTGAAGCTGATTGGTGAGATGAATGCCATTGATCTGGCTTTTCTTCCGATTGGCGATAATTTTACGATGGGGCCCGAAGATGCACTTGTTGCGGCCGGATGGCTTAGACCGAAGCGTGTCGTGCCGGTTCACTACAATACTTTTCCGCTGGTGGAGCAGGACGGCCACGCCTTCGTACGCGCGCTCTCCAGCCACAAGATTGAAGGTATCGCTATGGAGCCGGGTGACAGCATAACGCTCTAGAGAGCAAAGTCTGTTGTACGGACTCTTTATAACGAGCCGAAGGGCATCCCGGATGAGGGGTGCCTCTTTGCTTCATGCTGCAGGCCTGTTCGTCTACAGGATCCGGGGGTAATTAGTTTTTATAAGACAGGAGGGTATCGGATGCGGCATGTGCTTACCTATTTGAAACCATACCGGGCTGCTGCGGCTGCTGCCTTGCTGCTGATGCTAGTTGAGCTGGTTGTAGAGCTGTGGCACCCGCTGCTGATGGCTCGTGTGATCAATGAAGGCATTCTGCAGAGGGATTCGACGGCTGTACTTCAAATCGGGGGTGTGATGGCAGGAATCGCCCTGATCGGCTTTGTGTCGGGTATTATCAACTCTTACCTGGCAGCCCACGTCAGTCAGAATATGGGGTTCGATATCCGTAAAGCGATGTTCATTCGTGTACAGCGCATGTCCTATGCGGTCTATAACCGGTTTGCGGAATCGTCTCTGATTACCCGGATGACCGGCGATGTCACGCAGATTCAGAATGTGGTCTTCATGGGGCTTCGGATCATGATGCGGGCCCCGCTCCTGATGATCGGCGGACTGGTCATGGCACTGTCGGTGAACCTGCGGCTCGGCCTTATACTGGTCGTGGTTACGCCTGTGCTGTTCGGGCTGCTGATCTGGATGATGAACAAGAGCTTCAAGCTGTTCCGGCTGGTTCAAGACAGACTGGACAAGACCAACGGCATCCTGCGGGAGAATCTTCTGGGCATGAGGCTGATCCGCACCTTGGTACGTTCGAGTTATGAGACAGCCCGCTTCACGGAGGTTAGTGATGATCTTCGGCACCAGACATCCAGAGCTCTCCGGCTGATCGAGCTGGTCGTACCGGTGATGCTGCTTGTCATGAATCTGAGTATCCTTCTGATTCTGTGGCTGGGCAGCTTCGAAGTTGCGGCAGGCGGCGCCAATGTAGGGGAGATTGTAGCTATAATCAACTACGCAACCCGCATAACCGGCGCGTTCTCCGTCGTTTCCTTCATCATGAGCGGCTTGTCTCGTGCCCGCGCATCGGGCGGCAGGATCGCAGAGGTGCTGAAGGCAGATGGGGATGAGCCGGTCAGCGGCAATCGCGAAAGCGCTTCAACTACAGGAGCGGCAGAGATAGAATTCGACGGGGTTACCTTCCGCTATCCCGGCTTGTCTGCACCGGCGCTGCACCAAGTATCCTTCCGGATTAAGCCGGGAAGCATGGCGGCCATTCTGGGGGCGACGGGCTCCGGTAAATCGACGATGTTTCAAATGCTGCCGCGGCTCTATGAGCCCGAAGCGGGGGCGGTCCGCCTGGACGGTACGGATCTAAGGGAGTGGCGTACAGAAGAACTGCGGAATCAGATCGGGTATGTGCCGCAGGAGGTCATGCTCGTCTCGGGCACGGTGCGCGAGAACCTGCTTTGGGGCAGGCAGGATGCAGCTGCCGAGGAGGTGGTCCAGGCAGCGCAGGATGCTCAGATCCATGAGACGATCATGCGGCTGCCTGATCAATATGACACGGTTATCGGACAGAAGGGAGTTAATCTGTCGGGTGGTCAAAAGCAGCGGCTGTCAGTCGCACGGGCGCTGCTGCGCAAACCTAGGGCTCTGCTACTGGATGACAGCACGAGCGCTCTGGATGTCAGGACGGAAGCGAAGCTGCTGGAGGCGCTGAAGAGCTATACTTGTACGATCATGATTGTTACACAGAAGATCAGCACCGCGATAAAGGCGGATACCATAATTCTCATGGAGGACGGCCGGGTGCAGGACCAGGGCAGTCATCAGGAGCTCATGGAGCGTTCGGCGCTGTACCGCAGCATCGTCAGCTCACAGCAGGAGGAGGCGAGCCATGGCTAAGACAGCGAACCGGAGCCGCGGGGCTGCCCCGTTAACAGCCGGCAGAATGAACGCGGCCGCAGCACCAGGGAAACAGCCGTCTGAACCGGCAGGCAGGAAGAAGATCAGACCCAAGGACGGATGGGGTACGATCGTGAAGATCGGGGCCTACCTAGGGAAGCACCGTGCGCTGCTTGTCATGATTATCGTCATGACCGTGTTTAGCTCAATCCTTGGTTTAATGGGTCCTTATCTGCTCGGCTGGGCCATTGACCATTATTTTGTCCCTGGCGACTATGCCGGCCTAGCCGGGTTAATTATGCTGCTGGGCGCCTTTTACCTGCTTCAGAGCCTAGCCGCCTGGCTGCAGAATTACTGGATGATCGGTGTGGCACAGGAAGCGGTATCGACCATGCGCAAGGATCTCTTCCGTCAGCTGCACCGGCTGCCAGTCAGTTATTATGTCAAGCGCCAGCATGGCGACATGATGAGCCGGGTAACCCACGATATCGAGAATGTCAGCCAGACCCTGAACACGTCTGTTATCCAGCTGCTGTCAAGCCTGCTGACCTTCACGGGCATGCTCGGGCTGATGCTCTGGCTGAGTCCGCTGCTGACGGTTATCACGCTGACCATCATTCCTGGAATGGTGCTCGGTATGAAGTGGATTACTGCCCGGACAGGCAAGTATTTCAAGGAGCAGCAGCGCGACCTGGGACAGCTGAACGGTTTTGTGGAGGAGTCGTTGTCAGCCCATCGCATTGTGAAGAGCTTCTCGATGGAAGAGCGGATGATTGAGGCATTCGTGGAGCGAAGCGGCCGCCTTAAGGTTTCGGGCTATTGGGCGCAGACCTATACAGGCTTCATACCGAAGCTGATGAACATGCTGAATAACGTCAGCTTTGCCATTATCGCAGGGGCGGGCGGCCTGCTCGCCATCAATGGTCTTGTCAGTGTGGGTATCCTTGTAACCTTTGCGGAGTATGCGCGCCAGTTCACCAGACCCCTTAACGATCTCGCTAACCAGTTCAACACCTTCTTGTCCGCCATTGCAGGCGCAGAGCGTGTGTTTGCCGTGCTGGAGGAGGACGGGGAGGAGCGGGATGAACGCAATGCTGGAGAGATCCGGAACATACAGGGCGATGTAGTTCTGGAAAATGTCTCTTTTGCCTACGAGAAGGGCGGTCAGACGATTAGGGATGTAACAATCCATGCCCGACCAGGTGAGACGGTGGCCTTGGTTGGACCGACGGGAGCGGGGAAAACGACGATCTTCCAGCTGCTTTCCCGGTTCTATGATCCGGATGAAGGCGAAATCCGGATAGACGGCCGTCCGACCGGAACTATGACAAGAAGCAGCCTCCGCCGGCAGATGGGCTTCGTGCTGCAGGATGTATTCCTGTTCGAGGGCACCATTCGGGACAACATCCGCTACGGCAGGCTGGATGCAACGGACAGGGATGTAGAGCGGGCGGCAAGGGATGCCAACGCCCACAGCTTTATTATCAAGCTGCCACATGGCTATGACACGATGCTTCAGGCTGATGGGGCCGGCATCAGCCAGGGCCAGAAGCAGCTGCTGTCCATAGCCCGTACGCTGCTTGCCGATCCGTCCATCCTGCTGCTCGATGAGGCGACAAGCAGCATTGATACGGTGACGGAAGTCCGGATTCAGGAAGCGCTCACCCGCTTGATGAAGGGAAGAACGAGCTTCGTAATCGCCCACCGCCTGAACACAATCCGCCAAGCGGACCGGATCATTGTGCTTGACCAGGGCCGAGTCATCGAACAGGGCAGCCATGCCGAGCTCATGGAGCAGGAGGGCTTCTACTATGAGCTGAACAAGGGTTTGCGTGAACATGCAGCTCAGCCATAACAGGTATCATTGCAGCAATAGGACTTATTCCGACAACCTGCGGCCGTAATTTGGATAAGTTTGTAAGAAAAAAGTAAAAAATCTCTTTACGTTGGAAAGGTAAATGATGGATAATGGGGGCGGTGATGGTTTTTAAATGCGGAAGTAGGAGGCTTAAAGCAGATGCCGGATTATGATCAAGAGCAGAGTCATTTTCCTGTGAGGGCGGCAATGGACCGGCTGTCTGACGGTTTTATGGCGATGGACCGGTCCTGGAGGCTGGTGTACATTAATCCGGCGGCGAGCAGACTGTTGGAACGTGAACCGGAAGAGATGATCGGAAGAGTCGTCTGGGATGTGGTTCCCTCTCATCTTCATTCGCAGTTCTATGAGGTGTTTAATCGCTCCATGCGGGATCAGACGGCCATGGTTCTGGAATACAAAGACCGTTATATGGAGCATTGGTATCAATTTCACCTTTATCCCGGGCAGGACGGCTTGTCTGTATTCTTCCATGACATTACCGTAATGAAACGCTTGGCGCAGGGGGCGGAGCAGTACTTCAGCACGCTGTTTGATCAGCACCCGTACGGCGTTTGTGCGCTGAATACGGAGTGGGAGCTGCAGCGGGTCAATCAATCGTTTGCCAGCATGACCGGCTATGAGCCGTCTGAACTTATCGGACATAAGCTGGGACGGTTCCTGCCCATACCGGATGGGTATCCAACAGGCGATTCTGCACGTACGGCGGCAGGGGAAGAAATCCAGCATTATCCGACTATCGTGCGGAAAGACGGAAGCGCTGCCAACCTGGAATGCTCATTCCTTCCTGTTATAGTCGGGGCTGATATTGTCGCTTACTTCGGCATTTGCAAGGACATCACTGACCGCATCATGACGGAGAAGCGGCTCGAAGAGAGTGAACAGCGGTACAAATCCTTATCAGAGAATGCTCATGATGTTGTATTGTACCTGAGTCCGGATAGTATCGTGGAATACGTATCCCCTTCCGTAAGCAGGCTGCTCGGATATGAACAAGCGGACTGGGTAGGCCGTCATACCCGGGATATTGTAAAGGATATTGCAGTGTCAGAGGGCCCAAGGAGAACCGCCCAGTGCGGTGCCTCAGCGCATGGTACGGCCGTCTATCAGATCAAGCACAGACATGGCGATATTCTCTGGTGTGAGATCACTTACAAGCGGATATGGAACGAGCAGGGAGAGCTCGTACGGACGGTAGCGGTATGCCGGGATATTTCGGCACGGAGGCAGGCGGAGGAGGAGCTGCGGCGGAGCAAGGATAACTTTGTTCTCGCCCAGCAGATTGCGGGTCTCGGCCATTTTGAGTGGTATCTGGCCAGCGGCCACCGGGAATGGTCGGACGAGACTTACCGGATATTTGGTTATACCAGAGAACAGTTTGCCGATGCAGCGGAAGCATCACGCCGTATTATCCATCCCGAGGATCTTGATATGATGGAGGGAATGAAGGAACGGCTCCTCAGCCGGCTTTCGGGTGACCGCCGGCTGTCCGAGAAGCTCGAATACGAGTTTCGGATCCGGCATGGCAGCGGTGAGACCCGGACAATCTATGCGATTGCCCGGCTTCTGGATGATGAAGACGGGCGTTTCGTGAGGATATTCGGCACCGTGCGCGACATAACCGGCCATAAGCAGACAGAGGAGCTGCTGCGCAAATCCGAGAAGTTGAAGATGGCTGGACAGCTGGCGGCAGGCATTGCGCATGAAATCCGTAACCCCCTGACCTCGCTCAAGGGCTTCTCCAAGCTTCAGCGCCATGCAACCGGAGAACAGGCAGACCGTTACTATCAAATTATGGAGACAGAGTTTACACGAATTGAAATGATACTGGATGAGCTGCTTGTTCTGGCCAAGCCCAATGCAGCCTGTTATAAAGTGTGGGACGTAAAGCTGCTGGCTGGCGAGGTGGCCGAGCTGCTGAGCAGCCAGGCCATTCTTAATAACGTCATAATCCAGATGGAGACGGGGCCTGATCCCTGTCTGGTGAACTGCGACAAGAACCAGCTCAAGCAGGTCTTCATGAATGTGATCAAGAATGCGATCGAAGCCATGCCGGGAGGCGGGCTGCTGATGGTGACAACAACCGTCCTGCGGGAGCATGTGCTGGTGAAGGTAACCGACAGCGGTGCAGGCATTCCGATGGAGAAGATGGCCCGGCTTGGCGAGCCCTTCTACACAACGAAGGAGAAGGGTACGGGGCTTGGCCTGATGGTCAGTCTTAAGATCATTGAAGAGCATCACGGGAGAATGGAGTTTGACAGCAGTCCGGGCCGAGGCACAACCGTCTCCATCCGGCTGCCAGCCTATCAGGAAGAGACTGCATTCCAGCAGCCGTCGTGAACAGCGTAGAAGGCCGGACAAGGAGGATGCCTTGTCCGGCTGTTTTGCTGCCCTGGAAGGTTGACCGGGACCGCAAGGACAGGCGGTTGATTTCTCTATTGACGGACAAATAGTCCCTTTGATATAGTTCTATTATTGAATAGTTTTACCGTGTAATTGTTTTATCTATAAACCATATTCTGGAAAGGAGTACAGCATGGACAAACAACTGCTTGCCTCAATTATTGGCCGTTATGAAGAGGTTTCGTTCACCGTCAACCGGCGGCTTAATGCGCTGATCCGCAGAGGCATGGGCGAGGAGCTGACACTGGATCAGTATTCGACGATCCGCTACATCCGCAAACGCGGCCGGTGCACATCAAGTGAACTGGCGGATATTTTCTGTGTAGGCAAGAGCTCTATTACCGCGATCATTACCCGCCTCTCTGACAAGAAGATGATCGAGCGTGTTCAGGATGACAAGGACCGCAGGGTCACCTACCTTTCCCTGACAGCTGAGGGGGAACGCACCGCTGATGAGATTGAGGAGAGAATTCAAGAGCTGCTCACGGGTTATATCAGTCATTTTGACAACGAAGAGGCCATACGTTTTATCGAGACCTATGAGAAGCTGGGCCGATTGCTGCTGGATAATTAAAGGGGGATAGGGAGAGAGAGATGAGAACCATTCTGAAAATGCGCTGGCTGGTGCTGATTCTGTGGCTGGCCGCTGCGGTTGGGTTAATGCTGGCTGCTCCTAATATGGAGGAGCTGGTCAGAACGAAGGGACAGATCACCGTTCCGGACGGTTATTCGTCGTCCAATGCTTCTGAGCTGCTGAAGGAGCTGGAGAGCTCAAGCGGAAGCGGCGAGGGCGGCGAGGAGGCTAAGCGGACATCGTCAGCTGTGCTGGTGTTCCATAATAAAGAGGGCCTCTCGGCTGCAGATCTGGAAGAGATCAAGCAGGGCCTTGCCGATTTGGAAGCGCAGGGCGGGAAGACGGGCATTACGGGTGTCACTTCGCATTTTGAGAATGCGGAGCTTAAGAGTCAGATGGTATCCGAGGATGGCACCACGATATTGACGCTGGTTGACCTTGACTTTGGTGACCGCTCGGCTTCGGAAATGAAAGAGGGCCTGTATGAGGCAGCCTCGGCGTTCAGTGTGGAGCATTACTTCACCGGTGATTGGCTGATCGGCGAGGATGTTGTGGAGAGTTCGCAGGAAGGATTGAAGAAGACGGAAGGCATTACTGTAGTCTTCATACTTATTATTCTGTTTGTCGTATTCCGCTCGGTCATTGCGCCGTTCATCCCGCTGCTGGCCGTTGGCTTCAGCTATATTACGTCGCAATCGGTCGTGGCATTCCTGGTTGAGTATGCGGATTTCCCGCTGTCGAACTTCACCCAGATCTTCATGGTAGCGGTGCTGTTCGGTATCGGAACGGATTATTGTATACTGCTGATCAGCCGCTTCAAGGAAGAACTCGCTCATACGGGCGACAAGACAGAAGCAATTGTGAATACCTATAGAACGGCAGGCAGAACGGTATTCTTCTCGGGCCTGGCTGTACTGGTGGGCTTCGTATCCATCGGCTTCTCGACCTTTGCCTTGTACCGCTCTGCGGTAGCAGTAGCTGTTGGCGTGTCCGTCATGCTGATTGCCTTGGTAACGCTGGTGCCCGTGTTCATGTCGCTTCTCGGCAAGGCTATATTCTGGCCGGCGAAGGGATCGCTTGAGCACAAGCAGAGCGGCCTGTGGGGGGCTGTCGGCAGCTTCTCGCTGAAGCGCCCGGTGTGGACGCTGCTTATACTGGCGGTTGTGATGGTGCCGTTCCTGGTAGCGTATAAGGGCACACCGTCCTTTAATTCCCTTGACGAGATCGGAGAGCGTTATGATTCGGTCAAAGGCTTCAACCTGATTGCAGACGGCTTCGGCCCTGGCGATTCGATGCCTTCCACGGTGGCGCTTCAATCGGAGAAGCCGCTTGATACGGCCGCAGGGCTTGCTGCTGTTGAGAAGATTACGAGAGAGCTGTCTCAGGTTGATGGCGTGAAGTCTGTACGCAGCGCAACGCGTCCAACCGGGGAGCCGATCGAGGATCTGCAGGTAACTGAACAGATCGGCACGCTTGGCAGCGGAATTGGTGAGACGGAGGATGGCCTGGGCCAAATCAGCAGCGGGCTGTCGGAAGCAAGCAAGGCACTTAGTGACAATGCGCCCCAGCTGGAAGAAGCAGTAGATGGTGCAGGCCAGCTCGTCGAGGGCACGAATCAGCTGAAGAGCGGGGTGCAGCAGCTTGGTGACGGTCTGAGACAGATTGAGAAAGGCCTGCGCGACGGCTCGACTGGAGCCGGGGAGCTGAAGGCGGGACTCGAGCAGGCGAAGACAAGCGCCGAGCAGCTAAGTGCGGCAAGCCAGCAGCTGCTGACCAACTACAAGCAGATGGGAGAGGGGCTTAACCAGCTCTCCACGGCTTATAACGACGTGGCAGCCAGCCAGCAGGGGCTTGTTGAAGGACTTGCTGGAGTAGGCCAGGGCTTGAGCGGCCTGGCACAGAAATATCCGGAGCTTCAGCAGGACCCGGACTTCCTGCAGACGCAGGGAGCGGTGACACAGCTGCAGACGGGAGCCGAGAAGCTGGGCGAAGGTCTTGCGCAGCTGAACACGCAGCTTGCCGGTGTTGCTGGCGGCCTTGGGCAGGCCAATGCAGGCCTTGAGCAGGCGGCTGGCGGCCAATCGGCACTTGCTGAAGGCTTGGCGGCCATTGCCAAGGGTATTGGCGACCTGCAGGCTGGCATTGAACAGGCCGCTGGCGGCCAGAGCCAGATTGTCGGCAAGCTGCCAGAACTGACGGAGGGCTTCGACCAGCTGGCTGCCGGACAGAAGGAGCTTCAGAGCGGCTTCTCCGATTTGACGGGCCAGCTCGGCGAGCTGACGAGCGGACTTGATCAGAGCGTGGACGGATTGAATAAGGTAACAGACGGCTTGAAATCCGCCCAGGGCTACCTTGATGATTTGTTAGCAGCGCCTGATAAGCAGCTGACCGGCTGGTACCTGCCGGAAGAGGCGCTGAACAGCGAAGACTTCCAAACGGCGCTTGACGTATACATGTCGGAGGACCGGCAGACGGTGAAATTCGAAGTCATCTTCGAGGGCAATCCGTATGAAGTGGAGACTCTTAAGCAGATTCCGGAGCTGGAGGCGGCTGTTGCACGCGCGCTGAAGGGCACGGATTATGCGGATGCGGCGTATGCCGTTAGCGGCGTAACGAGCATAAACAATGACCTGCGGAATATCTCGGCAGAGGATTACTCGCGTACAATGGTTCTGATGCTGGTCGGCATCACGCTGATTCTGATCATTCTGTTCCGTTCGCTGGTTATGCCGATCTATCTGGTGCTGTCGCTGCTGTTGACGTATTATACAGCGATGGGCATCGCCGAGGTGATCTTCGTACAGATTATGGGCCTCACCGGCATCAGCTGGGCGGTTCCGTTCTTCGGCTTCGTTATGCTGATGGCGCTCGGCATTGACTACAGTATCTTCCTGATGGATCGGTTCAAGGAATACCGCCATCTGGATCCGAAGGAAGGCATTCTGCTTGCGATGAAGAACATGGGCACGGTCATTATGTCCGCCGCGCTGATTCTGGGCGGTACATTCGCGGCGATGCTGCCGTCAGGAGTCATGTCGCTCCTGCAGATCGCTACCATCGTCTTGTGCGGACTGTTCCTGTACGCGCTTGTCATGCTGCCGCTGTTCATTCCGGTTATGGTGCGGACGTTCGGTGAGGCCAACTGGTGGCCATACATGAAGCGTTCCGATCAGCCGAAGGACAGCAGCTACAGCGACCGCCGGGACATTCATTCTTAATAGTACAAGGCAGAACAGGGGCTCTTGTTAAGTCATAACGACTTAGCAAGAGCCCCTTCTTATTGAACGATCTCCTAACGCCCTTTGGCGGGACTGTATAGGGCTGGGGCTCTAGTGGTTCACGAGAACCGGCTGCATACCCGGCGTAGAATGGACGAACGGCGGAGCCGGGTTCAGCTTTGGCGCTTGTCCGCGGGCAACGGGGTGTGCAACGTACTGGAATGTACCCTGTCCGTCCATGCTTGGACCGGAGGCCCAGCGCCCTGTGCTGCTCTCATCCCCTTCAGAGAAGTTCATGAACTGGTAGGATACTTCCTCGACTTCGAGATTTTGCGGGAAGGAGGAAGGCACGGTGGCCTTCTGCTGCTGCTCGATCTCCTCGATGGCCGCCATCCACTGGTTCTGGTGCATCGTATCGCGGGCGATCAGGAAGGAGAGCATGTCCCGCACGCCGCGGTCTGTCGTTTCCTCATACAGGCGGACCACCTGCAGCCGTCCTTGGGACTCGGCATTCAGGTTGGCGCGGAAATCCGCCAACAGGTTGCCGCTTGCAATCGTATACCGGGCGTTCCAGGGATAGCCGACGCTGTCGGTTGGCGTGGCTCCGAGACCTGAGACGATTACATGCTGCGGATTCATGCCGCCGAGGACAGCGCCGATCACGGGGTTGGCTGCCGCCTGTTCGACCTGGTCGACCGGTGCGCCCTCCAGCAGCTGGGCGATCATGGTGGCAATCATCTCGACATGTCCGATTTCCTCAGTTCCGATATCGAGCAGCATGTCACGGTATTTGGCTTCAGCCCGGCAGTTCCAGCCTTGAAACAAATACTGCAGCATAACCGTCATCTCGCCAAACTGTCCACCGAGTATTTCCTGCAGCTTCTTGGCATAAACCGGGTCGGGACGGTCAGGCTTGGCTGTATGCTGCAGCTCCTTCACATGGAAAAACATCGTTCTACTCCTCCTTGTGTGCCCTTCCGGGCACTTTCATCTACAGTTGTAAGATGCACCACCGCAAGGAAGTTATTCCTGCAAGGCCATAAATTCCAATAGACAGCGATATGGCAGGCGCGGCATAATTTTGCCCCCGAAGGGCAAATTATCCCTGCATGCGATTGAATTGGAGGTGCACGTGCAGTGCTTATACACAAGAAACTGGCAGCCTTGATGGTCATCATGCTGACCTTATGGGGACTCCCATTGACGGCGGCAGATGCTTCCGCGGCTGACAGCCCCTTTCATTTTGGCTTCAAGAAAAGCCGCAACGGCCAGCCAGCCTCCATTGACCAGGAGGGCTTTAAGGACATTCTGGCCCGTCATGGGGCAGTATTTACGGGTGATA
The DNA here is from genome assembly GCF_003233845.1 of Paenibacillus sambharensis. Classification (GTDB taxonomy): domain Bacteria; phylum Bacillota; class Bacilli; order Paenibacillales; family Paenibacillaceae; genus Paenibacillus_I; species Paenibacillus_I sambharensis. The sequence continues at coordinate 212,800 of NZ_QKRB01000010.1, forward strand.
AGAACGAGAAGGTGCTCTATCTGACCTTCGATAACGGCTATGAGAACGGCTATACGCCACCAATTCTGGATGTGCTGAAGGAGAAGAAGGTGCCGGCGGCATTTTTCGTAACGGGGCATTATGTGAACGACCAGCAGGAGCTGCTGAAGCGGATGGTGCGGGAAGGACACATCATCGGCAACCATTCATGGAGTCACCCGGACATGACGCAGGTGCCTGACGGGAAGATCAGGGAAGAGCTGGCGAGGGTGAAGCAGCGTGTTGCCGAGATAACCGGACAACGTGAAATGAAGTATCTTCGCCCGCCGCGCGGCATCTTCAGCGACCGAACCCTTGGTGTCAGCAAGGCGGAGGGCTACACGAACGTATTCTGGTCAATTGCTTATATGGATTGGGATACCAAGAAGCAGAAGGGTGCGGATTATGCGTATCGCAGCGTAACGGCGCAGCTTCATCCGGGGGCTGTTATTCTGCTGCATTCCGTATCGCGGGATAATGCGGAGGCACTTGGCAGAATCATCGATGAAGCCCGGCGGCAAGGCTATGAGTTCAAGAGCCTGGACGATTTGAAGATCGGCTCATAAGGAGGAGACAGGCTTGAATAGAGCACTTATAACGGCTCTGACAGCAATTGGGGCAGCGCAAGTCCTTAAGGTGCCTATGCAGTACAGGGTTAACGGGCAGTGGAATTGGGGAAAATCGGTCGGCTCAGGCGGCATGCCAAGCTCGCATTCGAGCGGAGTTGCGGCATTAGCCACCTATATAGGAATACGGAATGGAATAAAGTCGCCCGCTTTTGCCCTGGCTTCGATGCTGGGAACCATCGTGATGTATGACGCAATGAATCTCCGCCGGCACACCGGTGAAATTGCCATTCAGGTCAACGATCTGGATGCGCACGTTGAGACGCTGGCTGGCCAGGACCCTGGATTGTATCATGACCGGCGGAAGGAAAGGCTGGAGGAGAGCATCGGCCATCAGCCGGAGGAAGTGCTCGCCGGTGCCCTGCTCGGTGCAGCCATCGGCGCCGCTGGCGCTTTGACTGCTCCAAGACATTGACTGACTTTGACCGTTATCGCAGATGACTGACATGAACCGGCTAAGCGCGGCAGCAAGCAGCGACTGGCCGGTTTTGTGTGCTTCAGAAATATGAGGCTGGAGGATAATGGGTATAGTAACCAGAGTTTCTGCCAACATTAAGGAAACGCTCAGTTTCGTTTAAAGGTTCGTTAATGTGCGATGGATAAGATAGGTATGCAGCCGGCCGGAGCTGCCAGAGAAATTACCAAGAGAGAGTGAGGCGTGTATACATGAAGAAGAAACAACGATGGGCAGTTGGCGTATTAGCATTGACAATTACTGTTGGCGGGGGTGTGCTGCTCAATCAGCAGGCATACGCAGGAGCGGCGATCCAGACAGGTACCCAGGCGGAAGCATCTGCTGCAGCGGCGGCAGATGCTGGCAAGACAGGCAGAGGCGGATTCCATAAAGGCTCCTGGTTCGCAGGGTCCGAGGAGATTGCCGGGCTGCTTGGCATGACCACGGATGAACTTAAGGAGGCGTTAAAATCCGGGTCCACGCTGGCTGAGCTGGCAGCGGACAAGGGCGTTGACGTTCAGAAGCTGACCGATGCTATAGCGGCCAAGCTGACAGCCCGGCTGGATGAGAAGCTGAGCGCTGGCTCCATTACGCAGGAGGAGTATGATTCACGCAAAGCGGAGATCACAGAGAAGGCCGGACAGATCGTAAGCGGTGAGATCAACATGAAGAGCGGCCGGAAGATGGGCGGTTTCTTCGGTGCCTCCGAGGAAGTGGCTGGACTGCTGGGCCTAACTCAGGATGAGCTGAAGGAAGCGGTGAAGTCAGGCAAGACGCTGGCTGATCTGGCTGCTGAGAAGAATGTGGACACTCAGAAGCTGGCAGACCTGATCATTAGCGAGCTGACTGCCAAGCTGGACGAGCAGCTGGCAGCCGGCAGACTGACACAGGAGCAGTATGACGAGCGGAAGGCGGAGCTTGCCGAGCAGGCGGCTGCGATTATCAGCGGCGAGCTTAAACCGCACGGCGGTCATGGCGGCAAGGGCAAGCATGGCGGACGGGGCTCCGTGAAGTCCGGTACGGTGAGCAGCGTGGCATCTGCAGCTGCCGGGCAGGAAGCATAACCCTAGCACGCTGACCATTAGGATTTGAACCAGGGTTGGTAACCGGGCTTAAGCAGCTCGGGGGCCAGCCCTTCTTGCTATTAAGCGGGAGGCTGCAGGCCCGAAACTTGATGCATAAACCGTCACGTAGATTGTTAAGTTAAGATAGGTACACGAACGAAACCTCAATTTACAAAGGTATGACTTTCCATTGTAATCGGTTTCAATTATAATAGGAGGAGTAAATCAAGGGAGGTGCAAATATGGGAGCCATCGACACGAAAACAATCGTAGAAATTAACCGTACAGCAACGCAGTTCAGCTCCAGTATCGTTCTTCGCGTAGGCGATCGGGTCATCGACGTCAAGAGCATTCTTGGCCTTAGCGTCTCCCTTGTAACTGGGCAAGCCTACAAGCTGGACATTCATGGTCCGGATGAAGAGGAAGCGAAGGCTGCAATGGCAGAAGTGTTTGCCAAGAATGGTCTGCAGGCGGAACTGAACTAATCATTGCCTTATGAGAGGCCAGCGCTGGGTTGGCGGATAGAAGCTTTGGTTAGCGCCGTAGTGCGCATGCTCGGAAGCCTAATGAAACCAAGTTCCTGCTAGCATCAGCTGTCTTAACAAACCGTGTCGGCCCGTTCAATAGTGAACGGGCCGACCGGCGTTCAGGAGCTGATGCTTACCGGTTATCCGCGGATCGGATCCTAACGTAGATCATAATGTACAACTTGAAAGGATGGATGAAGATGAGATACAGACCACTCGGCAGCAGCGGGATGTCCGTGAGCGAGATCAGCTTTGGCACGTGGGCAATCGGAGGCTCATGGGGACAGACAAGCGACGAAGCTTCCCTGGAGGCTCTTGCGCGGGCTATGGACGCAGGCGTCAACTTCTTTGATACAGCGGATGTATATGGTGACGGGCACAGCGAGGAGCTGCTCGCTAAAGCGACCAAGGGCAGGGAAGACCAGATACATATCGCAACCAAGTTCTGCCGGGCAGCGGATATTCACAGCCGGGAGGCCTACCGTTACGAGTCGGTAAGCGCGTTCTGTGAGGCCAGTCTGCGCAGACTCGGCCGGGAGCGGATTGACCTGTACCAGATACACTGTCCGCCGACTGACATCCTGCGGGACGGTGAGGTTTTCCATGTACTGGACAGGCTCCGTCAGGAAGGGAAAATCCGTGAATACGGGGTTAGCGTGGAGACGGTGGAGGAAGGCCTTATCAGCCTTCAATATCCGAATGTCCGGGCGCTCCAGGTTATCTATAATCTGTTCCGCCAGCTGCCGGGGGACGAGCTGTTCCCGAAGGCGCATGAGCAGGGTGTTGGCATTCTGGTCCGACTCCCGCTTGCCAGCGGGCTCCTGACGGGCAAATTTACCGAGCAGTCGACATTTGCCCCGGATGACCACCGCAGCTTCAACCGCAACGGGGAGAGCTTTAATGTCGGAGAGACTTTCGCCGGACTTCCGTTCGAGAAGGGAGTAGCGCTCAGCAGCCAGCTTTCCTGGATTGCCGACGGCCGTTCCAATATGGCTGGAGCTGCACTGCGCTGGATTCTGGATAATCCGCATATCACTTGTGTCATCCCGGGCTTCAAGAACACATCACAGGTAGAAGCTAATCTGGAAGCGGCTGATGTGCCGTCCTTCACGGAGGGAGAGCTGGAGAAGCTGAGGCAGTTTTATAAGGATGAGGTAAAAGAATATATTCGCGGACCGTACTAAACTGGCGGCATAGCATTGGCAACAAAATAAAGGAGCTGCATCAGGCTGAAATGCCTGATACAGCTCCTTGTGTATTATTCGGCGGGCTTCTTGTCGGGCAGCTGCAGGACGTAGCTGTCGGATAAGTGAAGCAGCTCCAGGGCGCGGTTGTATTCGTCCTCGGTCACCGATCCGGCGCTGTCCTCATCTCCGGACAAGGAGTACTGCGTGCCATCCTCGTATCCTTCACCCGGCATGAACAGCGAATGGCTGCTTACAAGCGAGCCGGAGGGCAGATAGTAGCGCTGCGGCAAAATATTGTTCTGATGATTAAGGATGTCCTGGCCGAAGTGTATATGATCACTCAGTGATATGCCCATCAGATTGGCAATCGTCGGCAGCAGATCAGACTGTCCGCCCAGCTGGTCGAATACGGCCGGCTCTGTAACCCCTTCGCCGATAACCATCAGAGGAATGTTGATCATATCGGTATAGCCGTATTCACGTCCGTGAATTTCCGCCATCAGGGCCTTCTCTTCTTTGTTGAGAGAATAGATGGGCAGGCCGAGGTGGTCGCCATAGATGACGATCAGACTGTCCTCCCAGATGCCGCTTTCCTTCAAATCATCAATGAATTTACCGAGCATCCGGTCGGCATAATTCTGGGAACGGATATAATCGCCTACGAATGTCTCCTTATAGCGATCAGGCAGTGTAATTTGATCCTTCTCAAGCGGGATCGTGAACGGATGATGGGCCGTCATGGAGATGACCTGACTGTAGAACGGCTGTTCAGAAGCGTGCATGCGCTTCAGCTCCTCGGCCGTCTTCTTATACAGCACTTCATCCGATGCGCCGAAGAAAATAACATCCTCTTCGCCGAAGAATTCGGCATCATAATAACGGTCAAAGCCAAGCGAGCTGTACAGCTCGCCGCGGTTCCAGAACTCAACCACGTTCGTGTGGAAGGTTGCGGTGTCGTAGCCTTCCGCCTGCAGCAGCTTCGGCAGGCTTGGGAGTGCTTTATCCACATACATCATCGTAGCCGCACCGCGCGGCGGGATGTAATAAGATGTATTAACGACAAACTCGGCATCCGAGGTATTGCCTTGACCGACCTGCTGATAGAAGTGAGGGAAGTAGAAGCCCTCGTGAGCCAGCTTGTTCATGGTTGGCGTTACTTCCTGCCCTTCAACCTTAAGGTCGATCAGGAAGTTCTGGAAGGACTCCATCTGGATGATAATCAGGTTCTTGCCCTTGGCCGCTCCATTATACTTGGCATCCTCCGGAGCAACAGGCTCAATTCCTTTGAGCTCATTAATTGCTTCCTGAGTGATGAGCGATTGATCAACGGGATCAACCTTCTCGCTGGAGAAGATTGTATAAGCTTCATAATTGAGAATGCCCATCTCACCGGCCTTGACGCGCTCATTCATGCTCGCGCGGTTCGGGAGAATATTCATCAGACATACAACGATCATTAGCGTGAAGATGGACAGGAGCATCCCCCGTCTGCTGCTGCGCTGGTTAAGCTGCTTCCAGGATTCTGCCTTGCGCTGGCGGAAGAAGACGTAGGCGAACAGCAGAATATCGGTGAAGATGAACAGGAAGTAAGGGTCAAGCAGCGAGAAGACGCTGTTCTTGACGGCCGTTACCTGGTTCACCTGCTGCAAGGCGTGATAGGTAACAATAACACCATAATATTTGTAGTACATAATGACGGCGAAGAATATACCGGTTAACAGCAGATTGACAACCAGATAGATGACCATCTTGCGCTTGGATGCAAAATACTCAATCAGGCAGAAGAGCGCAATAATGAAAGGGATTTCGGAAATAAGCGGCGCCATGCCGGGTGAATGTTCAAAAATGACAAACCAGGCCAGATAACTTTTAATCAATAGAATAAGTAGAAATACGAGTTGGGGCTTCGCGCCTAGCGCAGTGTACGCCTTGGAGAGCCAAGGAGTCCTCACGTGCATGCACCTTCCTTTACCAGAGGAAACAGGCCGGAAACGGCTGCTGCCGCACCTGCCTTGATCCTGTAATTGATGGCCGGCGCTGCCGGCTGTATATATGAATAAGATGTAAAGAATATAGGAACAGAATCTATTATGCTCCCGCAGCGGAAGAATGTCAAAGGCAGGAAATTTCTGTATGCAAAAATAAGATGGCGCACGAGAACCCCCGGTGGTATACTTTGGGAAGCTTGCCGCGTCCAAACGCTGGCGGGCCGCGGTTCGTAACCATCCCGCGTTATCAAAACTAAGGAGTCATGCGTATGTTTAACGAATTTTGGGGCGTGCTGTTCATAGCCGTCAACTTCCTGCTGTTCCTGGCCTGCTACAGGCTGTTTGGGCGGACGGGGCTCTTTGCATGGATCGGATTTGCCACCGTGCTGGCCAACATTCAGGTTGTGAAGACAGTTGAGATCGGCGGCTTGATGATGACGCTCGGCAACACGATCTATGCCAGCATCTATCTGACGACTGACCTTCTCAATGAGAAGTATGGACCGAAGCAGGCCAGGAAGGCAGTCTGGTTCGGGTTCTTCACGCTGCTGGCTTCAACGGTCATCATGCAGATGGTGCTTAAGTTCGACCCGCATCCCGACGATTTTGCCCACGAGCCTCTGGTGGCCATATTCGACCTGCTTCCGCTGATTGCGATTGGCAGCTTGTGCGCGTATCTGGTCAGCCAGTTCCTGGACGTCAGGCTGTTCAACTGGCTCAAGCGGCTGTTTCCATCGGACGGGCAGCTGTGGATTCGGACCAATGGCAGCACGGCCATCAGCCAGCTGGTCGACACGCTGGTGTTCTGCACCATTGCGTTCGCTTGGGAATATGAATTTAACCTGTGGCTGCAGATTTTCCTGACGACGTACATATTCAAGTTTATCGTGTCGGTCTCCTCAACCCCGGTGCTGTATATCGCCAAGCGGCTGAAGGTTTCCGACGAATGATCTTTTACCCGGTTTACCGCGCAAAGAACCGCC
>NZ_QKRB01000011.1 GCF_003233845.1 Paenibacillus sambharensis
CATTCGCTATCCAGTTTTCAAGGTGCAAAGGTTGTTCGTCGATTAAGCTTCTCCGAATCACTTCAGAAAAGACCTAACTTCGCAAACCCTCTCGCTGCTAAAGCAGCTTCTGCCTCATCGGCAGGATGATCATCTTAACATCCGGAGTCTTTGCTTTCAACACATAAATGTTGGAAAGTTGACTCGTTACTGTTAAGTAATCTGGGTATTTAGTTACCCGCTTGGCAACGTCCTACTCTCCCAGGACCCTGCGGTCCAAGTACCATCGGCGCTGGAGGGCTTAACGGTCGTGTTCGAGATGGGAACGCGTGGATCCCCT
>NZ_QKRB01000012.1 GCF_003233845.1 Paenibacillus sambharensis
TCGTCCTGAGCCAGGATCAAACTCTCCATTAAAGTGACTTTCGATTTCGACCGAAGGTCGATGTCGAATGTGCACAGATGATGAAAGTTGACTTGCTCATTCTGTATTGCTTATCCATCATCCCATAAAGGTATGACAGGGCAGTTCGCTCGTTGTTCAGTTTTCAAAGAACAATTATTCCGTCTTGCTTGTTCTTGCTCTTCCCTGCCGTTTCTCTCGGCCGGAATAACAATATATCATGCAGACCGTTCAATAGCAATCGACAATGTTTTCCTGTCATTTAAGCCATGATTCACAAAATGTGAGATCGTTCTGCAATGTTTTATACTATACCACAGTGAGCATGATGAAGGCAAGTCCAGTTGTGATAGTTAGCTGTCCCTACATCAATTTCTCGGCCAGCGCCTTTTTGATAACTTCTGTCCACACCTTGTATCCCGCTTCATTAGGGTGCAGTCTGTCTTTCTTATAATACTTCGCATCTGGTCTCCCCTGAGCGTTAACCATGCGCCCAGCCAAGTCAATATAGTAGGCATCTTTATGCTTGTCGCAATAAGTTCTAATCAGCTTGTTAGCCATTCGCGCCTCATCCCACACCTTCCACCGAAGCTCGGTTGGCGTGATCGACACATAGAAAACAGGTATGCCCGGTAGACTGCGCTGTACTTGTTCAATGAAGATAACAGTATCCTTATATACCTCGCGGCCAGTTCTTGTTTTCCCCGGTATGCCGTTAATATCGTTTGTACCTGTAAAACAGACCACGGCTGTTGGATGAAAAGGCGTCACCAGCCTGTCGATATAATGAATCGCATCCCGAATCCCCGAACCACCAAAACCATGATTTATTGCCTTGAACGGAGACATATCTGATTCCAGCGTACGCCAAGCACGAATACTTGAGCTTCCGATAAACACAACCGCACCATGCGGGTAATGCCCCGCATAGCCGGCTTCGATACGTCGCACCTCCTTTTCCCACGGGTTAAGCTTAGCTGCTTCGTAAGTCGAATAGACGACCGGAGTCCAACTATGGAATACAGCGATAAAACCAACGGCGATAACGCACACGCATATACTGATCCATCTCTTGGTCCATTTCATAATGGGCTATTATGAGCATTCCGTACAATAATTATGCAGAACTTCACCCGTGGTCGTTACTTTGATACTCTAAATAATAATAATCACAACCTGATTAAACATTTTTACAAAAAAATATGCTACGCATTGGCAGCTCTTTCGTATAAAATGTATACGCTCTGTATCTACATTAAAAAGAGCGACACATCATAAGGAGGATGACCAAGGTGAAGAAGTTGTTTTACGCAGCATTATCAGTCGTACTATCTCTGGCACTCGTATTACCGGTGCCGCAAGCCGGGGCGGCAAAAAATACGTCTCCGGATGAATCCAAAGGATACCTTTGGAAGCTTGAAAAAGGCAAAAATACCGTTTACTTATTGGGTTCAATCCACGTGGCAACAGAAGAGATGTATCCATTAAGCTCTACTATTGAAAAGGCATTCGCTGAATCCGACAAGCTTGTTGTAGAAGCGGATATTGCGAATGTAGATGCAGAGCAGATGGCTAAGTATACGCTTGAGAAGGCCTCCTACCCGGAAGGTGAAACGCTGAAGGATCATATCTCACCCGAGCTCTACAGCCAGATTCAAGAGCTGCTGAAATCCGTCGGCCTGCCAGTTAATACGTTTGACCCTTATGAACCGTGGTATATCCAGATGGCCCTCACCAACCTGGTCGGCATAAGCGAAGAGTATACGAAGGTTGAAGGAATTGATCAATACTTCTTGAACCGCGCGGGTAAACGTGAGATTCTGGAGCTTGAAGGGGTAGAATTCCAGATCGATTATTTTGACAGCATGAGCCCTTCGTTTCAAGAAAAACTTCTGTACGACTCACTGAATAACCCGGCTTCAGGAAACGATGCACAGACGCTCGACACAATGGCGTTGGCATGGGAATACGGAGACCATGAAAGAATGCTTTCCGTGCTAAACTCCGCTTCTGCTTCATCCCAGGCCATGACATTGTACTATCAATACTTAAACGATGACCGTAATGTCGGAATGACCGAGAAGATCAAATCGTATCTGAATGACGGTTCCGGCGACACATATTTTGTAGTAGCTGGCTCAGCGCACTTCTTGGGCGATTCAAGTATTGTTAAGCTCTTGGAGAAGGATGGCTACAAGCTGACAAGACTCTAAAGACTTATTAGGACAGATAATCGCATCAAAGTCAAAGGGGCACCGTCCAGGACGGCGCCCCTTGTTGCTATTTTACATAGTACTTGTTACAGGGCAACCGTTCTCCCTGTTGCTTGCGATTCGAAGGCAGCGAGGATAACCTTCAGTGATTTCATGCCTTCCTCACCCGAGATGCTTGGTTCATTGCCTGTAAGAATAGAATCGACGAAAGCATCGATCACCCCGCTGCTCGTCTGGGCTTCATTCGTGGCAATAGCTCCAACACTATGCTTCTCAACTGAGCCGTCACGCAGCTCCACAATGACCTGGTCTACAGGGTCTGTGCCGATCATCATAACGCCGTTCTCACACCAGAGTACAGTGCTGTTGTCCTCTCCCTTGTAATACGTCCAGCTTGCAACAAGCGTACCGATCGCTCCGCTTCTCATGCGTACGATAGTCAGCGCATTGTCATCCACATCCGTATCGCCCTTATCTAGGGTGCTGATGAAGGATGACACTTCTGCAACCTCGTCGCCCAGCAGATAACGAACCAGGTCCGCCTTATGTACGCCAAGATCACCCATGGCTCCCATAACGGCATCCTCTTTGTTAAAGAACCAGCTGTTGCGTCCATCTACACTCCAGCCCTCTGGTCCCGGATGTCCGAATGAGGAACGGAAAGTGAGAACCCGGCCTAGCACACCGGATTCCAGTATCTGCTTCGCCTTGACATGAGGTGGCATAAGCCGTTGATTGTGACCGACCATCAGGAATACATTGTTCGCCTTGGCAGCTTCAATCATTGCCAGCGATTCTTCTTCCGTTGCAGCCATCGGCTTTTCCACCAGAACGTGGGCACCCGCATTGGCTGCAGCAATCGAAACGGGGGCATGCAGGGCATTCGGCAGACATACGCTGACCGCATCCGGCTTCTCCTTCTCAAGCAGTTCCTTATAATCGGTGTAAGCCTTAGCATTGTATTCATCAGCGAAGTGCTGTGATCGTTCGGCAACAATATCACAGAACGCGATGAGTTCAACATTAGAATTTGCAGCATATTCCGGAATGTGGCGGTATTTAGAGATCGAGCCGCAGCCAATCACGGCAACTTTAATTTTGGACATTTTTTCGCTCTCCTTTATCATTGGACATATTCTTCTCTTATCTTAGACATTCGCGTTGTTGTTGGCTATAGATAATCTTGTTGTAAATATCGACGTTTTTGGTGTGTATACAACTAGTTACTCCGGTATAAGTATTCTGAATAAGTCACCCCGGTTAATTGTACCCTCACGCTCCACCGAACAAACAATGCCCCTTCTCTTATAAGCCGCCTTGACAAAGTTTCTGCTTAGCTCCTGCCTTCCATACTGCTCGCCGATAATAAGACCTGGACCCGTGCAAGGCTCATTCTCACCCTCGCAGATCAGTCCGGTTCCATCTGGAAACAGCAGTCTGCTTCCACGTGGCAGCCCTGTAAGCCCTTCGAAGCCGCTGACCAGAATATTGGCGCCCAACCATTCAGCCCGTACCTCCGGCAGTCCCATCTTACTAGCGATTTCTTCACATTCCTCCGCCGAAACGATGCTGATCTGGCGTCTGTTAGCGATCATAGTCCCTCTAGGATACCAATTCTGCCGGACATCTGCAGGCACCATAATGCCGAAGTGACGGTCACCCGGAATGCCTCCAAGCTCCACATGAATAGTCTCAGCAGCAGTCGTAACAAAATAATCCTTGTGACTTGCGGCCATAACAGACACAATGCTCGCTATATGAGTTCTCATTGTCGTACCAACAGCTCCTTTATCCTTCCATCACCTCTACTTTACCATATTCATGCAGATGCCCTGCAACCCTCAACAAGCAAACTTGGCTCAACCGGCTTTTCCCTCCGGGTATCCATCGAAAAACCATTTGCAGAACAGATTTGTCAGCCAGAGTGAAACCAGAAGTGAGCTCCAGGTTAACCACCATCGCCAGTGGATGTAGTGAATCACATTGGTATGTGCTTCTAGCAACGCCTCAGCAGAGGTTAAAACCGAGCTGTAGATTATGTAGTACAGACACCTGCACAGCAAGGAAGACGAAGTTGGAAAGCGGGAGACAAACAAAGCAGAGACTGTAGGGAAAGCCATGAATTCATAAGTAAGACTGGCCCTGTTGCTATCTGGGACTTCCCGAACCGGATACACAATTAACCCTTGCTCTACCACCACCAGCCCCATTACGTACGTAATCATCTGCATGAATAAAAAAGCCGTGATGGCAGGCCTGATCTTGTCACGAGGGACCAGCCACAACAACAGCAAGGAAAAAATCCAGGCATAAATAAGAATATAATGTTCAGGCCTCATTTGCTGCCCCTCCCCCGGTCTCTACTGCCATCTTATCATTTAGCCTGGAACCAGGACATAAACCTGTTGACAGCAAACAAGATCACGATGAACGAAACCCAATCCGCAAACCAATAATAGCGGGCCGTCAAATCGATAAGCCGCGTAAAGCTGTCCAGCAGTAAATGTAAGCTCGCGAATATGCCGCTGCAAACCACCAGGGTCACGATCCCCGCCATTCTCATCCGCTCCGGTTTCCAGAGGATGTAATAACCCGTGAGGACGGGATAAACCACATTGGGCATAGTAAAACTGAGATCACTTGCAATGGGGAATTCTCGCAGCGGAAAAGTTACAATCTTAAAGTGTACGAGCAGCGTAACCTTGATCCACACCAGTATATGAGTGGCAAAGCAAGCCATTATGAAAGTCCGCAGCTTCCTTCTGGGTACAAGAAGCAGGACAGAACCAGGCAGCAGAATCCATAATGTGACTAAAAGCCATCTGTCCATTGACATTCCAATCGTTCCTTATGACGGATTGGCTTATACAAAGCCAGCTTTATCGTAAACCAAATGACTGCATATTATTCCAGCAGCTGGTCGACGGGCAAAAAAAAGACCCAGAGCTGGTGCTCCGGGTCCTCCTGTCAAACCATCCTTAAGTTCCTAAAGTTCCTAACCTTACATACCGTGATCCTTGTTCGTCTATCTGTAATTTATATACTAGAAAGCTGCTGCTTTACTGTGCACATCTTCCAGATAGTGCTCACAGTCTATAGCAGCCTTGCAGCCAGAACCAGCTGCCGTAATGGCCTGGCGGTAACGGCTGTCCTGCACATCTCCACATGCGAACACACCTGGCACATTGGTTTCAGAGGTCCCGGGCTTCACAATCAGATAGCCGCCATTATCGGTCTCCAGCTGGCCCCCAAGGAAGCCGGTGTTTGGTGTATGGCCAATCGCGATGAAGATGCCTTCCGCTTCAATGAACTCCTCTTCCCCGCTCGTATTATTGCGCACCTTAAGACCGGTTACACCCAGTGGTCCGGAGACAACTTCAAGCGGAGTACGGTCAATAGACCAGCTAATCTTATCGTTCGCCCGTGCACGATCCTGCATAATTTTGGAGGCGCGCAGCTCAGAACGCCGGTTTACAAGCACCACCTCTGAAGCAAATCGGGTCAGGAAGACAGCTTCCTCCATGGCGGAATCCCCGCCGCCGACGACGATTATTTTTTTATCGCGGAAGAAAAATCCGTCACAGGTCGCACAGGTGCTGACACCGCGGCCGACATTTTCCCGTTCACCCGGAATGCCCAAGTATTTAGCTGATGCCCCAGTCGATACGATGACCGTCTCAGCCAGGATACTCTCAGATCCCTCTAAATGGATAGCAAATGGACGTTTAGACATATCGACTGTGTTGACCCAGCCCGAACGAAACTCTGCCCCGAACCGCTCGGCCTGCTGCCGCATATTCGCCATCAGCTCCGGTCCCATAATGCCTTCCGGAAAGCCTGGAAAATTCTCAACTTCTGTCGTGGTGGTTAGCTGTCCCCCCGGCTCCGGTCCTTCGATAACAAGCGGATTCATATTTGCACGAGCCAGATATATGGCCGCCGTTAATCCACCAGGGCCTGTTCCGATAATAACTGCTTTATACGTCATAAGACGTCCCCTCCCCCATTCCTGCCCACTATATTAAATTAAGTCTAAATATTATTGTAAGAACATCATACTATCGGCAGGAAATCACTGCATGAAGAAAAGATGAAGATTGGGTGGGGAATGTGTGAAACTTAAAAAATCACTAAAGTTGGTAGGAGCTCTGGGCCTTTGGTGCTATAATCACTTGGCCATTACAAATTCTACATAATTGGAAGGACGGTTTAATCTCGTGTTTTGTACATCTTGTGGAACTAAGCTGGAAGAGAACGCACCTAACTGCTCCTCATGCGGAGCGGCAACAACGCCTCCTGTCCCCAGAATGCCCGCCCATCAAGAGCATATTACGGCTCCCTTCTATAAGAAGCCTGCATTCCTGGCAATTGCAGTGCTTGTGCTGATTGCAGGCTTCTTTCTTCTAAGGGACAGCGGCGGCTCAATGTCTACTCCGGAAGGAACAATCAAAGCCCTTGTCAATGCGCTAGATGACGCGGACATCAAGACAATTGCCTCCCTGTATGCACCCGAAGAACAACCAGACGCAGCTGAGCTGGAAGAGGCTGAAGAGTTTTTAAACGGCATGATGGAAGATGTGAAGTTCGACAACTTAGAAATAATTGATGTTTCAGTTGACGGGGACAAAGCTCATGTGGAGTACCGTGTAGATGTTTCGTTTATGGGCGAGACGAATACCGATAAGGATGTTTCAGACCTTATTAGAATTAACGGAAAATGGTATATTGATGATTCATTCGCTTTTTAAGCCAACAGAGAAACCGGACTGCAGCCTAAGCAGTCCGGTTTCTTATTCAGTCATGATGTACTCTTTATTGTCATTCGTTGTCGAAGTCCAAAATATTACATGAACTCTCGTCTACTTTTTAGGGTATTTTCAAGAGAGCCGGCTATGATACGATTTTCTAGCAAGCGCTTACAAGGCGAAAATGGAGGTGCAATTGTTTACGCAAATGAGAAAGTTGAAGTTTAAGCAGCTTCTTTGTGAAAACGGTATCAAAGTATTGGACACAAGCATTAAAGTACCCGCTATCCACTAACAAATACTGTTCTAAAGGAGACCTTCATTTATGACGACAACGAAAACCAAAGCACTATTCTCAATGGTTATCGCTACCGTACTGCTGATCTCATCATTTGCTTCCGCTGCCTCTGCAGCTTCAGACAGCAAGCAAGGGCCGAAGAACAAGAGTGCTATCCAGTCTTATGTCGAAGCCATGCAGCCGGGCTGGAATTTGGGCAATACACTTGATGCGACAGGAGAAGATGAAACCTCGTGGGGTAATCCGCGTGTTACCCAGGAGCTTATTAATCAGATTGCAGCAGAAGGCTATAACAGCATCCGTATTCCAATCACCTGGGACCAGCGGCTGGGCGCCGCACCCGACTATACCATCAATCCTGATTTTATGAACCGGGTTGAGGAGATTGTTAATTGGGCGCTTGAAGCCGACCTGTATGTCATGATTAACCTTCATCATGATTCCTGGATGTGGGTTAACCGCATGCAGCAGGAGCATGACCAGGTATTGGCTCGCTACAATGCGGCATGGACACAAATTGCCGACCGCTTCAAGAACCACCCTGACAAACTGATGTTCGAGAGCATTAATGAGCCGCGCTTTACCGACGGCTGGGGAGCTGAAGACCCTGTCCACTTTGAGCTTCTGGAAGAGCTGAACACTTCCTTCTATCACATTGTGCGCAGCTCGGGCGGCAACAATGACGAGCGGCCGCTGGTCCTTCCAACACTTGAAACCGCCACCGCTCAACACAATCTGGATGAGCTTTACGATACTATTACTGCACTGAATGATCCAAATCTCATTGCAACGGTCCATTATTACGGCTTCTGGCCATTCAGCGTTAACATTGCAGGCTATACACGCTTTGAGCAGGATACGATGAACGATATCACAACCACATTCGACCGTGTCCATGACACACTCATAGCAAGAGGAATACCTGTCGTTCTTGGGGAATTCGGATTGCTTGGCTTTGACAAAAACACGAATGTGATTGAGCAGGGCGAGAAGCTGAAATTCTTTGAATTTCTAATCCACTATCTCCAGCAGAAGAAGATCACCCATATGCTGTGGGATAACGGACAGCACTTGAACCGCAATACCCTTAAGTGGAATGATCCTGAGCTGGTTGCCATGATGAAGGCAAGCTGGAAGGGACGCTCAGCAACTGCTGAGACAGACCAGATTTTCTTGAAGCAAGGAGACAAGTTCAAGGATGTTAAGGTACAGCTGCAGTTAAACGGTAATAAACTCACTGGCCTTTCGGTAGATGGTAAGAAACTGCGCAAGGGCAAGGAATATGTGCTGAACGGCGATGTCCTGACCTTGAAATCCTGCCTGCTCTGTACACTTACGAATAAAGGCAAGGAAACAGGCAAGCATGCCGAAATTATTGCCCACTTCAACAAAGGCGCCGACTGGAGATTCAATGTAATCACCTATAACACGCCGGTTCTGAAGCAGTCTGCGGGTACGACCAGCGATTTCTCGATTCCGACTGCCTTCAACGGTGACCGCCTGGCAACCATGGAAGCCGTATACGAAGCCGGCGGCAATGCAGGACCGCAAAACTGGACTTCCTATAAGGAGTTCGGCCACACCTTTAATCCATCTTATGAAACTAACGAAATTACTCTTCTGCCAGCCTTCTTCAATGAAGTACAGGACGGTAAAGTGGTGCTGACGTTCCACTTCTGGAGCGGCGAGAAGATTACCTACACCATTACGAAGAGCGGCACAACTGTAACCGGCCAAGCCTCTTAAGCCTGAATCCAGTCATTCACGTAATAAACCGCCATTCTCATCAGAGAGTGGCGGTTTATTAACTATTTTACCTTGATCCACTAGGCAGATTCCTGGAAATTAGAACCCAGCACCCTATGAAGGTCCGTATAGGCATAGCCATGTGCCTCTGCAACAGCCTTGTAGGTGACCTGACCTTCGATGATGTTAACACCGCTCGCAATAGCGCTGTTGTCTTGTGCAGCCTGCCGGATATGCTTAGTGGCAATTTGCAGACCATATGGAGTCGTAACATTCGTAAGAGCGATTGTGGAAGTCTGTGCTACAGCCCCTGGCATGTTTGCGACAGCATAATGGATGACACCGTGGCGTTCGTAGGTCGGATTGTCATGCGTTGTTATTCTATCTATCGTCTCAATTGAACCCCCTTGATCAATAGCCACATCCACAATGACAGAACCTCGCGCCATCGTCTTCACCATGGATTCCGTCACCAACCGTGGTGCCCGAGCTCCAGGGATTAATACGGCCCCCACTACAAGGTCTGCTTGTGCTACAGCTTCAGCAATATTATGAGGACTGGACATCAAGGTCTTCATCCTCCCCTGAAACTGGTCATCAAGCTGCCTAAGACGATCCGCGTTAATATCCAGTATGGTAACATCTGCCCCAAGACCTAACGCCAATCTTGCGGCATTCGTTCCAACGATTCCACCTCCTATTACCGTCACCTTACCCGGCGCCACACCTGGAACACCGCTTAGCAAGACGCCTTTACCCCCGCTTGCCTTCTCCAAAAACCTGGCCCCGATTTGAATGGACATTCTTCCGGCCACCTCGCTCATGGGCGTTAACAGCGGCAGGCTTCCGTTATCCAGCTGTATAGTCTCATATGCAATGGCTGTAACCCCTCTCTCAACCAGAGCCCGGGTCAGGCCTTCTTCTGGAGCTAGATGAAGGTAGGTGTACAGCAGCAATCCGGGGCGAAAATAGCCATATTCCTCGGGAAGCGGTTCTTTAACCTTAACGACCATGTCAGCAGACCAAGCGTCCTCTGCAAGCGGTACGACTCGGGCCCCTGCGGCACAATAATCTAGATCGGTGTATCCGATCCTCTCACCACAACCGCTCTCTACCCACACTTGATGTCCAGCCTGAACGTAAGAAAGCACAGAACCAGGTGTCATCCCGACACGGCATTCATTATTCTTGATTTCCTTCGGAACACCAATCAGCATTCCAATCTCCTCCTCAGACAACCAGATCACATTCATGTAAGATTTGCTTACATAAAATACACTAACACAAAGTTGTTTATGGATAAACCTCCAAATATTATAAATTATTGAACATAGTTCAACTCTCACGTTATGTAATGTCACATATACTTTAATCTTAATACGCTGCACAAAAAGACTGTCCAAGCAGCTTCCTGCTGGAACAGTCTACTATGTCTTACGTAGGACGCTTAATCTTTATAAGGTGACTTCCAATTTCCCATTTGCTTAAGACGATTTCGGGTGAATCAAAAAGGAACGCCACAGAAGACTTACCTGCTTCTGTAGCGTTCCAGTATGACCGTTCATCATTATCGTTAGATTAGTGTGTGAGGGAGAACAATCCGCCGATATGCGATAAATACCGCACGTTGCTCATCTCTTTCATTGCGGATGCCGGGAAGCCCTTCAGCTCTGTCTTGGTAGCGCCGATCGTAGCCACTCCATCCCGTCTGCCAAGGCTGGCAAGCACGCCTGAGAATACCGGCTGGAAGGTCTCCATTGGAGCTTGGCGAATGCTGGCAAACAGGTTGTAGCCAACCGCTTCACCCATCTGCCAGGCCAGCTGGGCAGATGGCGGATAAGGCCTGCCTTCTGGACCCATTACAACAGCACTGTCTCCCGCCAGGAAGATATTGGAATGAGAAGTCGACTGGAGATACTCATTCACCATCGCTCTTCCGCGTGCCGCTTCGATACCGCAGTCCGCTACTACCGGATTGCCCTGAACACCGCCTGACCATACCAAGGTCCCTGTTTCAATTGCCGTGCCGTCCTTAATAAATACCGTACCGTCTTTAAACTCCGTAATAGGCTGCCCCGTAAGGAAGGTTACGCCGCGCTTCTCCAGGCTCGACTTTGCCCGCTCAACCAATACAGCTGGAAAACCTGCCAGAATGGAAGGACCCGCTTCCACACAATACAGCGAGACATCTTCGCGGCTGATCCCGTACTTGCGGCACATCTCAGGCATTTCATCCGCGAACTCACCAACCAGCTCAACACCCGTCAGCCCGCCGCCGCCGACAACGATGGTTGCATCGGACTTCCGTTTGGTTCTGGCATATTCGGCCAGCTTGCCTTTCACATGGCTGCGGATGCGGTTGGCATCTTCTATCGATTTCAGTGTAAAGCTGTTCTCCTGCAGCCCTGGGATGCCGAAGAATGCCGTCTCGCTGCCGAGAGCGACTACGAGCTGGTCGTAGCTGAGCGAACGTCCGCCCCCAACCCATACCCGGTTCTGATCCGGGTCAATACGCTCAACCGATGTGAGCATCAGGTTGATGGACTTACCTTTCAGCAGCTTATCAAGCGGCAGCCCAATTGCCTTCTCATCAATGTTTCCAGCCGCCAGGCGATGAAGCTCAGTCACGATCTGATGCGCATTATCGCGGTTGACAAGCGTTATCTCAGCTTCCTGTGGTGACAAGTATTTTCTAGCCGTAAGCGCACTTAACAGCCCGCCGTAACCCCCGCCAAGTATCACAATCTGTTTCATATCCATATCCCCCTATATAAGAAATGAAGCCGTTTAGCGAGCATTCTCCCGCTCATTCGTAACCGCCAGGAATGCACGCAGGAAGCGGAACATCTTCTGGGCTTGCGGATCGTTCATCATTTTCAACAGGCCGAATACACCAATCTTGTCCGTTTCTGTCTCAGCTCTGTCTTTTGCCTCTATTGCAGCTGATGCAATTCCTTTCGCACCGTCGACTACCGGCATAACCATCTCGTTGAACCCGCCCTTTACATCGTTTACAAAGACGGGATCGTTAGCCAGCGTATTCAGCAAAGTATACAAGTCAGCAAGCTTGCCGGCTGCTTCTGTCAGACGCGGAAGATTATCCATAAGTGCGACCAAGGACTGCTGGACCTCGGGCTTCGACAGCTGTACAAGGATTTGTGCAAGATCCTGGGTTGTCTGCTGTTCTTTGTCCGCACCTGGCGTCTGAATCGTTTCTGCAACGTTCATAAGTAAATAACACTCCTCTGATGAAAAATAATGACCCCATTATTACATGTGACTATTTTCACAACTGTTTTCTATCATAATACCGGATGCTGTAGCCGTCAATAATCATTTACAAAAAAAGAGAGCTTCGCTCCCCAATGTACCAATAGACTATTGTTCATGCTAGGCTTCTCTTATCAATTGAAGTTTACCGCGACAGCCGCTGTGCTCTCAGCAGGGCAACCAATATCATCAGGAAAGCAGTCAGCGCCAGCATCGGTATTGTAATAAAGCCGAACCAATCCAGATAATCGCCTCTGCAGGGAACAGGACCGCAAGCGGCAATATCAAGGTTCCGGGGCAGCTTCTGAATGATGGTATGGTAGAGCGAGAAGGCGGCCCCGATCACGACCAGCGGTATTACATAGGGGATAATGAGCGGACTATTCTTCGCAGAAGCGATACCAAGCAGAATCGTGAGGGGGTACATGAAGATACGCTGAAACCAGCACAGGCTGCAGGGCATGAACTGCATAACCTCGCTTAAATAAAGGCTGCCAACTGTCGCAAGCACGGAAACAGCCCACGCGCCAAATAAATAAGTACTCACTCGTTTATCGTGCATATTTGCAATCTTCCCTTCCTTAAATCAGCAGTCTACTTCTATTTTGCACGCTCCCTCCCATTTGGACATGACCCGATAGGGCTATATAGTCCGATTCTTTTTACAGACACAAACAAGCCCCTCTTAAGCTTGCTTTAACGCATGCTGAAGAGGAGCCTGCGACAGACGGTGCTGCCGATTGTAGCTTATTATTACTCTACACGGATACCGTCCAGATACAAGGTGCTCTTATCGGCCGAACTGCCTTCCTGCTTATTCACATAGATACCGAATGACCGGATATCCTTCAGGTTATCGGCATTCATTGTCTTGCCTGCATTAGCAGTATCCCACGGAGCAGGCTTAAATTCGCCAAACGGAATTTCCACCCATCCCGCATCAGTGCCAGTCAGCGATGGATACGCTTCAAACGATATCCCGCTTGCATTGATCTGAAGAACAAGCTTATTACCGCTTCCATCCGGCTTCAGCCAGAGCTTCAGCTTACCTGCTCCCGACCAGTCGACACCCTCCATATTCTTGACTTGGCCTGCGTACCCTTGCCCGCTTACGCTGTAGTCAAACCTCATGCTGTATTTCCCTTCCGCTGTGGTCTCAGACTCCAGTTTAATGGAGCTTGGATCTCCAGCCGGACTGTAGGCCATATCCAGAAGCTCATTGCTGCCCTTATACGTTTCGAATAGATCCACTATTCGCGGGTCTTTCGTTTCCGGTGTATCGCTGATAAAGACTTGTATAGTCTCGGATATCACGGTGCCATTCCTGGCATAGGATTTTACCGTAAGCAGTACACCGGATTCATCAAGCTCCTTTCCAGGTATCCAGTCTGCCGTATAATAAAACCCTTCTCCATCCGGCTGCATCTTGTATTCCTTCTTCTCATCTCCCACCTGATAGGTAACCTTGCATTCCTTCTGATCCAGCACGCGTGCCCGGATGGTCGTCGCCTTCGTGGCCGGGATTGTCTGCATGCCGGTTGGCGTTGCAATGTGGAGGAAAGGCTGCTTGCCCGCTGCCTTCACCTTGTTCGTATAAGCCCCAGTTACATCACGGATGAATGCCGTATAAGGGTCTTGATAGTACGCTTCAAAATCAGGAAGCAGCTCATGATCGCCCAGTCCGCCCGGAGCATTGCGGTAGGGAACAAAGATATTGTCGGTGTTAAAATTCGCCCACGTCAGCATATAAGCCATCCGCTTGGCATCCGGGTCAGATTTCAGTGCTGCAATCAGCTTCGTGAAGAAGGCAAGGTCCTGAGTGCCGGTCGGCTTCACCCCTGAATAGCCAAACTCCGTAAAAGCCGCCACTTTGCCTCGGGCATCCGCGAGCTGTGAGACCAGCTTCGCATCCTGCACCACGGTATCAAACCAGCCGGCGCTGGAGCCGTCATAATACGTATCAAAGCCCAGAATATCAACGTACTCATCACCAGGATAAGTCTCAAGGAACACAGCCGTGTCCCCATTGAACGGACTGCCTGGGGAGAAGGCATACAGGAAGTTATGCACATCCTTCTTGTCTCTCAAATATTCCACCGTATAGCGATAAATCTCAATATACTGTTCCTTGGTCCGGTAAGGTGCACCCCACCAAAACCAGCCGCCATTCTGCTCATGGAACGGCCTGAATATAACGGGGATATGCTTGCCCTTATCGTCCTTCAGATTATTGGCAAAGTCCGCAATCATATCGAGGTAGTCATTGTAGGCGGCATGCTTGTCCCCGACAGGCAGGATGCGGGATACGACCTTCCCCTTTGTATCGTAGAAATCATTGCCCGTCACAAAGTTCGGCATATGTGCACTCAGCGCAAGTACACCTCCCGCTTCGTGAGCCGATTTCATCACCCGGATCAGATTGTCACGATTCTGTTCTCTTGTATTGGACCAGGAGCCCGGCTTCTCATCACCAGCTAGGCTGAGGGTGTCCCAGCCAAACATGCCGGGGAGCTCGCCCACCGCCCGCTCTACCTCCGATTCCGTTCCGTCTTTAGCCGAGATTGATAGCCCCTCTGTTGTCGCGTGCTGATGACCGAAGAGCACCTGCTTGCCCCGTATGCGGTTCAGATAGGCCAGCAGCGATCTAGTCTCAGGCGTCGCTTCCGCATCGGCAAAATACATCGTCTTTGCTCGGTCCTTCGCCTTCCCTTTAGAAGCGCTTACAGAAACGCTAGAAGCTGCATCAACACCTTGAATCATCATGGGAACCGCCAATACCACCGTTAAAAGCATCATAATCGCTTTACGCCTACTCATTGTGTATCCTCCTCTTTCTTATTGCCAATCGATCTGGCGCTTACGGATCTTCTCCTCCAACTCACTCATCCATCCCTTAACATCAAGGCTGTGCACTGCCTTGACATACTCCTGCCAATGTTGATCAAACTCACTCTTCGATTCAGCTACCACCATCTGCGGGGGGAACCGCTTGTTCAAATCATTCAGCTTCTGGTCGAATACCTTAGCCTCATCTGAAAGCTCAATGCTCCAGGCTGGAAAATAAACGCGTTTCGGATCGGGGGGATCGAACAGCTCCTCATAGGTCTGCACCCCGTAGGCCGCAAGCAGCTCCTTGTCCACTTCTGAATACTCCGCTTGAATCTCCTCCGGCTGAGTGGCCGGATCATAGCTGTTGCCGTCTGGCCTCGTTCCGGATGAGCCAGGCCAGAAATACAAAATATCTCCGCTGAGACGCAGCCTGTTGCGCTTATTATGCAGCCATGCTCTCTGCTCTTCGGTCCGGTAGAACCTGCCCTCTCCGCTGATCTGATACTGCTGGCCTTCGATTCCCCAATAACGGAGCAGCTGAGTCTCTTCCCTGGCCATATAATCAACAAATTTGATCGCGCGGACCGGATCCTCGCAGGCAATCGATAGACCAAGCCCGATACCGTAATTCATTGTCACATTCTCCAGATATTCAGCACGGGTATCCGCTTCAAAGGTCAGCTGCAGAGGGGCATACATCTCCTCAAATTTTCCCGCTTCTTTCAGTGTCAGCTGAGCCTCCTGGATCTGCCAGGACTGATCGAACATCCCTAATACTCTCCCGCTTGCAAGCTTCTCCAGATACTGCTCATACGTCATAACGAATGCTTCAGGATCGACCATGCCCTCCAGAAACATATCATTAAGCTTATTGTAATAGCGCCCTGTGATCGCTTCATCCGTCTGATAGAAGTGCAAGTTTCCCGCTGCCGGATCAACCATTACCCGGGAATCATTAGGTCCTCCAGCCAGGAACTGCATAGCAGTCGTCAGGGTAAAATTGCGGATATCGTAAGTCAAAATTTCAAAAGGAATTGTCGGCTGTCCTTCATAGGATGGATGTCTATGCCAGTAATCCCGAAGCAGCTCCACATACTCGTCAAAGGTCTTGATAACCGGATAGCCGGCCTCCTTGAGCACCTTCTTCTGAACCCAAAATGCAGCATTAATCCACCTTGTATGCTTCCCCGTCGGGACAGAGAGCGGCAGCGTATAGATATGGCCATCCTCAGCTTTTAGCCTTTCCCAGTAAGGCGCATACAGACGCTGCAGATTAGGAGCGTGAGTCTGGATCAAATCCTCAAGCGGAATGAGCGCTTTCGCCTCAAGCAGACGATAGGTCTTGTCACCGCCATAGATAAAATCAGGATAATCCTTGCCGGCAATCATTACACCCAGCTTCTGGTCAATCTCACCGACAATCCGTTCATACTGAATCGTAACGCCTGTCTGCTGCCTGATCGCCTCACTAATAAGTGTATGTTCCGGTACACTGTCACCCGGTGCATTAAGAAAATATCGGAAAGTAACCAAGTCTTGACGATCCGGTTTCCCGCCTGTGTTCTCCGAGCATGAAACCATGAGTATCAAGCTTAACAGGCAGCTTGCTGACAGGAACAATCCAGCGATTCTGCTCCTCATTGAACGCAGCCCCTGATGCTTGACCGGTACTGGGAAGGGGTAACACCGGTTCGCTTTTTGAACTGCTGCACGAAATAGTCATTATCTTTATAGCCGACATCCAGGCCGATCTCATAAATTTTCTTGGCTGTTGTCGCGAGGAGACGCTGCGCCTGCTCCATCCTGGTCTGATGGACATAATCGTTGAAATAGACGCCTGTCGTCTTCTTGAACAGCTGTCCAAGATAGATAGGGTGCATATAAAGCTGGGCTGCAATATCCTTGATCGTGATGGTATAAGAATATTTGTCTTGTATGTAACGGATTACGTCCCCAACCGCACCGCTTGCCGACAGGTGAGACGGAAGGGACTTCGGCAGAAGCGCTTCTCTGTCGAGACGCTGCTTCGCACGATGCAGCGCCTCAGCAAGCTGCTCCTCATCAAGCGGTTTAAGCAGGTAGTCAACAGCCCCAAACTTCAAAGCACCTTTTACATAATCGAACTCACTATAGCCTGATATCACGATAAACTGGCAGTCAATCCGCCCCGATACTTCCATCATGAGCTCGAGCCCGCTTAAGACAGGCATGCGTACATCGGTTACCACCAGATCCGGCTTCTCCTCCTCAATTAGTCTCAAACCCTCGCGGCCATTCTCCGCTTCGCCGCACAGAAGAAAGCCGCAGCCCTCCCAGGATATAATCCGCTTCATGCCTTCCCGCATTTTCGGTTCATCCTCTACCAGAAGCGCTCTGTACACAGGCCTGCCTCCTTCTCCAGGTTAACCCAGCTTCTCTACTGGGAAAATCATGGTCACAACGGTCCCCTTGTCGGGACCAGAACGATAATCCAACGCAAAGTCTTTCAGATAGTAGAGCTTCAGCCGGTTATATACGTTCCGGATCCCGATATGACGGCCCTGGTTGAGCACATCCGTCCTCATCGCTTGCGATATTTCCTTAAGCTTCTCTTCCGATATGCCCGGCCCGTTATCCCGGACTACGATTCGTATAGCATCCACTTCCCGTATCCCGACGATCTCAATGAATCCAGCCTCTTCCATCCGCTCAATCCCGTGAATGCAAGCGTTCTCAACAATAGGGAGAACACTCATCTTGGGTATTTGCACATCCAGGAGGGACGGCTCCATATCAAATTTATATTCCAATCTGTCTTCGAAGCGGAACTTCTGGATCTCCAGGAAGTCTTCGATATAGGAGAGCTCCTCACGGAGCGGGACAGTATCGCTTCCCCACGTAATCGAACGACGAAAGCTGCGGGCCAGCCGGTTAATAACAAGCGCAGTCTCCTGCTCCCCCTTCATCAAGCTGTTCATACGAATTGTCTCCAGCGTGTTGAACAGGAAGTGGGGATTAATCTGGCTCTGCAGAGCGTTCAGTTGGGCCTGTCTGCGTCCAAGCTCAGCTTCATACACATCCCGGATTAGCAGACTGATCTGCGCTGTCATCCTGTTGAATTCACCTGTAAGCTGGCCAATCTCATCGTTGGCCTGTTCCATCTCAGGGAGATCAAAATGCTGGTTCTTCACCTGCTTCATCTGCTTCCACAGCCTAACGATTCTCGCATTAAGTGAGCGCGACAGCACCATAATAATGAGACCAGGAAGAATTAGATTGGCTAAGGTTAAATAAACAAAGGACAGTTTGGACTGCTGCATGGCACTGTCAATCTGCTCCCGCGGATAGATGCCGATCAGCTTCCACCCGCTCAGATAATTGACATTGTCAAAGGAAGTAACCAGACTAACATTCTTGCTGTCATTCATACTGGGAATAAGTGATTCGGATGAACCGTTAGAGGCGTACAGAACTTCCCCGGAACCACCCGTTAGATAAAGCTCGCCCAGCGGGAAGGTGTTCCGCAGCGTTTCTTCCGCAAACTGTGGAAAAATATCAATCTTAAGCAATTTTACATGCGAGCCGCTCTTTCGAAAGAAATCCAGCTTTCGGATAATGCTGGTGTACGGCTGGTCCCAGGCAGTTGAGAAGCCAACTTCAACTTTGCCGCCTGCAGGAGGAAGGTTTGTGTGCAATAGCAGTTCTCCGATAACCTTTGCCGAATGGACCTTACGGTACCATTCCTCTTCAGCCGTATGCTGGTCGATAAGCTTTAAGACACCTGAGCTGACCAGCGTCTCATTATCCGTGTAGAAGGTCGCGTTATAAAACTGCTTGTTCAGCGACACGTAGCGGGTAATGGCATTTTTAACAACACGGTCATAGGCAGAGAGCATCTCATTGGTTGATTCGTAATGATGATCCAGCGCCTCGCTCAGCTCGCTGTCGGTGTACAGCATAGATGAGATACCGACAATGGATTCCAGCCCTTTGCGGTACGCTTCCTTCCCCTTTTCCAGCGCATGCTTCAGGTCTGTGATTTTCTGTGCACGAACATTATCAGCGGTAATCGTATAGAAGATCAGATTGGTCATAATCATGGGAATAAATACAGCTACGCCATACAGAATCAGCAGCTTGTTGCGGAGCCGGATATTGTTCCACCGCTTTAACAGACGTGAATACAACGCACCCTCCCCCGCCCCTACTGTATACGCTTTCAGATTAAGCTAACATACGGGTGTATTTGTTATGATATTATACCAATATTATAATAACAATATCCATTAATGGTAAAGAGGCCAAGCGGCCTATTTGTTCCGTATGACACTTTCACTCCTTTACTCCTCCAAGGGTCATTCCCTTCACAAAATACTTCTGAAGAAACGGGTACACGAACAGGATGGGCAGTGTAGCCAGCATGGTAATGGCCGCGCGCATCGATGTCGGTGTAACCTGATTCGCGTCCGCATTCTGATTATTCAGGAAAGCAGAGGTTGCGGAAGAGCCTATACTCATATTCGCTGACTGCAGCTTCTTCAACAGTTCATACTGCAGAGTAGACAGCTGGACATTAGATGAGTTATACAGAAACGTATCAAACCAATTGTTCCATTGACCTACCGCTACAAACAATGAGACCGTTGCAATGGCGGGCATGCAGAGCGGAAGGATAATCCGGATAAAGATGCCAAAATCGTTAGCTCCGTCTATTTTTGCTGATTCCACCAGGCTCTCCGGGAGACCTTCTATGAATGAACGCATGACAATCAGATTAAAGGCACCCACCAGCCCCGGAATGATATAAACCCAGAATGAATTGGTAAGGCCCATGCTTTTGATAAGCATATAGACGGGAATCAGTCCGCCGCTGAAATACATCGTCAACACAAACAGCAGAGAAATGGCACCGCGCAGCATAAATTCCGGACGGCTTAGGGTGTAGGCGAGCATGGCAGTACAAAATACACTGGTGACTGTGCCAATCACCGTACGCAGAACCGAAATCATAAAGGCGTGGTAAATAATGCTGTCCTTCAGGATCACTTCATAGTTATAAAGTGTGAAGGCACGCGGCCATATAAAATTGCTGCCAAGTGTCGTATCCACTGCCTCATTAAGGGAAACTGCAGCCATATTTGCGAAGGGATACAGGGTTACCACCATAAGACAGAGCAGTAAAGCCGAGTTAAAGATATCAAACCATGTCCAGCGGAATTTGACCGCTCTTCTGGCTCCTGTCGCTGCTTTCATATTGTATGCCTCCTTTCGCTAGAATAGCCTGGAATGCCCCATCCGCTTCGCCAGTTGATTCGCCGACACCAGCAGAATGATACAGATTACCGATTTGAAAATACCTGCAGCCGTGGCGAAGGAATAACGGGACAGATTAATTCCATACTTCAAGACGTAAATGTCTATTGTCTCCGCATAATCCACAACCATCGTGTTCATCAGCAGATACTGCTGCTCAAAGCCTGCATCAAGCAGTCTTCCGATATTCATAATCAATAATATAGCAATCAGCGGCACCATACTGGGCAGGGTTATGCTCCACATCTTACGAAACCTTCCGGCACCGTCAATCTCGGCAGCTTCATAGAGTGACGGATTGATCATCGCCATTGCAGCCAGATAGATGATGGCATTCCAGCCGACTTCCTTCCATACGTTAGAGATGCCGATCATCCACCAGAACGCCTTAGGCTCAGACAGCAGCAGGATGGGTTCTTTTATAATGTTCAGCTGAAGCAGTACAGCATTAACGACTCCATCAAGGGAGAACACTGTCATAATCAGGTTAGCTGCCACAACCCAAGAGATGAAGTGAGGCAAATAGCTGATCGTCTGTACAAAACGCTTAAACAGCAGCTTGCGTACTTCATTTAACATAAGGGCAAGCGTAATCGAGCTGACAAATCCGAACACAAGATTGATCACACTCATGGCCAGTGTATTGCGCAGCACCTGAATGAACATCTCATCTTGAAACAGCTCCCGAAAGTGGGTTAGGCCCACCCATTCGTTGTTCATAATGCTCGTTCCGAGCTTATAGTTCTGAAAAGCCATCAGCCATCCCCACAAAGGCATATAATTAAAGATGAACACATAGCCTACAAACGGGACCGACATCAGCAGCAGCAGCTTCTGCTGCTTTATTCTTTTCCACAAAACAGCGGTTCTGCCTGCTCTGGGCTTCACTGCTGGACGATGAACCTTCAATTCCATAGTGATCCTCCTGACAGTAGAGCAGGGTCATGGCTATGACCCCGCTGCGGTTTGCTGCGTACAGCTTGCGTTACCAATTCTCCATCCTGTCCTTTACATGCTTCGTATGATAAGCCATCCATCCCTCGACATCGAGTTTGTTTACGGCCTTCACATATTCATCCCAAATGGCATTGAACTCATCCTTTGACTTTGCCACTACCATTTGAGGGGGATACTTGCGGTTCAGATCGCCAAGCTTTTGGTCAAACAGCTTCATGTCCTCCGTCAATTCAATACTCCAGAGCGGAAAATATTTACGCTTCGGATTTGCGGGATTGAACAGCTCAGGATAGGTTTTAACACCGTATGCCTTCAGAATCTCTCTGTCCGTATCCGAATAGCCTGCTGCAATTTCCTCCGGCTGCTCCCCAGGCAAATAGTTATTGCCATCAGGCAGTGTACCGGCTGCATTCGGGTAAAACCATAGTATTTTTCCGTCCCAGCCAAGAGCATTCTCGCTGATCTCAAACCATTTGCGCTGTTCTTCTGTACGGTAAAATCGGCCGTTCTCGTCTACCTTGTAATCCTCGTCCTTCACTCCCCAACTTCGGAGAATCTGCATTTCGTCCGTCGCAAGCTGATCGATAAACTTAATCGTCCGCACGGGATCCTTGTTATCAACAGACATACTCCAGCCAATTCCGTAGTTGATAGACGGGACATCCAGATAATCTCCGGGAATGCTATCATCGAAGGTCAGCTGCAGTGGCGCATACATCCGGTCCAGTTTTCCCTGCTGCTTCAATGCCTGTGTCGCATCCTGGAACTGCCAGGACTGGTCATGCATACCGAGTACCCTGCCGCTGGACAGCTTCGCGAGATATTGATCATAGTTCATGACAAAAGCTTCTTTATCAATCAGTCCCTCATTCCACATCTCATTGAGCTTTTCATAATAACGCTTGGACACGTTCTCGTCAGTCTGATAAAAGTTCAGGTCCCCCGTCTCCGGATCCACCATGGCCCGTGAATCATTGGGACCGCCGGCAAGAAACTGCATGGCTGTCGTCAAGGTGAAGATGCGCCAGTCGTAAGTTAGAATAGCGAAGGGAACGGTATCCTGCCCGTCAATTTGCGGATATTTCTTGGCGTATGCTTTCAGCACATCGACATATTGATCGAAGGTTGTGATTTTCGGATACCCGGCATCCTTAAGCACATCCTTCTGAATCCAGAAAGCAGCATTCACCCATCTGTTCGGCTGGCCTGTCGGCACAGAATTCGGGAGGGCATAAATATGACCATCTGCAGCCTTTATCCTGTCCCAGTAAGGCTCATAGAGCTTCTTCAGAGTCGGAGCGTGTTCCTCAATCAGATCCTCAAGCGGCAGCAAGGCACCGGCATCAATAAGCTTGGAGGTTCTGTCACCGGCATAAATCATATCGGGATATTCTCCACCTGCAATCATGACACCCAGCTTCTGCTCGATCTCACCAACCAGCCTTTCATACTTGACTGTCACACCAGTCTTCTCAGCGATCAGATCACCTAGCTTGAAATGCTCGGGAACATTATCCCCTGGCGCGTTCAAGAAATACGTCAACGTAATGGGTTCATTCTCGTTAGTTGTCGAGCTCTTAGTAGTCCCCGCAGGCTCTTGTTGAGACGGGCTGCTGCTAGTGTTCGAACAGGCAGCAAACATAACGACCATCATGGATGCAGCTAAAATACACGATGTAAACGCTTTTATTTTTTTCAACTTAGAAAGCCTCCCCTTTCGTATTTACAACTTGAATTATAAAGAAACAGGGAGAAAAGGAGCACCGGGCAAACCTAAGCAACGTACGGGGCAAATCAAAGAGGATAATTTATGTATGCGGAAATCAATGTAAAACACAAAAAAACCACTATCCATTGGTCTACATTGACCAATAATAGTGATTGTCTTAGAAAAGATGGTCGGGACGACACGATTTGAACATGCGACCCCCTGGTCCCAAACCAGGTGCTCTACCAAGCTGAGCTACGTCCCGATATAAACTTGCATATGGTTTACCCATCAGGGAACAATAAAACCCTGGAGTAATAATGGAGCGGAAGACGGGAATCGAACCCGCGACCCTCGCCTTGGCAAGGCGATGCTCTACCGCTGAGCCACTTCCGCATATGGTGCGGTCGAGAGGACTCGAACCTCCACGGCTGTTACACCACTAGAACCTGAATCTAGCGCGTCTGCCAATTCCGCCACGACCGCATATCATATTGTTGCTGTAAAGATGGTGCCGGCGAGAGGACTTGAACCCCCAACCTACTGATTACAAGTCAGTTGCTCTACCAGTTGAGCTACACCGGCATAAATGGCGGAGCCGACGGGATTCGAACCCGCGGTCTCCTGCGTGACAGGCAGGCATGTTAGGCCTCTACACCACGGCTCCGCGAAATTATTTGGTTGCGGGGGCAGGATTTGAACCTGCGGCCTTCGGGTTATGAGCCCGACGAGCTACCGGGCTGCTCCACCCCGCGTCGTTAAAGTTACCAGGTTAGCAAAAACCCGATAAAAGCTGTTCATGGTGGACGCTGACGGGATCGAACCGCCGACCCTCTGCTTGTAAGGCAGATGCTCTCCCAGCTGAGCTAAGCGTCCAAGATAAATGGTGACCCGTAGGGGATTCGAACCCCTGTTACCTCCGTGAAAGGGAGGTGTCTTAACCCCTTGACCAACGGGCCGAGTAATATAGAACGGAGAGAGAGGGATTCGAACCCTCGCACCACTTGCGCAGTCTAACCCCTTAGCAGAGGGTCCCCTTGAGCCACTTGGGTATCTCTCCAGATCAGAAGCGTCAGAGTTAATCTTCATCCTGTCCGGAATTCGATTAATAACGTTCTTACACCCTGAAAACCGGATGCGAATGAAGTTGTAGAACTTAGCTGGTTTGTTTGTTCTTAATAGGATAAGCCCTCGACCGATTAGTATTCG
Organism: Paenibacillus sambharensis; assembly: GCF_003233845.1. Taxonomy (GTDB): domain Bacteria; phylum Bacillota; class Bacilli; order Paenibacillales; family Paenibacillaceae; genus Paenibacillus_I; species Paenibacillus_I sambharensis. The sequence continues at coordinate 24,286 of NZ_QKRB01000012.1, forward strand.
TCAGCTGCACGCATTGCTGCGCTTCCACCCCGAA
>NZ_QKRB01000013.1 GCF_003233845.1 Paenibacillus sambharensis
TGGCTCAGGACGAACGCTGGCGGCGTGCCTAATACATGCAAGTCGAGCGGATCTTTGAAGGTGCTTGCACCTTTAAAGATTAGCGGCGGACGGGTGAGTAACACGTAGGCAACCTGCCTGTAAGACATGGGATAACATCCGGAAACGGATGCTAATACCGGATACGCGGTTCCCCCGCATGAGGGAACCGGGAAAGACGGAGTAATCTGTCACTTACAGATGGGCCTGCGGCGCATTAGCTAGTTGGTGGGGTAACGGCCTACCAAGGCGACGATGCGTAGCCGACCTGAGAGGGTGATCGGCCACACTGGGACTGAGACACGGCCCAGACT
>NZ_QKRB01000014.1 GCF_003233845.1 Paenibacillus sambharensis
GTAGGACGTTGCCAAGCGGGTAACTAAATACCCAGATTGCTTAGCATTCACCGAGTCAACTTTCCAACATTTATGTGTTGAAAGCAAAGACTCCGGATGTTAAGATGATCTTCCTGCCGATGAGGCGGGCATTGCACCTTGAAAACTGGATAGCGAATGAAAAGTCTAGAACATCTAATTAGCTGAATTAGTTCTAACCGTAACATGGCGACTAGCCATATTACACAGCGAAGGATGTCGGTGAGGAGTGTTCTTTGCGCCGCTAGCGAAACGAGTACGACAGTACGAGTGGAGCATGGTGCAAACACACGACGAATCGAGATCCGGAGCGCCCAGGTTAAGCTACTAAGAGCGCACGGAGGATGCCTAGGCACTAGGAGCCGAAGAAGGACGTGGCGAACGACGAAATGCCTCGGGGAGCCGTAAGCAGGCTTTGATCCGGGGATG
>NZ_QKRB01000016.1 GCF_003233845.1 Paenibacillus sambharensis
CAAGGTGCAAAGGTTGTTCGTCGATTAAGCTTCTCCGAATCACTTCAGAAAAGACCTAACTTCGCAAACCCTCTCGCTGCTAAAGCAGCTTCTGCCTCATCGGCAGGAAGATCATCTTAACATCCGGAGTCTTTGCTTTCAACACATAAATGTTGGTAAGTTGACTCGGTGAATGCTAAGTAATCTGGGTATTTAGTTACCCGCTTGGCAACGTCCTACTCTCCCAGGACCCTGCGGTCCAAGTACCATCGGCGCTGGAGGGCTTAACGGTCGTGTTCGAGATGGGAACGCGTGGATCCCCT
>NZ_QKRB01000001.1 GCF_003233845.1 Paenibacillus sambharensis
TCCACCATTGAGTTCATCTAACATCTTTATGTGATATCCCTGATCTGCAAAGATATCTGCTGTTTCATTCTCTTTCTTAACACCATGTGAATCACCTTTAGTGTAATTCCCTTTTGGCTTACCTCCCGTGGGAGGAATCCAACCGCTGGTCGGGCGGAGAGAAGTGGAGCAAGAACATGACCCTGTTCCTCGGTATACTGAATTATGTGGCGGAGAAGCGCCAGCATATTCACAGCCAGATGAAGCGGCACCGCGCGGTCATTCTGGACAACCCGTTCGGCAAGTCACGTTCTGAGTCCCGTCTTCTATATCGCGGAACAGCTGGGCTTCCAGATGATCGCCCTGACGGCGCATGTGGAGGGCAAGTTCCTGCAGGATTACTTCCCGGTGGTGTACAGCTGCCGCCTGCGTACAGCGGCCGGCGGGGGCGGCAAGCAAATCGTGGACCCCAAGCAGCAGATTCAGCAGGCCTGTTTATTGCATACTAAAAATGCCGAAGATTGCAGCGTAAAAATGCTCAACTAGAAAGCAAAAAAGAGACACTTGTCAGGATCCCAACTTCCTCCTATCGTTAAGTTTGACGAGAACTAGCGAAG
>NZ_QKRB01000002.1 GCF_003233845.1 Paenibacillus sambharensis
GACTCGTTTGGTGATGATGGCGGAGGGGATCCACGCGTTCCCATCTCGAACACGACCGTTAAGCCCTCCAGCGCCGATGGTACTTGGACCGCAGGGTCCTGGGAGAGTAGGACGTTGCCAAGCGGGAGCCTTTATGGCGTCCTTATAGTAAGAAATTAGGGTTGGAGCTGGCGCATAAGGCGAAGGCTGCAGCAACATGAGGGCCTTTAGCTCAGCTGGTTAGAGCGCACCCCTGATAAGGGTGAGGTCGGTGGTTCGAGTCCACTAAGGCCCACCATCTGAACAACTTGATATGGGGCCATAGCTCAGCTGGGAGAGCGCCTGCCTTGCAAGCAGGAGGTCAGCGGTTCGATCCCGCTTGGCTCCACCAAAAAAAAGCATTAACTTATTATGCTTATGACTCCAATATTTAAATGTTGAATGTCATAGTGAGACATGATAAGATGTATTTCCTGCCGATGAGGCAGAAGCTGCTTTAGCAGCGAGAGGGTTTGAGTAGTTAGGTCTTTTCTGAAGTGATTCGGAGAAGCTTAATCGACGAAAAACCTTTGCACCTTGAAAACTGGATAGCGAATGAAAGTCTAGAACATCGCTGCTAACTGCGACTCACATAAGCGAGTCGAACAGTTACAGCCAATTAGCTGATTAGTTCTAACCGTAATGGAACGATCTAACGATCTCCCATTACACAGCGAAGGATGT
>NZ_QKRB01000017.1 GCF_003233845.1 Paenibacillus sambharensis
AGAAAAATTAAAGAAATAGAGTGTTTCATCGGATTTTATTTTAGTTCTGTAGGAAGACTGGTGCCCGGGTGCTGATCTGGCAGCTCCCGGCACTACTAAGAGAGGGGCGCAGCCAATTCAGGCTCACCCCTCCGTTCCATCCATAACTCCCATGCAACGCTCATAAACCTCTGAAACAAATCCATCTGCTCCACTTCTCCGCCAATCCTGTCCATGGACTCCGGCTCGTGATCGTGGAAGTAGGCCTGTTGGATCTGCTGCTTGGGGTCTATAATCTGCTTGCCGCCCCCTCCCGCTGCTGTACGCAGGCAGCAGCTGTATAACCACCGGGAAGTAATCCTGCAGGAACTTGCCCTCCACATGCGAGGTCAACGCGATCATCTGGGAGCCCAACTGTTCCGCGATGTAGAAGACAGGGCTGAGCACATGGTCGCTCGAAGCCTTGCCGAACTACAATCAACCATACTCAGACTAGAAGCTATGTAAGGAAATTGAATGGCGGGTTCCTTGGCTAAAAACAAATAAAACTTTCATGACCCTTTCTGGCTCACAGGCTATGATGAAAATGTCATCATAGTCTTTTTTCTCTTTCTGAAATCCTTCATACTAAGGGTGAACCGGCCAGTTCGTGGCTTTTTGCGGTGG
>NZ_QKRB01000018.1 GCF_003233845.1 Paenibacillus sambharensis
CAGTTTTCAAGGTGCAAAGGTTGTTCGTCGATTAAGCTTCTCCGAATCACTTCAGAAAAGACCTAACTTCGCAAACCCTCTCGCTGCTAAAGCAGCTTCTGCCTCATCGGCAGGAAGATCATCTTAGCATGCTCGCTGTATGCTCGCAACAACTAATTGTTGGCTGCAACTGCAGCATGTTAAGGATGGATGTTTTGTTTTGGTGGAGCCAAGCGGGATCGAACCGCTGACCTCCTGCTTGCAAGGCAGGCGCTCTCCCAGCTGAGCTATGGCCCCAAACAAATTCCATCAAAGCTGAACAAATAGATGCACGTCAATGCCTTATCAGCAATACTGGATTGCTGTGTTATGCATTCTTCGCGGAATGCAGTAAATCCTTAGAAAGGAGGTGATCCAGCCGCACCTTCCGATACGGCTACCTTGTTACGACTTCACCCCAATCATCTACCCCACCTTCGACGGCTGGCTCCTTGCGGTTACCCCACCGGCTTCGGGTGTT
>NZ_QKRB01000019.1 GCF_003233845.1 Paenibacillus sambharensis
TATGTGCCTGCAAGCGGCAGTGTCATTACGCTTATCACGCATGGCAAGGACCAGCGGACCGGCCAATTCGCTTCCGTCGAAACGACAGGCCTGCCTGGAGACTACAAGGTTCAGGTGAACTACCTGACTGACCGGATTGAACTGGCAGTGAACGAAGCATCCGCACCGGCTTGGGGACACTTCGTTGACACTTACAAAAACAATCAGCCGGTTAACATGTCCGTCTACTCCAACCCTGCGATCGGAGTACTCTCCGGATTCCTGGAGCTGTGGACGCCTGGCGATTCCTGGGACAACGGAACCAAGCTGAACAGCGAGGTGCTGGACTACAACATTCAGTATGTAGTGGATCTGTCCAAAACCCGTACGGCTGAAGATGAAGAAAGAGCCTATTACGATGACCGGAGAAATCAGACCTAC
>NZ_QKRB01000020.1 GCF_003233845.1 Paenibacillus sambharensis
GGCTCCCCGAGGCATTTCGTCGTTCGCCACGTCCTTCTTCGGCTCCTAGTGCCTAGGCATCCTCCGTGCGCTCTTAGTAGCTTAACCTGAGCGCTCCGGATCTCGATTCGTCGTGTGTTTGCACCCGGTCTCGTTACCGCTAATGCGGTCTCTCGACTGTGGCGCAAAGAACACTCCTCACCGACATCCTTCGCTTGCAGCAAATGTATAGGAAGATCAAAAGATCAAACCTTCATTACTGCGGTTAGAACTAATCAGCTAATTAGATGTTCTAGACTTTTCATTCGCTATCCAGTTTTCAAGGTGCAATGCCTGCCTCATCGGCAGGAAATACATCTTATCATGTCTCACTATGACACTCAACATTTAAATATTGGAGTCATAAGCATAATAAGTTAATGCTTTTTTTGGTGGAGCCAAGCGGGATCGAACCGCTGACCTCCTGCTTGCAAGGCAGGCGCTCTCCCAGCTGAGCTATGGCCCCATACTAAGTTATTCAAATGGTGGGCCTTAGTGGACTCGAACCACCGACCTCACCCTTATCAGGGGTGCGCTCTAACCAGCTGAGCTAAAGGCCCTTGACTGTATAATGCATAAAAGCAGCATTATTATAGACACCATAAAGGCGCCCGCTTGGCAACGTCCTACTCTCCCAGGACCCTGCGGTCCAAGTACCATCGGCGCTGGAGGGCTTAACGGTCGTGTTCGAGATGGGAACGCGTGGATCCCCTCCGCCATCATCACCAAACGAGTC
>NZ_QKRB01000021.1 GCF_003233845.1 Paenibacillus sambharensis
TTACCCGCTTGGCAACGTCCTACTCTCCCAGGACCCTGCGGTCCAAGTACCATCGGCGCTGGAGGGCTTAACGGTCGTGTTCGAGATGGGAACGCGTGGATCCCCTCCGCCATCATCACCAAACGAATCGCTGCTAAAGCAGCTTGTGCCTATTCAGCACATAAAACCCTTTACTGAAAGAAACAATGTAGCATTGTTCTTTCAAAACTGACAACGAGCGAGCAATGTACTGCCTTGTATTTATCCAGTCATCATCGTGACTGGGTATATCCTTAGAAAGGAGGTGATCCAGCCGCACCTTCCGATACGGCTACCTTGTTACGACTTCACCCCAATCATCTACCCCACCTTCGACGGCTGGCTCC
>NZ_QKRB01000022.1 GCF_003233845.1 Paenibacillus sambharensis
GATCGTTCCATTACGGTTAGAACTAATCAGCTAATTGGCTGTAACTGTTCGACTCGCTTATGTGAGTCGCAGTTAGCAGCGATGTTCTAGACTTTTCATTCGCTATCCAGTTTTCAAGGTGCAATGGTTGTTTGCTGATTAAGCTTCAGTGACAAGAGTCAAAGAAATACCTAACCATCAAAACCTCGCTGCTAAAGCAGCTTCTGCCTCATCGGCAGGAAATACATCTTATCATGTTCAGGACCGACATTCAACAACCAAATGTTGGTTCTGCTGTCATGACATCGATGTTAGTTTTGGTGGAGCCAAGCGGGATCGAACCGCTGACCTCCTGCTTGCAAGGCAGGCGCTCTCCCAGCTGAGCTATGGCCCCATATGAAATTAAAAAAATGGTGGGCCTTAGTGGACTCGAACCACCGACCTCACCCTTATCAGGGGTGCGCTCTAACCAGCTGAGCTAAAGGCCCTTGATCTCCATATAGAAAGAACATTGTTCTTTCAAAACTGACAACGAGCGAGCAAACATAACTGCCTGAGTATTTATCTGATCATCAACGTGATCAGGTATATCCTTAGAAAGGAGGTGATCCAGCCGCACCTTCCGATACGGCTAC
>NZ_QKRB01000024.1 GCF_003233845.1 Paenibacillus sambharensis
CCAGTGTGGCCGATCACCCTCTCAGGTCGGCTACGCATCGTCGCCTTGGTAGGCCGTTACCCCACCAACTAGCTAATGCGCCGCAGGCCCATCTGTAAGTGACAGCTTGCGCCGTCTTTCCCGGTTTCCCCATGCGAGGAAATCGCGTATCCGGTATTAGCATCCGTTTCCGGATGTTATCCCAGTCTTACAGGCAGGTTGCCTACGTGTTACTCACCCGTCCGCCGCTAATCTTTAAAGGTGCAAGCACCTTTAAAGATCCGCTCGACTTGCATGTATTAGGCACGCCGCCAGCGTTCGTCCTGAGCCAGGATCAAACTCTCCATTAAAGTGAAATGTGGGTTCGGCTTACGTCGAACACTCATTTGCACCAATTGAGTCTAACTTGCTCATTCTGTATTGCTTATCCATCATCCCATTAAAGGAATGACAGGGCAGTTCGCTCGTTGTTCAGTTTTCAAAGAACAATTACGGAAGCATTCATCTTGCGATCTTCGCTCCGTCTTGCTTGTCCTTGCCGCTCTCGCGACCGGAATTAGAATATATCATATTTCGCAGATGATGTGCAAGTGTTTGTTTTTCCCACTCGTTCGTGACCAGCTTATGCAGCCGTTCCAAACTCCCCGATCATATCCGCTCACCAGCCCTCTCTTGCGGCCGGATTCATAGAATAACACGGTCAGCAAGGATAAGCAACTGGTTGATTAATCCTGAGAAAATGAATAAAAGAAAGCTATAAAAACCAAGTTATATTGGGGAAGGTAATTAATTTGGACAACAGACACGAGGAGGCCATTCAGTGGAAAGAATCAGTATTTGGACACTTAAGAAGCTGCCTTTAGACGATATCGTTGACTATATACAGCTGCATGGTTCAACAGACTTGCAGGCAAGAATAGCAGAAGTGTCACTGGACGACTACATAAGAATGACGGCGGCTCAGGGAGCCGATCGAATAAAACAGCAGATTGCGGTCATTCCCGAAGAAAAATATGATGAATTTTTGTTAGAGCTCATAGATGAGTAGTCCGGTACTAGTTATTTCGTGTTCAAGGTACCTCTTCAATTTGGTACAAGTCTTCCACTGAACACCCGATCGATCTTGCTATTGTGACCGCTGCCTTTAACGGCATTACCCGCTTGCCTTCTATATAGTCAAGAAGCCTTTCCGGCTTCGTTCTTAGCAGTACTGATAACGCAGCAACCGACAAGCCTTTTTCACTCAATCGTTCTTGCAGCATGCATTTTCCCAAAGTCACTCTCATTAGATGCTCTCCTGTCAGCGGAATTATCGAGAAAAGGCTGGCGGGGCCAGCCAGATTACTGGATTAACCTTTTAAAGAGTGAAGCCATTCGCTGTAGCATGAGCTGCAGAGCACTTCAATACGGTCTTCGACTCCAGATTTATCGTAGATCGTCAGGCTGTGGGCAGTTGTCGATTCCTTACTGCAGTGATAGCAGATATAAGACATTATCTTATTCACCCATCCTTGTTATGGCATTAATGCCCCGTTCATCAATAATGACGATCCGGGGCAGCAAATACATTCAACTTATTTGTTCTTTTTCTTCTTCTTGTTCTGAGTCAGTTCTTCGGAAAATTCAGCATCTGTATGATTTACTTCGGGCATTTTGTTAAGCTCTGTTGATTGAACGTCAGCTTTCGATGCACGTTTATTTTTTTTCGCCACATCTGCCACCTCCCTTCACAACTGCTTGTTAAGCCCTTGCCTGTCCCGCAGTATATATAATTGCTTAAACGGCATGTGCTTTATCCAAGTGCAATTCTGAGAGGTAAACCATTATCATACAGTCATCAATGTAGCTTCCTATACTCTGCTTCAAAACGCTCTTTAACAGAGTCATTGCTGCCGTGCACCGAGCTGCGTATTTCGTCAAACTCCCGCACGATGGAGCGGATGGAGTGCAGATCTTCGCGTTCCGCACAGTTGCCCACTTCATCAATTATGGAGTAGGTAAGTGCTTCATAAGCATCATCAAAGCTGCTGTCTACACCAGCTGTAACACGGTTATCCTCATAATAACGTTTAAATCGCTGGATCAACGTTTCGCGGTCTCCCATCTAAGAGCTCACCTCCATAAAAATAAAAAGCCAAAGCCGTTTTCCAAAATGGAAATACAGCCAGGCTTTCATAATAATTAGTTTTTATCCTCATCCAAAGCGGAAACGTATTCGTTTGGGTACTCCTGTCCAAGAGGGTTATTATTCTTGTACTGACTGAGTCTGCCCTTTCTGAACTCGCCGCCATGAACATTGGAGTCATCCTGGTTATTATGACTGATGTTACTATTACGATTCCGGTTATAATTTACATTTCTGCCCATACGCCTCATCCTTTCACGAAGTCTGCTTGTGCTCCGTTATTTTGCGCTGAAAGGCTGATGCTATTACAGGAAACATATACATGAACGCTTTTAATGCCGGGTTACGTTAGGAGCTTCCCTGCAGTTCACGGACACCGAGCAGTTGAAGCAGCCGCCTTGGCACGAGATCGGCAACAAGAATGTTTGACATCTGAGACACTTGACCGAATGAATGGATACTGGCATGCCGCATGTCGGACAAACAACCTTCGACTGTATTGCATCATTTCGACTGGCCATAACCGGTTTTCCCCCGCTGTAATCCTTGCCATAATACAGCCGCTTGCCGCAGCGCATATCCGATTAGCAGCATAACAACGAGCACAACACCCAGCTGTACATATTGCGAAGCGTCTGACATCCGCTTCAGAATATGATTGACGAGCCCGCCAACTGTGAATGCTACCGCAAACGTACTGGCCCACATAGCTGCGGCCTCCTTACGAGTCCTCTCCTTGAATAGTACAAGTATTGAAGCAATACAAGGGACAAATAACGTAATGGTAATCAAAGCGACAATAACCTGGCTGGGGGCGAGGTTCATATTACTCAACCCGGCTGCTCCAAAATCTCTTCTCACTATACCCATAATAAATGCTTGAGAGGCTTCGGCCGGCAATCCCAGCCAATCAACTGTGACCGGTCTAAGCAATGCGGATAAAGCTTTCAACATTCCTGTTACATTAAGCAGACTTATTAAAATAGAGCCTAGCGCGAACAAAGGCAGTGCTTCTTTCAGAAAGTGATAGGTTTTGGTTGCTGTTTTCTTCATCACATTACTCAATCTAGGCACCCTCAAGGGCGGCAGGTCCAGAAGCAATGAAGTAGCGCTTCCTTTCAGCAAGCGATCCATCAGTGTGCCTACAATCCCGAGCACCAACAATATTACCACTCCATAGATAAGGATATATCCGATCCCAACTCCAGCTAATAGAGAAACAATAACGGCCAGCTGTGCTGAACAGGGAATTGCCAGCCCGAGAAGAAAGACAGCGATTCGCTTCTCCTTCTCATTGCCTAACATTCTAGTCGTAATAGTAGCCATCGTTACACAGCCAAAACCTAATATAAAGGGGATAATGGCTTTTCCGTTTAGCCCTATGGATTGCATAAGCCGATCGACCATTGCAGCAAGACGCGGCAGGTAGCCGCTATCCTCGAACAGAGATAAAAACAAGTAGAAGCTGCATACTAATGGCAATAACAATCCCAGCACATAAATAAACGTCATGGTAAACAAACCGAATTCACCAACCAAAATCTCACCCATTGCATGGTCCGCGGGTATCCCAAGCACCTCAGTAAATAGATAAACAACCGCGGGTTCATAGTATCCGATCATAATCTGTTCTTCGGTAATGCCTACAATATCGCCCGCAACAAAAACGCCAATGATCAAGTACATTGCATAAAGAACCAGAACCAGAAAAGGTATGCCAATCCATGGTCTGAGCAGGTATCGACCAAGCCGAGTACCCATCGAAGCCCCCTTCATACTATCAGCAACGCATTCATTTATTATTGAATCTATGTAGCCCCTTCTTGCTTCATATAGGGTCTCCAGCAGGGAACCGGGTGTGACTCCACAGAAATCAGCAGCTCCCTCGTCACCTTCAAGCACCAACAGCTTGTATTTGGTGGGTATCGGCGAAGGGCTGGCATTTTTAAGGCTCTCTGCTACTACCGGAAGTGCATGACCGATAGGTGCTGCACGAATACATTCAATAATTTCGGCAATTCCTCTTCCCCGGGTAGCAACCGCTGTAATCACGGCCACTCCTAACCGTTTAGTTAACTGATCTACATCTATAATTAGTCCTCTTCGTTCTGCTTCATCTACCATGTTGATAACGACAACCATGGGTATTCCCATGTCGATCAGCTGTTGGGTGAGGAATAAATCCCTTTCAAGATGACATGCATTCACCACATTGATTACTTTATCAACCGCTAACACAACATCGCGTGTTATGCGTTCCTCTTCAGAGAATGACGATATTCCATACACACCGGGCGTATCAATAAGAACCGCTTCCCCAAACTTCCCGTGATGGATATCTAAAGTCGTTCCTGGAAAATTAGATACATCCACATATAGATTAGTCAATTTGTGAAAAACAACCGACTTGCCTACATTCGGGTTACCAACCAAGGCAATCCATTGTTCATCACCTGTTTTCTTAATCGGCAGTTTGGTAACGGTATGACAAACCATTTGATACTCCCCTTTACTGATTGCATTTGATTTGTATACATGATGCCAGCTCTCTCCCGATAGCCAGCTCTTGATGATTTCTTCTTAAAACCACCGGGCCTGCCGGAAGCAATTCAATGCACTCAACCTTTTGACCAGCTCCCAGACCAAATCGCATGGCATCACGCTGAAGCCGGGCATTTTCTATGAAAATTATTACTCCAGTCTGTCCTCTTCTCATCTCAGTGACCAACATCTACAATCACCCTTTTCACTAATGATTATCATTATCAATCATTGGACCTATTATAATGATCGGTCTGTATAACGGCTGTAGTTAAAGTCACAATATATTAGAAAAACCAAAATCCTCACGGTTGATTCACCGCAAGGATTCTGGCTCAGTCTTTACTCTGCTGTTGTACGCCCTGCTGTACCAGTCGTGCCTGTCGTGTTTCCATTCGTGCCTGTTCCAGTTGTGCCTGTTCCAGTTGTACCTGTTCCCGTGCGCATACCCATATCTGTGCTGCTCATCGGTTTGGCGTTCTTTAAGATAGTACGAATATCAGAAGAAATTGTGCCTTCATCAAGCGTGCCAACCTGTTCAAGCTTATCTTTAACCCGGCGTAGTGCCTGCTTTGCCTCTTGCCCTTTTACTGTAAAAACGTGGGTATCTCCACTCAGCATGCTTCCGATACGCGCATGAGCGCCTGCACGGGACATGCCAGCTGTTGTACCTGTTCCGGTACTAGTTCCGGTTGTACCATTTCCTGTGCCTGTACCTGTGCCCGTTCCGCCAGCAGCACCAGCGTTTTGACCACCATTGTTAGTATCATCTGCTACAAAAATTGCATTACCAAGCACAAGAGCATGGTGATAGCCAAGTGTTGCAAGCTGGTCGTCAATTGACAGAGCGGTCGAAAGTCCTGTCATTCTTCCGCCGTTAGTACCTGTTGTACCATTGGTTGTACCGGTTGTGCCAGTACCTGTTCTGCCTGTGTCACGGTCATTGTTACCAAACCCGAAGAGAGAGCCAATTCCACCACCGGTTCCTCTGGTGTTCATTCCATTATTGCCATCAAACAGACCGTCGTTATCATTATTCATGCCGAACAAATCACCAAGGCCCCCAGCAATGCCACCGGTACGATCACCTATAGCCGTGTCTCCAGCTGTACTCGTTGTTCCACCCGCTGCAGTGCCATTCATTATGCCGCCAGTACGGTTGCCATATGTGCCAGTACCCGTTTGACCAGTTCCAGCAGGATTCATGGTATTCAAGTTATTACGTCCCATACCGCCGCCATTGGTACCTACGCCTGTTCCAAACAGACCATTATTGCGGTTGTTTGTATTACCGCGCATTCCAACTGCATTATCGTCCCGATAATTGGCCTGATTCCGGATAATGCCTCCACGGTTGCCTGTACCTTGTGCCGTCATTCCGTTGTCATTTACGTTATCATTACCGCCACAGCCTGCCAGAAGCATTGCAGATACACCGACTACACAACCCATCGAAAGTGCTTTTCGCTTCAAAATGTTAGCCTCCCTTGTTTGAATCAGCTTGTAGGACTACTGTAATATGATTGCTCACAGCGGCTCTGCTTAGCATAGGGAATTGCAGGACGTCAGAAAAAGGTAACTTTCAGATCCTGTGGCTAACGCAAAAAACAGCCCCAGTAGGGACTGCTCTCATTAGTTGTGATCGGGTTAAAGGTTACACCCTGAAAACCGGATGCGAATGAAGTTGTAGAACTTAGCTGGTTTGTTTGTTCTTAATAGGATAAGCCCTCGACCGATTAGTATTCGTCAGCTGCACGCATTGCTGCGCTTCCACCCCG
>NZ_QKRB01000025.1 GCF_003233845.1 Paenibacillus sambharensis
GGCTTTTTGCGGTGGGTTCGACCCCGTAAATAAAACTGCTCGGACAACCTTGAAGCACAGGCTATCGGACTGCGAGTCCGGATAAAAAATCTTCGTTTGTTTCGGTTGTCTTTCCGGTTCAATACTCATGTCGGAGGGATTGTTACAATGTTGGAAGCCATTCTTGAGCGCTGTGCAGGCCTCGACGTACACCAGGAAACCGTTGTGGCCTGCGTTCTTACCGGGCAGCTGGACCGTGCTCCAAAATCAGAGATTCGCACCTTTGGTACCATGACGAACGAGCTCATGGAACTGGGCGAATGGTTAGTGGAGCAAGGTTGCACTCACGTCGCCATGGAAAGTACGGGCGTTTATTGGAAGTCTGTTTGGAACGTGCTTGAAGCCTTTGAATTAGACCTCCTGCTAGCCAATGCTCATCACGTCAAGAATCTTCCCGGACGCAAGACCGACATGAAAGACGCGGAGTGGATCGCCAAATTGCTGCGTTGCGGGCTTATTGAAGGAAGCTTTGTGCCTTCGGAGGACATCCGAGATCTTCGAGATCTGACCCGTTATCGCAAAAAGTTGGTGTATGACGCTACCTCGGAGAAGAATCGCATCCATAAGTCCCTGCAGGATGCGAACATCAAGTTAACTACCCACATGTCCGACATCTTCGGAACATCAGGACGCCTGCTGCTCCAGAAGATCGTAGATGGTGAAGTCATCACAATGGAATTCCTTGAGACGCACATGAAGGGTGCGCTCAAGCACAAATCCCCCAAATTACTTCAATCGCTCAACGGTCGTCTTCGTAAGCATCATCGCGACATGATCCGATTCTCCTGGGATCACCTCGTGTACATTGAAAAGCAAATCCGACTCGTTGAGCAGGATATCCGAAACCGATTAGCCAGCAAACAAGAGGCCATAGATCTTCTCGTTACGATTCCTGGCATCAACGAGCAAGCAGCATCTGTCATTATCGCGGAAATCGGTACCGACATGACCGTTTTCAAGGATGATCACCATCTTGCCGCATGGGCAGGCGTTACGCCAGGCAACCACCAGAGCGCCGGTAAAAAAAAAGAACACGAGCGCGATCCGGAAATGCCCATCTAAAAGCAGTATTATGTGAATGTGCTTGGGCTGCTTCTATGACGCGAAACACAAGGCTCTCAGCAAGATATTGGAGTTGGGTTAAGCGGCTAGGCAAGAAGAAAGCCTTGGTCGCACTTGGACATACGCTGCTTCGCATCGTATACCACATGTTGCTTACCAAAAGCCCATACAAAGAGTTAGGCCCTGATTATCTTGAACGCTACAGACAAGAGCGCGAAAAACGTCGTGAAGCAGAACTCATTCGACAGCTACAGTCCAAAGGCTTCACAGTAACTCGCCCTGCCTAACCTTTCACCTCCACCACGGTCAAGGTCTGCCGAATCGGTAGTCCTGCTTCGGCGTGCGTAAAAATTCGTTTGAGCAAAGATTCATTTTCATAAAAAAAAGAGGATCGAACAGCTCATTGAAACTTCGCAACGGAAATATAAATCAGACTTTTTGAAGTTTGGCGAGCGTCTGCACAATGAGTACCCGCTTGAATGGCGCAAACTAGCTGACCGGTGGGAGGAACTGTACCCTCACGTGGAAATAAGCGTATTCTCCAGCGGGCGCGTCACGAGTCCTGAACTGAAGATTGATGGACAAGGAGGGACCCGATGAAGATTCAAATCCCGAGCGGCATGCTCTTGGCTTTGGTCATTAACATTGTATATGCGAAGGCAATCGGTGTTACGCAAGGCATCATGGCAAGAGAGGTCGGATCCGACATGTGGATCGCAACCTTGGCGGCGACGGCTCAGGGAATGGTGATTATGGCATTAACGGCCGCCGTCCTGCGTAAACATCCCGATTGCGACTTTATCACGTTTGCGGAAAAACAATTAGGCGGGTGGTTCGGAAAGCTGGTAGCGGTCTTGATCTTCGCCTTCTTCTTGTTCAGCTTCGGGCCCATTATGGTCACGTTCGTGTATCATCTCAAAGATTATTTTTTGCCCGAAGCACCGACTATTCTGTTCGTCCTGGTAGGTTGTATTGTGGGTGTATATGGCTGTTATCTCGGATTAGAAGTGATGGGCCGTATGGCGTATGTAGGCTTGGCATCGATTATGTTGTTAAACACATTGCTGTTGATCGGGTCGATGCATGAGTTCGATATTCAAAATTTACGTCCGGTTCTTGAAAGCAGTGCGTCCTCCATTCTCTGGGCGAGCCGGCAGCATAATACGGACTGGGCAATGGCGACTTTGATGACAGCAATCATTCTGCCATACGTACGGAGTCCTGCAAAACGGGGAAGGGCCGGTGTGATCGGAATGGTATATGGGGGCTTGTTCATTCTGATGTGGCCGCTATTGGAAACCGGCGTCTTGTCAGCATCCGTCACTTCCGAATATATCGTGGCATGTATGCAAATGGCACGAAGCGCACATATTGGACAGTTCCTCCATCGGTATGAAATGATCATGATCGCCTTATTCGCAACTTCAGCTTTGATCCAGATCATGATGAGCTTGTATTGCGCATCGTTCTGCTTAATGAGAATAACCGGCAGGAGCGACTATCGTCCGATGATTATTCCTGTAAGCCTTTTATTAGGCGGATTTGGTTATTGGCTGGTCGATGATCACTTGCGCGCCATGTCATTTACGGATAATTACTGGCCGCTCATCTGTATGCCAATTGCCTTTGGCTTGCCCGTCCTTCTATGGCTGGTGAGCTTGATTAAGCGGCGGAGAATCGCTTAGGGCTGGGGGGCTGAAAATGGGTCCGGCGATAGCCGGACTGTTCGCTAAATCAGTGGATGGCGCAAGCGCCTTTTCTTACCCGATTATAGTCCACCGTATATAAGCTTGGCGTTTGTCCGATAAATAGGGCAGGATCAGGGGATAACCTCAGACCTGCCCTATTTCTTGCCTCCTTACGGCTCAATTCCCCAAACCAGCTGTCCGTTCATATAGCCGGTAACCTGTTCATAGTCTGCGAACTGACTGCCGGATGCCTTGAACGAGTACTCGTCAGTGTGGCTGTAATTGGTTCAGTCGTTTGTCTTCCCTTCGTTAGTTAGAAACTTGACTCAAGGAATAAAGGAGGATCTTAGTGAACCGCCCGGCCATTTTCTATTCAATGTGCAAGTATTACGTTGATGACTGAATGTCGAAAATGCGTTAGCTGGCTAGTCGCAAAAACGTTAGTCCCACGAAACAAATTAGGATATAATTGGGAGTACGAGATGCAATTGGGTAAAGAAGGAGGGAGATAGTGATGAATCAGATACGCAAAAAGAACGAATGGCTGCTTCCTTTGTTCTGGGTCTTCTTCAGGATCGGACCTTCCACTTTCGGCGGCGGTTATGCCATGATCCCGGCAATCGAGCGTGAGCTTGTGGCCAATAAGAAATGGATAGAT
This sequence comes from Paenibacillus sambharensis, assembly GCF_003233845.1. Taxonomy (GTDB): domain Bacteria; phylum Bacillota; class Bacilli; order Paenibacillales; family Paenibacillaceae; genus Paenibacillus_I; species Paenibacillus_I sambharensis. The sequence continues at coordinate 3,448 of NZ_QKRB01000025.1, forward strand.
GAGAAAGAGTTAGCGGACATGCTTTCGATAGCGGGAGCTGCGCCCGGCGGCGTCGGCGTGAATGCAGCAGCATTTGTCGGATACCGTAAAGCAGGAGTGGCAGGAGCGATTGCGGCAGTGGCGGGTATGACCATGCCGACATTTCTCATTGTGATTTGTTTAAGTTTAATCTATTTGTTCTTTCAAGATAATCCGAAGGTGGAAGCAGCATTGAAGGGAATACACGGGGCTATCGTCGCATTGATCCTCCTGGCTGCTTACCGAATGGCGAAAAGCTCGATTCTAGATATTGCTACAACGGCAGTCTCGATTCTGACTTTTCTATTGTTATTCATGGCGAAGATTCATCCTTTAGCTATCATTATATCCGGTCTGTTCGTGGGCATTCTGCTAGTGAAGGTTAAAGAGTTGTTCGGACTAAAGGTGAAGACGGAGAGAACGGGTACAAGCACCCCGAAGCATGAACTTGTTTATCCAGAATACTACATTTAATGAATCACGAAAGGAGCAGGAGCAAGTGATATTGTGGGATCTATTCTTGACGTTCTTGAAGATTGGTTTCGTCTCCTTCGGTGGGGGGTATGCTGTTATCCCATTAATTCAGCATGACGTATCGGTCAATAGGTGGCTATCACCCGTAGAATTTCAAGAAACGATATCGCTGGCCGGAATGGCACCGGGACCGATTGCCACCAATAGCGCTACGTTAATCGGATTCAAGACGGCGGGATATATGGGCGCTATCTTGTCTACGTTGGGCATGATTCTGCCATCGCTGCTAGTCGTCGTTCTACTAACGAGCATTTTCATTAGACTGCAGCATAACAAATGGCTAAAGTCATCGTTTTATGGAATGCGGCCGATTATTACGGGATTGATTGTGTATGCAGCCATTCATTTGGGATTGCTAGGTACAAGTGAGGCATTATCGTGGAAAACAACCGGTACGCTTGCTATATGTGCAGGTAGTCTTTATATCATGCTTCGGTATAAATTCCACCCCTTTACGGTGATCCTTCTATCAGGGGCCGCCGGGATTATTATCTTCTAACTAGACTGCGACAGGGTAGTCGCGGGTATATCCAATTTGTAGCAGATGCAGGACAATTCGGATGGTTATAATTAAATGGGGTAACCGGGGCAGCAGTCAAAGAGCTGTCTTTTTCTGTTAATATGGGCTGGAAGATTAAACTACAAGGACGGTGATTGCTTCTCATTCGCCTTCTTTCTCAATGATGAGCCAATCGAAGGCAAAGCTATTATCAAACTAACGATCTCTGACCTGTATAAGAATATCTGGAGTAAGAAATGAGAGGGTCTGTTTACGTTGTGGTTTTAATGGCAGGAAAGATCCTGCTGAACACTGTACTCAAAATTCTGCGGGATAGCGGCGGCTTCGTCACTGAATGTGTCAGAAATGTAAAACTTCATGGCAACTAAGGTTGTATATAATCAAATAATAATATAACGCTTTACTTATATATTGGATTAGGTATAATTGAATTCACTAGACCCGAGAAGAGATAGCGGCCGATTATGCAGCTATTGAAGCTTTTGTCAGAATGGCAAATAGTATAACCAGGGAGGTTTATATGAGAACAATTGAGATTTTTGACCCTGCTATGTGCTGCACTACTGGAGTTTGCGGTACATCCGTTGATCCTAAGCTGGTTCAAACAGCTGCCAACGTGGATGCTCTGAACAAGCAAGGCGTTTCCGTCAAACGTTATAACCTGTCCCAAGATTTGGATGCCTTTGCTGCTAATGATACGGTTAAATCTTTGCTCGCCAGCCATGGAACGGACATCCTGCCTGTTACACTTGTCGATGGTGAAGTTGTTAAAGAACGCGACTATCCGTCAATGGAGGAGTTTCAGCAGTGGGCCGCAAGTGATACGAAGCCAGCTTCTGTAAAACGCCCAGCGTTTCGCGTCATAGAAGTGAAGTCAAATGGTGGAGGCTGCTGCGGGGACGACAGTTCCTGCTGCTGATGAACCTGCTATGGAGTATACTTCCTATCATCCACAGATGCTGAAGACCCCGTTCCTGTTCTTTACGGGCAAGGGCGGTGTAGGGAAGACTTCGCTAGCCTGCGCTACAGCTGTTAATCTGGCGAAGTCTGGGAAAAAGGTTCTTATCGTTAGTACAGATCCCGCCTCCAACCTCGATGATGTGTTTCAAGTCCGGCTTGACAGCGAGCCTGCGCCTATTGCGGATGTTCAAGGCTTGTTTGCTGCCAACCTTGATCCTGAGGAAGCCGCCAGGTTATACCGGGAGAAAGTGGTAGGCCCATACCGCGGCATTCTGCCGGATGCAGCTATTGCTAATATTGAAGAGCAGCTATCGGGGGCATGTACAGTAGAAATTGCGGCCTTTGACGAGTTTTCCAAGCTGCTAGCCTCCACCGAGGTACAGGACAACTACGACCATATTATTCTGGATACGGCCCCGACCGGGCATACCCTTCGGCTTCTGCAGCTGCCGAAAGCATGGACCGGGTTTCTGGCTGACAGCCAGCATGGCGCTTCCTGCCTTGGGCCGTTATCTGGCCTGGGTGAAAAAAAGGATCTCTACGCCGAAACCGTAGCGGCGCTTGCCGATCCGGCAAGAACAACGCTTATACTGGTAGCCAGACCAGACCGGGCAGCCTTAACGGAAGCGGCCCGCGCTGCTCATGAGCTGCGGACAATCGGCATCGTCAACCAACAGCTTATCGTAAATGGCGTATTATTCGATCCGGGGACGGACCCAGCTGCCTGCTTGTATCACAAGCGTCAGGCAGAGGCGCTTGCATGCATGCCGGGATCGCTTTGTGAGCTTCCGTTAACATTCGTAGGTTTGAATGCAGCGGGATTAATGGGCATTCAAGCATTGGAAACCATGTTTAACATGCAGCATAGAGAGCCTCACGGGGACCGGATGAACCTGAGCTCAAGGCCTCAATATTTGGCTCCGCTGCTGGAACAGTTATCTGCCAAAACAACTGGTGTGATCATGACGATGGGCAAGGGCGGAGTAGGCAAAACATCGGTAGCTGCCGCTCTGGCGATCGGGCTAGCCGATCGGGGCCTGCACGTCCATTTGACAACCACTGATCCTGCAGCTCATCTCGAATTTACTGTGGGAGAACCTTCTGACCAGCATTTCTTAACGGTAAGCCGAATTGATCCCAAGCACGTAACCGAGCGCTATAAGCAGCAGGTTATCGCAGAGAATGCTTCTCGTCTTGATGAAGAGGGGATGGCGCTGCTAAAAGAGGATCTGGCTTCTCCATGTACGGAGGAGATTGCGGTATTTCGCGCTTTCGCTGAGGCGGTGGCCAAGGCAAAGGACGGATTCATAGTGCTGGATACCGCACCGACCGGCCATACCTTACTGCTGCTGGATGCAGCCGAAGCCTATCATCGGGAAGTGCTTCGTTCCGCCGGTGACGTCCCTGAGCATGTGAAACAGCTGCTTCCCCGGCTGCGGAATCCGCAGGAGACCGATGTGGTCGTTGTCACCCTGCCGGAAGCAACACCTGTGCTGGAAGCCGAGCGTCTGCAGGAAGATCTTCGGAGAGCCGGTATTCAGCCCAGCTGGTGGGTTGTTAACCAGAGCTGGCAGTCGGTGTCTACCAGTCATCCCGTGTTAGCTGGAAGAGCTTATGCGGAGAGCCCGTGGCTGGGCCGGGTTGCTTCGTTGGCAGAGAAGTATACGGTCGTGCCTTGGAAACCCCAGGAGCCGGTTGGAGCTGAACAGCTGCGCGGCTTACTATCAGACGAAACCGTGTGACGAGTGGGGGATTCCTTTCCAAGTCTGGAACATCTCACGGGAACAGAATCTAGGCAAGGCAGCAGCAATATCGGACCCGGTCAATGATGATCGGGTCTTTTTGCTGCGTCCAATGGCTGGGTTAAACCGCGTCCTAATAGCCATTTCCGACTGAAGCTTACCATTGGCTAAGCAGAAGAGTTTTCAGGATATCGGTTGGAAGGGGTTTCCTGAATTTTGTCGAATAGAATATGGAACATCTGTACGATCTTTGAAATTCCGGCGTTTGCCGGCACGTACAGATACGGCCTATTATTCCACACAATAGGAGTGAATGTTAACGGACGATGGCACAGATTACGGAAGCCTATATCGATGCATTGGCCCCCAATGCAGCAGCCATAAAGAACGGCCGGAGTTTGGCGAAGAAGAACAGCTTTCAGCGGCTGTGCCAGACAGAAGACGGCACGCTAATCTTTGGAGAATGCAAGGGAAGCGGCAAGGAGCCGTACAGCTGCTCGGCCGATTTCATTAAACCGGACAGCCCGGTCTTCCGCTGCAGCTGCCCGAGCCGGCAGTTTCCCTGCAAGCATAACCTGGGACTGCTCTACGCTTACGCATCCGGATCTCCGTTCCAGACTGGTGAGATCCCTCAGGATATTGCGGACAAGAGGGAGAAGGCGGAGAAACGCGAGGAACGCAAGCAGGAAGCTGCGGCAAGCGGCGAACCTGTGGGCGCAAGCAAGAGAAAGACGAGCCGCAGTGCGCTGGTTAAGAAGATGAACGCCCAGCTGGAGGGAATCGACCTCCTGGATAAGCTCGTGAAGCAGGTGGTGAATGGGGGTCTAGCCGCGCTGGATGCAAAATCCGTCCGCATGCTGGAGGATCAGGCCAAGCAGCTCGGAGGCTATTACATACCGGGCATGCAGGCAGCATTTCGCGAGCTGCTGCTGCTCGTGCGCGGCTGTGATGACCAAGAACAGCAGTACACCGCCATGATGGATCAACTAACAATCTTACATACGCTAATTAAGCGCAGCCGTGATTATTTGACGGCGAGGAAAGAAAATGAGGAGCTGCCGGCAGACACGGGCACCCGGCTGGAAGAATGGATCGGGCATGCCTGGCAGCTGGCGGAGCTGCGCGAGCTTGGACTCATGCGAAGCAGTACGGAGCTGCTGCAGCTGTCATTCCGTTCTTATGCGGATGAAGCGCGGGCCGAGTATATCGACGAGGGCTTCTGGCTCCCGCTCGGATCCGATGGCGCTGGGGATATTCTAGTTACGAGGCATTACCGCCCGTTCCGTGCGGCCAAGCATATCCGGGAGGATGATTCCTGCTTCCTGGTCGTGCAGACAAAGGAGCTCGCTGTATATCCTGGCGATATGAACCCGCGTGTCCGCTGGGAGGACATGACCATGCGGGAACCGGAGAGTAAGGATTATGAGGGCGTCAAGGCCGCAGCCAAACGCTCCTATCCAGAGGTCATCAAGCAGGTGAAGAACCAGCTGAAGAGCCCTCTCGCGTACAAAAACCCGGTCGTTCTGCTGCACTACGCGAAGCTCGGCAAGGCAGGGGAAACTTATGTGCTAGAAGATGAGCAGGGCAAGCGGCTGGCACTGGGCGAGATTGACGCCATCCGGCAGCCGACGCTGCAGCTGCTGCCGATGCTGGGTGCAGAGCTGCATGCCGACCAGGCGGTGCTGGTTATGTTTGAACACCAGATGGGAAGCAGGCGCCTGACCGCGCAGCCGCTTGCTTTTGTTACGGAACAGGCAGTCATCCGGCTGCTCTACTAGAGACGAGAGAGGAGGTTACCGTTCATGAGTATGGAGATGTTATATGATTTGCACCAGGATGTCAGACGATTATTCATCGCGGGAAGCGCCGTATCGGGCGGAGATGTCAGGATCAAGCGGCAGCTGCCCAAGCTTGAGCAGCTGGGCGAGAGCGCGCCGGTGTTCAAGCGGGTGGCGGAAGCGGCTTCACGTGTGGGAGAAGGCACTGCCGAGCAGATGGCGGACGCGCTGCTGGAGCTCGCCGTCCTGCTCCATGCGATTCTATATACGCAGGGACAGACTGACGCAGCAGGAACATTGGAGCCATTCGAAGTCTATACAGCCGCCAGCGACACCACAGCTGCTCCGCCGGTCCCTTACCGGCGGCTGAAGCCGGTCATCGACGCGTTGACGGAACGGGGGCCGGGACGTCTTGAGGCCGTTAAGCAGGGCTATGAGGACAATATTTTCACAGATATCCGCACGTATCTGCCTGCGGTTACAGCGCTGGAGGATCCTTATTCCGAAATCGCGGACTATATGACGAATGTTGTGCTCCCGTCGATGGGGGCGAATGTGCTGCCGATCCTCCACGCGCAGCTTAATCTGCAGGGCGGGCAGGCTGATGCACGCAAGCTGACTGTCATCCACAGGCTCACCGGCCAGGCATCACATGCGCTGATCGCGAAGGCTCTGACCGAGGGCGCCGCTCCAGTTAAGCTCGCAGCCATAGCAGCCGCAGCGGGCAGCCCGGACCTTGAGGAGCTGCTGTACGAAATCTCTTACGACCGTAAAAAAGAAATACGTGCCGCAGCCCTGCTTGCCTTGGCCAAGAACGGTTCGGACCGCGCGGCGGAACGCCTGTTCGAAGCGCTTCAAGGCAAGGATGCCGAGATTGCGGTAGAGCCGCTCAGACGATGCGACCATCCGGACACCGGCCAAAGGCTGGTTGAGACAGCTTCGGAATTGCGAGATATGGTCACCGGGGGCAAGCCCGATAATGCTGCTATAGAGCGAATGACAGCTGCGGTTAACGCAATGGAAGGGAAGCGGGAGCCTGCTGTTGAGGAGTTCCTGATCAGCCTGCTTCAGGACCAGACGTTTACCGTGAAAGAGACGGAGCCTGTGCAGGAATGTGCAGCCGGCTTGCTGCTGGAGATGGATACAGCTGCAGCCTATGAAGTGCTCAACGGTCTGCGGAATCGGATCAACATGCTCGATTATGCCTTCCGGGCAGCGCTGCAGTTCCTGCCGCGTGAAGCTGTATACGACCACTACCACGGGTATTTGGCCAAGAAGCAGTCTGCGGAAGGGAAAACGCTGCTGCGGGCATGTCATGACATCGTCATTCCGGTCATACGGGCCATGCGCAGCTATACAATTGAAGAGGATTACGGGCAGCTTCCACAGCATGGCTGGGATTCCCGCTGGGTGCAGCTCTTTGTGAAACTGGACGAAGCCGAGCTTGTGTGCAGCGTGGCGGAGCGTCTGGATGAGCACGTAATAGACTATCTGCTTGCCAAGCTTCATAAGCCCAGAACCAGGATAAGCGATCAGATGATAATCGTATCTACACTGTTCAGACTGGGGCATCGAGATGCGTCCGAGCTTCTGTTGTACGTGCTGGAGCAGGCTTCGCCGCAGCAGTTCTACTACGTGACGGAAGAACTGCGGGCTCTGATCCTGCAGCTTCCGGGCACCGCAGCGGATCGGCTGCGTGCAGCTGCCGAGCGATTCACCTATACGAGCGTCAAGGAAGAGATTCAGGACCTTGCGGATAAGCTCGCGTTGAAACCGACTGAATAGAACGAAGCGAACAAAGGAGCGGAATGAATTCATGGATACGAATCTTAATGTTCTCAGGCTGCCGGCCGAAAAGCTGTACGCGCATGAAATAGAAGCGCTGAAGGCAGTGGATAAGGATGCCCGTCCAGCCGGGTGGCAGCTGTCGCCCAAGGCCGTGCTTACGTACATAACAGGCGGGCTTGCCGGCGAGACGGTGATCACGCCAAAGTATATCGGTCATACGCGCCTGGTGGAGATTGCGATTGCAACACTGCTTACCGACCGTGCTCTGCTGCTCATCGGGGAGCCGGGAACGGCGAAATCGTGGCTGTCGGAAAATCTGACGGCAGCCATCCACGGCGATTCCTCGAAGGTCATTCAGGGGACGGCCGGTACAAGTGAGGAGCAGATCCGGTATTCCTGGAACTATGCCATGCTGCTCGCGCACGGCCCTTCCGATGCGGCGCTTATCCGCAGCCCGATCTATCGCGCAATGGAGACTGGGGGCATTGCCCGCTTCGAGGAAATTTCGCGCTGCGCCTCCGAGGTCCAGGATGCGCTTATCTCTATTCTTTCAGAGAAGACGATTTCGATTCCCGAGCTGGGCAAGGAGGTGTCCGCCGCACGCGGCTTCTCTGTGATCGCGACTGCGAATACGCGCGACCGCGGCGTCAATGACATGTCTGCGGCCCTGAAGCGCCGTTTCAATATTCTCGTGCTTCCGTCGCCAGCCGATCTTGAATCCGAGGTCGAGATTGTGCGCAAGCGCGTCAGCGAGCTGGCCGTCAACTATGAGCTCGGTGCTGCGCTGCCTGAGGACGATGCTGTGCGCAAGGTCGTCACGATCTTCCGCGAGCTTCGCAGCGGCATGACGCTGGACAGCAAGGAGAAGGTCAAGCCGCCGGGAAGTGTGATTTCGACCGCGGAAGCGATCTCGCTGCTTACGAACAGCATGGCGCTGGCCGCCAGCTTCGGCAGCGGCTCCGTGCAGGATGCCGACCTTGCAGCCGGACTGCAGGGGGCGATCGTCAAGGATGACGAGAAGGATGCGGTTGTCTGGAAGGAGTATCTGGAGAACGTCATGAAGAAGCGCGGCTCCGGCTGGCGCGGCCTCTATCATGCATGCCGGGAGATGAACCCGTGAATGCGGCAGCCAGGGCGGCTGATCTGCACCGCTTCGGTGTACGGCACTTGTCGCCGGCAGGAGCCAGCCATCTCCGGCGTGTGCTGGACCAGGTACAGCCGCAGCTTATTCTGGTTGAAGGCCCCTCGGATGCTTCAGAACTGATCAGCCAGATCACGCTGCCGAAGGTCGTTCCTCCGATCGCGATCATGGCGTACACCGACAGCCTGCCGGTGCGGACGATCGTTTTTCCGCTGGCGGCCTATTCGCCGGAGTATCAAGCCTTCCAGTGGGCAAGGGAGCATGGTGTGGAGGCGCAGTTCTTCGACCTTCCTTCCGGTGCTGCTATCGGTCTTAACGAGGCCAGACGGTCACAGTGCCGTGAACAGGAAGAGGGAGAGGGAGAAGGCGAGCGTCCATCGGCAGCATTCCGCCGCAGGCAGAACGCCATCTATGACGAGATCGCGCGTCTCTCCGGCGAGACCGATTATGAGAGCTACTGGGAGCGCAGCTATGAGCATACAACCCGGCCCGGCGATTACAGCCATGCCATTCATACGCTGTCGGCAGAGCTGAGGGCGCTTATGGAGGCAGATGAGCGTGTCCATGATCCTGCAGAAGCTGCCTACAATGAGCTGCGGGAGGCCTATATGCGGAGGAATATCCGTGATGCATTGGACCGGGGGATTCCCGCCGGCAAGATTGTGGCCGTAACCGGCGCTCACCACACATCGGCCATGGACTTGTCCCTGCCATGCATGGAGGATGAAGAGCTTGCCCTATTGCCCGCCGCAAGCACGAAGCTGACGCTTATGCCGTATTCCTACTATAAGCTCTCAAGCTTGTCCGGCTATGGGGCAGGCAATCTGGCCCCGGCGTATTTTGAACTGTTCTGGCAGTGTCTGCAGAAGGGCGAGCTTGAGGCGCTCCCGGCCAGATATTTGTCACAGGTGGTCACCTATATGCGGGAAGGCGGCACCTATCGTTCGACTGCTTCTGTCATTGAGGGTGTGCGGCTTGCAGAATCACTTGCGCTGCTGCGGGGTTCGAGGCAGCCGGTCTGGAGGGATCTGCGCGACGCGGCCATTGTTACACTTGGCTTCGGGGAATTGTCCGCCGTTGCAGAGCCGCTGGCCAGAGCCGATGTCGGAACGGCGATCGGGTATTTGCCGGAGGGCGTCAGCCAGACGCCAATCCAGGATGATATGACCCGCAATCTAAAGCTGCTGAAGCTGGAGAAATATAAGACAACCGTTGCGGCCGAGCTTGAGCTGGACCTGCGGGAGAACCGGCGTGTGAAGACAGAGGATGCCGCGTTCCTGGATCTTCGGCGCTCCGTCTTCCTCAGCCGGCTGCAGGTTCTTGGCATCAGCTTCGCCCGCAGACAGAAGGATGCGCGGGAAGCTGTCTGGGCCGAACGCTGGATTCTTCAGTGGACTCCAGAGGCTGAGATCGAAGTCGTCGAGTCGACGCTTCTTGGCGAGACGGTGGAGGTGGCTGCCGCATACCGGATCCGGGAGCAGCTCGAGGTCTGCAGCGATATCCGGGAGGCGGCCAGGATAATCCGGACTGCCTGGGAATGCGGACTGCCGGGCGCGATGGAGGATGCGCGCCGGACACTGCAGCAGATGGCCGTGGATAACAGCAGTGTCCCCCAGATCGCGGGCGCTGCACGGGAGCTGTCCCTGCTGGTCAGCTTCGGAAATATCCGGAAGCTCGATACGGCCATGCTGGAGCCGATCGTGCAGCAGCTGTTCCTGCGCGGCACTTTGCTTCTTGTTGAGGCGTCTGCCTGCAGCGATGAGGCGGCCGCGGAGATGATCGCAGCGATTCAGGATCTGCATGCGATTTCCCAAGACCATTACGAACGCATTGACGACGACCGCTGGGTGCGTCAGCTTCGTGAGCTGGCCTTCCGGGATGACCGCAATGCGCGGCTGTCCGGCTATGCGTTCGCGCTGCTGCTGGAGCGCAATATGATTGAGCCTGACCGGCTGTCGCAGGAGGTCTCCCGCAGATTATCACCGGGAATTCCTGCCGACCTGGGGGCAGGCTGGTTCGAAGGCTTATCCATGCGCAACCGATACGCGCTGCTCTCCCGTTCTGAGCTGTGGCGCCTGCTGGATGAGTACATTCAATCCCTGGATGACGAGCAGTTTAGGAGATCCGTTGTCTTCCTGCGCCGGGCGTTCGGGTCATTCCAGCCCAGTGAGAAGAGCTTGATTGCCGAGACGCTGGGTGAGATTTGGGGGATCGGCGGCCTGGAGGCCGGCGATCTGCTGCAGCAGGAGCTGAGCGAAGAGGAGAAGGGGAAGCTGGATGAGCTTAATGAATTTGATTTTGGAGACTTATAACGATGACGACACCAATTAATCGTAAACAGGAGCTGACGCGCTGGCGTCTGATACTTGGCCAATCGGCCGGGCAGCAGCTCGAAGGAATGGGCGGGGCGGCCTCCGGCGGCTTGCTGGACGACGAGCTTCGGCTAATGGACGAGGCACTGGCAGCCATCTACGATAATACCGCTGGCGATTTAGAGGGTGAGACAGGCAGCGGGAGACGAAGTGCCGGTCTTGGCCCTTCCGCACCGAAGCTGTCAAAGTGGCTGGGTGATATTCGCACATTTTTCCCGGCAGACGTCGTCTCCGTTATCCAGGCCGATGCCATCGAGCGCAAAGAGCTTAAGCAGCTGCTGTTCGAGCCGGAGACGCTGTCACAGGTGAAGCCGGATATCCGCATGGTGGCGACGCTGATGTCGCTGAAAGGCAAAATCCCGGAGAAAACCAAGGATACGGCAAGGCAGCTGGTCCGAGCTGTTGTAGAAGAGATCAAGAAGCGGCTGGAAAATGACATCAGGCGTGCCGTTACCGGCGCTCTTAACAGGAGGAAGCATTCGCCGCTGCCGTCACTGGCCGGGACTGACTGGAAGACAACGATCAGGCGCAACCTGAAGCATTATAACCAGGAATACGGGATACTCATTCCCGAGCGGTTCTACTTCTTCGACCGGGCAAAGCGGAGCAAGGAATGGACGGTTATCCTGGACATCGATCAGAGCGGCTCTATGGCGGATTCCGTCATTTATGCTTCGGTGGTCGGTTCGATTTTTGCCAGCCTGTCCTCTTTGGATACCCGCGTGGTTGTGTTCGATACAGAGGTTGTGGATTTGAGCGAGCAGTGTGCGAACGATCCGGTCGACATGCTGTTCGGCGTGCAGCTGGGCGGCGGAACGGATATCAACAAGTCGGTGGCCTACTGCGAGCAGTTCATTACGGAGCCGGGGAAAACCTTGTTTATCCTCATATCCGACTTATACGAAGGCGGCAACCAGGCCCAGCTGCTGCGCCGGATGGAGGCCTTGGTTGAATCAGGCGTGAAGGTAATCAGCCTGCTCGCCCTGTCGGACACCGGTGTGCCCTCCTATGATCAGGAGGTTGCGAAGCGGCTGGCGAAGATGGGCATCCCGTGCTTCGGCTGTACGCCAGACCTCCTGCCCGAGCTCGTAGAAGGTGCGCTGAAGGGCAGCGACCTGAATGCACTTGCGGCTAAGGCGAATGGCAGCAAGAAAGCCTGAGGTTTGACGGGAATAGAGTGTTTTCTTAAGTGCATAGATCAGGAGGACGCAGCTGTGGCCATGAACCTTTTAGATTACGGTGAGTTTGTAAAATTAATAGAGCAGCATAAGATTCTGCCCTTCTCGGGCTTTATTCCTGAATACCCGTCCTTAACAGCTGCAGCCTCGGGCAATGATTGGCACACTGGAACCGAAACAGATCCGTGGCTGTGGCGGATACGGGTGGTCGAAGACGGTGTTGCTGCATACGGCAAGTTTTTTAGTGATAAAGCCTGCTTTATACACACGGATTATTTTCCGGCAGTCAGGTCCATCCTTGCTTCAGGCAAAACGGTTGATGAACGGTACCAGGATGGTCTCCTTTCAAGAACGGCTTACCACCTGTATAAAGTGCTGCGCGAGCATGAACATATTGATTCACGGAATTTACGGATAGCGGCAGGCTTGCATGCCAAAGAGAGCAAGAAGGAGTATGAAAAGTCACTTGCTGAGCTTCAGAATTACGGTGACGTGGTCATCACTGGAGCAGCGCAGCAAAATGATCATGCTTCTGGCTGGAGCAGCATGTGTTACCAGCCTTCAGATGTATGGCTGCGTTCAATTGAAACGAATGACGTAAGAGTTCCAATTGAAGACGCGAAGAATCAGTTGATCGCGGAGTTACTAAGCAGCTGCTCAGCTAAATCTCTCAAGTTTTTCGCAAGGAAATTGCGGCTCGCTGAACTTGGAGTCATTTGAATTAGGGCATCACACCGGCTGGGTGGCGACGAGACTGGCTTGAATAAAAACAGCGGTAAATCTGGGCTAATAGAGTCCCGGACTGCCGCTGTTTTTCTTTATCCCATACTAATGACTACATTCCCCTTTTTGTGACCTTTGTCAACATACCTGTGAGCTTCTACAATTTGTTCCAGGGAATAGCGGCGGTCAATGACCGGTTTGAGTTTCCCCGCCATTACAAGGGCTTTAAGAAACTCGAGTGCCTCAGCGGTTTCAGGTGAGTTTTGTCCCAGCAGAAGCTTCTTCTTGCTCGTTAGTTTCGCCCAGAGCATCCGCAGGTCAGGTATAGGTTCAGTAATATTGATGTAGACCCCCTTGTTCGTTAATGAATCCATGCAGTCAGTAAAGGAGCTCTTGTTCACTGCTTCAAATATGACATCAAATCTCGCTCCTTGCTCGGAGAATTCCTCTGTTGTGTAGTCAATGACTTCGTCGGCCCCCAAGGCTTTGACCATCTCTACATTCGAGGTGCTGCACACTCCCGTCACATGCGCCCCAAGGTATTTGGCAAGCTGCACCGCATAGGTTCCCACACTCCCTGAAGCTCCATAAACAAGGACCTTTTGCCCGCTTCGTACATTCGCTTTTCTCAAGTAATGCAGTGCCGTGCGAGCACCTATGGGAATGGCTGCGGCTTCCTCAAAACTGATATTCGCGGGCTTTATGGTAACCGGCCCATCCTCAGGCAGACATTTATACTCGGAATAGGCCCCAAAGTCTGTCAACGTGGCCGCAAAAACGTGATCTCCCTTCTTAAACCGTGCTACAGCTGTGCCAACTGCCACAACCTCTCCCGCCAACTCCATGCCCAATACCGGACGCTTTGGTCTGCTTATTCCGAGCGCAATCCGGGCAGGAAGCCAAACCGAACGCGGAACCGTGAAACTCCGTGTCCTGACATCTGCTACGGTTACCGTTGTCGCAAATACTTTTACGAGGATTTCATGGTCCTTCGGCACAGGTTTTTCAAACTCCTTGATTTGAAGAATGTCAGGCGGACCATATCTCGGGCAAATGACTGCTTTCATGAAACCCCTCCTCGTTAATGAAACCAATTCCATCGTATGAAACTCTTCAATGTCAGCTTACTCGGCAGGTATAAATAGCCAATAAACACTTTCTAAAGAAAGTATAAAAAACGGACGGAACGTAGATTCAACACATGCTGACGGGAACTCGGTTTCCACTATTCCTCGAAACGTACTCTTGATAAATCCGGCACTTTACAAAAACGGCAGGTCACACCCAATGACTCACAGATGACGTATACCGGGAATTCCCCTAGGGGAGTTCTCGATGCGAGGGTGATTTTCCTCACAGGATAATAGGGGTTTACCGTCGCAGAAAATCAGTATTCCTCCCGATAACGAATAAACGGCCGGCCTGCTATGATTAAGACATCACCAGGAGAGATGCACAACATGGTGAGATGAGGGTCACAAGCAAGCAGAGTAAATAAACAGCAAGAGCTTAGCCCCAATAATGGCTTGACAGAACAAATTAGAACCGGGAGATGATTAATATGGTACGTTGGTTAAGAGAGAACAAGTTCGCAGCTGGATTGCTGCTGGTGCTTCGGGTATATGTAGGCTGGATGTGGCTGGATGCGGGATGGCACAAGCTGACAGGAGGCTTCGATGCGACAGGCTTCCTGAAAGGTGCGGTGGCTAATCCGGTGCTGGACAAAGGGACGGGAGAGATGGTCTATCCGACATTCACAGGCTTCCTGGAACAGTTCGCTCTGCCGAATGTCAAGCTGATTAACGTCATGATCCCGCTCGGTGAATTCCTGGTCGGTCTCGGCCTGATCCTGGGATGCCTGACGACAGCCGCCGTATTCTTCGGCCTGCTGATGAATTTCATGTTCATGTTCGCCGGCACGGTGAGCACGAACCCTTGGATGATCCTTCTGGGCGGAATTGTGATTGTCGCAGGTGCTAACGCAGGCAAATTCGGCGCCGACTTCTACGTCCTGCCTTACCTGAAGGCCATCTTCAAGAAGCTGACGCATCGTGAGGGACGCGGCACCGGCGGACAAGGAACAGCGAACAAACCAGCACATGTATAACCGCAGCAGATACGTAAATGTAAATCTTATGGTTTGGTTTGCTGCCTCTGGTATACGGATCACCTAATAGACAGCCTTCGTCTGGTACTCCAGGCGGAGGCTGTTTTCGTTTTGTTGTATAGACCGTCGACCTATATACCGCAGTCTAAGGATAGTTTGAGTGGGCATGGATGAGTTGATCAGCGTGGATGGTAAGGATGGCTTGGCCCGTGATATTTTAACGAAACTGACACACGCTATTAGCCGGGAATGGCCGATCCTACTCCCTAATGAAACTGAGCGACGTTATTCGGCTGAAAATCAAAGAAAATAAACGAAATTCCCCAAATAAGGCTGCTGAGTTTCCTCCCTCGTATTTAAGGAGTTTTCTCACGAATGCTCACTCATTCGCAGGATTTCACGTTTTGGAGTGGTTAGATGGTTGGACGTGAGGGGGGCAATTGACCCATGGATCGGTTTGCGGACATGCAGGAACAGAGGCAGCGATTTACGTGCCCTTTGAAAACGCTATCCTGCACAACCCCACATGGCCCATGGAGGTTCACCCTCCCATATCTCGACGGGTCTATGCCCTCACATTCCTTCGTTATACCTGTCCATGGCGTGGAGACCGATCTCGTTTAGATAACGGGTCTATGCCCTTCCGAAACTCATACTCGGTTCTCTTGTGCGTGTTATGCCGAAAATCCCGCGAATGAGTCAATCCTCGTAAGCGAAACTTGGAGGTTAGTAGTGGGTTGCGGTCTTTAAGCGGCTACAAGGTCTGCGCATTCACGGTAGGACTCCCCCCGTTGCGCCATACCAACGAGAATGCGTGCCAGTTTGCCGATTAGTTTGAAAAGTGAGGCTTGCTTCTTCATTCCCCTTGCCCGGTTATTCGCATGCCACTGCTTGAAGTCAGGATGCCGCTGAACCAAACTCAACATGCCCCAGTATAGATGTTTACGCAAAGTGCTGTCTCCGCGTTTGGAGACCTTGACCTGCCCCTTGAACTTGCCAGATGTTCGCTCAGCCAGATTGAGACCGGCGCGTCGCAGTATTTGCTGACCGTGAGCGTAATGACGCAAATCGCCCGTACCACTCAAAATGGCGGCCAAGGCAATGGTGCCAAGCCCTTGGATGCTCCGCAGTTGCTCTATTAAGGGGATGTCTGCCAGTAATAACTCAAGTGCCTGTTCTATGTCATCGAGCATGGCAGCCGTATGCTCATAGGCAGCAAGCAGACGGTCAATGTCATCTCTGGCTTCCTGCAGGGCTTGTCTATCTCCAATGCTGCGCGTTGCAGCCGCCAGAAGCTCTGCTGCCTTGGCTCTACCGCTGACACCGGAGGCACGCTTCATGCCTTGATCTCGCCACTGGGCGATGACAGCATCGACATCCAGCCCTTCAAGGTCGCTCGGCAAAGGGAAAGCCTTAAGTGATGCCAGTGAACGGAGAGTCGCCCAATTCGGGAAAACCTGACGGAATTCCGGAAAGTAAAGGTCAATCCAGCGAATGATGCGATTGGCAAAACAGGCAGACTGCTTTACCCAAAATTCTCTGTCACTCATAAGTGTCTTTAACCGCCTGAACACAGCTGCATGGGGTGAATATTCGGTGTAATAGCCTCTGCTGACTACATCCGCGATGACTAGGGCGTCCTTAGGGTCATTCTTGGACGGACTATTGTCCCGATTTTCCTTATTGCGATGCGTCGTGACCGGGTTAACCAGCACGACCTCAATCCCTTGCTGAAGAAGCCAGTTTGCAAGATTGAACCAGTAATGTCCTGTTGGCTCCAGTCCTACAAGCAAAGAGGTGAGACTGTGCTTCGCTTGCGCTTTCTTGATCCAATCGAGGAGCCTCTCAAAGCCTTCTAGTGAATTGGTGAAAGACAGGTGTTTCGAAGTGAGCGAACGTCCACGGAAATCCGTGATCTGCGCGGCGTGCGCATCCTTGGCGATGTCGATTCCCACAACAACATGCTGCATGGTAATTCGTTCAATACGTTGATTTGTTGCGTTTCTTACAGTAGACTTCATAGTAAGCGCCTCCTGATGGGTTATTAGGGCTTCCGATTTCCCCTACCCCCATCATACGAGGCGCCCCTTTTTTTGTCTAAGACGGAATCTTAGCGCAGACAGGAATGTT
>NZ_QKRB01000026.1 GCF_003233845.1 Paenibacillus sambharensis
GGCTTTTTGCGGTGGGTTCGACCCCGTAAATAAAACTGCTCGGACAACCTTGAAGCACAGGCTATCGGACTGCGAGTCCGGATAAAAAATCTTCGTTTGTTTCGGTTGTCTTTCCGGTTCAATACTCATGTCGGAGGGATTGTTACAATGTTGGAAGCCATTCTTGAGCGCTGTGCAGGCCTCGACGTACACCAGGAAACCGTTGTGGCCTGCGTTCTTACCGGGCAGCTGGACCGTGCTCCAAAATCAGAGATTCGCACCTTTGGTACCATGACGAACGAGCTCATGGAACTGGGCGAATGGTTAGTGGAGCAAGGTTGCACTCACGTCGCCATGGAAAGTACGGGCGTTTATTGGAAGTCTGTTTGGAACGTGCTTGAAGCCTTTGAATTAGACCTCCTGCTAGCCAATGCTCATCACGTCAAGAATCTTCCCGGACGCAAGACCGACATGAAAGACGCGGAGTGGATCGCCAAATTGCTGCGTTGCGGGCTTATTGAAGGAAGCTTTGTGCCTTCGGAGGACATCCGAGATCTTCGAGATCTGACCCGTTATCGCAAAAAGTTGGTGTATGACGCTACCTCGGAGAAGAATCGCATCCATAAGTCCCTGCAGGATGCGAACATCAAGTTAACTACCCACATGTCCGACATCTTCGGAACATCAGGACGCCTGCTGCTCCAGAAGATCGTAGATGGTGAAGTCATCACAATGGAATTCCTTGAGACGCACATGAAGGGTGCGCTCAAGCACAAATCCCCCAAATTACTTCAATCGCTCAACGGTCGTCTTCGTAAGCATCATCGCGACATGATCCGATTCTCCTGGGATCACCTCGTGTACATTGAAAAGCAAATCCGACTCGTTGAGCAGGATATCCGAAACCGATTAGCCAGCAAACAAGAGGCCATAGATCTTCTCGTTACGATTCCTGGCATCAACGAGCAAGCAGCATCTGTCATTATCGCGGAAATCGGTACCGACATGACCGTTTTCAAGGATGATCACCATCTTGCCGCATGGGCAGGCGTTACGCCAGGCAACCACCAGAGCGCCGGTAAAAAAAAAGAACACGAGCGCGATCCGGAAATGCCCATCTAAAAGCAGTATTATGTGAATGTGCTTGGGCTGCTTCTATGACGCGAAACACAAGGCTCTCAGCAAGATATTGGAGTTGGGTTAAGCGGCTAGGCAAGAAGAAAGCCTTGGTCGCACTTGGACATACGCTGCTTCGCATCGTATACCACATGTTGCTTACCAAAAGCCCATACAAAGAGTTAGGCCCTGATTATCTTGAACGCTACAGACAAGAGCGCGAAAAACGTCGTGAAGCAGAACTCATTCGACAGCTACAGTCCAAAGGCTTCACAGTAACTCGCCCTGCCTAACCTTTCACCTCCACCACGGTCAAGGTCTGCCGAATCGGTAGTCCTGCTTCGGCGTGCGTAAAAATTCGTTTGAGCAAAGATTCATTTTCATAAAAAAAAGCAGCAGACCTGGACTGACAAGTCCCTGATCTGCTGCTTTTATATCCACCTATTATGCGCTGCTCCTTGGGAGCTTAAACGGCTTCCCTATCCGCAAGCTTGCTTGGCAGCTGCCATGCCGTTATAACCGCCAGAGCCAGGAAGATGAGATCCATCATTTCAAAGGCTTTAGAGATATTCTCCACATAAAATGTCAGCAGCTCGCTGTCAAAAATGCCCGAGATGCTCATCGTTACGGAATAAGCAAGAATAAAGTATTTGCCCAGTATAATGCCCAGCACACTTGCGATCACAGCTACAGCCTGATGCACTGCACTTACATTCCGGCCTGCGGTGAAATATACTGCGTAACCAGCAAGACCGCCGATCGCCCATGCTATAATGCCAATCTCATGATTAGTCAGCTCAGCGATTAACGCCCAAAGCGCCCCGCCGACTACCGCTGCCAATAATGCGCCTAGAATAGGCATTACCAATCTGTTGTTACCCACGTTCAAGTTCCTCCTGCCAAGTTGATATACATTTTACAATTTTAAACCTTCCCTATATTACAATAAATTCTTTACCTTTTTCTGCATTTTAGCAAAATTTTATAATAAAAAACCTTCAATCCAAAATACAGATTAAAGGTTTCTTATCCCAAGCAATATTCAATTATTAAACAAACATATTAATTATAGGCCGGCACTTTCCCGCTGAGACCAAGCGTCTGCGCTGTTGTTCTGTCGATTTCCCGGAAGAGCTCAGGGTTCTTCGATAGAGAAATACCGTAGGAAGGAATCATCTCCCTGATCTTCGGCTCCCAGCCTGCCATATGCTGAGGGAAGCATCTCTCCAGTACCTCCAGCATGACGTGAACCGCTGTAGAAGCACCCGGTGAAGCGCCGAGCAATGCGGCTACCGAACCATCAGCAGCACTGACTACTTCCGTACCAAATTGAAGCGTTCCCTTACCCGCTTCTGTATCCTTAATCACCTGCACGCGCTGGCCTGCTACGACGATACTCCAATCCTCGCTCTTCGCGCTTGGAATAAATTCACGCAGTTCGACCATCCGCTTCTCATTCGATAGCATTACCTGCTGGATCAGATACTTCGTCAGAGCCATCTCCTTCATGCCGGCTGCCAGCATGGTCAAGAGATTATTTGGTTTCACGGAACCGATCAGATCAAAGTTTGATCCCGTCTTAAGGAACTTGGGCGAGAAGCCCGCAAACGGACCGAACAGCAGAGACTTCTTCTTATCGATATAGCGGGTATCCAGATGCGGCACCGACATAGGCGGAGCGCCAACCTTGGCTTTGCCGTATACCTTCGCATGGTGCTGCTCGATAACCTTGGGATTATTGCAGACCAGGAACAGCCCGCTTACCGGGAAGCCGCCAATTCTCTTGGACTCCGGTATACCAGTCTTCTGCAGCAGAGGCAGACTGCCGCCCCCGCCGCCGATGAAGACAAACTTTGCGTGATGGTGTTCCGTCCTCCCGCTGCTTATATTATGCACTTTCACATCCCACGAGCCATCACTGGCACGTTTGATATCCTTCACGCTGTGCTTGTAGTTGATCTCGACATTCCGCTTCTTCAGATGGTCGAACAGCATCCGGGACAGCGCCCCGAAGTTGACATCTGTTCCGGAATCAATTTTGGTTGCAGCCATCGGTTCATTCGAAGTACGGCCCTCCATAACAAGCGGAATCCATTCCTTCAGCTTCACAGGGTCGTCAGAGAATTCCATCCCTTGAAACAGCGGATTGTTTGAGAGCGCTTCAAAACGCTTTTTCAGAAAGGCAACATTGTTGTCCCCTTGTACCAAGCTCATATGGGGGATGGGCATGATAAAGTCCTGCGGATTACGAATCAGTCTGCGTTCTACAAGATACGACCAGAACTGTCTGGAGATCTGGAACTGCTCATTGACCTTGATCGCTTTGCCAACCTCTATAGATCCATCAGGCTTCTCGGATGTATAGTTCAGTTCACACAATGCCGCATGGCCCGTTCCCGCATTATTCCACTCGTTCGAGCTTTCTTCCCCTGGGCCTTCAAGCTTCTCGAATACTTTGATTGTCCAATCCGGTGCCAGCTCTTTCAGTATGGATCCCAATGTTGCGCTCATGACACCGGCGCCAATTAAGATAACGTCTGTTTTATTGTGTACGCTGCTCACTATAACCTTCCTTATCCTCTTATTTTGTACAAAAAGAGTAGGCACTCCTGCCCGGTTCTCACCGAAGCAAAGCGCCGCCTAGGATGACACCTTTTCTGTTCCGATTATAGCCATACTATTCTCTATTATAATGATAGTCCGATTAAAATATCCACTATTATCTGATAATTATAGACGAATTGTGACGGGTACAAAAGTGGAAAACAAATCCGCTGCTCAAGTCAGCAGCTGGAGTCTCGGCTTTTCTTTGCCATTTTCAGAGAACTGTTATGCACTAATTTATGCCTTTGCTCTAGGTCTGGTTCCCCG
>NZ_QKRB01000027.1 GCF_003233845.1 Paenibacillus sambharensis
GGCTTTTTGCGGTGGGTTCGACCCCGTAAATAAAACTGCTCGGACAACCTTGAAGCACAGGCTATCGGACTGCGAGTCCGGATAAAAAATCTTCGTTTGTTTCGGTTGTCTTTCCGGTTCAATACTCATGTCGGAGGGATTGTTACAATGTTGGAAGCCATTCTTGAGCGCTGTGCAGGCCTCGACGTACACCAGGAAACCGTTGTGGCCTGCGTTCTTACCGGGCAGCTGGACCGTGCTCCAAAATCAGAGATTCGCACCTTTGGTACCATGACGAACGAGCTCATGGAACTGGGCGAATGGTTAGTGGAGCAAGGTTGCACTCACGTCGCCATGGAAAGTACGGGCGTTTATTGGAAGTCTGTTTGGAACGTGCTTGAAGCCTTTGAATTAGACCTCCTGCTAGCCAATGCTCATCACGTCAAGAATCTTCCCGGACGCAAGACCGACATGAAAGACGCGGAGTGGATCGCCAAATTGCTGCGTTGCGGGCTTATTGAAGGAAGCTTTGTGCCTTCGGAGGACATCCGAGATCTTCGAGATCTGACCCGTTATCGCAAAAAGTTGGTGTATGACGCTACCTCGGAGAAGAATCGCATCCATAAGTCCCTGCAGGATGCGAACATCAAGTTAACTACCCACATGTCCGACATCTTCGGAACATCAGGACGCCTGCTGCTCCAGAAGATCGTAGATGGTGAAGTCATCACAATGGAATTCCTTGAGACGCACATGAAGGGTGCGCTCAAGCACAAATCCCCCAAATTACTTCAATCGCTCAACGGTCGTCTTCGTAAGCATCATCGCGACATGATCCGATTCTCCTGGGATCACCTCGTGTACATTGAAAAGCAAATCCGACTCGTTGAGCAGGATATCCGAAACCGATTAGCCAGCAAACAAGAGGCCATAGATCTTCTCGTTACGATTCCTGGCATCAACGAGCAAGCAGCATCTGTCATTATCGCGGAAATCGGTACCGACATGACCGTTTTCAAGGATGATCACCATCTTGCCGCATGGGCAGGCGTTACGCCAGGCAACCACCAGAGCGCCGGTAAAAAAAAAGAACACGAGCGCGATCCGGAAATGCCCATCTAAAAGCAGTATTATGTGAATGTGCTTGGGCTGCTTCTATGACGCGAAACACAAGGCTCTCAGCAAGATATTGGAGTTGGGTTAAGCGGCTAGGCAAGAAGAAAGCCTTGGTCGCACTTGGACATACGCTGCTTCGCATCGTATACCACATGTTGCTTACCAAAAGCCCATACAAAGAGTTAGGCCCTGATTATCTTGAACGCTACAGACAAGAGCGCGAAAAACGTCGTGAAGCAGAACTCATTCGACAGCTACAGTCCAAAGGCTTCACAGTAACTCGCCCTGCCTAACCTTTCACCTCCACCACGGTCAAGGTCTGCCGAATCGGTAGTCCTGCTTCGGCGTGCGTAAAAATTCGTTTGAGCAAAGATTCATTTTCATAAAAAAAAGAACTACCAATACGGGGCTGTTCTTCTTACTTCAGATCTTCTTTTTCAACCTGTTTAACCCAATTCGCAATGGTGTCCAAACGTTGCACACATGATCGGTTGCTGTTCATGCATGAGATTCACTCGAATTGCCAACGGGAACAATATTGCCATTGTTATATTCCTTTACAATTTGACCTTCTGCCGTCTTATAAACAATGTATGTGTCGTTAGCTTTCGCATCCAGCCTAGCGCGATCTCCAGTAAGCTTAATCATTTTATCCAGTTCTTTGAATCTATCCAAGGGATGCACCTTCCCAAATAAGAATAGAAATATGTTTCATTATAACACAGTAAGACGCTTTGACTGACCATCCTCAGACTAGAGAGCTGATTTCCAGCCTATCGTTAGCTTTTGCATCCAGTTTAGCGCGATCTCCAGTAAGCTTAATCATTTTATCCAAGTCTTTGTATTTATCCAAGGGGCTTCGAATCGCAAACAAGAACATGCAGACGCTGCCGCACACAACGCAATTGAAGGCAAATTGGGGTATTAAAGTACCACTGTCTTGGTCCTTGATATGCCCAAATATCGGTACTGAATATGAACGGTATGGATATTTTCATCGTTAACAATTCGGACACCGTAATGCAAAGGAATCCTTCCTTCGTTATCCCGGAGTATTTGCCGAACTTCAGCATCGGATAATTGAGGGGGAATTATTCCTTCATCGATCCCTATGAACTGAGCTTGAGAGCTGTCTTCTATGCCGGCAGACACTAACTGACCAGTATAACTCATAACAAAATTGGCATTGGTGGCTGGAGCCTTCGAGTTGACAGCCACTTCTTCTATTTTAATATTGCCCCAACCTTCATTCACAAGAGATAGATATACCTGTGTCTGCTCTTTATCAACATTGGACCGCCCTGTTACCAGCAGCGGATCGGCCATTCTCGAGTATATGTAGAAACTCACTGCAACCACAATAACTAACTAAAGACAAACAGCATTGTGATCCTTGTTTTCCTGGCTGAAAGCATGGCAACCACCTCGCATTAACAATAACTGCACAATAACTGCATAATAACTGCACAAAGAACAAGTCACTTCACAGTTTTCATTGTAAACAAATACATCTTACGAGTGGCCTCCCCCCTCTTCTAGCTATGAATGTTCAAGATAACCCGAGAGAAAGTCATTGAATCTTTCTTTGTCGATTGCATATGATCTGCCATCCGTCATATCGGTAAATACAGAACCACCACCTGTAAATTGAAGTTCTTTCTCCCGCCCATCGTTTAACTTAATCACGACTGTATAAGGCCAATCGGCGGTTACAGCATCCCCCGAGGGTGGCTGTGCGCCCTGAAGAATAGGATAGAACTCATCCAATTCCTTGGATTCTTTCAAGTTGGCAGCAACTTCATCCGAACGTTCGCCGAGAAAAATGGTGATTTCTGCAACTTGATCCCTCGGGAGATTAAACGGTTCATATACCTCCGCATGGTTTTCGGGAATTTGAGAGTCACTGAGATTTTCACCCGTAGATGCATCACAAGCAGCCAAAATGAAAATGGACAATAATAATGCAATTAATGCTCGTTTCATAATCAATCCTCCCATCCCGTTATTCATATACGACGCAGATCACGCGGAATTGTTTCAGCCAAAAAGAAATAGACCGGCTGAGCCTGATGGGTCATGGCTGACGAAAAGTTCCTCATGTTCAAAAAAACTCAAATGTCCAATTTTGTACAAACATTACGGGAGGGTATTTATGGAAGAACAGCGAATAAGTAGGTTTGCTAATGAAGGAAGAGTGCTACAGATAGAGAAGTGAGAAGAAATGCAGCGGCTGATAATCGATTTAGCCCAGGTGAATCGTAGTACAGAGCAGCTGGGTGCCGCAGGCCGAAGGCTGTCCCCTATTCCGGGACATGTACAGGCCGTGAAGAATGGGTTGGATAGCGCGATTGGCGCAAGACGCGGCATACACAGCAGGTTAACCCAAGCGGCTGCGGATGCCAGCCGGATCACCGAGCGGATAGCCAGGCTGGAGTCTTTTGTGCTGCAGTCGGTGCAGCGTTACGACAATGCGGAGCGGCAGCTGATAAGCCGGGCAGCGGCTGTGGAGGAGCTTGCCAGCCGTTCGGTGAATGAAGCAGCTTTCCGGCCGGTGGATTGGGAGGAAGTAGATGTCCGGGTCCAGCTGCTGGCCAAGAAGCTGGGCGGGTTGCTGCCACAGATAGCGGGGCTGATAGACGATGCTGAAGAACGGGCAGCCGAGAATCTGCAGCAGTTAATAGCAGGCTCAGCTCATATCCTAGCCGCCATTACGGAGTTTGTGATGGAACAGGTGAGCTTGGTTGTACTGAATTTCCGGGATTCGCAGCCGAAGCCGGTAAACATAGCCAACCTGAACCTCTTGGCAGCAGCGTATGGTTCTGAGCGTAAGAAGCTGGTGGATGTGGATCAGCTGTTCTCTGGGGACAAGCTGGATGCCGATATACTGGACTTCCTCGCTTATGTGACGAAGAAAGGCTTTCACCCGGTTACATTCGAAGGGCTGCCCTACTGGGATTGGCATATCGCGGCCGAGAAGCTGAAGGAGATCCAGGATGCGAATGCGGCAGAGCCCAGGTTCTGGGGCATCGATCTCGCAGAAGGACTGTACGAAGGCGGCAAATCCGGGCTAATGGGTATTGCTTCATTTGGCTATGACTTGTACGATGATCCGTGGGGAACGGCCAAGGCAATAGGCGAAGGCGCCAAGCAGATTTCAATAGATATCTATAATGAAACGAACAAGCTGATAGACGACCCGTTGCTGTATGTGAATAATAAGGTAATTGATCTGAAGATGACGGCGGAGGAATTTTTCGCGCTTTCCCCGAACGAACAGGCCAGGTTAATTGGCGAGACGCTGGGCCGTGAGGTTGTCTATGCCGCTGCTGGGGGCGTGGCTCTCAAGAGCGCAAGGGGAGTCATCTCCGTAGCAGGGAAGGCCGGAACCCGTCTGGATGACGTAAGCATTCAGATCCGCCAGGGCGCAGTCATGCTGGTGGACAATGCAAAGCTGGCTGGTCAGCGGCTGGCAGACCCGGGCTGGCTCCGCCCGCTGAACATTGCTCCCGCAGGAGGCCCGGGAATGCCTGACGTCCGCCTCATGGATGGAGGCAAGCAGGAGCTGCCACCCAAGAAGAATGCCGTGCAGGAGAATTACCTCCGGGCTATGGATGAGAAGGCTGCGGGGACTGGTGAAGTTAGTATAAAACTAACAGAACCCTCTTTACCTAATGGAGGTAAGCCAAAAGGGAATTACACTAAAGGTGATTCACATGGTGTTAAGAAAGAGAATGAAACAGCAGATATCTTTGCAGATCAGGGATATCACATAAAGATGTTAGATGAACTCAATGGTGGAAACGGATATGGCATAAAGGAATCTTCAAATCCAGATTTTCTAATTGAAGGCGAAGTATTTGACTGTTATGCACCTACTATAGATACAAATTCCGACAATATTTTAAGGAATATTAGAACTAAAACAAAAACACAGGCGGAGAGAATTGTACTTAATTTAGATGGTTTTACTTCTGAGAAGATAACTGAGATTACTGAAGGTATTCTAAGGAAAGCTAATCCAAACGGAGACTTAAAGAACTTACAAGAATTACTCATTGTGACTGACGGTAAAAATCACAAGGGCATTTGGGGGTTAGATTTACATGGATTTCGAATTGTTTTTAGAATCTAATGTCAGTTGCAGGTCTTTGGCAGATCTTATTAAAATAACTATAGTCAACCTTTTGAATGAAAAGGTATCGATTCAGAACGATGAAGAAGAAATAGTTATTGGGACTGAATACTTTTCATTGGCTCTTGAGCTTGAGGATATCTCAGACATAAATTTTGTTAGAACCCACTATGATTTAGATGTTAATGTTTGCATTAGGGTTCAGTTATTTGGCAATACCTTTGAACAAGGAATTAAATATTTGTTTAAAGTTATCGAGCAGTTATTGAAACAATGTGGTGGGAATCTGTTGTTTTTAGATAATGGTTCGGATCAGTTGCTTAGAAAGAAGGATGGTCAGTTAATCGTCAATAGTGATTTGAATCAATACCAGATAAAGTACTTAACCCCTAGTCTACTTGGTTTACTTGGTCATTCTTATATCAAAGAAAAATTAAAGAAATAGAGTGTTTCATCGGATTTTATTTTAGTTCTGTAGGAAGACTGGTGCCCGGGTGCTGATCTGGCAGCTCCCGGCACTACTAAGAGAGGGGCGCAGCCAATTCAGGCTCA
>NZ_QKRB01000028.1 GCF_003233845.1 Paenibacillus sambharensis
GGCTTTTTGCGGTGGGTTCGACCCCGTAAATAAAACTGCTCGGACAACCTTGAAGCACAGGCTATCGGACTGCGAGTCCGGATAAAAAATCTTCGTTTGTTTCGGTTGTCTTTCCGGTTCAATACTCATGTCGGAGGGATTGTTACAATGTTGGAAGCCATTCTTGAGCGCTGTGCAGGCCTCGACGTACACCAGGAAACCGTTGTGGCCTGCGTTCTTACCGGGCAGCTGGACCGTGCTCCAAAATCAGAGATTCGCACCTTTGGTACCATGACGAACGAGCTCATGGAACTGGGCGAATGGTTAGTGGAGCAAGGTTGCACTCACGTCGCCATGGAAAGTACGGGCGTTTATTGGAAGTCTGTTTGGAACGTGCTTGAAGCCTTTGAATTAGACCTCCTGCTAGCCAATGCTCATCACGTCAAGAATCTTCCCGGACGCAAGACCGACATGAAAGACGCGGAGTGGATCGCCAAATTGCTGCGTTGCGGGCTTATTGAAGGAAGCTTTGTGCCTTCGGAGGACATCCGAGATCTTCGAGATCTGACCCGTTATCGCAAAAAGTTGGTGTATGACGCTACCTCGGAGAAGAATCGCATCCATAAGTCCCTGCAGGATGCGAACATCAAGTTAACTACCCACATGTCCGACATCTTCGGAACATCAGGACGCCTGCTGCTCCAGAAGATCGTAGATGGTGAAGTCATCACAATGGAATTCCTTGAGACGCACATGAAGGGTGCGCTCAAGCACAAATCCCCCAAATTACTTCAATCGCTCAACGGTCGTCTTCGTAAGCATCATCGCGACATGATCCGATTCTCCTGGGATCACCTCGTGTACATTGAAAAGCAAATCCGACTCGTTGAGCAGGATATCCGAAACCGATTAGCCAGCAAACAAGAGGCCATAGATCTTCTCGTTACGATTCCTGGCATCAACGAGCAAGCAGCATCTGTCATTATCGCGGAAATCGGTACCGACATGACCGTTTTCAAGGATGATCACCATCTTGCCGCATGGGCAGGCGTTACGCCAGGCAACCACCAGAGCGCCGGTAAAAAAAAAGAACACGAGCGCGATCCGGAAATGCCCATCTAAAAGCAGTATTATGTGAATGTGCTTGGGCTGCTTCTATGACGCGAAACACAAGGCTCTCAGCAAGATATTGGAGTTGGGTTAAGCGGCTAGGCAAGAAGAAAGCCTTGGTCGCACTTGGACATACGCTGCTTCGCATCGTATACCACATGTTGCTTACCAAAAGCCCATACAAAGAGTTAGGCCCTGATTATCTTGAACGCTACAGACAAGAGCGCGAAAAACGTCGTGAAGCAGAACTCATTCGACAGCTACAGTCCAAAGGCTTCACAGTAACTCGCCCTGCCTAACCTTTCACCTCCACCACGGTCAAGGTCTGCCGAATCGGTAGTCCTGCTTCGGCGTGCGTAAAAATTCGTTTGAGCAAAGATTCATTTTCATAAAAAAATAGCTGAAGAGCTGCTAGACTTTAAAAATGATTTTTGGCCAGAATATGATGAGAATGATGTTGAGCTAGACTGGGATGCTGTAGATGCTGGAGATTATAATATAACAATTGAAGAATTCGTTGAATTAATTAGTTTGATAGAAATAGAGATTCGATCCAATGAAATTTATTGTGAATATTTAGATGGGGGGTTATTTGGGGGACACAGAATCCATGCTTACTTTAGCTATGATTATGAGCTCAATAAAGCAGATATATAGCTGTGAAAAGTAGTTCAAAGAAGGCTGATCTATTACAGGTGTAAACATGCTTCATATAAAGGCGCAAAATGAAAGAGCAGTCCGAAATCAATGAAAAGTAAATAAAGAGCGGAGGTACTCCATGAATCAGTCACCAACAATTTATACTGAAAGACTGACATTGCGTAAACCAATTGAATCGGATCTTCATGATCGTTTGAATTGTGGGAGGACTTATGACTGGGTTCGAATGTTAGGTGGGGATACCAGGGGTATGAAAGATTTAACAATGGAAGATGCAAAGCAATGGTTTCAGAAGATATTGAGTAAACCATTGGAGTGGTCTGTTGTTCACGAAACAATACAAGGGCGATTTCTTGTTACAAGAAGTGCGGATTTATTGAAGAAGGTATAGAAAGGGAAGGAGCATTAATCGAGGACAAATGGGAAAGTGATGTCATGATGAGTATTCTTGAACATGAGTATAGAGAAATTCGGGAAACCACCGAAAGACAATAATCATATAGGAGATAGATGAATGAAAAAAGTTTTGCTTGTTATCTCTGTGCTTTTGCTTTTTGTAAGCTGTAAATCGAATACTGAGACTGAAGATAAACTAAGCCCTGTATTTTATTCCAATGGGATAGCTTTAATAGGTGTGGAAGGAACGATCGGCATACTTGGTCCTGAATTCATTGCAAATAAAGTCAACAAATATATGTGGCATTTTTGGGGGACTAGTGACGAGTTAGCGCTTAGACCCTTCAGGGTTGAAGCTATAAATCTAAATACCGAACAGAAGGTAAAAGCATTGGTGGAAAATGGAGGGACACCCCAGGAAGAGTTAGTGTGGGAATACGATTCAATAGCCGGACCCAATAATGGAGCAGATGCCCATGTACCCTCTAACCTGAAACTACCCCTCGCCGGAATATGGCAGCTTGATGCTTATCTGGGCGGAAAACATAAAGGATCAATTGTAGTAGAAGTGAATGAAGAATAGAAATGAGGAACGATTTTATGAAGAAAAGTAATCAGTCGGACTACCTTGCGAGTCTAAGTCCAATGAACTTGTGTGACGGTTACTTCGTGAGCTCCTCGGTCATACGAAAGAACTAAGAGGGAAAAATGAAATATAAAATATATAGAGAAGTACCGAAAAACCAGATTAAAAATTACGTACCACCCAGATATTTAAGCACCGTTCCTTCATCATGGCCGGGAAAATGTCACTATTGTTGTATTTAAGACAAGTAGGGACGCCGTAATATTGTCTAAAACCGTTGAGAATGCTTTAAGAGATGAAGATCTAGAGAATCAAGAAAATATCGTAGCTTTTGGTGGCTGTTTTACTGTTGAGTCAGTTCAAGTATTGAAAGACAGAAGGATCAGTTATATCTCAATTAGTGACTTTCCATGGACAGATGAAAACTACAGACAAATAAGCATGAATAGTAAGGGATAGCTCGGAGAAAAAATTCGTCGTCACTGGGGAGATATCTGTGAAGTATTATGAATACTTAACAGCAAATAAGAGTTTATTACTTAACCAGTTAGAAGCTTTAATGGTTCGGAATAAAGCTCAGTCCGTCGGTAGTGGCTACATAGACTGTATAGTTCTGAAAGATAAACTGGATCAATTTGTGAATGAGATTTCAAGTTTAGGGATACTTATCTCAGATGTGTCTTGGTGGTGCTATGTGGATCCTGCAAATGGTACAACTGAGTGTCCACATGGTATGGGTGGTCCTAAGTCTGATTATTTTCCAGGTTGGTTCAGTGAATTGCAGAATAATATGTATGAAGTTGATAAAGATAAAATAGCTTTAATCGTGGAATCATACGATAAGCACAATGTTAAGCTATTAAATCAGCAAACCGTAAAAATGATACGAAAAATTTTAGAAGAAACATTCAAGTATACACCGAGTGAAAATATAGAAGGGAATAACTGTGTATTGCCGGGTTTGTGGTTACTTGTCCCAGAAAACTGGCAGAAATTTGTGATAAAATAGTTGCAAATCGTTTACAAATTTTTATGGAGTGATTTCGTTGCAATTTATAAATGAGGTCGTGCAAATTTATCTCCCTTCATCGAATATTAGAAGATCGGTTGAATGGTATGTTGATGTGTTTGGTTACAGAGTGATTTGGGAACAAGAAGACTCCGCCAATCTTAAATTATCTCAAGGGCCATTATTATTTTTAAGGAAAAGTGTTGGATCTCAATCGATATTCTTTATAGCTGACAACGAGAAAACACCAGTGATTAGTTTTAAGACATCTAACTTTGAGGCATTTTACAATTCGTTGAGAATGAAAGGGTTAAGTGTAACTGAAATCAATGAATATGGAACAGGAGAGAATGGACCATATAGAGATTTTTCTACCAAAGATCCAGACGGAAACTTAATAGAAGTTAATGAATTTCCAGATATAAAGTTGCCTCATTTTTAACTAAGGAAGATATTGAAATGTTATAAAGAGGTGAAAAATATTATTTCAAGAATTCTTTTTTTATTCGGATTATTGTTTTTGACAGCTAGTCTTATTTTTTTAATTATGAGTTTATTTGGTGGTTTTGATGGAATAATTAATATAGTTTGGCTTTTTGGGATTTTGAATTCTCTAATTGCAATAGGGGTTTCAGATATAATAAATAAGATTAACAAGCAGAATGCGAAGGAATAGTAGCTGTAGTCTTACAAATCAGGATAATCGTGCAAGTCTAACGCAAGCATTTTTTTGGATTAAAGAAGTAAAATCTGGTTCAATAAATTCACAGGGAGTATGGGAAATGAAATGCTAATATAGATTGTTTTAAAAGAGCTGAAGGTTATATTACTGTAACCGAAGGGAGATTGTTTTTAGTCGATTATGACTGCTTAACAATGTCTGCCCAATTTAGGGATGAAAAAGTACCCGACAAGAACTGTGAGAATTATTTGATTGAGCTTAACAATGGATTGTACAAAGTTGAAATTATTCAAAATTATGATGTAGATCAAGGCAAGCATATTGGAAGTGATAAAGTAAATATGCTCATTAATTTTCTTGAAGTTCGGGAGCTTGGCGCTAATCCTGATAAGCTTTTTTGGTGTAGTTACATGTAATTCAAATTATCGGCGCGAAGGATACGAACACCAAGCTTAGACAGAAGGCTTTCTGTTGAGTTATTAGGAATTTTTGTTCCAGGAAGTGGTATAATATGGGTAGATCTAGCTTGGGGAACCAAACAACCTAGTTAGGGGGGGGGCATGTTGAGGCTCATTAAGAATTTCGTTTTTGTCGTTGGAGGTCTTATTAGTGATTTATGGCTTGGAATGGGATTTAAACCGAAGTTTTACGATAACCATACTAGTTCGAAAACCAAAGTTGGCTATGTTTGTTTTGTAGTAATGGCAGCAGTTATTTCGCTAACAGTCGTTGTATGGCTTGGTAATAAGATCAGATAGCGTGATAAACTGTCCTTTAATGGGGCGGTTACATATTAATCAAATTTGCATACTATTTTTGCCGATTCGATAATTGACGGCAGGTCTCTTTACCAATTGCTTAGAAAATATAATATGGCTCCGTCCCTAGGTTGGGGGAGTGAAGAGCATCAAAAACAAATGATTGATTACTTCTTAATGAATGAAATGCATGCTCACTTGTTTTACAGATGTCCAATGCTAGTATGTCCTTGGTGCGGGGGGGAAGATGTGGCTTTATTTCTGTCTCCATAGAGTTAGAAGAAGGACTAGTAATATGGAGTGATTTCAAACTAGAACCCGATAATAGATCGCTTGATATCGGACCTTTTTATTTTAGATGGGAAGATTACAAAAATGCGATAATTAATACATATGGAATCGCTGGAATTCAATAAAATTAAGAGATCAGTAGTTCGCTTTGCTAAGCCGTTCGATAGCTTGAGTCCAAGAGGTTCGTGTTAAAAACAATCAAGAGTTTATTTCATTGATTAGAACTGCAGAATCTGTCGAGTACAAAATATCGGTATGCACAGGTTCTTTGTTATTAGGCGCTGCCGGATTTCTCCAGGATAAGAAAGCGACAACGCATCCAAATGTATATGATTTGCTTGAACCTTATAGCTCTGAAGTAGTGAAGTCACGAATAGTCAAGGACGGTAAGGTCATAACCGCAGGAGGAGTAGCCACGGTTGAACTTACCTCTGGTGGAGGTAGCTCCACCCCAATTGTACAGCTTGGAGGAGAACTAATGAAACGTAATGTCAAAATAGGACTTGCTGGAGTCCTGCTCACAGCCGTATTTAGCGCAGGTGCTTATGCTGCAACAGTAGCTCCTAAAGTCTTTGTTCATGGCAATATCACTCAAAGCAAAACAGCACCGAAAATTATTGATGGAACAGTCTATGTACCACTTCGTACAATATCTGAGGGCCTTGGAGCAAATATTCAATGGAACAATAAGAGTAAAACAGTGTACGTCAATTCCGATCCGAATTTCAAAACGGAAACCAGCAGCGTATCCTATGTAATTGAGCGTGATCTAGCATTTAATTGGATTATGGCCTACGATAATCGACAGGAGAAAGATGTACTTGCATTAAACGCACCGGGATTCAAAACAGATATTTACAATGAAAGCTTCCCTGTTGGAAACTACAATATGTCCAGCATTGTCGAAATGCAACCTGTAGACCGCAGTGAAAATACTTTAACTGTACGTATTGTGCAACGAGTCACCGCAGAAGATGATTACAATGTCAAAGTAGAAAAATGGAAATTCACATTTGAGGGAACTAACAAAATTAAATCGGTGATGATCGTACCGAAATCTACCCAGTA
Source organism: Paenibacillus sambharensis (assembly GCF_003233845.1). Lineage (GTDB taxonomy): Bacteria > Bacillota > Bacilli > Paenibacillales > Paenibacillaceae > Paenibacillus_I > Paenibacillus_I sambharensis. The sequence goes on from NZ_QKRB01000028.1 coordinate 6,540, forward strand.
TTTAGATCGATACACCTTGTTTCCAGGAACAAGCTTTGGAGAGTAAACACCAGATTTTAGACATTGTACGAAGTGGTACATAGACTGAAAACATTTTGAAGGCATTATGCAAGTGACCGGCATAGACTACCCTCGAACGGCCAGTTTATTTCTATTAGATGTAGGTACAATGAAGGGATAATGCGGATATGGAGAGCGTTTCAAATGTTGATAAATTGGAGTCAATTAAATCCTTACAATCGACAATTAATAAGCTTGAGAATGCCGCAGCCCAAATGACTCAGAATGGCGCAAATACTACTCTGGTAAAGAAGAGACTTAAAGCTGTCTATATCAGTTTAGCTGTGCTGGAGAACGTTTGGAGTCAATGCCCCCATCACTATACCCAGGAAGAATTAGCAGAAGCTCGTAAAGTCATTACGGGTTTGTTATCATCTGTAAAAAGCAGTTATGCTAAGTCAAAGACTGGCAGTCCCCAACGTACACTTCTAGAAAGAAGGATTAAAGCACTTCAGCTATCTATTCAAGCGATTGACAAATTTTCCGATATATATTGAAGAATTACTCAACTAGCGGCAAGGAATAAGCTCAAAAAACGACAAGTAAGTACCTTAAGTAAAAAATTCAACTAAGAGAGACAGGTAGAGATCATGCATTCAGGTTTTTGGAAACGTTTAGCAGCATTTGTATTGGATAGCGTTGTTTTATATGTTGGTTATATTGTATTTATTATCATCTTCGGTTTAAGTGCTGTAATTCTTGAAAATAGAGGCTTGGATAATGAAGTGGTAAAAATCGCCTTAGGAATTACTGCGTTACTATTCTACATCTCTTGGCCATGGCTGTATTATGCGATCATGGAATCCTCAAAAATAAAGGCTACTGTCGGGAAGTTAGCTGTAGGTATCATTGTCGTCGATACTTATGGACAGAGGATACGATTTGTAAGAGCGAGTGCTCGTAATTGGAGCAAGGTTATTTCTGCATTGCCGCTGTTTGCGGGGTTTATCATCGCTGGCATGACGAAGAACAAACAAGCACTGCACGATTTTATAGCTAAAACCTATGTCATCAACAAACCATATAATCACAACCAGACGAGCCGAATGAATGAATACCCTAACAAAGAACATCATACGCAGGATCAATGATACAGGATAAGATCCGCTCCTTGTTCTGTGAACCGTAGAGAAGAGCTTGTGTACATATCTTGTTAACAAGTTCCGGTGCAGCTGCCGCTTGGCTTCCATAATTAACAGCGCTTAGAGAGGGGGGGCCTTCCTCTTTTATTATGCGGGGACAGACACCTAGAAAATGGGCAGTTACCCTGCGTCAAATCCGCATGTGTCTTTGTATACTGGCAGGGTACCATATGCAGAAGGGGCGGAGAGTTATGGGAGACATCATACAAAAAGGCCAGCCGTTTATCTATAAAGAGCCGAAGCAAGCAATCGGACCCCTGAGTCCGAGGGCGAGGCGGATGAGAGCTCTTCGTATACGGGTCACTAATGCAGAGTTTTGGAAGAGCAGACCAGCTGTCACTCATCCTACGAATGGTGATGAGGCTAGATTTGTGAACAAAATCGGGAGCTTCTCCAAGGCGCTGCCGCATAACAGGCTGGGAGAGGTCAATCTGCGTGCATACCGGGCTCTTATCCAAGCCTTGAGAACCGGTGATCCGGCTCTCTTTGAGAAGCTTCCGCTTGGCGGAGACAGAAAGCTTGTGAACCCCCAGGCATCCTACGCATTCGAAATGGCGGGTCCTGACAGCCATCAATTGCGCATACCCGCCCCGCCATCGGTCAGCAGCAGTGCCACTGCGGCAGAAGCAATTGAATTATACTGGGCGGCATTAACGCGGAATATTCCGTTCGTAGATTACGGCACAGATCCGTTGATCCTGGAAGCAGCTGCCGAGTTATCGGGGCTGTCGGATTTTCCTGCTCCCAAAGTAAATGGCCGCATCACGCCTCAAACCATCTTCAGAGACAATCTGCCGGGCACCTTGAGCGGTCCGTTCGTCTCCCAGTTCCTGCTGAAGCCCTATCCCTTGATATCCAACATAACAGAGCAGCGTTACCGCGTGCCTGCGGCGGCCGGTAATGACTTCTTGACAGATTATGGCGAATGGCTGGCTGTGCAAAATGGTTCAACATCGTTCCCATCCACCATATTCGATCCCATCCCGCGTTATATCCGGAACGGCCGGGATCTTGCTGAATTTGTGCATTTTGATTTTTCAATAGACAGTGGTCTCATTGCCTGCCGAATACTGCTTGCGCTTGGCGAAGAAGCGCTGGATCCGGCCAACCCTTATAACAAATCCAATACCCAGATCGGATTTCCGACCTTCGGTTCTGCTCATATTTTTGATTTTGTTACACGGGCAGCGCGTCCCGCACTGGAAGCGGCTTGGTATCAGAAGTGGCTGGTGCACCGCCGGCTGCGTCCTGAAAACTATGGCGGGCTTGTTCACAATGTGAAAATGGGGAACGCCGATTATCCGATTAACCGGCAAGTTCTAAACTCCGAAGCTTTAGCAAGAACCTTTGACCGGTATGGGAGCTTCCTGCTGCCTCAGGCATATCCTGAAGGAAGTCCGACTCACCCATCCTATCCGGCTGGACACTCCACTTTTGCAGGGGCTATGGTTACGATGCTTAAAGCGTACTTCAATGAGTCGTTTGTTCTCCCGGATCCGGTTGTGCCATCCAGTGACGGACTTAGTCTGCTGCCCTATACAGGCCGTCCGCTTACGGTGGGCGGAGAGCTCAATAAATTGGCATCCAATATTGGGGGGGCTCGAATAGCAGCGGGCGTTCACTTCCGCTCCAGCAACTTATCCGGACTCAAATTGGGGGAAGCGGTTGCGATTGGCATTCTGCGGGATTATCAGAAGACTTACAATGAATCCTTCAATGGCTTTACGTTAACCAAATTTGACGGCACGACCATTACGATCTAAGGGTAACGACACGTACCAAACATCATCTCCAGCTTCCTTAGGAAAAGCTAACAGGAGCTAGGGGAGTTGGAGAGATTTGGTAACGTATCAAAATTGTTCTGGATCCGTCTGACGGGTCTATGAGCATTTAACACTATATTTATACATCGTCATCTGACAACTTCTTGGTCCGGTTCTGAAATCTTTCGCAGAAGTAAGCAGTATACTTCGGAAACCACGTTGGGCACGCCTAGAAATTAATAGCTATAAGAATAAGCATGAAAGAGAGCGGTCTATTATGATTATTAGATCCTATTCAGATAAGGATATGTTAGCTTGTAAGGAATTGTTTATAAATGTTTTCAACCAAGAGCCATGGAATGATAATTGGTTGCCCGGGAAAGCGGAGAGATATTTATCTGATTATACGAGTACTCCCGGGTTCAGCGGGGTTGTTGCCGAAGAAGGGACGGAAATTAATGGGTTTATCTTTGGTGTCCGGAAGCAATGGTGGAGCGGGGATGAATTTTTTATAAACGAAATGTGTGTCAGTAAAAATAAACAAGGGATTGGACTGGGGAGCGAATTATTGAAGTATCTTGAATCTGACTTAGTCCGTACAGGCATTAAAAGAATCACGCTACTAACGGACAAGGGAATTCCTGCGGAATATTTCTATAAAAAGAATGGTTTTCAGGAGATTGATAGATTGATGTTTATGTGCAAAAGCATTGAATAATTGGATAGGTTTTGAAGAAGAAGTTAAATGGACTTTATATATTTGTGAGTATCTCTACTCGAGGGTGAAGACAATGGATCGATTATTTGATAAGGTTACCTGTTGTTTCATGGTAGCATGTTTGGTTTCAGGTATCTTAATGTTAATGTACCTGGTGGCATTGTTATTTCAAGGTGAAATAGGTGTGTTCATTGGGTTGTTTCTAGTATTAGTTATCATACTTTTCTTGTTTAATCTAATCGTTTTCTGCCCTTTTACATATTTAATCGATGGATTGTTGCGGCTAGCTGCTAAGAAGGGTTATGTAAATAAGTTTGCGATTTTGTCGGTTCATGCCTTGGTAAGTTTTGCGCTATCTATTATTTTAGCTTCTCTATTTCGCGGAGAGTATAACTTTCATTTTTTCTATTATGTACCGGGCATTCTTTGCGGTTTGTTATTTTCCCCTGTCTACAAATGGCTTGCAAAGGATTGAACGTTGGGATAGTCTCCTAGATTTAGTCAAAGAAAGATTGGAGTTATTTGTCGCTCTATGAAAAAGAAATATAGATAATAAGAAACGGTGATTTTTAATGCATCTGGAAATAGTAAGAATCAATAAAGGCCAAATGGACAAATTATTGAATCTCTATAATCTGTACTTGTATGATCTATCTCAATATACAGGTGAGGATCCGCAAGAAAATGGTGTATTCGATCCCACAAATACTTATTTATATCTTGAGAGGGAGGAGCTGCATCCTTTCTTTATTATTTACGATGGCAAAGCCGTTGGATTTGTTCTAGTCTGTTCTCCTCCGTACACAGCCCCGGGCATTGATTATGCTGTACAGGAATTGTTTCTATTGAAGAAATATAGAGGTAAGAACTTAGCTTCTCAAGCCATAACGAAGATATTTGATCAGTTCAAAGGAAAGATAAGTATTAGCCAGCTTGAGCTTAATACACCTGCAGTCAGTTTCTGGAGAAAGTACTATCAGGAACACAACCTGATCTATAGCGAAGAACAAGAGAGTATTGTGATTGATGGTTTAGAAGGACAGCATACAGTAATCACACAGATAGTAGATAATTCAAGGCTCGTGTAGAGCAGCCAATATATTGGCGCCCATAAGGAGGCTGGAATGCAGAAATTCCTAAAACTTGATTATCCTAACAAATTCAAAGGACTTATTTTCCTAGTAATTGCTACTGTGATTTGTTTAATGAATGTTCATGGTATTCAGCAATCGGGCGAAAGGCCGTATTTATTTTTATATTGGGATATCTTCTTAGGATGGGTACCTGTATTGCTTGCCATAGTTCTAGATGCTGTATACCTGGTTTCAATTAAGCTGGTTCGTATAATATTGGTCTGTATAGTGAGCATAATATGGCTGTTATTCTTCCCCAATTCACCTTATCTTGTAACCGAATTGCTGCATATCTTCATTCATTACAGCTATGATCCGACACAACGCTTCTGGGTAGATATGGAATTCTGGCAGCACTTATTCACCTTGTTTTTGGTTGCACTTGTTGGCCTATTATTAACTTGGTATTCTTTGAATTCCATCCAGATGCTAATCAGAAAATCTTACGGAATAATTGTGGGTTGGTTCGCTGCTATGGCTATATTGGTGCTGAGCAGTTTTGGTGTTTATATTGGCCGGTTTGTTCGCTGGAACAGCTGGGATGTCTTGACAAGACCAGGGCAAATCCTGCAAGAAACTTATATGATGCTGACGGATAGTACTCAGTTTAATCATATCTTTGTTTTCTGCAAGTTTATGTTCATGATTATGGTCATAAGCTACCTTCCGATGTATTGGATAGCGAACAAGGGACAAAGCAAGACTTGAAGCGATTTAAGGCATAGAGTATCAGTTTGCATCTAAACGATAGTAATGGGCAAAGCGAAATGAAAATATATACTTTGGGGTATAACAAATGATATTAAAATTTACTCAAAAGCTTCTCAAAGATATGAAGGTGACTCCGGTCATACCTGATGATTCAGGAGAAACAGGATCATTGTTTAGTTGGCACGTAAATATATTACAGCTTAAGAAAAAATACATTATATTCGTCAATGACCTAAGTCGGTTATGTTTAATTATCGAAGGAATAAGAAGCTCACAAATTAACAAGTTACAAGATAAATTCAGAGAAGACTTAGAAAGATATTTACTCCTGGAAGGAGTAAGGAAAACGCTAATAGATCAGTATTTTCTGGAGGCAGGGAAGATCCAAATAAGTAAGACAGATGATAAGAGTGTACTAGGAACAATGAAAGAGATGACTATTTATTGTCAACATATAAATTACAACCACACCTATGATCTAAGTGCTTGGTTAAATTCAGTGATTTATAAACCGATTGGCTATGAGAAACCGACAAAAATATTTAAAGACGCGCTCGGAAGATACTCATAGCACGATGCCTTAAGGCAGTAGAGCGGATTGCTCTCGAACAGCAAAGGAGACATAATGGGTGCTTATTGAAATCAACCAAACAAAGTCAAACTTGGAACAAATCTTCGAAATACTCACCAATGGGGAGCTAACTCATCTGGGACGGACATCGTGGATAGGAACGGTCTTCTCCACGAAGCTGCTGAGTGCCGATGAATCGCTGATCTTCGAAACACGTTTCCGGCCGCTTGAAGAGCTCATAAACATGGTGCCACGCTCAAGGAGAGAAGGTACTAACCGTTAAGAACAATCTCGATACATACCGGATTTTCCTGCTTGATGACTATTCACATTTTGCTGAAATATGTAGTCTCTTCATACTTTACTACGACAATCGGGTTTACGGTAACAAAGGTGAGCTGGTGTTCAGCCGGGTTGAGAAATCATGGGAATGGTCATGTAACCGGAACAGGAAACGATATGACCCGCAATGGATTTCAAGACACTTCGGTAAAGTCCCAGAGGCTGACACCAGTGACGCAGATCGCTTGTTTTCGATATATCTTAAAGTTGCCGGAGTAATCCTCGGTGCTGTTATCGTTGGACTTGGTATTTATCAGCTAATTGGATAGCGAGGACATCTTGAAGGCACGAAATGTTGTGGGCTAACTCGCAGCAGAGCTATCGTCGTAAAGGTGTTAGATGTATAATCATGGAAGAAGCTCAGACAACACACGCCCCAGCCTAGAGATAAGAGCTCTCTAAGGGTGGGGTGTTTAGTGTTCAGACGGTAGGATCGCAAGTGCAGTACAAGATTATGCAAAGGTAAACAGGAGGCGAAGATGCATAGAAGAACTGCAGGGATAGCACTGCTGTGTATATCGGCATTTTTGTATGGAATTCGATATATAGCGGCAGCCATTATTGGATCTGGGTTGACATCATGGAATCAGCTGTTGTTTCAAACCATGTTGGATGCCGTAGGTGACGCTCCGCTGGAACTTAGTAGGATAGCCTTCATTGCGGGTGTGATATATTTAGTCATTGCAGAATTTGAGATGCCAATCAAGAGAACTGTAAGAGAGATGAGAAATAACTGGAATGCGGATGATTCAAAGTCCCAGTAGCGGGAAATTGTATGCAGGAGAAGTTATGCAGAGGTACCAAAGAAGGGCGTGAACCAATGGATGTCCAAGAGTTAATACCGCTTGCGAATAGATTAGAGAAGTGCAGGATTCCATACGCACTTGGCGGGAGCGGGATGCTGCATTTTTTTGGGCTTATTGATGAAGAGAATGATTGGGATCTGATGGTAGAATGCCCGAAGGACGAACTGCTTCCATTATTAAGAGATTATGAGTTTCGAGAGCAGCCAAGTGGCGACTTGCCGTTTGCAAGCCTATACAGAATAACGATTCCGAAATCTAAGATCGATATCATTGGGTATTTTGCCTTTCATACCAAGAAGGGCGTTGTTAATTTGCCAGTTCGCCACCATTCCAGTTGGTACGGTGTGAAGATCTGTTCTCCCGAAGTATGGTTCGTTGCATATAAATTACTGAAGAGAGAGAGTAAAGCGAATCTGCTAAAAGAGCTTTTGCTATCCAAACCAGAAGTAAGGGACAATGAATTAATTAAGGAGCTGCTAGCATTACCTTCTTTAGATGAAGAAATAAAAGATGAACTTGTGCAGCTGGAAACTCGTTGATGCTAGACATAATTGCTAGGGGGATGAAGTTTTGGCTAATGTGAGAATTAGTAAGCTGGATTCAACAGGTCTCTTACAATTGAAAAATATGGATTGTGCTCCATTGCCTGTGGAAAGAGATTCTATTTACATACTGTTTTATCGTTTTTTTAATGATACCTGTAGATTAGCCTACGTGGAAGATGAGCTAGTGGGATTCATTCTGGCCTTGGTTGACCAGACAGATCCGGCCCATGCGTATATACACTATTTCTTTGTTAAAGAAGAGCACAGAGGCATGAAGATCGGTGAAATGCTCCTTAATGAGTTGATAAGCGTTCTTAGAACCAAACAATTACGTACAGTTACGCTTATGACAGGAAACCCGAAGAACGAGAAGTATTATTCTAAGTTCGGATTTGTAAGAGACGAAGATATGATGGACAAAGACAAGACCGATCCCGTCTATAAGTACATTATTGAAGACAAGAAAATGATCTTTTACAGACTTGATTTGAGGAGGCAATTGAGATAAAGAATATAGTAGGCCATATTGACAGTATTTATTTACCTGTAATTGACCGGGAAGAATCAATTAAATGGTACCAGGAGAAGCTTGGCTTTGATGTATGGTCGGGTTGGCTGGCATGAGGAATCGGTCAAGCATGATACGCACGGGAGTGTACTAGAAAATGATTATCTACAGAGAGCTTACTATGGACGATGCCGAGAAGCTGGTTGAGATTGACCGGTCGGAACATATTGATTTCACCTATGAGCTGAGGAACGGAGAAGTAGTTGAAGTGCCCGCGGGACATCAATGTCCCAATTGGGATGTAGACCAAGTGAGAGAGTTGATTAACAGATACAAGCTTGAATTAGGACTCGGCGGCAAAGCTTTTGGAGCTTTTGATAATGGTGTTCTGGCAGGGTTTGCGGTACTGGGGCACAAGTTTAGGGGAAAGAAGACAGATCAGCTGCAGGTTGATCTCATGTATGTGTCCAGGACATACAGAAGGCAAGGGATAGGGACTCGATTGCTGGAAGAGATCGGTCAAGAAGCCAGGAGGCGAGGAGCAGCCAGCTTATATATTTCATCAACCGAAACAGCATCGGCAGTAGGCTTCTACAGAAGTAACGGCAGTGAATTAGCTGACGATATAGACGAAGAATTATTTAGGCTGGAACCCTTAGACATACATATGATAAAGAAGCTTTGATGGTACTTGAGTAACTGTAAGGATGTTAAAGAGAGCAAGAGGTATCAACCGTCCAGGAACTCTATGGTCAGCAATATGATCCTCATCATATAAGAAAGTGCCTGTACGAAGGTAATATTCCGTCTGGCGGCGGTAGAGTTGATGATGACTTTATAGAGGGGTAACGATCTTGATTACTATAAAACCTATTACATTGAATGACCTTATGGATTTGTGCTTGTTATATGAAGAACTTGTACATAGGAAAACCGATTTCAACAGGATGGTTGACGTCTTCAGATCAATTCAGAATAACGACAATTATGTCATTCTAGGGGCTTTCAAGGATAACCAGTTGATTGGATCGCTTATGGGAATCATCTGTCAGGATCTAGTTGGAGAGTGCAAGCCTTTCATGGTGATTGAGAACGTCATAGTCTCCCGACTTGCACGTCGTCAAGGGGGTGGACAAAAGCTAATGGCCGAAATTGAGAGAATCGCAAAGGACAGAGATTGTTACTACATCATCTTAGTTTCTGGAGGACAGAGGAAGGATGCCCACGAATTTTATGCAAGGTTAGGATATAAGGAAGAAGAGGTCCAAGGATATAGGAAACACATATACAAGTGAAGAAATGAGTGAACACTCTTGCAATGGAGCAGGCTGAAGAAACAACTGGAAGATTGTCTCTGTGATTCACTAAAAGGCCGTATAGATTTTCAGAGTACTCGGTATAGGGGTTCACATGATCAGCAGGGTAGAGCATGGATAACGTTCGATAAAGAAATCATCTATGATTTTTGTACTATAAGAAGATCGTTTAAGTTTAACTCGTTAGCCAATGAACTGCGGAAGAAGACAAATGATGTAAATTGGAGAGACAGGGAGCAAGCTGACGGATACAGAAATGCATACAGGCTGGCTGAAGAGATATTAGAATTTGAAGGGGAATACAGCCAATATGATTTTTATCGCGCTGCTGTAAAATATCTTAATTTGTCCATCGAAGCTGCCATGACATCGGATGATTCAATCGTCCGGGCACTCTCTATGTTCGATAAAAGGCTGGGGAAGAAAAGACTTGCCCAAATGGAAGCAGATGTGAATGAGAAATCCATTGTAAACTTGTTTAAAACGATAAGATTAAACACTGAGGGTTATCTATAAGCTGTGTTGTGAAAGGGATGTCAACGATGCATGAGATCAGAGAAATGGTAATCGAAGATTACCCTTCATTAATCGAATTATGGAATAGAACAGAGGGATTGGCTATTGGCGAGGCTGACTCTGAAGAAGCTATTGATCATTATCTGCAGCGGAATCCGGGCATGAGCTTCGTATGCGCAGATGAGAATAAAATTATTGGGACCGTTATGTGCGGGCATGACGGACGCCGGGGCTATCTTTACCATGTTGCTGTGGATCAGGACTATCGGGGAAGGAACCTTGCCCAAGAGCTGGTCAAGCGCAGTTTATCCAGGCTGAGCGAAGAAGGCATACATAGATGCCATATCTTGGTCATTGCCGATAACGAGATTGGCAAACACTTCTGGACCAAGACTGGCTGGAACAGAAGAGATGGGATCTTATTATATTCTCATGAGACCTAGAACGAAGCTAAGTCTGAAAGGGGCAGGTCATGATAGTTAACAGTTGCGTTTTTTGTAGAATCATTGATCGGCAAGAGCCAGCTCAGATTATTTACGAGGATGACCACGTTATATCCTTTTATGGACTGCATTCTGTGACGAATGCACATGTCCTTGTTGTTCCCAAGAAGCATATCAGGAATGTGCTAGATATTAAGGAAGAAGATCAGGAATACATATTGAAGATCCATCTAGGGATACAACAGGTTGCGAAAATCTTAAACATTGATAAATCAGGATTCCGTGTCGTCACGAACACTGGGGTACACGGACAGCAAGAAATATATCATATCCACTACCATGTCATAGGCGGACGGCAATTAATATGGGAATTTTAGTTGTCCTTGAAGAAGACCTCCATCTGTCATTAAGGAATTCAAATATTGAACTGTTGTCTTTGTGTGTGTATGGCGATGGCACTAAAGTGAACAGGGTTCTGGAATCGTACTTTGAAAGCAATGGCAAGCATTTATCAGGCTGTCTTATAGATAATGATTTAGTAGGATTGATCGGGATCGAAATGATGTCTGAATCGGCTGCCAGGTTGACGCATATATCGGTTTCTCTAAGCCAACAGAAGCAAGGCATGGGCAGAGCGATGATTGCGGAAACGCTAAGTCATTTTGATCTACAATCACTTGAAGCTGAAACGGATCAAGAAGCTGTAGGTTTTTACAGAAGCTTAGGTTTTGCCGAACATAGTCTAGGAGAGAAGTACCCGGGGGTTGAACGCTTTAGATGCGTTATTGTTAAGGGATCTGGTACAGAGGTGAATGGATGAATCAGGAAATCGTGGTCAGACGGGCAGTTAGTGAAGATGCTGAGTCTTTAATGAAGCTGAATTATGATTTTAACGGCGTCCTCATGGATGAAGAAGAAGTTCGTAAACGATTGACAGATTCAAGAGAATTGGTTGTGTTAGGTACACTGGATGGCATACCTGTTGGGTTTGCGTGTGCCCAATATTTCCAGTCCTTTTGCTATCGAAATCTAATGGGCGAAATAACCGAAATGTATGTGAGTGAGGAAGTCAGAAGAAGAGGGCTGGCGTCGTTAATGATATCTTTCATCGAAAGAGAATTATTGGCTATGGGTGTGACAAGCCTTAAGATACTTACTGGGAAAAAAACGAACCTGCGATACATACCTATATGACAAATGGCTATCGCAAACAGGATGAGGTTGTACTGCATAAGACCCTCACTAAAGGAGCGGCTGAATGAGTACTCCTAAACATATACTCTCAGCAGCAGCTATTGTTGTGAATGAGAAGAATGAATTGCTGCTTATTAAAGGACCACGCAGGGGCTGGGAGATGCCAGGTGGTCAGGTGGAAGAAGGAGAATCCTTGAGCCAAGATTGAATCAGAGGAGCATCATGACTAACGAACTGACGAGTTACAAATGTTATCTATATGTTTAGACACTTTATACTTTTACAGTCTAATGGATTCGCTGAAATAAATATAAACATTTAGAAAAATAGAGGAGGCTATTACGGATTTTTATTGGGTTTCGGCCATATACCCGCTGATCCTTCTGTCGCTGGTTATATTGTTTTTTGTAGGACTATATAAGTTTGTAAACCGATTAATACAGCACACAAAAGAAACGCAAGCCGCCTTGAAGAGGATAGAAAATAAAGTAGACCAGTTAACAGAAGAGTTGAGACGTAAATAGAAAGAGTATTATTCCACAATTCTATATGACACGATTAATAGAAGGGCTGTGAGTAATGAAGTTTTTTAAAATTCTCATATTGACTATGATTATTTTAGTATTGTTCAGTGCTTGTCATAATGGCAATCAAAAGATGATCGAAAAAGAAACAGTTGAAGGCTTTATAATAGAAACGACGGAACTAAACGGGGAAACTGTTAAAACAACGGGGTACATGAAAGTAAACGCCATTACTTATATATATGAAAGCGAACATAAAATCTCTACTCGAATACGTGCTATAGAAGACTACTATGACATCGATGGGAATTATCAGAAGACAATAATCTTTGACAATTCTATTGAAAATAACAAAATGCTGCTCACCAAAGATACCGATGAAGCCAAGGAAGAGGCCGTGGGACCATTAACGATACATTTACCAGACGGAACTACAGAGTTTAAAAGTGATGAGTTAACGGCTGAGCAGATTAATGATATAAGAGAGCATGTAATAAAGCAAACTGAATTAATTCACATTCCTGGATCCAAGTCTTAGCGGGTGAGAAGGGTAGAGTGGACTTTGAGAAAGAAGGTAAATGTCATTGAAAATAAACATTCGAATGATTCGTGATGATGATGCTGCAGCGATTTCGGCGGCTTTTCAAGATCAGGGGTGGATAAACCGATTGATCAGTATAAACGTTACTATGCGGAGCAGGAGAGAGGAGAACGAGTCACTCTTATAGCTGAGATCGATGGATCTTTCACGGGGTATGTAAATATCCTTTGGAGCTCACATTACTTGTATTTTAGAGAACATAACATTCCCGAAATCAATGATTTCAATGTGCTGATCAAGTTTCGAAGGATGGGGATCGGATCTAAGTTGATGGATATAGCTGAGGAAATGATAAGGGAACGCTCCAAGGTTGCTGACATCGGAGTGGGGCTTTACTCAGACTATGGAAATGCTCAAGTGCTCTATGTTAAGCGTGGTTATGTACCGGATAGTCAAGGGATTCACAACGGTCAGCGATTCATTCAATACGGTGAGAAGGTTACTATCGATGACGATATCGTACTTTACTTCACGAAAAAATTAGCTACAAAAGGTATACAAGGAGATAAGAACCATGAATCAAGAACTGAGTGCTTTAATTCTAAGAAGTAAAATGGATTATGAAAGATTAGAGGCAGTAAGGATGACCGACTTATGTGAAATCCCGGAGATAATTCCGCATCTCTTAGAATGGACACAAGATCTAAATTGGCCAGTGGCAATTCCCATCATCGAGAAATTATTAGCGTACCCGGTCTTCCCGATATTCACCACTCAAGATGGCATTTGGAAGGATAATGTAATTCAATATTATATCAGAGAATTGTCGCTCGAATATAAGACTGCATTCACAGAAGAGTTAGTACGGATTGTTGAAAATCCCACTGATGATGAAATAGACGATGAGGTTGTGAAGTCAGCAGCATCAGCGTTGGAAGAAATCAACCAATTCTTACTTTCTTAATGTACCTTGCTTGTCTTCGTCTGTCACCCTAAAGACCTAAGCTTTTCGCAGTACCAACTAAACATTGTCTGGTAAAATAACCTGGCAGCGTTTGGTGAAATTATTTGTGTAATCGCTTACAATATACATCAAAAAAGGAGGCATGTGCGGCGGTCGGTTGTGCTGTAGTTCATTTAAGGAAAGCAACACCCATTTTATCCAGAGAAGGAGAATGACTAATGAAGCACAAGAGAATGAGATTATGGTTGGCAGCTTTGCTCTGCATTGCGCTTGCATTACCTGCAGTTAGCGTACAGGCAGCAACTACGATCACGTCTAACCAGACCGGCAATCATGATGGATACGACTATGAATTCTGGAAGGATAGCGGCGGCTCTGGAAGTATGACGCTGAACAGCGGCGGTACGTTCAGTGCCCAGTGGAGCAATATCAACAATATTTTGTTCCGGAAAGGCAAGAAATTTAACGAAACCCAGACCCATCAGCAGATTGGAACATATCACTGAGCTACAGTGCCATCTTCCAGCCCAATGGCAATTCATATCTGACACTCTATGGGTGGACGGTTGATCCGCTTGTAGAGTTTTACATTGTTGACAGCTGGGGTACCTACCGTCCAACCGGAACGAAGAAGGGTACAATTAACGTAGACGGTGGGACTTATGATATTTATGAAACCACCCGTACCAACCAGCCTTCCATCAAGGGAACGGCAACCTTCAAGCAGTATTGGAGCGTCCGGACCTCGAAGCGCACCAGCGGAACGATATCGGTTAGCGAACATTTTAAAGCATGGGAAAACCTAGGCATGAGAATGGGTAAAATGTACGAAGTTGCGCTCACGGTTGAAGGCTACCAAAGCAGCGGAAATGCTCATGTGACCAGTAACACACTCACAATTGGCGGAAGCGGCGGCGGCTCAACTCCTCCTCCAACCACGGGTGCGAAGAAGGAAGCAGAGAGCATGACCAAGAGCGGCCAATACACGGGCAATATCAGCTCGCCCTTCACGGGAGTCGCTCTGTACGCGAATAACGATTCGGTCAAATACACGCAATATTTCGAGAGCGGCACACACAGTTTCTCACTGCGCGGGGCATCTAATAATTCCAACATGGCCAGAGTCGATTTGAAAATCGGCGGCCAGACGAAGGGTACCTTCTATTTTGGCGGCAGCTATCCAGCGGTCTATACCCTGAACAATATCAGCCATGGAACAGGTAATCAGGAGATTGAGCTCGTTGTTACGGCTGACAACGGAAATTGGGATGCTTTCATTGATTACTTGGAGATCAAGTAGAGAATCTGCAGCATGGCGCTTTGTCCTGGCGGGATCTGTTCCCGCTGGGATTTTTGTTATTTAAGCAGGCCGCTAAGAATGCTGCATCTTATGATTTCATAATCATTATTTCCAGAAAATAGATGGGATGCTATAATTGAAGTCATTGCAGCTATTAGCTTTGGAAGGTAAGGGATACATATAGACATGTTCAAGAAAACATGGATCAAGGCAGTCGTCGTCTTAATCGTTCTATTGTTAAGTGTTACAGTTTATCTGGGAATCAGCATATGGACATTCAGCGGGAATAATCAGCTCGTTAAGACAGACGCAGCCGTGGTCCTCGGCGCAGCTGCCTGGAACGATGAACCGTCCCCGGTTTTACGAGAACGGATCAACCATGCCATCTGGCTGTATGAGAATGGGTACGTCGATAAAATTATTTTCACCGGCGGCAAAGGAACTGGCGATAAATATGCAGAGTCGGAGGTTGCAAGGGAGTACGCCTTTAAGAATGGTATTAGTAGGGGGGATATTCTCGTTGAGACGAAATCAACCATCACGGAAGAAAATCTACAATACGCCAATGAGATTGCTTCAGTGTATGGTCTGAAAACATTTACGATCGTAAGTGATCCGTTACATATGAAGCGGGCCATTGTGATGGCCAACAATATGGGGATGGGAGCCTACTCATCGCCAACTCAAACCTCGGCCTATCAGACACTCGGCAGCAAGGTCCCGTTTTTCTTCCGGGAATTGTTTTATTACGCAGGATATTTGATCAGTCAGCCATTTCGGTGAATTTTTCAGTAGAGGAAGGATTTATGAATGACAATAATCAGTATCGTTGCAGCGATATTAATTGCTATCTATCTTCATCCTTACGGGTTGATTCTAATCATGTGTGTTACTTTTGGTTTGGTTCTGAGTAATCGCAGACGAACCATGAGGATAGAATCCGACCTTCAGAAGATAAAAGAAAAGTTAGGCATTGAAGAGAAAGATGAATTTAATATGCCGAACGAAGAAATCGAAGAGGAATTGGAAGCAGAATATTTAAGTGAGGAAGAACGAATAAAACTGAATGAACTAAACAAGCAAATCGAGAACGAACTAGAAGAATATGATAGAGCGCAAGAAGGTGAAAATAATAAGGGGAAGTAGATGCTGAATCAAGCCGCTTGATGTGGTGCGGGATTTCATTGTTAAGTCTCGGAGGGAAGATCTGCTATCTAATTGAGAACTTTATGTTTAACAACATCATGAGAAAGACGGTCGAACATTTTGAATACTCACAAGGTTGTTATCTTTAGTAATTGTGTACTGGTTAGTCTATTCGTCGTGTTTTGGTATATCGCTTTCAGCTCACAGGAATTTTCCAAATTATTAGATTCGGCGGGGACTGCTATCTGCGGAACAGCTATAGTGGCATACCTCATTATTCTGGATAAGTATTTAAGAAATCAAGCCAATCGAAGAGGCTATCGTTTAGTTTCATTCAGTATTCTTGTTGTGAACTTTGTTGTCTCGCGATTTTACTACCACAATTCAGATTATTATGCTTCAGATTCTGTGTACATTTACTTCTCAACCCTTCCGCATTTAATCTACTTGCCAGGGCTTATACGGGCATTCATTAGGTCAACTACCAACGCAAGCCAGCAGGAGATAGATTGGTTGGAAGATGGGGGATTAATAAGCAGGTTTTATTATATAGGATTATTAGCACTGGCAGTGTTGTTAGGTTACATAACCCACCAAGTGGCATGAGCACCTGGAGATGAAGAGAGGAAATAAGGTATGGAATTTAAAGAGATAAAGAAAGACCTGTTTAAGATGCCGGAAGAGTATGCATTGGCACACTGTATATCAGCAGATGCAAAAATGAGTGCTGGTATTGCTGTAGAATTCAAGAAAAGATTCAAGTTGTCCAGTCTTCAGGAGGATGCAAGACAGGATCGGCTGCAGGTTGGAAGCTGTTACAAGGTGGGCAGAGTACTCAACCTGGCTACGAAACCAAAATATTGGCAGAAGCCTACATACGATACATTAACCGCTTCTCTAAAGACGATGAGGAAGATCTGTCTTAGCGACAGTATTACTCAAATCGCGATGCCAGAAATCGGCTGCGGGCTAGATAAGCTGCAGTGGGGCAAGGTCCGAGAAATTTTGCATGAGATCTTTAAGGATACTGACATAGAGATCGTAATTTGCAGGATTTAACGAAGTCATTAATACGGATGCCTATCGATAGGAGTGGTAGCCATGAAGTTCATTCTCATATTTGGACCGCAGGCTGTCGGTAAAATGACGGTTGGGCATGAGCTGACGAAGATAACCGATCTGAAATTATTTCATAATCATATGTCAATTGAGTTATTCCATCCTTTCTTCGGTTTCGGGAGGGAGACCTGGAGATTAGCTAATCTGCTGAGAAGAGAGTTTTTCGAATCGTATGCCTCCAGTAACCAATACGGACTTATCTTCACTTATGTTTGGGGATTCGATCTGCAAGAGGATTGGGAATTTGTTAATCAGACTTGTGAAATCTTCGAGTCGAAGGATGCGGAGGTATATTTTGTTGAATTGGAAAGCAGTCTTGAAGAGAGGCTAAAACGCAATGTAACGCCGTACAGACTTGAGCAGAAGCCTACCAAGAGAAACACGGAACAGTCTGAACAAGATCTAAGAGCCACTATGGACAAACACAGGCTGAGCTCCTATGAAGGGGAAATAACGCGGAGCAATTATGTCAGAATTAATAATACGGATATGAGTCCCGAGGAAGTCGCCAGAATGGTCAAGGAACGGTTCCTATTGTAAGTGTGCAGCGGGCAGCATTTTGCAGCTTATTATACATGTGGAGGTAACTGATGCTGGGGCAAACGGTATTGGTAACGATTGATGAGGTTACGTTTCAGCTTAAGGAGCGGCATGCTTTTCGGTGGCTGGAGGATTTGGGTATTGTGAAGCGTGGAACACTGCCAAAAACAGTACTATAGATCGGTTGAAATACCGGACGTTAAGCTAAAAAAGGGTGAAACATCATACAGTGGACTAAAGTGAAAAAACGGGTAGAAGAATTATTTTGTGATGAGATGAAATCAAGAGTCACTCTCTTCACAACCTGGTACAAGAATAGTGGGAGTCCTGACCGGGGAGTTGGGGCAGTTGTGCTTGACGGGGAGATCATATACGAAGCCAACACCGACAAATGGATCAAGAATGGAGAGGAAAATATCGAGAGGATGGAATTCATTCGTCTTCTTCAGGAGTATCCTAATTTATCTATTCAAGATGCCCTTCAATCAGATGTTGAGTTAGTTAAAGGTCTTGCTCTTATCGATAGGCGAGTGGGAAGGAGAAAGCTCAAAACAATGGACTGTCAAGAATTCTTGAACAGCGATTTTCTCAAGATTTTGTATGAAGCAAGGTGCGGGGAAGAAGGAATAGGAGCAATGAAAAGGAGCTGGTAATTTGAAGCTTAAGGTGGGGTTATTGGTAGCCTGGGTTATTCCTCAGGTTTTTTTATTTTTCTTAAACTTGTGGGTACTTGTGTATATTACAGGCCATGAAGAAGAACTGAAAGCACTTGGTCTGGCGGGACAATGGATCCTGATTTGGCTGTTCTTAACAGCAAGCTGGATAATTGGAACCGTGCGAATTCTTCGATGGTATAAACAAGGGAAGTTTCATGAGGACAGGCAAGAGTAATGCGTTAAGAAGTTAAGGTAAACAATTTACACGAGGTGAAGTATGCAATCATCTAATAGACTCAATAGTTCTGTTATAGATACCCTTTACAAACTGGACCAAGAATTGTCTGAGATGACCGGAGACTCACTCTATGACTATCTGGAGATATATATTAGGAGAGAGCCTGGATTTGCGTACGATTGCACCCCAGATGATGCTGTTGTATTTGCACATACAGGAGGAGATGGGGATCATTTTGCATTTTCTACCGGGGAAGGTTCTATTACCAATTTAGATGAAGCTCCAATTTTGTTCATTCAACCAATGATGTTTGACCAAGAAGTAAAGTTGGTAGCAAGAAATCTCCAAGAATTCCTTTCAGCATATTTATCTCTTGGTGAGATTTATATATTGGAACGATTTGACCGGTATTCGACAAGGGAAGACATGCAAAAAGACATAGAAGAGCATTTTCTATCAAGCATTCAAGATAAGAAAGTGAAATTGGAGTTTATCACCAATGTTTTAAAAGAACGACTGGGAATTACTCCGATGAAGGATGTTTTTTCATATATGATGCAATTACGAGGTGAACCAAGAATATGGTAGAGCTGGTTAAGGTATCAGAGGACCAGAAATCGGTATTACGGCAGCTTATAGAATTATATGAATACGATTTCAGTGAGTTTAATGATGCGGACATCAATCAGTATGGCTATTATGGCTATAAGTACTTTGATCACTACTGGACAGAGGACAAGAGGCAAGCGTATTTCATTAAGGTTAATGGTCAATACGCCGGATTTACTATGGTTAACGACCACTGCAGCATTATCCAGGAAGAAGATGCAAGAGCCATTACTGAATTTTTCATTATGCGTAAGTATCGCCGGAGAGGAATAGGACAAGCTGCCGCGGCGTTAGTTTTTGACACTCACAAGGGCTGGTGGGAGGTTCTGCAGCACGGTAATAACGAGGTATCCAAACAGTTTTGGGAACAAACAGTCCAGAGCTACACCGGTGGCGATTATCGAATTGAAAATGTGACAACAGAATACTGGGAAGGACAGGGGATTGTATTCCGTGCAAGAGACCCGTTGTTAGGAAACTAGAAGGGGAGCAGTAGCATTGAGAAAAGAAATAACACTAATGATGCTGTTGATTGCAGCCATGCTGTCCGGATACTGTTCAGATCAGCCGGCAGCGTTTTACACAGGAGTTGGAGAAAGTCCCAAGTGAACAGGTAACCCATACGGCCCGTACAAACTGGCAGTGCGGCACCGTGAATATTTTAACGAATGTCACACACTCTATTCGCCTCGAAAAGGCCGATTCTATTCTGTAACGAAACTAGGCGTCGCTAATGCACTAATAATTCAAGTAATTTGGCGAAAATCGTCTATTAAGACTGCTCAGATTCCTTACAATTGAGAAGGCATTAAAAACGAAGGTTTAGCGTGTGTGAGTTTCATTAGCCGTGTTGAGCTAAACACAAATTCGCGCAAAAATGCATTTTAGAAATATTTTATTTTTGGTTTCGAGGGAGTTTAGAGTCGTCCTTTAGACTAAGGTTGTAAGCACGAGAGAGAGACAAAACCATACAACCTTAAAGGAGTGAGTTCGAAATGAAAAAGAAAACCAAAGTATTGATGATTGGCGCGGCGGTGGCTGCAGTGAGTATGTTTACGGTGACGGCGTTTGCTTCCACAACGAACACAGAGGGCTACAAGGCGTTCAAAGAAGTGCTGAAGGCGAATCAGATGTCGGAGCAAGTGCTCGAGAGTGCCACCTTGAATGGAAGCTTCACAGTTAAGGTGGATGGTGATACGGTGCTTGAGGCTGATGGCACAGCGAAGGTGAAGGAGGCGGGAGATCAGCAAGGCGTAAGCAGTGATTTCGACTTTAACCTCATGGGTATCGAGCGCAGCGGCAGCGTGTACAGCAGCGGCGACGACAAGCTTTATCTTGTAGATCAAACGCATGGTCTGCACTATCAGGTGGTCAACCTGGATGATGAGCACGCTGGCAGGTACCATGAACAGCCAGAAGACGGAGACGCCGAGCATCGCCCGATGAACAAAGCGGAAGAGGCGCTGCTCGATTATCTAGTCGGTGATCTGAAGGATGACTTCAGTGTAGTCAACCATGCGGATGGCTCTAAGACGATTACGTTTGACGTGAGCAAGGAGGAGGTTCCGCTTACGGTGCGTTTGCTGATGGACGTCGCGTCGGCTGCCGGTAAGGGTGAACACCAACATCCGACTGCTACTGAAGTGCCGGCAGAGCTGGAGCTTATGAAGGACATTCCTTTCTTCCAGGACTTCGAAGGACTTAACCTTGAAGAGCAGCTTCCGGAGCTGACGAAGGACACAGCAATTGAGCATGTGCGGCTGCAGTTGATGGTAGATGCAGATAATAGGATGCAGGGCGTGAAGGGCGAGCTTGAGGTTAGCGGTAAGGACGAAGAGGGTGTCACTCACCGCGTGAAGCTGGTAGGTGCGGGCGGCATCAGCGGCATCAACAAGACGACGCCTGACGCGTATGACGCTGCTGGTAAAACCGCAGAGATCATTGACGCGGAAGCGTTCCAAGATTAAAGCTGACAGCATGATTCGGGGAGGGCCTTGCTTATGTTAGAAGTTATTGATCTTACAAAGGTCTACCCCGGCGGCCGAGGCATCCAGGGGCTCAACCTCACCGTTCGTTCCGGTGAGGTTGCAGCCCTGCTGGGGCCAAACGGTGCCGGGAAGACGACAGCGCTGCAGGCGATGGCCGGCTGGATCACTGCGAGCCGCGGGGAAGCACGTTGGAATGGTGTCTCTATTGCCGATCGGCCTGAGCTGACGAGGCCGCATATGGGCATGATGATCGGAGAGCCGTCCCCGTACCCCTATCTTAAGGGTTGTGATTATCTGAGAGTCTACTCTAAGCTTTATCCGGGAATTGACGAAGCGCGGATCCAGCAGACGCTGGAGCTCGTGGGAATGTCTAAGCACCAACAGCTCAAAATCCGAAAATACTCCACAGGCATGAAGCAGCGGATCGAGCTTGGCAGGGCGCTGCTTCACCAGCCTAAGCTCCTGCTGCTTGATGAGCCGTTCTCAGGTATGGATATAGAGGGACGGCGGGAAATGACAGCGATGCTGCGCAGCCTTGTGGCTGAGACGGGCATGAGCATTATCATCTCTTCGCATCAGGTACACGAGATCGAGGATTGGATCACGCATGCCTATATTATTTATGAGGGAAAGCATGTCGATACCGCAAGCACTCCACAGATCCGGGAGTCGTTCGCAAGCGTTGAGGAATATTACTTGAACTGCACAGCCAAGGAAAGGGGCGGGGCGGCATGATGGCGCCATTCATTTATCTCGCTGGAGAAGAGCTCCGCAAGCTGCTGCGCGGAGGCAAACTGAAGGTGCTGCTGCTGCTCTCGTTCCTCATCGGCGTTCTCTTCGTCTTCATTAGCGAACGCATCGGACTGAGCGGAAGCCTGCCGGTGACCGCACTGAAGCTGCTGCTTACGGTCATTCTGCCCTTGTTCATGGTGTCGATCGGCAGCGACCTCATGGTCAGCGAGTTCAAGGACGGCACAATCAAGAATGCGCTGAGGCTGCCGATTAGCAGGGAGACCCTCTTTACAGGAAAAATACTCGCGGGATGGACGGCCGGCGCCTTGATCGTTCTGAGTGTGTTCGTGCCAACGTTTGTAGGAAGCATAATTTTCCAGGGGATGCCTGCCTTTTCGGCGTTGGGTGTGATGCTGGCTGAGCTTGGCGGCGCGATTCTCTTCTGCGGGCTGCTGGTTGTGCTGGCAAACAGCGTGTCGCTGTGGGTGGGCAGCGGCAGTATAGGGATGGTAGTCAGTATTGTGATCTGGCTGGCAATGGGAATCACCGGGTTGTTCGAGCCGGAACTGGGCCGGCTTTTCGTAACCGATTTTGCGGATTGGATACAGCCGCTGCTGTATGCAGGCGATGTCGGCTCATCTATCACGACATTGCTATTTTTGACAGCTTACTATATTATGGGCACTATAATGGGCCTATTGGCCTTCCAAAGGAAAGAAAACTAAACTATGTCCATTCGGCTCAAGCTTATTTTAACGTATGTAATCGGCATTCTGCTGACTGCCGTTATCGTCACGGTTACCGGGATCGGGATCATCACGGGGATCATCTCGTATTTTGCAAGCAGCATCGTGAAGGAGCAAACACCGGAGAATGCCTTTCACCGGGGCATCGATCTGTTCGTGGACCTGCGTTATGCAGAGCGATATACGCCGGAGGAGCTGACGTCCCCCGCCTTTGCGGATAAGCTAGGGGATCAGTTAAAGCCGTTCGGGGGTTTCGTCGTTGTTCGGCAAGGGGAACGTTGGGAAAGCTATGGTGACTTAAGAGAAGAAGAGGCATTCCTTGTGAAGCTGCAGCAGGATATTGCAACCTCTGGAGAGCATGCGGATGGGGTGTTCGTGGTCAGCAAGTGGGAGGGGCGCGATCTGCTCTCCGTGCGCTATGATTTTCCGGAAGTCCCAGAGTCCCTATCCTATTATCTGATTGCTGATGTGACGGAAACGGGGACCAAGGGCAACCGGTTCCAGACCTTCGTGATTCTAGGCATTGCGGTCCTACTCGGCATCATTCTGCTTCCGCTGATCTGGATTACGACGAAGGATATCGTGCGGCCGCTGCGGCAGCTCGAGCAGGGCTCGCGCCGTATCGCTGAGGGGGATCTCAACTTCAGTCTGCACTCGAAGGTGCGCAACGAGGTTGGCAGCGTGGTCCGCTCCTATGAGAAGATGCGCAGCGAGCTGCAGCGGGCAATTGGTGCTCAGCTGACATTGGAGGAGAGCCGCAAGCAGCTGATTTCGAATATTTCGCATGATCTGAAGACACCGCTAACCTCGATTAAGGGATACGTGGAGGGGATTCGGGAGGGCATCGCGAACGATCCGGAGAAGCTGAAGAAGTATATGGATGTGATTCACTCGAAGACGCTCGATATGGACCGCATGATTGATGACCTGTTCCTGTTCTCCAAGCTGGATCTGAAGCAGGAGAGATTCCACTTCGAGACGGTGCCGCTTGAGGAGTTCTACCGGCAGACGATGCAAGAGCTGTGCATGGAGTATGAGAGTGCGGGCGTGCGTCTGACGGGTGAGTACGAGGCAGGGGATGATGCTGTCGCGGTCATGGATGCCCAGAAGATCAAGCGCGTCATTCTCAACATCGTCGGCAATTCGGTGAAGTTTATGGACAAAGAAGATCCTTATGTACATGTTCATTTCGGCAGGCAGACGGAAGAATGGGTTATCGCGGTGACTGATAATGGTCCCGGGATGGCTCCAGGTGAGCTGGACCGGATCTTTGAGCGGTTCTACCGTGGGGATATGAACCGGAATCAGAACGTGGCAGGCTCGGGGCTCGGACTTGCGATTGCGAAGCAGATTGTTGCGCATCATGGCGGCAGCATTTATGCAAGAAGCGAGCCGGGGCGCTTCATGACGGTGCTGTTTACCATTCCAATCACTCAGGATAGAACGTAACGGGAGCGTGTGAGATGTCGAAACGGAAAGTGTTAATCGTCGAGGATGATCAGGCGATCGCCGAGCTGGAGCGGGACTACCTCGAGGTTCATGGCTATGAGGTTACCCTTCGATCAGACGGCAAAGAAGCGCTCGGGGAAGCGCTGGAGAAGGAATATGACCTTATCATTCTGGACGTCATGCTGCCGGGCATGGACGGCTTCGACATCTTGCGGCGGATCCGGGAGACGAAGTATATTCCTGTATTGATGGTATCAGCACGCAAGGAGGATATCGACAAGATCAGGGGACTTGGCCTCGGTGCGGATGATTATGTGACAAAGCCGTTCAGCCCGTCGGAGCTTGTCGCGCGGGTTCGGGCACATCTTGAACGGTATGACCGGTTGACCGGTGCCGCAGCGGGCGCCGGCTCTTCGCCTGTCCGAAAATCACGTGAACTGAATATTCACGGGCTGGTGATCCAGGTAGACGCCAGGCGGGTAACACTGCATGGGAAAGAGCTTTCACTGACGGCCAAAGAGTTTGACCTGCTGCTCTTCCTCGCGGAAAATCCCGACCGTGTATATTCCAAGGATGCGCTGCTGGATAAGGTGTGGGGGATCGAGCATTTCGGAGATTCTGCAACGGTCACCGTCCATGTGGGGAAGATTCGTGATAAGATTCAGAAGGACCCGTCGAAGCACCAGTTCATCGAGACAGTATGGGGTGCGGGGTACCGGTTTAAAATTTGAATGTACCGAATATATAAAATTAGCCCTTTCTGCTTCCTGTCTGGAAGCGAAAGGGCTATAGGAGTACATTAATTGGCAGTCACATTTACGTAATCAAAGTCGGGCAGCAACGCTCCCGCTGAATCGGCGAGCTGAAACTTATTATTACCGTATAGCTTTGTATACTTAATCTGTACAGCTTGTCCTTCTTGAATTCCCTGAAGAACTGCATCCTTAACATGGAGAGTGTACTTGTCATTTAAGTCAATGCGTAAGGTGTTAAGGTTAGAAGTAACTTTTTGAACAACATATCCTCTTAAATGGTATTCAGCATCTCCAACTTTGATTGTAAGACCAGCTGCAAGGCCAACATATGTGTGAAATTCATACCCCTCAGCAAACGTCAGGATAATATCACCATTATCAAGTTTGGCAGAAGGAATTCCTGGTTCGGCAATTTGTCGTGCTTCGTTAACAAAAGTCAATTCAGCCGGATACGGATCCATAGCCCAGTTCACCATGTCGCTAGTGTTGAGTTTAAT
The DNA here is from genome assembly GCF_003233845.1 of Paenibacillus sambharensis. GTDB lineage: Bacteria > Bacillota > Bacilli > Paenibacillales > Paenibacillaceae > Paenibacillus_I > Paenibacillus_I sambharensis. The sequence continues at coordinate 32,112 of NZ_QKRB01000028.1, forward strand.
ACCGATTGACCCATAAGGAAGAGGGGTTTCGAACGTTATTGTATACAATACTCCGTCAATTCCATAAGAGTCATAATAGGAAGATTCAGTTATGTCCAACCCGTCAACGGATACGGATATAGTAGGGTCGTTGACACCTGTTGGCGTAAGCCCAGGATACCATCCATAATTGACTTCAGCCGTAACCGTTTTTCTGTCGGAGCTAACCGTGACAGATGTAATTTGTTCTTCAATGAAGTGGACGGGCTCGGCTGCAAACGCAGGGGCACTGTTCTTCACGTGACCTGTATCCTGCAATGCTGTACCAGTATAACTAAGGCTTAGGTTGTCTTTCTCTTCTTCCGAGATACCACTAACACTAAGAATGACATAGTTCGAAGGGAAGAACCAATCATCTCCCTCGGAATGAATAGTAACCTTGTTGATCTGACCGACGTTTAAACTGTAGTCACTAACAGAAGGAACACTTGTCAGATCGAGTGATTCGCTTGAATAGTACAAATAAATAGAATCCAACGCTTTATTAATTACTGCTTTTTCGAAATATGGGGTGAAGGTATCATAAGCACCTGTGACTTCTTTATTTATCGCTATGCTTGTTACACTGCTTGACGTATAATTCTTGGATGCATCACGAACGACGAAATCAATTCGAGATTTCATATCCAGTAATGGTACTCCTGTATTAAATTCATGTACTTTGTTAGTTTCAGATGCATCAACTGTAAAATAAGGCCAGTCACTAACCCTGAAAGCATCTCCATCCTTGCCGGTATGTCCACGCAATACGGAATCGACACTAGATTCAAAATGACTGCTAACTGCGTTTACCACCATATACAGTTCCGCAGGTTCATTGAGCATATACCGGATCCATATATCGCCGTTCTTTACATAAGCTTGTGGGTAGTCTGGTGAGAAATATGGATCAATGAAGTCTGTCATTTCTACGCTGCTTGTACTCAGTGCTCGAACAGTAAGATCGAATGTTATTTCGCCTGTCAGGCTGCCGGACAAGACTGCTTTAAGCGTAACAAACTGATCATTCCAATTGATTCTGTTTACAGTACCTGTTTCGGTAACAATCGAAGGAGCGCTGGTTTGCCAGGTGATAGTTACACCCTCATATTCAGCAAGTGTCGTCATTAGGTTTAGGTTAGAGAAAACGTTCGTACGGTCTTTATTTGCTCCCAAGTAACCTTGCTTAATCGCTGCAAATACATTATCCACCGTTAATGCTGGAGGGGTAGGGGTTGATCCGCCACTTGCAGGAGGGGTGTCAGGCTGACTGCTTGGCGGGTTAGCAGGTGTGCTTCCGGTTGAATTACCAGGAGCATTGATAACAGGAATGACGGGTGTGCCACCTGAAGGTGCACTGCTTGCGGGTTCACTGCTATTGACCGCTGGGATAGTTCCGTTTGATGGCTGAGCGGGCCTGTTATTGACAGTAACAGTTGCACCTTGAGCTGCTGTTATCTTCACTAACTCTGGATTCCCATTAAGGTTGATAGAAGTGTTCGCGATGAATTCTTTAATTGTGCCGTTCACAGTAATATCTGCTCGACTGGAATGGTTGACTACTATGTTAAAGTTTCCGTCGAATACTATCTTCTGATTTGCAGAAACATCCGCAGATATTTCAACGTTCTCAATTCCACTGCTGGTGAGGTCCTTGGTAACTAATCGAGCACCACTCTCAAGCTTTACTGCCGCAACAGAAGTGTCTCCTGTAATTAGAACACGGATCTTTCCATCATATTTGTTCACGACGAGCGCTTCACGAACTTCAACATTATTAAGGATTACCGAATGTTCGCCGCCTCCATATACATACACAGAGCCTGAAATCTCAACATCATCAAGGGTAATCTCACCGCTTCCAACGCCTTGTGCTACATAAAGATTGCCGTCAATCTTCATATTCTTCAACAATACATCTGGTGTGTTAACCACGAGATTACCAGTAATATGCTGTGAATAGTTTCCTGGTTTAGAGATTAGTTCTTGAATAAGTTTACTAATTATCGTTACAGCCTCAGCCCTAGTCAGCTCAGCGCGTGGCCTGAATGTACCATCGGGGAATCCCGAAAGCGCGCCGCTGGAAACAAGAGACGATACAGAGGCTTTTGCCCACTCAGCGATTTCGATCTGATCTGTAAAAGCATTAGTTCGAGCATTGTTGTGCTCCAGGTGCAAGGTGTTAGTAAGCATGACTGCTGCTTCTTGACGAGTAATGTGTTGAGTCGGAAGTGCCTTGCCGCCTGTCCCCTTTAAAATACCTGCTGCATTCAGTTTCAAGATGGATGGGGCATACCACTTGGCTGTCTCCAAGTCGGAGAAAGAATTGGTTGCAGTTTCTTCATACTTCATGATGTTATCAAGCATGACTGCGAACTCAGCTCTAGTTAACGCGTCGTTCGGTCTAAACTTGCCGTCGTGTCCGTTTACTACGCCATACTGCTGCCACTGCTCAATGGCAGAACCTGCCCAATGACCTTGAATGTCACGCAAGGCTGCTGCTGAGACCGGTACGGTGATCGTCACCGTTAGCACGGCAGCGGCTACCGCCATAGATAACATTCGTCTAAATAATGGAATCAAACTGTTCACTCTCCTTGATGTTAGTACAATTGTCGTAGTGTAAGCCGGGAACAACCATGTATAGTCCTGGGTTTATAGACCTGGCTATAGTTGAGCGATCGACTTTCCTAATTAAATATACCTATGATTCTTGAATAGTACAAATATTTTCTTGCTAGTATTTAGCAAGTCTTCGTATAACAATAGCAGAAAGAAAGCAGCCTCCCTGTTAAAGCCTTTAAATGGCTTTAACAGGGAGGCTGTATGTATCAGCCTAGGTCATCTACGAAGTACATTGATAATTAACATGATGCCGCCCAATGGGCACCACAGACGGGGAACCCGACACGGGGTCCTGGATCACCGTGCTGTCCAGCCCGAAGATGTCTTTGATCAGTGTGCTCGTGATAACCTTCGCTGGCTCCCCTTCAGCAACAAGCTTGCCTTGACGGAGCGCAAAGATATGATCTGCGTACCGGGCAGACAAGTTGATGTCATGGAGCACCATGACAATCGTTGTACCGCGCTTGCGGTTCAGGTCCGTGAGCAAATCAAGAATTTCAACCTGGTAGGTGATATCTAGGAAGGTTGTCGGCTCGTCCAGGAATAGAATGTCTGTTTGCTGTGCCAGCGCCATAGCAATCCAGACACGCTGTCTCTGGCCGCCTGACAGCTCATCAATATTACGGTTAGCAAGCTCCGTAATGTTCATGATTTCCATCGCTTCGGCGACGGCTTCGGCATCCTTCCTCGTCCATCCGCTGAGCAGAGACTGGTGTGGGAATCTTCCCCGTCCAACCAAATCCGCTACTGAAATCCCTTCGGGAACAGTAGGGGACTGCGGCAGCAGACCGAGAACGCGAGCCAGCTGCTTGGTCGGGATTTTGCCCAGCGGTCTGCCGTCAAGTGTTATACTGCCCGATTCGGGCTTAATAAGCCTTGCTAGTGTTTTCAGTAGCGTTGATTTGCCGCAGGCATTCGCGCCAATCATAACGCTTATTTTATTGCTGGGAATCACCAGGCTGACGTCATGGATAATCGTCTTCTGATCATAGCCGGCAACAATATGCTCAGCTTGTAACAGGTGTGAGGATGGCATTATAAATCTCCCTTTCGGTTCATACGGATGAGCAGGTAGATCAGGTAGGGTGCCCCAAGTATTCCGGTAATGATACCCGCTGGGTATCTCACCTCGAAAGCGAATTGGCCGACCAGATCCGCCGCCAGAACCAGATTCACGCCAACCAGACCTGCCGGAATGATCGCTGAGAGGCCGGTTCCTACCAAGGCTTTTGCAATCGGTCCCGCAAGAAAAGCGACGAAGGCGATAGGACCTGTTACGGCGGTTGCTATCGCAATCATGCAGACTGAACCGACAATAAGAACCATTCGAGTCTTGTCCGTATTCACCCCGAGGGAAGCGGCGGATTGCTCTCCAAGCTCTAATATGCTGAGATGCTTCATTAGCACAATAAGAACTGGAACACAGATCAGAACCGTAATTATAAGAGGCGGCAGTTCGTGCATCTGGGAACCGTTAAGGCTGCCGCTGAGCCATCTTAGGGCTGCTGGTACATCGGGCTCCGCGCTGACGAGCAGAAGATAGGATATAACAGCGTTCAGCATGGCCTGCATGCCTATGCCGATCAGGATTAATCGCCCAATTGAGAAGGTTCTTCCCCTGGAAAAGGTGTAAATCAAGAGAGCGGTAGCAAGACCGGCAATTACCGAAGCAATCGATACTATCGAATCGCTAGTATGAAGGATGACGATACAAAAGACCGCCGCCGCACTGGAGCCTGTCGTGATACCGAGCACATTCGGGTTAGCGAGTGGGTTGCGCAGCATCGTCTGAAATACGCTCCCGCCCATGCCGAAAGCAAACCCGGCAAAGAGGCCTGCCAGCATTCTTGGGAGCCTTATCGTATTCACGGCAAAGGACACACCCTTAATCTGTTCTCCCAGCAGCGTCCTGATGACATCCTGTACTGGATAGATGGTGTTGCCGAGTAGCAGCATGGCACAGCAGAGCACACATGAAACGGCCGCAAGAGAGCCGGTCACAATAATCCAGCGGCGGCGGCGCTGCTGTCTGCCCGCCATAATCAACGTCATCGAATTATTCATCATAGTGACCGCACTTTCGCTTTCATCGCTAGAATGATTAGTATTGGAGCACCAATAAACGCCGTCACCACACCGACCTCCAGCTCTCCCGGACTGCCGACCAGCCGGCCGCATACATCAGAGATTGTAAGAATAATGGCTCCAGAAATTGCGGACATCGGTATAACGTAACGCAGATCAGGACCAATCATAAGGCGAATGATATGCGTAGATAGCAGCCCGACAAAACCGATAGGCCCTGCCAGCGCAGTGGCTGCCCCGCATAAGAGAACGCCCCCGAAGGCCGCAGCGAGCCTCAAGAAACCTGTACGAACGCCTAATCCGGCAGCCGCTTCGTCGCCTAGTGCCAATGCATTGAGCGCAGAGGCAGACAGGATTCCAATCAACAGGCCAACGACCAGGAAGGGGATAAACGTGCTGACTGAGCTCCAGCTGCCGGCTCCTACGCTGCCCACCTGCCAAAAGCGGAATTGGTCCATGACATAGGAGCGTGGAATCATGACGGCGATTACCAGAGAAGACAGGGCGGCGCTTGTAGCGGCACCAGCCAGTACCAGCTTAAGGGGCGTAGCGCCGCCGCGTCCCATGGAGCCGATCCCGAATACGAAGATTGCGGTAATCATAGCTCCGGCCAGCGCAAACCAGATATATTGACTGGCCGTGTTAATGTTTAAGAATGCAACTCCGCAGACCACAAATAGGGATGCGCCTGTGTTCACGCCCAGAATGCTGGGGTCTGCTATGGGATTGCGCGTAACCGCCTGCATCAGAGCACCGGATACGCCGAGTGCCGCACCGCAGAATAAACTAAATACGGTTCGGGGAATTCGCTTGCGCACCACGTTAGCCTCGTAGGAGTTTGCATCCGGGCTAGTTAATCCGTTGATCAGCTCCTGAAAGCTCACCGGCCTGGAACCCAGGACAAGAGAGGCTAACACGCACAAGCCAAGCAGGACAAAACAACTCACCAGGACCAGTGTAAAGTGCCTTGGAATATGCGGTTTCAGCAGGCTGGCTTGTACATTAAGTGAACTATTCATTTAGCTTGTCAACGGCTCCTCCAATTAATTCCAGGTACTCGTCTATGGTGTAAGCAATCGCCAGCGGATTCGGGTTACCGGCAGCCGCAAGTGGTGTGTTATCTCCGATAAGCACAACAGACCCCCGTTTAATCGCCGCAATCTGGCCAAGCACCGGATCAGCTTTTACCGCTTTGTACAGGCTTTCGTCACCATAAGCAATCAGAATATCAGCATCGTTCAGAATATCCGCATTCTCAGCGCTTAAGGTCAGTGCGAAGCCGGTCTTATCCGTGATTTGGCTTGTCACACTCTCAGGGTATTCCATTCCCAGCTCAAGCAGGAAAGCAGCGCGCGGGTCTGCAGGTGTGTACACATAAACGGTGGACAGATCGTTAGCCGAGAAGCTGACCCAGGCAACCTTCTTGCCCTGCATGTCAGGGTACTCGCCGGCCTTTTCCTTGATCAGGTTCTCCGTGTCCTTAATGAGCTGTTCGCCTTCTGCCTTCATGCCCATTCCAGCTGCATTTTGAATGACCTGCTCACGCCACGTGATGACCCACGGCTCTGTCTGATAGGCTACAACCGGCGCGATTTGACTCAGAATATCATAATCTTCCTGCGTAATACCGGAGTAGGCTGCCAGAATGACATCCGGGTTGGCATCCGAAATAGCTTCAAAGTCCAGTCCATCTGTATCCTGGAAAACATTTGGCTGCTCTGCACCAAGCTCCTTGAGCTTGGCCGCTGTCCAAGGCAGCAGTCCGCTGTCATCCTGAACGCCATAGTTCGCTGCCGAGAAGCCGACAGGGACTACGCCGAGAGCGAGAGCAACGTCATGATTTGCCCACTGAATAGTAACCACTCGTTCAGGCTTGCTCTCTATGACAGCTTCGCCGAAGGCGTGCTTGATTACAATCGGATATTCAGCGGCTGCTGCTTCAGCATCAGCTGTTTCGTTATTGGAAGGAGCTGGATCAGCCGTATTGTTCTCAGCTGCTGCCGGCTTAGATGCTGAGTTCGCTTGCTGGTCCGAATTGGATTGCCCGCTTGAACACCCAACCAGCAGAATCATAATCAAAGCCGATATAACCATTGTTTTTAACTTGTTGTTCTGTTTGAAAATCATTTGTGTCCCCATCCTTATCATGTTTGTAGTTTGTTTCCCTTGTTTGATAATGATTATCATTAACATTGACAATGGTATATATTACTTGCCGCTTTGTCAATGGAATTTTTATTACAGCAAGATTCGGAAAGTCACGGTGAGCAGAGGATGGTATGCTGCAATTGTCGCATAACACAGAGCAGCGATAGGAAGCGACAATAATTGCGTTATTTGGAGGAAAGAAAGTGAAAATTACAGCAGCGGTTCTCATTCGTGTGGCGGGCTTATGTGCAGTGTTGGCGGGGATCCTGGACGTTGTCATTCAATTCACCCGGCAGACAGGCTCTCTTCCGTCAGACAGTGTCTCTTCCGTCAGTAAAATTCCCTTCCATGCATTTCCAAGATATTCTATACTTATTATAATGCTGGGGTATAGAAGGGACTAGGCGATTCTTATGGAAACTATGAAAAGTATCGAAGATATTGTAGGGAAACATATGCAGGAACAACCGTTTTCGGGTGCAGTTGCAGCCGTTAGCAGCCATAATGGACAAAGATACGAAGCGGCCCGCGGCTATGCCAATCGGAGTGAGGAGACCGATAATACGGTAAACACGAGATTCGGCATCGCTTCTGGGTGTAAAATTTTCACAGCCGTTGCTATTTGTCAGTTAGTGGAGCGGGGAGAGCTATCATTTGATTCGCTGCTGAGCGATTGCCTCGACATCTCGTTTCCAAACTTTGATCCTGCCATAAATATACATCACCTGCTGACCCAGCAGCCAATTTTCATACAGCAATGCAGGCTATATCCTGTTAGGGCTGATTGTCGAGCAGGTGTCTGGAATAAACTTTGCTTCTTACGTGGAGAAAAAAATTTTCGCGACAGCCGGAATGGCTGACTCGGGATATTTCAGAATGGATCAGCTGCCGAGGCATACGGCTGTTGGCTATATCGATCAGGGCACTACGTGGCGATCCAACATTTATTCCGTACCTGTAAAAGGCGGGCCGGATGGCGGAGCCTTCTCTACCGTGCAGGATCTGGAGAAATTCTGGAAGGCCTTGCTCGGTAACCAGCTGTTATCAGCTGACTATACCGGTCTTATGCTGACTCCTCATCTGCAGGATAATGATTTTGTCCATTATGGATATGGCGTGTGGATATTGAAGCTGAATGAGAAGATTTTCAAGTATTTTATAATGGGCAGTGATCCGGGTGTGAGCATGCAGTCTTCGGTGTATCCTGGCCCAGATCTGCAGATACATATTATCTCTAATACGAATAACGGAGCCGATTCTCTGGCCCGAACTATTGATGAATGGGCGTATGGAGAGCTATGATAAGCAGCGAATGAGAAAAGATGTGGTATGTGAAATGAAGAAAATAATAATGGTCTGCATAGCGGTGGTGCTGCTTATCCCGGTCTTAATAGGTGTGTACGTATATCGAATTGGCTTTCTTGATGATGAGCAATCCACCACAACAATTGAGATTTCCCATATACCTGCTGCCATGTACAGCACAGCAGAGCCGATAATGCCTGACTGGGAGGTTAAGAAGGTTACAGCCTACAACGATGGTTTTGTGTCACCTACTTGTACCCTATATTTTACGAATGATGTTGAGTTGTTACTTTCTACTAGCCCGGTGACTTATTCGGGTATGTATCAACTCCTAGTCAATACTAGCCTTTATGAAGCCTATGTAGATGAACAGGATGCGGTATTTCAATATTTTTCCGGCGGGTATTACTACTCTTTCAAGACGAAGAGGGGGACTAATGAACAACTTGTACAGCAGTATATAATGTCACTATAATCAGATATTAATCACGGATTCAGAAGGAGTTGATGGTATTGCAGAGCGCTAAGATTATGTCCCTGAATGTCGGCACGCCGGCTCCGCTGGTTCATGGCAAGAAGGAAGTTATGAGCGGGATCGTGAAGCGGCCTGTAACAGAGCCAGTGTGGCTGTCGATGACCAATTTAGAGGGTGATGAACAGGCTGATCTGGTCCACCACGGCGGAGTCGACAAAGCGGTATGCGTGTATCCCTATGAGCACTACGCTTATTGGGAGCGTGAGCTTAATAGGACATTAGAATTTGGTGCATTCGGTGAGAATCTGACTACGCAGGGAGCGGCCGAGCAGGACATAAGCATTGGGGATATCTTCCGGATTGGGGAAGCGGTTGTACAGGTTAGCCAGCCGCGTCAGCCGTGCTTCAAGCTGTCTGCCAAATATGGCGTTCCCGAGCTGCCGGTCATGGTGCAGAATACGGGGTATACGGGTTACTATTTCCGTGTCCTTCAGGAAGGTGCGGTCAGGAGCGGAGATGAGCTTGTCCTGGTTGACAAACATCCAGGCAGCATCACGGTTTCCTTCTCCAACCAGATCATGCACCATGACAAGAAGAACGAGGAAGCAATCAGGCAAATTCTGGCCGTTGACGCCTTGTCTGGCAGCTGGCGGGAAACTCTTGCGAAGCGGCTGGATGGCTTCAGCAGCGATACACAGGAGCGATTGACCGGGCAGAAAGGAGAGTAAATGAGCAGAATTGCGTCATTCTCGATGTGTCTGGTGATGATCTGTGTCCTCTTGCTTGCCTGCGGGAAGAAAGAGGAGCAGGAGGTATCTCTAGAGGCATCGGTGCTGCCGTTAACAGATGAACAATACGATAAAATAAGAACTAGTGGTCTGCCAAACCCTGTCAAGGATGATTTTCGAAAAGTCACCGTGCATGTTGAAGCCCGGCATTTAACAGATTCAGAAGCCGTTATTGATGGCCCGGAATTCTCGAAATGGCAGCAAAGTATCGATTCTTATGATCAGACAGACAGATTTTGGGATGGCAGTTCTTCGGATACAGCAACTTCCTATACGAGCGAGATTATTATTTATTCAAAAGGCTTGAGTGACGAGGATATCAAGAAGGCATTCAGCGAGGTTGCAATTAGTGTTCCTGCTGCTAAGGAAGACGGACGGACGAGAGTCTACCATGTCAGTGACTACTTTGTTTTTGATTATACTGATTAACTGCTGACCTACTATTAGCTTGGAGGAGAAAGACATGGAAGCGAAACGGATTGCAGCCGAGAAGGCTGCTGCCTATGTACAGGACAATATGGTGGTCGGCTTGGGTACTGGATCGACTGCATATTGGGCTATTGAATATCTCGGGAAGCGGGTTAGTGAAGGTCTTAACATTCGTGCGATAGCTACATCCTTCCAGTCGGAAGAGCAGGCGAGGAAGCTGGGAATACCTATCGTTCAATTCGCAGACATTGAGCAGATTGACATCACAATAGATGGTGCGGATGAGGTAGATGAGCAGTTCAATCTGATCAAAGGCGGCGGGGGAGCTTTGCTGCGGGAGAAGATCGTTGCTGCGGCCAGCAAGCAGATGATTGTTATCGTAGATGAGTCCAAATTAGTTGGCACATTGGGCAAATTTCCTCTGCCTGTCGAGATTGTAAAATTCGGATTCGAGATGACGATGAAGAAGCTAGGCAAGCTTGGCTGCGAGCTGCGCTTAAGAATGAAGGATAATGAAGTCTACCTGACTGACAACGGCAACTATATTGTTGATTGTCATTTTGGGAGCATTACGGAACCCGAACGGCTCCATCAGCTGATTAATCTGATTCCTGGTGTGGTCGACAATGGGCTATTCATTAATATGACCCGGCATGTCATAGCAGGTTATAGGAGCGGGAACATTGAGGAACTGGTGAAGAAGGATACATAGCAGAGTGGCCCTGATCAAAAATGCAGCGAAGCCCGCCAATCGGCGGGCTTTGTGCTTAAGGCAAGCCTATTGCAGCTTGAGTATTACTGTTTTGCCGCAGGCTGTGGCTTAGCATAGACATAGGAACGCAGATCATCTCCAGTCTTGGCTTTCCAGACAATAAGGTTATACGGATTGCTCCAGTCGATCAGCTCCGGTGTGCCGAACATCTGGTGAAGCCGGTTGCTGTTGAAGATTACTGAGCCGTCCCGGTCAACAAACAGCCCGTCTACCCACAGCATACGGTCATCCGAGACAAAGTCCTGAAAGGTTCGGGTTTGCGGGTCATAGTATCCGATCCCTTGTCCTTCAAGCATGGTATACCAGATATTGCCCTGGTTATCCGCATACATTCCGTCACTGTTGCTTCCCTTGCTGCCGATGGCTCTGACTTCGGACGCAACGTCTTCCAGAGGAAGATTGAAGTTGTTGAGCACAGCGGTCGGTATCGCGTACAGGTTGCGTCCCGTAAGCGGCGTATAATACAGAGCCAAACGGTCTGCGGACAATGCGATTCCATCTACACCAGTCTGCACAGGCTTATCTTCCTGAACAGGATGTCCGGCAATGGAGAACCTGAACCCCGGATAAGGCTGAGTGCTTTCGTGGCGGTCCAGTACACGGCGAAATTCTCCTGTCTTCATATTGTAGACGATCAGCCCGGCTCTGACTGTCCCGGGAACAGTATTGCCGGAGTCACTAATGTAGACATAGCCGTTCCGGTTATCCACGACCAGATCGTTCAGCATGGAGGTGTCATACGGCGCAATATCGTTCGGAATTTTGATGGAGTCGACGAGCTTGTTGGCTGTCAGATCCCAGATGACGATCTTCTGGGCGCCCTCTTCAGAGGGAGCGCCGTTCAAATGCCCCTGATCCAGCATCCACATACGGTTCCGTTCATCGATTTCATATCCCAGCACATGCTGAAGCATGTCAGAATTGCCTGCCTCGTTCCACTCCCAGCTTGGATAGGCCTCCAGCAGAGGCTTCCCGTCTTTCATAACGATCTTATTCATGGTTGCCGGTATGCCTTCTGCTCTGCGGGGAACGGAGACGTAAGTGTTTCCGTCTTCATCTGTCTTGATCCCGGCGGGCAGCGCCTTCTTCCAATATTCATTCTGCTCAAATTCGCGCTCCATCTCCGGGTCGGCGAAATTCCAGTCGAGATGGTTCCAATGATACATGATTTCATATTGCCCGTAGCCCGTCATCCGGTCCTCCTTCGCTGCAGCGGCCGGTTCAGGGGACATTGAGGCAGCGCCCAGCACGACAGAGGTCAGGGAAACAGCAAGCAGTGTGGACAGTCGATTTCTCTTCAACTCTTGTACCTCCTTAAAGGTAAATGTACCGGATCAGCCGACTAAGTACAGTCATAATTTACAGCCGATTCCATATCATGATTACCACTTGGGCAGGAGACGAAACAGGATGTTTAGATTATACTTAGGAATAGATTGGTAAGTATGGATGGAGAAGAGAGGGGCTGTCATGCTTAAATACATGCTCTGTTTGATTAAACAAGGGAGCAAGATAGTACTGCTTAACCTGGAATCACAGGCGTGATGGGATGGAGGGAACGACATGACAAAAATATTCATGTTTGTACTTAAATTCTGCTTGGGCCTTCTTCCCAGTATCTTATTGATCGCTTGGCTGCTCCGTCAGTTCCCGCATACGGGGTTAGGCCGAATCATTGGAGTCCCAATGGCAGTCCTGGTCAATGTCGTAATTGTAATCGCTGGTATCATGTTGTCCGCAAGGATAGACGGAAAGGCGTACCAATACTTGCTGTGGACCGTTGTTGTTCTGCTTACCTTAGCAGTAACTCTGTTCTTTTACCCGCAGGATTATGGACCGCCTATTACCGTTAAGATATGGCAGTACTTCTTCGGACAATAGTCGGAGTGAATGGTCGTTCAACAATAACAAATAAGAAGACAAGGGGAGTACGGATGAGAACGAATCGAAACATAGGGATCATAGCGGCCAGCCTTATCCTTGGCGGCTGTATCGTTACGGCGGCACTCATAAACCAGAATGAAACGGTGCAAGAGAAGCGGACAGCACAGGTGCAGACAGACTCCTCTTCCGCTCAGCTCCTGACAATGGAGGAAGCTGCGGCATACCTGGGGATAACGGAAGGCGACATCAGGCGGATTATTTCTATTGAGAGCAGTATGATGCAGGGCAGCAGTGATATTGTGCTTGAGGGAATGATGCTACCGTATATATGGATTAAAGACCGTCATTATTTTCACAAAGAGTCTCTGCAGAAGTGGCTGATGTACGCTTCTCAAACCAGACGGACTTACGATGATAGTTACTTCAATCAGTGAAGAGGAACGGCAAGAAGGAGATTAGACAAGGCATTTGGGCACCTAGGGGTGCATAAAGTCGTCGGCATGTGTAATTCCCATAATGTCCGTTCCGCAGCACTGATGGAGAAGATCGGAATGACAAGAGAAGGCGTTTTCCGGGAAGAGCTGTGGTGGAACAACCAGTGGACAGATCAGTATTATTACTCGATATTGGAGCGGGAATATGTACTGCTGGTCTGATGGGAGAACAAGTGACTATGAATATGAACATCATCAAGCGAGTGGGAGAATAGAGATGATACGCGAGTTTAAAGACAAGACAGATGCAGAGTACATAATGGAGTCGCACTGGAGGATTTACAGTAAGGAGTATCAGTATGATTATACGTTTAAGCAGTTCATCTCAGAAATCGTTACACATTTTTTGGAGAACCGTAACCCTGTACGGGAACAGATGTGGATTGTCGACGAAGATGGTTTGCGGCATGGCTCAATTGGCATTGTGGATGCGGGTGACCGCACAGCACAGCTGCGGTGGTTTCTTATCGAGCCGGAAAGACGGGGTAAGGGATACGGGACAGCACTCATTGAGCAGGCCATTCAGTATTGTAAATCGGTACAAAGCTACAACCGCATCATACTATGGACAAACCATGCTTTAACCCATGCGAGAGCGTTGTACGCAAGGTACGGCTTTCATATTGCAGAAACCCGTATGGTTAATCTGTCGCAGCAAGACATGTTGGAAGAGAAATGGATGCTGGAGCTTGAATCATAAAATGACCGCTTGCTCAAAGCCATCTTACGACAGGAAGAGATAAGCATATTCGTACGATTTATTAGAGGATTCGAGGCTTCAGCGGCTTCGCAATCCTCTTCTTTTGGGTTTCCAGATTTTAGCTGTGGAGTTATAATGGAAGGATGTTGAAACTTATAATCATGGTTGGAAGCAAAAGCAGAATGGTGAGTGCTTTACCTTTTACGGCGATGTTGTTGATTGTTCTGATTGCGGCAGGTTGTTCGGGAGAGAACAGTAGGGAAACCGAGCGATTTAATGACCGTAGTCTAAAATTCAAGCTGTTAGATTCCAGGCAAAACGATGCTTTAGCAAGCTATACACTGCAGGTTAAGAATGAAGGGCTGTTCACAGTTCGTCACTTAAGGATGTATATTGATTATCCTATTCTTACGGAAACAGGCAGTATGTATAATCCGTATAAACTGGAAGGCGATGCTGAGGGAACAGGTCCCTATCATCTTGAACCGGGTGACGAAATCACCTACAGATTTATTACCCCTGTTTATGAAGTGTTTGGCGAGAAGGGATTGGACTATGATAATCCGAGCATTGAATTAAAGGGGGTCGTACTGGAAGGCGATTCCGAGATACCATTTACAATTACGGGCGGAATGGCACTCTTGACACAGACCGAGTGATTAAATGAAGAATTAGGGCAGAGGAGCTTGGACAAGGATGATAATTCGTAACTATCACTCCAATGATCTCGAAGCATTAACGGAGCTGATGGCTGATTTGGGGTATCCAACCGACATGGTGAGTATGGAGTACCGAATGGAGATAATCCAGTCGAGCCCGACGAACTTTACTTTTGTCGCTGAAGATAATGGTCACGATGTGGGCATGATCGTAGTTCGTGAAGTGTATTATTATGAGGATGATGGAGCATCCGCCCAGCTATCTGCGTTAGTAGCCAAGCAGGAGCATCAAGGTAAAGGAATCGGCCGGGCGCTGGTCCGTTATGTTGAGAGCTGGGCATTGGAGAGAGGAATAAAGGTACTCACGTTAACAAGCGGTATTAAGGAAGAGCGGGTCAATTCAAGCATTATTGATAAACGAGTTTAACCGCATATGGAAGCTAGGCAATATTTCTCTGGGGAGTGATGTAGATGAATGAGAAGATTTCATTACTATATGACTACAACATTTGGGCCAACGACAGGGTTGTACATCATATTAAGTCACTGCCAAACGAAGTATTCTGCAGGGAAGTCAACCTGGGCTTCACATCTATAGCCGAACTCATAAGTCATATTGCTACAGCTGACGGGTTGTGGTTAGCAAGAATTAAAGGGGAGAGTCCATCCACAGCTGTACTATTCAAGGATATTGCAGAAGCTAGTAGTCATTTTAACCAATTACAAGCGCAAATTCGCGAGTATCTATTATCCGTTAAGGATGTTGATCAGCAAATAACGTATACAAACACAAGAGGACATGAGTGCCAGAATTCAGTTTCAGAGATCATCCAGCACATAATAAACCATGGCACCTATCATAGGGGCAACATCTCAACCATTCTGAGATCTATCGGTTATGAAGGCGTATTAACGGATTATATGGCCTTCTTGTGGATGAAGGAAGGGAGTTGAAGCAGTGGAGCTCGTAATCATTGTTTTGCTGCTGGTGGTCTGCTATCTTTTATTGGACATCAGAAGCCGCTTGCCTGTTAAGGATCATGTAGAAGAAGCATTGAAGCGGGATAGGAAGCTAAGAGATGCTGAAGAGCGGAAGCGTGGTCAATCACAGGTGCGGCATGACTAAGCCGTTACAGGTTGTTCTGGAGCTAGCCCGTATACTGGTTATGCTGGTCATATTCGTCACCTTACTCGGATGGTTGGGTAGAAATCTGTATAGCTCCCTGTTCAGCTGGGAAGAGAGCTTCAATATGTACTTGACGGCAGGTAATTTCCTGTTATTCTTTGTCGCATACCGAACGAAGCTGCAATTTGGCGGATGGTATAAATCACAGATGAACAGGCGACTCTCAAGACCGGCTATATATATCCTGCTAAGTATAACGGCTGTGTTGTATTTGATTCCGCCAGCCATTGTAATTTACCGGAACTTGACTGGTTAAACCTAAATAAGAGAGGGGGCCAGCGATGCATATATCCAGGAATGTCGATAATCGTGGTGTTGGTATTCACTACATAGATTCAATAGACGGTTCGGACCCTTCACTCATACCTTTAGTGATAAGCCCTGGTTTGTCAGAGACGGCTGAGGAATACTTAGAGCTGCTTGAACATATGCGGCCTCGGCGATGTGTCGTATTATCTTATCGGGGAAGAGGAGGCAGCGACACTCCTGTTGCTGGATACAATCTGGCTGATCATATTACAGATCTTGCATCAGTAATCAGGGAAGCGGGACTTGAGCGCTATCATATGATGGGTTATTCGCGGGGAGTGTCTTATGCACTTGGCTATGTACTTGAACATCAAGAACAAGTTCACTCACTCATCATTGAAGATTACCCGGCTGAGCACAAACAAATGCCTGATGGTTGGGCGGAGGATTACATCCATAATTATCTCATCCCCTACTATCGAACAGACAATATACGTCCGGAAGCTGTATGGGGAATCCAAAGGGAATCAACCCAGCAGCAGTTGGATAAGGAGCTTGATCTACCGGTTCTCGTACAGAAGGGGAAGCTGGAGGGCAGTCTTCTGAATGAAGAACATATCCAAGGTTTTAAAGAAATTTATCAGAATGTTGTGATTAAAGAGTACTATCACTCCGGTCATGATATCAGAAGCTCTGAAAAGTTGGCTCTCTATCAGGACATTAAGGATTTTCTGGCTGGTGTTGAGAAGTGACAAGAATAGTGTGAAGCAGAAGGTCAATCACGAGTTTCTATCTTAAATATAGGGAGCACCGTTATGATAAGACGATTTCACCATGCGCAAATTACAATACCCAGGGGCCAAGAGGAAGAAGCAAGAAGCTTCTACTGTGGAATACTTGGGTTGCCGGAGATCAGTAAACCGGTCTCGTTAGCCGGCAGGGGAGGTCTATGGCTTCAGGTTGGAGACCAAGAGCTTCATATTGGGACAGAAGATGGAGTGGATCGTTATCAGACGAAGGCCCATCTGGCATATGAAGTAGAGGACATTCAAGAGGTTAGAAGACTTCTAAGTAATAATGGAATCGAAATGCTGGAAGCCATCCCTATACCAGGTTTTGAAAGATTCGAATTCAGAGATCCTTTCGGCAATAGAGTGGAATGTATTCAACCCGTATAAGCGTTATTATTGAGAGAAAAAGGGAGTCAGAAATATGAAAGAGCAGCAGATTAAGAAATGGGAGAAGACAAGGGCTAAAGGATTGAGAAAATTTGTTTTATTTGACGGAGTGTTAGGCTGGGGTATTCCAACCGCTTTTTTATATACCTTGATCGTTACTTTTATGGATAGAAAGGCATTAGTGTTTGATGGTGAAATTCTCGAGCGTCTATTAATAGCGCTTGTTCTATTCCCTATCGGTGGTATTCTGTACGGTATTTGGGTCTGGAAATGGACAGAGAGGAATTACCGCAAAGCAATGGGAGAGTGATATGTCCTAAAGGCATCAACTGGAGAATGGCTGAGGCGTAAACATCTTGTGCAAAGGCAACGATCCATATGCTGGAGGACCAAATTATTACGTAGTAGAGGAGATATTCTTATTAAGCTACTTTTTGTTTGCAGTAAGAATAAATGGCGCAGCTTGACTGCTGAGAAGATTTTTCACGGAAAAAACGGACTGGATGTTAAATCGGCCGGGACTGAAGAAGGGGCACGAATAAAGGTTACCGAAGGCCATATTGGATGGGCGGATATTATATTTGTCATGGAGAGAAAACATATCAGACGAATGAATCAATACTTCAGCAGATTGGTATTGGAAGGGAAACAAATTATCTGTCTGGATATTCCGGATGACTATACATTCATGGACCCTGAACTGGTCGAAATATTGAGCACGGCAGTTTCAGAGTACGTTAGCCTTCCATAAATTCTAACACCCCCTAAGAAAGGAGAACCGTCTTGATCATTACTATCAGCGGGAAGAGCTGTACCGGCAAGACCTTGATGGCTCAGACGCTGCTCGAAAAGTATAAGGTTCCGTATCTATCGATCGACCACTTGAAGATGGGCTTGTACCGGGCAGACAATAACTGCGGCTTTACACCGCTGGGCAGCGATCAGTTCATTGGTGAGAAGCTGTGGCCTATCCTAAAGAGCATCATACAAACCAATATTGAAAATAATCAGCATCTCATTATCGAGGGCTGCTATCTTCTTCCGCATCATCTTCAAGATTTCGAACCCGTCTATGCAGACAAAATCATAGCGGTCTTCCTTGGTTTCTCGGCAAGTTATATTGAGGAACAATTTCATTCCTCCATTGTAAAGCATTGCAATGTCATCGAATCAAGAATCTATCCGGAAGAAAGAACCATCTCTAAGGTTCTTGATGAACACAAGTACTTCAGGGAGGAATGCTTGGCGTGTGGTGTTCCTTACTTCGAGATCAAGCAAGATTACGAAGTCGAAATCAGCAATGTATATGAGTACATCGAGACAGAGAAGTGCAGGATGGAATCGGTTAAACCGGAGCAAAGTCAAGATCTGTGACCCGCTCAGATACCTCATCTGCGGACAAGGAGTATGCCATGAAGATTGGTGAATTGCTCGGTACAGGCAAGACTGCTAGTGTGTACAGGTGGGGGAAGTCAGAGGCTATCAAGATCTTTCACGACCGCATGGATGATGAACGGGAGGCACACAAGGAGGCGAACAAGGCAGCGTTTGTTGACTCACTAGGTCTTCGAGTTCCACGATTTGCAGGCTGCGTTACATACGAGGGGAAAACATGCCTGGTCTATGAGGCAGTCAAAGGACCGACGATGCTCAGCCAGATCGATGCCACAGGTCCGAGCGTATCTTGTTATGCAAGGTTGATGGCCGAGCTGCAGTTTGAATTGCATCAAGTTAAGGTGGAAGCCTCCGATAATTTGAAGCTGTATTTGTCCGAACGAATCGATAACGTTGAGGAAATCACCGAGGCTGATAAACACAGGATTAACGGTATGCTTGCCCCGCTGCCGGAGGGCAATACCGTCTGCCATTATGATTTGCACCCCGGTAACATTATTATGTCTCCACGCGGTCCCATACTCATCGATTGGATGAATGTGTTAATCGGTTGTGCGGCGGCAGATGCTGCAAGAACCTCTATGATGATTCAGTCTCGCAGCTTGCCGCCTCAAGCGTCCGGCTGGCTCACGAACTGGGAACTCCGCGAGTTATTTCACAACGAATACATAACCCGTTATATGGAGCAGTCAGGATTTCATCGAGCTGACCTGGAAGAATGGATGCTTCCTACATTAGCGGCACGAATTAACGAGCTAGACGGCGGCGAGCGTGATGAGGTCGTCAACAAATTATTAGCCAAGTTAAAGCAGGAATAATTTGGTATTTTTATCAGGCCGGCCAGCAGGGAGTGAGCAGATGGATTTTAAGAAGAAAGCCATTAGGGACCTGACATACTATGTGAATGCTCATCAGAATAAAATAAACCGGAGACTGCATTACTTCGCTTTTCTGTTTGCTTTTCTGGGCTGGATCTTCCTCTTGTTTAACTTATGGATCACAGTGGTGCTGGCTATTCTTCACTATGTACTGTCATGGGTGGGGCATTTCTATTATGAGGGGAATAAACCCGCTTCGTTTCGCTACCCCTGGATCGGCTTCTATGCTGGCTTCCTCTGGTTCTTCATTAGAACCTATGAGCTTGTAACCAGGAGAGAGCTGCTGGCGAGAATTATACGTAAGGAATGAGCATGTGCTCTAGAAGGAGGGAGAAGATGAGGAAATTGCTGGCTGTATTGGCTGGGACGCTAGTGTTGTCTAATGTCATATGGGCTTATCTATACTTGTCACAAACGCCGCCAGACCCTAAGGTTTCTGATGAAGCTGAAGTAAAGCTGTATACGCTGAGCGGCAGCGGCCACCGGTGGGATATTACGGGCTACAAGATTCTAATATCTCCGGATAAGATCATGAGAGGCGAGGGGAAGCTGACCTATAAGGGTGAACCGGGTGAATTGAGAGACAGCAGTTATTTTGAGATGACCTTCCGTGAGAGTACGCCTGCTGGCGGGATGGAAGCGGTGTTTTCCAATGAGTACCGATCAGATAACGGGCCGGTCTCCATTCTGCCAAACGCAGAACGTATGGGACGTATAGCTGGTCCATATTCAGACGGAGAAGCTGACAAAACAAAGGCAGATTACGAGAATACGGTGCTGGAAGTCATATGGGAGGACGAACAGGGTCAGATACAGACCGAGTTTGTTGAGCTCAATATAGACGATGAGGTTATCTTGTGATGGCGTAATTTGGCTTGAGGTGGTGAGTCATGAAGGAGATTTATTTGATTAGGCACTGCAAGGCAGCGGGACAGGAACCGGAAGCAGTATTAACTGGGGAAGGAGTGCAGCAGGCAGAGCAGTTAGCAGCGTTCTTCGGCGGTCTCCCTATTGATTATATCGTGTCGAGTCCTTTTACAAGGGCAATAGCTACCATTAAACCGCTTGCGAATATCCGGCAGCTTGAGATTCACCTGGATGAACGGTTAGCGGAGAGAGTGCTGTCATCGGAGAATTTGGCCGACTGGATGGAGCAGCTGGAAGCGACCTATGAAGATCTGGATAAGAGACTTCCAGGGGGAGAAACGTCAAGAGAAGCGATGCAGCGGGGAGTCTCAGTCGTAGAAGAGGTTAATAGCATGCCAATCCAGAGAGCATTGCTGGTTACACACGGAAATCTGATGTCTCTCATGCTTCACCGGTATATGGAACATTTCGGATTCAAGGATTGGCTTGCGCTGTCCAACCCGGATATCTATAAGCTAACTGTTCATGAAGAGTCAGATGCTGTGACAGTCAGGAGAGTGTGGCGCTAGTAGACCAGCAATTCGGATACGTTAATCTATAATACGGAAGTTAAAACTTGTTAAAAAGATGTCACTTATTGCTGACAAAAGCGGACCTGCAGTTGTACAATCATGGAAGATAACGGCAAACAAGCATACATCCTGGAATAGACATAGATTAATCAGCCTATAGAGGAGATGTGACTATGAGCTTGGAAGCGGCTAAGATGGATTTGAAGATGAAGGATATTACGGGTTCCACTATTAAAGAGGTTAATGCGGAAGGCCTGGAGATTGATAACGTGAACATGGCCAAATCCAGCATCAATAACACGAACATGAGCGGTATGAAGATCAATGACGTGAATGCCGGAGAGATGAAGCTCAGCAACATCAATCTGTCGCAAACTTCTATCCAGCATGCGAATATGAGTCACATGAACATTGATCATGTACACCTCTTTGGAACCGAATTCAACAATATTGTCCTGCCGCAGGAAGGCGACGGCAACTATAACCCGGAGGGCAGCTACAAGCCGATCGTGTTCAACAATTGCAGCTTGCGGAATATGGAGATCAATAATTGTGACATTACGGGCTTGAAAATTAACGGTGTCCTGATCGAAGAACTTCTGAACAAACAAATAGTGAAGTAAGGCATGACCGCCTGCCGGTTGTTCCAGGGAGCTTAGATAGCTGGCTATCGAGGATTCCCTGGAATTATTTTATTTTCACAAGGAGTTCATGCCGTGCACCGGCCGCCAGGTACTGCTGCAGAGTACGGTCATCAAGTGGGCCGTTAGAAAATCAGAAGAGGTAAGGTAATCATGGGGACGAGTCAGTCGAAAACAAAGCTGCTGATCCTGCTCCACGAGATTTATGGAATCAATGATCATATGAACTGGTTTAGCAAGGAGTTGGAGCAGGCTGGTTATAATGTGCTTACACCTAACCTGCTGCGCCGGGAGCCTTTTGCTTACGAACAAGAGTCGGAAGCCTATCATTATTTTATGAGCGAGATTGGCTTTGAGGCCGCTGTAGATGAGGTGGAAAGGCTGCTCCACATACATAGAGAGCGTTATGAGGATATCTTGATTATAGGCTTCAGCATAGGGGCAACGGTTGCCTGGTTATGCAGCAGTTTTCCGGAAGTGGATGGAATCGTTGGTTACTACGGATCGAGAATCAGGGATTACCTGGAGGTTGAACCGGCATGCCCTGCTCTGTTAATCTTCGCCCTTCAGGAGAAATCTGTTCAAGTGCCTGTATTGGAAGCAGAATTATCTGGCAGGCCTAACGTCACCGTGAAAACGGTAGATTCTGCGCACGGATTTATGAATCCTTACCACCCAAGCTATCGGGAAGAAGAATATAGTAAGTGTCTGCTGCGGACAAGAGATTTCTTGATAGGGATTGAAGAGGCTCACTAGGGGAGTGATTGTGCATGAACGAAAGACCAAAGCGTGTAGAAATTTCATCAGGTTCTCCGTGGGAACCTATAGTAGGATACTGCAGGGCTGTGCGAGTAGGGGACGTCGTCGAGGTAGCAGGAACAACTGCTATGCTTGAGGGCAAAGTGGTTGGCATAGGAGATCCTTATCAGCAGACGGTCCATATTCTCAGGGTGATACAAGATGCTCTGCAGCAAGCGGGGGCTACTATGGAGCAGGTAGTCCGAACCAGGATGTATGTGACAGACATCTCCCTATGGGAGGAGATTGGAAGAGCGCACGGTGAGTTCTTCCGGGATACTCGCCCGGTATCCACTATGGTAGAGGTCAAGGCGTTAATTGACCCGGAACTCTTAGTAGAGATTGAAGCGCAAGCCATTATTATTTAGCACAGGCGGAGAGAGAGTATGGAAACGGTCTCTCCTAATTCTCCTAGTCATCTTGCGAATCGTTAATCCAGCTGCCGCAGGCGTAGAAGAGGAGAGCTATGTTGCAGGATTCATGCTCTTAACAATCGGCTTACCGGCTGTTGGTATCATGATTCTAGTCAGTAATGTAGTGGGAACAGGATTAGCTTTCATCTTAAGAAGGCGGCTGAGACTAGTTAAGCGCAGAGTGTACAGGTTCTAACGAGCGAAACTCATCGGTCTTGACGATTTAAGAGGGGGGCACCGGATATGAATCGTTACCGGGATATTTACCCAGCAGTGCTCGCAATGTTGGTTCTGATAAGTATGCTCGGCTGCAGCAGCGCTTCAGGAGAACCATCAATGGTTGGCAGGATTGTGGATAAAGACGGAGGGGAGATCCTTGTAGCAGAAGGAGTTACAAAAGAGGCGATTGCAGATGGACTCGATATTAACGATCTCTTGGCGTCTTCTGATAAGTATCCCAATGCCTGCTGGGTAAAGGTGGGACTTAATTGGTACAAAGTCGGCGACAAAGTAGAGGTGTGGTACAATGGGTCGGAAGATTCCTATCCTTGCCAAGCAACAGCGGACAAGGTGAAGCGGTCGGATGAGTAATGGGGGCATGTAAATATGCGCTGCTGTGTCTGGTTGTTCTATGTATTGTTGCTAATAGCCTGTATGGGGTGTAGTAGAACTAGTGACCCTGGGCCTCGGATAAACAGTCTGCATGCTGAGTATTTGAAGGAGTATGGCTGGCATATTGATACTGTAGAACATCCCACTGAATCGGTGGACATCACCTTGCTGCCGGAGGCATATGAGATGATCAGGAATGCCGGCCTCGATCTGGAACCTTATCAGAATCAAAGTCTAGAACGAACCACATATGTGCTTAAGGAAAGACAAGCAACAGGTCTCAGGCTGTATGTAATGATCTATGAAAAGGACGGCCGAATTATCGGCGGTATTGGTACTTTAGAGGATTGGACCCCTGGGGTATTCAACGTATCACATAAACAAGAATTAAGGGACGACAACATTATTAGTGGAAGAGCAGAAAGCGAGTAAAATGCATGAGCTTTGTAATTGAACTGCTGGTCGAATTCATAGCCGAATTGTTCTCGTACAAGAGTGCAGGCCGGGTGGATCGGTATCGCCGCAGAAGTAAAATTAAATCCAGAATCAAGAAGCTCGCCAAGGAATACGAATGGTTTGACCGATTGAACCAAAATCCGGAGAACCATAAGGTATTTCTCGAAAACGTTGCGATCCAAGCATTGATTCTGGATACGGACTATATGAGGAGTATTGACCTTAACCTCTCGGAGCGGGCAAGGTTTGAGCACAAGGTGGAAGATAGAGCGACAAGCAGACCGGAGGAGGACGTGTAGATGACTGTAAACCCGTCTTATCCAATAGGGCCGTTTCAAGCTTGTGAGAATCCCGACTTGGATGTTATACATACGTGGATTAGTGAGATTGGGAAGACACCAGCCATGCTAAGGGAGGTTGTGGGACAGCTCAATGATGCTGAACTGGACACCCCTTACCGGGCGGGCGGCTGGACGGTTAGACAGGTTGTGCATCATATTGCAGATAACAATATGAACGCATACTTCAGATTCAAGCGGGCACTGACAGAGGATTGCCCTCACGTTTCTTCGTATCAACAGGATAAGTGGGCAGCTCTAGCGGATTATATGATGCCTGTAGACTGTTCATTGTCGTTGATCGATGCCATCTATTCTCGTTTTGTCGCCCTCTTGAGAACTTTAGATCATGAAGACTTTCATCGGACGATGAATAGTGAAGCTTTCGGTATACTCCGGCTAGACACTGCAGTCCAGCGTTTCTTATGGCATGACAGGCACCATCTGGAACAGATAAGAAGTCGGGGGTCGTATGGGAGAGGTTAAGTTATTGGAGTATAACCGGGAGTGGGTTCTTCTCTTTAAGCGGGAAGAGGAACTGCTGCGGAGTATATTGGAAAATATTGCTGTGGCAGTTGAGCACATTGGCAGCACATCTGTGCCTGGCTTGGCAGCGAAGCCCTGCATCGATATTGCCGTTGGAGTTAGGGGTTTAGCGGAATTGACGGAGCATCACATTATGCAGTTGAACCAAGCAGGTTATGAGCATGTGGAGCATGCGGAGTTCCCGCATCGAAGGTTTTTTCGCAAGGGGGAATGGAGAGCCGGCACTCACCATGTTCATGTATACGAGTTTGGGACACGATACTGGCAAGACAATCTGCTATTCCGGGATCACCTCAGGAACAACAAGGAAGATAGGAATCTGTACATAGCTCTTAAGAGGACGCTTGCCCAGCAGTTTCCTAATGACCGTGCCGGGTATACGGCTGCCAAGCATCCCTTCATTGAGGAAATCCTCACTAAAGCTCGCCAGTCCGTGAGTCATAATTAGAGTAATTAAGTATCAACCGGGAGGTTCGATATGGATAATATGCAGAAGGAAGCACTGATTCGGCAGTATATAGACGCCTATAATAACTTCGATATAGAAGGCATGCTCAGCGTACTGCATCCGAATATTGTCTTTCGTAATTACTCGAACAACGTTATGGAAGTAGAGACCACAGGTATCGAGCAGTTCCGCCAGTTAGCCAGACAAGGAGCGAAGCTGTTTGCCCAGCGCTGCCAAACGGTTGAAGAGATCCAGGCTGCAGACAGCGGCATGAAAGCGACGATAGAGTTCGAAGGCGTACTGGCTGATGGCATGCCCAACGGGCTGAAAGCCGGCTCAAGAATAAACCTGAAGGGGCTGTCCCTCTTTGAGTTTAAGGATGGCCGGATTTCCCTGATCGAAGATTATAGTTGAGGCGGGTAACCGATATAGAGCAACCACCAATTTATACATAGGTTACAAAGGGGTGAATGCTGTGAGGATCTTAGCACTGCTCTTAAGTTTCATGTTCATTGGCACGTCTGCATGCTTGGCTGATTGGGCTTATAACTTTGTCGTATATGACGGAAACAGTTATCAGGTTACAGACGAAGTTATTGATGAGGCTGAGATAACCAAACGGGTGGGTGAGGTTACCCGGTATTCGGATGAAGAGGGGACTTACAGCGGTAATTTTTCGAATACATTCCCAGCTGGAACCCAATATTACACCATTCAAGGTATTGTAGCCGACGAGGCCATTGCTGTTCAAACCGGTCAGCACACCTACTTGCGGGCAGAGTATATAGGGAAATACCCCGGGGGCAAAGAATCTTCATCCATGTGGATAATGGAAGCATTACGCAAGACTCATGGCCTTTATTATGTGGCAGCTGCTGCTGTGCTGCTCTTAGCTGTACTGCTGGGTTTAAACTATGCGAAGAAGAGACGGCAGTGATAGGAGGAGTTGGGATGATGAGCGAAAATGGTCTATTTTTGCAATGGGTCGAGTTTGACAGGAAGCGCTATCCTTCCGCGAATAAGTATCCGTTCAACCTCCCGGCAATCCGTCAGCTGGACAAGCTCAGATTTCATCCCAAGGTAACCTATATAGCTGGTGAGAATGGCATGGGCAAATCAACCTTGATGGAGTCTATCGCCGTAGCCTGGGGTTTTAATCCGGAGGGCGGAACCAAGAACTATAACTTCTCCACACGGATGACCCATTCACCCTTACATGAGTACGTTCGACCGGTTCGTGGGGTGAGAACACCAAGAGACGGATTTTTCTTCCGTGCGGAAAGCTATTACAATCTGGCATCGAATATAGATGATATGTATCAGGAACCTTCGTTCGGTCCGCCAATTAGAGATTCGTATGGAGGAAAATCGCTTCACGAACAGTCGCATGGCGAGTCTTTCTTCGCTGCTTTTATTCACAGGTTTGGCGGGCAGGGACTCTATATATTGGATGAACCGGAAGCTGCTTTGTCTCCGGTCCGCCAGATGGCTATGCTGACCCGTATACATGAACTCGTTTTGCAGGACAGCCAGTTTATTATTTCCACCCATTCCCCAATTGTAATGGCCTATCCCGATTCCCTGATCTATTATCTGACACCAGATGGAATTGAGGTAACAACCTTAGAAGAGACTGACCACTATATTGTCATGAAGGAATTCGTCAATCGCAAGGATAAGATGCTTCGCGAACTGTTAGATGACGTCCAAGATTGACTGGAGGAGAAGAAGTACACAACATGAGACAGCTAGCAAAAGTTTCCTGCGGCATATTATTGTTTACAGCAGCGTTTCTTACACTGTGGATTTTCTTTTACATTTGCGCGGATAATTATACGTTTCATCTCAGTGTCACCAATATCAATCTGGCATCGATTGAGGCTGTTCAGGCAATGTTCTGGATCAGTATTATAGCATCTCTATTTTTGGCTTTGCTACTAAGTGTGATCACAATCATAACTTACTTCCGGTTAGTCAGACGATTTTATCTGTTTAACGCATTAATGGTTGTCATTTTGATTGCTGCGGCGGTTTATATTATGCAGACGGATAACTATATCCCTTTTGTTAGAGATATTGATTTTTACTAATCTAGGGAGGTGTTCGAGTTGAAGGTCGAGTCGCTGGATCATATTGTGCTGACGGTAGCGGATATTGAGAAAAGCATAGCGTTCTACACCGGGCTGCTAGGGATGAAGGAAGTTACCTTTGGCAGCGGCCGCAAGGCTTTGGCATTTGGGGATCAGAAGATCAATCTCCATGAACATGGCAAGGAATTCGAGCCTAAGGCATTAAGTCCCCGGCCAGGATCGGCTGATCTATGTTTCGTAACGGGAACCCCGGTCGAGCAGTATGCTGATTTCTTAAGCAGCCGCGGTATTTTCATTGAAGAAGGACCGGTTAGCAGAACGGGGGCGAAGGGCAGTATACGGTCTATCTACCTCAGAGATCCTGACGGCAACCTGCTGGAACTGTCCAACTATGAATAACTCTAAGAACAGGTACTACATAGACTACACCTCGCTTGAGTATCTCAAGAACGGCAGCCATGAGCAGGCAGAAGTATATGAACTTTTGGTACAGCTTAATATCTTCGAGCAGCTGCGTAACTATAACCCCATACTAGCCGGGACTGTCCCGATTGGCATTAATCTTCCCTCCAGTG
This sequence comes from Paenibacillus sambharensis, assembly GCF_003233845.1. GTDB lineage: Bacteria > Bacillota > Bacilli > Paenibacillales > Paenibacillaceae > Paenibacillus_I > Paenibacillus_I sambharensis. The sequence continues at coordinate 59,736 of NZ_QKRB01000028.1, forward strand.
ATCTAGATATCATATGTGAGGTATATGAGCCTGAAACGTTCGCTAAAGTTGTGAGTCAACTGTATGGTGAAGAGGAAGGATTCAGTGTTCGAAGCAGGACGGTTAACGGTACGCACCGGGTAGTTAGCAGCTTTGTCTGTAACAACTGGACAATCGAGCTGTTCGGACAGCCTATTCCATCATCCCGGCAAAATGCATACCGTCATATGGTCATTGAAGCGCGGATTCTCTCTATTTTGGAAAACTCAGCAAGGAATAGGATCATAGAGTTGAAACGAAACGGGTTAAAGACCGAACCAGCTTTTGCCCGACTGCTGGATATTAGCGGTGATCCCTATCAGGCCCTGCTTGACATGTATGATTGGGATGATGGAAAATTGAGAGATTTTTTACGCAAACTCAATCAGTAGATAGATTTCGCATTCTTGCTGTAGAAACGTTGCTGGTATCGCCTGCGGGCAGAAAGAGAGCGGATATGGATAATAAGGAACTATATCTTATTACAAGTAAGGACGGATATACGCCTAATATTAGCCGGCTTGTGGGTATGATGAATTACGCTCGTTACACAACGGTCAAGAGCGTGGAAGGACTAACGGTAGACCAGCTGGATTACTTAATAGATGATAGCTGTAACTCCATTGGAGCGCTTCTTCTCCATATCGCAGCAGTCGATTATTATTACCGGACAGTAACGATGGAAGACAGGAAACCGACTAAGGAAGAACTGGCCTTCTGGGAACCGGCGTTAGCTCTCGGTGATTCGGCAAGAGAGAAAATCAAAGGGCACCCGCTCAGTTATTATCTCGACCTGCTTCATCAGGAGCGAACCTTGACACTACTCGGCATGAAATCTAGAGATGACAGCTGGCTGGAAATCCAAAAACCTTTTGACGGGAAGCCGTCCAATATTCAATTCCGCTGGTTCCATGTTATGGAGGATGAAATAAATCACCGGGGCCAGATTAGATGGATGGCAAAGCGGATCAAGCAGTTGTGTTGCTAATAAAAAGATCCTCATGACTGGAGGAATTTACTGTGCGGGCAATAAGCGGACGGGTGGGATATCATTGAAGAAGAACACTGTCATCGTTATTATTCTATTATTCATAGCTATAATCGTTATTATAGGAATAGTTACTTTAAATGATTTTGCTAATTTCCTAGGTAATACATATGAACAGATGGGGTAAACGTTGGTCCTGCACACAAGGCCTCAAGCGAAGAGCCCGCAAGTGAACATAACAAATAAATTGTATACAGTGGTTACGTTTATAAACCAACTGATGGGGTATATAGGAGGTTTTTATAAATGCAGCTAAAATGGCTGGAATGGGCCAAGCAGATTCAGGCGATTAGTCAGGCGGGGCTGGAATATTCCAGGGATGTCTATGATCTCGAGAGGTTTGAGCAGCTGCGTTCGTTGAGCGTAACCATTATGCAAGAGTACGTAGGGGTTGAGACCGAGCAAATCAGGGAGCTGTTCGCAAGTGAGACAGGCTACGCGACCCCCAAGGTCGATATTCGGGCTGTCGTGTTCAAGGAAGATCAGATATTACTAGTTCGGGAGCGTGTTGACGGTGCTTGGGCGCTGCCCGGCGGCTGGGCGGATATTGGCCTGTCACCGATGGAAGTAGCGGTCAAAGAAGTGAAGGAAGAGTCGGGCTATGATGTTGTACCGGTCCGGTTACTAGGTGTCCATGACAAGAAGTTTCACGATCATCCGCCGTCACCTTATCATGTCTATAAATTCTTTATACTCTGCAGGCTTGTAGGCGGGGAAGCTCAGGAAAGCAGTGAGACGATGGGCGCTGCATTTTACAGAGAAGACAATCTGCCGGAGCTCTCAATTGAACGCAATACGGAGCGGCAGATCCGGGGGTTGTTCGAATTCCTGCGTGACCCGTCCCGGGAGGTTTTTTGTGACTAAGAATAGTTTCATTGAGGAGACCGCAGATGGCTGCCTATGAATGGGATGAACGAATTGATTACCTGATGCAAACAAGAGGCCTGTATTACAATGATGATTACCTCGAATTTCTTGTGCAGAAGGTATGGCGTATAACAACCCCTGTCAGCATACTTGATTACGGCTGTGGCTAGGGCTTCCTTGGCCTCAAGCTGCTGCCTTTGCTTCCGGAAGGCTCGAGATATACAGGGATCGACCTGGGAGAGGAACTGCTCAATACGGGAAGACGAATATTTGCGGGGCTGCCCTATCAGGCTGAGTTTGTGCAGGGGGATGTTAACACTTACCATCCGGAACAGTCGTATGACCTCGTAGTTTGTCATGCGCTACTGCTGCATATGACAGAGCCTTTGCATACCCTCAAGACGATGATAAACTCCCTCGCCAGCCCGGGCCGGATCATCTGCTTTGAGCCGCATTGGATCGCTAATATGGCAAGCTGGATGATTGATGAAACCTCGCACGCTGACATCGTATCGCTTGGCAGCCTGCAGCGGCTGTATGAAGCGGATGCAGCCCATTCAGGAAAAGACGGCAATATCGGCATCAAGCTCCCTGCCTATCTGAGCCAGCCGGGTGTAACTCAGATCGATTGCAGAGTCAGCGATAAGGTGAATTTCTATGACCCGCAGGCGAGCGGGGAGGGGAAAACCCGGCTGTATCAGTCTCTCGTAGCTGAAGGCATAGGCACAAGTCCTGGTGAACGTGAGGCGTTTCTGTCTAATCTTGTGAGTCGGGGACTGAGCCGTGAGGAGGCAGAACAGCAGTATGCAGCAGAGCTGAAGCTTTCGGAGTTATTTTCACAAGAATCCTGCTATACAGCTGCTCCTTGCATGAAGATTACGTCAGGCATAGTAGTGAAGCCAATCCAATAGAACGGTGTTTGATGCCGGCAATGTTAATGCTGATACAGGAGAAAGGAGATGTTAAGGAGCATACTCTTCAATATGATGGCAAGCTGCTTGAAGACGAAGAGTTTAACGCTTCTTAGGACAGCAAGTATGGATGTTAAGATAATGGAGATTAGTGATGGACAAACGCGTGAACAGATTGCTGCCCTGAGTGGTGAAATTATTGTCTCCAGAGGCCGAGTTCATCGTTTGCAGAGCCTGCCAGGATATGTTGTCATGCATGAACAAGAGCTGGCTGGCTGTATTTTGTACTATATGGCTAACTCGGAGTGCGAAATTGTCTCGCTGGACAGTCAGGTAGAAAATAGGGGAATTGGCACCAAGCTGATTCAGGCGGTAATTGAATGTGCAAAGCAGGAGAATTGCAGGCGTATTTGGCTTATAACATCCAATGATAATATCCGGGCGATACGGTTTTATCAGAAACGCGGATTTGATATGGCAGCGGTTCACCGGAATGCAATAACAGAAGCGAGAATTATTAAACCCACTATTCCGCTTCTAGGTTATGATGATATCCCGGTTAAACATGAAGTTGAGTTTGAACTGCTGCTGTAATGCAATTTAAATCGGCAAAGCTGTAATTACAGAGATACATAACCATATTGAGGTGAATAAATGTCGCAGATTCTTCCATCCGAAGCAATCGTTAGAGCCATTGCAGCTTCGGAAAACGATTATATGTTCGACCGCATGACAGCGATCCAGGCCAGGCCGGGTAACCCGGAAGGAGTGGAAATCGGGCGATTCGGCAGCGCCTTGTGCTTGTACAGCGCAACGATGCCCTGGCCTTCCTTCAATACGGTAAAAGGATTTACCTCTGAGAATCTGCCATTCCTGGATGATATTCTGGCGTTCTATACATCCAAGGCTCGCAATGCACAGTTCGAGATGGTTCCGGGATTGGTGGATGGACCATCGCTTCATGCACTGGCTGAACGGGGCTTCTATCAATCAGGCTACCATGCTTCGTTATATAGAGAGCCGAGTTTAGACCTAATGATAGACAATGGAGAGATTGTTGTGAAAGAGCTGGAGGAGGATGAATTCGAGCTGTACGCCATGCTGCACTGCCGGGGTACAGGCTTGCCGGATAACGGAATACCTCATGTGGCAGCCAATAACAAGGTTCTCTATCATCGTCCGGGCTGGAAGTTTCTTGTCGCGTATTTGAACGGCATTCCTGCAGCTACAGCAGTGATGTATCAGAATAATGGCGCTGCCTCCCTGACCTTCGCGGCGACTCTGCCGGAGCACCGGGGTCAAGGCTTGCAAACTGCCCTTATTCAGAGAAGGGTTGTAGAAGCAGCCAAGGCTAACAGCAAGATCGTAGTCGGCCAGTGTTCCTTCCTGTCACAGAGCCATCGAAACATGGAGCGCGCGGGCATGAGAATCGGCTACATTCGAACAACATGGACAGCAGGACAGGGCCGCAGCTAGCGGGCTTCCTATCAACAATCTTGTAATTGTCGCCGCACTTCGTCGAGTCGGCACGATCATAGGACGGCTAACTAACAACTGCTTCATTTTAAAGGAGTACAAGCATGAACCGCTATGCCAGCCGTATTAACCAGGTCATCCGGTATATGGAGGACAACCTGTCACAGAAAATCTCGCTGGACCAGCTGGCGGAGATTTCGCTATTTTCCAAGTATCACTTCTCTCGGATCTTCAGTTCGGTCACCGGTTCAACGCCGCTCGCTTACTTAAATATGCTACGGCTTAACCGTGCAGCCCGCTATCTGACCGAAACAGACATGAGTGTCCTGGACATTTCCGTCCAATGCGGGTTTGATTCCTTGTCGAATTTCAACGCAGCCTTCAAGAAGCACTTCCACAAGACACCAAGCCAGCAGAGAAAAGAACATCTCCAGAACCGCAATATACCGTCAGTAGACGGCAATAAGCAGGGAGAATCAGCCATCCCTCCGCGTTATGATGAAGGTATTCATCATTATTCTTTTCTCAGGAGGGTATGGCAAATGAATGTAACGATTACAGAACTGAAGGATATGGAAGTCGCCTATGTAAGGCATGTTGGAAGTTATTTGGACACCTATCAGGCTTGGGGAAAAATAGGTTCGTGGGCTGCAGGCAGAGGCTTCTTTCCCCCGGCACATATGTACATTGGCATCTCGCTTGATGATCCAAGCGTTACAGAGGAGTACGCCTGCCGGTATGATGCCTGTGTGACCATTCCGCCGGATGCAAGGGAAGAGGGGGGCTCAGAGGTGCAATTCCGCACACTTCCCGGAGGCCTGTACGGCCTGTATTCCTTCTACGACACTATTGATAAACTGGCGATCGCCTACCAGAGCATATATGGCCAGTGGCTTCCTAACAGCATCTATGAACCGGATGACAGGCACTGCCTGGAGTTCTGTATGAACAATCCTGCAGAGGATCCGGAGGGCAAGGCAAAAGTTGATTTGTATATTCCACTGGCACCAAGGAAATAAGGACTTGCCCTTGACCCTAACGCTGCGTGATCCATTAGAGTAGGGTCAGGGAGCGTGATAGACATGGAGCTTGTATTAGCGAATACACTTGAACAATATGATCATTTATATGCACTGAATGAAGGCAGAGAGGATTATTTTCGCTATCAGATGATGAAGCCCTTCGAGAAGATGTGGAGCACCATTCAAGTACCGCTGAAGGCCAAGCAGCCCGGTGGCTATGATGTCGTGATGGCAGCCGGTATGCTTGGTTACCTGCCTTTGTCAGAGACGGCAATGGGAAGGACTGCGGTGAAGATGCTAAGGGAGCGGCATGCTATGGAGACAGCGCAGGATACCTTGAGGCACTGTCTTGCCTATGCAGAGAAGAACAACCTCAACTGCCGTGCGGGCCGGCTGGTGTTTGGGCTGTATGTTGCCGATCCGGTCAAGCTGGAGCTGCAGCATGGTTATACGGGTTTCGGAGGGATACCAGGCTTCATACAGATTATGCTTTACCCCAATGCATATAATCTGCCGCGGCTGCCCGCAGTTGTAGCACATGAGTTTCATCATAATATCCGGTTCTCTTATTTCAACTGGGATCATGGCAATGTAACTGTCGGTGATTATCTGGTCATTGAAGGCTTGGCAGAATCATTCGCACAGGAGCTGTACGGAGAAACACTGCTGGGGCCTTGGGTGACTTCGATAAACCAAGAGGACCTGGCCTATTCCTTGGAAGTTATGAAGAATGCATTACCCATTAAAGGCTTCGCAGAGGTCAGCAGCTATATGTTTGGAGATACGTTCGCACGAGAGCAGGGGTACCAGCCGGTAGGCCTGTCGCCTTTTGCCGGATACTCGGTAGGCTATCATGTGGTGCAATCTTTCCTGAAGAGAAATAAAATCGGCATACAAGAGGCTACGCTGCTTAGTGCGGAAGAGATCATTAGCGAGTGCGGGCTGTTTGGCTGACAGGAAAAGATTCATCTCGTTTGCCGCAGTTGAACATGCCATAGGAATGATGCACTCCTGACGATCCTGATGTGGACTCTTTACCAAGGAATGGATTTCTATGGTATGATCAAGACAAACCGTTATATGGTCCAGCTGTGTGCATTTGTTTCGGGCAACGTGCTATAGAGAGGAATCCTAATGTTCATGAACAAGGAAGACATCATCAGGCTGATCGGGGAGCGCTCTCTCTTCTCAGCAGATGCCGATATTTGGCCTATATACAGAGGAATGTCCGGTGACGGAAAATTTCTCGTTACAGAACGTGCCGGTAAAGATCTTACTAACCGTTATCTCTTGCGGACTTTTCCCACAGACCTTGAAGAACGTAAGCAGATAGAATTCGACCTCATGGCAAAGCTGCACGGCAGCGGTATCCGGTGTGCCCAGCCGATGGCTATCGGCCGACTGGCCCCTGAGCTGGGTTACACAATTGCCTCATACATAGAAGGCCAGGAAGCAGCGGAGGTCATCTCTGAATTTACACAGCAGGAGCAGTATCAAATCGGACTGGATGCGGGAGCTGAGCTTAGGAAAATCCACGATTTTGCCGCACCTGCTTTAGCAGAATCCTGGTATGAACGTAAAACCGCCAAGCATAGAAGATACATAGAGGCATATTTGAATCAAAGTGTACGGATACGGCATGATGAACAAGTTATGGCTTTCATTGAACAGAACCTGCCGCTCATGCAGGGCAGGCCGGATTGTCTGCAGCATGATGATTACCATCTCGCCAACCTTGTAATGAGGGACGGGAAGCTGGCTGGCGTTATCGATTTTGAGAGATATGACTGGGGCGATCCGGTCCATGATTTCCTGAAGCTTGGAATGTTCTGTACGGAGCTCAGTATTCCATACTCGATCGGCCAGATCGATGGCTATCATAGGCAGCAGCCGCCAACGGAGCTGTTCTGGAGACTATATGCCATATACATTGCCATGTGCCTGTTTTCTTCTGTTGTATGGACGCTTCAGGTTCAGCCAGGCAACATGAAGGCCATGATGCTGAAGATCAACCGGGTGCTGGACGATCATGATTATTTTGAACGGATTAAGCCCAAATGGTACCCGTCAACAGAATAGGATCGGAGTGGTTGCATTGATCAGAGCGTGCAAGGCTGATGACTTTGGCATGATACATACGATTATTAATGATGCAGCGCAAGCCTACCGGGGGATTATCCCGGCTGACCGCTACCATGAGCCCTACATGCCGGAACAGGAGCTGCAGCGGGAAATACAGGATGGCGTTGAGTTTTGGGGGTACGAGGAGGAGGGCGAGCTGATTGGGGTGATGGGCATTCAGGATAAGGGGGATGTCACGTTAATCAGGCATGCTTATGTGCGGACAACAAGCAGAAGCAAGGGGATTGGAACCCGGCTGCTCCGCCACCTGACCGAGAGAGCCGATAAGACTGTGCTTATTGGTACTTGGGCAGCTGCCGATTGGGCCATCCGATTCTACCACCGCAATGGGTTTGAGTTAGTGTCGGAAGAGGAGAAGAGCATCCTGCTGAAGCAGTATTGGCAAATATCCGAGCGGCAGGTGGAAACATCGGTTGTTCTGACGAGCGGGAGAAGCGCTGTATAGATTGCCCTATATCTTGAAAGGAGTGATGCAGTATGAGAACAAACATTCATCAGCTGTTAACGGTTGTAACGGAGGAAAGGCTTGAGAGGTTAGAGCGGTAGAGAGTCTGTTTGTTGGGATTCCTCTGCCGCAATAAGAGGAGGAATTCTGGTAAATGATCACATTACGAAGCATTGACAAGACAAACTGGCAGGCCTGCATCGAGCTTAAGCCGAAGGAGGGGCAGGAAGGCTTTGTCGCATCAAACCTGTATTCATTAGCAGAGTCGCATTATCATGGGTATGTCTGTAAAGGAATCTATAAGGCCGAGGAAATGGTCGGGTTTGTCATGTACGGCATCGATGCTGACGACGGCAACTATTGGATCGGCAGGTTCATGATAGAGGGTGACCGCCAGGGTTATGGTTACGGCTCAGAGGCCCTTCAGCTGGTCATGGAAGAGATACGCCAGATGAAGGACCGCTCAGCGGTACTGAAGCTTGGCTATAATCCGGACAATCATGCGGCTGGCAGGCTGTATGCCAAAGCCGGTTTTGTGGAAGAAGGAATTGCGCCATGGGGCGAGATGGTTGTGAGCTATACGTTTACTGACTTATAGGATAAAAAGATTCCAAATAAACAAGGGGCATGTTATTCGACATTCGCCCCTTGTTTTTATCCATTTTCATAACCGTGAGCTGATGACAAGGAGATGAACAAACCGTTGGGATACATAAGTGAGCTTAGAGCGCTCGTAGGGACAAGGCCATTGATTATGGCAGGGGCTTGTGTAATTGTGTTGAATACAGAGGGGCATATTCTGCTGCAGAAGCGGACCGACAGCCTGGACTGGGGAACGATTGGCGGCGCCATGGAGCTGGGAGAGTCATTCGAGGAAACAGCTGCGCGAGAGTTATATGAAGAAGCTGGCCTTACCGCAAGCAGGTATACGTTCATTGCTCTCCTGTCGGGCAAGGATATGTATTACCGTTATCCTCATGGCGATGAAATTTACAATGCGTTGGCGGTATTTGAAGCGCATGGGGTGGAGGGGAAACCCGTCATTCAAGATGACGAGGGGCTGGAGCTTGCTTATTTTCCGCTTGACCGCCCAATCCCAGACCTCAATCCATTCTCGGAATTGATCTTGAGAAGAACCGGTTACATCCAATATACAGATCCAGCGGAGGAGAGAAGCAGTGAAGGTACAGGGGTTTAGTCATGTGACCATCAATGTTCGGAGCCTGGAGCAGTCACTGGCATTTTATCGGGATCTGCTAGGCATGCGCGTCATTCACAAGGGGAACAAGGATGCATATCTGGAGTGGGGGAGCGCCTGGATCTGTCTGCTCGATAGGCCCGATTTCCCGGCTGCAGGCACCAAGCATATTGGAACCGATCATATCGCGTTCTATATACAGGAAGAAGATTTCCATGAAGCAGTGCAAGAGTTGATACGGTACAATGTGCCGATTGTGCGGGGACCGGTTCAACGAGGCGGGGGCTGGGCTATAAATTTTCTGGACCCGGATGAAACTGAATTGGAGCTGCACACGTCTACATTACAGGAACGAATGAAGAGCTGGGCTTGATGCAGCCAGGGGGATTTCGATTGAAAAAATGGAACAGACGCATCGCTGTGGAATCGCTACTTTTTCCTCTAGTTGTCTATCTTGTATACACGGCCTATCAAGGGGTAAGCGGATATCTGATGACCATGTACTACGTGCCTGATATTGTAAACGAATATGAATCAGTGGATTATCTGCAGCATAAGGTCAGCTTCGGGGAAGTCTATCGATTTGAGTGGGGCGGTTTGGCGGGCAGCTTATTAGCTTGGTTAATCTTATCACTGGTCTACTATATCGTTCGATACTGGTGGAAGTTTAAACGGCAGCTGTGAAGGCCAGTAGAAGCAAGGAGGGGTATTATGAGCAGTGAACAGGAGCTGCGGGAGATTAAAGAGACATTGAAGTCGATTGATGAACGTCTTGCTGTTATGGAAAATAATGAGGGTGATGAGCGGCCTTTTTGGCTGAACTTCTTGATCGCCTTTGGGGTAGTGCTTACCGCAATCTTACTAATAGTTGGTATTAGTGTCTTCATTGGAAAGGAATAATGGAATTTGGCTTACGTACACAAGGAAATTTTCGTTACAGCTCCAATTGAAGCTTGCTTTGATGCGGCTCGCAATATTGAGATTCATTCACAGACGGTGTGGAAGCATACGCGTGAACGGGCTGTTGGCGGTGTTACTGCAGGATTAATCGGCAACGGCGAGACGGTTACCTTTGAAGCGAGACATCTTGGCATCCGGCAGCAGCTGCAGGCCAAGGTTACGGAGTACAATAGGCCTTATATGTTTGCAGACATTATGCTGAAGGGTGCTTTCAAGCATATGACACACACGCATCTGTTTAAGGAAACAGAAGGCGGAACAATAATGACGGATATTCTGGACTTCTCTTCACCGTTTGGCATCGTAGGCAGACTATTCGACAGGCTGGTTCTGGAGCGGTATATGACCTCCTTTATCACCTATCGTCAGGTTAAGCTGAAGGAGCTGCTGGAGCAGTCAATAGAAGTGAAATAATCATCGAATTATCGACCGGCTGGATAAAATCATTGAACAGAACGAACGGCAGTAGCCGCTTGCTTCTGCTCTATCTAGGGGAGTATACGCCGTGAAAGATACAATACGTAACCAGGAAGAACTGATGCAGCTTCTGGATGACTTGTTTCGTAATGAGGAAGAACGGTGGCAGGAATTTTATAAAGACCGGGACCGGGATATACCGTTTTTCGTTGATGCCCCGGATGAGAATCTGGCCGCTTATTTTGAAATGGGGATAATCCAGCCAGGCCGAGTCCTGGAGCTTGGCTGCGGAGCCGGTCGGAATGCCATTTATATGGCTCAGCAAGGCTGTACAGTTGATGCGCTGGATCTTTCGGAACGAGCGATTACATGGGGAAGAGAGAGGGCTGCCGAGAAAGAGATAACGGTAAACTTTCAAGCTGGTAATGTATTTACAACCAGTTTTCCTGACATCCCGTATGACGTAATCTATGACTCGGGCTTGTTTCATCACCTATGGCCGCATAGAAGAATTCAATATGTCGACCTGCTGGCAAGCAAGCTTAGACCAAGCGGCCACTTAGGCTTAGTCTGCTTCGCCCCGGGTTTTGAGGAAGAAGGCGGTGCCGCAGAACGGTCTGACAAGGATGTCTACCGGGTGGTTGGTTCCGGAAGTGGATTGTCGTATAGCAAGGAGCGGTTGACTTATCTGCTGTCTGGCTATTTTGAGCCAGTAGAAGTCCGCCTGATGAATGAGCATGCGCAGAATGAGCCTGTCTTCGGGAAAAGGTTCCTGTGGGCGAGCTTATGGCGCAGAAAGTGAGTGGTTATGAAGAAAATCACCATTATCATTTGTTCGCTTGTCGTGATCGCAGCCGTTATCTTCCTCTATACAGCGTTTAAGCCGGCAGCGGTGGATAAGGAAATAGCCAGTGTGATCTACTCTACCGAAGAAGGTGTGGAGAAGCAGTCGGTCGTGCAGCTGGTTGGAAACGTGCAGCGCCATTCATTCAGCAGCCGCGTCTTTCAAGGCAGGCTGACCGTCGACCACGATTTGGCCTATGATGTGAAGCTGTCCGAATCGGGCAGCGGATTCTTCGGCACGATTGTGTCCTTTAACAGTGACAAGTCTATCCAAACAAAAGGTACTGTATATGCATCCAAGGAGCTGGACCGGGTATGGATCTGGCTCGATGAGCTCGATAAGCGGTATAACATGGAGAATGGATACATAGCTGGTCCTGCCAGCACGCAGGCGGAAGCCAATGAGATTGCCCGCTCGTTAATAGAAGGGCAGTAACATAACCGGGCGATGTCCAGGACAACTAACATTAATAAGGCATGTACGGAAAGGGGAAAGCATGGATCAGATAGCAATCATATCCGATATACACGGCAATATGCCCGCACTGGAGGCGGTGCTGAAGGACATCGAGGAACGGGGCGTCAAGACCATCTTCTGTCTCGGTGATTTGATCGGCAAGGGACCGGACTCGGATGCTGTGGTCGATCTCATTCAACATAAGTGCGAGCAGGTTATACAGGGGAATTGGGATGATTTTATAACGAGGCCTTGTGAGAGCGAGACCCTTCAGTGGCATCAGCGGCTGCTTGGGGAACAGCGGCTGTCCTATCTGGCTGCGCTTCCTTTCTCGATAGAATTCATGATGAGCGGCAAGCTGGTCCGGTTATTTCATGCGTCGCCCAGAAGCTTGTATGAGCGTACGCAGCCTTGGGATGAACTCAATCAGCGGCTCTCTCTATTCGAAGGCTCCGAGCACTGTCCGAGCCAATCGGCGGCTGAGATTGCCGGCTACGGGGATATTCATAATGCTTACCTTCAGCATCTGAACGGTAAAACCTTGTTCAACGTTGGCAGTGTTGGCAATCCGCTGGATATCACCCAAGCCTCCTATGTTATTTTGCAGGGCAAGTTAAACAGCAGCGAACAGGATACGATTCAGCTGCAGTTTGTCAGAGTTCCCTATGATATCGAGCGGTCCATCAGCGATGCTGTAGAGGCAGAGATGCCGGACTTGGAAGCTTACAGTAAAGAGCTGAGAACCGGAATATACCGGGGGATCAGTTAATCATTCTCTTTATTTTTTATGGAAACTTTATAGAGTTTTTCAGGATATCATGTATAATTATGGAAGTAGCTCAAGCATTATTCCACACCCGATCTTAGATAAGAGCTGTCTGGGGTCGGGTTTTGTCTTAATCCAACGAAATAAGGGGGCTTCTTGATGAATCAGGCACAAAAACCGGAGCAGTTATTATTTGATCACGGTTCCCGAACACCCTGCAAAGAAATATTTCAATCCGTATGTGATCGACTAGGCAAGCATTATGAAGCTAAAGGCTTTAAATATTTTCGCTCCAGGCCCAAGCTGGTTTATAAAGAAACTGATCTTAGACTTGAAATACATATGTGGTCAAACAACAATACGCCTGGCGACCAGGTGACACTCGAGATTTTGCCCTACTTCTTCTCCCAGCGGGTTCTGCAAAATAAGAAAGCAAGGGGGATCCGGCAGGAAACGAACGATGGCATGATTCTGGGATACCCGGCAATCTTCATTCATACCATTACTGATGAGCCTTCGGGCACTGTGCGGGTGAAGCATATCTATGGAGAAGAGATGCGCCGCAGGGATGAAGCTTCCGACGAGGCAGTGGAAATTCTGGGGCATACCTGCAATGTCTATAAAATCACGGACGAAAAATTCAGCCAGATTATACAGTTTATTGACCAGAGAGTCTTGCCCTATCTGGATGTCTTAAAGGATAGCAGTAAATTGAACGAGTTTCTCGCTGGTTCAAGCAAGCAGAGATTAGCCTATGCCAAGCGCAGCGACTTCTATGACTATATTTCCCTCTCGTTTCCGGAGGAACAGGAACGGATGCTCTCCTTGCTTCAACGGACGTCACAGCCACAGGGTTAACCATACAGGAAGGGGGGAACTATGCTTAAAAATCGTATAAGTCCGAAGGGTATTATACTCTGCGTATACTTGGCAGTTATTATTCTGGAAGGGGTTGTATTCATACCCGCAGCAGCGGTTTGGGGACCTGACAATACCGTTCATGGCTATACCTACACGTTCTTATTTAATCTTGTTGATGATAGTCATGAGGTTACGGATATTCAGTCTCATATAAGATAGATATAGCCCGCCTGCTGTATACGCTTGGCATCACCACGCTGATCGCTGCGGTGGTGTGGGTACTGCTGTCTTTATGGGAGAAGGAAGATTCCGAGGGTGTGAGCAGGTAAGGGTGGCGATAAACAGGCTTTTCTTATATGATAGTGGTTGTCTTATCAAGGTAACTATTGACATGTTCTTGAGGAAGGGTGGGCTCTATGCCTAAATGTAATAACTGCGGCCGCCGCTTCAGCTACCCCCATGTACTGAAAACCGTCTCCGCATTGTCCGGGTACCGGTCCATGGTGTGTCCGGCATGCCAGCACGCTCATACCATCACATTAGCCTCGCGGTTTGCTGTCTCCTTACTGGTAGTAGTCTTTCCGCTGCTTATGCGAATGCTCTACTTTCCTGAGCAGCCACTGCCCGGGACCCTCGCGCTCGTGCTGTTAATTGCAGTCTGTGCGCTATTCTTCACGCCTTTTCTCGTCAAGGTAGAAAAAAATAACCGGAGGAACTCTTGAAAGAGTTCCTTTTTTAATCTCATTAACGAACCATATATGGTATAATTAGTAAGTCATAACTAGAGAGTGGGGATAGCTTGAGAAAACAACTTATACTTGCATTGCTGATCGCTATAGGTTCCTTATCGCTTGGCGGCTGTCAGAATAATGAGGCTCCGGCCGTCATAGAGCAGGATGATAAAGAAGCTGTCGTAAAAGTGAAAGAGCAAGCACCCCTGGATAAGGGCAAAATTATTCAATTGCCAAGCGATAATGCGGAATATGCCATCCTGAAGGCTGGAGGTGTGGACATCGCCATGGTGTATGACCTGCAGCTGGGCAGCCAGAGATTTACTCAGGTTGATGCCTGGATTGACAGGTATGACAAGGGTAAATTCACGAGCATGATAGGTGTAGTCCCATTCGAATTTATAAATGCTGCAGATCCATCCCATCAGGCGAATCATGAATACAAACTGTATTATACCTTCTCGAAGCTTGACAGCGTTGAACAGGAGAAGATAACGATCGCGTTACGAGAGGACCAGGGGTTGGCTATGACAGAAATGACCCAGCCGTTAAAAGATCTTACCAGCGGCATTGTGCACTCGCTGCCCGTCGAAGAGATTATTCCCGGGAAAACTCATGATCTTGCGCTATTAGCCTGGAACAAGAATAGCGGCGGGACGACTAGCGATGTAGAAGAGACGATTAAGAATAACGAACTGGTCTACGTGCTTCGCTGCAAGTTCACCGCTGCGGAAGGCAGTCAGTCGTGAAGACCTTCCACTATACCCTGCCAGTAGTTAAGCTCTCTTCAGCATGGATTACGATATACGCTGGAGACGAGAACGGTGAGCCGGCGGGGAGCATCAGGCGCTGTTACCGGAATAGACTGTCACAGCTGATCTGCTGGGCAATGGATTCCTATGACATGAATATAGAAGGACAAGACGCGAATCACGCACAAGCTGTGCAGCTCATCGACCGGCATATCTGGCTAGGCAGGAACAAGTGGAATGCAGCTATACTGGAGAATGGGCAGGAAACCTCCGCTCAGGTGAATGACATCACGAAGATCAAGCTGAATCCAAGATTTGAGATTCTATGGGAAGACCGTACATTGGACCTAACCAGAGAGCTTTTGCACAGGCGCACAGTGGTTACGGAGCGCGAGAGCGGACTGGAAATCGCTGTGATTCAGTTTGGGAAAGGACTGGATTACCGGAGACGGTCTATCACCATCAATGAGGAGGGACTGTGCCCGATCCTGACAGCCTGTCTGGACTATTTAATGGTTAAGGTATATTGAGGGCGTTCGGTTCGTTACATAATGAGACAAAGGAAGATCAGGGTATGAGAGCAAGTGCGCCGTTAACAGGCTTTGTCGATATGCTCCTGGGACTGCCATGGTACTTTCATATATTGTTTATATTTGTCATGTCTCTTACCGGCGGTATCTGTTTATTCCTTGTAATCAGATGGCTTCTGAACGTGCTGCATGAACGGATCAATGCGGAACGAATCGTGGCCTGTTCGGTTGTGGCGAAGAGAACGGTGGCAGTCCGTGGCGTAAGAGGCAGGAGGGAAAAACATTACATTACATTCGAGTTTAGGGACAGGACCCGGAAAGAGCTGCGCGTTGACGCCAATCAGTTTGGAGAGGTTATAGAGGGAGACAAGGGAAGCCTGACGTATCAGGGGACAAGGTATAAAGCTTTCATAAGAGTTATAAACCTGTCGACAGGTGGGCAGAATGGATGAAACTGCATACCGCTAGAGACAGGAGATTGAACTGTGGCAGAATGCTCTTCATCATATGTGGCTGAAGCGGATATCACCGGTTTACAGGGAGGTATGAGGAATAGGGAATTCTCGTCCAAGGAACTAACGCTTGCCTATATGGACAGAATCGCCGTTTATGATAAGTCGGGGCCCTGTATTAATTCTGTTATAGAGCTCAATCCGGAGGCTATTCTCATTGCAGAAGCCAGGGACCATGAACGCTCAGCCGGAATGAACCGCGGGCTTCTTCATGGCATCCCGATCCTTCTAAAGGATAATATTGATACCTGTGATCTTATGCATACCACCGCTGGGAGTCTGGCGCTCACTGGACATTATGCGAGTGAGGATGCCTATGTTGTCCGGCTGCTGCGGCAGGCGGGTGCCATTATTCTGGGTAAGACGAATATGTCCGAGATGGCCAAATTTCTCACGCACCATATTCCTAACGGATTCAGTTCGCGAGGGGGATGTGTGCGTAATCCGTATGCTCCCGGCAAGCTAGATGTTGGCGGATCAAGCTGCGGCTCAGGTGCAGCCGTTGCCGCAAGCCTGGCGGCGGTGGCAGTAGGTACGGAAACGCTGGGTTCGATCATTAATCCGGCTGTGGAGAATTCCATCGTAGGGCTTAACCCTTCAATTGGGCTGGTCAGCCGCAGGGGAATCATGCCGCTGGCGCCCACCCATGATACAGCAGGCCCAATGGCTCGTTCGGTTAAGGATGCGGCGATCCTGCTTTCTGTTTTGGCTGCTTATGATCCGGAAGACGCTTCGACCTTAATGGCGAAGAATAAGAGCTATCCCGATTACACGATATTTCTTCAGAAGAACGGCTTTCAGGGGATCAGGATTGGAATCCCCCCGGATGCTAATTTTCCCAAGCTGCCGGCGGAGCATCAACAGGTGGTGGAGAGAGAGATTGAAGTCTTACGGCAGCTTGGGGCGAAGATGGTTGAAGTGGAATCCATTACTGGTCTAGAGAGGCAGGAGTGGGATATGCGGGCCTTGGTCTATGAATTCAAGCCTGCTATTAACCGTTATCTGGCCAAGCTGAGTCCTCACCTTCCGGTTCACAGCCTGAGGGATATGATCGATTTCAACTTCCGTCATAACCGTGAGCTTATTGAAGCCTATGGTCAGGACCTGCTTATCGCCTCTGAACGGACGAGCGGAACGTTAACGGAACCGGAATACATTCAGGCCAAGCTGAGGGATCTGCGAGAATCCAGAGAGAACGGGATTGACGCCATATTATCGAACCACAACCTGGATGTGCTGTTGTCGCCCGGTCACGATGGAGTGGCCGCGCCTGCCAAAGCCGGTTACCCCTCCATTACCGTTCCAGCAGGATACACAGCATGCGGGGAACCGTCAGGCTTAACCTTTATAGGCGGTCAATTCAGTGAAGGCTTATTAATCCGTCTGGCATACAGCTACGAGCAGGCTACCTTGCATCGCAGGCCTCCGAATCTCTAAAAAAATTTATATAGCGGCATTCGAGCAATCAACTCTCGGATGCCGTTTTTTCGCATTCAACCTTGTAAGGCTGCAGAAGATTACGAGGAAGACATGCTGGGTAAATAGGTATACGATACAAGATCCGTCTGTTTGTGCGGAATTGTGGGGGCTTATACTTGAGATTTGGGAGGAAGACGAAGAATGAGAGAGAGAACGACTTGGACTTGGCCGAGAATGGCTGTCCTGCTGGTCGCGGCCAGTCTTGTATTATCGGCTTGTGGAGGCCGGTTTGGCGGAGGAGGCAGCAGCAGCTCGAACGCTGGTTCGAACACTAATACGGATTCCTCTAACAGCCAGGCAGTTGAGAAGGTGGAACTGGACTTCTGGACCTTCTGGGGCTCGGAAACACGCCGGCCGATTATTGAGAAGATCATTCAGGACTTTAACCAGTCACAGGACCGGATTACCGTTAAGCATACATACCTGCCTTGGGGGGATATCTGGACTAAAAATCTGGCAGCAATCGCAGCAGGCAATCCGCCTGATGTCATTGTCAATGATATTGCAACTGTTGCCCAGCGGGCTGAGAACAAGCAGGCTGCCGACTTGAGCGCTTATACCCGGAAGGAACCGGTGGAGGATCGCTTCTTCCCCGAGCTATGGCAGGCTGTGACGCATGAGGGAAAACCCTATGCCCTTCCGTTCAATACAGACACCCGGTTCCTCTATTACAACAAGGAAGCCTTCCGTGAAGCTGGCCTGGACCCGGAGAAGCCGCCGGGCACATGGGCGGAGCTTGAGGAATATGCACAGAAGCTGGACAAGAAGAACGGAGACCGTTACGAACGGATTGGCTTCTACCCGACATGGGGCAATTGGGGCTGGGACAGCTGGATGATCAATGCAGATAACGGGCGCGGGTTCGTGGATCAGGAAGGCAATGTAACGATTCATACACCGAGGAAGGTCGAAGCCTTGAAGTGGATTAATAACTGGACGGACCGGCTGGGTTCATCGACCGTAAATGCTTATAAAGCGGAATTTGGTGAGCAGCAGTCCAACCCGTTCATCGCGGGTAAGGTCGGTATGATCATTGAGATGGCGACCTTCTACACACAGCTGAGGGATTATGGTCAGGATGTTGATTTTGGCATTGCTCCAATCCCGGAGTATGAGGAAGGCTCTGGTCATTACAGCTCGGGCGGCGGCTTTGTAGTCGAGATTCCATATGGATCAGATCATCCCGACGAAGCATGGGAGTTCATCAAGTATTTGACCGATGTGGAGGCGCAGAAGTATTGGGCGGTGAAGAACTTCGACAATATCGCCAATATTGAAGCTTCACGCCAAGCGGCGGGCAGTGATGAGCTTAGTGAGACAGGCAGGATGGTATACTCCGAGGCTGTCCGCAATCTGGATGTGACCAAGATGTTCCCGATTCCCGCTTTCGCGCCGGATTACCGCAGCTTGCTGAATCCGCAGGCGGATGCGGCGCTGCAGGGTGACAAGATGCCTGAGGAGGCCCTCGAGCAGGCACAGGAAGATGTGGAAGCATTGGTCGCAAGAAACAAACAGTAGTGCAATCAGAACGGCGGCAGCGAACAAGCCGCCGTTCTATATTTTTGAATCCTGGCGAAGTAGGGAGAGAGCATGCGATGAAAACAAAGACTGGCCGCTCAGCCTTGCGGCCATCCGTATCATCTAGAGGTCATTATACCGGACAGTCAGCGCCCAGGAAGAGATGGCTGACGATCGAGCGCAAGGAAACGATGCAGGGGCTGTTATTCGTATCCCCCTGGCTGGTCGGATTCCTGTGCTTTGCGCTTGGTCCGATGCTGTTCTCGCTGTATGCAAGCTTTACGAACTATAATATAACCTCCCGAATGGACTTTATTGGGTTAAGCAATTATGAGCGAATGTTAACGATCGACAGCTTGTTCTGGATATCGCTTTACAACACCCTATACTATGTGGCCTTTATGGTTCCTCTCACCACAGCCGGCGCCGTCATCCTGGCATCACTGCTTAATCAGACCATACCTGGCAAGCGTATATTCCGGACAGTCTATTACCTGCCGGCTGTATTGTCGGGTGTTGGTGTCTACCTGCTCTGGATGCAGCTTCTTAGCCCATCTACAGGGCTTGTTAATACCGTGCTTGGCTGGTTTGGAGTGGATGGTCCTGCCTGGCTGTTTGACCCGGATTGGACGAAGCCTGCGCTTATTCTCATGAAGCTGTGGGGAGTGGGAAGCGGTATGCTCCTCTATCTGGCCAGCATGCAGGGCGTTCCGAAACAGCTGTATGAATCTGCTGAGTTGGATGGGGCGGGGCCGCTAAGGCGTTTCTTCACAATTACGCTGCCCATGATTACTCCGATCATCTTCTTCGATATTGTAACCAGCACGATTGGAGGCTTTCAGGTTTTTCAGGAGGCCTATGTCATGTCGGAGAGCGGAGACGGGGGACCTCAGAACTCACTCGTCTTCTACAACCTGCATATGTGGAATAAGGCCTTTGAAGTATTCGATATGGGCTATGCAACGGCAATGGCCTGGGTGCTGTTCACCTTTATTATGGTGCTTACCCTCATTAATCTATGGTTGGGCAAGCGATGGGTCTATTACGAAGGGGGTGACCGCTGATGAGTGGACGTGTGTATGCTGGCAAGCCGGCCCGCCTCAGCGGCCGCAGATCGAGGAATCGGACTGCGAATCTCCTGGTCTTCCTGATCCTGACCGCGGGAGCCGTCATTATTCTATCCCCGGTGTGGTGGATGTTTGCAACCTCTGTGAAATCGATGCAAGAGATTATGCAGTACCCGCCGACCTTTATTCCGGAGGAGTTCCACTTTAAAAATTATGTAGAGGCATGGACATCACCGGCAGCGAACTTCACCCTCTGGCTGGTGAATACGCTAATCATAACGGTATTCGTAGTTATCGGAAGTGTGCTGTCCAACTCATTCGTTGCCTACGGCTTTGCCAAAATCAGGTTCAAGGGCAGAGATGTTCTGTTTGCCGTCGTACTTGCTACGATGATGATTCCCGGCTTTGTCACGATGATTCCGCAGTATATCCTGTTCTCGAAGCTGCAGTGGATGAACTCTTACTTGCCGCTTATCGTCCCGCCCTTCTTTGCGAGCGCGTTCTACATTTTTCTGCTGCGGCAGTTCTATATGACGATCTCTACCGAAATTATCGAGGCAGCGAAGATCGATGGGGCGAGCCACCTGCGGATTTGGTCAAGAATCATGCTGCCGTTAGCCAAGCCAGCTATTGCGACAATCACCATATTCTCCTTCAACGGAGCATGGAACGACTTCCTCGGCCCGCTGCTGTACGTTAATGACGAAGCACTCTATACACTGCAGATCGGCCTGCAGACCTTCAAAGGAACGAACGATACACAGTGGCATTATCTGATGGCTGCTTCGCTTCTCGTTCTACTGCCCGTTATTCTGCTGTTCTTCTTCTTCCAGCGTTATTTTATTGAAGGTATGGACCTGACGGCGGGAACGAAGGGATAGGAATGGAAATTTCCACAAGCAACCCATATAATGAGGGCTAAGGAATCGTAATCAGTAACTACTATAGAAGGCAGCAGGGCAGGGGAGAGGCAGGAATGAAGAAACCTAAGATAGTCGTGATAGGCAGTATTAATATGGATATAGTAGTTGAGACCGGACGATACCCGCAGGTGGGAGAAACGCTTCTTGGTGAACGAGTCCGTTTCATCCCTGGCGGGAAGGGGGCGAACCAGGCTGTTGCAGCTGCACGGCTCGGTGCGGATACCTCAATGATCGGCGCTGTGGGTGGCGATACCTTCGGCCGGCAAATGCTGGACAGTCTCATGCATAATGGCGTGAATGTATCGGGTGTCAAGCAAACTTCAGAAGCAGCAACAGGAATCGCCTCCATCTATGTTGCGCAAGGCGACAACAGCATCATCGTGGTGCCTGGTGCGAATCACACCTTAAGTCCTGAGGATATAGAGCGGCATACGCACCTGCTAGCGGAGGCGGATATTGTTCTCCTTCAGCTGGAAATCCCCATTCCTGTTGTACAGTATGCAGCCCGCAGAGCGAAGGAGTACGGGAAGACAGTTATATTAAACCCTGCCCCTGCTCAGCCGCTGCCTGATGAACTGTTTGCATGTATCGACTATTTCACACCGAACCGGACTGAGCTGACCAGTTATGCGGGTTTGAAGGCGGAAGCTGGCCAGCTGATGGAAGGAATGCTCAGTATGAAGCTTAAGGGAGCCGGGCAGGTGATCACAACACTAAGCAGCGAAGGCTCTGCGTTCCTGGATCCTGCTGGCAAGGTGAAGCTGATCCCAGCCCACCAGGTACCGGTTGTTGATACGACTGGAGCCGGGGACTGCTATAACGCGGCACTCGCGGTAGCAATCGCGAAGGGGTGCCGGCTTGAGGAGGCCATCCGTTATGCAGCTCTGGCATCGGCACTTGCGGTAACTAAATTTGGCGCTCAAGAGGGTATGCCGACATCAGAAGAAGTCGATTCCTTCCTGCAGCAGCTGGGATAATCAGCAGAAGCAGTCACTATTGGCTTTGGGGGGAATCTTGTCAACCATGAATAATTCAGAGGTTAAGGGCATGCCGGAGTGGAGCGGGCTATGGCTGAATCACAGCCAAGAGCTTGTCTGCTTCTATGATTCGAATGATATTATCGTGCATATCTCACCATCCTGCCGCACAATTCTTGGCTACACAGAAGAAGAGATGATTGGGCGGCACCGCTCTGAATATGAATTTACTGATGATGAGCCGTCGGCGCTTTCACTCGACTTGCCCGTGTATGATTCCCTGCGAGTCAGTAAAGTGCGTCACAAGGACGGACACTTCTTATGGATCGAATTCTCGGACCGGCTCATAGAGGGTGAGCCAGGAAGTGGTTCTGAGGTTCATCTTATGTCAGTTGGACGTGATATCACGGAGCGGCGCAAGAACGAAATTCTTCAAGCTTATTCCCAAAGTTTAATTGAGTACGGGGCGTGGGAATGGGATATCAGGACCGAACGCTTTTATTACACCAAGGAACTTCGCCATATCTTTGCTAATGCCATCCAAGCCGAAGAAACATCGCCAGATCCCTTCTTGTCCCTGGTACATCCTGAAGATCTGCTAAGAGTAAAAGAACAGTTGACCAGAGCCGTTACTGAAGGCATGTCCGGGGAGATAAACTTTCGGCTTCTGCTGCCGGACGGCCGTGTACGTATGCTGCATGGGGTTTGGGAAGTGCTTACCGATCAGGATGGAAGATCTGTCAGGATTATTGGGGTCAATCAAGACAAGACCAGACAGCATGAGTTAGAGGAACAAATCCGCACCAGTGAGCGCAAGCATCGGCTGATTGCGGAAGCTTCGGTGGATTGGATCACAAGGCACAAGCCCGATCACCGGGCAACGGTCACGTACGCATCTCCTGTATGCAGAACACTGCTTGGCTATGAACCTGAGGAGATAATTGGACTTGCTGCATTTGACCTTATTCATCCTGAGGATCAGGACAGTATTCGTGAGTTTCTGGTCCTAAATCAGCAGGCGCAGCAGGAGAAAGGCATCTGCCGGGTGCGCCGCAAAGACGGGACGTATGTTTGGCTGGAGACAACCAGCCGCTCCATTAAGAATGAGAAGGGGCAAATAGAGGAGATTATATCTATATCCCGAGACATAACCGAACGCCGTAAGGCGGACAAGCTGTTACAGGAAAGCCAGCAGCGTTATAAGTCACTATTTGACCACAATACGGCAGCCGTGTACTCCATGAAGCTCAATGGTGATTACGAAACGGCTAATCCCAATCTGGAGAAGCTGACCGGCTACTCTCTCGATGAATTAATCGGCATGTACTGGGGACCGATTGTAGACCCGAAGGACCTTCCGAAGACGCTGTATCATTTTGGCCTTGCCACCAAAGGACAGCCGCAGAGTTATGACCTGACTATTATTCATAAGAACGGTCATCCGATTGAGATTAACTCGACGAATATCCCTATTGTCGTTGACGGAGAAGTAGTGGGCGTGTTTGGAATATCGTATGATATTACCGAGCGCAAACGGTATATTGCTCAGATTGAGAAGCTCAGCAACGAGTATAATTTAATTCTCAGCGCTGTATCGGAAGGGATAATCGGTTTTAATGCAGAAGGCAGCCCAACCTTCATGAACCCGGCTGCCGCTGGTATGTTTGGTTATCCTGATGGTGAAGTGACAGGGCTCTCTCATGAAGGACTTCTTAGGCAGATTGCACCCGTTGGTTCGCTTCTGCAGCTCGAAGAATCACAGATACTGAATGCGATTGTTAGTGGACGTGTCTACCGTCACAGTGAAGCCGTATTCTGGAGACGGGACGGCTCGAGCTTTCTGGTTGATTACCAGGTCACTCCTATTATCGATAAGAGTGAAGTAAGAGGAGCTGTGGTCGTGTTCCGGGACATTACCAGTGAGAAGGAAATACTTCGAGCCAAGGAATCAGCAGAACGGGCGGATCAGGCTAAATCTGAATTCCTTGCTGTCATGAGCCATGAAATCCGCACGCCAATGAATGGAATAATGGGTATGGCGGATTTGATGGCGGACACGGAGCTGACAGAGGAACAGAGCAGCTATATGGAGACAATTCTAGCAAGCTGCGGCTCGCTTCTGCGAATCCTTAACGAAATCCTGGACTTCAGCAAGCTGGAAGCAGGCAAGATGGACCTGAGCTTCGAGCGGGTTGACATTCGGAAGGTAATAGCCGAAATAATGGAGCTATTCTCCCCCAGAGCAGCTGAGAAGGGGATTTCATTCACCTGTCACATTGATGATAACCTTCCTCATCTCATCATTGGAGACGAAGGCAGATTCCGGCAGGTGCTCGTGAATCTTGTTGGAAATGCGATCAAATTCACCGAGCAGGGCAGTGTGTCTATAACGGCTTTCATGAAGACAGGCAGAGACCAAACAGCTGAATTTCTTAGTGTCTATGTTGAGGATACCGGAATCGGGATCCCGGCTGATAAGCAGGAGCTGCTATTCCAGTCCTTCTCGCAGCTGCATCCCTCCCTTAACCGCAAGTATGGCGGAACAGGTTTGGGTCTAGCAATATGTAAGAAGCTGGTTGAGCTGATGGGTGGAGTTATTGGAGTGGACAGCCGGGAGGATTTAGGCTCTGTGTTCTATTTCACACTTCCATTAACCCTTGCGGCTGATGATGTTCATCCACATAATGCTGCAGATATAATCCGGTCAGATAGGTCAGACAAGAATGCTGAGCAGATACTTGCTTACACAACGACGGATACACAGTCTGTTGACTCCCCTCGGATTCTGGTGGCAGACGATAATGAGGTTAACCGCACGCTTATGGTTAAGCTCCTGCAAAAGAACGGACTACAGGCTCAGCTTGCTGTTAATGGCCGGGAAGCTGTTCAGGCTTCGGAAAGAGAGCTGTATGATCTGATATTTATGGATCTGCAGATGCCTGAACTGAGCGGATATGAAGCAGCAGCAGCCATTTTATCAAGGGAGCGAACCAAGCAGCCTGTCATCATAGCAGTCACTGCCTTTGCAAGAGAAGAGGACCGGCAAGCGTGCCTGCGGACGGGGATGAAAGACTACATTAGTAAACCGGTTCTAGCTTCTGAGGTTACGAGGGTGTTGAATTGCTGGCTTCGCAAAGATTAGAGGGATTATTAAAGTTGGTGTCTTGAACAGGCACTATCCTGGGACGTTTGCTTAGGCAGACGTCTTTTTTGTTATGCCTGCTTTGTTATACATAATTTTCCGGGCAGAGGGGAAAATATGGTTTACGCAAAGGGGGTGACCAGCGTGACCGAACGAAAGGGACTGGATAAGGAAGGGAAGGAAGAGCTTCAAGCTTCATTAGAGCTCAACTTGTCCCGGAATATTGAGAATATTCAAGGGGTGTTCGACAAATGCAACGACTTAATTATTCGTAAGGTTCCTACTTCGGAGGGCTATGAAGCTGCTGTTGTATATTTGGCTGGACTTATCAATACAGAGGAGCTGCAGGAACATACCCTTCAGCCTCTTCTGACCCGTGACCTGGCTTCCGCGGCAGCAGTTGAGAACAGTCAGGTTTCAAGGGCCGAGACAGTCGGGGAAGTGGCGGAGGCAGTACTGAATGGCGAGGCCGCTTTACTGGCAAGCAATCAGCCATATGCTGTTACCGTTAACGTCAGAGGCGGCAACAGAAGAGCAGTGGAGGAGCCGCCGACAGAGGCGACAGTAAGGGGTCCCCGGGAAGGATTTACAGAAAATATTCAGACTAATACAGCCTTGATCCGGTTTCGACTGAAAACAACCAAGCTGAAGATGGTACCCTTCACGATCGGGGAAGAAACAAAGACTAATGTGATCTTAGCCTATCATGATAAGCTCGCAGATCCGGAAGTCATTCAGGAAGTGACGAGAAGGCTGCAGTCGATTAAGATCGACGGGATCCTGGAAAGCGGATATATCGAAGAGTTAATTGAGGACAATCCTTATTCTCCTTATCCACAGATGCATTATACTGAACGTCCTGATACGGCTGTTGCTCATCTGTTAGAAGGGAAGTTCTGCATTCTCGTAGATAATACACCGGTCGCCCTAGTCGGCCCGACTACCTTCTGGCTGCTCATGCAGGCTAGTGAGGACTACTATGAACGTTTCTACATCTCCAACTTGCTGCGCTGGCTGCGGTATGTGTTTATGTTTGTCGCCCTTTATTTGCCGTCGATATATGTATCTGTTCTAACCTATCACCAAGATATGGTGCCAACCAATCTACTGTACAGCATTGCCTCCGCTCGCGAAGCCATCCCTTTCCCGGCGCTTGTCGAAGCGCTGATTATGGAAGTTTCCTTCGAAGCCCTGCGGGAGGCAGGCATCCGGCTGCCCAAAACAATTGGCCAAGCCGTTGGCATACTTGGGGCTCTTGTAATCGGCCAAGCGGCTGTACAAGCAGGTATTGTCTCGGCGCCAATGGTTATTATCGTGGCACTGACCGGTATTGCCTCGTTCACTATACCTCGATTTAATCTGGCTATTACGGTTCGCATGCTCCGGTTCCCGCTTATGATTGCGGCCAGCGTGCTTGGCGTATACGGCGTTATGATTGGTACGTACATTATTGCTGCCCATCTGTGCCAGTTGCGTTCCTTCGGCGTTCCCTATATGTCAGGCTACGCCCCGCTTAGACGTAAGGAACTGAAGGATATATTCGTCAGGGCGCCGTGGAGAAAAATGAAGACGCGCCCCATAACGTATAGCGGGTCGGCTGAAGGCAGAAGGCAGAAGGCTTAACAGACCGAATAAAACCTGATCAAGCGAGGTGCGGTATGAAGCTCGGGAAGAGATTCCTTGTATCCGTTATGCTGCTAATGCTACTTGGCGGCTGCTGGGATCGTAGGGAAGTTAACGATGTTGCCTTTGTGGCCGCTTCCGCTGCCGACAAGGAAGGGGATGGTTATAGGGTAGGCGTTCAAATCCCTTTGCCCGGTCAGATGGGAGGGCCTGAGGGAGGCGGCGGCGGCACAAGCGGTGAGAAGAGCTGGTATCTGGATTCTGAGCAAGACAAGACATTGCGCGGTGCTCTTGAGAAGCTTCAGCAGCGTCTGTCAAGAGTGTTGAATTTTTCCCATCGCCGCGTGATTGTCTTAGGTGAGGAGTTGGCGAAGGAAGGCATTGTTTCTGTTATCGATATTCTTATTCGGGCTCCGCAAAACCGCTTGACGGTATTTCCCGTCATCGCAGAAGGTAAAGCGCTCGATCTGCTTAATGCCAAGGCGCCTGTTGAGCAATTGCCCTCCGAGGTGATACGTGAACTTGCTTCATTGAGCTTCAGTAAGCAGCTGCTGCTGAATATCTTCATGAAAGATTTGCTGAAGGAAGGAGAAGACCCTGTTCTGCCGGTAATGAAGATGGCTGAAACAAAACCTGGCTCGGAAGGGAAGAAGGATAAGACGATCCAGATGACCGGTCTTGGCGTCATGAAGAAGGACCGTCTGGTCAGTATATTCCGGGAAGAGGATGCCAAGTATCTGCTGTGGCTGAACCAAATGAACCGGCTGCCGTCGATTACGCTTGACTATCCAGAGAAGAAGGGATATATCGTACTCCAGTTTCAACAAAATAAAGTGGATGTTCGTCCGGTTATTCAGGGAGATGAGGTTTCCTTCCGAATCAAGATTATGGCGAAAGGCTCCGTGATGGAGGACACGACGGCCAAAAATATTTCTACCGGTATAGCGAATCGGCAGCTGGAGAAGGATGCGGAGGAGCATGTGAGGGAAGCAATGAAGGGAGTGGTCAGCCAATTGAAGAAGCTGAAAGCCGACCCGATCGGCCTTGGGAGCAGAGTTCGAGACCGTAACTATACGTTCTGGAGGAAACATAAGAAGGATTGGTTTGAGCTCTACAGCACGGCTGATGTCTACTTTGAGATCGATTTTAACATAGAGCACACCGGCACTGTCTCCAATAGTATTATCCGCAAGCACGTCGAGGTGAATTCCTGATATGTGGGGCGCCTTGTTTGAAATGGTTTTCGTTATGGCCTTGTTCGTCGTTCTTGACCTGTCTGCTCTTAAGAATGGATCTAGGGGCAGCAGGTATTTATATGGAGCCTTACTGGCAGCTGCCGGGATAGGCTGGGTGCTCATCCGGGTCATCCAGAGGCTGCCGCAGCTGGGGAATTGGCTGGAGAAGCTTACGATTTGAAGAGAGAGTGATGAGTATGCAGAAGGTTTCCGGAATGCAGGTTGTCATGCTAACTGCCCTGATCATTCTCGTAGTTGGGCTGAAGCATCCTCCTGTCGTTATGATGGAAGCGGCCAGGGAAGGGGCATGGGTCGGTTATATCGCAGGTGTTCTGATAACGGGTCCAATCATCTGGATGCTGTACCGTCTGTCCAAGCGGTTTCCGAATGAGGATTTGTTCCTGGTTCTGATTAAGCGGGCACCGCTGGCAGGGAGGGTGATTGTCCTGGCCTACCTGGCCTATTTCCTGTTCATGCTCGCTCATGATATACGTTTTATTATTGGACTGACCAATATTCTGCTGCTGCCGACCACCCCCATTGAAGTGACAGGACTTGCGGTTGCTTTAGCTGCTTACTATGCAGCGCGTGATGGCATTGAGGCGGTCGCCAGACTCGCCCAGCTGTTTTTTCCCGTCTTGGCAGTGCTGGTGCTTTCTTTGCCGCTCATGCTTGGAACCCAGGCTGATATACGCAATATCGATCCGTTGGAGTGGAACGTGACTGGCCAGTTAAAATCAGCTCTGTATGCATTCGGAGGACTGTCCGAGATCATTGTACTGCCGTTCATAGCGCCATATCCTGCATTTCGGTTAAGGAGCGCATATTATGGCTTGGCATTGGGCACTTTGCTGCTCGGTATCCTATTAATTGAATCGCTGCTTGTGTTCGGTCCGGAGCTGGCTTCGTTATTCTTTGACCCGCCCTACATGCTGATCCGACAGATCCGAATAACGGATTTTCTGGACAGGCTGGACCTTCCAATCTTAGCAGTGTGGATGCTGAACGTCTTTGTGAAAATCAGCTTGTATATTTACGCCGTTAGTCTGGCTGTTCACCGATTGGCAAATATCGCGAGCGCAAGGATCGTCACCGGACCAGTCGGCTTATCAGGGCTTGTATGCTCGTACTGGTTCTTCGAAAGCAGCAACCAGCTGGTGGAGCTGGCTAAATTCCGTCCGTTCCTGATGCTTGTCTACGCTGTACTGCTGCCCTTATTACTATTCGTATGGCTCCGGGCGAAGGCCAAACGCTCTGTCATGCGCCTCCGTCGGAACTGATCGACCGGCCAGTTCTGTGAGAAGCTTCCAGGATACACATTGTATCCCTTGATAGATCCCGGAAAATATAGTATCATTCACTTGTTGGTGAATCCGTTAACATATATATTATTGGAAGCGGTTTATCGACCAGGTCTCAAAGTCCTTGAAGATAGGGGATGGTATTTCGGAAGTGTACGTATTACCCAAAGCAGTCAGCACATGCGGCAGCAAGACAAGACACCTAGAAGCAAATGCCCGGAGGCACAACCCAGGTTTAGAATTGGTTGCGTTTACATCCAGCTTGGCGAGAGAGGAGATTGTCTAAATGAGCAAAAGAGCACTGAGAAACATAGCAGCTTTATTGTTAACATTTTCATTAATTTTACCTTCAGCAGTTATGGGGAAAGAGCAGGAGCAGGGGAACCGGCCTGGTCAAGTTCAGAATGGGGAAGCACCGAAATTCAAAAATGTTTCCGTTCATGATCCATCCATCATTAAGGTTGACGATACTTATTATGTATTCGGCTCGCATATTGAGGCAGCCAAATCCAAGGATCTTGTTTCCTGGACGACATTTACGAATGGCTATACCACGCCGAACAATGTGCTGTACGGTGATTTGTCAGCGAACCTGGCGGAATCCTTCGAATGGGCCGGGGAAGACGATTCAGACAGCAAGGGCGGGTTTGCCGTATGGGCTCCGGATGTGATCTGGAATTCTGAGTACATCAACGAAGATGGCACGAAGGGCGCCTATTTGATGTATTACAGCGCGTCGTCCACGTATATTCGTTCCGCGATTGGCTTGGCTGTATCCAAGACAATTGAGGGGCCGTATAAATATGCGGATACGCTGATTTACTCCGGCTTCACAAGAGATGAGGCCTATGATGCGAACAGTGATGTGAATAAGCAGTGGGAGAATACGAATATTAAGCAGCTGCTTGACAACGGCAAGATCGAAGGCGTAAGAGCCGGCTGGTTCAACAGCAATGGCTCCTATAATAACGCGCTGTTCCCGAATGCTATTGATGCGAACCTGTTCTACGATGAGAACGGCAAGCTGTGGATGACGTATGGTTCCTGGTCAGGCGGGATCTTCATCCTGGAGATTGACCCGGCTACAGGCAAAGCCATCTATCCTGGTAAGGATGGAACAACAGAAGACGGCCGTCTGATCGACCGCTACTTCGGCACGAAGATTTCCGGCGGATATTATAAGTCTGGTGAAGGCCCTTATGTGAAATACGATGAGGCGACAGGCTACTATCATCTGTATGTCACTTATGGCTGGCTGGGTGCTGACGGCGCGTACAACATGCGCTTCTTCCGCTCGGAGAATCCTACGGGACCTTATGTTGACTCAGAGGGTAAAAATGCTGTGCTTCCTGGTGACACGGATAACGCGCCATTTGGCAACAAGCTGATCAGTAACTACCTGTTTGACCGTAAAGTTGGAGATCCTGGAACAGGTATTGGGACCGGTTATGTTTCCCCGGGCCACAACTCTGTCTATTATGATGAGGAAACAGGCCAGAAGTTCCTTGTATTCCACAGCCGTTTCCCGCAGACCGGCGAAATGCATGAGCTGCGCGTCCATGAAATCTTCATGACTGAAGACGGCTGGCCGGTTGTTGCGCCATACCGTTACACAGGCGGAACAGCGGCGATAGTCAATAAGCAGGACCTGGCAGGCGACTACAAATTCATCAACCATGGCAGCCACAATTCACCTGATATTATCTACTCGGACTATATCCGGCTGCACAAGAACAACAAGGTTACAGGCGCTGTAGAAGGCACCTGGAAGAAGACCGGACATAATCAGGCTGAGCTGACGCTGGACGGTGTAACCTACAAGGGTGTATTTGTCCGCGGCTGGGATGCTGCTGCTGAGCAGTATGTCATGACGTTCACGGCAGTATCCGGGGATGGCGTTTCGATCTGGGGAAGCAGACAGCAGGAGCGAACTGATGAGCAGGTTGTTGCTGCAATTAAAGAAGAACTCAATCTTGGTGATACATCTAAAGTGATCACGAATCTAAAGCTGCCGACTGTTGGCGCTTTGAATGCACAGATCAGCTGGTCAACCTCTGATGCCAGCGTCGTAACTGATCAGGGTGTGATTAATCGTCCTGAAGCAGGAAGCGACAAGGTGTCAGCTGTCTTGACCGCTACGATCACCAAGGGCAGCGTAACTGCAACCAAAGCATTTTCCATTACGGTACTGCCAATCAAGGAAGCAGCGCTTGCGGCCCAGTATTCCTTCGACAGCAACCTAAGCGAGAAGACCGGCAGCTTCGCGGAAGGAACGGTTACAGGCAACCGTATCGATAATACCGGCGGTACGATTACATTCGCAGACGGCAAATGTGGTAAGGCAGCAGTATTTAATGGCGAATCCGGCATCCGCCTGCCGAACGGTCTGATTCAAGGCAGCTCGTATTCCGTTTCTCTCTGGCTGAACCCGGATCAGGTAACTGCTTTCACGACGACATTCTTTGGTGCGAGAGATGCGAACAACTGGATAAGCCTTGTGCCTAGCGGACCTGCAAGCAATAACACAATGGTCTGGTCGGGAAGCGGAAGATGGTATGACGCGCCTGCAGGCCTGACCATTAAAGCAGGCGAGTGGACTCATATTGCATTCTCAGTAGATAATAGCGTTATCACACTCTATGTGAATGGCACTGCCAAATTCGAGGGAACGAACTTCCCGGATATCTTCACAACGGACAACGGAACCTTCGGCCTTGGCGTTAACTATTGGGATATACCGTTCAAGGGTCAAATGGACGAACTTCGTATTTACGAAGGCGCATTGACTCAGGAAC
This sequence comes from Paenibacillus sambharensis, assembly GCF_003233845.1. Lineage (GTDB taxonomy): Bacteria > Bacillota > Bacilli > Paenibacillales > Paenibacillaceae > Paenibacillus_I > Paenibacillus_I sambharensis. The sequence continues at coordinate 91,752 of NZ_QKRB01000028.1, forward strand.
AAGTGAACAAGCTCGCAACGCTTACCAAGTAACACTTTTCATCCCAAGAAGACCCTGCTCCTTCGAGAGCGGGGTCTTCTTTCGGCTGCAGGTAGCTCCTTACAATGAATTGATATATGATTAGAAAAAAATGTGCGTATCCTTTCCTTGGCTGATTACGTCTACTAGATGTAACACCAAGGACTGAACAAAGGGGGGCCCCAACCACATGGCCTTTGTGAAATCCGAATGGATGAAGCGAATTACTAAACCAAATCAAACGTATGCCGAGCTTGAGAAGGTTTTGCCTTCCTTGCGCAGATACTGCCTGTCACTAACCGGTTCGCAATGGGATGCAGATGATCTGCTGCAGAGCACTTGTCTGAAGCTTCTGGGCCGCGCAAGCGGACAGAATCAGGAGCTGCCACCGACATTGTGCTGGGAAGCTTACATGATTCGGACGGCTCGTAATTTGTGGGTGGATCAGAACCGTCAGCAAGCTGCCTCACAGCGTACAGCTGAACGTCTTCCTTCGGAAAAGCAGCACGTTGACCGGTATAATATGGAGCTGGAACTGGCGATGGCGGCGGTCATCGAATGGCTGTCACCTTGGCAGCGGGCCGTGTACATCATGCGTGATATTCTAAGCTACAGCACGAAGGAAGCGGCCGAATGGCTGGACTGCAGTGAAGGCGCTGTAAAAGCGGCACTTGCTCGTGCAAGATCGGCGCTCGCAGAATGCAGGCGCACAGGCAGACAGGTAAGGCTGCGTCTTCCGGATGGTCAGTATGAGCAGGAGCTGCTTCAGTCATACCTCGCCGCTTTCCGGTCAGGCAGTGCGCGCAGGCTGGTTGACCTGGTCATGCAGGATGCTCTCCACGTGGAGGCGGCAGCACCGCAAATTTTGCATCAGAGCATGCAGACTGGCAGTATTCAGATGAATACGCAAATGAATATGCAGATGAGTATGCAGGTAAGCATTCCATGCTCCGGCGGGTTGCAGGCGGTTTGGGCAGCGTAATAAGGAGAGTAAAGTATGAGCACCATTCCTTATGTAGTAGAGCAGACCAGCCGCGGTGAACGCAGCTATGATATTTACTCTAGGCTGCTGAAAGATCGCATTGTTATGGTATCAGGAGAGATTCAGGATCATATGGCTAACGTAATCGTTGCCCAGCTGCTGCATCTTGCAGCTGAAGATCCCGAGAAGGACATCCATATGTATATCAATAGCCCCGGAGGGTCTGTCACTGCAGGCTTCTCGATCTATGATACCATGCAGTTCGTGAAGCCGGATATCTCGACGATTTGCACGGGCATGGCCGCAAGCTTCGGTACGATTCTGCTGACGGGCGGAACCAAGGGCAAGCGCATGGCACTGCCTAACAGCGAAGTTATGATTCATCAGCCGCTCGGCGGTGCAAGCGGTCAGGCTACAGAAGTAAGAATTTACGCAGAGCGGATTCTGAAGCTCAGGACGAAGATTAACGGGATCCTGTCCCAGCATTCGGGGCAGCCGGTCGAGCGCATTGAGAAGGATACCGAACGAGATCATTATCTTACGGCGGAAGAAGCGGTAGCGTACGGACTTGTCGACCGGATTGTGACCAAAATCTGAGCCATTAGGGTTTTCAAAAAAGGCTTTGCGGGTTAATCATTCATGTGTGCGCGTGCGTAGTGTCTGCCCTGTAATGGGGCAGGCGCTACTGCTATTTATAGGGCTGGCGGCCGCATGAGACCTGGATCACAAGTGACCCACATGCAGCGCTCGTTAAATAAACAACAAAACCTGAACGGCCAGACGATCGGCGTTCAGGTTTTGTTGTTGTTTCATATCCTCTTGTGTGACTATGACCGTTTCGCGATACGCAGGCCTGCCACTTGACCTACCTTGTGTCCTTGATGGGATGCAAATTTCACGGTTACTTGTTCCAGGCCGCTCGTAAGTGATGCCGGAAGCTCGTATACGATCGTCTCCATCTTGTTCATCTCTTCGGATTCCAGCTTGCCGCCGGTGAGCAGCTCGCCGTTGACGGTCAGATCAAAGCCGATGGAGGAATCGGATGACTTGAGGTACGTGACCGCAAGGTTAACCGGTGTCTCAGGCAGAACCTTCATAACAAAAGAGAACCAGCCGCCAATCCAGGAATCCCGGTATTTGCGGTTATGAATTTTGCCAAGGCCTACATGCTCACCTTCAAAGGCATGGTCGCGCTCAGGCTGCATCTCGGCGGGCTGTACAAAATCGACAGTCCGCTGCTCCAGCTGCAGATTATACTCCTGGGCTGCCCGGTACGCCGCTTCCTCCGAAGCCCACTCGCCCGGTGTGAACAGATCCCAGTAGACGGTATAACGGTTATCGTGCATCTGGTAGAAGGGACGCAGCTTTAGAGTGCCGATATAAGGTACTTGGCTTATAGTGAACAGCTGAGGATCATCACCAGATTGCTCGATATTATTCAGCAGCGTATCCCGCTCACTGATCAGCACGGATGCCAATGCACGCTCACCCTGGGGCTCACCGTCGATCGGGCCGAGATCACCCGCAAGAACGAGAGGCCCGTATAAGAATGCGATCCGGTTCGGGTTGTCCGGCATATGCTCGATGCGAAGGTTCATCGGGATATCGAATTCCACTACGTCGCCGTCCTGCCAAGTACGGTTGATGGTAAGGTAGCTGGAAGGCTTAACATCCGATGAGACAGCTTCACCGTTTACTTTGACCTTCATTCCGCTTTGCGCCCAATAAGGGCAGCGAAGCTGCAGTCCAAAGGAGGCTGCTTCCTTGACGTTAATCCTGATGGTACCGCTCCCGGCAGCCGGGAAGGCGGTTTCCTGCTTGATGCGCACCTGGCGCTCCTGCCAGTTGACCGTGGAAGGGACGTACTGATTGATGTACACCGAGTTGTCATCGTGAAAATAAATGGCCGCTCCGTACAGCGAATGGCTCTCCATGCCGGAGCCTACACAGCAGGTGAAATCCTCAAACTGCGAGTTGAAGGATTTGTGGCCGCCCATCTCCAGCGATACAAAATAGCACACCTTGCCCTCAACAGGCTCCTGAGCCGCAAGGACATGGTTGAACATGGCACGTTCATAATAATCCGCATACTCGGCATAAGCATCCCATTCGAACATATGCCGGGTCAGCTTCAGCATGTTATAGGTATTGCATGTTTCACAGGTGCCTTCTCCAAGGCGGTCATTCAGCTTGCCTGGCTCGCCAAAATGCTCATTGTAGCTGTTGCCGCCAATGACATAAGAATGATGATGCACGACACGGTCCCAGAAGAAACGGGAGATATCGGCATACTGCTTGCTGCCGGTAACCTCATACTGCCGGGCGGCACCGATAATCTTCGGAATCTGCGTGTTGGCATGACGGCCGCCCAGCGAATCCCGGCCAGCTGCGATATCATTGAGCACCTCACCATGATAGAAGCGTTCCGCAAGCTTAAGGAAACGCTCACTGCCTGAATGCTCTGCCAGGTCGGTAAGCGCCTCATTCATGCCGCCGAATTCACAGTGAAGAACCTGCTGAACCTGCTCATCGCTAAGACCAGCGAATACGTCACCCAGCCAGTCGCCGAGCTTGATCTCAATCTGAAGCGCTTTCGCATTATCGGCAAGCACGTAAGCATCACGCAGACCGGCGAACAGCTTGTGCATGGTGTATAGCGGCACCCAGCCGCCGTTAAGGTCAAAGCCCTGCGAGCGAATGTCGCCGGCCTTCACTTCCTCGAAGATCTCCTTGCCGCGCGGAATCCCCGATATGAAGCCGTTGCCGTGTGCATTCTGACACAGCTCCAGCTCGTCGACAACATAGTTAACACGATCAAGAAGCTCTGTGTTTCCTGTAGAGGCATACATTAGCGAACAGCCGGACAGATAATGGCCGAGCGAGTGTCCGCTGATGCCGCGGGCTTCCCAGCCCTCATAATGAGGAGCTTTGGGCTCAAGGCCGGCATATTCTCTAAAGCGTGACAGCAGCCGGTCAGGCTCAAGCGCCAGCAGATACCGCTCATTGCGCTCCATGGCAGCCTTGAGCGGCCCGCCATCAACATGAACCTGGCGCAGATCAAAGGCTTTCGCGTTCATTCAGATTCCTCCCTATAATCGATCTTGCCACCTCTGGTGGTCAAGTGTATTATTCTTATCATTACGTTATCATCTCCCTTATGATTTGTCGGTAGCCAGGTCGTACAAATGGTGGACAAATCCGACATTATAATCTCTCGATGAAAGGCTGTATAACCATGACCTGTGTGAAAGTTAATGTGGACAGACCGGTTCATTTCTTGGCGGCTGGCGAATTTTTCTCAGATACCGGCTGGACGCACAGCAGCCGAACCATGAACAATTATGAGCTGATTATCGGCGTTGAAGGAACCGTCTATATGGAGGAGGGCGGTGAGCGGTTTGAAGTCGGTCCCGGCGACATTCTGATGCTAATGCCCGGACGCGTGCATGGCGGATACCAGCCTTCGAAGCCGGGCGTTAGATTTTACTGGCTGCATATGGAGTTTGAGTCCGGAGCTGTACTGATTGATGAGGAAGAGCTGAAGCAGGACATGGAGGGGATCAATGGTCATGCCAACAGAGCCTGGTCGGTCAGAGAGCTGTATGTACCGCAGTTTATGAAGGACGGGCTGCAGGACCGGATGTCCGTTATTATTAAACAAATTCTGCATGTGGCCAATGCCGGTTATTATACTTATCAGAGTGTCAACTACCTGCTTACCTCTCTGCTGATTGAGGTTTCGGAGACCTTGTTGGGGCGAGTGACGAGAAGAGGCGATCTGAAGGGAGATGTACACTTCTCCAAGATAGCGGAATGGACCCGCATCCATGCGACGGAGGCGATTACAGTTGCGGATATAGCAGCCCGCTTCAATTATAACCGCGATTACTTGACAAGGCTGTTCAAGCAGCATATAGGGAAGGGGCCGCTTGACTATATTCAGACCGTCCGGATAGAGAAGGCGAAAGAGCTGCTGTCGAGAACCTCGCATACGGTGAAGGAAATTGCAGCCATGTGCGGATTCCAGGATGACAAGTACTTTATGCGGCTGTTCCGGCTGCAAGTTAACATGACACCCTCGCAGTTTCGGAATGCCTATCATAAGACGTTCATGAACAACGATTGATGACGCAACAATAACTTAAAGATCTGCCGGTAAAAAGAGACTGGTATTCTTCAAGATTTGTGGTAATATAATTCGGCGTGGACTTTCCTTAAGGAAGTTATGAAACACTTCATAAGTAGGTAACTTACAAGAAATGGTGGGGTAGAACGTGCAGCTGGTGTCACGAATTTTACGACTTGCAATCCCTTCAATTGCGACCTTCTCATCGATGACGTTCACAGGGCTGCTGGTCCTGATGATTGTCGGCAATTTGGGTGCTGCGTCGATCGCGGTAGTCGGTATCGTCAATATTATTATCTACAACCTGTGGGCAATGTTCTCCGGCGTTCAGGCTTCGATTAACTATCTGGTCGCCCAAAATAATGGCTCTGGCAACATGAGTGAAGGAAATCAGCGCATGCAGATCGCGCTTCTGATCGGTGCTGTTCAGGGAGTTGTGCTGCTTGCCGGCAGCTTTGTGCTGCCATATGGCATTCTCTACCTGATGGGATCGAATGAAGAAATACTTAGTCTTGGGGCTCCTTATCTGCAGGTGCGGATGCTCGCTCTAATCTTCAACCTGTTCTGTATCGTCTTCTTCGCGTATATGCGGGCTGTGGGCAACACAACAATACCCATGTATCTATCCGTCTTCAACAGCCTGCTGATCGTATCGTTAACTTACGTCCTTGCTTACGGCAAGCTGGGCTTCCCTGATCTTGGACTTCAAGGTGCCGCCTGGAGCATGGTAATTGCTGAAGCCGTCACACTCCTGCTTTGCGCAGCGGTCTATTTTATGGGCCTGCATAAGAAGTACTTGACCAGAAAGTGGGTGCCGATTGAGCGGCCGCAGGTCAAGCTGATGTTCATGGAGAGCATCAAGCTTGGTGTTACTGAACTCTCGAACAGTATCGGCATGCTGGTGTTCACTGCTTGTATAACGCGGCTTGGTACAACGGCCATTGCGGCGAACGAGATCGCGCTTAATATTCTTTCCTTCGGCTTCATGCCGGCTAACGGTTTTGGTGCGGCGGCTACGATCGGGGTAGGACAGGAGATCGGCAGAGGAAACCGCACGGAAGCAAGGCGGTTCGGAATTGTAACGGTATATCTTGGACTCGTCTTCATGACGTTCATTTCCATCGTGTTCTTCTTCTTTGCACTGCCGATCGCCAAGCTGTATACCCCTGAAGCAGACGTATACAATACCGCCATATCACTGATTCATCTGGCCGCATTTGTACAGCTGTTCACGGGCGCTCAGATCATTTTTGGCGGGGGGCTGCGCGGCGTTGGCGATACGACCTTCCTGTCGCGTGTAGCTCTTGTTCTGAATTGGTGTGTCTTCATTCCAGGAACCATTATCCTGACCTATGTATTCGATCTGGGCCAGGTAGGGGCTTGGACGGCATTGATCGGCTTGATCGTCCTACAGGCATTGGCTAACGGCTGGCGTTACCTTAAGCTTAACTGGAATGGGGTAAAAGCCACCACCGGCAGCGCTCCAGTGGCTGCCGCAGGCGGACATTAAGAAGCATGCAGAGAAGTTTTTTGCAGAAGCTTCGTTTAAAGTGATTTATCTCCGGATCTTCAGGGTAATGGAAGACAAGTGGGAAGTGGTTAATATAGAACAGCACCTGATCAGCTTGACTTGTGTCAGATGGAAAGGTTGTTGATTCGCCATGAACACTCGGAGACGCAGGAAACGTTTAGCTTTTCTGAAATCCTTTGTTGGTAAAGTACCCTAGCAATTGGACAATTGCTTAGCATAACAATCGCTTCCCACGGAAGAGACTCGGCGGTTAACACGCTGGGTCTCTTTTTTAGTTGCGTGATATTCCTCAGGAATGAAAGTGAGCCAGCAGCTTGCTGGTGAACTGTTCGATAACGCCTGGGACTTCCACATTCTTGCGGGTTACGCGCCATAAGTAACTGGGATTGCTGTCATAGCCGCTGAGCGGGATAGTGACAAGTTCCTCCTGCAGATGGACAGGAAGGGCGCTTACGATATAATCCGGTCCCAGAGATACGGCGTTGCCTACGGTGACCATCTGGAACAGCGCCTCCAGGTTGTTCGTCGTGAGGGCGATCCTGTTCGAGGGGTTATTGATCAGCAGATGCTGGGCGATACGCCTGAGGAAGGGGTCATTATACAGCACGAACACTTGATGCGCGAGCTCATCCCCTGTAATAGTCTTATGAAAGCGCAGCTGAGATTTCTTATTGACGACCAGGACAGCTGTCCCCCGGGTGATCGGTTCCCAGGCCAATGCTTCATCGTAATGGCTCGAATCCAGGGAAACGAACCCCATATCTGCCTGTCCGCTGCGGACCCGCCTTAACACAGACTTGGTATCCCCTTCGATCAGATTCACATTAACCAGCGGATTGTATTCGGTAAATTCAATGGTCGTGGACACGACCTGAGAGACAATGCCAGGGATGGTTGCAATCATGACATTCCCTTGACTGGCCAGCTGTGTGTTCACAAGCTCATGCTTCATCTTATCGACAGATCTCAAAATCGACAATGCGTGCTGGATCGCTCTGATTCCCTGCTCGGTAGGCACCACACCTTTCTTGGAACGAAGGAAGAGGGGGGCGTTTAGCTCGGATTCGAGCTGGCTGACCGACTGGCTGATCGCGGGCACGGTGATATGATTTTTACGGGCTGCATCGGTAAAGGAACCCATCTCACCCACATCAATCAGGTACTGAAGCTGCATCATATTCATCTTGTTCACATCCTTAACTGTAATTTAACTCACATTAAGTATAATTAAATTTATTTTATCATGGGGGATTGATAAGATACAGATACAGAGATAATAGATAAATTTAACCAAATAGGAGAATGGGAGGGTATTGATACTGCGAGGGGTCAAGAACAATTATAAGGAGTGGGAAGATCATGCCAACCGAAACATCCGTTCAGATTCCACAGCCAAAAACCTATGGGCCGCTCGGAAATCTGCCGCTGCTTGACCTGGAGGCGCCGACACAGTCGCTGGTCAAGCTGGCTTATGAGCATGGTCCGATATTCCAGATGCGCTACGGAGGCGGCCGGAAGGAGCTCTATATTTCGGGTCACAAGCTCGTAGCCGACGCATGTGATGAATCCAAGTTTGACAAGAAGGTATGGGCGCCGCTCGAGCGGGTGAGGGCCTTCGCAGGAGATGGCCTGTTCACAAGCTGGACGAGTGAGCCGAATTGGCAGAAGGCGCATAATATTCTGCTGCCGAGCTTTAGCCAGCGGGCGATGCAGGGCTACCACAACATGATGGTTGATATCGCTGTGCAGCTCGTGCAGAAGTGGTCTCGTCTTAACCCCGATGAGGTAGTAGACGTCGCCGAAGACATGACCCGGCTTACGCTTGATACGATCGGGCTCTGCGGCTTTAATTACCGGTTCAACAGCTTCTACCGTGAGCAGCCGCATCCCTTCATCGTCAGTATGGTCCGTGCGCTGGATGAAGCAATGAATCAGCTGCTGCGGCTTAACATACAGGATAAGCTTATGATTAGAACGAAGAAGAGATTTCAGCAGGATATCTCGACCATGTTCTCGCTTGTGGACAAAATCATAGCCGAGCGCAAGGCGGGCGGCGACCGGGATGCGGAGGACCTGCTGGCGCGGATGCTGAACAGCAAGGACCCGGAGACAGGGGAGGGGCTCGATGACGAGAATATCCGCTATCAGATTATCACCTTCCTGATCGCAGGACACGAGACGACCAGCGGACTGCTGTCCTTTGCTGTGTATTACCTGCTCAAGCATCCGGATAAGCTGCAGAAGGCACAAGAGGAGGTCGACCGGGTACTGACGGATTCCGTTCCGACTTACCGCCAGGTGCTGGACCTCAAATATGTCCGCATGGTCTTAAATGAATCGCTGAGGCTGTGGCCGACAGCTCCCGCTTTTTCCTTGTATGCGAAGGAAGACACGCTGCTCGGCGGCAAATATCCGCTGCAGAAGCACGACAGTGTAAATGTGCTGATTCCAAAGCTGCATCGTGATGTGGACGCTTGGGGCGAGGATGCGGACGAATTCAATCCCGAACGGTTTGCCGACCAGAAGGAAGTGCCTCAGCATGCCTATAAGCCGTTCGGCAACGGACAGCGTGCCTGCATCGGCCAGCAGTTTGCGCTTCATGAGGCGACCCTGGTGCTGGGCATGGTCTTGAAGCATTTTGAATTCATCGATCATTCGAAATACGAATTGAAAGTCAAGGAAACATTGACCCTCAAGCCGGACGGGTTCACGATTAAGGTGAAGGAGCGCAAACCCATCGCCTTCACTGCGGGCAGTCCAGCCGCTGAAGTTGCCGCGACTGCCGTTCGGGATGAGGAGGGCGGGGCAACCCGGGCCATAGAGGGTGCAGAAGGCTTCCCGCTGCTCATTCTGTACGGATCTAATCTGGGAACCGCAGAGGGAATTGCGAGGGAACTGGCTGACACCGCCCGTCAGAATGGCATGAAATGCAGAACAGCACCATTGAATGAATGGGCGGGCAGGCTGCCAGAGGAAGGTGCCGTACTGATCATCGCTGCCTCCTATAACGGCAAACCTTCCAATAATGCACGTGAATTTGTCGAATGGCTGGAGCGTGTTCAAGCGAAGGAGCTTCATGGTGTGCAATATGCCGTCTTCGGCTGCGGGGACCGCAATTGGGCCAGCACTTATCAAGCGGTGCCCCGCTTCATAGACGAACAGATGCATAAGGCGGGGGCTGTACGGATCACGCAGCGCGGCGACGGAGATGCAAGCGCAGATTTTGAGCAGGATCTGGATGCTTGGCGTGCCGGTCTATGGAACGGCTTGGCGGAGAGGTTCGGATTTGTAAGACATGAGGAACAGATGGCGGGCAGCCCGGGAGGATCATTATCCATCCAGCTTGTGCAGCAGGGTCCAGCTTCATCACCCGTCGCAGCAGCTTATCAGGCTGTACCGGCTGCCGTTCTGGCGAACCGTGAGCTCCAATCTCCGGCAAGCGGCCGAAGCACCCGTCATATTGAGATCGCGCTGCCGCAGGAGCTTTCCTATCAGGAAGGGGATCATCTTGGCATTCTGCCAAGCAACCGGTCGGAATTGATCGATGCTGTTATGAGAAGATTCGGTATGGAGCCGAATTCCTATATCAAACTCGAAGCGGATGGAGAGCGTCTGTCTCATCTGCCGCTGGGTATGCCGGTTCGTGCAGGGGAGCTGCTGGGCAGCTGCGTAGAGCTGCAGGAGCCGGCGACACGCGCGCAGCTGAAGGCGCTGGCGGAATTTACGGTTTGCCCTCCTCACAAGCGGGAGTTGGAGTCGCTTCTGAACGAGGAGCTCTACAGATCGGAGGTGCTTGGGAAGCGGATATCCATGCTTGATCTGCTGTTTAAGTATGAAGCCTGCGAAATGCCGTTCGAGCGTTTCCTTGAGCTGCTGCCGCCGCTTAAGCCGAGGTATTATTCGATCTCGAGCTCACCGCGTGTAATGGAGGATCAAGCGAGCATCACGGTAGGAGTAGTGAAAGGGGAGGCCTGGAGTGGTCGTGGAGAATACCGCGGTGTAGCTTCTAACTATCTGGCAGAACGGGCTGCTGGAGAGTCGGTTATGATGTTCATCCGCACACCGGATTCCGGGTTCCAGCTTCCAGAGGACTCCGAAACGCCAATCATTATGGTAGGTCCGGGAACGGGTGTGGCACCATTCCGGGGATTCCTGCAGGCGCGTGCGTTCCTGAAGGCAGAGGGCCGCCCGCTGGGACCTGCCCATCTGTTCTACGGCTGCCGGAATGATGATGATTTCCTGTACCGGGAAGAGCTGGAGAAGTATCATGCTGATGGCATCGTACAGCTGCATTCCGCATGCTCTCGCAAGGAAGGAACACCCAAGACGTACGTTCAGGATTTGATCCGCAAGCAGCTTCCTGAATTGATTGAACTGCTGGAGCGTGGCGCGAGACTGTATATTTGCGGAGACGGAAGCAGAATGGCGCCCGAGGTAGAGGCTGAGTTCGTTAAGGGCTACCAGGAGGCGAAAAGGGCAACCGAGCAGGAGGCGGCAGACTGGCTGAGCAAGCTGCAGCTGGAAGGCCGCTACGCCAAGGATGTATGGGCGGGCATGTAATGGAATGTCAGCAATTCCAGCATTGCTGAACAACACGGCGCATGCTATTATCTACCCGTATAGGAATGGGGGTAGAAAGTATGAACGCCATTAACCGCAGGATCGATGAGCTGCATCAATTGAGGCCTAATTCGATTCCGCCGGACGATCTTGAACTGTTCTGGGAGCTTACTGTGCAGGAGGCGCTTGCTGCCCCTCTGAATGCGGTCAGAACAGAAGTGACAAGCCTAATGAGCGGCATGCGTGTATGGGAGGCAGCCTTCGATGGCTATGCGAACACCACCATTCATGCTCTCTACATGACACCGGCTTATACGGAAGGGCCTTATCCCTGCCTGGTTACATTCCCCGGGTACACGGGAGGCAAGGGGGAGCCTGAGCACTACGCAAGCTGGATTCTGATGGGCTGTGCCGTGCTCGCAGTAGATGTGCGGGGACAGGGCGGCAGCACAGGCAGCATGCTGGGCAGTATGCATGGGACGAGTAAGGGCTGGATTACAGAAGGTATACTCGATAAGAACAACTGTTATTATAAGGCTGTAGCGGTCGACAGCCTGCGGGCTGTACAGTGGCTGACGGAGCAGCCGGATATCGACCAGGCCCGAATTGGCGCTACAGGTGCAAGTCAGGGAGGGGGACTGTCGCTGCTGGTATCAGCCCTGCATCCTGCGGTATCCCTCACTAATGCGGACATTCCTAACCTGTGTCATATGGATTATGGGGTTCTGTACTCGACAGGCTCGCTGTCTGAGGTGGCGGATTTCTGCCGGAGATCCCCGGATCAGACCGAGGTAGTGATGGACAATTTACGCTACTTCGACATGCTTCATCTTGGCAGTCGTATCCGTGGCCCGGTGCTGATGTCGGTGGGCTTGAAAGACACCGTATGTATGCCGGAGCAAGTGTTTCCTATGTACCACGCTATTGCCTCCGAAGAGAAGCGGCTGGATATCTATCCATTCACGGGCCATATGGTTGAGCCGGCGCAGCAGCGGAACGCAGCGGTGTTTGTGAAGAAGCATTGGCGGCTGTAAGACCATTCATGACAAGAGACGGGTTCCTGAACGTAGGGATTCGTCTCTTGTTTCATTTGCTTCGGTGACAAAACCATTGACACCTCCAGAAAATGGTTATATGATTCCAACTATTCCGTAAGTCATCTGACAAGAAAGGTGGTGCCAATGAACATGGCTGAGCCCCAAACCATTCAACATACCATGCAGAAACCAGGCATGTCCGGCTATACAAGCGCAGCCTTGCGGCAGCAGCTGTACAGAAGATCACTGCTTGTAGTCGTTCTGTCGCAAATATTCGGGGGAGCGGGACTTGCCGCGGGGGTAACCGTAGGAGCCCTGCTCGCGCAGGATATGCTCGGGACCGACCGTTACGCAGGTATGCCTGCTGCACTGCTAACGCTTGGCTCCGCTGCTTCAGCCTTTCTGGTCGGGCGGCTGTCGCAGCGCTGTGGGCGCAGGCTCGGGCTCTCGGCAGGGTTCTTAGCCGGCGGTATAGGCGCATTAGGGGTTGCAGCCTCTGCAGTCGCTCATAACATTTGGCTGTTATTCATCTCTCTCCTTATTTACGGCGCAGGAACCTCGACTAACTTGCAGGCCAGGTATGCCGGAACGGATTTGGCGAAGCCCAATCAGCGGGCGACTGCTATTAGTATCGCCATGATGGCAACGACCTTTGGCGCGGTAGCGGGCCCGAATTTGGTAGATGCTACAGGCCGGTTTGCCTTATCGGTCGGAGTCCCGGCGCTTGGCGGCCCGTTCCTGCTGGCGGGTGCAGCGTTCATTGCGGCCGGCCTGGTGTTATTCATTTTACTGCGGCCTGATCCGTTCCTTGTGGCAAGTTCCCTCGAAGCCCCGCTTGGCAAGGGACAATCCGAACAAGCTGGAGGTACAGTTGGAGGACAGGCTGCGCATAAACGTAAACTAATTGTCGGAGCAACGGTTATGATCTTGACACAAATCGTTATGATTGCCCTCATGACGATGACGCCAGTACATATGATTCACCACGGATATGGTCTGGGAGAAGTCGGGGTTGTGATCAGCATACATATCGGCGCTATGTACTTGCCGTCCCTCGTAACAGGCATACTGGTAGATAAGATCGGTCGCATTGCGATGTCTTATGCTGCGGGTGCCGTGCTGCTTGCAGCTGGCGTGCTCGCGGCGCTGGCGCCTGCTGAGTCTATGGCTGCATTGATTATTGCTCTTGCCTTGCTGGGAATAGGCTGGAACCTTGGCCTAATCAGCGGGACGGCCATTATTGTAGACGCGACAACACCGGCCACAAGAGCGAAGACACAAGGGAAGATCGATGTGCTGATTGCTCTTGCGGGCGCTTCCGGGGGTGCGCTGTCCGGGATGGTCGTGGCACAATCCAGCTACGCTGTATTGTCATTGGGGGGTGCGATCCTGTCGCTTCTTTTGATACCTGTGGGTCTCTGGTCGAGAAAGGGAGCAGCCAAGGAATAATTACGGAAGCAAGCAGTCTGACCTTGCCGGGTTCTTCGCCAGAACCGGCAAGATTTTTTCTGTTTACACAAGGCTGTGATAGAATGTTCGCATACTAGTTGTCCGAATCGTGGGGGAGAAAGGGGATCACACCAATGAATATCAACCTGCAGGAATTGATGGACAAACAGCGAGCGTACTACAACAGCGGGGCGACCATACCGGTCGCATTCCGCAAGCAGCAGCTGTGTCTCCTGTATGATGCTGTGCGGAAGAACGAGCAAGAGGTGACCGAAGCTGTCCGCAAGGATTTCGGCAAGCCGGAGATCGAGACGTTCGTGACAGAGATTGGCTTCCTGCTGGCAGAAATTCGTCATGCCATCAAGCATATCGACAAGTGGGTCAAGCCTCGTAAAGCGGCCGGTTCACTGGCTCTAGTTGGGTCGAAGAGTTACATTGTTCCCGAGCCTCTTGGACTGTCCCTTATCATTGCGCCTTGGAATTATCCATTTCAGCTGGCGCTTGCTCCTTTGGTTGGGGCGATTGCAGCGGGGAATTGTGCGATCTTGAAGCCTTCGGAGCTGACGCCGCATACCTCTGCTGTTATCGCCAACCTATGTGCCGGACTTTACCCGGAAGAGTATATCACTGTAGTTGAGGGAGGTGTGGATGTCAGCACGCATCTGCTGGAGCAGCGGTTCGATGTCATATTCTTCACAGGCAGCACGAATGTTGGCCGGGTGGTTGCAGAGGCGGCGGCCAAGCATCTGACACCAACCATTCTTGAGCTGGGCGGGAAAAGTCCGACTATCGTACATCAGGATGCGAAGCTGGATCTGGCAGCCAGGCGCATCGTATGGGGCAAGTTCCTGAATGCTGGGCAAACATGCGTTGCGCCGGACTATATCCTTGTGCACAAGGATATTAAGGAAGAACTGATCTTAAAGCTTAAGCAGGAGATTGACAAGGCATATGATGATGTAATGGGTGGTAGTACTCAATTCCCCTCTATAATAAATGACCGGCATTTCGAACGGCTGGCTGTTCTGCTGAAGGACGGCAGCCTTGTACACGGCGGGCGAACGGATGCCGGACGGCGTCTGATTGAGCCCACTTTGCTGACAGATGTGGAATGGATGAGTCCAGTCATGCAAGATGAGATCTTTGGTCCGATCCTGCCTATCCTGGTGTATAGCGAAATAGAAGAAGCGGTTCGGCAGGTGAAGTCACGGCCCAAACCACTGGCTCTATACCTGTTTACCGAGAGCAGGGAGGTTCAGCAGCTTGTGCTGGAGAACATTTCCTTCGGAGGCGGTTGTGTTAATGATACGCTGATGCATCTGTCATCTCCCTCGCTGCCTTTCGGCGGAGTTGGTCCGAGCGGCATGGGTGCTTATCATGGTCTGTACAGCTTTGAGGCATTCTCACACCGGAAGAGTGTGTTAAAACAGACCACTCGCTTCGATATGAGCATTCGTTACGGCAGATCGCCAGCTGCAGTCAAGCTTCTAAGGCGGCTGCTGAAATAACTGCTGCAGGCAAGGGCCGTCAGTGCGGTTGATCGCATTACGGTCCTTGTTAGCTGCTGGTCCATAAACTCCTCGACAAAGACGTATACAATATAACCCCCTAATAATTCCCCTGCTTATTTCCATTTAGATGAATGCCAAGCCTTAATACTTCATAAACATGAATGAAACCGCTCTTATACCGGAGCCTACAGACCTGGTTATATGTGTCATATTTTCTTGCATTAAAGTGGTTGTTCCGTAGGTTGTAAGTTTACATTGACAGGTAAATTGACATAATAATATACTTGGTAGGTAATTAACTACTTGAAAGAGGGATAAATTACAATTCGGTGTTAACAAAATTACTCAATAGCTCACTTACTTGTTTGGTCGTCTGATGAAATGTAATCCTTTATGAAGAAGGAGAAGGTGCCATGGCTGAACCGTTAATGACAATCCAGAACCTTCAAACCCACTTTGTCACGGATAAAGGAGCCGTTCCTGCCGTGGATGGCATAGACCTTCATATTCGCAAAGGCGAAATTGTCGGAATAGTCGGAGAATCTGGCTGCGGGAAGAGTGTCACTTCTTTATCCATTATGGGTCTGCTGCCGAAGCCGGCAGGCACCATTGCCGGCGGACATATTTATTTTAAAGGCGAGGACTTGGCGGTCACCAGGGAGAGGCGGATGCAGGCGCTGCGCGGGAACGAAATCTCGATGATTTTCCAGGAGCCGATGACGTCGCTGAACCCGTTAATGACCATTGGTGAACAGATCTCCGAGTCACTTCGGATTCACCGTCGCATGAGCAGGAAGGAAGCATGGCGAGAATCGATTGCTATGTTGGATAAGGTGGGGATCTGCCGAGCGGAAAGCATAGTGCGCGAGTACCCGCATCAGCTGTCCGGCGGGATGCGCCAGAGGGTCATGATTGCGATTGCCTTATGCTGCGAACCGGAGCTGCTGATCGCCGATGAACCGACCACCGCGCTTGATGTAACGATTCAGGCACAGATACTGGACTTGATGAAGAAGCTTAACGAAGAGACAGGCACAGCCATACTGATGATTACGCATGACCTTGGTGTAGTGGCCGAAACGTGTCATCGTGTAGTCGTCATGTACGCAGGCAAGGTAGTAGAGGAAGGCAGCGTTAAAGATATTTTCTATAAGCCGCGACACCCGTATACACGCGGACTTATCCGTTCCATTCCGAAGATGGACAGCGACGGCGGGCGGCTGTACTCCATACCCGGCAGCGTGCCGCTGCCCGGCACGATTACAGAGGGCTGCCGGTTCGCTCCCCGCTGCGAGCATGCTTATGAACGCTGCAGGACAGAGATACCCGAGCTGCAGGGGGAAGAGCCGGGGCATCGCAGCCGCTGCTGGCTGTAAACGTGAGGAGGTACTGCTATGCAGACAACCATTCTGGAAGTAAATGAGCTGCGAACCTATTTTCCAATCCGCAAGGGGATTCTGCAGCGAACAGCGGGATATGTCAAAGCGGTGGACGGGGTTAGCTTTCGAGTGAATAAAGGTGAGGTATTCGGGATCGTAGGTGAGAGCGGCTGCGGCAAATCCACGACCGGCAGATCCATTCTGCAGCTTATCAAGCCGACAGGCGGTGAAGTGATATTCGAAGGGCAGGATGTAACCCGCTTGAACGAAGAGGCCATGCGCAGGCTGAGAAGAGATATGCAGATTGTGTTTCAGGATCCGTTTGCTTCTCTCAATCCAAGGCACAAGGTAAGCAAAATTCTGGAGGAGCCGCTCCTGGTTCATGGCTTCGGTACGGTCAGGGAGAGGCGGGAGAAGGTGGCCGAGCTGATCGAAACGGTGGGTCTTAATGCTTCCCAGCTCGAACGATATCCCCATCAATTCTCGGGTGGTCAGCGTCAGCGGATTGCCATAGCGAGAGCCTTAATGCTGAGACCGAAGCTGATCATTGCCGATGAACCTGTGTCTGCGCTGGATGTCTCCATTCAATCCCAGATCTTGAATCTGATGCAGGATCTTCAGCAGTCGTTTCAGCTGACTTATGTTTTCATAGCGCATGACTTAAGTGTGATCAAGCACTTCTGTGATCGCGTTGCCGTCATGTATCTGGGGCAGATCGTGGAGATGGCGGACAAAGAGTCGCTGTACAGTGAGCCCCGGCACCCTTATACGAAGGCGCTGCTGTCGGCGGTGCCTAACCCGGACCCCGAAGGACCACGTGAGCGCATCATACTGGAGGGCGAGGTGCCTAGTCCAGCCAATATGCCGCAGGGCTGTGTGTTCCACACCCGTTGTCCCATGGCGGAGGAGCGGTGCAGGCACGAGCGTCCTGTTCTTGAGCAGACCAGTCACAATCATGCGGTAGCTTGCCACCTCTATGCTTCACCCGCGGTTTAGCGGCACATTCATACATACTTTCATTAGTAAAAGGAGAGGTTCTATGTTACACAAATGGGCAAAGTTCAGTACGGCAGGCATACTTGCGCTTACACTGCTGCTGGCCGGCTGCAGCGGCAACAACGCAACTGGCGGTAATGGCAATACGGCCGAGCCTGCAGGCAATGCAAGCAGCAAGACCTCGGACACTTCTGAGCCATCAGCAAGCACACAGGACACGATGATTATTGCAAGGGGCGGAGATTCGGCTGCTCTTGACCCGTCTATCGTAACGGACGGTGAATCGTTTAAGGCGACACAGCAGATGTTGGAGCCGCTGCTCGGCTATAAGGACGGGACTACCGAGGTGGAACCGCTGCTTGCCGAAAGCTGGACCGCTTCCCCGGATGGTCTCACCTATACCTTTAAGCTTCGCCAGGGTGTGAAGTTTCATGATGGAACTGATTTTAACGCCGATGCCGTAGTCTTCAACTTCAACCGCTGGAGCGATCCGGCGAGTCCCTACAAGTTTGCCGAGGATTCCTTCTACTATTATGATTCGATGTTTGGGCCGGAGGATGACCGGGTGATCAAAGAGGTCAAGGCAGCTGATGCCTACACGGTGGAGTTCGTGCTTAACAAGCCGCAGGCGCCTTTCTTGCAAAATCTGGCCATGCCGCCGTTCGCGATCGGCAGTCCGAAAGCCATTGAAGAGAAGAAGGAGAAGTTCAAATCCGAGCCGGTTGGCACGGGGCCTTTCGTCTTCAAGGAATGGAAGCGGAATGAATCTATAACCGTTGAGAAAAATCCGAACTACTGGCAGGAGGGCCTGCCGAAGCTGAACCGCGTCATCATTACTGTTATCCCCGATAACTCGGCCCGCTTCACGGCATTGCAGAATGGGGAGATTGATTTGATGGAGGGCCTCAATCCGGATGACCTCGCCAAGCTGGAGAGCGCGCCGGAGCTTCAGAAGCTGACCCGTCCGTCCTTCAATGTCGGTTATCTAGGCTTTAATCTGAAGAAGAAGCCGTTCGATGACCCGAAGGTGCGGATCGCATTGAACCACGCTGTGAATAAAGCGGGCATCATTCAGGCCTTCTATGGCGGTTTGGCAGAACCGGCTATCAACCCGATGCCGCCGGCTACGCTAGGCTATAACCCGGATGTGCAGGACTACCCGTATGACCTCGAGAAAGCGAAGCAGCTGCTGGCCGAAGCCGGTTATCCGGATGGGCTGCCAGGTGAGTTCACCTTCTACGCCATGCCTGTTGCCCGTCCTTACATGCCTGACGGCAAGAAGGTAGCGGAGGCAATACAGGCAGACTTCGAGAAGATCGGCGTGAAGACCAACATTGTATCGCCGGAGTGGGCGACCTATCTGGATGATACGAAGAAGGGCGACAAGGATGATCTGTATATGCTTGGCTGGCAGGGTGACAACGGGGATCCGGATAACTTCCTGTACGCTCTGCTAGCCAAGGGAAGCAGCAATAATTACAGCTTCTATGGTAACGAAGAAGTGTATCAGATGCTTGTCGACGGACAGTCCGAGCAGGATGCGGCCAAGCGGGAAGAACTTTACAAACAGGCTCAGGTGCTGATCAAGCAGGATGCGCCTTGGATACCGCTGGTGCATTCAACGCCGATTCTTGCAGCGAGCGCCAAGCTGGACGGCTATATCCCTTCGCCGACAGGCTCGGAGCCTTACAGCACGGTAACCTTTAAGTAGACTGGATAAGTAAGGGAACAGGCGGCAGTCATCTGCCGCTTGAATTCCCTTTTAACAGCACACCACAGGTCAGAGGGTGATTATGATGTTGAATTATACCATCCGCCGGCTTCTTATGCTGGTGCCGGTCCTGCTTGGCATGACGATCATCGTCTTTCTCATTATCCATGCCATTCCGGGTGATCCGGCGGAGGTTATTCTGGGCGAGAAGGCTTCCGAGGAGTCGAAGCAGGCGCTGCGTCAGGAGCTTAAGCTGGATGAGCCGCTGTATGTCCAATATGGAGATTTTCTCCAGAAGCTTGTAAGCGGCAATTTAGGCACCTCGATCCGCACGAAGGAAGCGATCAGCGAGGAGATTATGCCTTACTTGGCTGCAACCCTGGAGCTGACCATCGTCAGCATGGCTTTCGCCGTATTTGTCGGAGTTAATGCAGGGATCATCAGTGCATGGAAGCAAAATTCCTGGTTCGATTACGCGAGTATGCTTATTGCGTTAATTGGCGTGTCGATGCCGGTCTTCTGGCTCGGCCTGATGGAGCAGTGGATATTTTCCCTGAAGCTGCAGTGGCTTCCGTCCATTGGAAGGATGAATCCGCGGGATCCGATTGAGACGGTCACCAACCTCTATACAATTGATGCGATGCTTGCGGGCAGATGGGATCAGCTGTGGACGGCTGTCAAGCATCTCATACTGCCCGGTATAGCGCTCGGAACAATTCCAATGGCGATCATTGCGCGGATGACACGTTCCAGCATGCTGGAGGTGCTGCGCTCGGACTATATCCGGACAGCCAGATCCAAGGGAATGTCGCAGTTTCTTGTGATTTATAAGCATGCACTGCGCAATGCTTTCATTCCTGTGCTCACGGTTATCGGTCTGCAGACCGGCATGCTGCTTGGCGGCGCTGTCCTTACCGAAACGATATTCGCCTGGCCTGGTATCGGACGTTATATTTTCGATGCGATCGGCTCACGAGACTACCCGGTTATTCAGACAGGCATCCTGGTGATCGCCTTTCTATTCGTTATGATCAATCTGCTGGTCGACCTGCTGTATCATGCTGTCGATCCAAGAATCCGTTACGACTAAGGAGGGGAATGAATGGCGCAAACTGCAGCAAAGGTGCAAACGGTTATACAGCCGCCTGTGTTCACGAACCCTTGGTCGGAAGGATGGCGCAGTTTCCGGTCCAACAAGATGGCCATGGCGGGTCTCTTCATGATCCTGTTATTCATCGGAGCAGCAATAGCGGCACCCTACATCACAACATTTGATTATAAGGAACAGGACTTGATGGGCAGACTGCAGGCGCCGGGGGCCGAGCATTGGTTCGGCACGGATGACCTGGGGAGAGATATCTTCACACGCATTATGTACGGAGCGAGGATATCGCTCTGGGTAGGCTTTAGCTCGGTTATGGGCTCGATACTCATCGGAACGCTGCTTGGCATCGCGGCAGGCTATTACGGAAGATGGGTGGATATGCTGATTTCGCGCGGATTCGATATTTTGCTGGCCTTCCCTGGCATTCTGCTGGCAATTGCGATTGTGGCAGCGCTTGGCCCATCCTTGCAGAACGCGCTTCTTGCCATTGCAGTAGTCAATGTGCCGGTATTCGGCAGACTGGTTAGAGCCAAGGTGCTGAGCCTGAAGAATGAGGAGTATGTTACAGCCGCCAGGGCACTCGGCATGAGGAACGGACGCATTATTATGCATCACATTCTGCCGAACTGCCTCGGACCTGTCATCGTGCAGGGGACGCTTAGCATTGCGACCGCAATTATTGAGGCTGCCGCTCTTGGTTTCCTTGGATTAGGCGCCCAGCCGCCGGAGCCGGAGTGGGGGAAGATGCTCTCGGATTCCAGGCAGTTTATTGCGACCGCGCCATGGACTGTTATTTTCCCGGGGCTGTCTATTATGCTGACTGTGCTTGGATTCAATCTGATGGGTGACGGCCTCCGTGATGTGCTGGACCCGAAGATGAAGAACTAGGTGCAGCGTCTGTGCATGTTTTAACGTTCCAATGCTAAACCTAACCAGGTATCCACCCACTAGAGATGTGGCGACGACTTAACTTAACTTAGAATGGCGAGGTGATCCTGGTGGCTAACAAGAATAATGATAACAGCTCGTTCATGAATCAGACCAAGAATGCTTCCAAAGAAGGCTTCGATGTAGTGCATGATACAATCGACGTCATTGGCGACGCGACGTCTACAGCCGCGAAGAAGGTCACGAATACGGCTTCGAATGCGATGGGCAATGTGACAGGCAATAAGGAGTAAGAATGATGAACAACCTGCAGGCAAAATGCCGGCAGGTTGTTTTTTTGTGCGTAGCCATATATTCTACCCGCTGCAGCTGCAGGTATTCTCTTCCTCGCACACAGGTGCTTGGCGGGGTACAATATCCAGAATATTGCCGTAACGGTCATGTTCAAAATGACAGCAGGCTTCGAGTATTTCCTTCAGCTTCTGTCTGCCGCGCTGTACGCGGGATTTTGCCCCTGAGTAAGAGATATTCAGCATGTCGCTGACGTCCTTCTGCGAGCAGCCATTCAGCTCGGTAAGAATCAGGGCTTCCCGGTATTTGGCTGGCAGCTCATCAAGGAAGGGCATCAGGCAGGCGGAAAATTCCTGATTCAGGTTATGCTCTTCCTGCTCCAGCTGTTCCGACAGCTGCTCCGGCAGTTCCTCCATACGCTTCTCCTTGCGGTAATAGTCCACGATGGCATGCCTTGTGATCTGATACATCCAGGCTCTTAGCTTCTCTTCTTCCTGTAGGGTATCCAGCCGTTTCAGAATTTTGACGAAGACATCCTGGAGGATGTCATCCGCCGCTGCTCTGTTGCCTGTCTTCCCGACTATAAATTTGTGCAGCGGACTGTGAAATGATGTCCACACTTCTTCAATGTTAAGCATTTGTTTGACCTCCGTAACGCTCGCTGATGTTCTTACTATATAAGACGGTGTTAGGGAAGAAAAGACGCAATTTTGCCAGCCGTTATTTATTTTGCGTCCTTTACGAGACATCTTCGTCTACATAAGCAACCAATCATAAGGAGGGCGATAAGCATGAATGAGCTTACGCATGATCAGATTCGTCAACAGGTAAGAACCCGTTACCGGGAGATTTCACTGCAGAGTCAACAGAAGGAGAGCGAACCTAATACGTGCTGCAGTCCGGCAGCGGGCTGCTGCAGTCCGGCAGATGAGGCATCCTCCAAAGCAGGGTATTCAGCTGAAGATTTATCCAGCGTTCCGGAGGGTGCGAATCTGGGGCTTGGCTGCGGGAATCCGCAGGCCATTGCTGCTTTGCAGCCAGGTGAGGTTGTCGTGGACCTTGGCAGCGGGGGAGGCTTCGATTGCTTCCTGGCTGCCCGGAAGGTAGGTGAAACCGGCCTTGTGATCGGCGTTGATATGACCCCGGAGATGGTCAGCCGTGCCCGGCAGAATGCAGCTCGTGGCGGCTATACGAATACGGAATTCCGGCTTGGGGAGATCGAGCATTTGCCGATTGCGGACAGCACGGCTGACGTCATCCTGTCCAACTGTGTGATCAACCTGTCGCCGGATAAGCCGCAGGTGTTCCGTGAAGCATTTCGCGTGCTGAAGCCAGGCGGGCGTGTCGCTGTTTCAGACGTTGTGATGACAGCCGATCTGCCCGAAGAGCTGACTGCTGGCAGGGACTTATACTCCTGCTGTGCAGCAGGGGCATCACGTATCGAGGATTTGCGAAAGATGCTGGCGGAGTCTGGTTTTAGTGGGATTACAATTGAACCCAAGGAGGATTCGCGGGCTTTTATTAAAGACTGGGTACCTGGCGTCCGCATCGAGCAGTATATCGTTTCAGCAGTCATTCAAGCGGTCAAGCCGTAAAGAAACATGGGGGAAGGAGAGGTCGGAGAAGATGAATAATCTAAATCTATACACGGCCGAAAAATTAATGCACGAAGCGCGCGAACAGCTGGAGAAGAAAGCCGCACTATTCTGGATGGATCATAGCTTGACGCCGCATAACTTATCCCTGGGAAGGATACTATATACACGAGTTAAACGGTTATTCGTTAGCAGGAAGGCTGTTAAAGGCGCTAAATACCAGCTATGCTGCAGCAGTTGCTGTTAAGAAGAATAGGAAGAACAGAGGAGTCCTGGCGGGCTCCTTTTTTAGGGAGAGGGCTGAATTATATCTTTACATTATTGCTAATCAATAAATAAAGATATAAAATAGAACACGTTATGATATCGTTTACATTAAGGAGGCTTTCCCTAATGGCTTCATTCGAGAATTGTCCATTGAAGTTTCCCGCTGAACCGCCGGCACAACCGCTGAAACCGGTATTCAAGGAAAATGAGAAACCGGCCGAGCCGGAGAAGTACAGCCTGTGGGGCTCGCACGACCCCGCTATCTACCGTGATCCGGTAAGCGGCAGCTATTATACGTATTGTACTGGCGCAATCGCCAGACGCTCCCCCGATCTCATTACCTGGGAGACGATCGGCAAAGTTGTGGAGGCACCCCCTAAGGAGTCATCGGAATGGGTTGGAGATGAGGGGATTTGGGCCCCTGATATCATCAAGGTGGGAGACGAGTATCGCCTATACTGCTCCAATTCTACTTGGGGAGTCAGACAATCCGCTATCTTCCTTGCTGTCTCCGACAGCCCGGAAGGTCCTTTTATCCCCAGAGGAGTTGTATTGAAGACCAGCCATGAATCCTCTGTAAATGCGATTGATGCCAATCTGGTCATCGACGAGGAGACCGGTCAGCAGTACATGGCCTACGGTTCTTTCTGGGGCGGGATGCATATTCTCAAGCTTGATGCAGAGACCGGCCTGGCGGCAGAAGAAGGCATCGGAACCTGTATCGCACGCAGACCGCAGTGGCTGGATGGCGCTATTGAAGGCCCATATATCCGCTTTAACCCAGACACAGGCTATTACTATCTGTTCGTATCCTATGGATCACTTAAGAGTGATTATAATATCCGTGTGGGCAGAAGCCGGTCGGTGACCGGTCCGTATCTGGACCCTAATGGAAGGGATTTAACGGATCTGGAGGACTACAAGAACGAGATTGGCTACATGATCGCCTGCGGGTTCCAATACGGCGACGGGCAGGGCTACATGGGTCCTGGGCACAATTCGGTACTGCGCGACTCGGACAACCAGTGGTACCTGGCCTGCCATATCCGGGAGCATAACCATAAGGAACCACAGATCGCCACAATGCACATCTATAAGATGTTCTGGACGCCTGACGGCTGGCCGGCCCTTAATCCGGAGCCTTATGCCGGCGAACAAACGCAGTCTATTGACAGGGAGTGGCTTGTAGGGGACTACGAACGGATCAAGCTGGCTCCTGCTGTGCCACAGGGAGTCCTGAATTCCGTTCCCATGACTCTGCGGGACAACGGCGAGTTTGAATGCTGCTCGGTAAAGGGTGAATGGACGTACGTTGACGGCAACACAATCTCGATTTCGTACGGGAATGTAGTGGAAACGCTGATCGTAACGCCAGCCTGGGATTGGCAGGTGGGCGAGCCCACTATTGCATTTACGGGCAAGGACCAATTCGGCGTAGCTGTGTGGGGCAAGAAAGTCTAAAATTGTGAACTGAAGAGCAGCCAGGTCTTACCCAAGCAGCGGGGAGGACCTGGCTTTTACTAAGGAGTGAAAACAGATGATTAACCTGATTAACCATCGGGACGAACAGACAGCAGCAGAGCTGCTGGCACTGCAGATGGCCTCTTATCAAGTAGAAGCCGATATTATCGGCTATAACGATTTGCCCCCACTGCGTGAGAACATAAGAGACATTATGGAATCGAAGGAAATCTACTTAGGCTGCAGCAAGGAGGGCCGGTTGGCCGGTGCGGCCGCATTTGAGATTGAGAAGGTAACCCTGACGGTCTGCAAGATGATGGTGCATCCTCAGTATTTCAATCAGGGTATTGCCAGCAGGCTCATGGAGGCGATTGTTGAACAGGGAAGACAGGTAATGAATATAGCCGTTTCCACGGGAGCCGCCAATGAGCCCGCCATCCGGCTGTACCGCAAGCATGGATTCGAGGAGTCGGGGAAGACGGTTATAGACGACAAGCTTACCATTATTCATTTGATTAAAGTAATTAATACTTAATGTTATTAATAAGTTGATTACCATTGTCTTCGTTCGAACAGAGCAACAATCAGGGAGAATCCGCAGACAACACTTGTATAATCGAAGGCTAATGGGATGAACATAAAGTATTGTACGACAGCTATGAGCAGGGTTGGAATTGTTACCGCCATCAGAATGGTATGGTTAATTCTAACCCTTTTCAAGTTGACCAGCAGGAAGGCGATATACACCTAAAACAGCGTTAATGGCATCAGGCACACCATTGAACTAAAGTTCAAGCTTTCGGATGCTTAGAAGGAGCAATACGGCTTTTGCTGCTCCGACCGTGAGCAGAATGACAGGTATAACAAACATGAAATGGCCAATGCCGACTAAGAAAACAAATATCACGGACCATGGCACTAACAGCTTCGGGACAAGCAGCAGAATAATAAGCGGGATCACAATATTCAACAGCAGGACTTCCAACGCATGCATAATAAGCTTCAATCTCGTCGTTGTGAGTCTGGATCTCCATGTGATAAGCGTGTAGACAGAACGAGCTGTATAAGCTAATGCAATCAATACAATTATTCCGATGACCAGGTACGTCTGATCAGGATCAGCTATATCTACCATGGGCTCATTGCCGTGAAGAATACGGCTTACTCCTTCCATTAACTGATCGTAAGAATCGATATGAAAGAAGTCTATTGAATTAGTGAGCAGCACTATTCCATAATCGCCTTCCAGAACTATCTTCGAATAGGTGTTTTCAGTAGATCCGTCGTGATAGATCCTGTTATTGTTGACGGTCCATCCCATGGCATAGAAATTGTCGCCCCACATGGGAGCAGCTGGACGGTGCATCAGCTCCGCACTTTGCTCCGATACGACGGAAACGCCCCTGAAATCCCCCTTGTTCAGTTGAGCTATCATATAGTTAGTCATATCTTCCACACTTGAAATCAAATAGCCGGACGGAACTGTGCCCTGATGTTCAGCCTGCCGCGTAGGGAGCATGAAGCCAAAGACGGGCTGATAACCAGCTGCCAAAAGGTTCGTTACATCATCTGGAGAACCGAAGCTGTTATTCATATGAAGCGGGATGAAGATGTGCTTGTTTATGTACTCCTTATAGCTCATGCCGGATGCGGACTCGATAATACCGCCGAGAATATCATAGTTTAGATTCGAATACTGAAAGACAGACCCTACAGGTTCGGTAAGCCTGGTCCCGCCAAGACTCCGAAGGTGCTGTTCGATGGGTTGGTTTCCCTTTGTCAGCGACTTTTGTCCGTCATAGGTAGAGAGACCGCTGGTCTGATGAAGAAGATGTTTCACCAGTAGTTTGCTGGATGCAGCCTCATCCGCCAACCGGAACCATGGTAAGTACTGCTGCACAGGGGCTTCCAGGTCAATCCTGCCTTGGTCGGCCAATTGCATAACAGCCAGCGCGGTGAAGGATTTGCTCACGGAGCCGATCACAAAGGAAGTCTGCGGTGTAACCGGTGTTTTATCCGGACCTGCATAGCCATATCCTTGCTGATAGAGTAGCTGATCTCCTTTGACGATACCTAGAGCAGCGCCGGGGATATGAAGCTTTTGCATGGCAGAAACGATGAAATTGTCGATCGTGTCTGTGTCGATGTCTGGACGTTCAGCATCTGCACTTGAAGGGGCACTTAAGCCCAACGCAGCTGCCATGCAGATCAAGATTAGTTTCATTCCAAATGCAGATTGCTTAAAAGGAGTCTTCATGTTTGCGATCACTTAACCTTTTCATTTAGATTCTTATTGGAGTTGAGCTGGATTTCTCCTTAGCTGCTTCCTATAAGGCTGGTAGGCTCAGTATAGCTGTTGAATATGACTCCACGGTGACTAGGATGGTGACAATACTGTCACCTGGCCTTCTGTATATTCAGGAATAATCCATCCTTTTCAGGATTGCTGCATTTCCAATTCATAATAGTTTTGCTATAGTAGCGTTAAACCGTTTATAATGATATTGATTATCAATATCACTTTAATTGACAGAGCAGATGGACATACAGGAGTGGTCTGCTTCCATGCAGAGGGGAGAATGAATATGATCGAACAAAACATGGATTTGTACGACGTAACCATTATAGGAGGAGGGCCTGCCGGACTGTTCTCGGCCTTCTACAGCGGGCTGCGGGAGATGCGGACGAAGCTGATTGAGTATCAGCCGGTGCTGGGCGGCAAAGTCCATGTCTATCCGGAAAAAATGATCTGGGATGTCGGCGGGCTGACGCCGACGCTTGGCTCCAAGCTTATTGATCAGCTGGTTGAGCAGGGATTAACATTTGATCCAACGGTGGTGCTTAATCAGCGCGTAGCCTCAATTGAACAGGAGGAGTCGGGTGTGTTCGTCCTGCATACCGCAACAGGGGAGAAGCATTATACCAAAACAGTCATACTGGCGGTGGGCGGCGGTATTCTTGAGCCGCAACGAATTGATTTGGAAGGGGCCGAGAAGTTTGAAGTGAGCAACCTTCACTATGTGGTCAAATCGTTGAAGCGGTTCAAGGATAAGACGGTCATTATTTCGGGCGGGGGGAACTCGGCTGTAGACTGGGCGAACGAGCTGGAGCCAATCGCCGCCAAAGTATACCTCACCTACAGGAAAGACGCACTTAATGGCCATGAAGCACAGGTCAAGCAGCTGATGAACAGCTCGGTGACATGCTTCTTTCATTCGACGATTACCAAATTGATCGCATCACAAACACAGGAATGTATAGAACGTGTTGTGCTTACCAACCACCTGACCGGTGAAATTCTGGAACTGCCCGTTGATGAGGTGATCATTAACCATGGCTACGAACGGGACGGGACATTGCTGGAGAACAGCAAAGTAAAGCCCGAACTGAAGGACGGGTATTATATTGATGGGCAGCCGACGAGTGCGAGCTCCGTTCCAGGCATCTATGCGGCAGGAGATATTCTTACACATGAGGGCAAGCTGCATCTGATCGCAGGCGCCTTCCAGGATGCTGCTAATGCGGTAAATCAGGCGAAGCTGTATATCCAGCCCGAAGCGCATAAAGGCGGCATGGTCTCTTCCCATAACGATATATTCAGCAGCCGCAACCGGGAATTAATCAAGCAGATGATCAAGTAGTCCGGCGGCCCATTTGACGTCCGGGCAGACTCCGCTCATGTCTGAGCTGCTTGAGCTGCCGGGGCGGGTATCCAGCCAGCCGGACGGCATATCGATGGCTAATCCGAATATTGAGAAACTGTTGGAATTGCACCGAATATAATCATCATGTTTGCGGGACAATAGGAGAACTACAGCGATGAAATAGTAAAAAGGCCTTCCAGGAAGGCCTTTTTTACCATGCGTGCACAACCTCATTAGATGAGAATTGTACGAGTGATAATAACAAGGAGGATAAACAACACAAGAATAGTTCCTGTGCTGGTCCAGAAGCCTGCAGCTCCAACTGCTGTCATGGTGATCCACCTCCTATCGCGCTTAATGCTATATAGTATGTCGGACAGCTAACGAACGACTAGACACTTTGGCATTCAATTTTCGCGGGTTCACACAAAAAAAGCTGATCGCCTTGTGCCTGCGATCAGCTTTTTTTATTTATCAATGGCTGTGTGTTGTTATCTTAGATCCTTCAGGAGATTGCTCATCTTGGTGTACTGTCCGCTAACCCGTTCAATCGTGTAGTTGTAGAGAAGCTGATTCTTAGCCAAACGGGACATCTCGGCATCAATATCAACGTTGTTGCCGTTGTTATTCATGGTCTTGTTCCGGGATTCAACGACTTTAATTGATTCATCCGTCTGTAAGGGCAGATGTCTGTCATGTGTGCGTTTGAGTGAAACATCGGATGGCTGACGGCCGAGAATCCGGTCCAATTCATCCTGAAACGCGACATGGGTCGCCTTGTAATGGGGCGTATCGGCATTGGAGATATTGTTGGTGATCAGTTCATGCTGCTTGGTGAGAACCTTCAGAAGCTTCTGATGTTTGGAGTTAGTAAAGTCAATCACTGCCGTGCCTCCTGTATGAGCGGTTGATGCTTCTATTATAACTTAATAATCATGGATTGTCTTGTCGAATTATCGAGGTTTGTGCAGAATTAATAGCATTCATGTCAAATGACGGGGCAGCAGCTTACTGGACTGTCTTCTAATTTATTCTTGTGTGCGAATAGTATAGGGATTCGTATGCAGATGCTTCGAGTTCAAGATCAGGCAGCGGCAGCTCACGGATGTTATTCTTCAATTTATTAATCAGTAAGGGATTGTTAGCAAGCAGCTTAATTCGCTGAGCCAGGTGGCGGGCGTCGGCGGTACGGAAGGTATAGCCATTCAATCCGTCAACAATTTTTTCTGCCATGCCGCCGATATTAGAGCTTAATACTGGCACATGTGAAGCCAGTGCTTCATGTAAGGCCAATGGATGATTCTCATACCAGATGGACGGAACGACTGCAATGTCAGCCTCTTGATACAGGGAGGGCAGTTCTGCTTCTGTATACGTTCCTCGAAACAGAATACGCTTATCCTTGCGCGCCGCACGGTGCAGCAAAGCGGTGTATTCCGGTGAACCGGATCCGTAAATGAGCAGCTTGATCCGTTTCGAAGGAACGAATGACATTGCTTTAATAAGCACATGCACGCCTTTGTGTTCATTTAGAGATCCGCCGTACAGCAGGGTTAACGAGCTGTTCTTATGGTATTGTCTCTCGTTAGGGACAAGTGTCTCATGACGCATCCCATGGTGAATCACCTCAATCGGCAGAGAAGGGATAACATGCTTGATGAATGATGCCAGGAAGGCGGATGGGGCCAGTATATGCCGTGCGGCCAGCAAAAGTGGTGTTACAGCTTGGAGCCGTTCTGC
This sequence comes from Paenibacillus sambharensis, assembly GCF_003233845.1. GTDB lineage: Bacteria > Bacillota > Bacilli > Paenibacillales > Paenibacillaceae > Paenibacillus_I > Paenibacillus_I sambharensis. The sequence continues at coordinate 122,043 of NZ_QKRB01000028.1, forward strand.
GGCATCCGGGATCTGGCAGTGAGCCAGACAGGACAAGCCGCCTTCGGGACCAGCGCAAAGCTGACGATTAGAATGAAGCAAAATAGACTTCGGGCATACCGTCCAGAAATCTGTCAGTGTGAGTACATAGGGTATACCAAGACGCAGTGCCGACTGCATAAAGGCTATACCGCGCATGGGATGTGCAATGTGTATAATGCTCGGCTGCTCACGTGTCAAGATGTCATCAGCAAACATAGATAATAAGGAATCATCAGCTGTGACAGGCGGGGGAGTATCCCCTTGAAGCTGCCGATAGGCGATGACTGGGATGCCTTCATACTCATATTCCTGGCTTACGATATCCGGATTATGGGAAGGCAGGTCAGCAGATAAGGTGCTGCTGTAAGTCACAACCTTTACTCGGTGCCCGAGCTTCTGTGCGGCTCGTGCCAGGTTAAGAACAAATTTCTCTGTGCCAGTATAGGATTCCGGGTAGAATGTATGCACAATGTAGAGAACATTTAACGGGAGGCGGGAACCAGGCTGCGCTCGAGTGTCTGACGGGAGCTTGTAATGGCTCACTTCAGGAAGTGACAAGGGAGGAGGCTGTATGACCGGATTTGCGCCTGGTCGCTTTTTGTGTTTCCGGTATACTCGACGTTTGCCTAATCGCGGTTTAATTATCAGGCTCGCTTTACCAGCCTTGCCTTTCGATGTTCGTCTGGCTGCCTGACGTTTTCTGTTAGCTGTAAGCCGCTTCTTGCTCTTCAGCAGACGGCGGGTATAGAAGGGTCGTGTCTTCTTCTTGCCTGTTGCCCGGCTTAATTGCTTACTTGCCTTCAAGCTCTTACACCTCCTCTATGGCTGCGGTCCTCGTGTTATACACTGGGTTATCATATGTCTATCCTGATCTGTTGTCGCGGGCGGGTGTCGGAGAATGCTGACGATTGAGGGACGAGAGACAAGGCACTTACGCCAATTTCTTGACAGTAGGTCTTGGCCGTTTCGGCTTTGTCCCATGTACATATATTGGAAGTGTAACTTATACGAGGAGGTCGAGATCGATGAGATGTAAATCCTGGTGTCAACCATATAAGCACTGGAAACCGAAGCGCAGTCAGCTGCCCAAGCGCCACAGCTGCGATTGCTGCCATTGTCACAAACCTACACACAACCCCTGTCATCATGAGCACTGTGAGCCCCGTCACCATTCACATGGTCACAACTGTCACGGTCACCGTAAACCAAAATGCAAGAAAATCATCAAGACGGTTAAAAAGACTTACGTAACGAAGGTTTGCTACAAGCCGAAGGTTACAAAGCACTGCTACAAAACCGTCTCCTATAAGCATTACTAGAGCTTCCTTGCTGGTTAATAGAAGAGCAGGCAGAGCCCGCACGGGACTCTGCCTGCTTCAATTATGGTTGGAAAGAATACTGGCTGATCACTCTTGCCATCAATTGTTATCTTCAGAAGTCCTAAAGAGCAGAACACTTGCTTCAAGCTGACTGGCCAGTCTGCTTAAGTTTGTCGACGCTTCAGCCATACGTTCAATTTCGCTCAGCTGCTCCTGATAGGAAGAGGCAGCAGCAGAGATATGGTTAGCTGATGTATCTGAGATCGAAGCGATGTCTGTTATGGTTGTCTTCACCTGCTCAACGCTCGCAGTGAGCTCTTGAGAGGTGGCCGAGACATGCTGAACGTTAGCGTCTACCAGCTGAGTTGCCTCCAGTATCCTCTTCAGTGACTCTGTAACCTGCTGCACGGCATGGACGCTTGCCTGCGCCCCTTGGGCATTCTGTTCCATAGATGAAGCTGCAGAAGATGTCTGCTTTTGAATATCCAGAATCATATCCATGATTTTGTCAGAGGACTGTTGAGTCTGTTCAGCCAAATTGCGGATTTCTCCTGCGATGACCTGGAACCCTTTGCCATGCTCTCCCGCACGGCTTGCCTCAATGGAAGCATTCAGCGATAAAATATTGGTTTTACTTGCGATTCCGTGAATGAAGGAAGCGAATGAGCCAATTTCGCCCGAGAGCTGATTGAGTCTCAATATAGTTTCTCTTGCAGACAGAGTGGAAGCGAGCAGGTCCTGAATTTGTTCACCCGCATGTTCGGCATTTTGGCTGCCTTCCTCAAACTGATTAAGTGTTTCCTGGGATGATTCTGCTATTTCAACTGAGAAGTTTGCGATGTGTCTGACATTGCCAGCCATTTCGTTCATCGCAGACGCCCCTTCATGCGCTCCGGCCGCCTGCTGCTCTGCGCCGCGGCTAACAGATTGCATGGTGGTATGGAATTGTAAAGCAGAATCCTTCGAATTATTGATACTTTGCAGAAGGAAGCGGGAGGAGGCGCTCACTTCGTTTGAAGTTGTACGGATCGAATGCACCAACGCGCTTAGATGCTGCACCAGTGTATTAATCTCAGCGGACAACTGGCTAATCTCATCTCGTCCCTTTAGTGTGAAACGCTGGCTTAGATCTACTTTTCCTGCAGCAAAAATCTGCTTAGTCGTTGCCGTGAGCCGTTTAATCCGCCGCTGAACCAGGAACTTGGTAAGAACGGACAGCATCAGCATGATGGAGATAAACATGAAGCCGTACTGCATGAGAAGCTGTTCCCGCTGCTTCGCAATCATCATGTCTGCCTTTTCCTTCGACATCGCAATCCGGACGGCTCCCCAGTGATCTCCGTCAAAATATAGGGGATAGGAGATGTCCCACATCGTAACAATCTTGCCTTCGATCACACGCGGATAGGTCTGAACGAGAGGGGCTTCCTTGTTGGTGTAAGCCGCCGCGCGGTAACCAATAGCATCGTTAAATACGCGGTTTGCCCGATATTTTTGGCTAAGAATGTCCTCGCTGCCCCACTTATCCACCGAAGATTCCCCAACAGGACTGTATTCCGTATTGTGGGTGGCAATAAAGCCCGCCGCCTCCTTATTCTCGGAAAACGCGATAGGGAGCGCAAACACAACAGCATCACTTAGAGCCAAGCTATCTATAATTCCCTGCCAGCGTTCGTCCGTATATCCTTCGTAGACACTGGTGAATTTCTGCTCATACTGCCACAAAGGAATCTCAGAGCCATCGAACAACAGCTGCTTGGCAGCCGCATATTCAGGATCCTGCTGCCTCAGCTCGGCAACAGCCTCATTCTCGGAGAGAGGGGTAAGGGAATCATCAAACAACAGTTCTCGCAGCTGCGGGCCGCTTATCTTGTCGCCAGTTGAGAGTGTAATGCCGTTCCGTATATCCTGTTCTGTAACGCTCTCAATCGTCCCAGCAAGAGCTGTAGCGAAAGATTTGCCTTCTTCCATAAACTGATCGGTAATCGGTTTACTGACATGACTGTAGCTCCATCCATATAAAGAGGAGAATAAAATAAGCAGGACAGCACCGATACTCCATAGAAATTTCCCTGTCAATGTTTCAAATCCCAGCTTGCGTGTAAATGCTGCCATGTTTGTTATCCCTCCCAGATGCCTGTTAACGCTTACATAACGCTTGATGTTAATGCTTAAAATTAGTATATAGCAAGGGTCGATACCTGTCGATAAATATCTGAATAATTTGTCGAATTCATATGCTAAATATCACATCCGTAAATAATATATAGTTTCGATTAAGCTCCGGGTGATGGTTTATCACCCTCACCAAAGCAATGAAAGCTGCTTATATATAGTAGCGGTACTCATTAAAGTTAGTTTGGAAGAGAAGAAGGGAGAGTAAGTCTATGAGGACACCAGCTATGCGAATGCCATTAAGAGTTCTCCTTGGATGGCTGTCATTTGTCATTGGGCTCGGACTCGCAGTGGCAGCAGCACAGGTGGCTGAGGCATATGGGTTTCAAAGAGAAGCGATTCAAATTATATTGGCGGTTGTGACCACAGGGGTATCGGTCCCACTGATTTACCTGCTTCGGAAATATGCTGACAGAAAGCCTTGGAGCGGCCTGGGCCTGAGTTCCCCGCCGCAGGGGCTTGCCTATCTGCTAAAGGGGGCAGGACTGCTTCTCTTGTCGACCGGCATAACACTTCTCACTGGTCTTGTATTTGGCTGGATCAAGGTGGTCGGTGTTCAAATCCCGGCCGAGACGTTGCTCGCCATGATGATTAATCTCTTAATTGCTTTCTTCTATGAGGCATTTCCCGAGGAGCTGGCATTCCGGGGGTACATTTTCCAAAACCTGAATACGAAGCTGCCATCATGGCTTGCCCTAATCACTCAGGTATTGCTGTTCATATTAGCTCCCCTGGCAATCATCGCAGGTCTTGTCGCTGCAGGTATAGGTTCGTGGGATGCCGTGACTTGGGAGTATGTCCTAACATTGGCGGTTTTCGGCACGGCTCTGCAGCTGTCCCGTATTCTATCCGGCAACTTATGGATGTGTATCGGCTATCATTTGGCATGGCTTGAAATGGTCCGGTATATCGTTGTACCTGACAGCGGGGCAATCATCGAGGTTGAGTACCTGTCGAGGAACGGATACTATCTTATTCACATCGGAACGATCGTATTAAGTATCATAATTCTGCTAGTTTGGTCCAGAAGGGGAAAGCTTCGGCCACTCAATTGGATGAGCAAAGCAGCAGATGACTGAGGATAAGCGGATAGCTGTACACAAGGAGAGAGCGGCCGTGTCCGCTCTCTCCTTGTTTTAGCTTACCTGTCTGGCAGATCTCCATCATTATTGGCTCGCTTCCAGGTCTTCAATCAGCCGCTTCATCTCACTGATTTCTTCCCGCTGGGATTCGATAATCTGGTTGGCGAGCTCTTGAACACGCGGATCAGAGATGTTCGCCCGCTCACTTGTAAGAATGGCGATAGAGTGATGTGGAATCATCGCTTTCATCCAAGCTACTTTCTCTTCATTTAAGTCCTCCTGTCTGACTGGTTATTTAACGGTAAATTTTCGTTATGCCGTATTAACCCTGCTCTTGTTCGATTAAACAGGTGAAATTGTCGTATAGTTCAACCAGCAGCGAGCGTTTATTGTTTGCCAAGCAGGAAACAATGGGATGGAGGAGTCGTATAAATTCACTTAATAGGAGCCTCGAAGATGAATCTGTGGCTGACCTTATCGCTGGCGCTTGTGCTTGCCCTTATCCACATACTGGGGAAAATCCGGCTGGTTAGCTCCATGATGAGCAAGAGTTGGGTGCTCTCCTTATCCGGAGGAATTGCGGTTTCGTATGTGTTCATCCATATACTGCCCGAACTCAGCCATCATGAGGCTGTTCTTAAGAGAAGCAGCGTTCACTGGCTGGAATTTGTTGAGAAGGATGCCTATCTGGCCGGCATGACTGGTCTTGTGCTTTACTATGGCTTACAGCGATTTGTCAGGGGAAGCAGGAAGGGCAGTCCCAACTATAGGGAAGCCCGGATCTTCTGGATACATACTGGCTCTTTTGCCGTTTATAACGGTTTGATCGGTTACTTGCTGGTCGACCGTTTTCAGAGCGGAGATTTAATGAATTTACTGTTGTATTTTGCTGCAATGGGCATGCATTTCCTGGTCAACGATCATGCTCTGCATGAGCATCACAGGGACAAGTATAACAAGTACGGCAGATGGCTGCTGGCACTGTCTGTACTTATCGGTTGGGGATGCGGGATAGCGTTCGATATACCCGATTATGCTCTATCTTTACTCTTCGCCTTCCTGTCAGGGGCCATCCTTGTGAATGTTATGAAGGAGGAGCTGCCTCACCAGAAGCAGAGCAGCGTGTGGGCATTTTTTCTCGGAGCTCTTGTCTACACGGTTTTGTTGTTCGTGAGTAACCGGTGAATTATTTCAGCTTAACAAACCAAGGGGGGTTTACAATGGAATGGTCGCAGCTGTTTATCAGAATTGTCTTAACGTACCTCTTCCTCATGCTGTTCTCACGATTGGTCGGCAAGAAGATTATATCCCAGATGACGTTCTTTGATTTTATTGCAGGCGTAACGTTCGGCTCGCTTGGCGGCACGATTATCCTTACGGATAAAGTTCCGCTAATCCAAGGCCTCGCCGCACTCGCAGGTTTCTCTGTGTTGGCAATTGGAACGGACTGGTTGACACTTAAGAGCCGTTTGCTGCGAAAGTGGTTTAATGGCAAAGAGGATTTGCTGATTATTAACGGCGTGATTGACCGCAAGGCCTTAGAGAAATCCAGAGTTACCATGGATGATCTGCTCATGCAGCTGAGGAAGAAAAATGTATTTTACCTGGATGAGATCTCCTTTGCCTTCCTGGAAAAGGATGGGACGGTTACCGTTCAAAAGAAAGGGGCGCTGCTGCCTGTAACCGTTCAGGATATGAGTCTGAATTCTATGGAAAGGGGGGTGCCGCGGTTACTATACATGGATGGCTCTCTTGCGGATGAACCTTCCAAATCTCCTATAAAACCTGATATAACGGTCGATATGATTCGGGAGCAGTACGGTGATGAGATTGACCCTAAGGAAATTCTCATCGCACAAGCGGATCAGAACGGCCGGATCTTCGTTGCCCGAGGAGACGAGAGAGATAAGATGAACCGGAATCCATAGTAAACAAGCGCGCTTCAAATCCAATATTGTATTTGCGGATTAGCCCGTGTTAAGATTCTAGCAGAATTTTGTGAAGAAGGAGGCCAGACGCTTTGATTTTGTGGACGCATAAGCTGCGTAAACACACGATTATTGTATTCACGTTTTTACTCGTTTTCTCGCTGCTGCCGCTTTCCTTCAACGACAAGCCTGCAAATTTAACAGAGACAAGGCTGTCAGCTGATGAATCTGTTTTATCGGCTGCTGTCTGGAAAACAACCTTGTCCGCCAAGATCAGCAAGTATTCTCCTGTGCAGCTGCCGCATGTTCGAATTGCTTCTTTGCTAACCTTTGCTTTGGTTTCTTCCATCTATCGAAGGAAGCTGTTTATCCCGCTTCGGCTGAAGCAGCTTCTGCTCTACCCTCTTAAATATACATCTACTTTTGTGGCTGTATCTCCATATACACGAATGCCTGAGTAATCAGAGTTCATCTATATGGGGAGTGTAAGGCATGGAGCAGTGGATTCACGATATCATATTGTTTTGGAAAGAATTGTCGTATGCTGGTGTTATCGTCATGCTGTCGATCGAGATTATTCCGGGCGAGCTTATTCTGCCAATGGTCGGGTACTGGGTTCATGAAGGGGATATGGGGTTCGTGCTGGCAGTTATGGCTGGAACAACTGGCGGTGTCACAGGCCCGTTAATCCTTTATGCGCTGGGACGTTACGGCGGAAGACCGCTGCTTGAACGTTATGGCAGGTATGTTCTGTTGGGCAGTAAGGAATTAGAAAAGGCAGAGCGGTTTTTCGATAAATATGGGCCTGGGGTGGCCTTTTTCGGCCGGTTTATACCCGGTGTTCGAACATTAATTTCTTTTCCGTGCGGAGTCGCCAAGATGAGCTTGACCGTTTTTATAGTGTACACAGCGCTGGCTATGCTGCCTATCACCTATGCATACATTTATCTTGGTATGAAGCTTGGAGAGAATTGGAGTCAGGTCTCAGCGCTATTGAAGGAATATTCATTCCCGGTTGCCGGCTCAATGGTAATCATGCTAGTTATCTATATTGGATATAAGCGCAAGATAAACAAATGATTTATTAACAATCAGGTTGTCGAGGCTATCAGCCGTACCTTCGAGCTGGAGGCAGCGGATATTAAGATACTGAAGGCCGTCATTAAGTTCGCCAATGGTTCCAAACTGGAGGTGAAGCGTGAAGCGGAGGATGCTGAAGAAGCTGGAGATTGAAGTGAAATTTTCAACAGGCGCTAAGCAGGAATACAAGTAGGATAATGACTGATATAATGTGAAGCAAGCATATATGTATTAAGGCAGCCGAGTGCAGACAATACTCGGCTTCTTTTGCGTTTGAGGACACTCAAGAAGGAGGGGATTTCTGTGATATTTAAATTAGATGAGGCGATGATTGTGCTTGAGCGGACACCGGCCATACTAGAGAATTTACTGATCGGATTGCCCAATAGCTGGCTGCATACCAATGAAGGCGAAGGGAGCTGGACGGTAACAGAAGTCGTTGCGCATCTTACCGAAGGAGAGAGGACCAACTGGCTGCCAAGGCTGGAGATGATTCTGGAAGAGGGAATAGGCAGGACATTCCCGCCCTTTAACCGGAATGCGCATCTGAAAGCAGCAGAGGATAGGGATTATCCAATTGAGACAATACTTGCAGCGTTTCGCAGGGAGAGAATGGGCAGCCTGAAGAAGCTGAAAGCACTTGTTCATAGCGAAGAACAGCTTGAAGCTGCTGGGCTTCATCCCGATTTTGGAGTCGTTAAGGCGCGCGAACTAATCTCCACTTGGGTAGTGCATGACCTGACACACATGGCACAGATCATGCGCATTATGGGCGGGAGGTACCGCGCAGATGTCGGCCCCTGGATTGCCTATCTTGGACTGTTGAAGTAGACATACAGAGACAGACAAGGACCGATTAATAAGTAAGTTCGACTACAAGATTAGAAAATGCAGATCATGTATACTAAACATCATAGAAGAATGATAGAAGGAGAATCGATGAATTCATGACGCTTCAACAGTTGAAATATGTGATTGAGGTTGCGAAGCAGGGCTCGATTAACGAAGCAGCCAAGCGGCTGTTCATCTCCCAGCCAAGCCTCTCCAACGCGATAAGAGATTTGGAGCTTGAAATGCAGATTACAATCTTCGAGCGTTCCAATAAAGGCATTACCTTGTCGAAGGACGGGATTGAATTTCTCAGTTATGCAAGACAGGTGGTGGAGCAGGCTGAGCTGCTGGAAACAAGGTACCTTCATGCGAAGCCTTCCACGCAGCATTTCTCGGTGTCTACGCAGCACTACGCATTCGCAGTCAATGCCTTCGTACAGCTCGTGCAGGAACACGGGCAGGAGGAGTATGAATTTGCCCTGCGTGAAACGAAGACGTATGAAATTATTGAGGATGTCCGTAACCTGCGCAGCGAGATCGGCATTCTGTATCTGAATGAGTTCAATGGAAAGGTTATTAACAAGCTGCTTAAGGATGCTAATCTGCAGTTCAACAGCCTATTTACCGCTAAACCGCATATCTTCATCAGCATTCGCAATCCCTTGGCCAAGCAGCCGGCCGTAACGATTGAAGAGCTGAAGCATTATCCCTACCTTTCGTTTGACCAAGGTGAATATAACTCTTTTCATTTCTCTGAAGAGATCTTAAGCACCTTAAACCACCCCAAGAGTATCCGCGTCAATGATCGGGCAACCTTGTTTAACCTGTTGATCGGGCTGAACGGCTATACCATCTCTACCGGGGTATTAAGCGCTGATCTCAATGGCAACGAAATCATTCCAGTTCCGCTGGATTGCGAGGAAAGCATCCATGTAGGCTGGATTTCTCATCGCAGTATGCCGCTCACCAGGCTTGGAACCGCATATGTTGAAGCATTGAAGGAGGCGATCAGCTGATCGCCTTGTTTTTGCATTGAGCTATAGTCTGTAGATATAACTGAATATAGTTTTCTGGATTTACCTTATAGCTAGCCGTCCATGGTATCTTTCTTGTAATCACTCATGATCCACATTATGGCAGGAGGCGTTAACAAGAATGGTACAAAGCAGTGTGTTGGGTTACCCGCGTATTGGCGAGAACAGGGAATGGAAGAAGGCGCTCGAGGCATTCTGGGCGGGCAAGCTTCAGGAATCTGAACTGCAGCACAAGCTGCAGGCGATCAGGTTAAGTCATCTCAGCAAGCTGCAGAAGAAGGGGATCGACATCATCCCTGTAAATGACTTCAGCTATTATGACCATGTGCTGGATACAGCTGTGATGCTTGGAATTGTACCAAGCCGGTTCAGTTACGAGGGACACGGCCCCGTGCCGCTGACCACCTACTATGCTATGGCACGAGGCAGCAGGGAAGCACCGGCATGCGAGATGACGAAATGGTTTAATACCAATTATCACTATATTGTACCCGAGTTAGATGGCTCATCGCCCGTCCTCACAGAGAACAAGCCGCTGTCCGCCTACCGTGAAGCGAAAGAGCAGTTGGGCATAGAGGGGAGGCCGGTCATTCTTGGTCCTCTGACCTTCCTGAAGCTGTCCAAGGGGTACAGCCTGAGTGATACAGATGAGTGGCTGGAACGGCTGATCCCGCTGTATGGGCAAATTCTGCAGGAGCTTGAAGCTGAGGGTGTGCAGTGGGTGCAGATGGATGAACCTATCTTGGTAACTAAGCTGGAACCGGTTGATCTCTTGCGGCTGCGGAGTAGTTATGACTATCTCACCAAGCAGGCTCCGGTTATCCGTATCATGCTGCAAACCTATTTTGAATCCGTTGACTATTATGATGAGCTCGTTACACTGCCTGTTCAAGGTATTGGCCTGGACTTCGTACACGGCTTGAAAGATAATCTGAATTCAATCAAAACCAAGGGATTCCCGGAGAATAAGGTCCTTGGCGCGGGTATCATTGACGGACGCAGCATATGGAGAGCGCCTCTGGATGACAAGACAGCTATTCTGGATGAGCTTGGAAAATCCGTGTCTGCTGACAGACTGCTGCTTCAATCCTCCTGCAGCCTGCTGCATGTTCCGGTAAGCCTTCGGCAGGAGAATCAGCTTCCTGCTGTGTTGAGGAATAATCTGGCATTCGCAGATGAGAAGCTGGATGAGCTCGTTCTGCTCACCAAGGCAGTAGCACAGGGGGAATCCGTTGTTGCGAAGACGGTGGAAGACGTACGCCAGGCGGCCCAGTCACTAAAGGCATCTGAAGAGCGCAGCCGGGGGGATGTTCATCTGGCTATAGCAGCTATTAGAGAACAACCGCTTGAGCGCAGCCGGCCTTTTGCCGAACGCTATGCCGTTCAACAGGCAAAATGGCAGCTGCCTATGTTCCCTACAACTACAATCGGCAGCTTTCCGCAGTCCCAAGAGGTGAGAAGAGCCCGTCAGTTATGGCGCAGGAAGGAATGGAACGGCGAGCAGTATACCGGTTTTATCCGCAGCCAGATTGATAAGTGGATCGGGCTGCAGGAGGAGATTGGTCTGGATGTACTTGTGCACGGAGAGTTTGAGCGGACTGATATGGTTGAATTCTTCGGTGAGAAGCTGGCCGGATTCGCCTTCACACAGAACGGCTGGGTGCAGTCATACGGTTCCCGCTGTGTCAAACCGCCGATTATTTATGGTGATGCGGCTTATATTGGTGAGATGACTGTGAAAGAAACCAGCTATGCGCAGTCCCGGACCCGGCGACCGGTTAAAGGGATGCTGACCGGGCCAGTCACGATTCTTAACTGGTCGTTCGTGAGAGAAGATATTCCGAGAGAAGCTGTGGCCTGCCAGCTGGCTTACGCCTTAAGACAGGAAGTGGAGGCGCTGGAGAGAGCGGGCATTGGCATGATCCAAGTCGATGAGCCGGCACTGCGGGAAGGACTTCCCTTGAAGGAAGCTTATCACGCTGAATACCTGTCTTGGGCGGTAAGGGCGTTCCGGGCAGCGACCTGCACGGTGCAGGATACTACCCAAATTCATACCCATATGTGTTACTGCGAATTCCATGACATGATTGATTCAATTAAGCAGATGGATGCCGATGTGATTTCCATTGAAACCTCACGCAGTCACGGAGAGCTGATCCGCAGCTTTGAACAGGAGACCTACGAGCTGGGCATCGGCCTCGGGGTCTATGATATCCATAGTCCGCGTATACCCCAGCCTGGCGAGATGATCGCCATGATCGAACGTGCTCTGCGTGTGCTTGATCCGAAGCTGTTCTGGATCAATCCTGACTGTGGACTGAAGACAAGGGGAATAGAAGAAACAGCAGCTTCACTGCGAAACATGGTGGAGGCGGCCAAGGCTATCCGGGAGAAATATGCCAGGCTGACCCATACGCTATAGTTAGCTTACTTACTAATATTAAGAATCTTTAACAAGACCGATCCAGTATTGACAGGTATCTGGAAAATTATGTATAGTAGGCTTTGCCGTACTGTAAGAAGTTTCCATACCCTATATTGGAGAGGAGATCAATGAATGAAGAAGCTGCTGGTTTTCATGCTTCCTGCTCATGGTCACATCAATCCCACTTTGTCGGTAGCTAACGAATTGGTACGCAGAGGATATGACATCATCTATTATACAACTGAGGAATTCAGCACAAGGGTCCGCGGCGCGGGTGCGGAAATAAGAGTAATCGGGGAGGAGTTTGGTTTTCGCTCTTTATTAAAGGATGGGGAGGGAATTCCCCCTGAGCATGTGACTCCCGAGGACTTCTTTCATCACTTGAACGTTCACATTCAGGAGTCCAGCCGGCTGCTTGACCAGGTGAGGGCTGAAGGTGCGGATGGTGTGATATGTGATCCCATGTGCATGTGGGGACGGACGATTATAGAACAGCTTCATTTTCCCCATGTCATGTTTTATTCGGGTATTGTAATTACAACCGATTTACCGGCATTCCAGAACATCTCATCAATGTTTGACGGAGAAGTTTCCGAGCTGGTATCGAATATGTTCAGAATGAAGGATGAGCTTATTCTTGCACCGATCCCCCGGGAATTTCAGCCTGACGCTGAATATCTGAAAGGTTCCTGTGAGTTTATCGGGCCGACAATCATAGACAGGACGAATGAAATAGACTTCCCTGTTGACCAGATTAAGGATCACCCTACTATTTATATATCGCTTGGCAGCATCCTTCAAGATCCCGGATTCTATGACATGTGTATCGATGCCTTTGCAGATTCGGATTGGAAAGTGGTTATGGTAGCCAAAACCATGCCGGCAAATAAGCCATCGAATTTTCTGATCTATCCTTTTGTGCCGCAGCTGGAGGTTCTGAAGCATGCTGACCTGTTCGTTTCTCATGGCGGCATGAATTCGGTTATGGAATCTCTCTGGTATGGGGTACCTCTCATTACTGTTCCGCTAACCTCTGACCAGCCCATGGTAGCCGCCCGTGTGGAAGAATTGAATTTGGGATTAAGGATGGATATAAGCACGCTGAATGCGGACCAGTTAAAGGAAGCCGCTCAGTCGGTTACCGGCGATGTAACCATCAGGGAGAGGGTAAGAGTCATGCAGGCTGCCCTGCATCAAGCAGGCGGAAGCATCAGGGGAGCTGATTTGCTGCAGGAGTATTTTTCAAAGAAGGAATCGGTCGTTCAATAGTGGCGCCAGGTCTCTTGCGATATTCAGCTTCATCGTATTCCTGTTGTTGATAGCGGGGGAGCAAATCCCCCGTTTTTTTTGCATGTTGTAAGACCAAGAGAGCTGTCAGGCCTTAACATCCTGTGTCAATATACCGAAATAACTCTTACAAGGTGTTGACGACTACAAGCAGGAAGTGAGCGGTTGGACGAATGAGCGAATATAATTTCCAAGTTAATCTTAAGGGTATGATTGATCTGCTATCCAACCATCTGTACAGCAATCCTGGCGTGTTCATTCGAGAGCTTCTGCAGAACGGAGCAGATGCCGTAACCGCCCGCAAGAGATTAGGTCATAACCTGTCAGGTAAAATTACAGTGGAGCTGTTCCCCTCCTCCCATACTTTAGCTGTCCAAGACAACGGGATCGGACTGACAGAGCGTGAGATTATACAATTTTTGGCTCAAATCGGCCATACGTCCAAACGGGAAGATCCCGATAGCGCCGACGAATATATTGGCCAATTCGGTGTGGGACTGCTGGCCTGCTTTGTCGTAAGTGAAGAAATCGTGCTTATAACCCGCTCTGCTATGGAAGGGGATTCAATTGAATGGCGGGGCAGACCGGACGGAACCTATACCATCCGCAAGCTGGACCGGGAAGTGTCAATCGGAACGACGGTATACTTGACGCTTAAGCAGGATTACGAAGAGTATGGGGAATGGTACCGTGTCTATGAGCTGCTTGAACATTATGGAGCCTATCTTCCTGCGGCAATCTGGCTGGTTGAGGACGGCTATGAGTGCAAGGTTAATCATGACAAGGCGCCTTGGTCTATGACCCGCGAAGAGGCTCTCGCTTATGCCAAGGATGAATTGAATCTGGATTGTCTGGATGTCATAGAGCTGCGCTCAACAGTCGGAGAGGTAGAGGGCGTAGCTTATATCCTGCCTTATCCTGTCAGCCTGCAGGCTGAGAGAAGGCATAAGATGTATGTGAAGCAGATGCTGCTCTCGGACAAGATGGACAGCATTCTGCCATCCTGGGCTTTCTTCGCCACTTCCGTAATCAATGCCAACGGCTTAAGACCCACGGCCTCCAGGGAAGCCTTCTATGAGAATGATATCTACTATGCCGTCCAGAATGAGATGGGAGAAGTAATCAAGCAGCATTTTCGCCAATTGGCAGAGCAAAATCCGGAGCTTCTCCGAAGAATCATTCGAATTCATTATTCTTCATTGAAAACGCTGGCAGAAGAGGACGAGGATTCCTACGAGCTGTTCATTCCTTACCTTGCGTTCGAGACTTCCGAAGGAACCCTGGAAGCAGAAGAGCTGGCCGTCAAGACTAAGCATATTCTGTTGACTTCAACGCTGGATGAATTCCGCCAGATTTCAAGAGTTGCCAAGGCACAGGACCTGCTGGTTGTGAACGGCGGATATGTGCATGATTATCAGCTCATCCGCAGGCTTCCGGATGTCTATCCTGAGCTGGAGGTCACGATTGTAGACCCGCTCGAGTTCTTCCAACGGTTTCAGGAGCTGGACCGGGAGGATACGGAGCAGATGAGCCCTGTATTAGAGATGGCGGATGCCCTGCTTCTTCCTTACCAATGCAAATCCGCTGTCCGGTGGTTTGAGCCTGCCGATATTGCAGTCCTGTATACGACAAGTGAAGATGTCGGATTCCTCCGTATGGCTGAATCGGGAAGAGATGAACTGAACGAATTGTTTGATGAGGCGGCAAGTATTATCACCAACGAGATGCACGAACTGCCGTTCGCCCGGCTCTGCTTCAACTATAACAACCCGATCGTGCGCAAGATGGCAGAGTGCAAGGATCTGCAGATTCAGGACCTGACGATCAAGTCGCTTTATACCCAGTCACTTCTGCTTGGGAGCTATCCGATGCAATCGGGAGAGCTCCAGATGATGAACGAATCGTTCATGACTTTGCTTAACCTTGGCTTGGCGAACACGGGGGGCGGCGTCTCATGAAGGAACGCTACGAGCAGTTAAGAAGCAAAGCCTGGAGCATGCCGTCAGGCAATCAGAAGCTCCGGGTTCTTGAGGAGAGCATTCGCCTTGCAGATGAGTATATGTCGAAGCAGCAGGCTTATGATGCCCGTATGGATTATACCGATGAGGCTCTGATGTGCGGCTGCGGAGAGCGGATGTTCATCTCCTTCGGCTGGTGTCTGTCAGAGTTTGAACGCAATCCCGGCGATTACTCATCCCACCACATTCTCTGGCATTATAAATGGATATTGAATCAGGTTTGGCGCTTTACCGATTTTCCCTTAGAGCTGATCAACCGGATGTTCGAGGACTTCAAAACCAAGTGCCTGAAGTATGATTATCATCTGGGTCCTTACTATAAGAATTTACGTGCTTTCGCAATGGCTAGGGGCGATGTTTCAGCGGCGGCGGAGGCTTACCTGGAATGGAAGCGAGCCCGGCGGGATGCCCTGTCTGACTGCCAAGCATGCGATCATGACGCGCTCGGCCAACATCATTATCAGCTGGGACATTATAAGCGAGGGCTTCAGAAGGTGAAGCAAATATTTGATGGGAAAATCAGCTGCAGATCAGTTCCCAAGAACACGTACAGCAATGCGCTGCTTCCGCTGCTAGAAGCAGGCCGGGCCGAGCAGGCGGCAGCTATCTCACGCAAAGGCTTGCGACTGCTTGCAGAGGGGAGAGGCGATCTCGATTATTATGCTGATTACCTCCGGTATTATGCCATCGTTGATCTGCCGAAAGCCAAGCGGATTGTTGAAAGGCTGACACCCTATGCGCTGCAAACCAGAGAAGACTGGACCCGGTTCAAATTTCTGCTGGCAGTTCGCATCTTCTTTAGTCAATGGTACAGAAAGAAGAGACGGTCAGTTCCAGCTGTACCGCTGCATGTTACACCTGAGTGGGTACGGGATGAATGTGACAGGCTGGCAGCAGCCTTCGATAAGAGAAACGGCAACAGTCACTGCAGCTCGTTGATCGAGCGTCAGCTGGAGCAGGCACAACGGCTCTCCAAGGAGACTAGCCGCTAACAGCAAATTGCCATTCACGATAACATGCCGCTGCGAAGCGGCTTTTTCACTATTCATCGCAGTGTTTATCAAGCAGCCTCAATGACAGAGCATGAAGAATAAGCAAGTTAATGATAGGGGATGATAGAAGAGCCGGTTATGGAGGAGGTTAATGATATGATCTATATTTACAATGATTTCGGCGGCACGCATACCACTGTCTTGGCAGCCTCGTATCATCTCAAGAAATTGACGGAGGACAGGGAGCCTACCGATAGTGAAGTGCTTAATCTGCACAATTTCAACAAGCTTGTGTCCAAGGACCGCGGCAAGCTCTTCTACCATGGTACGGACGAGGAGGGAAGCCGGGTATATACAGTAGCCAGAGGGGCGTCCAAAATACTAGTGCCTGGTATAGTAAATACGCTGGCAATGCTGGTGGATGAGCACAAGCTGGAGGAGAAAATTATACTATCTAATACGTCCCCGACCGTACCGTTTCCCATGACAATCGGCGGATTCCTGTCCCGTGCCTTGAAGATGAATACGATCGGTGTACCTTTGATCCTTATGGGAGTCAAGCAGACCTATCAGAATATCATTGATCTGGTGCATCATACCAAGTCGGAAGCCAGAGCAGCATCCACACAGATTGTCGTTCTGGACAATCCTGAAATGAAGAGCAAGGCGCGTATTCTTTAAGGGTTAATTGCTGTTCGTTTTGTCTGGCTTCGGCTTGAACGAGAGGAATAACACAGCTGCGCTGAGCGTTACGATGAACAGCAGCAGAACTGCAAAGGCTAACGAGCCGCCTGCTGTGTGATGCGAGGCTCCGTGTGAGGCATGCAGCCAATTGCAGGCTCCTATAGTTCTAATAATTGTATACATAATTGCGCCTCCCGTTTCACAATGGATTGCTCGCTACCGTATGGAACAGCTGCATCTCATGCTCGACTTCTCAGCTTCCGTTGGCAGCATATGAAGAAGCATGGCCACGATCATCGGCACAAAGACGACCGTATTGTAAAATAAATGCAGCTCTACTCGAGGGACGACCAGCTGGATAAGGCTCGTCGCGGCAGCAGCGCCTCCAATATTATGACCAGCCAGTGCCTGACCAAGAAGAAGAGCATGCTCGATATGATGCCAGAACTGGATGATAAGCGCTATTCTCCACCAGACAAGTGACTTTCCGGTAAACCCTCTCTGAAGCAGGAAGAAGAAGAGGAGCATGACGATTGCATACCCATAATGCAGCCATTCAGAATGTACCAGCCAGGGGTAATAATAGCCAATCAAGCCCAGCGCTTCAGGGCGTGACCAGCCCATCACCCAAATTTGATAGGCTTGTGTCAGATGCTCCGCCCAATGAAGGAGGGTAACGGCAAGGAACAGCCGTAAAGACCATTCGTGCCAGGCGGTGTTCAAGAGAGACAAGAAGGAGCGGCGGTCATTCGGGTTAATTTGCGTATGCTCTGGTTTCATACTGTTTAAGATTCCTCCGTTATGAATCAGGATTTAATGGACGTTTCAGTCGCATCTGTTCCTCATTATAGGGAGGAGGAGAGCATGTTCACTCGGTTTATTATGACAATAAGCAGCACCTCCGGCGAGGCAGCCATGCCGGAGGTGCTGCTTGTGCGTTTAATGTAGAGCGAACGAAGAGATTATCCTGCGCGTTCTCGACAGCTTCGTCGGGCAGAGCAGGAGAGTCTGTCTTATCTTCGGCCTCGATTGATTCCATGTATGTGGTTTCCATGTATGAGCTCCTTATGACAATTTATTGCATGCGGACATATTATTCGTAAGCTGGTCTCAATTATTCGGAATAGATAATTTTAACTTTTGACGGACATCTAGTCGAGGGAACGACGGTTAAGCGGCTGTCTTGCGCCAATCCCCCGGGTAAGGGGTATAATACATTGGAAGAAGTAAACACTAGAACCGCAATATCGCGGATTACAAGCTTTTTATCGGGTGCTAGTAGATGTTCAGATAAGTGATGAAGGCGGTGATAGAATGTCAGATAATAAAGCGGTGGTAAAGATAGGATGGAACTTTGATAACAGCTATGTACAGCTCCCGGAATCATTTTATACCAGACAGGAACCAATGCCGGTTCGTGCACCAGGGTTGGCAGTTCTAAACGAGACGTTGGCGGAATCGCTAGGACTTGATGCGGATGCTTTAAAGAGCCATGAAGGGCTCGCGGTTCTTGCTGGTAATAGAGTGCCTGACGGTGCTGAACCTCTCGCGCAGGCTTATGCCGGACATCAGTTCGGACATTTCACCATGCTTGGCGACGGTAGAGCAGTGCTCCTGGGGGAACAGGTTACACCAGAAGGCAGCCGGGTGGATATACAGCTGAAGGGGCCAGGCAGAACACCTTATTCACGCAGGGGCGACGGGCGGGCGGCACTCGGCCCGATGCTACGTGAGTATATCATTAGTGAAGCGATGCATGCCCTAGGAATACCGACTACGCGCAGTCTGGCTGTAATTACAACAGGGGAACCGGTATTTCGTGAACAAGAGCTGCCTGGCGCCATACTTACCCGGACTGCCTCTAGTCATATTCGTGTCGGGACCTTTCAATATGCTGCTAATATGGGCACAGGACAGGACTTGAGAGCCTTGGCTGACTATACTTTGCAGAGGCATTATCCGGATATCGCAGCAGATGATGACCGTTACTTAAATTTGCTGCGGGCTGTGATCAAGCGGCAGGCTGCGCTGATAGCACAGTGGCAGCTGGTGGGCTTCATTCATGGCGTCATGAACACGGATAACATGACCATAAGCGGCGAGACGATTGACTATGGTCCCTGCGCGTTCATGAACGCTTTCGACCCGGCTACCGTGTTCAGCTCTATCGACACACAGGGAAGATACGCTTACGGCAATCAGCCGCCTATTGCGGCATGGAATTTGTCGAGATTTGCGGAATCACTGCTGCCGCTGCTCCATCATGACGAGGATCAAGCCGTCAAGCTGGCGGAAGAAGCGATCTCCGACTTCCCAGGTTTATACCATGGGTACTGGCTCGCGGGCATGAGGGCGAAGCTGGGTATTCGGAATGAAGAAGAGGAAGATGAGACACTTATCAAGGATCTGCTGGGTATGATGCGTGAACACCGTACTGATTATACGAACACCTTCCGGGCGCTTACCCATGACAGAATAGAAGAGACTGGCCTGGCCAATGCAGAGCAGTTCGGCAAGTGGTATGAGCGTTGGAAGGCAAGACTCGGGGGGCAGCAGGACGCATGGGAAGCTTCCCGCGAGCTGATGCGGTCCGCCAACCCGGCCGTCATTCCGCGTAATCACCGGGTCGAAGAGGCGCTGGATGCTGCCGTTAAGGACGGAGACTACAGCGTCATGGAGCGGCTGCTCGAAGCTTTAAAGCATCCGTATGCGCATAATGAGTTACAGGGCGACTACTGTACGCCGCCCGAGCCGTCAGAGCGTCCTTACCGTACCTACTGCGGTACATGATCGCAGAATGAAAGGGAGAAAGGGCATAATAATTGCCTTTTCTCCCTTTTTTCATTATTCCGTATGACTTTACTCATAATGGAAGACTGTTTCGTTATGATAGAATGGAAGGAAGAATCCATGTTAGTCAGGAGGAATTGTAATAATGAAGAAGCTGTTGATCGGGGTTACAGGATTGGTTGTTGTAGCATTGGGGGTGTTGGTCTGGTCGTTAAACTCGGGCAGCAGCGGGGCCGATCATGCTGGGAGTGAGGATATTACAAAACTCGTCGCTGATTTAAGTAAAGGTGATATTAAAGCACAGTCCGCCTCGATCGATTCCCATCAGCTCATTGTCATAAACAGCGATAACACTGAGTCAACCTACGAGCTTCCCAAGGATGAATTTTTTGTCTCCATTGCTCCTTACATCAATGATACTCATCCCTGCGCGATCCATAACCTGGCTACCTGCCGGGGTGAAATGAAGAATGAGAAGTTTGATGTGTTGATTGTAGATTTGGAAGGCAGCGTCGTCTTGAGCGAGACCATGCAGTCCCAAGCTAACGGATTTGTGGACCTGTGGCTGCCGCGAGACCGGAAGTACCGGGTAACCATCACGTATGGAGACAAGACTGCTACGTCGGAAATTTCTACATTTGAAAATGACAACACCTGTATAGCGGATATGCAGCTAGTGTAGACAACAGCATAATTGCACACCACTTTTTAACGGTCCCCAGCGCAGAAGATTTAGCGCCGCTTGGGGGCCGTTTTTGGTAGGTTGCTGACTGTCCATTAACTGTAAAAAAGTATGTGGAAAACAACGCCATTATCAAGGATAACCATTGTGTTTGGATACGAAGATGAAAAATAGAACGCACATCTTCTTGTTTCATTCGTCTCACAACGGTTAATAAGATCACGTAACAGGAAAACAACACCATACAAAAGGAGGAATTAGAAATGGCTGACAAAAACAAAAACAACATGACGGTGAATGAAGCAGGGCGCAAAGGCGGCGAGGCTACTTCCGAATCTCATGGCAGAGAGTTCTATCAAGAGATCGGTAAGAAGGGCGGCGAAGCCACTTCCGATTCCCACGGTAAAGAGTTCTATCAAGAGATTGGTAAGAAGGGCGGCGAGTCCACTTCTGATTCCCATGATAAGGAATTCTACCAGGAGATCGGCTCTAAAGGCGGCCGTGCACGCGCTGACCAAGACGGCGAAGACGGCAAGATGAGCTTGGAGGAAGCGGGCCGCAAAGGCGGAGAAAGAAGCCGCGGAGGCAACCGCGACTAACATAAAGCAATCAGGAAACCCAATAGGACTGGTGCGATAACAACTTCCTAGAATATACACCACGAGAGTATCACCGTTGGGACTGACACGGTGGAATGAAGCGAGGAGACAAAAGCTGATGAATCAAGCTGATAAATATAGCTGGCTTTGAGCCTGCAATCTGAAAGATGATTGCAGGCTTTTTGCTGTCATTGTAATAGAAATTATCCGTTTCTTCAGGCCAGAAACAGGGTTTGACGAAGGACGCATCGAGGAACAGCATAATTATCAATCGTAGACATATAGGTAAAAGCTAATTATTCAATCGTACATAAGTCTTATGCACTTATGTACGATTTTTCTATGTATTAAGCGCCTGTCACTTCTCGCAAGCGATTCCGTCCTTATCACGGTCGCTCTTCTTGTTGGCATCGTATAATTCCTTGGAGACATGCGGCTTGTGCTTGGTCTTGCCGCCTTTATTCTTGGTGCTTGACGACTTGGCGACACCACCAGGGTAATCCTTGTTAAGCTCTTTACAATTCTTGTAGGTCTTTGCCTGATCGGCGGCATTAACCGGTACAGTGCCTATACATAACGCAGCGGCTATTAGTGCGATCATGAACTTCTTCATCTTGCACCTCTCCATTTCTTGATTCACGGGATTTCAGTCGACTTTCCGCCTTGAACATGTGGTAATGTAATATTATCATCAAGGTGGCAAGTATGGCAAAGGAAATGAGGGATCACAGGTCTTATGATCAAAGCGGTTATTTTTGATTTTGATGGTACCATTCTGGATACGGAAACACCGTGGTATGATGTCTTCTGCGAGATATACAAGGAGCACGGCGCCGCATTCAGCCGGGAGATTTGGGGGACGGCTGTTGGCACCCAGGGAACGGATCTTTACGCGCCGCTTGAGCAAATGCTTGGCAGGCAGCTTGACCGTGCCGAGCTTAAGCGGTCTCAATATCAGAAGCACGAAGCCATCTTGGAGCAGCAGGACATCAGAGAAGGTGTCAAGAAGTATCTGGATGATGCGAGAAGGCTGGGCCTCAGGATTGGCCTGGCTTCCAGCTCTGAACGCAAGTGGGTGACCGGGTTCTTGCAAAAGCACGGACTCTTGGGTTATTTCGATGTGCTGCGGACCAGGGATGATGTAGTGAGAGTGAAGCCAGATCCAGAGCTCTACATACAAGCATTGCAAGCACTCGGCGTCACGAACGGGGAAGCAATCGCAATCGAAGACTCGCCGAACGGGGTGCGTGCTGCAGCAAGAGCAGGGCTGTGCTGTATTGCAGTACCTAACCCAAGCACAGCTGAGCTGCTGTTTGACGAGTTTAACGGCGTTAGAGTGGATTCATTAACCAGCATTAGTCTGGAAGAAGCCATATTAAAATTCACGATAATGTAGAAGCAGCGACAAAGCAGAAGATAATTTGACTGTGCCAAACGGATGCCGCTAAAGACAGGGCATCCGTTTGGTATATTTTGCATACAAAAAAATGGTGTCTGTAGCAATTTAGCAGGGTTTGTCCATGCATGAGCGGTGGTAAGAACAAAAGAATACCTGGGTTGAAAAAGAGGTGAATGATTATCCATACTCCAAAAGGCAATGTGATCTACAGGAAGAAGGAAGGCCGTAGAAGCTATAAGGTGATCAAATTTACGAAGTGCCAGTTAATCATTCATGACCGGCAAGTTCTTGTTCCAATATTGAACGATACGATGGTTTCAATATGGTATATTGCAGGGTCGATCTGTTTCTTCTACCCGGTTAGTAAGGACACAGGTGTACTGTTGTTCTTGCTGGGCAGCATACAGCTGTTTACCCGCAACCTCATCAGGATTATGAAGTCATTCCAAATCAAGATGGCATCAGATAACAGAAACAACAGCCGTAAGACCGAGTGATTGTGCAGATATCCCCTGTATTCTAACAACGCCAGCCTGACTGATGCGCGTCCTCAGGAAAAAAAACTTGTGAACCAAGTAAATATCAACGGGTAATTCAGGGATTCCCCCGACATACAAGGAGCGGTTCGCATATTACAATAGAAGTAATGATTCATCCCGCTGCAGCTTTAGAAACAGGAGGAACGGCCATGGATGAAGTGACGCGAAAGGTTATAGACAGAATACTGGATGAACTGAGAAACACGGCTTCTAGTGATCTAGCAGCCTTAGCTTGGAAGGATGAGGAAGGGCGGCGCATCCGGTGGATTGCTGCATCCGGAAACCGTAACGAGCGATTTAGACGCATGGCTCTGAAACCGGGCAAGGGAATTACAGGGGAAGTGCTGCGCGCTGGCCGAATGGTAGTGATTGCGCAAGCCGCTGGAGATACAGAAAGTACAGCTTGTGATCATCCGATCATGCTGGCTGAACAATTGCAATCGGCAGTTGCCATCCCGGTATTAATTGATCATAAAGCTTACGGCGTTCTGCTGCTCGGCAATCGGTCATCGCCTCTGGACGCCGATGCGCTCCTGTCAGCAGCCGGGTCGGTGACCGAACAGCTGTCAAGACTATTTAAGCCTGCAGGATAACTGTAAGGGAATAATGCGGAGTTCGCATTATTCCCTTATTTTGTGCGATCAAGCGATTGCCCTTGCCGCCTGTCGGGTAATACCTGTTTTAGGAGGTGACTGAGATGGCAGGAGATAATGAACATACCGTTCCCTTACATACAGATGAGCTGCTTCGAGTACTGGAGAGGACCCTCGAGATTGAGAACGAGCTGCTGAGAACCTACGTCATTGCTTCGGAGAGAATTCAGGATAATGAGGAGCTTCGGGTTCGCTTGCAGAACTTTGCGGAAGGCAATGCCAAGAGGACACGCCAGCTAATTGATGAAATTAATCACATCAAAGGCCAATTGTAACCCCAGGCGCAATTAAGACACGACAACAATACCAATATGCAGCTTATAGAACCGGCCCGATTACCAATTGTAATCGGGTCGATTCTATATGGTTTCCGCAAATCTAGAGGAGGGTGTGTGTATGCAGAACTGGATTACCGATTTCATGGAGTCCTACGGATATTTCGGCATATTTCTTCTAATAGCGCTTGAAAATGTGTTCCCGCCGATTCCTTCGGAAATCATTCTCACCTTTGGCGGTTTTATGACTTCATCTTCAGAACTTCATATATGGGGTGTTGTCGCGGCTTCAACCGCCGGATCCGTTGCTGGTGCTTTGTGCATCTATGGTGTTGGAAGAATGCTGTCAACGAGCAGGCTGGAGGAGATGGTCCAACGTCATCACAGTCTGCTACGCGTGAAGCCGGAGAATATCCGCAAAGCACAAGCATGGTTTGACCGGCATGGCATGCCAGCTGTATTCTTCTGCCGTCTGCTGCCGCTGGTCCGCAGCCTGATATCCATCCCAGCAGGGAGCGCGTCGATGAACCTCATTGCCTTCATTCTGCTGACAACACTCGGTTCCTTGATATGGAATACGGCACTCGTATACTTGGGAGCGGCTGTCGGTTCTTCATGGAACGAGATTACAAGCTATCTGGATATCTATTCTAATATCGTGTACGGACTAATTGGTTTAAGCCTAGCTGTCTTCGGGTTTCTGTATATCCGCAGGAAAAAGCAGAACAGCCGCAGTAAGGAACAAAATTAAGGCCGCGACTGAATTAAGAGTTGACCTTAAAGCTGCTTGAAGGTGTATGATTTAACCATACAAATTTAAGCAGAACTGGAGGACACATTACGATGAATAAACCTTACTTCAAGTTTGACGGCGGCTTTATTATGGTGCCCTGGGATCAATTCGACGAGGCTGTTGAATGGTATGGTGAAAAGATGGGTTGGCAATTGAAGGGCACCGCAGATACCCCCGTTGGCAGGAAGGCCTTCTTCGGGCTTCCCGGCATGGGACAGGCTAATCTCAAGGCTTTCGAAAGCGGGATTGATCATTTTACACGTGATGGATACGAGGAAGGACACTGCAGATTCTGCTTTCAGACAGGTAATCTGGATAATGCTTTAGTTTATTTCAAGGAACAGGGTGTGACATGTTCAGACCCAGTGGTAATGCCTGATGGCAGCCGGTCCGCGGACATAACAGCGTTTGGCGGAATTAGACTTTCCCTGAATGAAGACCGCAGCCTTGATGGACAGTTTCCTGATTCGCGTGTAATTCAGTTTGCTTCCAAACCATTGTGGCTGGGTGTAAGCAGGCTCAATAACGCAATTGAATGGTATGGACGTTACCTTGGATTAGCCCTTTCTGATACGGACTACTCAGACAAAGGCTTCGCTTTGATGCAGGATGACAGAGAAGGATGGGACGTGGCTTGGCTGCAGCAGGTCGATATGACGCCCGGTCAGCCCAAGGCGAACCCGGGAGCGCGACTGTATTTTCACATAGAGAGTCAGGAAGACTTTAACCAGGCGAATACATGGCTTAAGAATGAGGGGATTGAAGTTTCGGATAGTGTGGGAGAACGCTGGCAGGGATTTCACTTCTACGACCCGGATGGCAACCGCTTGAATGTGTGGACTTATTATTAAGTGACAGGGGAGATACAGGTGCAGGGAAAAATGACGATTCAGGCGTTCTCAGACCGGACCGGTCTCCCTGCCAGTACGCTGCGTTATTACGAGAAGGAAGGTCTGCTCATACCGGACATACGGGCCGATAACGGCTACCGCCTCTATAACGAAAGTCAGGTCCCGCGAGCCATCAAGCTTCATTCTCTGCGACAAGCAGGGGTAAGTCTAGCCGAACTGAAGGCGTATCTTGCGGCAGAGCGAGCCGAACAGGCGGATTGGCTTGAGAAGTGGCGGCAGGATATCGATTCCAAGATCCAATCACTGAACGCAGCCAAACAATATTTGCACGGCATCAAAAGTCAGGATGAGCATGTTCGGCTGGTAAAATGGGATACGCCTGTTCATATGCTCTGGTTCCGCAGCCGGGTCGAGCGCAAGCTGAATCCATTCGTAAAGGCCATTGATGAAGGGGCAGAGATGTTGAGCAGCTATGATCTATTACACACTCAGGAAGCATTCATCCGGCAGATCCAGATGGATGGGGATGAGATGCTGGGGATTATTGGTTATCGCCTTCGCGGCAAGCATGCCATTCCAGATGAATTGCAGAAGGCTGGTGCCTTCATTGAAGCGGTATCCCCGGCATTATTCGTATCGCTCGACTGTCTGTCTAATGATCCTTACGCATGCTTTGGTCATATGCTGGTTCTGCAGTCCTTCGGCTTTGAACCAGCTGGTCCCAGTATGGAGAGACATTACTTGAACGATAAGCTTCATTATGAAGTGATGATACCGGTTGTGTACGGGACACCAAAGCTGTAGCTGCTGCATGGACAGCTGGTCTGCTATACAATATGATAAACTGGTCCAGATGGAATATAATGCACCGGGATATCCCGGTGCTTGTTTTGGATAAGCCTCGCTAGATAACGCATTCCCGGCTCCTCGCTTTCGGCATGCCCCAGCGTCATCAGTGTCTTATTCCAGCCTTGATGCGCCGCATCCCTTACATATTCTGGTGTTTCCCACTCAGGGCCTTCTCCTGCCAGGACAAGATCGAGCCGCTTGTCTTGCAATAGAGGGATAGCCATTGCGCCGCCTCCCCGGTAGCCAACCAATACGCCGATCCGGCTGTAAGTGCCGGATAACTGTCCGGACACCCGCAGATAAGCAAGACCAAGCTTACTCTTGATATAGGACCCGAGTTCAGGCAGATTCATACCGGGAATCTGAAGTACGGCAGCAGCCGGCAGCACTTCTTCAACATACCGCTCCCAGCCGAGAGATTCGAGCAATCCCGTCATGATGATATCTGGTTCATGCTTATGGCAGTGGTCATGGCAGCGGTAGACCGCGAGCCCGGATTCTTCAAGGAGCCGGCGCTTGGTTCGATATACCGGATCATTCTCGTCCAAGCGGTGGGCGTGGTGACTGTAATATAAACCCTCGTGGACGATCAGAAGATTAGCGCCCAGCTTCAAGGCCTGTTCAATCACGTGCTGTGTGGGCATGAAGGCTGTGGCAATTGCTGTTATAGCGGTATCCGGCAGGCCTGTTTCCAGCTTGTCGACGCCGAGGCGATCGGAGCAGGCAGGTAAAACCAAGCCATCGGTCACTTCACGAATGGTCGTTAACATCAGCAGCTTCCTTTCTAACGGAAGAGTCAGGGTTTAAATAGCGAATGGAACGGATGTTGATACCGATTATATCACCTTCATTTTAGGCACGGGCAGGGCGTTTAGGCAGGTGAACTATAGGATTTACTTCGTAAAACTTAGTTCCTGCTGTACGGGAGGTCTGTATCGTTAACAGCCGCTGTTTAACGACGGATGGATGTTTGCAAAAAGCAGCCTGGCAGCAGAGGATTACACAGATCTAACCTTCGAGCCTATAGATCTTCCTCATAACCGCCACTTGGCGGGTTATTCTGTTATCGTTGTTTGCATAGCGGCATTACTCGATCTTGCTCTTCCATTCCAGCATGCATACAGATGAGCGGCAGCAAAGGTATACTGTAAGTGGAGGTGAACCGGCATGCTATCATCTGGCGAGAAACAGGACCGGCAGCGGCTGACAGAAGAGCATTGGCAGGCTATTCTGGCAAATGACGCAAGGTACGACCATCGGTTTATATATGCGGTCATGACGACTGGTATTTTTTGCAGGCCATCCTGCAAATCCCGGCCCCCCAGACGGGAGAATGTCCGTTTGTTCAGCAATGCCCCTGATGCGCTGTCGCATAGCTTCAGGCCATGCAAACGGTGCAAACCGACAGGCGAGCGCCTGCCCGATCATGAATGGGTGGATCAAATCAGCAGTTATCTGGATAATCACTACAGAGAACCGATAACACTTGAGTTATTAGCAGAGCTGTGCCATGGCAGCCCTTATCATTTACAGCGCACCTTCAAGCGGATCACCGGAGTTACGCCTGTGCAGTATCTGCAAAGGAAGAGGGTAACTGCAGCAGCAGAGCTATTAAGCAGGAGCAATCATTCGGTAGCTGCGATTGCAGCTGCTGTGGGATTAACCAGTACCGCTTACTTCATAACCCTGTTCAAACGGATAACGGGTGAGACACCTGCTTGTTACCGCAGAAGCAGGGAGAATACAATCGAAAGGAAATTCAGCCATGAAATCACCGATTAACTGCAGTTTATACTGGACGCGATTTACTGGAAGCCACGGAAGCATGCATCTGGCTGCAACGGAAGCTGGTCTGGTATTCGCCGGTTCCTGGAGTGATTCATTCCGGGAGCTTGAAGCGTGGATGAATATCCGTTGTCCAGGTTATACGATTGTTCGGGATGACAAAAAGCTGCAGCCTTATACGACTGCACTTGAAGCGTTCTTTCTGGGGGCACGGCGGTCCTTTACAATCCCTATGGACTTGCGCGGCACACCGTTTCAGAGAGCTGTATGGGATCTGCTTGGCAGCATACCTTACGGTGAGACTAGGTCGTATACGGATATAGCCGCTCTGCTCGGCAGACCAGCGTCGGTCCGTGCTGTGGCAGCGGCAATCGGTGCTAATCCAGCTCTTATCTTCGTTCCCTGCCACCGCGTGATCGGCAAGAACGGGTCGTTAACCGGTTATCGCGGAGGCTTGAAGATGAAGGAAATGCTGATCCGTCACGAGCTTACGCAGTCAGGAATGGCTGACCTTGCACAAAAGTCCGGTAATTAGCTGCTGCACTCTGCCTGCAGTATCTGTTCGTATGGATATGGAACCTTTGGCCAATTATAGAGATAGGTTCTCGAAGAAGGTGGGATGACGATGGAGGACAGGCTGCTCTCTGAATTGGCTGAATTTACAGCTGAACTTGAGAGTAAAGAGGCTGCGGCCGTTTATGTGGTCCCCGACCAGGTCATAAGCGCTGTGAGGAAAGCCAGATCGCTGGAGCGTCTGCTGCATGAGATATTTATGCAGGTAAGCGGCAGCGGGGGAATTGAACTTCAGTCAGTATTGCGCAGAGAGTTCGGAATCAAGTCAGAGCTTACGGATCGCTTGAAGCAGTGGGCGCCCTACAGCAAGGATCATTTCGAAGATGAGCTGCATGAGGCTATAGACCGGGCGGATATACGGGCCGGGAACCAAGGGATATTCTTCGCAGGCACCCCGAGCAAGCAGGAGGCGGCAGAGGCTCTCGCCTTGCTCCAAGGCATTGCCCATGCGGCAGTGCAAATACAATTTCGTCCAGATCCAGCTGATCCTCAGCTCTTTGTTGAAATTCTTGATAAAATCCTGCAGTTCTATGCCCTGCCGAATACTTATCCGGAAGGCAGTGCTATCCAGTACCGGAATCTAATTTCGGAGGAACGACTTAGGGCTGTGTCGGATGGTCATGAGGCTGTGCTAATAGCCTTAAAGCAGCACGCTAGACAATGGTATCAACATGCCGGATGGACATTTCTGGAGAGCAGAGAAGGATACTTTTCTTATGAAGATGTACGAAACTTTTTGTATGTCTTGAGCGAAGAACAGCTAAACAAGCTGAGAAACGATTACATCTGCCACATTCATGAAGAATTCCAGCAGCTGAAGAGGAAGCCAGATCTGCACCGTGCCAAAGGTCTGCTTCATATGTTGGAAACTGTACTGAGCTGGACACCTCCAATAATGATCAACTGAAAACCCCCAAACGCGCTTGCTGTGGCTTGGGGGTTTTGTATAGAACAGCCGAAAAATAGGAAAGGACCCGTCCATCGCTGGGCGGGTCCTTCTGTTGGCTGGCGGAGTCATTCCATATGCAAAATCAGTTTCCCCTGCGTGACGTTACCATTATAATCAGTAAGCGTCCCAGTCAGAGTTAAACCGCCGAATTTGCGAAGGGTCCGCACGCTAAGCCCGTCTCCCAGGGGATCGAATTCCGGGCCGAGCAGCTGCTGCACGGTGAATTGGGCGACACCTTCCGTGAACGAATACGACCTGGTAAAGCCGGATACCGTGAAATCGCCGCTCTTTGTGTCTGGAGATGCATGGACGCTGATGCCGGTAAACATGGCAGAGTCGGGCAGGGATCCCGGCAGCGTGAAATGTATGGTGTTCGTGTGGGGTCTGATGACAGCCGGATAGTTCTTTCCGCCAATAGCAGCATAGGCCGCGAAGATGACCGGCGGCGTTGTGTCCGTCTGGCTGGACTGAACCGTTACGATACAGTTTGCGGTAAAAGCGCCGGAAGACGCCTTAATCATCGTCGTCCCTCTGGTCTTGGCTGTAACCAGACCGTTCTGATCTACATCGCCTACAGCCGGATTCGTTGAGGTCCAGGTCAGCTGCTTATCGGTTGCATCTGCCGGATGGAAAATCGCCTGCAGCTGAGCGGTTTTATTCGAATCCGTATTTAAAGTCAGTTCACTGTGATCCAGGCTTAGCCCTTCAAGCGGCGAATACACGTTTATATCCCATGACCTTGTAATCGTGTCTTTGGCAGTGATCGTGACGGTGGCCGTTCCGCCGCCCACCGCAGTAATCGTATAGGAGACATAGTATCTGCTCCCGTCATCTGGACAGGATATGGTAACGACCGACTCATCACTGGAAGAGCAGGAGAGTAATGCAGTTTCTGTTGCATAAGGCGGCGCAGCACTGGCATTCAGCTGCATGGACTCTCCCTTGGTCAATTGATTAATCTCACCTTGTACATAGATGTCTTTAATCTGTGCAGGGACCGGCTGATATTCAAACAGCACGTCTTGATCAAAATCCATGTAGTCCGTCATGATTCCATATATCTTTCCATCCTCCAGCTCTTCGAACCCTCTAAAGTAAGAATAGCCCGAATACGGCAGCAGACTGTCATGTATGGATTCCGTTATGATGGCAGAACCGTTCATCTGTGAATTGGTATACCAGTAATATTTCTCGCTCCCGTAAATGACCTCTCCACTCGATGAGAGGAATAAGGGGATAACAACTCCATTGTCGGATAAGGGGATTGTTAATCCGGTTTCTTCGCCCTCTGGGGATCTAAGAATGTGCTGAGATTGCTTCTGGTAGACAATCCATCCGTTATTGAACAAGAAGGGGAGTGGACTTCGGTTATAATAATAGTTGGTATCCGAAAGCTCATTTCGCTGACCGTTTTCCAGGACAAGGATGGCGTATCTTTCGTTTCCTGGTGTTGTTCCCACGTAATCATCATAGACAAGCTTAGAGCCATCGTATGCGATATTGTCCTCGGGTGTAATGTCCGTAAGCTCCGTATGTCCGTTAGAATAGAGGACCAGCTTGTTGTCCGTCGTGGTATAAGCGAGATGGCCTTGCGGTGACAGACTGATTAACCTCAAGAACGGATAATTGTTTTCATTCGTAATATTGCGGTAAGAATGATCTCGTTTATCAAACAGCCACACATGCTGCTGACCATCTGTGCGTACAACGAATGCAATATAATCGCCGTTATTTCTCATCGTGTCGTTAACGATACCATCTGTAATTTTGCGAACGGAGCCATCCGACCATTCGTACAGGCTGTAGCTGTAATCATCCCAGCCGGTTCCGGACTTCGTCCGCGTTACCAGCACAGCACCCTTGCCAGTCAGGTAGCCACTCTGCAGATTTTGGGTCGGAAAATTGACCGAGATATCTGTATTGGTTTGGCGGTCGTGTATACGGATTGCATTGGTACCGAAATAGAGGTAACGTTTAAGGTCGAAATCACTAGGCGAACTGCTGAACTCGTCGATAATATTCCGCTCAGCCACCGCAACCGGGACAGAGCTGCACAGCAGAATAACTGTGAGGCATAACGCTGTAATCCACTTTGGACGGACGTTAGACAGGAACCTCATAAACGGCACCTCCATAATTATTAATCAAACTGTATACAGAGTTATATAGCGAAGCAAAGATCACAGACCACCTCCCTAATCCTCGCAAAATAAGTCAACTTTCTGATGTTCGCGTTATGTGTTAAGATTTAGAAGTGGAGAAACCGTCATAACGCGTAATGCGACCGATATCGAACTTATTATACAAAAAAGCATTCGATATGCACACAACTTTTTAGGTATGAGAACAGGTATGAAAGGCCAGGGCAGCCGAATAATAACACCAGCAATATTAATCATGTGCTCGCCGTTAGTCTTCTGACCAGCTGTGCAGCGGCAGTAAGATATGCAAGAATTACGCTCTCTCCTGCGAGATCAACCGGATCAACAGAAGAAGTGAAAGAGTATATTAACGCGACAGGAGGAGGAAGACATTTGTCTCGGGTGAGAAAGGGCTATGTATTGCGTTATGCTGATGGCTGCTTCTTCATTGAAGAGGCACCGTATAAGGTCAGCCAGCTTGGGGATGCGGAAGTGTACTTCAAATACTTCGACCTGCTGGAAGCACAAGAGAGAGTCAAGCGTCAAACCGGTGAAAGTGCCGAAATTGCCGCGGTAACCTTTACAATTGCTAACACAACATTTGTTTAACCGAGTTAGTCATTAATTGCATTAAATATATGGGAAACAACAAAAAACCAGTAAAAGCAGCTCTTCCTCAGACTGCTTTTACTGTTTTTTTTGCAAACAGTTTATATGACCAGACAGATACTTATTCCTTTGGCACCGCAATCTTCCCCCGCTTGGCCTTTGATTTACCGCCATACAATTTGGTCGAGAGACGGGATGCATTCTGGAATAGAATAATGCCGACAGCTGAGATACATATAATATAGATGCCTGCGAATGGTTTAACCGTATCTGCTGCTAATGCTGCAATGATAACGGAAAACTCTCCTCTAGAGACAAGAGAAAGACCGGCGCGCAGTGACGGCTTGGGATTTAGACCATACCAGCGGCCGCCCAGGTAACCCGTTGCAATTTTGCCTGCGATCGACCACAAGAGAATGACACCGAGCAGCAGTGGCATGGGAACTCCCTCGTCGAATACGATTGTCGTGCCGAAATATACGAAGAAGAAAGGCAGCAGCAGATTGCGCATGGGGAGCAAGGAAGCTTCAATCTTCTCAGTCTGTCTGGCCTCAGCGAGCATTAGGCCGGCCAGGAAGGCGCCAAGCACCTCCGACAGGCCAAGGTACAGTGCGAGTCCGCCATAAGCAAATGCGCTTCCGCCTGAGAACAATACGAACAGATCACTCTCATGATTGCGGTCAATGAACCGTCTTAGTTTGGCGAATACATATCTGCCTGCTAGCACAGCTCCCGCTGTTAAGGCCGCCACTTTTCCCATTACACCAAGGAACAGCAGTACAGTCATCTCTTCTCCAGAGGTAAGTGTTACCAGCAGTACGACCACGATTGGCGCAACCAGATCCTCGAATATCAGAAGCGCAAGAATGAACTCGGATTCGGCATTTGCCAGCCGCTTGGTATTCTCCAGAAGCTTGGCCGTGATTGAAGAGCTGGTGGCGTATACGAGGCCTGCAATCAGCAGGGATGTCGTAACATTCAGCCCGAACAGGATACAAATTAATGCCGTCACTCCCAAACTCAGCAGAATATCAAGCATGCCGCCGCGCCATACCCTGGACGCAATGCTTAGCAGCCGTTTGGCCGGAAACTCCAGTCCCAGCAGGAAGAACAAGAGAATGATGCCGAGCTCCGCCGCTGTGTGGATCAAGTGATCGTCAGTCAGGAAGAAGGAGAGGCCAAGTCCCGTAAGAATAAAGATAATGACGCCGGGAATACGCAGGCGGTTCCCAAGCGCCGCGCCAACGAACAGGAATAACAGCAGTAATCCTGCAAGCAACGGAAAAGGCAGATGACTGTTCATTATTCTGGTTCCTTACGACATAATGCCTCCAGCTCCCGGACCTGCTCTCGCTTACCCAGAACCATCAGGGTATCGCCCGGATGCAGCAGAATGTCAATATCCGGAACTGCCTGAACATCATCCTCCTTCACGATGCCAATGATGCTAGCACCTGTACGGGAACGAATACGCGATTCTGCAATGCTCTTGCCTGCAAGAGGCGATTCAGGGTGAAGCTCCAGCCATTCAATCCGAATCTGCTTCCGGAAGAATTCGAGCCTGTCGAGATCGACGGGCTGGTACAATGCACCTAGAAGCTGAGCGCCCAGCTCCCGTGTTTCCTCGGAGGAGAGGTTGATGCTGAAATCCGCTTCATCATTATCGCTGTCCTCGAAGAAATACAAGTCCCGTTTGCCAGTATGGTGAATGATGATAACAATCATGCTGTTCTCAGCGGTAATGAAGCTGATTTTTTTGCCGATGCCCGGCAGCTCTGCCGATCTGATCTTCATGGCATTCCCTCCCTATGTATATATATGTTTTTCCCCAATCAGAGAGGAAGGAAAACAAGGCAGTCATATGATACAGCAAATAGGAATCGTGCACTCGGAATGTTGTTCCTGCTTTTGGCACAAACTAAGCCAAACTAGCGCGGAGGGGTTCTCATTCATGACAAATAACCTGTTCACAAGCATTACGGTTGGAGGCATGATCGGTCTATACATAAGAACAGCTTGTTTCGACAACTTATATCAGTTTTCCTTATCGTTCCTTGATTAACGAACGAACGATATGGCAGCAGCTTAATTATCCGAGTATACTGAAAGTAAAACATCATGAAAACGCTTACTTTTTTCTGCCGGATCGTGATATATCATATTTGTAGACTCACAGTCACAACTGTAGCCGCACAGTCTATTTTTTTGCATGGAGGGGAAGACATCATGAGCCGTAAAGTGCCGCTGCTGATCCAGTTAATTGTCCTGTTCTCGGTTATATTGCTCTTCATTCTGGCTGCGACAAGCTATGTAGGCTACCGCTATTCAGCCCAGATTATTTTGAATAAAACCTCACAGTATCTGCAGGAGTCTGTCGCACAGCTGAGGGGGAAGATTGATGTCAAACTGCTGGAATATGATAAGCTGCTGCAGCTGCTGATGTTCTCGGAGGACGTTCAGGAGCATCTGACAAGAGTAGAGGAGAACCAGCGGCCGCTGTTGAGCGTTTATGAGGTCGAGCGGCACTTCTCCAGAATCGGACGCTATCTTGAAAATGATGTTGTCATCCTGCTTAATGATCTGGCTGACAACCATTATAGTTCCACAACAACCCAGTCGCTGCCTTGGCGGGGAGAGGCGGAACTGGCTGTTAACCTTCCCTGGTATGAGCGAATAGCTGCAGGTGAAGGCAAAATGGTCTGGGTGTCCAGCCTGGTCTGGAGGAATGGGCTGACGCCCGCTGTCGTAGGAGCGAGACAGGTAAATAACCGCGAAACGTTAGAGAAGCTCGGCAATCTGTACGCGGCCTTCCCCGTTGCAGGCCTTGAACGGATCATTGGCCAGGTCAATCTCGGGCAGACAGGCAGCATACTCATTATTGACCCTGAAGGCAGGGTGGTATATTCCAGCCGGGAGGGAATACGTGCCGGAAGTCCTGCTGGCGGCCAGCTGCTTATGTCGCTGGAGCAGCATGCCGGTGAAATGTTTACCTGGAAGGAGGATGACACGCTTTCCTATGTGTCCTCATCCAAGTCGGAATACAGCGGATGGACTGTGGCTGCATTCGTTCCGGCGGATGATTTGTTTGCCGATTTAATGAAAGTTGGCCGCTCCACCATCGTTATCGGGATAGCAGGTGTTCTCATTGCCATTCTGTTCATTTCCTTCTTCTCCTGGACGTTCTCAAGCCCAATCCGGCTGCTCGCCCACAAGCTGCAGCGGCTGGATAAAGGTCTTCTGACGCCAGCGAAGACAAGGTTCAGCAACAAGGAAGTACATGTTCTGTATGAGAGCTATAACAAGATGCTCCGCGACCTGAATGAAACGGTGAGGGACCTGTCTGCCAAACAGATCAGCGAAAAGCAGGCCCAGCTGATTGCGATGAAGGCCCAATTCCGGCCGCACTTCCTGTATAACTCGCTGAACACGATCTATTGGACACTGGTTAACGAAGGACAGGATAAGGTAGCCCGTATGGTTCTAACCTTAAGCGACCTGCTGCGGTATAGTATTCAGCCCGGGTCGGAGCTAGTGACGGTTGAGCAGGACCTTAAGCAGCTGGAACGTTATCTTGATCTCGCACAAGCAAGGTTCGGTGACAAGCTTCATACAGAGATAGAAGTGGAGGATACAGTCCTGCCGAGTAAGATGATGAAGATGCTGCTCCAGCCGCTCGTCGAAAATGCGCTTACCCATGGTCTTGAACGGGTCAAGGGCCGGCCTTGGCGTATTCGCATCTCGCTGGGGAGACAGCAGGACCGGCTTCATATAGTTGTGGAGGACAACGGGATCGGCATGTCGGATGACAGCATAAGCAAGGTACTCGCTGGCATACCGGCAGCTGATGTAACCGAGACGCTGAATACGGGAATCGGACTAACCAACCTGAATCAGCGGATTGGTCTTATTTACGGAAGGGAGCATGGCGTTCATCTGTCTCGCAGCGATCTTGGGGGTCTCAAGGTAACGATAGATATTCCACTGCTCATGACGGATACAGAAGTAACGCCCGAATCGGATGACGAAGGGAGAATCTCATGATGAACAGACTGTGCCGATTAATCCCTGTATTGGTTATCATAATGCTAATGCCATTAGCCTGCAGCCCGTCACCGCCTGATGTGGAAGTTCAGAACGGTCCGAAGACTCGAGAGCCGGCTGAACTTACCCTGTGGCTTTGGCCGGGCACCGGCCTGGAAGAATTGATCGGGCAGTATGACCGGCAGCATGATGAGATTCAGATCAATGTTGTTACTGCGCAGTACGAGCATGTTCATGAGAACCTGCTTAACGCCTTCGCTGCGGGGTATGGCGCGCCCGATATAAGCCTGGTAGAAATCAGCTTCCTGGAAACTTTCAAAGCTTTCCCCGGACAGTTCTACAATCTGGCGGACTATGGAGCGGAAGAACGGCAGCCGCTATTCCTAGACTGGAAGTGGAACCAGGCTGTTGACGGCGGCGGATCCATGGTTTACGGCCTGCCTACTGATACCGGTCCTATGGTAATGGCTTACCGGCCGGATCTGTTCGCGGCTGCCGGATTACCGGCGGACCGCTGGGAAGTGAGTGCCATGATGACCTCCTGGAACGATTTCCTGAAGGCGGGTCAGCAGATTCGGGATCGCACAGGCACAGCTATGGTTGATACCATTAACATGCTTTACCGGTTCCGGCTCGCTCAGGAGCCCGAGCAGTATTATGACCGGGATACCGGCGGACTGATCGTCAAGCAGAGCGAGGCTGTGAAGGGCGCCTGGAGTTTGGCAATGAAGGCGAATGAATTGAATTTGTCCGCTGATGCGCCGACCTGGAGTATACGCTGGGGTGAAGGCATTGAGAAAGGGGATTTTGCCGTCATATTTGCTGCAGCCTGGCTGCTGGATCATATCAAGCAGACCGCTCCGGGCGCCGCTGGCAAATGGGATGTCGCATTTGTTCCAGAAGGAGCGGGAAACTGGGGCGGGTCGTTCCTGACCCTGCCGAAGCAGGGCAAACACCCTGAAGAAGCCTATAAGCTTATCACTTGGCTAACCGCACCTGAACAGCAGCTGCGGATGTTCAACCGGAACAACAACTTTCCGTCCACACCGGGTATCTATCATACAGAGAGCATTCAGAACAAGCGTGATCCTTATTTCAATAATGCCCCATTGGGGAAAATCTTTGCCGAGGCGGCGGCCGAGGTCCCGATGGTCTATGAAGGACCCAGGCAGCATCAGATTACTACCATTATGGAGAACGCCATATTCAAGGTGGAGCGGGGAGAAGCCGAACCAGCGCAGGCTTGGCAGGAAGCGATGGATCTGATAGACCGGACGGTCAAGACCAGGAGGTGAGCAGCTGTGAATATACTTCTTGTTGATGATGAACCGATCGTTCGGAGCTCAATGGCACGAATGATCTCCGGTATAGCGGACCATTACCGGCTGCACGAAGCTGAGGATGGGGAGGACGCCATTGAAATGCTGGATAGCCAGGCGTTTGATCTGGTAATTACGGATATACAGATGCCGGCCGTTGACGGTCTGGAGCTGGCCGGGCATATTCGCGGGCACTACCCTGATACTGCAATTGTCATGTTAACCGGCCATGCGGAATTCGATTATGCAAGGCGAGCTTTGGCATATGGTGTGAAGGACTACCTATTGAAACCGGTAGCTGTTGATGTTGTGAAGGGTATCATCGCTCAGGTAGAAGAGAGATTATCCAATAAACGCAAGCAAGCAGAAATTACCCAGCTGCGCACCCGGGATTTATTCGAGAAGAAGGTGACGGACCTGCTCTATGAGATGCCCCTGCCTTATTATGATGAATCCCTGTTCCCTGATTTCAGGGAGCTGGGCGTGATGTGTCTGACATCATCAGATCCCGGCTTCCGGACAAGGAATATCCGGTTTTCCATTAAGAACATGCTGAGTGATCTGCTGGCCGAATACGGCACATCGGTAACCGTCATTGAGGAAACACATCTGACCTGTATTCTGTTCCTGAATAACGAGCGGGAAGCAGACTGGGAAGGAATTCTAGAGAATGCGCAGGAGACGATCAGCGGAATGCTGCGCTTGAAGCTGACGATCAGGCTGGGCGGCACAGCCCGTGAGCTGTCTGCCGTTAGTGAGCTGTATCAGAAGGCGCTAAGGCAGATCGGAGTCCTTGAACAAGGACCGGAGAAGAACGAGCCGGAAGCGAAGCTGCACCGCATTATTAGAATGGCCAAGGAGACGATCGACAAGGAATATGCCTCCGAGCTGACGCTAACTGCTTTGTCGGAGAAGCTGTTTGTCCATCCGAACTATCTGTCATCCCTGTTTAAAGCAGAGACGGGCCAGACGTTCAGCCAATATGTAACCCGCACTCGGATGCAGCATGCCCGGCGGCTGCTGAGAGAGACGAATTTGAAGATTTATCAGATCAGCAGCGAGGTCGGCTACAGTGATCAGGTTCACTTCAGCCGCGTCTTCAAGTCACTCGAAGGCATGAACCCGTATGAATACCGTGAGAAGCATGCGCGTACCTGAACCGCCTGGGAGAACTTAATAATGAGGCCGGACCGGAGGTAACCCTCCGGTTATTTCTTTTGGGTGTAAGATTCTCAGGTGAACATCTTAAAAAACATCAGCAAATATGAAAGCGCTCACATACCTTTAATGGTTCCGCTGAAGTACAATTTAATCAGGACGAAACAGAAGTCCACTTACACCATAGGGGGATGAAACACAATGAAGAAACTCGGAATAATGCTGATGAGTTTTGTGCTTGTTTTTTCCTTGGCGGCATGCGGCGGCAGCTCCGGCGGCAGCACTCCTGCTAATAATGCAGGAGGCGAAGCATCGGGAAGCGGCGGTCAGAAGCAGGTAACACTGAATATGTGGCTGTTCACGGGTACCGGACTCGAACCTTTAGTCGATCAGTATATGAAGGAAAACCCTCATGTGAAAGTAAATATTCAAGCGCAAGAATATGCGGATCATCATAAC
Source organism: Paenibacillus sambharensis (assembly GCF_003233845.1). Taxonomy (GTDB): domain Bacteria; phylum Bacillota; class Bacilli; order Paenibacillales; family Paenibacillaceae; genus Paenibacillus_I; species Paenibacillus_I sambharensis. The sequence goes on from NZ_QKRB01000028.1 coordinate 161,383, forward strand.
GGCCTCGTTACAGCACTTGCAGCAGGCAGCGGCGCACCAGACATTTCCCTGGTGGAGATTGGCTATCTGGATCGCTTCAAGGCAGAAGAGAACAACTTCCACAACCTTGCGGACCTCGGCGCAAATGACATTATGGGCAACTACCTGGACTGGAAGGTTGTTCAGGCATCCAGCCAGGACGGCAGCTTCATCTTCGGCCTTCCGACTGACGTAGGCCCGATGGCTATGATGTACCGGACCGACATCTTCGAGCAGGCTGGCCTGCCGACTGACCCTGCAGCATTGCAGGAGAAGATCAAGAGCTGGGAAGATTTCATTACCGTAGGCAAAACGATCAAGGCAGAAACAGGTAAGCCAATGGTCGACAGCATCCTGTCCGTATTCGATGTTGTGAAGGGCCAGAAGAATGAGCACTATTTCGACAGCAAGGGCGAGCTGATCGCGGGAACAAATCCGGAGATGAAGAAAGCCTATGACTTTGCCGTTCGTGTAGCCAAAGAAGGGCTCTCAGCGAACATTGCACAGTGGACACCAGAGTGGGGTGCAGGCATGAACAATGGCGACTTCGCTGTAATGCTTTCGCCAGCCTGGATGATGGGCTTCATGAAAGGCAATGCACCGGACTCGGCTGGCAAGTGGAATGTCATTCAAATGCCTGAGGGCTCTGGCAACTGGGGCGGTTCCTTCCTGACGCTTCCAAAGCAGGGCAAGAACACAGAAGAAGCCTACAAGCTGATTTCCTGGCTGCTGTCTCCGGAGATGCAGCTTGAGAACTTCAAGGCAAACGGCAACTTCCCTTCAACGCCTTCCATTTATGACAGCGAAGCCATCCAGACATTCAGCGATCCATTCTTCAGTGATGCACCGGTAGGCAAGATCTATGCCGAAGCCGCACAGAAGGTAGTGCCAGTCTACTATGGACCGAGCTATGTGATTGCGAATACGCCGATCACGAATGCGCTGGGCGAAGTACAGAACAATAATGCGGATCCGGAAGCCATGTGGAAGGATGCCATTACTCAAATTGAACGTGAACTGAGAAGATAACAGGGAATCATGACGCCGGCCGACAGCGAGTCGGCCGGCGTAAATGATTCACGAGGGAGGCGCCAAGATGCAACCGAGAATAGGCACACACACGAAGAAAACCCGCAAGCTTCGCAACTCACAGTCCTTTAAGGACCATGTGTCAGGTTACTTGTATATAGCCCCTTTCTTTATTCTGTTTGGCATATTTACACTGTTTCCGATCCTCTGGTCTGCCCAGATTTCCTTCTATTCCTGGAACATCCTGGGGAGCAAAGAGTTTATCGGCTTTCAAAATTTCATCTGGCTTCTGACAGACGACCCTAGATTCTGGAAGGCAGTCGGCAATACGTTTACATTATGGATTATTAGTACGATTCCCCAGCTGTTCTTCGCACTTGTCCTGGCAACTGTACTTAATCAAAGCATGCTGAAGGGAAAAGCTCTTTTCCGGACCGCTGCACTTATTCCGAACGTTACCTCGCTGGTAGCGGTGGCTGTTATTTTTGGCAGCATATTTGGCACTCATTACGGTATTCTTAACTGGCTGCTCAGCCAGCTTGGATTCGACAAATTTAACTGGCTGGCTTCCTACTGGGGCGCTCAGTTCGCTGTTGCGCTAATGGTCACTTGGAGATGGCTCGGCTACAACGCGATTATTTATTTGGCGGCTCTGCAGAGCATCCCGAGTGATATATATGAGGCGGCCAGAATTGATGGCGCTTCCAGAGTCCAGCAGTTTTTCAATATTACGATCCCAATGATGCGTCCGATTATCCTGTTTACGGTAATCGTATCCACGGTTGGCGGCATGCAGCTGTTCGTTGAACCGATGATATTCGCCGGAGACCAGGGGGGGTCGAAGGGACAGGTGCTCACCATGGTGCTGTATCTGTATACGACCGCCTTTACCAACAACCAATTCGGTTATGCTTCCGCAATAGCCTGGTTGATGTTCCTGATCATCGTAGCGTTCTCAGTATTTAATTTCTACCTGACGCGCAAAATCAATTCGGCGGACTAGGAGGGGATACAGGATGAATAAACCGATCGGCAAAATCATATCATACAGCTTCCTAACCCTGATGCTGGTATTCTCGATCTTCCCGTTCTACTGGATGTTCGTAATCGCTTCCCGGACGACTGCCGACACCAACAAGTTTCCGCCGGCCTTCACCCCGGGCAGTCAGTTCATGAGCAATATCGACAAGATGTTTAATGAGTACAACATTCAATTCTTCCGGGCCCTTGGCAATACGGCACTGCTGGCTACAACGCTGACACTCAGCGCCTTGTTCTTCTGCTCGCTGGCTGCATTCGCATTCTCCAGACTGAGCTTTAAAGGCAGATCGTTCCTGTTCATCTTCCTGCTCATGACGATGATGATTCCGGGGCAGCTCGGCATTGTGCCGCTGTATATTATTATGACTAAATTCGGCTGGATTAATGATCTGCGGGCCGTACTGCTTCCCGGTCTCGTCAGTGTATTCGGTGTATTCTGGCTAAAGCAGTATATGGACAGTGCGGTTCACCGCGAGCTGATCGAATCAGCGAGAATGGACGGCTGCACCAACTTCCAGACCTATTACAAGATTGTGGTTCCGATTGTGAAACCAGCTATGGCTACTCTGGCTATTCTGACCTTCATGAATGTGTGGAATGACTTTCTGTGGCCGTCGATCGTCCTGAAGGACCCTTCGGTACAGACCATCCAAATTGCGATCCGCAACCTGAACAAGGTGTATTACAAGGACAATGCGGTGATTATGACCGGAACCTTCCTTGCGACAATTCCTCTGCTCGTAATGGTCTCGATCTTCATGCGGCAGTTTGTAGCGGGGATTACGCAGGGCGCTCTGAAGGGATAATGGTCTGAGAGTTAGCACACAAAAAGGCAGCTTTTTGTATAGAACGTTCAAACAAACCAACCGGTTCCGGCTGGTTTGTTTGGCTTGAATACGGAGCTCCATGCAGCTTAAAGTAATTTTTACAAAAAAAGAGAGATTTATATTGACGCTGTAGGACACAGCGGATATAATCTTGTTGAAAATGATAATCGTAATCTTTACATTCTTTACTCAACAGGGCAAGCGACTCTAATTTAAAAATTTGTTCTAGAGGGATGTTGAGATGGCACAGGTAATCGATTTTATTAAATGCAGTCCGACCCAGAATATGACCATCCTAGTTCGGACCGATCATCCGGCTGAGGATTACACGCGGATCGCTACTCGAATCATGTCCTATGACAGTGTGTATGCGGAACAGGTCGGATTTATTGGCAAACCGGCGAATAAGGAGGCAGCAGCACACCTGCAGATGGCTGGAGGCGAGTTTTGCGGGAACGCTTGTATGGCACTGGCCGCCCTGATCGCATCCGAACAGGCAGTGGAGCAGCAAAGATGGACGGAAATTGTGTTGGAGACGTCGGGGACCGATTATCTGGTCAAGTGTCTGGTGAAGAAGAATGCCGAGCTCTACGACTGTCAGGTCTCGATGCCGGTTCCGAGGCAGATTGAACTGCGGTCCATCCATTACGATGGCACCGAGCTGGAGATTATCATTGTCAGGTATCAGGAATGTATTCATATTGTCATGGAGGAAGAGCGTTTCAACGAGCTTGAGAGGACAAGGGCGCAATCACTGGCTAAGCTGCTTGGCGTGACGCTGGGAGCGAGCTTGATAGGCATTCTGCTGTACAATCCGGCTTCGGAGGAAATGGCTCCGCTTATCTACGTTCCATCTCTCGACAGCATGGTATGGGAGAGGGGGTGCGGATCAGGTACAGCCTCTATCGGAGCCTACTTGGCATGGAAGAGCGGCGGGGCTATCGCGGCTCATATCAAGCAGCCCGGCGGGACGATCCAAGTAAAAGCTGATTATCACCAGGGTTATATCGTAAATATTACAATCCAAGGAGCTGTCGCAATCGTAGCTGAAGGCAAGGCTTTCCTGCATAACTAGTCCACCAACCAATCGGATCGGGGTGATCACAAGTGCAAGCAACCGCAAGTGTACAGCTGCATTTAACTGATTTTCTGGATAAGTTTAACGATCTGGCAGCGAGATATAATCACACTACGCAGCACAGCCTGGAGCTGGAGCAGCTGATTGATCAATATTCCGCCTACATAACGAACAAGAGTAACAGGGACATATGGGAGCAGCTTGAGCAGCAGGATTCAAAGGCATTCAATTCGCTTGTTGAGGAACTGAGACAGCAGTCGGCGCGCTGCGTCGCCATTATGGAGAAATACCGGGCCATGAAGCTGCTGGGCGGCCAAGTCGAACTGGGTGATTATTTTCAGAACATTGAGGCCTGCATTGAGCAGGAATTCGGAAGCTTCCAGGTGACTTCTGATTCCAAAGTGTTATTGGTAGGATCGGGATCTTTTCCCATGACGCCATTATTAATTGCTAAGCGGACAGGAGCCGAGGTGGTCGGCATCGATATAGACGAGGAAGCTATTGATCTCGGACGACAGGTGGTGGACCGGTTAGGAAGCGGATTAAACATCCGGCTGGAGAGACTGTATGTGGATCAGCTCGAATGTATTCAGGACGTGACTCATATTATCTTTAGTTCGACTGTAGCAATCAAGTATGACCTGCTCGACCAGTTACATAGCTTAACCAACGAACGGGTGGTCGTAGCTATGCGTTACGGAGACCAATTAAAGTCCCTGTTCAATTATCCAATGCGTGAGGTGGATGGCAGCAAGTGGCAGTTGGCCAACCGTATTCTTCGTCCGGATCATATCTTTGATATCGCCTTGTATACGAAAGCGTAGATCATCTTTTTTCGGGAAAGGGAGGTCTGTATGAGTGATTTCAAGCGTGTCTTGGTACTGGGGACGGGTCCTGCTTCCATTCAGCTTGCTGTGTCCCTTAAGAATAAGCTGGGATGTGCAGTTGGAATAGCCGGGCGGGAATCGGTCCGTTCGGAATCCTTCTTCCAGGCTGTTAAGGAAAGCAGTCAGCTCATCCGGGCAGATATTCAGAATGAACAGCACAGACAGCTCGAAGGTGAATGCTTGCTGGATGAAGTGTTCCGGGGGTACGGAACGATAACGGGGGAATGGGACACTCTGATAATGTCTGTAACAACGGATGCGTATATCAGTGTCCTGAAGCAGATCAATGACCAGGTGAAGAAGCAGGTCAAATGCATCGTTCTCATCTCGCCAACGTTCGGCTCCAACAGCTTGGTGAGACAATATATGAAGGACCGGAACAGTGATGCGGAGATCATCAGCTTCTCCACCTATCTGGGAGACACACGCTGGAAGCATGAGCGGCCATCCAACCAGGTACTGACGACTGCAGTGAAGAGGAAGGTCTTCATCGGCTCAACACGCCGTCCTTCCCAGAATATTGGCAGGCTGTGTGAGCTGTATGAGCAGCTGGGCATGACTCTGGAAGTCATGGATTCGCCGCTTGAGGCAGAGAGCCGGAACATATCGCTGTACGTACATCCGCCGCTGTTCATGAACGACTTCTCGCTGGCTGTCATATTCGGAGAGGTTAACGTGCCCAAGTACGTGTATAAGATGTTTCCGGAGGGGCCGATCACACAGCAGCTGATCCGCAGTATGCTGGCCCAGTGGAAGGAGATCACGGCTGTTACCGAGAGGCTGAATATGACGGGCGTTAACCTGCTGAAATTCATGACCGATGACAATTATCCGGTGAGACTGGAGAGCTTATCGCGGCATGATATCGAGAATTTCTCCCGCCTGGAACCAATCCATCAGGAATACTTGCTGTACATACGTTATACATCTCTGCTGATTGACCCGTTCTCCGAACCGGATGATCAGGGCAGGTACTTCGACTTCTCTGCTGTGCCGCTCCGGCAGCTGTTTGTGAACAGGGAAGGATATCTTGATATCCCGAGAATGCCGAAGGAGGATTATTACCGGATCAAGATCATTCAGGGTATCGCCAAGTATCTGGGCGTTGCTTGTCCAACCATTGATACCTTCATCGCAACTTATGAAAGCAAGCTGAGGCATGCTGCTGAAGCCCGTCAGGGCGAATTACTATCCGATGCCTTCGTCATCCGCAGCTTTGAGGAAGATTTGAAGATGATATGCAGCGGGATTGTAAAATTTACAGAATCAGAAGCGTTGAACTAGCGTTTACTAACAGGGGGAAGCCAAGTGAAATCGAGCAAAATGACCAAATTTCTATCCATCTGCACACTATCCGTTGTCCTGGTGGCAGGCTGCAGCAGCGGCAGCAATACAGATACAGGAACGACAACAGATACGGGAGCCAAATCAGCTTCCAAGGAAACGAAGCAGGAGATTATCTATGCATCGTCCAAGGATATTCTCGATATGAATCCGCATCTGTATTCAGGCTCCATGCCGGCCCAAGGAATGGTGTATGAGTCACTGGTAGAGAATACCGCTGATGGAATCAAGCCGCTGCTGGCTGAATCGTGGGATATCTCCGAGGACGGTAAGGTGTATACCTTCCATCTGCGTGAAGGTGTCACCTTCCATGACGGCTCACCGTTTAACGCCGAAGCCGTGAAGAAGAACATGGATGCTGTACAGAACAATGCGGAGAAGCATTCGTGGATCAAGCTGTCTACAAAAATCGTAAGCGTCAATGTGAAGGATGAACACACAGTCGAGCTCGTTCTATCCGATACCTACTATCCTGCATTGGTAGAATTGTCGATGACCAGACCCTATGTGTTCATCTCCCCGAACGATTTCAAGAACGGAGAAACCAAGGATGGCGTGAATGGCTTCAGCGGTACCGGCCCTTATAAACTGGTGGAACACAAGGTCGATCAGTATGCGACCTTTGAGGCCAATGAAAGCTACTGGGGCGGCGCGCCAAAGGTGAAGAGAATTATATCCAAAGTTCTTCCGCAGGGAGAAACGACATTCCTGGCCCTGCAAAAAGGTGAAGTGAATATGGTATTCACGGATGACCGGGGTGCTGACAGCCTGGACGTCGAAGCGATGAACACATTGGTTGAATCGGGTGACTATCAGCTTGTCAGAAGTGAGCCGATGAATACGAAGATGATTGTGGCCAACAGCAGCAGAGCGGGTAATCCGGTACAGGAAACAGCTGTCCGTGAAGCGATCTGGTATGCCATCGACCGTGATACGATCAGCGAGCAAATATTTGAGGGTACGGAAGCCCCGGCGAATACGCTGTTCTCTTCCAATGTCAATTACGCTAATGTTGACCTCAAGGAACGCGGCTATGACGTGGAGCAGGCAGTCAAGCTGCTGGAAGAGGCAGGCTGGACTCGGGAGAATAGCAGTGCGGTCAGAACGAAAGGCGGCAAGCCTTTAGCCATGAGCCTGTATTATGACGTTAATTCATCCTCTCAGAAAGTGCAGGCGGAATTTATTCAGCATTCCTTGAAGGAGATCGGCATGGAGCTGGAGCTGATCGGCGAGGAGTCCACCTCTATTGCGAACAGGAGATCAACGGGGGATTACGATTTATTGTTTAACCAGACTTGGGGACTGGCATATGATCCGCAGAGCACCATCTCTGCTTTCACCTCACCGTCTTCTTATCTGCATACGACAAGCGGAATTGCGAAAGCCGATGAGCTGTACCAGAAAATCGAGGATGTTATGGTTTCGACCGATGAGGAAACACGAAAATCGCTGTATGCTGACATTCTGACGGTGGTTCATGATGAAGCTGTCTTTATCCCGTTGACGAATGGCAGTGTCACTATGGTTGCGCCTAAGCAGCTGCAGGGCATATCATTCAAGCAAACACAATTCGAGCTGCCATTTGAACGCATGCACTTTGAATAAGTAAAGGAGATTTGCTATGGGGCGCTATATCGTTCGCAGGCTGCTGATCTCTATTCCTTTACTACTGGTGATTTCATTCCTGACCTTTATCCTTATCAATCTGTCTCCACATGATCCAGCCGAGCTGGTGCTGCAGGCTCAGGAGGTCCCTGTCATTACGGAGGAACTGCTTGTTCAAACAAGGGAAGAACTGGGGCTGGATCAGCCCTTCCTGGTCCAGTACATAGAGTGGGCGGTGGCATGCCTGCGGCTGGATTTTGGAGAGTCGTATGTAACTGGAAAGCCGGTGTGGTCGATCCTGGGGCCGGCTTTCTTCAATACCTTAAAGCTTACCTTGGTATCGGTTGCAGTTATTGTCCTGCTGTCGATCGCCTTGGGTGTGATTTGTGCGCTAAGAGAAGGAAGGCTGGTGGATAAATCGGTCAGAGGCATATCGTTCTTCCTGACTTCGATGCCTTCTTACTGGCTTGCGGCTCTGATGATCTGGTACTTCTCCGTGAAGCTGGACTTACTGCCGACAAGCGGGATGGACTCGTTAGCCAGCTATGTTCTTCCGGTTATTGTGATCGCGATCAGCTATGCGGGCATTTACTTCCGTTTCGTCCGCAGTGCGATGATCAGCAACCTGAACGAAGATTATGTCCTGTATGGCAGAGCATGCGGCCTCCCGGAGAAGAAGATTACAAAGCATATTCTGAAGAACTCGCTGCAGGTTTCCGTTTCGGTGTTCTGCATGGCGATTCCCATCATATTGGGCAGTACTGTTGTCGTGGAAAATGTCTTTGCCTGGCCGGGGCTGGGGAGCCTGAGTGTCAAGTCGATCTTGAGCCGTGACTTCCCCATGATTCAGGCTTATGTGCTGGTATTGGCGGTCGCCTTCGTGCTGTTCAATACGCTGTCCGACATTATCAACGCGGTAATAAACCCGAAATTAAGGAATGATCTCTAGATGACCATGCTGAGAAACATATGGAAAGATAAACTGGCCGCCATTTCGTTATCCATTCTTGCCATCGTGCTGACTGCAGGGATATTCGCTCCGCTGTTTGCGCCGCACGACCCGAATGAAGTCAATATGAAGCTGCGGTATGCAGCCTCCTCATGGGAATATCTGCTCGGGAATGACCATCTAGGCAGGTGCATCCTGTCCCGATTAATATATGGCATACGTCCAAGTGTGCTGTGGGTACTGGCCGCATTGGCAGGTTCTGTGATGCTCGGAACGGCTGTCGGCTTCGTTGCGGGCTTCTTCAGGGGAAAAGTGGATGCCGCCCTAATGCGCGTCTGTGATGTGATGCTGTCTTTCCCTGGCTATGTAATGACACTTGCAATAGTCGGAATTATGGGCGTAGGTCTGGAGAATATTCTAGCGGCATTCATCCTGACTAAATGGGCCTGGTTCGCACGCATTATCCGGACGTCTGTGCTGCAGTATGCCGAATCGGAATATGTACGATTCGCCAAGGCTGCAGGTGCCGGCAGTTTCCATATCATCCGCAGGCATATCATTCCGGTAACAGCGTCTGATGTAGCTGTTGTTGCAAGCAGCTCGTTCGGCTCGATGATCCTGCAGATATCGGGTTTCTCCTTCCTCGGACTGGGCGTTCAAGCGCCTACAGCAGAGTGGGGTATGATGCTGAACGAAGCAAGAGAGGTTATGTTCTCTCGGCCGGAGCTGATGCTGGCACCAGGGTTGACCATCATTATCGTCGTATCCGCGATAAACTTCTTATCGGATTCACTGCAGGCTGCCCTTGATCCCAAATTAAGGACGTCAACAAGCAAGGCAGCAGAGCAAACGTCTGCTGTGTCTGCGAAGCAGCTCCTGGGAAGAGAGGTGGCATAATTTCGTATGAACATACTGGACGTCAAGAATCTGAAAATCTGGGATGGCTCAACAGGCCGTACGATCGTACCGGACAGCTCGTTCCAGCTCAAGCAGGGCACATGTCTGGCTATTGTAGGAGAAAGCGGCAGCGGGAAGTCCGTAACCTGCAGGTCGATCATGCGGCTCAATAAGGGCTCGATCTGCCAATCCGGTGATATCCTCTTCCAGGGGGAGAATTTGAGCCTTCTCTCCGAGCAAGAAATGCGCAGGAAGAGGGGAAAGAACCTGTGCATGATCCTGCAAAATGGCATGCGTGCATTCGATCCCTCCTGCAAGCTCGGTGTGCACCTTAAGGAAACACTCGATCAGCACTTCAGCTGGAGCAAGCAGGCGTTCACAGATCATATGGCTAAGGCCATGGAGAGCGTCATGCTAAGGAGCCCGGTTGAGCTGATGAATAAATACCCGCACCAGCTGTCGGGCGGCATGCTGCAGCGCGTCATGATCGCGCTGGCGATTGCACTGGAGCCGGATATCATTATTGCGGATGAACCAACTACAGCACTCGATACCATTTCACAATTTGAAGTGGTGGAGCAATTTATCCGCCTGCGCGAGGTGATGGGCTGCTCGATGATCTTCATATCTCATGACCTGGGTGTCGTCCGGAAGATTGCCGATGATGTTCTGGTGATGAAGGATGGCGAGATTGTGGAGAGAGGGACCACCCAGGCGATCTTTACAGAAGCGAGGCATGAATATACCCGGTATTTAGTCTCTTCGAAGCTTGCGCTTAGTCAACATTTTGCGAACGTTATGGGAGGAATTGCCCTTGCTGACCGCTAGTCATGTTCACAAGTCCTATCGTAAGGGCGGACTCTTCTCAAGGGAGAGCCAGCAGGTGCTGCGGGATGTCAGCTTCGAATGCGGGCGCGGCGAATGTCTGGGCATTATCGGGGAGAGCGGCAGCGGAAAATCCACATTAGGCCGTCTCATTCTGGGTATCGAGCGGCCTGACAGCGGCTCCATTCGCTTCGAGGGACAGCCAGTAGAGGATCGTAAGGTGCGGCAGGGCAGTCTCAGCGCAGTCTTCCAGGATTACACCTCCTCCATAAACCCGTTCTTCACGGTCGAGGAAGCAATTATGGAGCCTCTGAAGCTGCAGCGGAAGGATCAGCAGTATGACGCCTGCAAGGTCGATGTTTTGCTGCATCAGGTAGGCTTGAATCCGTCCTACCGGACCCAATATCCCCATGAGCTGTCCGGCGGGGAGGCCCAGCGTGTATGTATCGCCAGAGCTATTTCAACAGAGCCGAAGTGTATTGTGCTGGATGAAGCCATCAGCTCATTGGATGGTTCTGTCCAGATGCAGGTCCTTGAGCTGCTCAAGGAGCTAAGGGAAATCTATCAGATGAGCTACATCTTCATAACGCATGACATCCAGGCGGCTGCCTATATTTGCGACAGCCTTATTATTTTCCGTGAGGGACAGATTGAAGAGAAGATCAGGATCGAACAGCTGAAAGACGTTCAGTCGGCTTACGCACGGAAATTACTGCAGATGATCATTACATAGAAGAGTCAATTATGAGGGTGGAATAGATTACAGAATAGGTTTAGAAGGAGTAGAACCGATGTGAGTGGTGCGATGTCTTGGCCTTTCCTGCGTCTCTATCTGTTAACGCTTCTGTACTTTAGTGCCAATGCTATATTGAATGTCATGATTCCCCTGCGGGGAGAGGATCTGGGAGCCAGCAACACGACAATCGGCATCATTATGGGCGCGTATCTGTTTACAACGATGTTCTTCCGGCCGTGGGCGGGTCATATGATCCACAAGCATGGTCCAATCAAGGTGCTGCGGATTATTCTGATTCTGAATGGTTTTGCCTTGATCCTGTATACCTTCACCGGTTTAGGCGGCTATCTGGTGGCCCGCAGCCTGCAGGGCGTGTCGACCGCTTTCTTCTCCATGGCCCTGCAGATCGGCATTATTGACGCGCTGCCGGAGAAGGACCGGTCGCAGGGGATCTCCCTGTATTCGTTATGCTCCTATATGCCGGGGATTATTGGTCCGCTGCTGGCGCTTGGCATGTGGCAGGCTGGGGACATGAGCTATTTTACCGTGTCGATGATCGCCATCGCCGTATTGACGGGTTTGGTAGGCTACACTGCCAAGATGGACCCGGAGCAATCACAGCCGGCACCGGCTGATACAGGACAGAGAACCGGCATGTTTCAGTCCTTCGGTCAGCTGGTGACGAATCCGCATCTGTTCAGATGCAGTGTCCTGATGCTGGTTGCCTCGCTTATTTTCGGTGCGGTAACGACGTTTATCCCGCTGTATGCCGGGCAGGTAGCAGGCGGCAATGCCGGTGTATACCTAATGATCCAGGCAGCTGTCGTCGTCCTTGCCAGGTTTACGGTACGGAAGAAAATACCTTCAGACGGCAGATGGCACTCCTCCTATATCATGGGGATGATGCTGATTCTGGCCATAGCCGCGCAGTGTGTCAGCTTCTCCACGACTGGCGGACCTGTCTTCTTCTATACGGGAGCTGTCCTGATGGGTACGGCGCAAGCACTTATCTATCCGTCGCTGACGACGTATTTGACCTTCGTGCTGCCCAAGCTGAACCGCAATGTGCTGCTCGGCTTGTTCATTGCAACGGCAGATTTGGGCGTGTCTCTTGGCGGGATCATAATGGGGCCGGTAGCGGATCTGTCCTCTTATTCATTCATGTACATGATATGCGCAATCTTGGGCGCGTGCATGGTGGCTTTCGCCTACGAGAAGCGGAAAGCAATTGTGGATCAAGATACGGAGGAGGAGAGGGTAAATTTCTCTGGATCGAGCTAAAGGGACTGCTATAATACGAACGACATATACCTGAATTATGGGGAAAAATGAATGAACGACAAGCCACTTTCTACGCATGGCGTAGCTGGTGGCTTTTTTTACATTATGGGTCTCTATAACGAAAATAACCCCTCCTATTGACTTGAGGGGACAGTATATATAAAATAAATATCTAAATAACATTACTATATTATAACATATAAATAAAATTTTGTCAAGTTATATTTCAAATCAGAGATGGCGATTGAAAAAGGAGAGATAATGATATGTATTTATCTCGCATCTTCAACAGCTTGAATCAGTCTGTGCAGGAGCAGTATAGAACTGAATTACTGGCATTGAATGATAAAACGAGAGGTTATGGACTGGTCTTGACTCCGGAGGATATCAAGCTGATGCTGCTCGCTAGAAATCAGATCCTGTACAGCTATGGACGTGTTGAATTGAGCATTGAAGCGACCAAAGAGCTTATCGAATTGTTCTCAACTTCCGCGTTCATCCAGCAGGAGAGCTATGCAGATACCCTGAACGAGCTGCACGAGATATATTACTATCTGAAGAACGAAACAGAAGACCGAATTAGCGACTTGAAGCTGCTCCATCGGATGAAGGATTTGTTTGAGGAGGAGTGCGGAGGTTCCTTAGACCTGCTCAAGAGCAAGCTCGAAGAGTTTGCCAGTGAGTACCGAAGGGAATTGCAGCAGAACGAGCTTACTCGTGAAGGAGCCGATGATGAATGGAATCCGAACATCTAAACGTCAGCCGGGAGCTTACCACCCGGGACAGGGTTCAAAAAACCCGGCTGCAGGGAAATCAATATACGATTTCGTTGATGAACGCAGGCTTACAGGCAGGACTGCTGACAAGCCAAGAAGTGGCGCGGATTCAGAGTGCGTTCATGGAGATTCTGCGCGACCTTATTCATAAACACACCCGGGGAGAGAGCACCTCGGTCACAACGGAAACAGCAGAGAATATCCTGACTTCTATTCTATATGCATCGGATGCCTACTTGTTAAGCTTCGAGGAGCCGGAAAAGGCGATCACCTATCTCAAGGCGGTTGACCCTCGCCGCATTTATGACAAAGGCGTAGAGAAGGTTAACCAATGCTTGGAAGAAGTCAAACTGCTGTATAAGGAGCTCAAGGCCAGTAAACTTGAGATTCCTGTGGATGCCTATAACATGACAATTGATGAATCCCTGCCCGTCTTCTTCCGAAAATATGGTGTCATCTTCGACGCCCATAACACAATGGCTAGTATTGATTATCCGCTCGCAGTAGATGATATGCGGCTGCAGGGTGTTTTCTATATGAAGCAGTACATGGAAAGGCTGAAGCTCGAAACCGGCTTTTGCGCCCTGTACGGTCAGCAGGAGCTGTTAAGTCTGCTGGCCAACTATGGGAGGGAATGCCGATTTAATTACCGTATCGAGTTGTTCAATATTTTTGAGCTGGTGATGAGTAACGCGGTATTCTCAATTTTATCAGGCGGTGCAGCCAATACGCTCCGTATATCCGAGATTCAATATTTGCGGTTAGAACAACAGCTCAGCAGTCTCGCGAAACCGCAAATCCGGACCCTTATCAATGAAGCGGTAGCAAGTCTGCAGCAGGAGCTTACTATTGATTCAGAATTGAAGGCATATATGGACAGGTGCCAGGAAAATCTCATTCAACGCGTCAAACATGCCGCCAAGCATAACACCTTACGCAAGGTCATTATTACAGAGAGGGAGGACGAGACGAAGTCTCTTGTCGTTTATTTTAACAAAGAAGAACGAATGAGCGATGTCCAGTTAAGAAGCGTACTGCAAGAGATCATGGCATTCGACAGGAAGGAAGACAAGGTTAACCTTATCCGTTCAAGCTTTCATTCCTTCCATGATTATCTGGATATGCTTGAGTCGGATTGCTTGTACGGGGAGGAATATGAGGCGTTATTTCGGTCGTTTGGCGTTACCGAGCTGGCTATACTGGCGAAGATCGTATTCTGCGAAGAGCTGCGGAGCGAGTCATTAAATTTGTCATCTATACTTCTGTTGGAGCAGCACTTTCAAGCCGAGTGGCAAATGCAGTTTGTGCAGAGTCTCCAGCGTATGAGCCGGGATCGGCTGGAGGCAGTAGAGAGGAATATGAATGATATAGACTATGAACACATGACATTTTATTGATCTGCTTGAAAAGAAAGAACTCGCCGGTTGGCTTGATCCCGGTGGAAGCGGCGCTCGCCCATACTTCCACCGGGATAGGCATTGCTATTTCACCAGTGAAGACGGCCAGTTGCCGTACCAGGCGTAGCCTGTTCTGCGTTCCTGATCAATATCGCTCAGCTTGTATTTTTACGATGCCATCCCGCCCGACAAAGATTGGCTTGTTCGTGCCAATCTCATAGGAACGCGCCCAGATAGGGGTCGTAACGCTGGGATCGTTAACTAGTGTAACATCTGTGCTTGTTTTTACAATACGGCTACCGGTAAGCTTAACCGCCTTAAACCATTCCTCAGCAGCTTTAATAGAAGCTGTAATCTGAGATGTTGCAGGCCGGGTCTTCAGGAACTTAACGATGCCGACACTTTCATTGGCGCAGAGAGAAGGCACTTCATAAGCCCGGGCACCTGCAGGCTTGAGCGTTACTGAATCATGCTGCTGCCCCCATACGGTCAATTTCCCGTTCACAACAACTTGTGTTCTTAGGAAGTTGTCCACTCCTTTAGCCACCGCTGTCCTGCTTCTGCCGGTTAGCGTGCTGTCCACAAACGAGAAGTTCCCTTGACGGTTCGCGACTTCATCCAATAATATCATGACATTTACCATGGCATTATCATTGTACGTAATATGTTTGTGGTAGCCGGAGCTGTTGTAGATCTGCGGCCAGCCGCCGTTGCTGTACTGCATATTCAAGAGGAAGTTAATCCCTTTAATAGCGGCGGCTGATGATGTCAATTATAACCGGAATAGGCAGAAATAAAGAGAAATCCGTATCGCTTTAATGATACTTTCGCAATGGATGTGAAAGGATTTTCATGATATGGTGATATAAGTTATTTCGAATCTTAATTAGTTAAGTTAAAGGGGGATAATGGTGTCTAGTCAATCTCCATATGAGTTCAAAGTCCGTCATGTAATCCTTCTTTTTCTAGCCCTGTCAGTACCGTTCTCGTTGTTAAACTTTAGTGCGTATCTCAAGGGAAACATGCCAAGCATCTCACAAGCACTTTATTCAACCGTCTTTATTCTACTGTGGTTTGGATGTGCATTTTTCCTGAGCAATAAGAATGTAGGGATTAAGGCAGCCTCATGGTTCTGGGGCGGAGGAGCATTGCTGTTGATCCCAGGATATTTTGGCATATTCAACTTGCCAGTATTATTTATTTTTGCTGGCTCACTGTATGGCTTGAGATATTTCATCGGACTTCCATCGGATATGAATTTTGCCCTAATAGGTATCCTTATCGCATACGGAGTAACGTTAATGGGCTGGTTGTTAGGCAAGCTTAAGGGCAGCCCTCAATGAGAGCTGCCCTTAAGCTTGCGTTTGCTATACGACCATAAGACAGCCTGCGTTAAGAGACAACCTTCAGCTGTTCCTTGCCGAAAGTGCCGTGATCGTGGAGCAGGGGGTGCTCGATCTGGATCGTTGAATGAGCAATACCGTATTGGTCCTTGAGCAATTCACAGATGGCCAGCGTCACGCACATAGGCTGAATATCCTGCTGGACGAACACATGCGCTGTCAGAGAATACTGGTCGGTTGCGATCGTCCAAACATGCATGTCATGAACATTGCGAACGCCTTCGACTTCTGATATAGCTTGGCGTATTTCTTCGAGTTTGAGATGATCGGGTACCGTGTCCATCAGAATGCGGTAGGATTCCTGCACGATCCGGAAGCCGCCAGCAGCGATGATACCTCCGATCACCATACTGATGAGCGGATCGAAGAGCAGCACACCGGTGAAATAGATGAGCACGGCCGAAACAATAACACCAACAGAGCTTAACAGGTCTCCGATGAAATGCCACAATGCACTCTGAACGTTAAGGTTGTTCTCTTCCTTCATGCTCCGGCTGAGCACGACTGTGAGCACCACATTGACTAATAGTCCGATAGTGGCGATGCCCAGCATCAGTCCAATGTCGATTGGCTCAGGACGTATAAGGCGGTAAATCCCCTGAATGAAGATGCCGCCGGCAATGATAACGAGTGCCAGTCCGTTCAGGAAGGAAGCAATGGTCTCGAAACGCACGTAACCGAAGGTATATTTGCCGTTCGGCTTGCGGGTCGCCATATAGATTGCGGTCATGCTGAGCCCAAGGGCAAGAACATCTGAGATCATATGAGCGGAGTCAGACAGCAGGGCGAGTGAATTCGATAGAAGGCCGCCTACAATTTCTACGATTGTAAAGATGAGCGTTAAAATTAAAGTTATCCAGAGCGTCTTCTTGGTCCGGGTCTGTTCCTTACGGTGACTAATGTGGTGATAATCCTTTTCCGGCATAGAGTCGAACCCGCCTTTCGTAAATTAGAATAATTATAATTTTCTTGTGATCTAACTATACGAAAGGACAAGGGTTTTCGGCAAGTGAACGTTATATGGATCCCGGGAGTGATAATCAGCGTCATAGTGGTTATGTATGAACATTTATGGTAGAATATGGGACATTAGATTGGAGGGCATACAATGGAACTTCTTATAGTAATTATCATCATAATCGGTTTAGCCGGCATTATTGGAAATCAGTACTCCATGATTAAGCGAATGGAGGGGATTGAGAAGCTACTCCGTG
The DNA here is from genome assembly GCF_003233845.1 of Paenibacillus sambharensis. Taxonomy (GTDB): domain Bacteria; phylum Bacillota; class Bacilli; order Paenibacillales; family Paenibacillaceae; genus Paenibacillus_I; species Paenibacillus_I sambharensis. Next base: position 178,690 of record NZ_QKRB01000028.1, read on the forward strand.
ATATAGCGAATAAGAGAGAGGGTTGAAGCTAAATGCGCACCTTTCTATGTCTTAATATGCTTAGCTCACTAGCGGTTATTAACAGTGTTGCGGGTCTGCGATTCAGAAAAGCTATATAAATCGAATTGTGACTTCCATCATGCATCAGGCTGCAGAATAAAGCGTTCTGCGGCTTTTTTGACTTGCCGTGATATAGTTTGTAGTTGGCATGCTCGTAAACACGATTATCCCCCGAAAACGATCCCTTTCTTTGCACGGGATTTGTGATAGAATAATTTAGCTGTGAATCTATAAATTGATGAGGTGCATGATGGGCGACGGATGATAGCAGATCTTGCAGGATCATATATTTGAAAAGGACTACTTTGGGAGATTTTGCACGAATCGTCTCGCAGACAGGAGAGAGAAGTTACTCATGAAGCCATCACAACAAGGCTTTGGTACATATGTTTTTATCACGCTTATACTCGTCGTCATCGTAGCAGGTGCCAGTCAAGGGCTGCTGCTGCCGCTGCTGTCCATCTGGCTCGAGCAGAGGGGCATCTCGGCACAAATGAACGCTCTGAATTCAGCTGCTCTGTATATTGGTATATTTGCGACCATGTTCTTCATCGAACGTCCGGTACGCCGCTATGGATTCCACCCGGTCATTCTAACCGGAATTATTCTTGTGATAGCCGCGTCCATCTTGTTCCCATTCACAGACAACCTGGTCATCTGGTTTGTGCTCAGACTAGTGGTTGGGGTCGGAGACAGTGCTCTCCACTATGCAGCGCAGCTTTGGATCGTATCGAACTCCCCGGCAGAGCGGCGCGGCCGGAATATATCACTCTATGGCATGGCTTACGGAATCGGATTCTCCATTGGACCGTTGGCAATAGGCTTAGCTCACTACGGTAATGCCGTTCCGATTGTCATCATGAATATATTATTCGTTATCGTGCTTCTGATGGTTCTACGAATGCGGAACGAACGGCCGCCCGGGACTGATGAACCGCGAACGAACGTCCCGCAGGAGAACCGGTTTCTCCGGGTGTATCGTCTGGCATGGTTTCCGCTGATTCCGGCATTCCTGTACGGCTATATGGAAGCGTCCATGAACGGCAACTTCCCGATCTATGGCTTGCGGCTGGGATTGGATTCTCTGGAAATCGGCTACCTGCTGCCGTTGATTGGAGCTGGCAGCCTGATATTACAGCTTCCTCTGGGCATATGGAGTGACAAAATTGGCCGGAAGCCGATCCTTATGTTATGCGGTATCGTTGGAGCCTCAGCGTTTCTTGCCGTGCCGCTAGCCGGTACCAATGTCTGGATCATTGGCGCTCTATTCCTGCTGGCAGGCGGAGCCATAGGCTCCTTCTATTCACTTGGTCTGGCTTATGCTGCCGATCTTCTTCCTAGATCAATACTTCCAACGGCCAATGTGATTGCGTCTATTCACTTTTCCCTTGCCAGCCTAATCGGACCCAATGCAGGCGGTTGGCTGCTGCAGCATGTGTCTTTGTCGAGCCTGTTCTATGCGATGGGCAGTGTGTATATTTTGTTTGCTTTCGCAGGCTTTCGATTCCGCAGGTCCAGCTCGGAAGCGCAGGAAACCTCACCAACTTAATGATCAGGAATACCAGCAGACCCTGCGCAGGGGTCTGTTTTTGTTTTGCAGCAGGCTAGGGTTGGCAAGGATTAGAAAATAAAGATTGACTATAACGATATATCGTTATATTATGGCGATATATCGTTAAATCAATACGTTATAACGTATATCACAAATAAGAGGTGAGGATATGAGATATTATCATCCGCATACCCACAGTGACAAACAGTGGGGCAGTCACGGGTTTCATAGGGGAAGCGGCGGCCAGGAACGATTCGCTAGACATCGTCATGGCGGCTGGCAGGGCGGCCGGGGTGGCCGGGGAGAAGGCAAGCGCAGGTTCTTCGAGCGGGGCGAGTTTAAGTTTGCGCTGCTGGAGTTGCTGGCTGCAAAGCCCATGCATGGATACCAGTTGATTAAAGCAATGGAAGAGAAGACAGGCGGATTGTATACCCCAAGCGCCGGTTCAGTGTACCCTAATCTGCAGCTGCTGGAAGAAATGAATCTGATCGGCAGCGAGGAAGCGGAAGGCAAGAAGCTGTACCGGATTACCGATGAAGGAGTCGCACATCTCGGCGAACGCAGAGAGCAGGAAGCAGAGCGTCAGGATGAGCGTTGGGACCGCCATCGGAAGCATCACCGGCCGCATGGAGGCAAGCACGGCAGACGCGAGCTGCACGGCTTGATGCAGGAATGGTCTGAGGTTGTTTATCTGCTGGCAGGCGCGGCAGGTGAAGCACAGGTGAATCCCTCATCCAAGCAAGCGAAGGATTTTCAGGAGTTAATGGCAGATCTGCAGACCAAGCTGGAGACAATGCTCGCTCCCGGCAAAGGGGACCCGGCTGAATCGCCAGCTGAAACGGGCGAATAAGGGAGTGAAAGAGATGGCTGAACAGGAACAAGAACGGCATCACAGGGGTAACAGAATCCCCATGCTGAATACCGGTCATATCAAGCGCAAATGGTTAAACTTTCCGTTACCGTTAATATGTATGAAGTGAAGGCAGTGAAGGAAATCGCAAGTAAAGAATAGCAGCTTGATCAGACAAGAGCCCGAGACCACCCCTGCAGGCGGTTCCAGGCTCTCTTTTATCTTGAATCGATTGGCAGATTTAGATAGAAGTGTCTCTTGAAGCTTCTTATGAGGAAATGGCAAGATGGCTATCCGCATAGCAAATTTGGTCTCTTCCATTATGCTTGGCTTGGTAGAGTGCGCGATCTGCCCGTTCATACATGTCCTGATGTCTTGTGCAGTCTTCGGAGTAGAAGCAGATGCCTACGGAAACCGTTAGACGAAGGGAGAGGTCCTCGCGATCTGCTGCAAATACATGACTGCGGACGTTTTCCTGAAAATGTTCAGCAGTTCTCGTTACCTCTGTGGCATCCCGATGAGGAATAAGAACGGAAAATTCCTCTCCTCCGTTGCGGCAGACGATTTCGTGACGGCCTGGGAAAGCGTGCTTCAGAAGTCCGGCCATCTCCTTCAACACTTGGTCTCCAACCGGATGCCCGTAGGTATCATTGATGTGCTTGAAATGGTCGATGTCCATGATGAGAAGGGCCAAATTACTCTTGCCGCGCTTCGCTTCTGCGAAGAGCCGCTCCGAGGCCATTGCATAATAACCGGCGTTGTACACGCCCGTTAAACTGTCCTTCGTAGCCAGCTGTTCGAGCTGCTTCTTGGACTGATATGCCCTGTGCATGTAGTCTACATAATAATAGATTAGGGCGCCGCTAATAATTTCAACTGAACAACGAATCAGGCTCGTAGTTAGTGTATCTCCTAGCATCCAGTACAGCTTAATCTGGAACAAAATATTGAGGCACAGCCATACCTGCCAGTTCTTCAGTGGTAGAAACCGATAAGCCAGCACAGCCACAATTCCGAACAAAATGATGAACAGATCGGGGTTTGCTAGCATACCGCCAATAGGCTGGAAACTGCTGATCTCTACTGGCCCGCCTGAAGGCATAATCATGTTAGGATCGTTAGCAGCCGGTACTTGGGACGGACGTCCAGGCTTCATAATGATTTGCCCGATCACTAGCGCAATGAACATACCGACTGGACCGCCATAGACAGCCGCCAGGATAAAGATGTTGCTGCCAATGAAGATGGGCATTGAGCTGTCTGGAAGCGTCAACGGAAACCTCAGGCAGATATATTGAATAATGCCGAAGCCAGTGCCAATGATAATCTGTCTGAGGAGCTTGGATGTAATGCGCTCTTTATAATGAAAGTACAATTGGAACAGTATAAACATGGTCATGAAGTTCAACGAGATTTGCTGAAAGAGCGCAGGAAGCAAGATCTTCACCTCAGAGAACAGAGTTTTGTAAGTTATCTAATTCGACATTAAACGACAAATACCTCTAGAGACTTACTGGAAGGGAAGCTCTCATGCAGAAAAAGCCCCTAGTGGGGCTCTAGTCGAAATGGTACACGGCTGCATTGGATATTGGCGAGTTTAGCGCGCTTTCCTCCTAAGATGTAGCTTAGGCCAGTTCGTCCTTTGACGCTCTTTAGAAGTCTCTTCAGGAGCCTTAAATATATCGTTCTGCCACATATGGTACAGATAAATAATCAACGAAAAGCCGATCATCATCGCATAAATGGCTATTGTAGGCAAAGATGACTCGGCGGATACAAATCCTAATCTCCCCAGGAGAGGATACGCAAGGTACATAAACAAGCCGTCCATCACAAGATTAACTGTCAAATAGAGCCAGAACTGCCCGTAGGTGAAGCGGAACACCCAGATGACCACAATGAGATACGCTCCGTATACCCACGGAACGGGCATGATTCGGTCCCACCCGAATAGACTGGACTTGGACTCATTCCACCAATTATAATAATAAGCTGCTTGGTATGTTAGGGTATGGATAATCGTCATAAGCAAGGCTACAGGCATATATCTGCGAATAGTATCTGGCTTTAACAACAGCAGGGAAGCCCAGGGCACAATAAGGAGAGACCAAAGCACAATTTGCTTCACGGCAGACAAACCCTCCGATGCAGTTTTTTGTAGTATCCGTCCTGGCACCGAATTTATGCGAATAGCTAGCAGAGGGAGGAAATTATCATGATGAAAGCAGTCATTCTTGAAAAACCGGGAACACCGGAAACGATGCGTCTGACAGATGTCATCATCCCAGAGCCTGGACCAGGCCGCATTCGCGTTCGCGTCAAGGCCGCATCGCTTAATCCGGTCGACTATAAGGTTGCCGCAGGCGGCCACCCAAGTTGGACTTATCCGGTTATACCAGGTATTGACGCCGCCGGCATTGTCGATGCCGTCGGTGAAGGCGTTACCCGCTGGAAGGCTGGTGAGCGTGTCGTCTTCCACGGCGATGTCGCGATATCGGGAGCCTTCGCGGAATATGCCGTTACGACGGCACATACTGCGGCTGCTATACCGGAAGGCTTAACTTATGAAGCGGCAGCTGCTTTCCCGTGTGCCGGACTAACAGCTTATCAAGCACTCGTACGCAAAATGAGGTTCGAGGCTGGACAGAGTATCTTCATTCATGCAGGTGCAGGCGGTGTCGGCGGCTATGCGATACAGCTGGCCCGCACGTTAGGCGCCGGACAGATCATGACAAGCGCTTCTCGCCATAATTTTGATTATGTGACTAATCTGGGTGCTGACGTTGTGATCGACTACAATTCGGATAATGTCCATGAACGAATCATGGAGCTGACTAACGGCCGAGGTGTCGACTGCATTCTGAACACGGTCAATCGTGCGACTGCGCAGGCAGATTTGTCTGCACTGGCCTTTGGCGGGCAGCTCACTTGTATTGCGGGTTCGCCCGAGGTCGTTGCGGATTTTCAGCCAAGCTGGAAATCGATCACCCTGCACAAGCTGATGCTTGGTGGAGCTCATACCTCTGGAGACATTCATGCGCAGGAAGACTTGGCGCGGATGGCTGATGAATTTATGTCGCTCATGCTTGAGAAGCAAATAGATCCGATGATCAGCGAGATGATCAAGCTCGATGAGGTTCCCGCTGCACTGACACGCCTTTCGCAGCGCCATGTGCGCGGCAAGATCGTTGTCGTGCTATGATCTGTTAAGCGTATACACTCATTCCCTAACCCGTTTCTGCCGTGTAGGCGGAGGCGGGTTTTCTTGTACATAAGGGAAGTAAATAAAAGATACCGGAAGTAAAGAAGCTCCACTGTCAGCGGCTAGAGGGGCCCCTATATAATCGAAGAAAGAGGAGGAGTCAGCCATGAAGGGGACCTTTAGACAGTTCTACCGCAACATCCCGCTTCACCTTATGATCATTCCCGGCATCATTATTGTGCTCATCTACAGTTATATACCAATGGCGGGGCTGATCATTGCATTCCAGGACTTTTCCCCGATTGCGGGGTTCAGGAATATGACGTGGAACGGACTTGATAATTTCCGCTATCTGTTTGAGCTTCCCGGCTTCTATCAGGTCGTGTGGAACACCGTCTTCATATCCGTTATGAAAATAACCGCTGGCTTGACGGTACCTGTTATCGTCGCACTGCTGCTGAACGAAGTTCGCACAATCCTGTTCAAACGTACGGTCCAGACCATTATCTACATGCCGCATTTCTTCTCCTGGGTTATACTTGGCGGCATTATTGTCGATGTGCTGTCGCCGGGCGGAGGGATCGTGAACCTGTTCCTGAAATGGATTGGCGTTCAGCCGATTCAATTCCTGGCGAGCAACGACTGGTTTCCGTATATACTTGTCATCACAGATCAATGGAAGGAATTTGGATTCGGAACGATCATCTATCTTGCCGCACTTACGAGCATCGACCGTTCGCTGTATGAGGCAGCAGTAATCGACGGGGCATCAAGGTGGAAGCAGACCTGGCATATTACGCTTCCGGGTATACGTCCCATCATGATTCTGATGCTGACACTGAGTCTCGGCAACGTGCTGAACGGCGGTTTCGACCAAGTGTTTAACCTGTATAACCCGCTCGTCTATGAATCGGGCGATATTCTGGATACGATGATTTACCGGATCGGCCTGCAGGATGCTCAGTACTCGGTGTCAACCGCACTTGGTCTCATTAAATCAATCGTATCGCTGATTCTGATCGGCGTCGGATATTTTCTAGCATACCGGGTTGCGAATTACCGGATTTTCTAATAGGGGGTGGCTCGCTTGCATCACATCTCGGCTTCATACCGCGTCTTCCTTACCATTAACTATGTTGTACTGACCATACTGGCGCTGCTCTGTCTGTTTCCAATCGTTAACCTGCTTGCGATATCGTTCAGCTCCAGCAGCGCGGTCAGCTCAGGCAGCGTAACCTTCTGGCCCGTGGATTTCACCTTGTCATCCTATAGCTACATCCTGGAGAACAACCAGTTCCTCGGTTCCTTCGGAACAAGTATGCTGCGGGTTGTACTTGGCCTGTCGGTTAATCTGATCCTTACGATACTGGTGGCATACCCGCTCTCCAAGGAGGCGTCCACATTCCGCTCCCGGACGGTGTATGCCTGGTTCTTCGTCTTCACGATGCTGTTCAGCGGCGGTCTGATCCCCGGATATCTGGTCGTGAAGGAAACCGGGATTCTGGACTCGATCTGGGCGCTTATCCTGCCAGGAGCGGTACCGGTATTCAACGTGCTGCTCATGCTGAACTTCTTCCGCGGCCTGCCGCGGGAGCTTGAAGAAGCAGCCTGGATGGATGGCGCTGGGCATCTGCGTACGCTGTGGAGTGTGTATCTGCCCGTATCGCTGCCGAGTATCGCAACCGTTACGCTGTTCACAGTCGTTGGCCATTGGAATGCGTGGTTTGACGGCATGATCTATATGAAGAGCCCGGATGAATATCCGCTGGCAACGTACCTGCAGTCCATGCTTCAGCAGATGTCGCTGCAGACCGCCACAGTCTCGCTGGAACAGGCAGAACTGCTCACACAGGTATCGAACCGCACAACCCAGGCGTCACAAATCTTCTTGTCTGTCCTGCCCATACTGGCGGTATATCCGTTCCTGCAGCGGTATTTTGTTCATGGGCTGGTCGTAGGAAGCGTTAAGGGTTAAACTGGATAGTACTACTTGAAGGAGCCGGGAGCGGCTCTTTTCTTGCTGCCAGAGAGGAGATACCTGCGTATGCTGGAACGTATTCAACAGATATGGATGCCGAGATCCATCGTCACCAAGCTGATGGCTGCTTTTGTGCTGGTCGTATTCCCATTGTGTGCCGCCGGCTTCATTATAACGAGCAGCAGCTCGAATCAGATGAAGACCGAAATCAAGCGGGCCAATGAATCGAAGCTGCACTTTTATTACAGCCACCTGGAATTTGAGCTGAACCGGATCACGTCACTTGTGACGGAGTACTCGTATGACGAAACGTTGTCCTCCTTCAGCACCCGCACACCTATCATGACTGCATATGAAAAGGCTTACACCTTGAACCAGATTCACATCAAGCTGCGGCAGATGAAAGAGACAAGCCCGTATATCAGTGACGTGGTCTATTATGTGCCAGGAATCGGCAAGAAGGTTAGCGCAACTGGCGGTGTTTCGAATGTTCCAGCGAAAGAATGGCAGGGCCTGCTTGGCAGCATGGGAAACCTGCAGGGGGCGCTGTCCCGTTATAATGGCGAGCTGTATCTGCTTCGCAGCAACCCGTTCAATCTGGACCGGGTCACACCGCCTAACTTTCTGCTTGGAATAAGGCTGTCTTCCGAAGAATTAAGAGTAAGGCTGCAGGAGTTTGCAGTCTCGGGCGAAAGCGATATTGTGCTCGCATTCGGCAGCCGCAGCGATTATATGATCTCTACGTCCGAAAGCGGGGAGACGCTGAAGGATTTTGAACAGATCCAGGAAGGAAGGACACCAGAGGGAAGCGTGGAGCGCTTGCGGAGCAGCGATTATTACTATTATTCGATCTATGACCATGACAATCACTTTCGGCTGACAGCAAGCATCCCTAACGATGTTGTCCTGAAGCCGATCCAGATTTATTCACAGTGGCTGATTCTGCTGCTGGTACTGTCACTGGTGGTCGTCATCCTTTTCTCGCTGTGGACCTACCGGATGATTCACCGGCCGCTCGCCAGACTGGTAAGGGGGTTCAGGCGTGCGGAGCAGGGAGATACAGCCGTTCAAATTACGGATACCCGAAAGGATGAATTCGGCTATCTGTATGACCGGTTTAATGAAATGATGAAGCACCTTCATACGCTGATTGAGGAAAATTACGTTCAGCGCATACGGACAGGGGAAGCAGAGCTTAAGCATCTGCAGTCGCAGATCACCCCTCACTTTCTATACAACAGCCTGTTCAGCATCAAGCAGATGGCAGAGCTTGAGAACGTTGAGCTGATCAAGGAGTTCAGCGATTATCTCGGTCAATATTTCCGCTATATGACCCGGGATGCCGCCCAGGAGGCCTCGCTTGGCGAGGAGCTGGACCACGCGCTTGTCTATCTGGCTATACAGGAGATTCGCTTCGGGACACGAATGCGTTCAGAGATCGGGGGAATTCCGGAGGATTGCCGGTCGATTCGCGTTCCGCGTGTGCTGCTGCAGCCCATGATCGAGAATGTATTCGAACACGGACTTGGGCAAAAAGCCGGCGGCGGTTTGCTGATGCTAACATTCATACGTGATGAGCAGCGGCTTGTTATCCGGATTGAGGATAATGGAGAAGACCTGACAGAAGAGCAGCTTAAGCTGCTGCGGGCACAGCTGGCATCGACGGATGGTGAACGCGGGGAAATTACAGGGATGATGAATGTCCATCAGAGGCTGAGATTCAAATTCGGGCCGGGCTCCGGCCTGCAGGTTGAACGAAGCCCGCTTGGCGGACTATGTGTCATGGTGACAATTCCGACCGGAGAGGAGAATGACTAATGAGACGTATGCTGATTGTCGATGATGAGCCGCTTATCGCAGATGGCCTCTATACCTTTTTTGCCAAGGCAGATATAGAGGATATGGAAATATTGAAGGTATACTCTGCCAAACAGGCACTGGAATGGCTGGATACAGTAAAGGTTGATATTGTATTAAGTGATATCTGTATGCCCGGGATGGACGGTATGCAGCTGATTCAGGAAATTGTAGACCGCTGGCCGCGCTGCAAGGTCATTCTGCTGACCGGTCATAATGAATTTGAATATGCCCATCAGGCTATCCGAAACCCTTGTGTCGCTGACTATCTCCTCAAGACGGAAGGAATGGAGAAGATTCGTGAGACAGTAGAGCAAACACTTAAGCAGATTGCCAGGGAAAATGATTTCCGGTACCAGGCCGAGTGGTTTCAGGAGAAAATGCCGAAAGCCCTTCCGCAGCTTCAGAGGCAGCTGCTGCTAGATCTGCTGAAGCGCAGGGGAGCCAAGGCGTGGATGAACCTCCAGGAGGAATTTGATGCCATCCGGCTTCCGTTTCGCGCTGAGCTTGCCGTCCTGCCTATGCTGCTTCGCATAGAGGAATGGGGCAGCTATGAATCGCAATCCGATCAGCGGCTGCTGTGCTATGCGGCAGCCAACATTGCGGAGGAGCTGCTCGGCGATAAAGCAGCAGTCAAAGTCGCAGAACTGGACAGCCGCTCTCTGGTCTGTTACATACAGCCGCATGCCGGACAGCTGCAGCAGCACGGGCTGGAGCAGGGCTGGGAGCGGACGATCCGTTTTGTTATGGGCACACTGGAATCGATTCAGCAGTCCTGCCGGGATTGTCTGCGGCTCTCCGTCTCTATCATAGCCGCGAATCAAGCTGTGCAGTGGGGCGGCCTGCAGCAGTCGGTTAACCGGCTGGGACTAGCGGTATTTGATAGTCCGGGTCATGGAATGGAGAAGCTGATGCGCCTGGATATTACGGGGGAGACAGCGGGACTAAGCTTGCGCCAGGACAAGCTCGCCGCAGCCGAGCTTCTGCTGGAGCATATGAAGCAGCGGCTGCTGGAAGGCTCCGATGATTGGATGTGCTCCTTCCGCCAGTGGGTCGAGATTACAGGCGAAGGCGGACCGGATGATCCGTTCCTGCGGCTCAGACTGCTGCATGGCATAGCGGATGTGAGCCTGCGCACAGTCCAGGAAGCAGGCTTGTCTGAAGAGGCTGGCAGAGAACACGATCTGGCGCCCATGCTGCATTTTAACATTCATACCCGCTGGTCCGACATCATCGCCTTCTACCGGGAAACCTGCCAGTGGATTGTCTTAAGGCGCAGGGACAGCTGCCGGCTGGATGAATCTCATATTCTGATGAACATCCACCACTATATCAAGCAGCATCTTGATGGCGACTTGTCGCTTACCAGAATTGCGCAGGAGGTTTCGCTTAACCCCTCGTACTTATCGCGCTGGTACAAGAAGGTTACAGGCAGGGGCATTTCCGACTATATTCTGGAGCGTAGAGTAGAGAAGAGCAAGGAGCTGCTGCTCGGTACAACACTGCGCATGCAGGATATCTCCGGTCAGCTTGGATTCAGCGACCAGCATTACTTCTTCCGGTTCTTCAAGAAGGCTGTTGGCTGTACGCCTCAGGAGTACCGTGATCAGCGCAAGGGTGCAGCGGAGACCAAGATGTAAAGAGAAGATACCCGATGTAAACGTGTTCCACTCGATAGGCTAGTTCGCTGCCCTTTACAATTGAAGTGTAATTATTAAAGGAGGGTTATTCGCATGGTAAATAAGAGAAAGCGTCTTCCTGCATTACTGCTGACCGTCATTTTGTCTGCTTCGCTTGCTGCCTGCTCTTCGAACACCGGTAATCAAAATGGTAATGGCAGTACAGCTGCAGACACATCATCCGGCAATACGGCTTCTAGCGTGAATGAAGCTGCTGCTGAGCCGCTTGGCAAATATGAGCCGGCCATCACAGTCCGTACAACGATGTCTGAGACGGGGAAGGAAACGCTCGCTGAAGGCGATACGTACACCAACAATGTCTGGACACGGGGATACGAGGAAGAGCTCGGCATCAAGATGAAATACGACTGGATCGTGCCTGGCGCCAACTACAATGACAAGATGAACGTTACTCTTGCCAGCGGCGATCTGCCCGATATCCTGAAGGTAACTCCGGTGCAGTTCGAGCAGCTTCATCAGGCTGGCATGCTGGAGGATCTGACAGATGTGTACGAGAAATATGCGTCCGATCTGGTGAAGGAATTTTACAGTGCGGAAGACGGCGCTGCTCTGAAACCGGTTACGAAGGACGGTAAAATCTATGCGATGGTGGATTATCCCGGGTCGCTTGATTCATCCGATATGATATGGATCCGCAAGGATTGGCTGGATAAGCTGGGACTTGAGGAGCCCAAATCGCTTCAGGACGTTATCGCTATTGCCGAAGCCTTTACCTTTGACGATCCGGATGGCAACGGCAAGCAGGATACGTATGGCATCTCCATGAACAAGGACCTTCCTATTAACAGCTTCCTGCTCGGCTATCATGGCTATCTGGAAACCTGGATCAAGGATGAGAATGGTCAAATCGTGAACGGCACGATTCAGCCTGAGGTGAAGCAGGGTCTTGCGGAGCTGCAGCGTCTGTACAAAGAGGGAGTTATTGACCCTGAGTTTGGCGTCAAGGATTTTAACAAGGCGATGGAGGAGCTGAACGCAGGCAAGGCGGGCATGTGGTTCGCGCCGCAGTGGGCACCATTCCAGGTTATGCAGATGGTCAAGAAGGATCCGAACGTGAACTGGTTACCGTATCCGGTGCAGTCCATCGACAGCGAGCCAGCCAAAACCCAGAATCACCTCGTACTGGGCGGAGTCTTCGCAGTCCGCAAAGGCTATGAGCATCCGGAAGCCCTGATCAAGCTGCTTAACTTCCAGGCAGAGAAGATGTTCGGCGAATCTGCCGAAGCTGAGCGTGCCAAGTATCTGAATGGTATGACCGGTCTTGGATTCCAGAACGCGGCGGTATTCAATCTGCCGGCGAACAAGAACGTGAAGGCAATGGAGGAAGTGGTTGAAGCACTGGAGACAGAGGACACATCCAAGCTGGGCCTTGAAGCCAAGCTGTTCTATGAGGATATTAAGGACTACCGCAGCGGCAATCTTGATAAATGGCATATGGAGCGCATCTTCGGACCTGACAGCTCGCAGGCGGTCATCAAGCATTATCGCGATAACGATCTAATTGTGATGAATGAATTTATATACGCGCCTACCAAAACCATGAGCAGCAAATCAGCGACGCTGGAAAAGCTTCGTTTGGAGACATTCCTGAAGATTATCTATGGCGAGCTTCCGGTCGATGCGTTCGATCAATTCGTGGCGAATTGGAAGAAGCTTGGCGGAGAGCAGATCACAGCCGAGGTCAATGAAGTGGTGCAGGCGAATTCATAATATTATAAAATGGAAGCAGCCCTCTCATACAGGGTTGCTTCTTTTTAGTTCGGGCTGCAGGGAAGGAATGCTGATTCAATGGTCAAAGATAACCGCTTGATGGAGAGTGTCGCCCCTTTAACAGGTGAATATGCATTTGAGATTTGGGATCAAACATCCGAACCGATGGAGGGGGATGTTATAGTCCCGTTTGCTTATGAGGAGTGGCTGTGCCGGGAAATTGGCAAGGGCAGTATAAATCCGGGCGTACACATATGGCGGCATAGACAAGGTACTGTGCTCGGCCAGCGGGACTTCCGTCTGCCGCTGGCCGGAGCCGCAATGCGGGAGCTGAAAGACCAGGGCTGGTCTGTTGCAGTGCGCATATCCGGTGGCGCTTTCGTACCGCTCGATGAGGGCGTTGTTAACGTGTCGCTGCTGCTTCCGAATCCGGAAGGCAGGATGGAGCATTTGGCAGATTTCCAGCGGATGGTCCAGCTGCTCAAGGATACGCTCTTGGTCTGGGGCTTGCCGGCAGAAGCTGGTGAGATTATCGGCGCATACTGTCCCGGCGAGTATGACGTTGCTATACGCGGCCGTAAATTCTGCGGCATCGCCCAGAGACGCCAGCTGCGTGCAAGTGCTGTACAGGCATTCATTAATGTTGAAGGCAGCGGGGAAAGGCTCGCGGGAATTGCACAGAGGTTTTATGAAACTGCCAGCGGCGGCAGCTCCGAGCTGGACTATCCTAAGATCGAGCGAGCCAAGACAGCAAGCCTCAGCGAGCTCGCAGCCGATTCAGACATGACGGTTGATGCCTTCGTACACGGTCTGAAGCAAAGGTTAATCTCGCTGGGTGGTACGGTGTCTGCTCCGCCAGCTGCTCCAGAGAGCGAATTGCAGGCACTGGTAATGAGCCTCCGGGAGCGCTATGCAGCAGAAGGCGAATAGTGAATGATAAGGGCGTTACTCAAGCTTAATGGGTAATGCCTTTTTATTTCTCATATATATGCAATTAGGCCGAAAGAATCTGATGTCAGACTGGATAGGACTGGAAAATAAGCGCCTGGGAACTATTGTAATCCCTAAAGGCCTATGATTAAATCTAGTATGCAGCTAAGATTATCAAAAATTGGACAAAAAGTGATAAATAGGTTCGCAGGAGGTGAATCTGACGTAACAGCTTGTCTTATATCTTGATTCACTCTAGGAGGTATTTCATGCGTAAATTGTTGAAAGCAGGATTAGTGTTGGCCTTGGCATTCGTTTTAGTGCTGCCAGCGGTATCTTCGCCGGCCGTGGCAGCGGAAGCAGGCCGTATCGTTGACCAGTACGGACAGTTGAAGATCGTGGGCAGCCAGCTGACGGACCAGTCAGGAAACCCCATTCAATTGAAGGGCATGAGCTCCCATGGTCTGCAGTGGTTCGGCCACTATGTCAATAAGGACAGCATCCGCTGGCTGAGAGATGACTGGGGGACTACCGTATTTCGTGCGGCAATGTATACCTCGGAGAATGGATATATCTCCAACCCCGAGTCGATGAAGGCCAAGGTGAAGGAAGCGGTAGAGGCTGCCATTGACCTCGGAATATATGTAATTATCGACTGGCATATCTTGTACGACGGAGATCCTAATACGTATAAATCACAATCCAAGGCGTTCTTCCAGGAGATGGCAAGGCTGTATGGCAAGCACCCGAATGTTATCTACGAAATCGCCAACGAGCCGAACGGCAATGTGAACTGGAATTCGCATATTAAGCCGTATGCCGAGGAAATCACATCAGCGATCCGTGCTATTGACCCTGACAATATTATTATTGTTGGCACAGGAACCTGGAGCCAGGATGTGCACGATGCGGCTGCAAACCCGCTTAAAACGGGCAATATCATGTATGCCGTCCACTTCTATGCCGGAACACACGGGCAGTGGCTGAGAGACCGGATTACGAATGCGATGAACAGCGGCGTGGCCGTGTTCGTATCCGAGTGGGGGACAAGCGATGCCTCAGGCAATGGCGGTCCTTATCTGTCACAAGCCAAGGAATGGACAGACTTCATGGCCAGTAAGAAGATAAGCTGGGCTAACTGGTCGCTGACGGATAAGTCCGAGTCATCAGCAGCCCTGATGCCGGGTGCGAGCACGACGGGCGGGTGGACGGAATCACAGCTGACAGCTTCGGGCAAATTCGTCCGCGAACAGATTCGCAGCGGCAGCACAGGGGGCGGAGTGAAGGAGCCATCACTGCCAGCCAAGCCCACAGGTCTGACAGCGACTGCAGGCAGCGGCTCTGTAGCGTTAAGCTGGAATGCCGTAAACGGAGCAGCCAACTACATTGTCAAACGGTCTGAAGCATACAATGGTCCGTATGAAAGAGTCGCTTCCCGCGTTACCGGGACTTCCTTCACGAACACCGGGTTAACCAATAATAAGACCTATTATTATATGATTAGTGCTGTGAACAGCCTGGGACAAGGCCCTGACTCGGCCAAAGTGAGCGCCACGCCAAAAGCAGGCTCCACCGGAGCATCCGGCGTAGTGGTTCAATATAAGGCTGGCGATACCAATACGACCGACAACCAGATGAGACCGCTGCTCAAGGTTGTGAACAAGGGAACCCAGGCGATTAATTTGAGCGAATATAAGATCAGGTATTACTATACAAGCGATGACAAGAGCCAGCAGATCTTCTGCGATTATGCAACAGTCGGCTGCAGCAATGTAACGTTCTCATCCGTTAAGATGAGTACAGCCAAAACCGGTGCCAATGCTTATATTGAAATTGGCTTCAAGGCAGACGCAGGTAAAGTTGCTGCGAAAGCTGATTCTGGAGAGCTGCAAATCCGGATTCATAATCAAGACTGGAGCAATATTGACGAAGCGAACGATTATTCCTTCGACGGCGGTCAAACCTCTTATGTAGATTGGAGCCGTGCCACGCTTCATCATAATGGGAAAGTTGTCTGGGGTAAGCAGCCTTAAGCAATAGTATGAAAAATATATTGTTCTTCTATTAAAGTTACATCATGAACTCTAAGTATATGGCAGCGGCCGGCCGGGAGCTAATCCTGACCGGCCGTTTTCCTGCACGCACTGCCGTGCACACCAGCGATCTGACACTCGCAGCATGCTAATGTCTGTCTCATGGAAGGACAGGAACAAATTAAGACTTGTCCGCTGCTTCATAAAGATGTATTCTATAGATCCGCCACCGAACTGGTGAGCAGCTGAATAAGCTGGCTTGCAGCTTGGAGCGCGGAAAGCGGAATGGAAAACATTAAGTTTTGCTTCTACAGCCAGCCCCGTGTTATATTGTTACTCCAGCCACGAACAACGCGGTGGACAAGCTATTGAGATTGTTCCTTGAAAACTGAACAACGAACGATAAGTCAACGTTATATTGAGCAATCATGATAACTTTTTCATCTGTGCACATTCGACATCAGCTTTCAGCTGAAATCGAAAGTCACTTTAATGGAGAGTTTGATCCTGGCTCAGGACGAACGCTGGCGGCGTGCCTAATACATGCAAGTCGAGCGGATCAAGGCGGAAGTTTACTTCTGCTGAGGTTAGCGGCGGACGGGTGAGTAACACGTAGGCAACCTGCCTGTAAGACTGGGATAACATCCGGAAACGGATGCTAATACCGGATACGCGATTTCCTCGCATGGGGGGATTGGGAAAGACGGAGCAATCTGTCACTTACAGATGGGCCTGCGGCGCATTAGCTAGTTGGTGGGGTAAAGGCCTACCAAGGCGACGATGCGTAGCCGACCTGAGAGGGTGATCGGCCACACTGGGACTGAGACACGGCCCAGACTCCTACGGGAGGCAGCAGTAGGGAATCTTCCGCAATGGACGAAAGTCTGAC
>NZ_QKRB01000029.1 GCF_003233845.1 Paenibacillus sambharensis
TTTTTTTATGAAAATGAATCTTTGCTCAAACGAATTTTTACGCACGCCGAAGCAGGACTACCGATTCGGCAGACCTTGACCGTGGTGGAGGTGAAAGGTTAGGCAGGGCGAGTTACTGTGAAGCCTTTGGACTGTAGCTGTCGAATGAGTTCTGCTTCACGACGTTTTTCGCGCTCTTGTCTGTAGCGTTCAAGATAATCAGGGCCTAACTCTTTGTATGGGCTTTTGGTAAGCAACATGTGGTATACGATGCGAAGCAGCGTATGTCCAAGTGCGACCAAGGCTTTCTTCTTGCCTAGCCGCTTAACCCAACTCCAATATCTTGCTGAGAGCCTTGTGTTTCGCGTCATAGAAGCAGCCCAAGCACATTCACATAATACTGCTTTTAGATGGGCATTTCCGGATCGCGCTCGTGTTCTTTTTTTTTACCGGCGCTCTGGTGGTTGCCTGGCGTAACGCCTGCCCATGCGGCAAGATGGTGATCATCCTTGAAAACGGTCATGTCGGTACCGATTTCCGCGATAATGACAGATGCTGCTTGCTCGTTGATGCCAGGAATCGTAACGAGAAGATCTATGGCCTCTTGTTTGCTGGCTAATCGGTTTCGGATATCCTGCTCAACGAGTCGGATTTGCTTTTCAATGTACACGAGGTGATCCCAGGAGAATCGGATCATGTCGCGATGATGCTTACGAAGACGACCGTTGAGCGATTGAAGTAATTTGGGGGATTTGTGCTTGAGCGCACCCTTCATGTGCGTCTCAAGGAATTCCATTGTGATGACTTCACCATCTACGATCTTCTGGAGCAGCAGGCGTCCTGATGTTCCGAAGATGTCGGACATGTGGGTAGTTAACTTGATGTTCGCATCCTGCAGGGACTTATGGATGCGATTCTTCTCCGAGGTAGCGTCATACACCAACTTTTTGCGATAACGGGTCAGATCTCGAAGATCTCGGATGTCCTCCGAAGGCACAAAGCTTCCTTCAATAAGCCCGCAACGCAGCAATTTGGCGATCCACTCCGCGTCTTTCATGTCGGTCTTGCGTCCGGGAAGATTCTTGACGTGATGAGCATTGGCTAGCAGGAGGTCTAATTCAAAGGCTTCAAGCACGTTCCAAACAGACTTCCAATAAACGCCCGTACTTTCCATGGCGACGTGAGTGCAACCTTGCTCCACTAACCATTCGCCCAGTTCCATGAGCTCGTTCGTCATGGTACCAAAGGTGCGAATCTCTGATTTTGGAGCACGGTCCAGCTGCCCGGTAAGAACGCAGGCCACAACGGTTTCCTGGTGTACGTCGAGGCCTGCACAGCGCTCAAGAATGGCTTCCAACATTGTAACAATCCCTCCGACATGAGTATTGAACCGGAAAGACAACCGAAACAAACGAAGATTTTTTATCCGGACTCGCAGTCCGATAGCCTGTGCTTCAAGGTTGTCCGAGCAGTTTTATTTACGGGGTCGAACCCACCGCAAAAAGCCGCGAACTGGCCGGTTCACCCTTAGTATGAAGGATTTCAGAAAGAGAAAAAAGACTATGATGACATTTTCATCATAGCCTGTGAGCCAGAAAGGGTCATGAAAGTTTTATTTTTGCCGTTTTCTCAAATCTTTCTAATTCAACAATCAACAATTCAGCTTTCCTGATTAATTCGTCAATATTACTGCCTTCACCATTAATCCCCAGTGCCCAATGCACCTTTCCCTCGTTGTGTATGTATGTATATAGTTCACTGCTATACTCAAAGTGGCCAATTCCATTCACTCTAATGATCCTATCCATTCATTTTCCTTTCAAATGAGAGTTCCTCATCGCTTCCATTCATCCTTTAGCATCCCATAAACCACATGGTCTACAAAATGGTCATACAACCATTCTGCCTTACGTATAGTCCCTTCTTGTGTGAAGTTCAATCGTTCCGGTACTCTTCTACTTCTAAACATTCTTCTCTGCAGCTCGGATCTCTACTTTGTTTAGTTCAAGGTCTACCAAGGCATATTCAGTTAATGCTTCACAAACCTTAGTCATGATTCCCTTGCCTTAATAGGGTAGGCCTAGCCAGTAACCAATATATGCAATTTGATTGCTCCAATCTATGCCATTAAATCCAGCGACCCCAGCTACTTTGCCTTCATAAATACTCAGTGTCTTGAACAGTAGTATTCGAATTAAGCCATGGCAGCCATTCTTTTAAGTATCCTCTGGATTGGTCAATTAATTCAAATATCTCTTTGACATACTTCTGCTCATTCAATGCTAGTTTTAATTTATCGTTTATAGCATGATAGAACATTGTCCTAACTCTCCTTTCTATTGTTCGGTGATTTTACCTACCGTACATACACCAATGATGTTAGTCCAGTCTTAACATCGCAGGGTTATCTGCCTAAATCAGCTGCTACGAAAATACTTCTGGCAGATCAAGGAGCCCGTCAGGCGACACAATGGGGACATTATCTATCACCGATTTATTAAATACATTTCAATTAATCTAGTGTTTAATTGTTCGAACTGTTCTATTAGTTCTTTTGAGTTTTTTGAGTATTTACTTTGAATATAAAATCTTGAACAAGTATAAAATAGAACTCCCACAACATTCTTATTT
This sequence comes from Paenibacillus sambharensis, assembly GCF_003233845.1. Lineage (GTDB taxonomy): Bacteria > Bacillota > Bacilli > Paenibacillales > Paenibacillaceae > Paenibacillus_I > Paenibacillus_I sambharensis. The sequence goes on from NZ_QKRB01000029.1 coordinate 2,611, forward strand.
ACTTGCTCCTCATCCTGTATAACAGCTTGGTATTTTTCAAGCTGATTATTTAATGTTTTAATCCGTTCAACATCTATTAATGCATACCCGTCGCCGGCTTGATTGCCTTTAAGCTGGATCAGTATCGGTTTACATATATCAATAATTTCCTTTTCTATTTCCCCAATAGGGTCTATCATATATTCCTCCCATGTAAATCCCTTATTACTTATCTCAGCTAACTTTTCAGTAGATCAAACCTCTCTAGCTTCACCATATAATTCTTGCCGTTCATGAGAGTGAGACCCGCAGCGACCATACGATGCTATGCTCTACCTGGGATTATCGATTATCCTGTCTAATTTACTTAATTGCCTTTTATATATATTCTCTCGAGTTGTTTGTAATCAGTTATATCAAAACAGAATGCAGGGACTTTCTCCAACCATTCAACTATCGTTCCTGTATCACTGATATCCTTTCGTTCACTATTATCAATCCCAACTCGATTCCATATAACAAAGTCATCTTTAGTATCAACTTCCGCTACTATTACGGTACAACTAAAGTCACAATCATCCGGGCACATTAGTATTGGTAAGATAACTTGGCCTTTTCCTGATACAAACCGCGAATACACCAGCTCAACTTCTTCTTTTGAATCAAGCCAATCAACCAAGGTTGGAACTAAACCAAGAAATAATCCATCAGGATATAATTCGTGAAGTACTATATCTAGCGGTTTATTATCAATTAATATATTTAGGTGTTCTTGGGTTGTGTATTCTGATTTCGACATTTTTACTGAAATCTTATTAATTGTCTTTCATTCCTTTTCAGTTTTATGATATTCAGGTATTGCAACTAGCGTCTTTGCATTCGCGAACCCTCACTACACATATATGATCTTTTACAGTAATCATTTACTCGTATACTTTAGTTCGATTGCCCGCTCTTTGCTTTAATTCTGTGAAAGCACTAAAATGAGAATTCTCATGCAGACACTTTTTGATTTGCAGAGCACACTCGTGTGTATTATTTACTTCCGTATCTACTTCTAAGTCGTAAACGCCATGTGAATGAACTAGATTATACTGGTAGTTGGCTAAACCCATATTCCGGTCTCCCCGTTCTCTTTCCCTTCGTTGAAGCTCTTCTAGTGAACAATTTACGGATACAAACAACACTTTGTAATCCGCTAACAACTTAACGCATTCTTCTAACCACTGTCTTTCTTCGAGTACATGGTCGACAATTAGGTTACGTAAACGGTTAAAATGGCGCAGCGTTGGATGTCATCCGCTTCTTTGTAACTGCCCGCTACATTAGTTTGACAGGTATTCTTCAAGCTTCATTTTAATATCTGGCCACTCCGGCCGAATAACACTGTAAATATATGCATTCCTTATGTATCCATCATGAAGTATTCTATCCTGTCTAAGAATGCCTTCTTTAACAGCTCCTATTCTTTCTATCGCTCTGTTCGAGCGTTCATTTCTTATATCAGCCTTAAATTGAATTCTCACTGCTTGAAATTCCTCAAAACCATATTTCAGCAATACGTATTTACATTCTGTATTAACCCTGGTTCTCCAAACTTCGGGAGTATACCAGGTCCAGCCAATTTCAAAATTCCTATTCGCTTCCGATATATTCAAAAGACGTGTGCTGCCAACTAGTTTTTTTAATTCCTTGTCATATACAACAAAGGGATATTCCAATCCTGATTCTTTAGCCTGTATAGAGTTATTAATAAGCTCTACCATGTCTTCGAACTTCTCAACTTTGTTTGGCAAATAAGTCCATATTTCAGGATAACCTGCACACTTGAATAATTCTTCTGCATGATCTAGTCGCAAGGGTAGTAATTGAATTCGTTTTCCTTCAAGCATGGTCGGATATATCATTATTGAATTGTCCTTTCTGATTACAATGATCTCACATAACGTTCAGGCATTCATGAATCCTCACTTGCTCAAGCTGCCGACCGATTATGCGAAGCGATCTGATCGAATGGTCGAAGTCTTAGCCAGCGCAGAGTTGGCTACGGATTTCACTTTTCAAGAATTCCTTACAGACCAAGGTCCATAAAGGCCAGCAGTGTGTATGCGGTGAGAGAGGGTGTTAGCGCCTATCTGCAATATGGCTCATTATTACTAACTGTTTAATCCATTCATCCACATCGTTAACTGCCCATGCCGCTTCTTCACAATAGTTTTCACTTTTGAATTTTACTTTCAGCAAATTAAATCCCACTTTACCCAAATGCCCGTTCACTTTACTTATCTCGCTTATCGTATCTAATGAAATGGTATATTTCTTTCTTGGTATGTACATCTCAAAAATCAGGTTATTTCTTGACAGGAGTAATATCCCATTTCCTCTTATCTGTCTCATTCCCTTTGAACTAACTCCATAGAAATTCGATAAGTAATCAACTAATAGCTTCTCTTCTTGTTTATAGTTTTTCTTCAAACTTATTATTCTGTATAAAAAAATTAACAAAAGTGTAGCTATAAAAATAACAACTGTACCTGCGATTGTCTGATCCACTTCCCTGCCACGCCTCTCATGTTATAGTATTGCGCTATTATCTGAGATTCTTGTGCTCGCGAACCCTCGGATCAGCAGACTTAGTCGGTGCAGAGTTGTCGCCGGACTAAGCTTTCTCAAAATTTCAAGGGCGACCGAGGGACGCTGCAGCGACCCGATGCGTGAATACAAGGTTAGGCGACATTGCTGCCTTCCTGGAGTTTCTTATCCAATATTTTTTTGTTATTTGAATAGTTCACAAGATCATATATCCCTTTAAGTAAATAGAAGAATGCGATAGCGCACTTATATAGAGCAATAAATCCTCCGATTATGCCAGCAATCATAAAATTAAAAACAAAAAGTGCGGCAGTTTCTCCAATCCCTCCATTTCTGAGTATAAAAAAAGTTTTCATACGGATAATACCAAAAGGAACTCCAATGATTGTCCATAATAATATATAGTAATCAGGGCTGGTCTTTTCCATATCCCCTAGCAGACTGATGGCTATTACTGTAAGTAAAAGGAAACCTAAGATTGGAAGAAGTGATTTAATTATGATGGTTTTAAAGATACTCCACATTAAATATACCTCCTCATGAATCTTCCTCGGACCAAGGGCCGTATGGCCTAATGCGGGATGTTGCAACCTCCTATAAGTTACTCGCAGATAGTCTTTAGTTCAAAGTAAGCATCCGCTAACCATGGATGAAGTACCTTTAATTTCTCTCTCTGGCTCCACAGGTAACTTATGTATTCAAACGCAGCGTGCTCAAGCGACACTTCGAGTTTGGCTAATAATTCATTTAAATAGGGCGGACTGCCTTTTTGGTCCCATGCAATCTTATCTGCCACAAAGAGAACTCTATCCAGCTTGGTAGATTCTTTTCTAAGTGTGGTATGACAACCAACAGCATTTAATACATCCTCGTTAGTAATCTTGAAGATATCTATGGACATCTGCCTGGATAGTTTCTGGTGAATAATCATTGGGAAAATCTCTTCTTCAGGTAAGACCTGTATCCCCAAGGATCTTGCTATTTCTATTCTTATTTCGTTTGGGTAAACTGCACTGATGTCATGTAAATACCCAGCATATAAGGCCAAATCTGCAGGCTCATTGAATTTTACTGCTATTCGCTCTGATTCTTCCCCAACCTTAAGGCAGTGTTCTGCAGTTTCACCATGTCCATTACGGATTAAAAATTCATTCACATCATTTCTTAAATCACCAGTAAAATTAGGGATAAATAGACTATCATAGACTTTCATGAACTTCGTCCCTTCTTGTTATATGCAGTAAAATCCTATAAATTTGTTGCAGTCACGAACCTCTGCAGGGAGTTGTCGCAGCAATCACTTCTCCGATCCAGGTCTGCAACCCAGGGCGTCCCCCGATGCGTAAATGCAGTGTTTTGTGATGCTGACGACTTCCTTGATTTATTTACAAAACAGCTCTTCATATTCTTCTTTCAAGATAGACATCTTTATGACGTCCCAATAACGTCCATCCCTAAATAGTTTTTGCCGCATCCTGCCTTCTTCCTTAAATCCGCATTTTAAATAACTGTGATACGCTCGCTCATTATATTCATAGACATCCAGTTCTAATCGATTGAAATTTAACGTATTGAACACAAAATGCTCCAACAATGTTATTGCTTCTTGACCGTAACCCATTCCCCAGTAATCTTTCTTTCCAATAACAATGCCAAGAACCGCATTCCTGTTCCTATAATCAATTTGATGAAGATCAATTTGACCTATGTAAGATAATGCAGCCTTGTCCGCAATTACAAAACCTTTACTTCCCGAAGTTCCCTCGATCATACTCTTCAAAAAGGCCTCGGTTTCATAAACTGTATTAGGAAACAAAAAAACATCATGTAAATTGTTAGTTACCTCGTAATCGTTAACCCATTCTCTTATATGCGGTAAATCCTCCAACTGGTATTCTCTCAATATTATCCTTGTCCCTATCAAGTGGGGCATGTATGTTTCATCCTTTCTTCGTCGGTTTCATATAACGCCTTAGTGTCCACAGACAACCCTCCGAACCTAATCGTGTCTTGGCCGTTCGCTATCACTGTCTGACTCGACTTTCCCTAGATGCCCCAGACAGACCGAGGAGCAGCTTCACTGTCCGAAGTGAACACGGTGTTATTCGATGACCTCGACCTCTTTGAATTGACTACAAATTAAATTAATTTATCTGATACTCATATATTTCATAATCACTGTCATCATCATTATCTTTCAAATAAAGGAACCCACACTTTCCGAAACATGCCTTGCTTGCCTGATTCCCTTTCTCTATCGTTATATTTATCTTACTACAGTAATTCTCTCCCAAAATATTATACACATTGAAGATAAAATCTTTAATTACAGCAGTTCCATATCCTTTGCCCTGAAGATTAGGAGAAACAATGATAGGGTTAATATGAATGGTCTTATCTATAGGGTTTAAATATATACTCATGATTGCAACTAACTTATCTTTCTCAAATACTAACTTACAATAATAGTCGTCGTTCAACTTGTAGTAACTTTTTTCTCTATCTGTATCATTCAAATAGTAGAATTCTATGCCATTAATAATATTTAAATAAGCAGAATGCCAATCATCAATATCCAGAAACTTGTTAGTCTCCTCATGGATCAACCAATCATTTATTTCTCTTGCAAATTGAGCATTATAGTCCAACCAAATAAATTCCACTCAGGATCACTCCTTCGGTTTTTTCTATTTTGAGGTTTTGGTATAACGACTCTGTATTCACGAACCCTCATCGGCTTAAGCATCGCAGTCGCGGGTCGTAAGACTTAACCGTTGCCGAGTTACTCCACATCCTAGAAAATCCTCGGGCGGACCAAGGGGCACGACAACGGCCTGCAGCATGAATGCGGTGTTATGGCCCTGTACCACCCTATATGAAATGCAGATAATTTGTAATTTATTCATTTCCGTGAATATATCCTCCAGACATCCGAAACGGAACTTCATCTTCTCCTTGCTTCACAGTGCCAATTAATTCAACTTGAGGATCATTAAAATCTAATAAGTTTGAATCTCCAAATACTTCTTTAATAGGTGCCGTGATAGAATAAGTAACTTTCTCACGCGGTTTTAGATTTATCGGCTTGCTAGCGTCTGTTCTCCCCTCAATTTTAAAGGGATTTCCCTTCGAACCATTAGGCTGAACTAATGGGTAATATATAAAAAAATTAAGATTTCTTATTTCTACTTCGCCTTCGTTACTGACTTCTATTGTATAAGACTTGTTTATGTCATTGGTGCTTGAAGCTATCAACTCAATCTCTATGTCATTATCATTAAATTGTAAAATATTAGAATTTGAATATCCTGACAACAATACAGCCATAAGAAGTAAAAGAAAGAAATTGAACTTCATGTTTCACCTCTTGGTTTTAGTTGCAAAGCGCATAACATGCATGCGTTCACGACCCTGCAGTTCTTCAAGTAACCCTCGAAATCATTTCTTAGTGTTCTTCCTTACTAAGTAAGTTGCTATTCCACCGGCAAATAACACTATACAAATTGAGATAAATACCCAGTTCCACTTGTTGTATTTAAATGCAAGATTAACATAAACGCTAGCCTCCACTCCAGGACCTAGCTGATCAATATCCATTGTCGCACCTGACAATTTATTAGACCTACCACAATTCGTCACATAGTAATTACCTGATACCTGGTAAGAGTACAGGAGATATTCTTCCCCTTCTTCAAACTCAAACTGACAACTGGACCAAGATGTATAAACAACGATCTGAGACTCTTTAATACCCTTCCATATCTCACCCACCTCAATCCAAACTGCATTAAAAGCTTCGCCGTCAATTTTTGTTCTCTTTATTGATTTGACCTTACCAGTAAACACTGCATCCGACTGCTCAAGGCCTTCACTTGCATTATCCGGAATGTCACAGTCACAAGCATCAACATTAATAGGAAAGGAAACAATTAGCAACAAAAACATGCAAGACGTCATTAATGTGATCGTTATCCACTTCACGGATACACCTCCGCAAAAAAAACGATTACTTCGATTTTCACCTAACGTTCCCGCATTCATAATTCACATTGTTCAAGCGCCTTAAGGACCGGAGGTCCGGGTGGCTCTGCTACTTAGCCGGTTGAATGTGTCCGGTGAATAAGCTTCCCCGAACTGCCTCTTCCGGACCAAGGGGCGAGCTTGCCTCGACTCACAGCGTCGAATGCAATGTTATATGTAGTTCAGGCCTTCTTAATTAACTTTCAAAATTTTTATTGTCCCTTTGATATCCATTCCTCTGCTAAAATAGCATACTGGTATGCATCATGCCAGATAGGTTGTCCTTCATTATTTTTATGGAAAAAAGCTTTTTTCATATGGTGACCTTCTCTTCGCATTAACAAGCGCTCCAACAATTCCCACGACGAGTTGTTTTCAGGATTACACATTGCTATAACCCGATGAACTTTTAGCACTTCAAATCCGTATTGTAGTATTCTTCTACATGCCTCGGTTGCATATCCATTCCCATAATATTTAGGGTTGAATATATATCCAAGTTCCCACGTTAAAAACTCGAATGGTTTTGTTTGATTAAAGTAAATGTGGAGTGCTACGATAATAATGCAGTCGAAAAACACCCTCATATGAAATAGAATGAAAGATAATGAGGGGACGGGAGACAATGAATCGGTACGATAAAGCATTCAAAGAAGAAGCCGTAAGATTGAGCGATGAGATTGGATCAAAAAAAGCAGCTGAGCAGTTAGGAGTATCCTACTACACCTTGCAGGAATGGAGAAAACGAAGAACCCTGCACGGCGACGGAGCGCATATCGGGAGCGGACACGCTTATGCATCTGCCGATAAGACTGCACGTGAAATCGAATTAGAAAAAGAAATAGTCGAGCTGCGCCGCGCGAATGAAATTCTCAAGGATGCACTCGGTTTTTTCGCAAAAGACCGGAAGCGGTAAAGGCATGTAGGCTCTATGCTTACATCCGTGAACGACGGGATCGATGGACCGTCAAGGAGATGTGCGAAGTACTTGCTGTCAGTGAATCGGGCTATTACCGCAGCTTGAAGCCCACACCTAAGCAAGAGAAGCAGCAACGCCTTCTGGTCAAAATCAAAAAATCATCGGTGAACATGAAGACAACCGCAATTACGGTGTCCAGCGTATTCTGCTGGCGCTGTCATAGATAGAGATTCAGACCAGTTACGGCAAGGTATACCGAATCATGAAGAAGCACGGCCTGTTGAAGAAAGCCAAGCGTCATTCACACGGCATTACACGCGAGGATGCCGCAGCTCAAAAGAGCGAGAACCTGATCCAGAGAGATTTCAGATCCTCAGCACCCAATCAAAAGTGGCTACCTTATATCACCGAAATCCCTTGTTCAGACGGCAAGTTATATCTGTCTGCGGTACTGGATTGTTTTAACGGAGAGATCGTAGGCCTCGCCATGGACGATAATATGCGCAAAGAGCTCTGCATCCAGGCCTTTGAAAATGCCTGTAAAGCAAGGAATGCTCGCGGAATGATCTATCACAGCGATCGAGGCAGCCCATTCACGAGCCATGCTTTCCGGAAGAGTCTAGCTAAACGAGGTGCCATTCAAAGCATGAGTGGCACAGGCCGTTGCTATGATAATGCAAGGATGGAAAGTTTTTTTGCTACGCTAAAGAAAGAAAAGCTATACAAGATCAACACAGAGCGCTATCCCATGGCCCATATTAAATCAATCATCTTCAGGTACATCATGATCTACTACAACAGGCGGCGGATATACACCTCCAACCCAGGGGGCTGGCCCCCAGCAATTTATCGCGAAAGAATGCTATCACAAGCAGCTTAGTAAAGGGATTTCTGGATGAGTGTGTTTTCAAACTGCACTTTTGTTGACAACTCCAATGTGTCCAATCATTTTATTACTCTCTCTTAACACTACTGCCATAAAAATATTGCTTTGTGATCGTTCGGATGCCATCTGCTTACAATCTTCATCATTACTAACTTTACCTGGTTCATACTTCAATACTTCTTCAATGGACAAGTAATCATGTAAGTCTTTCCAATCATCGGATTGAAAATTTCTTATAAGTAATCTTTCTGAATTTAGATGTATCATACTCATCACCTTAGATATGATTTATTAGTCTTTGCCTGATTTACATATAACGTTCTTGCATTCACGACACGACCCAGCCTTAGATAGCTCTTATCCTAGGCTGGGTCGTGTGTTGTCTGAGCTCCTTCCATGATTATACATCTGACAACCGAGGGGCGTAAGCCCCGATGAGTGAATAGGGGGTTAGATGATGTTGCTGGCTTCTTTGAACTACTCCGGATATGCTCTTGATGCCTTTATTAACGTATCATCCTCATCGAAAACCCTTAACACTCTATCAATATCATTGATTTCATAACTTCTAACCACGATAAGTTGACTCATATGCAATCCTGGGGGATCAATATTTAGTCTTGTAAGATTATTATGTAGTCGTTCTGGTGTGTATAGAATACTCCATCTTCTTGAACCATCAGTGAAGTTCATAGTGATCTCTACCCAGTTCCATTCACTTGGGTCATTAGATTCCACCTCATCATCGAATTGCCATCTCAATAATCTAGGTCTTGATATTAATTCTTTTTCTGTCATTTTGGCCTCTCCAATATTATTAATCAGCAATTTCATACTACGTTCCTTTATTCACGAACCCTTACTGGCTTAAGCTGCCGACCGATTAAGCGAAGCGATCGGATCACTGGGGCGAAGACTTTGGATTGTCAACAGTAAATCAGACAGCTTTTATAAGGGCTTCTTGGCGATACTGCGCAGGTGTCATATAGCCTAATGTCCCATGAATGCGATGCTTGTTGTTTATTGCATACTAAAAATGCCGAAGATTGCAGCGTAAAAATGCTCAACTAGAAAGCAAAAAAGAGACACTTGTCAGGATCCCAACTTCCTCCTATCGTTAAGTTTGACGAGAACTAGCGAAGGAGTTACGAAAGGATGCTGAAAATGCCTCAACAACAATATATCAGATTTTTACGGGAAGCAGAAGGGCTTTCGGTAAACGAAATTGCTAGAGAAATGGGCATACATTGGCGGACAGCCAAGAAATATGCGGATCAGTCCAACTGGAATGAATCGCTGAAGAAAAAGAAGAGCAGAAGCCCGGTCATGGGGCCGTTTATGGATATCGTAGACACCTGGCTGGAGGAGGACCGCCTGCTCCCACGGAAGCAACGGCACACGGGAGTGCGAGTGTTCCAGCGTTTGCGAGACGAGTATGAGTTTACCGGCGGACAGCGTACCGTGCTTGCTTATGTAAAGAAGCGTAAGGCAGAATTGGCTCTGGAACGCGCCAAAATCTACGAGCGGCTCGAGCATCCAGCCGGTGAAGCGCAAGTGGATTTCACGACGATTGAGGTGAGCCAAGACCAGGAGCTGCTGACCTATAAACTGCTGGTCATCTCGTTTCCTTACAGCAACGCAGCGTACGTTTATCCGACCCCAGCAGAAAACCAGGAATGCTTTCTGGAAGCGTTAAAGCAATGCTTCGAGCAAATTGGAGGGGTTCCTTCTCGGATTTGGTTCGATAATCTGTCTGCTGCGGTTGTACATATTGAGAAGCATGGTGAACGGCAATTAACGGACGGGTTTCAGCGATTTTGTGCGCATTATCGGTTCGAAGCAGTGTTCTGCAACCCGTACAGCGGACATGAGAAAGGACATGTTGAGAATAAATGTGGGTACTCGAAACGGAACTGGGCTGTCCCGATCCCGATTTATGAGAGCCACGAGCAGCTTGCTGCTGTGTTTGCTAAGCAAGCCTTGCTAGACCAAGAGCGTACACACTATGCCAAGGGGCAGCGAATCGCTGACTTGTGGGAAGAGGAACGGGCAAAGTTACTTGTCTTGCCGGAGGTGGCTTTTGAAGCCTTTCGTATATCTGCTGCGGCGGTCAATAAATACGGAGAGATTCGAGTGGATGAAACCACCATTCCTATGCTGGGACTGGTTCAACCAGGAAGCCAGGTCATGATCCAAACCTACTGGGACCGCCTGGTTATCCTCAATAACAACCACCAGCTCGTAAGAGAAATCCCTCGGCCTTACACTGGCAAGACCGCTGACATTCCGTGGGAACAAGTCTTTACTAACTTGCTGCGCAAGCCGCGAAGTGTGACTCACTCTCAGTTCATTCGCATGCTGCCGCAAACGTTGCAGCTCTATGCTACGGTAAAGGAACTAGATATGCGCAAGGAACGCCTCCTAGCCCTAGCCCACTGGAGCAGCGTGTACACGATGAGGGAAATAGAGGATGCTCTCCACCTTCTCGGTACAGAAGCTACCGTTGAACGTATAACCGCTGTTCTCGGCATGAGGTCAGGCAGTCGGGATATACCGTCCGTTTTAGAGGAGACAATCTCACCGCCGAGTACCAAAGTGGAGTTTTCACTACAGCGCTATGACAAGCTGACGGGGGTGAGCTGACATGAAGCCAGAACTGGCCGATTTGTGCCGGCAGCTGCGGCTGGCACATGTCGTCGAACATGTTGCGCTGCAGCAGGACGAACAGCTGCATGGTGTGGTTCTGCAACTGCTAACGGCTGAACTGGATGGCCGCAGGCGTGCGAAACTGGGTAAGCTTGTCCAACAAGCTGGATTCCCACATATTAAGACCTTTGAGGGCTATGTGTATGACCACATCTCCTTTCCAAGCGGCAGCAGTCCCGCCATGCTGCTGGAACTCGGGTGGTTGGAGCGTAAGGAGAACCTGCTGCTCATGGGGGCAGTAGGCACCGGAAAAACGCATATGGCTACAGCACTCGGCGTAGAAGCATGCCGCCAAGGCAAGGCGGTGCAGTTTTACCGCGCTTCGGATCTAGTGGCTTTGCTGCAGGAGAAGTTTGCCTCAGGAACGGTGAACCGATTACGGGAGAAACTGCGAAAGGCTGACTTACTCATCTTGGATGAGGTCGGTTATGTACCTTTCAGCCAGACCGGCTCTGAGCTATTGTTTAATGTGATTGCCGACTGTTACGAAAGACAAAGCGTGATTGTAACGTCCAACTTAGAATTTGGCCAGTGGACGTCGATTTTCGGAGATACTAAGCTGACTTCCGCTCTTGTGGACCGGCTGGTACACCATGCTCATATTCTCTCATTCACGGGTGAGAGCTTCCGCTTCAAGCAAGCGATGGAACGAGTCCCCGTATAGCTTCATATCCTGGCAAATCTCTTAGGCACTTTTTGCTGCAATATTGAGCACTTTTTGCTTGCAAAACACA
>NZ_QKRB01000030.1 GCF_003233845.1 Paenibacillus sambharensis
TTTTTTTATGAAAATGAATCTTTGCTCAAACGAATTTTTACGCACGCCGAAGCAGGACTACCGATTCGGCAGACCTTGACCGTGGTGGAGGTGAAAGGTTAGGCAGGGCGAGTTACTGTGAAGCCTTTGGACTGTAGCTGTCGAATGAGTTCTGCTTCACGACGTTTTTCGCGCTCTTGTCTGTAGCGTTCAAGATAATCAGGGCCTAACTCTTTGTATGGGCTTTTGGTAAGCAACATGTGGTATACGATGCGAAGCAGCGTATGTCCAAGTGCGACCAAGGCTTTCTTCTTGCCTAGCCGCTTAACCCAACTCCAATATCTTGCTGAGAGCCTTGTGTTTCGCGTCATAGAAGCAGCCCAAGCACATTCACATAATACTGCTTTTAGATGGGCATTTCCGGATCGCGCTCGTGTTCTTTTTTTTTACCGGCGCTCTGGTGGTTGCCTGGCGTAACGCCTGCCCATGCGGCAAGATGGTGATCATCCTTGAAAACGGTCATGTCGGTACCGATTTCCGCGATAATGACAGATGCTGCTTGCTCGTTGATGCCAGGAATCGTAACGAGAAGATCTATGGCCTCTTGTTTGCTGGCTAATCGGTTTCGGATATCCTGCTCAACGAGTCGGATTTGCTTTTCAATGTACACGAGGTGATCCCAGGAGAATCGGATCATGTCGCGATGATGCTTACGAAGACGACCGTTGAGCGATTGAAGTAATTTGGGGGATTTGTGCTTGAGCGCACCCTTCATGTGCGTCTCAAGGAATTCCATTGTGATGACTTCACCATCTACGATCTTCTGGAGCAGCAGGCGTCCTGATGTTCCGAAGATGTCGGACATGTGGGTAGTTAACTTGATGTTCGCATCCTGCAGGGACTTATGGATGCGATTCTTCTCCGAGGTAGCGTCATACACCAACTTTTTGCGATAACGGGTCAGATCTCGAAGATCTCGGATGTCCTCCGAAGGCACAAAGCTTCCTTCAATAAGCCCGCAACGCAGCAATTTGGCGATCCACTCCGCGTCTTTCATGTCGGTCTTGCGTCCGGGAAGATTCTTGACGTGATGAGCATTGGCTAGCAGGAGGTCTAATTCAAAGGCTTCAAGCACGTTCCAAACAGACTTCCAATAAACGCCCGTACTTTCCATGGCGACGTGAGTGCAACCTTGCTCCACTAACCATTCGCCCAGTTCCATGAGCTCGTTCGTCATGGTACCAAAGGTGCGAATCTCTGATTTTGGAGCACGGTCCAGCTGCCCGGTAAGAACGCAGGCCACAACGGTTTCCTGGTGTACGTCGAGGCCTGCACAGCGCTCAAGAATGGCTTCCAACATTGTAACAATCCCTCCGACATGAGTATTGAACCGGAAAGACAACCGAAACAAACGAAGATTTTTTATCCGGACTCGCAGTCCGATAGCCTGTGCTTCAAGGTTGTCCGAGCAGTTTTATTTACGGGGTCGAACCCACCGCAAAAAGCCACGAACTGGCCGGTTCACCCTTAGTATGAAGGATTTCAGAAAGAGAAAAAAGACTATGATGACATTTTCATCATAGCCTGTGAGCCAGAAAGGGTCATGAAAGTTTTATTTCGTCAGCCAACTGTTTCTCCAAGCTAGGACGAAGCTCAGCATACGACGCCCGGCACCCGAGTTCTACCATACTTGCTTGTGTTGAGACAGAGACACTGAATGTGGGCTCGCCCTCCTTCATCTCTGGTTTTACCTGAACCCGCTGCTGTCTCACCTCAAGTGTTATGTAACGGTTCTCTTCATCAGGACAAGGCTGCACGATCACTCCGGATTTGATGTCCTGAAGGAAGAGTAGCATGGCGTTGCTCTCCTTTGGTGACAGCCAGCCTTCCATCTTGTCCTCCCGAAAGACTGCTGCGCCAGATAATTCAAGTTGCTTGAGTGTCGCGCCTTTCTCCGGACTCTTGTTTGGAATACCCCGCTTCTTCAATTGAAGCTTGGCGAGCACAATCTGTGTATGCGGCGTCAGGTGCATCTCCTGAAGCCGCATTATATTCGTTCGCGGAGCCTCGGCCACGATCTCACTGAACCGCATCAGCTTGTCAATCGCTTCGCCAGGGACGACCTCTAGTCCCGTAATCGTAGAGACTACCTCGCTAGCGTTATCCGGCGTTACCGCAACCCAAGTGTTCATCCGGAGTTCGTGGTTCCGCGTGAAGAAATCGACCATATCCGTAACCCCTGCTTTTGCGTAGTCTTCATTCATAACAATCAAGTAATTATGAGCCCAGTAAACTCTTCTAGTCGAATAACGGGCCATATTGCGAATCGCCTCAAAAATTGTCCGTCCCTCCGCTGATACCGAATAAATCGGTTCACCCACACCACCGGTCGGCGCTCCGGTCTGCCCCCTCGCATCCGCCGGGCGGACAATCTGCGCCGTCAACCGTACGCTCCCCGGTTCTTTTCCGGGGTCCAGCCCTACGGCAGCAACCAGTCCAAGCTCGTTTAGCTGTCTTTGTCCGCACCCGCTAAGCAGCAGAGAGCAGACGAGAAGCAGAGTCATAACCTGCCATACGCGCAGCGTAGTCATCACTTCCTTTCCTTATTGGGCGGCTTAGGCATCTGATCCTTAGCCATCCGGTTCTCCCCCTGCGCCATAACTGGACGTTTCCGCATCGCCCACCATGGCCAACGAAATACGAGATCCTTCTGATCCGTCGGATGAAATGGTGTTGCAGGCGCCAAGTAAGATTCACCGAACGACCGAAGTGATAACGCATGGAGCACAATTAAAAAGAACATGCCGGCAAAGCCAACCAGCCCCATCGTCCCCGATGCGATTAGCAGAGGGAATCGCAGTATTCGAATGGAGAAAGAAGCCGTATAGTTGGGTACTGCGAACGAGGAAATACCCGTCAAAGCAACAACGATGACAAGGAAAGGACTTACAACACCTGCTTGTACGGCGGATTGCCCGATAATCAGTGAGCCGACGATGCTGACCGCCTGGCCAACTGGTTTCGGCATGCGAAGTCCCGCTTCGCGAATGAGTTCGAATGCTGTTTCAAGAAGTATTGCCTCCATAAGAACGGGAAACGGTATAACCTCACGTCCAGAAGCGATCGTATAAGCTAGGCCCGTTGGGATCATCTCATGGTGGAAAGAGACAAGCATGACATAAATCGACGGCAAAGTAAGACTGATTATAAACGCGATAAAACGGACTAATCGAAAGAATGACCCCATCCAAAACTTTGTGTAGTAATCGTCGGAAGCTTGCAGCTGCTCCCAGAATCGCGTCGGCATCACGAGCACGAATGGCGTCGTGTCGACGAAGACGGCTGCTCGCCCTTCTAGAAGCGAAGCCGCAACCTTGTCCGGCCGTTCGGTGCTTTGAATCGTTGTAAACGGCGATAAAGGTGCATCCTCGATCATTTCCTCAATCTGTCCGCTCTCCAGGATCCCATCGATGCGGATATCGTTTAGCCGGGCTTTGACTTCTTCGACAAGTCCTTCTTTTACCGTTCCATCTATATAGGCAACGTTGATTTCCGTACGCGATTTCTCCCCAATAACAATCCGATCAAAACGGAGATTGGGATCTTTGATTCGACGCCGAAGATGCCCCGTATTGGTCCGTAGACTTTCGGTGAAGCCATCACGTGGACCACGAACGACCTGTTCAGTTGCCGGTTCGTCGATGGCGCGTTCCGCCCAGCCTCGTGTTCCGAGCAAAATTGCGTGGCAGCAGCCTTCCAGAAATACAGCGGTATCGCCCTGGACAATGGCGTTAACGGCTTCTGATACTGTTCGTCCAAGATTTCCGCCTACGCGATTCGCGAACAGCCGGCAGCTGCAATGGTCATTGGCACATTCCTGCATATCGTTATTCTGCAATGCAATGGACGCTGTCAACTGCATAAAATCCGCTAATTTTTTCGCGTCTGCAAGCCCTTCTATATAGTAGAAGACCCCGCTTACTTTGCCGTACTCTAAGGTTCGTTTGACGATGTCAGCGCTGTCGCCCAATAGGGACATCATCGTTCTCTACAACCGATCGGCTAATTTCCTTCTCCATTTGTTGAACTTCCATAGGTTACCTTTCCAAAGTTAGAATGACCGTATTGTCTCCAGAGAATATGGAAATTATTCCAAAACAGAATGAGTTAGCGGCGCTTTGGAGATAGTTTGTTTAAGGGGTGTTGTACGTGGAGATTTTCTACCAATCGTGGTTATATCGGTTATTTCTTAATCAAACCTGGTTATTATGGGGAATCACTATCCTCGTCCTTGGCGGGAATATTGCGGCCCCATTACTCATTTGGTTAACCTTTAGCGGGAAACGCCTCTTCCCCGGATTTAAGCCAAAAAAGCGGAAAATGACGTTACGTCCCTTTAAATTTAGAAAAGAAGGAACTTGAGAAGAGCACTAATACGACGATCGCCTGCGCCCCGGTCAACAACACAACAGCCGATACGACCAAGCCGCTGTTCCGGCAGGCATCTTTAAGAGCACTCGACATTTCACGCAACGTGAATCTGCCATTGTGCTGTTTTTCCGTTGGCAGCTGAGCACCGTACATGATGAACAGAGGAAGGACTGCCAAGACCCCGATTAATATCAGGATGTAAGAGTTGTCGTAATGCGTCCACAGAAAGAGCGCCAAGGCAGGCCCGTACAGACCGGGGAGCACTGTCGATAACGAATACATGGACATGCCTTGTCCGCGATCCTCACAGCAGCAAGGCTGCCGCATGGCCGGCAAGCAGCCATTTCATAATCGTCATCACGCTGTATTTGGCAATCATTTGCCCCGCCCATGGACGAAGCACCATGCAGACAAACATATACAGTCCCATAATGACACCAATTTCACCTTCTCGAAAGCCGTGTTCAGCCCCTTGCAAAGGGAAAATGACGGTTAAAACCGAATTAGCTGTAAAAAACAAAAGTGCCAGTGCATACATTTGAAGCATTTGTCTGGAAAGCTGCCCTGTTTTTATGATACATACAATCCTTTCGTTACCACATACTCCTCATCCGTTTGCTTATGTACCTCCGAAGCCTGAGTGACGATCGGAAGCTCGGCCTCAATCAACCTACGGCTGGCAGGGTGCTTCAGCTGGTCAAACCTTGTCACATCATTTGTATAATCGACAATTTCCCCCTTATCAAGGACGGCGACCTCATCAGCAAACAGCTTGACGGCATGCAAATCATGGCAAATAAACAAATAGGTCAAATTCAAATTGCGCTGCAAATGCTTCAACAGCTTCATGATACTAACCTGCACGAGAACGTCCAAGCTGTTAATAACCTCATCCAGTATGATAACCTTCGGCCTTATCGAGATCGCCCGCGCAATCGTAACACGCTGCAGCTGGCCGCCGCTGAATTGGTGAGAATATTGTTCACCTGCATCTTCGCTCAGCCCCACCTCCTCAAGCAGCTGCTTGACCCTCTCCTTGATCTCACCTGCGGAGTACTCCAGATGAACGCGCATAGGTTCAGCAATGACGTCTTTTATTTTCATTCGAGGATTAACAGCGCTGTAAGGGTCTTGAAATACGATCTGCATATCTCTTCGCAGCCTCTGCCGCTGCTCTGGGCCTGCTTCGTGCAAGTTGATGTCTTGAAACAAAACCTGTCCCTGATCCGGCTTTTCTAAACCAATTAGCAGATTACCGAGCGTGCTCTTGCCAGATCCGCTTTCTCCTACAAGAGCAAAGCAAGTCCCTGCTTTTATTTGCAAAGAGACCTGGCGCACAGCCTGAATTGTTTTTTTCTGCCCCCACCACTTCCCATCTCGAAACTGTTTGGACACGTTCACGAATTCAATCATTCGTTCACCTCCATCTCCCTTCTACTGCCTCACCCAGTAACCTGGCTTCCATTCTACTAATGGTTCCGTAATCGTCCCTTCACAGGAATCGACAAGCTCATCCAGGCTGCGATTCTTTTCCTTAACCGCGAGCAAAGCCTGCGTGTAGGGATGACGAGGATCGGCAAGCACGCTGGATGCCGGCCCATACTCGACCATCATCCCATGGCGCATGACAATCAGCTCGTCAGCCAGTCTTGAGATGACGCCCAAGTCATGCGACACAACCAGCATGCTCGCACCGGAATTGTGCTGATAAGCCTGCAGTTCATCCAGAATGAGCAGCTGCGTCACTGTATCAAGCGCAGTTGTCGGTTCATCCGCAATGAGGAGGGATGGTTGATGGCACACCGCGATCGCGATCATGATCCGCTGCAGCATCCCTCCGCTAAGCTCGTGAGGATATTTATTCCACACACGATCGCCTGGCAGCTTGTAACGTGCCAGCTGCTCGATCCCCTTTATTTTTGCCTCTTTCCTGCTAATCGCCGAATGGGCCTGCAGCGTCTCGACAAAGTGCTCCCCAGTCGTCAGCATGGGGTTAAACATAGACATCGGATTCTGCATAATGAAGGCAATCTCTTTCCCCCTCACGCTCCGCAAGTCCTTTTTTGATTTAGTCAGAAGCTGTTCACCTTTAAACCGAATCTCCCCAGATACCCGGCGGCCATCATCGAATAATTGCAGGATCGTGGAACAGATCATTGACTTTCCGCTGCCACTTTCACCCACAATCCCTACCACCTTGCCCTTCGGCACCAGAAAGCTGATATCGTCTACGACGAGTTTTTCACTGGTCCCTTGCTGGACATAGACCGAGAGATGATTTACTTCAAGCAAAGGTAATTCTCCCCTCTATACCGTTTTTGGATCCAGTGCATCTCGAACCGCGTCTCCGAACCAATTAAAGATAAGCACCGTCAAGGAGATCATTACGCCGGGAATAAACATCAGCATCGGATTGCTCATCAAATATGTTTTGCTGTCGCTGATCATCATGCCCCACTCAGCCATAGGAGCTGTTACGCCAAGTCCCAGGAAGGAAAGCTCGGAAATCAGCAGAATGGTTGAACCGAGACCGATTAGCTTCAGCAATAAGATTTGTGGAAACACAAAGGGCAGGATGTGCACCCGCGCGATATGATAACGGGAAACCCCCGTCACTTGTGCGTATTTCACAAATTGAGCTTCTTTCAGACTTAACACCATGTTGCGTATCAATCGTGCATACCAGACCCAAGCAACAAATACAATCCCGATAAACATATTAAATAAGCCGCCGCCCAGCATGCCTACAATAACAAGAGCAAAAATAAAGTTAGGCAGTGCGAGCAGTATGTCACAGATCCGCATCAACACCATATCCAAGATCCCGCCAGCATAACCCGCTGTAATGCCAACGGCGAGACTAATCATAATCGTGACGAGAAGAATCGAAAAAGTGGTAAGCAAAGATACTTTGGCGCCCGCAATCAGCCTGGAGAAAACACAGCGTCCTAAATGATCTGTCCCTAATGGGTAGGCAGCTGAGTAGCTTTGCAGCTTCATCGCAATATTCGTCGCATAAGGATCATTGGGCATAAGCCAAGGCTCAAGCACGGCCACGAGGACAAGCAAACCAACCAGCGTACTGCTAATAATGAACGGCAAGCGCTTGTTTTTCTTCATTATTGAACCCCCTCTTTAAGACGAATGCGCGGGTCGATTATGGCACAGAAAAGATCAGCTGCAAAGTTAATTGCAGTATAAAAGAATCCAATGAGCAGGATAAAACCTTGAAGCACTGTATAATCGCGGGTTTCCATGGCAAGCAGGATATGTCTTCCTATCCCTGGGATTGTAAATACGATTTCAATAATCGCAGCCCCGCCCAATAAGCCGCCGCATGTCATCGCGAGTGAAGTTAAGAACGAAGGCAGGGTTCCCTTAAGTAAATAACGGCGTACAATGACGCTTTCCTTGAGCCCGCGTGCCCTTGCATACTGGACATGGGGCTGCTGCAGCTGCTCCAGGATGCCTGCTCGTATCAAGCGGATATAGTAGGGACAGAAACCAAGTGCCAGCGTTAAAGACGGCAGTATCATATGCTGCCAGGTTCCCCAGCCTAACAGTGGCAGAAGCCCCCATTTTAAAGCAACGACATAGACTAGAATAAATGCCAGCCAAAAACTTGGCATGGAAGCGATCATAAATACAGTTGTGCGTGTCATTCGGTCAAACAGGCTCGATTGCTTTACCGCGGATAATACACCAACGCTAACGCTAATACACATGATAATAATTAATGCCGCTGCGGAGATGGTTACCGTAACCTGGAATTTGTCCGCGAGGGATCGTGCCACATCTAAACCTGAGCTGAAGGATTTTCCAAAATCAAGCTGAAGAACCCCCAAAATCCAGCTTGCATATTGCGCGAGCAGAGGCTTATTAAACCCTTGCTCCTCGCGAATCGCATTCATTGCTTCCACGCTGGCCGGCAGCTGATTAATGGCAAAGTAAGCTTCAACAGGATCACCAGGAATTACCCGGATCAAGAAGAAGGCTATAAGGGATACGCCCCATAATGCCGACACCATGCTTCCAATTCGTCTGACAAGAAATCGCCCCATCGTTCTTATTCCTTCATTTCATAAAGTGAGAGCGGCACTTCGTATTGATGTGGAGTAAACTGCAGACCGTTGACCCGTTCATTTGCCACCAAATAATTGGTACGATAAGAAATCGGGATAAGCATCGATTCATCATGGATGCTTTGCAGAATCGATTCATACAAGGCGCGGCGTTCCACCTCTTCTGTTGCGCGGATAACCTTCTCAACATTCTCCGTAAATGTTTCCGAATCCGCTGTACCTTTTTGCGCATAGTATCCAAGCTGATTCTCGCCGGTCATGGTACGAATGTACATATGCGGGTCATACGGAACGCCCCAAGTATCATTCATGGTCAGGTTGAACTTACCCGCCTTAACCTTCTGGGTGTAAACCAGCGGTTCATCCGGCTGAAGCTTTACATCAATGCCGGCCTCTCGCCAAGCGCTTTGCAGATATTCCAGTAATGCTTTATGAATCGCGTCCGTGCTGCGATAAGGAATCGTAACTTGAAGGGTTTCGGCACCTTTCATTCGAAACGGCTTTCCGTCAACAGCTTTCCAGCCTGCTTGGTCTAGCAGTTGCATCGCTGTCCCGATATTGTATGGGTATTGCCCTGCCTTAATGTCACTATAGGGAAAACCCGGCGAGAACAACGATTCTGCTTCCTCTTCCAGACCATCTAACAGATGCTCCACGATCGTTTTGCGGTCCACTAAGTGTTGAAGCGCTAAACGAACCTCCTTCTCGTTCGTCGGAGCAACTGTAGAGTTGATTGCCAGCACCCTCGTGGATAAGGGACCCGAAACCATTGTCTGGTAATTACTCTGCTGCTGCAGCGTTTGATACTCGACTGGAGCCAGCTGGCCGCTGCCGAAAATCAGATCAATCTCGCCCTTTTCCAGTGCCATGATACGGGTTTGGGAATCCGAGATAAACTTGATGACTACTCTTTTGATTTTGGGCTTCTCCCCCCAATAATGATCATTGCGGCTGAATTCAGCATGACTGTCCTGTACATAATTGGTTAAAATCCACGGGCCTGTACCGATAGGCGCAGCAATTCCTTCTGCTGTAGAACCGCTCGCGGGGAACCCGCTGTCGCCAAGCATTCTCAACGGGCGGATTAGTGTTAACTCCTGCAGGAAAGGATAGTATGCTTCTTTTAATGCAATTCGGACTCTAAGTGGATCAATCGCCTCGACCTTATCAATCAGGCTGATTGCTTCCAGCCAGCTGTGCCGATCCTTGTTCTTAATGACAGCTTCGATATTCCGCTTTACATTCTCCGCTGTTAGGGTGGTTCCATCCGAATACAACACGCCCTCCCTCAAGGTAAACGTATAATTCCTGCCATCCTCGGAAACCTGCCATTTTGCTGCCAGGGCCGGTTGAATCTTACCGTTATCCCCATAACTAACAAGCGGATCGTAAACCAGCGCCTGTGCAAACATTTCGCTAGGATCATATAAGTGGGGATTAATCGGGCCAATATCAAGCGGCCATGAAAGGGTCAATGTATCGTTAATATCACCCGTCCCCTCTCCCGTGTTGGCTTTTCCGATTGTGCACGCTGTCAATAACAACACAAAACAGATGATAGTACCAAACACTGCTGTTTTCTTCATTCGCTTCCCCCTGCCATAGGTATTGATTTTCACGTTCATTTTAGATGGACATTTGGTCACTCCCATAATTCTCCCGCCATTCTCTCGTAATAATTACTAGTAGCAAGGTGGATTAAATCACACTTACATTAACATGTATACCTCCGCGTGACGTCTATAAGTATATAGCTTGCACCTGATTTTGGTATGACTCTTCTGAGCTATAATTGTGACAAAAATCATAAAGCGGGTTACTAAAGTGTTGTCGAACGAGACAGGTTTCCTGGTCCTGAATTTCATAAGGCTAAGGCCATTTAGATTTTCCTGATAATTGTAAAAATAGAAGTGGTTATTGATATACTTCTTTGCCGATTTGTTCGGTCGTCTCATCTTCAATTTCCGTACCATGTTAATGGCCGCCTGTAGAATCTGGAGCAACCTTGGATAATGCCTCCCCTGAATACAAAGAAAGGCTCCACCTATGCGGTGAAGCCTAATGATCAAAGCTTAAACTTCATTTTATATGACTGTCTAAATAAAACGTCTACTGCCGTTCTTTCAATGGACAGTCCCTTGATCACTGCTGGTTATTGCTCCACTGTTCCAGCTTCAGCCGATCAATCATCCGGATGCCGAACACGCCGCCAGCAACACCTCCATCCGCCGAAGCGAACTTCACTTCTACGGAATCAGTACCGCTAAGAAGATCTTCCGGGAGATCGTACTGCACGTTGAACAGCTGCTCTGGAAGCTGAGCCTCCAGTTTCTGTCGAGCGATGACATGATCATTGATCAGGATGTCGAATACCCTTTGCTGAGGTCCTCGATCATTATGGAATGGTCCGTCGCTGCCATAGTAAGTCACTTGAAGGGCCATCGGCTGGCCGGCTGCGACCTTCATGCGATAGCTGAAGTAACCGCCGCTCTCCGCGATGCGATACCCTTGCTGCGCATGAGCGGAATAGCCTGACTTGGACTCCTGAGACGCAATCGCATGCTCGACCTCCGATTGCTGTTCATGGGGACTCACAACATCGACCGTTATCGCATGAAGACGCTGCCGTTCGGCCTTCTCGTGGTCCACATAACTACCGTATTGCGCTTTGTCCATCATCGTCCAGTAGATGGTGTAACGCTGATGATGAAGTTCGTAGAACGGGATCAGCGTTATACGCTGGCTGCCCGGCTCTCCGATGGCGTCCGTTACGAAGGTCAGCGATTTCCCCTCAACCGGCGTGATCCACTTACTCACATCGTCCTCGTCCGTGACCAGTACCGGGACGTCGATGAGCGGATGCTGGTGTAGCTTAAGATGATTGTCGACAATGTCGCACGTTGGGAAATTGTCTCTACCCAGTGCGCCGGCAAGCACGACTGGTCCGTACATGAAGCCTACCTTCTTCGCATCTTCCTTCGATCGGTACACATGAAGATCCATCGGCAGCGTGATGGTGATGACATCGCCCGCATTCCAGACGCGGTCAATTTCCAAATAACCTTGCTCCGATCTGGAATAGGTCTCCGTGTCACCGACGTCAGCCCTAACCGCTCCGGCAGCCCAATACGGAACGCGAATGCGAAGTTTCATACGTTCGCCGCAAGCTTCCTCCAGTATGATTCGAGTCTCGTTCGTCCGCGGGAAATCCGTCTCCTGCCGCAGCACGAACTTTCCGTTCTGCAAGACAGCCTTGGAGCTGATGAACAGGTTAACATAGACCGTATCGTGATCGGCATAGTAGATATCGCGCGTATAGAGAGCGGGGTTTTCCATGCCAGTGCCGGTGCAGCACCAGAATGAATGGTCATCGGTTCCATACACCTTGAAGTGGCCCGGCTCAGTCGATACGAAATACATTTTCGCGCCGGAGTCCGGATCCTGCGAGGCCAGAATATGGTTGTACAGCGCCCGCTCATAGAAATCCATATATTCGGCATTCGGCGACCATTGAAACAAAAGCCGGGTTAGCTTTAGCATATTGTACGTGTTGCACGTCTCTGCCGTCTCCACGCCCAGCTTCTCCGAATGCTTCTTCCGAAAATGCTCAAAAATGCTGTTGCCTCCAATGATGTAGGTACGTCCCTGCGTAACCTCTTGCCAGAAGAACTCGGCCATCTTCCGATACTTCTCTTCCCCGGTGATATTGTAGAGCTTGGCCGCTCCGATTACCTTCGGAATCTGTGTATTCGCATGCTTGCCTTCCAGCTCGTCTACGCCGCGAGAGAGCGGCTCCAGAATAGCCTGGTGGCAAAAACGGACCGCAAGATCTAAATAATCGCGGTTCTCCGTAATGAGGTAGAGGTCCGCCATCGATTCGTTCATGCCGCCATGTTCACAGATCAGCATGCGTTGGAATTGCTCCTCCGTCAGCCGGTCCGTGCCCTTCTTCGCCCATTCGGCCAGCTTGATGACGACCTCCAATGCCTTCTGATTCCCCGTCAGCTTATAGGCATCAATCAGACCGGCATAAATTTTGTGGATGCTATACCATGGTACCCACGAGCCGCCCAAGCCGAAATTATGCACTTCGAATTCGCCATTGCCATCGAAAACGCGATCGAAGCAGTCGCGCGGGAATCCGCTGACATACCCATCCGGGTCATGCGATTGAACGAAGGCCAGCTCGTCGACAGCCTGATTCAGCCGCTTCTGCAGCACTTCGTCCTGCGTGACGGCAACCATTGCAGCGGCAGCGGACAGCCAGTGCCCGATGGAGTGCCCCGCGATCGGCGTCGACTCCCAACCGCCATAGCGCTCCTTCTTCGGCTCCAGCTTGGCCGCCTCATAGCAAGGCGCTGCAAGGCGGTCCACATCCATACGCAGCAAATATTCTCTTCCCGTTTCTTGCGAATCCTTGAATAAGCCTTCGAGCAGAATGGTCTGGCTTGCGGCTAGCGCAGAAGTTTTCCCCATAAGTTTCATCGCCCCAATATATAATATTTGATTGTTCACTTCCACCAGTGTATCCTTGTAAATAATCATTTTCTACGAATGAATCCAACTATTTTTTTATAGAATTTCACACATACAGAAAGGCAGATCAAATGAACAAAGTCCTATTCGAGCTCCCGCCGATGCCGTATTATATTACGATTGGACAGACGCGTTATGAACCGGGACAGCAGCATCCGAATCGGCGCAATATCGGCGTATTTGACCTTCTGTTTGTTCTTCAAGGCACACTCTTCATGGGGGAAGAAGACAAACAATGGCAAGTTCGTCAAGGTCAGTCACTGCTGCTCCTTCCAGATCGGTATCATTACACGTCAGCCATTTGCACGAAAGAGACGGTCTTTTATTGGATCCATTTTGAGTACAACGGCACCTATCGGGAGATTAGTGATCCTCATACCTCCCTTCCGATCCGGCATGCATGGGCGAACCCCTACTACCTCAAATTGCAGCAGCACTCGACTCCGCGGCAGTTCGCCAGCATTGTTCGTCTGCTCGAGGTGATGCACGAGCAGACGAACGCCAATGGATCAGCGACTTATTGGAAAGAGCAGCAGCAATTCATGGATTTGCTTCAGTTGCTCGAAGAAGACGAGCAAGACGACTCCACTACAAGTTCGGTCGTCAAACTGGCCGAGCGGACAGAGGCCTATCTGCGCCGCCATTATCAGAAGGACCTGACCAACGAGATTCTAGCAGAATCGCTTCATTTTCATTCGAATTACATTGTGCGGTGCATGAAGGAAATCTATCAATGTACGCCAATGGAGTACCTGCTGCAATACCGACTAGAGCAGGCCAAGCTCCTCCTGATCAAGACGGAATGGCCGATCGCCAAAGTTGGTGAGCAGGTGGGCTTCCATTATGCACCTTATTTCTCTAGCTGCTTCAAACGTTACATCGGGATGACCCCGCTTTCCTTCCGGAAACTTTATTCCCTCTAAAGATAAGAACTCTTAGTCCAGTCAATGGACTAAGATGTTTTACAATTATAATCGCAATATCCCTCGCCTAAAACGGTCATCTCGCCTTCTCTGCCATTAGCCCGTGCATAATATAGCCAAAAGCCGCCAGAGCGTTCTAGCGGCTTGAGATTCAAGGCTGATCCTATAGCTAGTTAATCGTAATACTGTCAATCTCCGCATACCCTGTGCTTCCTTTGGCCAATCGGATAATATTGTCGCCGGTAGTTAGATTCACGCTAACGTTCACCGTACCGAATTGCCCCCAGCCGGCAGTAGCTGGGTATGTAACCGTCGAAAATGGGCCACCATTATAGGCTAAGTTATGCGTGGCGTTCGCTCCGGTACCATTGGCATAGCGGATGGTCATCGTGTAGCTTTTGGCCGTCGGCACTTTGACATAGAAATCGACGTAGCTGTCGTTATGATCGATTTGAGCGACGTATTTACCCCCGGATGCTGTACCGTTGGAAGCGATACTAGCACCGTTGACCGCTGCATCTTCAGCTTCGTACACATTGTTCGCTTGACCATACGGTGTGATATAAATACGATAGCCGTCGTTATTATACAACCCCGTCATCGGAACTGTTATCTGATTGTTGTTAATCGTATAATCGCCTTCAAGCAGCGTCTTGGTCGTGTTTACGACCGTACTTCGATTGACGAACGGTGTCCAGTCCACCCGTACATGTACTTTGCTTCCGTTGCCGCCGAAGAACGAAGGGAAATTTTTGATCACAGCATTGACGGAGCCATCTGTTACCCCGCCGAACAGGACGCTGGCAAACTTCTTGGTAACGTCCACGTTCGCAAACCCGTCTAGCGCAAGAATATCGTTCACGTTTGGAGGCGTGACGCTAACCATATTGCCGGACATATCACCATACCACTTGTAGAACCACCAGCCTCCATTCCGCTGCGTGTCGTTTGCGAGAAGCGTTCCCAATCGGCCTGGATTCGGCACATCCCAATAGCTTTGCATCGCTGTATCAACCTTAAGACGCTCGAACTTAGCAATCAAAGGAGCGACAACGCCAGGCTTTCCTTCATCATTTAACCATCCTGCGCCGCTGTACTCATTAATTGAAATGGGCCGCGGAGTAATACCAAGCGAGGCTTCAATTGCACGGTAATCATTATGAATGGCCGTGAAATTTTCGTTTAACAGCTGATGCCAGGAGGTAATTTCCGGCAGTGTATTTTGCGCTTTTTGATAGCTCATAAAATCAACCATGGCGTAGTGCGAGTACCCCGCCAAAGAAGGGCCGATTGTTCTGGCCGACGGATCAAGCTGCTTCAGCTTCTTGTAGGTCTCGCTGAAAAACTCACGAAAAGTCAGATTACCGGAAATGTCGGAGGAAGCATATCCGCTATTGTATACATTGCTGTGGTTTACCGCACCGTTCTCAGCCTCGTATCGTACCGGACTGCCTCCGGCTACGTCGATGTAATCCAATTCGGCATACCCTGTGCTCCCTTTGCTGAATCGAATTTTATTACTGCCGGCCGTCAAATTTAAGTTCAGTGAAATCGTGGATGCCGCACCACTATTGAACCAGCCGCCGGAACTCGGGTACGAGACCGTTACCGGACTACCGCCATTGACGCGAACCTGATGAGAGGAAGCCGCTCCTGTACCATTCGCATAACGAACCGTTACGGCGTAGGACTTGGTTGTCGGGACGTTGACGGTATATTCTACGTAACTGTCACTGTAATCAATCGTACCTACATATTTGCCTTTCCACGTACCATCAGGCTCATTCCACAACTCGTAACCGTATACATTCGTAAGTCTGGCAGCCTTCACGTCATTGACCGTTGTTGTCAGCTTGTTGAACCAATCCGATAAATTCGTATAATTATACCAGCCGGTATACCAATCAGCTAGACGAATCGTGACTTTACTGCCAGATGGCGCCAGCCGCTGTGCGACGGGAATAGCCGCCCCCCATGGCTGCTGATAGCCTGATACCGCCGGATTAATGTAAGCTTTGGCGCGCAATGGTAGAAAGAGATTATTGTCAGGCTTATTCTCAATTACGCCATAAAGGGAACCTGCAGAGCTGTGGGTGACCGGACCGATGATGCTGGAAAGATCGACCGTCAAATCAGATGCTGCTTGGACTGGTGCAGCGGATAGCACGCTTCCTAACAAAACTACTGCCATGCTTGACATCAATAGTTTTTTCACTTAAAACACCTCCGTATATTATTCAATACGTTAAATCCTAAGCAACTCCACATCACCTCCAGATTTAAAATGGTATCGCTTACATTCTCAATATAACAAATTGTTAAAAGTCGGAAATTACATTTTCTTTGGATAATTGTCGTATATTTAGACTTCACTTGAAGCGCTCTTTTACAAGAAAACAACATCTTCAAAAAAAAAGAATAACCTCATTCCCAAACGACGGAACCAAGGTTATTCTCGTTAGAATCTGATCTACCTCTCCCGCACCCAGACCGCCATCTCGCCTTCTCCGCGATTTGCCCATGCGTAATAAGGGATGAACGTTGCCGTGGCGGGCTCGAATAGCGAATTCACGTTTGAGGCGTACAGCTCGCCGTTCCAGTTTTCATCCGACAGCCGCGAGGCTTCCATTCGGATCACCTGAACGCCCCCGAGCACATTCTGCTCGAATACCGTCTCGGCCGCCTGGAAGGATCCGACGTATAGCCGGTGAAGGTGCTCTCCATTATCCGTTTCTTCCAGGCAATAGATGAGCGGTCCGCGTTGAATCGCAACCTTGCCGCCCGTTTCGCGAAGCAGCGGATGGCCTTTTAAGCGCAAGACCTCCATCGGTATGCTCAGGTCGATTCTGTCACCGTCCATCCATGTACGGCGGATAAGAGCATAACCGTTGTCGATGTCCGCCATGTAGGGTACACCATTTATCAGGATATGCATAGAAGTGCACCATGACGGAACCCTTAGAGCCAGCGTAAACATAGCGCCTTTCTCTGCATCTGTACGGATGCCTAACTGCACATTCCCTTGCCACGGCAGCTCAGAATGCTGCTTTAACGTAATGCGGTTGTCGCCAACCATGAGATCGGCCTCGCCGCCAATATATAGATGCGTATAGACTGTAGAATCATTGGTCATATAGATATATTGACCAAGCGACGCGAGAAGGCGTGCTACGTTCGGCGGGCAGCAGGCACAGCCGAACCAGCCTTGGCGGACGGTCTTGACATGGTCATACACATGATTGACACCGCATGCCTTCGGCCATACCTCCAGCGGATTGACATAGAAGAAATGCTTTCCGTCCCTGGACATACTCCCTAGTACCGTGTTGTATAAGGCTCGCTCCATGACATCGGCGTACCTGCTGTCCGGTTCCAATTTCAGCATCCGTTGAGCGAAGAAGATTAACCCTATGGACGCGCATGTCTCTGCGTAGGCCGTATCACTCGGAAGATCATAATCAAGCGTAAATGATTCCTCCTGCGCCATCCCGCCAATCGCCCCGGTCACGTACATTTGCTTGGTGACGATATTGTTCCATAGGTTTCTGCATGCCTTAAGCAAACTCGCATCACCCGACTCCAGTGCGATATCGGCCATCGCAGCGCACATGTAGACAAGGCGCACAGCATGCCCTTCAGCTGTTTGCTGCTCCCTGATAGGCGCATGTGCCTGGCTATATGATTTCTTCTTAATCATGAAGTCCGATTCCCAATGATGGGTATGGCCGCGTGCCTCATGCTCCCGATCATAGAAGGAAGGCACACGGCCCCGTTCATCCAGAAAGTAACGGCTCAGCTGCAGGTAGCGCTCTTCATCCGTTGCCCGGTAGAGCCTCACGAGCGCCAGTTCGATCTCTTGATGCCCGTCATAACCGTGAATTTGTCCAGGTTCCGGACCGAACACCGTTCCAATATAATCCGCGAACTTGCAGGCGACGTCAAGAATCTTCGTATTGCCGGTCGCGTGCCAGTAGGCAACCGCACCCTCAATTAAATGACCTGCCGTGTACAACTCGTGGCATTCACATAGATTCGTCCACTCGTTGCCTGGCTCTTTTAACTGGTAATACGTGTTCAAATATCCATCTTCGCGCTGCGCTTTGGCGATCAGGTCGACCACAGCGTCCGCCATCCGCTGTAATTCGGCATCCGGCTCGCTTTCCAACAAGTAGGCGACGGCTTCCAGCCATTTGGCCACGTCGCTATCCTGAAAGACCATGCCATAAAATGAACCCTCTTCTTCTCCTGCCGCGATTCGCAAATTCTGGATCGCATGGCTTGGCTCTACGTCAGGGATACGGTCGTTGAGCGCCTCCCACTGATAAGGGATGACGACATCTCGGATTAACCGGATATAGTCTGACCAGAACGAATCCTGAATGCGGATATCGCGCAGCGCTCCGGTTGTTGTACTCATCGTTTTTGGTGTCATCGTTTGCTCTCCTCCTTCTTCATTGCCTTGCCTGCTTTCCACGCTACCCTTCCTTCAACCCCGATAGTGTAACGCCTCGTACGAAGATGTCCTGTGCGCTTAGAAATACGATAAGAACCGGCAGAATGGTAATTACCGTGGCCGCCATCAAGGCCGGCCAGTCTGTTGAATACAGCCCCTGCATGTTGGCAAGCCCTAACGTAAGCGTCATTTTGCTCATCGAGTTGATAAAGACGAGCGGGTTGACGAAATCGTTCCAGGTCCCCAGCATGATGAAAATACCGAGTGTTGCCAGAGCTGGTTTGGATAACGGAACGAAAATACGCCAGTAAATTCCGAAAGGCGTGCAGCCATCGATCTTTGCCGCCTCCTCCAGCGCCTCCGGGATCGTTGAGAAAAATTGACGCAGCAAAAACGTACCGAACGCTGACACAAGACTGGGAAGAATGAGCGACCAATGAGAGTCCAGCAGCCCGTAATATTTCATCAACAGGAAGGTTGGGATCATCGTCACCTGCGCCGGTACCATCAAGGTGGCCAAATATAATCCAAACAGCCCTTCACGGAAGCGAAACCGCAGCCTCGCGAACACATATCCTGCCATCGAGCTTGTTATAAGCTGAAAAACGACGACGATAACGGTAATCTTAAGCGTATTAAAAAAGAATTGAATGATCGGGAATCGATCGGTCATATTCGTATAATTCGAAAATTTCAGCTCCTCACCAAAGAATCGCGGCGGGTACGTGAATACCTCATTGACGTTCTTCAGCGATGTGCAGACCGACCAAATGAACGGAAACAGCATGATAATGGACCCGATCAGCAAGATGATATGTGCGGTCGGCTTTAACCAAATACGCGACTTCATGACTGCCTCCCCCTTAATAGATACTCCATTTTTTCTGTCGCCAGAATTGGATGAACGTTATCATCAGCACAATAAAGAACAGCACATATGCCATTGCACTTGCATAACCCATGCGGAAATACTGGAAAGCGTTCTGGAAGATGTAATAGACAAGCACTGAAGTGGACCGGGCAGGGCCGCCTTGAGTCATTAAGTAAACAGTATCGAAGACTTGGAACGAATTAATGATGGACATGACCGTGACGAAGAATGTCGTTGGCGAAAGAAGCGGCAGCGTAATATGCCAAAATTTTGAATACCATTTGGCTCCTTCAATGTCGGCCGCCTCGTAGTAGCTCTCCGAAATTGATTGTAGTCCTGCCAGGAAGATGAGCATATTGAAGCCCAAGCTCTTCCAGATGGTCGTTAAGATTACAGTCGGCATAGCCCACTGCGGGTCTGTCAGCCAAGCAGGACCGTCAATGCCGAACCATGAGAGTGCATAGTTAAGCAATCCGTATTCCGGATTATAAATCCACTGCCAAATGACCGATACCGCGACCATCGACGAGATGACGGGAATGAAAAATGCAGCACGGTAAAAACGGATAAACCGAAGCTTCTGATTCAGGAAAACGGCAAGAAGCAGCGAGATTACGATGCCGATTGGTACGCTGGCAATCGTGAAGTAGAACGTATTGCCCATGACCTGTATGAACACCGGATCATGGAACAGTTCCTTGTAATTATCGAATCCGTTGAAGGCGAAGGAATCGGTTAAATTCCAGCTCGAGAAGCTGATTACAAATGTGGCAAACACGGGCAGCAGCAAAAACATTAGGAAGCCGATTAAATTCGGCAACAGCATTAGGAATGCCCAGAAACCGTCTTTATAGAGAAGTGGCTTTACAGATTTCATCATCTCACCCCGGAGCAGACGTAGAGAGGGACGCGGAAAGCTTCCCTCCCCAAACGCCGCTTGTTGTTTTATTGTGTGGCTAGGCTTTTATTAACGACGCTTTCGATGTTTTGCACGGTCTGATCGATTGATTGATTGCTCAGGAAGAACTTATCCAGCTCTGCAGCTGTATCCTCCTGAATCTTCTGGCTGCTGAGTAAAGCATACGGGTACGGTTTGGAGGAAGTGAAGTAAGGAATCATTACCTTAAATCCGTCGGGGTGAACGCCCTCTGTCAGCCACTTCTGAATTCCCTCTTCGGTATACAGCGATTTGTGGTTCGGCAGCCACAATCCAGCCTTGACGTTCTGCAGCTGGTAGTCCTCAGACGAGAGATACTTGATCAGCTTCCAAGCTTCCTCCGGATGCTCCGTATTAGCCGATGCAACATGCATATGCGCCTGACCGTGTGTCACGGCCTCATCGAACTTCGGCAGGACGCCCACGCCCACCTTGAAATTCATTTGCGATAGCTCTTGAAGCGCCCAAGATCCATCTACGAGCATGGCAATCTTGCCGGTTTGAAGCATTTGCGCTGCGCTCATGCCACTGTTTGTCAGCAGCTTACCTTCAGGGCTTACCCCTTCCTTCTTACGAAGATCTGAGACGGCTTGAAGAACTTCTTTCACTTCCTGTGTATTGGCCGCGGAGGCCTTCAGGTCGCTGGTAAACCAGTTGCCGCCATTACTCATTATTTCTGCTATGAGGTTGTAATAGGTTTCCATCCCATAAACGCCATACTGCTCGACGTTATTGCCGTTCTTGATTGTCAGTTTTTTGGCCGTATCAACGAATTCATCCCATGTCCAAGCTTTGGATGGATCACTTGGCGGATAGGCAATCCCTGCTTTATCAAAGATATCCTTGTTGTAATAGAGCACCGGCGCTACGATACAGGATTCGATGCCGTAATATTTATTGTCCACCATGCTAAGCTGGACGGCCGAGTCGATCAAATCCTCGGATACGCCCTCTGTCGTAACGCGGTCCGTAAGATCGAGCAGGCTGTTCCGCTTGACGAAGTCACGGTAGTAATCGCTTTGCAAGAAAAACACATCCGGCGCTTCATCGCCGAGTACCATCGCTTGCATCTTAGCAACGTACTGCGTACCACCGGGGATCGTCGTGTATTCCACTTTTATGTTCGGGTTTTCTTTCATGAACTGCTCAATTCCCCGCTTGACGCTCTGCGTCTCCAGCGGGCTGACTTCCCAACCCATGAACTTCAAGGTTACCTGTTCTTTATTTCCGTCATTACCGGAATTCCCATTGTTCGTGCCGCCAGTGTTGTTACCGCTGCAAGCCATCAGCGGTAATGCCAGCATCATGAGCGACACAAGTGTGACTAACCATTTTTTCATATTAAAGACCCTCCATGATCGGTATGGTGTCGGCTATGCCAGCGTCTTTTATAGCGCTTTCATAACCACACCTTTACTATACCGAAAGGCTGGCGGGCTAAAATTGCAGTATTCTTGGTTTTTTTGACTATTTTTGCGAATATAGAACGCTTACTTTCTTTGCGATTTCCTGTAAGGCATCACTGGCCTTCTTCTCACCTTGCCATACGGGAAGCAATCCTTCTGTAACTTCGGGAAATATTTCCAACTGGTTCTGAAGATAGTATCCAACACTTGGCCTGCCATTTTCCAATAACTGTTTCATCATAGCATCTCTGAACCCTGGCGGATGCGCCGCTGGATTGGAGTTAACCCATGCGTCGACAAGAACCGGATCCGTGTACCACTCCTTGAGCACGGGCATCCATAAACCGTCGGAATACAAAGACAACGATTTACTCGGATCCGAGAGCCACTTATACAACAGCCATGCTTCCTCCGGATGTTCAGATGACCGGAAAATGACTGTCGCTCCGCTCAGTCCTACCGTCACGCTATTCTTTAACTTAGGCAGCACCCCAATATCAAAATCGACCCCTGCTTTACCCAAATCAAGATTAATCCACTGCCCGTCAACAACCATTGCTGCTAGTCCAGCCTGCAGTGACATACTCATGGATGGTAGCGATTTCGACTCGTAGGGCGAGGGTGCCACATGATGGACATTGATTAGATCGGCCAAATGCTGAATGGCTTCCGCTGCTTCCGGCGACTGAAGTGCAAACTGCTTTCTATTACTGCTAACCCAATCACCACCATTGCTGAAGATAAAATTGTTCAGTGGGTCCGACCACGTCTCGAACATGATACCGTATCGGACAATATGATTTTTATCAAAAGCGGGATCGTAAGCATTCCTGCCCTGACTATCTAGCGTAAGCTTCTTGGCCGCATCCACCAGTTGCCCCCAGCTCCATGCTTGTTCAGCTTTCGGTGAAGGAGGGTCTACATCTGCTTGCTTCAAAAGATCCTTCCTGTAAAAGAGCCCAAAGCATTCTGCCGCTGTGCTGACGCCCCATGCATAGTCTTCGGCTGATTTATACCAGATATAATCGAGAAAATCGTCTTTATTTAATTCATCATCTTTAGCCATAAAATCAAACAAATTCAAAAATTTGTTTTCTCGGCTGAATGCTTCTCCCAGCTCAGTCGTCATGTACGCCAAATCCGGCTCTTCGTTGGAAGCGGACATCGCCATCATTTTTGTATTGTAGTCGGAGTTCGGAAAATGAATCGGCTCTATTGAAATCCATGGGTAGGCTCTTGAAAATTCCGCAAGCGTTTGCTCAATTACATTTTTCTCTTCAATGGAACCCCAGTACGTAAATTTCAACGTTATATGATTAGGGTACTCTATTTGCGGGTCTCGGTGGGATGGGGGGATATTCGCTCTCCATATGAGAAATACCATAGCAACCATAATCACCGCTATAAAGATGATTAATCCTTTTTTCCGCAAGTCAGTCCCTCCCCTTGTTGGACGGGCGGAAGCGTCACCGTCACCGTTGTGCCTTGACCGGGTACAGACGTAATCTGAAGACCGTAGGGCTCGCCGTAGAGAATATGAATTCGACGGTTAACGTTAGAAATGCCCACGCGATTACTGCCTTCCCGTAGTGAGGCCAGCTTGGCCATATCCATTCCTTCCCCGTTATCCTCGATCAGATAGATCCGAGCCTCCCTCGAGCTTCGGCATGAAATACGAAGCTTCCCTTCCCGGTTCATCTTTTTGAAGCCATGGACGAACGCATTCTCAACAAGCGGCTGCAGGAAAAACTTCGGTACATCATCGCCTAGCATTTGTTGATCAATATCGTAAATAACTTCGAAGGCGCCCTCAAAGCGGTTGCTCATAATGGTCACATAACTCTCCAGGTACGTGAGATCATCTCGAAATCGTACTAGGTTCGACTCTTGCTTTACCATATATTTCAGCATATTGGACAAGCTCACGACGATATCACTAATCTCATATTCCTCTTTTTCGAGCGCCATTAAACTGACCATATTGAGTGTGTTATACATAAAATGGGGATCCAACTGGAGGTTAAGTGCTTTTATTTGCGCTTCCTTCTCACGTATCTGGGTCTCGTAGTTTTCTTGAATCAACTTTACGATATTCTCATTCATATCATTGAATTTCTTCATCAAAATACGAAACTCGTAGCTACCGCTCTGTTCAAACCGTGTTTCGAACCGCCCTTCCCCCGTATTGACGATCGCCCGAATCATGGTGCGGAACGGATTCGTTACCAGCATTGAGAGAAAATAGGAAAACGCGATAAATACAACGGTAATGATGGCAACAGAAATTAACATGTTTCGGACGTACTGCTTCGTGATCGGGGCCAACAGCTCGCTTGGAGGAATGACGGCTATACTCAGCCATCCCGTTATATTCGAACGAGCAAAAGCAAGTACTTGCTGCTCTCCGCCGATCCGTACTATTCGTACGCCGCTTTTGTCATTCATTAATTCCTGAAGAAACGGAAAGCCTGCCTTTGTTGTCAACAAAGAACGATCGGTATGAGCAATAATTTGACCGTTCGCATCGACGACCATGTAGGAAGAGCCTCTGACGGGAATACTGTCTTTAAACACATCTGTAAATAAGGAATCCTTGAAATTCAGCAGCAGAGTCGGCTTGTCTAGAAGATCCGTATAAGCTCGGAATTTACCCTTATAGTAAGAGCCTCGAATTAAGGATACAGCTGAAAACAAATACTTATAGTCATATTCCATACTCTTGAGATACGAAATTTGGTACATGTCTGCAAAGTTATATGTCGGCACCCACTGGATTTTTCCATCCGCCTCCTTGGCCGTCCGATCCAACTCCGTATTCCTGAAACCCTTAATTGGTATGAAATTTTTCGCATGCTCGCTATTCGCCGAAGAGGACGTGCCGAAAATGAAATAGGAGGTCGCGACTTGCACGGAGTACAGATCTTGTGACTGCGCAAAATATTTGTCTAGTATCCCTTTTATCCGTATATCGGCCGCAAGCACCTTCGTCTTATTGTTCTTGTCAAGCGTCGAGAACGTCTGGTAGAAATCATCATCTTCCATAAATCCGTAGATCATCTCGCGGATCCGTGAAAACTTCGCATCGATAATTTCGTTATTTTTACGGACAATGGTGAAGACATCCTTTTGTGCCATATCAAGCACCGTACTGCGGTTTAGACGGAAGTCGCTGATGCCCAAGATGATGATTGTGCCTGTGAGCAGCATGACATATGTCAGGAGCAGCTTCGTATGCAACCGTCCTTCTTTCAAGGTCCGAATCCATGACTTCATTTTGCGGCACCGCTGCCGTTCATTTGCCGAAACGCTTTGGGCGATATGCCAGTTTCGCGCTTGAACATTTTGTTGAAATAAGCGGCAGTTTTGAATCCGGTCCTCAACGAGATACTCGCAATTTTGTCATCTGATTGCTCCAGCATCAACTTTGCTTTGTTAATGCGCAGGTTCAGAAGATATTCCGTGAAATTAATCCCGGTTCGCTGTTTAAATAAATTGCTGAAGTAGGATGAGTTAAAATGGAACATCGCTGCAACCGACTCAAGGGAAACATCATCCATGTAGTGCTGCTGAAGATAATTCTGGCAGCGGAGAATGAGAAGTCCGTTCTTATCTAAATTCGTTTTCCTGGCCAATTCCAATAGCTGCAGGACGAGCTCTTTAAACCTAAGACGCAGCTCTTGGTAGTCCCGGTACCGGTTGAACTTCTTCCGCAACCGTCCATGCTCCCACTCGTCGGAGTCCGCTGGTAACAGACTTTTCAAGCCGTGGAGCAGCTGCCATACCATCAGTCCTATTTCATCACGGATCAGCCCAGGTTCTGGATATGGCGACGCCTCTCTCACCTGGAAGAAGGAATTTACCAGCTGCAGTGCCCGGCTGCGTTCATCCGCCTTGATTGCCGAAACAAGAGGTTCCGTGATCTCCTTCGCGCTTGGCGATACTTTCTCCATAAAGGGCTGAACATCCGATCTCCAGAAGACTGTATCCTCCGATGCATAGAACCGGTGCCGCAATGCCAGTACTGCTTCACCATAGGATACGATCACATCCATATGAAAGTGCGCGCGGACACAGCTCACGCCCACGGAAATGTCCTCAAAACCGTCCGCCCTTACACGCTCTAACGCCCGGCTGATCTTCATTACCATCTCTGACGGCTTAGCCGCAATAATGCTGTTCAGCCAAACGAGACTCACGATATGATGTTCGGCCAAATCGGTAAATGTTTCACACTGTCCGAGGGCAACAATCTCGACAGCCCAACGTTCTTTAAGCAATGCCATTCGGTCCGTACCGTCAGTACCGCTCATTTCGAACACGAGAACAAGCCCCGGACCGTCAGAAGGCGCATATCTTCCCATCAGCTGCCGTTGCTGCTCGGTAAGCGTTCCTTTAATGGCCTCATGCCAATAGCGTTCTTTGCTCAGCTCCTGATGTCTATTGTCTTGTTTGAATAGGCCCTCCAGCTTAACGAGGAGACGCTCAATATCCGAAAGGCCAATTGGTTTGATTAGATATTCGGTAACCCGATGCTCAATAGCTTTCTGCGCATAATCGAATTGACCGTAACCGCTAATTATTATCGTTCGAATATGAGGCTTCTTGGCAGCAACCCGCTCAACAAGGGTAAGGCCGTCTTCCTCCGGCATCCGAATATCGGTGAGCACTGCATCGATTGGTTCAAACTCCAGCAGCTTCCAGGCCATCTCGACATCCGTCGCTTCCAAGGTCCGATACGTCGGACGAAGCCTCCGGATGATCGCTGAGAGAGATTTTACTTGCCGAACCTCATCATCCACGATCATTATCGTTCTCACATCCATCCCCCTAGCATGAAAGCGTTATCAATAAATAATATACTCTTTTCTGTGCATAAGCACATAGCAATTTTATTGGAAAATAGTACGATCTTTGTCCAATAAGAACGCCTATTCCAAATCGTGCATAGCCAAAAAACTTGAAGAACATAAATTATCATAATTACTGCAAATACCCTCTTAAAGACCATGCTTATACGATCAATATTTTCTGTGCAGCTTCTTCAGCAAACACAGCAATTTCCCTCAACTTGAAAAACAACTCCTCACGCTTGACTCTTAAGGTTAAGTGCAAAAAAATGACCCGATCACAACTGATCGAGTCATAATTTATATTGAACTGCTTTACAACGCGTTACTGCCGTGCAGCTAAATAATCGAGGCCGGCGATGATGACAGCTCCAGCCTCTGCGCGGCTGGCACTGCTGGCCGGCGAGAAGCGGTTACCGCTGCTGCCTTTCACAATGCCTGCCTTGACTGCGGACGCAACTGCAGGACGCGCCCATGCAGGAATACTGTCCTTATCCCCAAAGCTCAGCTTCGCATTTCCGTCCGGCTGAAGCTCAAGTACACGTGCGAGTACAGCCGTCATCTCGGTTCGCGTAATAAGCGCATTCGGGCGGAAGGAGCCGTCGGCATAGCCGGTTACAATCCCTGCGGCCGCCGCTTCGGCGATATGCTCCTTTGCCCAGCCAGGCAACTTCGCTGCATCGGTAAACTCGCTTGTTACACCGGCTGCGGATTTCAAGGTGAACGCGCGGGTAATCATCGCCGCAAATTCTGCGCGAGTCACTTCCCCCTTAGGCCGGAACGTTCCATCCGGATAGCCTTTCATAATGCCCAGCGCTGCGGCTCGTTCAATTGCCTGTTGGGCCCAGTGTCCGTCTAAGTCCGTGAAGGCAGCCGGCTTCATTTCACTGGCCGCCGCAATGTCTATGCTTGCAGACACCTTGGCCGCTGTATCGGTTGCATTCAGGCTGCTGTCGACCAGCTTTACGCTGTCCAGCGTAACAATCGCTTCTCCGGCCGTCCTGCCCAGGACGGTGAACGTTATGGTCGCCAGGTCAACCGTGCCGCTTAGACCGGCGGTACTGCCGATCTTCGTATGGGCGAATATGAGCTTGCCCCCTTCAGCATCCTTGGGCGGAACCGAGAATCCGGATAATGCGCTTATCGTTTTGGTATAGCTTAGAAGCGTATCGTCAAAGCTCAGCTTCAATTCATAGCCGTACACATCAGACAGATTGGAGCCGGTTACCTTGACGCTTACCTGCTGCCCTTCGGAAACTGTCTGGTCACTCACTGTCAGGGAAAATGACGGCAGGGCTGCCGCCGCGGTTACGGGCGCCATGGCAAGAAGCATAAGAACGGTGATACCAATCATCATTATCCTGCGGCCTTCAGAACGGCGTAAGGTCATTTGTATCCTCCATTTTGGGAAACTGCGGTCCACATCACAACAGTGAACCGCAGTTTTCTTCTTCACATTATTGCAGAATGAACTTGGCAATCGCAGTAAGATCAACAATATCGATGACGCCATCATGGTTCAGGTCCATATGGCTGTATTCGCTCCAGTCAGCATCCGCTGCAGATTTGCCGTATGCCGAAGCTGCCATGCCAAGGTCGCCGACGGAGTATCGTCCATCGTTGTTCAAATCCCCTGTAGGCTGGTCCATAATCCGGAGTTTGTGCTCGGCAGGAGCCAGCGACACTTCTTTGCCGTCGCCGTCAGCCAGGACGGCAACCGCAAGCTTGATGCTGGTTCCTGCATCTGCTTGAAGCGCCTTCCATTGCAGCTTCATCCATTCACCATCAGCTGTAACGGCATTGCTGGACCCTTTGCTGGCCAGCAGGATACGAACTTTACCTGCGGTGTTCGTATCCACGCCGATCACATCAAGGGTATTACTAAGGGACTCAGCAGATTCGAATTGAAGCTTCTCGGGATCATAAGTAAATGTCAAATCCTGTCCCAGAAAACTGCTCTCAGCCGTCACATTCGTTAAGCCATACCTCAGTTCAAATGTGCTTCCTGTGTATGCTTGCTTATGACCAGTCAGTGCGGCGGCAGGAGCATCAGAATCATCCGCTTTTCCGGTCAAGCTCAGCACACCAAATACGGAAGTGTCCATATAACCGGTGCCGGCCGAATCGTTCCATGCCGCAGCGCTTTGACGAATGCCGTCTTTGGCATCATTAATCTGTACGTCAAATCCTAGCTTATCTCCTTCAGCGGGCGAAATGGAGTCGAGCGGGATTTGCGCCTCTACCGTATAATTCGTTCCGGTCTTCTGAACAGCCGAGACGAAGCCCTCCGCAAGACTCTCCGGATTGAAGGAAGTCTCGTTATCGAAGTTAACCCGGTACTGCCCGTCATCGTCCTGATAGAACGAGGTCTTCCCATTGTTCTGATCCACGAAGATCTCCACGGAGTCCTGTTCCCATGCATTAACGCTCGTCTTGTCGAGCTGCGCATCGGTCACCTGGACCAGAACATACAGATTCTGATCGTCCCATAAAGCTTTGGCTGTGCCTGCCGCCCCCTGCCAAGCCGTTTGATACCGGTTCACAGGCATCGCCTTCGCCCTGCTCCACGCCTCATCCACAGAACCGTCTACAACAGGCGTGGCGTATACCGCTGTTCCTTGATTGGCGCTTTCCGATGTCGGCGGGTGCTCCCGGATGAACTGCTCGGGATCAATCACACCGTAATAAGCCGGCTTGGCTTGCAGGTTCTTATCGAACAGCAGCGGGTTGTTCTCCGATCTCCAGCTCGTTGCATCGCTCAATCCCCAGAAGGTCACGCGTGCGATATGCTCCGCATGCTCTTGGTAGAGCTGGAACAGCTGCGCGTACAAATACCCTTGGTCAATGGCCTGCTCTTCCGTTAAAGTACCGTCGCTGCCTGCTTGGATGTCCAGCTCGGTAACGCTCACCTCAACGCCAAGAGAAATGAATTTCTCCAGCGACAGCTTTACATTGTTCGGATTGGTGTTGACGCTGTAATGCGCCTGCATGCCGATCCCATCGACAAGCAGCTTGCCCGGATGCTTCTGCGCATACTTCTCATTAAGCTCCTTCACCATGCTGTAGATCGCTTGCGCCTTGTTCTGGTTGTCATCATTATAATCGTTGTAATACAGCTTGATGTCCCATTCCGGGTGTGCATCCAGCACCTCCCGCGCCGCCAGGAATGCCTGCTCGAGGTAGTCCTCGCCGATTGCGTTATACCAGGCGGATTTGCGCAGAGCCGCTTTCCAGTCGCTCGGATTCGACGGATTATCGTTCATCGCTTCGTTCACGACATCCCAGGAGATGATTCTATCGCCGTAATGCTCCATGACGGTCTTAATATGCGTCCTCATATTAGCAAGCGCTTCCTCGCGTCCAAGCGGGGAACCGTTCGCCGTGTTCATCCAGGCTGGTGTCTGCTGATGCCAGACCAGCACATGGCCGTGGACACTCAGACCTTCTGCCAGCGCCGCATCGACGAGATTATCCGACCAGGTAAAATTCCCTTTTGTCGGCTGTGTCGCATCCGGCTTCATGGCATTCTCAGCCGTAATAACATTATAATGCTGCTTGATAAACTCGAAATTCTCCCCGCCAAGATCGCTTGGCGACGCGACATTCCCGATCAGGAATTCATTGCGGTAAACCTCCTTGATCGGCGTGAGATCCTTCTGTATGGCGCTGGCACGAGCTTCAGATTGAGAGCTGATTTGATCAGCGGAGACCGTCTTTGCGGCTAGCTTATCATTGGTTAAAGCCGCTGCACCCGCAGCCGACGCAAGCCAAACCGCCGGGATAAGCAGAGCCGTGGCGAGCAGCTGCGATATCGATCGCTTGAATGTTTTCCTCATTACATTCGTCCCTCCGTAGAAACAATAGTATTAATTCATAGCGTGCTGTGTACGTCGCAAAGTGTTCGCTACGATTTCAATATCTTAGCTGCCGCAAACGTCAGATCGACAATATCGATCTTGCCGTCATGATTCATATCAGACTTCTTCGCAGCCGACCAATCCGGACTGCCCGAATCTTTGCCGTAATGGTTCGCAATCATTGCAAGATCGCCTACGGAATAGCGCCCGTCCTGGTTCAGGTCCGCAGACGCTTCCTTCACAACCGCTGCCCTAAAAGCCTCCACTGCATCATTCAATGCTGCTGCGGCGTCATTTACTTCAGACTGCGCTGCACGTTCGTTCTCCAGAACGGTCTTCGCTGCGTTAACCGCTGCCAGAAGCGCATCTATTGCGGATTGCGGGTATTGGCCTGGCTGCGTTCCTGCCTCTGCAGCATCATAGAGACCTTGCGCCGTCGTAATGGCTGCTGCCAGTGCTGTTTTATCGACATCCGCTTCTGCGCTGCCTACCGAAATGCTCGTACTGGTAAGCCCGGCCTCGATCTCCTCTCCCGCATCGTTTACGCCCAGCTCAGCCCGGGCAACTGCGATCGTCCCCGTTGTATCATGGACTCCGGCTTTAGCCTGGAAGGTCACACGCAGCACCGGTGTACTGGCGCCGGTCACACCGCCCACGTTCGCGGCAACGAGTCTGACTTTCCCGGCTTCTGCTGTGTTTTCGCCCACGATCTGGATGTTGTCGTCAGCCCCTGCCGAGCTTACATAATCGAATACATCGGCATCATAAGACAGGATGATATCCTCGGCGTATACAGTTTGTATCAAGGAATCCAGACTAACTGATACCACAAAGCTTTCGCCCGGTTTCACGGTGTCTGCTGCCGAAATTGAAGCCGTGGGCACCTGTGGCTGATCGGGCGGCCAGACCGGATCTGCGGTCGAGGTGCTCGTCGTAAGATATATTCGGTCGATGGATAATCCGTCTTCTCTGCCCCAGAAATTCAGCTCATGCTCACCTGCGGAGAGCGCCAGAATTCCACCGCCGAACAAGCCGCCGCTGTTCCCGCTGAGATTCGCCCATTTGAACTCGCCTCCGCTTACGCCATGAATGCCGTTGGACGTGAAGCGATATTGGTTATCCACGCCGACATGGACGGAGTCGCCAGAGTAATCAACGCTGCTGGCAAGCAGCCAAACATAGTAGTTCCCTGCCGCTGGCACGTTGATTTTGTAGCTCATTTTGGAGCCGGCTGCAAGCGAGGCTGAATCTGTACCGGACATCGTGAAGCCTGTATCCGGACCAAACAGCATGGCTTTCGTTGATTGTCCGTCCGCGAGCGACCAGGTGTGGCCTTCTATTGTTCCCTCGACATAAGCCGTATCCGAGTTTTCCGCCGCTGTCTCGGCCTCGATGGCGACAGTGAAAGGGGATTTGACCGTTACGGTGATTTGTGCGGTAGCCGCGTCGCCCAGTGCGCCCTTAAAGCTGACTGTCACCTGCGCCGTACCGTTTGATTTGGCAGTAATCTTCCCATTGGCCACATCCGCAACATTCGGACTTGTATTGCTGTAGGTAGCTGTATTCGTTACATCCTCCGTACGTCCGTCAGCATACTCCGCGGTTACTTTAAAGGACGCCGTTCTGCCCGCCTCCAGCGTAAACGCCGGGTTATCGACGGTTATCTGTTTCACCTTAAGCTCGCTGTTCAAGTCCTTGACGAGCATATGAAGGATGTCTGTTTTTCCTTCGTAACTAACATTAATGCTCGTTGATCCATAGCCGATACCGGTTACTTTGCCGCCCTTGATGCTTACGATGCCGTCTTGTGCCGGCCTGATAACGGCCTTGGAGGTGACGTCCTTGCATGTTCCAT
Organism: Paenibacillus sambharensis; assembly: GCF_003233845.1. Taxonomy (GTDB): domain Bacteria; phylum Bacillota; class Bacilli; order Paenibacillales; family Paenibacillaceae; genus Paenibacillus_I; species Paenibacillus_I sambharensis. Next base: position 32,178 of record NZ_QKRB01000030.1, read on the forward strand.
CCGCATATACGGCCGTGACCTTCAGAGCGGCTTGGTTCTGACCGGTTGTTACATCAATCTTATGTTTGTCAATCGTTGCGTTAATCGCAGCAAGCTCACGGGCCGTGCTCTTCTGCCCGAACTGCCAATAATCGATCTTGAAAAGATTGGAACCCGGTGCTCCCCTATAGACCATATACAAATCATGGACGCCAGTCGCGCCGGACACATTTATCGTTTTGTTCTGCCAGCTGTCGTCTCCGCCCGTGTTCGAGATCGGCAGTGTACCGATGAGCTTACCGTCCGGACTGTCCAGATGCAGTTCAATCTTACCGCCATTCGTACCGCTTGCTACATGAGCTGAGAAGGTTCCGGCACCCTTCGTGCCAAAATCCACATTGGATACCGCTGTCCAATCGCCATCATGAATGCTGGTAACAGCGAGATTGATGCTGCCTTCCATCTCACCCGGCTCAGTAATGTTTTCCGTGGAAATCCCGCCGTTCCAGGCAATCGTTTCCGCCTCGACTCTTGTGTAAGGCTCTAGATTACCCACCTGCGGAACACCGGCATAATCACCTGCAGTATCCTGAATGACGCCATTCTCATCGAAGGTTATTTTGTTGATGTGCGCATTACGGTATCCGCGCGCCTGACCGCCCATCTGCGGGTATCGTCCGCTCTCTGCCATCGCCTTGGCCAAGGTTTGCGCATGATAAGTGATATACCACTCGCCTTTAAATTCAAATATCGCATGATGATTGTTGCCTCCAACGCCGAAGAACATAGCGGGATTCGGGAGAATGGTTTTGACATACTCAAACGGGCCCATCGGATTGTCGCTGACCATGTAAGCAATCGTTCCAGTCGGAATATCCGACGGATGCCCGCTCGAGAAATTGGTGCAGTAGGAGTAATAATATTTGCCGTTATATTTATTGATGCCCGAGTCCTCGAACAGCCATGGCGGGTTGATCGGCTTGGCAGATCCGCCGCTTGCTGCCAGATCAAGGCTGATCATGTCTGCCCCAAGCTTCGCTACCCGTGCGGTACCCGGATCAGCATCCTTCCCTGCCGGAATGCCGCCGCCAAAATATAAATATCCGCTTCCGTCATCGTCAACCAGCACCGCGGGGTCAAACAGCCAGGTCACTTCGCCAGCCCCCGGCGTGCTCCTGCTGACAAGCGGTCCGCCAATCGGATCGGTGAAGGGTCCAATCGGGCTGTCAGCCGTGAGTACGCCAATCCCGTTGCCGCTATCAGCGAAATACAGGAAGAACTTCTCCTTGCCATCGATTGTTTGGTGTGCAGCTGCTGGCGCCCATGAGTTATTGGCCCATTTGGCCGCACCTTGCGGGCCAGCGGCGGGAATTTCTCCATGATCCGTCCAGTTGACCATATCCGCCGACGATATAACGGTGATTTTATTGATTTTGCCGTATGTGTTGTCCTTCACCGTACCGTCAGCATTGTACTCAAAGATGTCATTGGTCATGTAGATGTACACTCTTCCGTCATAGACCATAGCAGACGGGTCCGCACCAAATTTATGCGACAGCAGCGGGTTGCCTCTTTCAGGCGTTTTACCTATTGCTGGCGTGATTGCGGGTTCCGCAGCCTGTATCTTTTCCGCAGCCGGGTATGATAAGGCTATAAGCGTCAAAGCCATAGTCACCGCCAAGAGCTTCTTCCATTTTTTCATCGTACACCCTCCATTTTTCATCAATTGACCAGGTGCTGTGCTGCATTAGATCACATTTGTATTTAAGCCGTGAGTTTCTCTAAAGAACATCACCTCCTTTCATGCTGAGTCGTATACGTGTAAGCGCTCACACCAAACCCCAAAAACCTCCCCTCTAACCCTTGTGATGCCTGGATCATCTCCCATTGCTTCAACCGCCAACAGGAATTCGGATGGGCTTTGAGATCATCTTAATTGGGCTGCTCTGCTTTATCGATGTAATTTCATATGCGAAACGTTAAACATTTTACGAGCTGCAGTGTACTGAAAATCAGCTTTAAACACGCGGTTTGGCTGAATTTTCCGGCGTTTTATGGCGCTTGTTCTCATTTTGTTGTACATGCAGACCGGAATACAATGTTCATGTCTTTACATGACCCAACCAACATTTACCTCTTTAGGGCTTTCCATTGCTGAACAGCTTCGATTTGGCCTCTTGGGACTAGGGACAGTGTTCCTGAAGCTTCCATACCTGCAGGGTCTTAACGAATAAAAAAGTACACCAATCAAATAAAAAAATACACGATTGGCCGACAAGCCCCGTTCGTTCAATGCTTTCAACAAAATAACGCTGTACAAACAAGTAAAGTATGATCAGCGGCAGTCAGGAACGTCTTTCCCACACTACGCAAAAGGAAGACCGCCATGGACCGGCAGCCTTCCCCTTGGATCTGCTGTTGATAAACCCGCTTAAACCGGTTCATTCTTTGGATGGGTAAGGATCAATGGTTCGGATCGTACCGTCCTCGTTATAATGCAGTTCTGTGAATTTCACGCAGCGCTTATGATTGACTCCCTCCGAGAGAGAGCAATCATGGTAGAAGAGATACCATTTGCCGTTGAATTCTACAATAGAGTGATGTGTTGTCCAGCCGATGACAGGCTTCAGGATCGTCCCTTTGAATGTATAGGGCCCAAGGGGATTGCGGCTCACTGCGTAGACGAGCTTGTGCGTCGTCCCTGTCGAGTAGGACAGATAGTACCATCCTTTATATTTGTGCAACCACGGGCCTTCAAAATACCGGCGATCCTCATCACCGGCCAAGATGGGGCTTCCATCCTCATCCACTATCGAAATCTCCACCGGCTCTTCCTGAAGGCTGAGCATATCATCACTTAACCGTGCAGCACGCGGGCCGAGCGCCGGCGCACCGGGATCCGGACCAGCCGCATCCTGCTTGAAGCTGCCTGACTGCCATTTTTCCAGCTGGCCTCCCCACAGCCCGCCGAAGTACATATAAGCCTGACCGTCTTCATCCATGAAGACAGCCGGATCAATGCTGTAGCTTCCTTCTATATAATGAGGCTCCGGCTTGAAAGGCCCGCTCGGCGAAGCGCTTGTCGCGACGCCAATCCGGAAGATGCCGTCATGGTCCCGTGCAGGGAAGAACAAGTAGTAGGTATTGTTCTTGAAGACGGCATCCGGAGCCCACAGCTGCTGGGAAGCCCATGGAATATCCCTTAGATGCAGCGCTTCCCCGTGATCCACAACAGGCGAATCCATATTGTCCATGGACAGCACATGGTAATCCTCCATCGCGTACTGATCACCGTTGTCGTTGTCAGGCCCGTCGTGGTCCAGATCATGCGACGGGTATATGTAGATTTTGCCCTCGAAAACATGCGCGGAAGGATCCGCCGTGAATATATGCGTAACGAGCGGCTCATTCGGCTTTGGGATGTTATTCATCGTCAATCTCCTCCTAAGGTTAGATGGTCAAACATGAACGTCTGCCGGCGGAAACAGGAATCCGTATAAGGCTGGTCCAGGTTTACCATATACTCATACATCCGGCAGCTTGTAGACGTGCCTTTTTGTCCACCGGGCACTCCAACATCCGTTGAAACGATAGTCTTATGCTACTTGCTACTTGCTACTTGCTACTTGCTACTTGCTACTTGCTACTTGCTACTCCATAATATAGCGCTTACATTAATATAACTCAATCCGTCATGGTTTAGATCTTTACCTGATAATTAAAGATGTGTTGAGCCAGACGATGACCCGGTGCAGCGTGGCACGGAAGCATGGTCGGACGCAGGATTAGTTGCACCATATGAAGCAATGCCCTGGCACTTCACTGAACGATCATCATCATTTCATCATTTGGGTGGCGGCATAATTGTTGAGAATATGAAGACACAAAATCTTAATTTATCAAGGTGGCTGTCACAATTTCTGATAAGACCCTCCAAAGCAGCATGCATTAATTTGCATGGCTGAACTTTATTCCGACCGGCTAAAGTTATTAGATGTAAAATTGCCTCGATCATGCGATCGAGGCTGTATTACTACCTTAGTTTTTTATACTACTTTTAAAATTTACTGCTCCCGCGCTGCTCTTATAGACATCTCGTGCATATCAGGACAAATGGATTCTCGGTAGATTCAAATATGGACAGAATAGAACGCTTTGTGAAGCTTTCATACAGTTATGGGCACTTTCATATAAAACACATTTAGTGGATAAGACAATATCAACTCAACACCAGGGTCCGGTGTAATGCTCCCCATTGACAAGACACGGTTTTCTGAGGGAGAAGTTATATCCTCCTTCACGTGAACTTAGTATTTTAGGATACGAATTTTTCGAAAGTGTGCGCGAAAATTCATCCGGTTTTGCTTCATTAAGCGATTGATGAGGGCATTCCTGATTATAAAATTGGACATAGCGAGCTATCCCTTTACGCAATGCGCGAGGGTCTTCGAATTCGTTCAAGAAGATACATTCGTACTTGAGCGAACGGAAATGAAACCGGGTCATACGCCGGTAGCCGAAGTAAGGGTGTTTCACAGTGATTTCATCAATCCGGTGCATGATCTGTACGTTTTCTTCGCTCTCACGCTTCTCTTGACTGGGGCGATAGATGCATGTCCGGTTCACGCTCAACAAGGTGGCCTGGCGCTTAATTGTAATCGCGGCGTTCTCACGTTCCACCATGGCTTTCCGAGCTTCTAAGGGTTCATTTGAGGCCAGATTTTTTTTTGAGCCAGTCGACTTCAACTGTGAGTTGGCCAACCAGCTTCTCTAGATGCTCTTGCTTGCTCTCGTACTCCTTCTTCACTTTGTCTACATCATTCGTCTTCTTCTCGAAGACCAGGGAGGCTCGCTCGAGGAATTCAGCCTTCCACCGACTTACCATAACAGGGCTAACTTCGTACTTGGCAGCGATCTCGTTCACGGTCTGCTCCTCCCGAAGGACCTCCAGCACAACCTTTGTCTTAAAATCTGAGGTATATCGATTCCGTTTTTCCATGGTCTTATTATAACTTATTTATCCGCCTCCCGTGTCTCAACCTATGGAGCATTATATTCCGTTCACTAATTTAAACACTCATGTTTAAAGCCATTAGTCATTCTCCATTTAGACAAGCTAATATGTTTTCACTTGATTTCACTTCATCAGTCTTAAGGTAACATTCTACAAGAATTTTTTCTGATTGAATTAATTTAAATTCATTGTCTACTTTCTCAATAATACTTTGCAATACAGAAAAACTTTCATAATAAGATGAGTCATATATATATATGTTTACGTCAAGGTTAATAGATAACTGTTGGAGTTCCTTGATAAACAGGAGCACAGCATCAGATAATTGAGCTTTATCTACATTGTCCAACATGTGGAAACTCACCACAGCAGAGAAAATATCTGGTCGGCTTTTTAACGTTTGAGGGAATGAAAGTGTTAAGTCATTGTACGTATTTTCTAGCCAGATATCTCTTAACAACAAATCGTACTTCATATAGACATCGAGTGGTGAAAGATGTTTACTATATATGGATGTTATTAAAGGATCCGCCTCCTTCTTCCAAGTCAAACTCATAAAATCATCTCGTATTTCCTTCTCTCTGTGATTATCTCCTATGTAAACAACATTAAAATTTTTTAGTAGGTTCATCCACCGGAGAAGCACTTATACTGCTCTGGTCTATACCAAGCGAATAGTCAATAGAGTGAACGATAAATTCTCTATCGTACTTATTTTTAAATAGTCCAGTACTTCCTTTTCAACCTTACTCTCGCTAAAGATAATGGATTGATACAAGTGCGAAATTCCCAACACTACCGTGCCAAAGTTAAAAAATACATACACACACGCCATTAAACCGAGTATAAGAAACATTTTCTTCATGGCTACTCATCCTATTCAAGAAGGGTTTTAATACCGAGAGCTGTCCATTTGCCGCCATTCTGCTTACTAATTAAATTCCTTTATACCTTACTAACCTCTCATGTTTAAGCCAGTAGTCATTCTCCTTTTAGACAAGCCAATATATTTTTGGTTGATTTTAATTCGTCATCCCTTAAATAACACTTTGTAACGATTTTGTCAGAGTGAAGTATGCTAAAGCCACTTTCTACTTTTTGAATTTCACTTTGCAATGTTGAGTAATTCTCAAAATAATATTCATCGTAAATATATATACTTATTTCAGGGTTAATAGATAACTGTTGGAGTTCCTTGGTAAAAAGGAGAACAGCATCGGATATTTGAGCTTCATTAGTATTATTCAACATATGCAACTTCACCGTAGTAAAGAAAATGTCAGGGCGAATCTTTAACGTTTGAGGGAATGATAGTGTTAAGTCATTGTACGTATTTTCCAGCCAGATATCTGTTAACAACAGATTGTATTCCATATGGACATCGAGTGTTGAAAAATACTTATTGAAAATGGACCTAATTAAGGGATCCGCCTCCTTCTTCCATGTTAAACTCATATAGTCATCTCGTATTTCCTTATCTCTATAATTATCGCCAAAGTAAACAACTTTAAATTTATCTGTAAGTTCATCCGTTGGAGAAACATTTATACTGCTCCGATCAATACCAAGTTTATAGTCAATAGAATGTACGATAAATTCCCTACCGTATTTCTTTTCTAAATAGTTCAAAACTTCCTTTTCAACCTTGCTCTCGCTAAAGGTTATGGATTGGTATAAATGAGACAGCCCCAGGATCACCGGACCGGAAACAGATAATATGAGCATCGTACATGCTAACAAACCAACAATTAGAAACAAATTTTTCATGACTTCTCTTCCCATCCAACTAATTAATAGTAACGCTCTGGTTTACCTATAAACTTAAACTAAGATAGTCACAGCTCTGAAAATCGGCCCCCCTTAACTTAGAAAAAACTGGTATTTATATAGCACCATAGGGCTATTACCATTTATATCATTTATGATCCATCGTGGCTGGTTTTTAAAGATTCTTTAGATTGTGGTAGGTCATAAAAAAAACAAGCTGACACCGATAGGTATCGGAGCCAGCTTGTCAACTGTTCTTCTCAAGAAGAAATCTGTTGTAAAATCTAAAGTAGTTGGGCTTCATCTGATAACTTTCGCCCAACATGAATTGCTTCCCTATTACATCCACTGGGTCCTAAGGATTTCATATCGTCAAAGTAGATATTAACTCATTAGAAGATGGTTCCTGTATAGTACAAGGGCCATCTTCTTTTCGTTACCATTCTACAGACTGTTTCAGGAACCCGTGCAATATAAATTATGATATCGGCTGCATCTCACTCGCCCGTAACAATATCATCTTCTCAATCCTGCCGTTGTCGTCCACCCGGAGATCAATCCAATAGGATGGTTGAACGATCAATGTTTCTGGCAAGTAGTCAGCAATGGGAGACGGAATAATCCGGTCACCGACAATATAGAAAGCAAAGTTTTTCTGATTGATGAACGGGCCGCTGCCAGAGCTTGCCCCAAAGCCGAAGGCTTGTTCCATATCAGCAAGTTTATCTCCGATGCGAATGCCCCCAAGCTTGGTCGCATACTTTGAATTTTTGCCAGAGATCTCAACCCAAACCACCTCCTCATCCTCTACGACCACTGTCAATCCTCCACCAAATTTATAGGACGATTGGGTATCAAATTCTTCCATGTCGATCGCCAATGGTTCTCCCAACAGCTCGATCAACTCTTCTACGCTTATTCCAATACTGATCTCCAGCCCTGAAGTCTGATGTACGAATGTGATGTAGTCCTTCGGCGAGCCCGTTCTGTTCAGGTCAGGGGTTGTCACTGTCATTGTTAATTCAGCACTGCTGCTAAAAATCCCTGACGCTGCACTCCTCTGAAGCTCCGCCAGCCGCATCAGCACGGTTGCAGCCTGTGCCTTCGTGACAGGTTTGGCCGGATAGAATCGGCCGTTCGTCGCTGTCAGCAGACCCAGCTTGAGAACGATGTCCACCGACCGCTTATCTCGAATCTGATCCTCGTCCTCTAAGGAGTCGATGGCAACGCTCACATTCGATTGCGGCAGCTTCGCATAATCGAGCATGGACACAAGGATTCCTGCCCATTGCTCGCGCGTCATCACTTCCCCGGTAAACAATTCCTCTACGGTATCTGCAATCGACAAAGCTTCGTCCTTCATTACAACCCATCCATGCTTCCCAAAATATGCTGCGGCCTCCAAACTCTTGGAGCTTGGCCCCCAAGTCTCCCCTTCTTCCAGATAGCCATCCTCATTCCAAAAACCGCCTTCATATAACGCACGATAGATGTACAGCTGCCATGCTGCCACACTGACTTCATCATTAGGATTTATCTCGCTCTGGCCTTCTTCTGACCACATACCGCTTGAAGCAAACATTACGCCATGCTTGGCCATCGCGTACAGCGCTTGCGCTGCCCAGTGGTTCCCTTTGTATGTTGGAGCATCTGTTGAAGACCTGGCACGTTCAATTAGCGTTCCCGTCACAGCGTCGATGGCATCTACGGCTGCTATTGCTGGAACGCCTTGAATACAAGGTGTATATGCTAGCGATAATTCCTGCTCTGCCTCACCTGACTCAATGTATTCTAATTTAAACTCCATGGCATCTACCAGGCTTCGAACAGCCTCCTCATGATTCATAACCGATTCAAAATTCAATGGACCCTTTATCTGCTCCCCACGGAGCCCGTCCTCTTCAACATGTTCCAGCTTGCCTTGTTCATCCATCCTTATCGTAATCGCACTGCCGTAAATAGAAGCATCCCCGTAGTAACGCTGGAATCGGAATTCTAGGGGACTGTCTTCATAAGTTGCGATTGGGCCGCGCATTAAACGAAACTCTTCTGCCGCATTCGGATACAGACGCTGAATATGATGGATCGCTTGCATCTCCTGAGGAGTAAACGTCACATCATGATTCTGGTTAACGGTCCGATCATCAGATGAAATACGGATATATGTAACCGCCTCGCTGCTTAAAGCTTCTGGCACTTCTCCGGTCGCAGCGTTCCGACTGATTAATTCTTTCCCCAATGGAATATAAGCTAGCTTCCACTCATCTGTCGGGTCCCACCATCGCCCATTGACGGGGTACAATGTGAGTTCGAGCGTCATTTCCTTCTGCAGCTTTTCCCTCATGTCCTGTTCTGTCAAACCTGTCTCCGGGCTTGGGTAATCAGTATCTTGACTAGTCCGTATGTAAGAGACGACATCACCGTTACGATCTACTTGAATCGAGATTGTCTCATTTTGCGAGCGTATACCATTTTGCAATACGTAATATTCCCGTCTATATTGAATGGGACCGAATAGCGGTTCCGACTGTGGACCGAATCCTCCACGCACGTCCAGTTCGTCTGGCAGAATTGCTGGCTCTACCTTGTGAATGGTTGATAACGCGACCGCTGATATTTCTTCCTCCGTTAGCTTGGGCGGAGAGTTACCATAGCCTCGAATGGCATGGTAGTTATCTGGATATTGGAATAAGTTCACACGACCTGTGTGAGCGTCGATCGACGTCTTAATCGAAACGTATTCACCGTCGATGATGACCCACCAAGCATGCTCCCATGCTCCCTCTTCTTCAGGCTCTACCAGGATGATAGGCACTGCCTTCAGCAGAATAGGGAACAGTTCTTGGAGACGCTGCTCGGCAAGGTCACTCGAATAGTTATAAGAACGCTCAATACTGAGCGAAAATTCTTCACCCGCCTTTAATAATGCGTGCGCTGTTGGTATATGCCCAGATGGTTCTGCTAAACCCAACACACTTGTTAAACTTACTGTATAGATTAAAACAGCTTTCAATCGTCGCTTCAATTAATAACCTCCATCACCGTAAGATCGATCCTGCAGCTCTTGTTACAAATACTGAATCAATTAATCGTTGTCAAAACGACCGTATGTAATGTGCAGGTCAGGCAGCCAAAACGAATGAGACAGGTAAAACAGTCTTACTTCGTCCTTCTATCACTTAAGCACCTCCGATTTGTATTATATGGTTCTATTTCCTTTATATATTAATGTCCATAGCTGCACATCGTACATAGTCCTTAAGTCGCGACTGTCGAATGACATACTCATGACGAAGAAAACGCAGCGACGACAAGATTGGATTGCTTTCCAAGCAAGATGATTTAAGGATTACCAGAAGAAGCAGGAGAAACTCATTAAAGTGTAACATATACCGATACAGCAACTTCTACCACTGTAAAAGCTGCAGATTACTTGAGTATTTTACATTTTGGCAAGAGCAATTCGTCTGGTTTGGCCGCTATACAGCCTACCAAAACTGTGATCGGCTCTTTTCTTACTCCAATTTGTACGCAGGTAAACTCCTTCGCAAGAGATTCAATCGTTCAAGCATCTCGTAAGTGTATGACCATCACGGATAGTTCTTGCTATGTCGCCGTCACTTCCTCACCGAAACTTAAGCTGCATTGGTTGACTTGCGAAGCATCAGCCCGACGGTTCTAAGACCAAGCCGATGCTTCATACTCCCCAAACCTGTGATCGTCATCATTATTTTCATTTGTAGCTATTTGTTATTGGTTGCGAAAAGTCCGAGCTTATTAACTTGATGTTGTACTTATCAAATAGCTCTTTCTCTGAAATACGACTTGTCATTACAGAACCACCACGCTTGACAAGAAGAGCTGCTTTAAGAGAGGCAGGGTCATACGATACCCCTTCGCTTAGATCATCCATGTAGTAATGGCAAAAACCAGAGGGGGAGTAAATTTGTTCGCTGTCATCAATCCTTAATAATGTGATTTCTTCTTGGCCACTTTCCAACTTCATTTTCCATTCGCGAAACTTGCCAGTGGCTTCATTAGCACCAAAACCATCAAATTCACAGATCACCGCGTCCTTGATCTCTTTTCTCTCTCCCTTCAGCTCATAAACTAATGTAATAGGAAATTCCCCATATGTAATCTCAGGTCGTGGCGGTTCAGGCCCTAGCTGCATATTAATAAAGATTAGAAGCCACGGTATGTTTATAAAAACAAAAATTAAGGTCAACAAAGCAGCAGGAATGCCTAATTAAAATTAAGAAAGTCTTTTTCAAATTATATGCTCCTTAACGTGAATTTTTCTCTTTGCTATTTGGCGACCTGCATACTCGTAGGATGCAGTCCGACTATTCGCAATATATCATTCCATTTAGCATTTCTCCCACCAACGTGTCTAACGATGGTAATTGCAGCGGGATATCCTTTGTGAACCCTCGTATATCTGATATTGTCACTCTTTGTATAGTTCTGTTTTCATGATTTTGTAGGTGGCCTCGGCTACAGCATTATCGTATGGACAGCCTTTCTTACTAAGAGACCGGCCAATTTCAAACGTCCCTAGCAGCTCATAGTAAAACGTGTACTTCTTGCGATTTGCAGGACGTCGCACATTGCTGATACCGAGTATTTATCAAGGTTATTTTGGATGATAGCTACTTTCGTCCCATGATCAGCGCGGCTTGCTTTAAAATATCCACCTCCATTTTCAGGCGCTCGTTTTCTTTTCGTAAAGTGAGCAGCTCATTCTCTTCTGACGATCGATTATCCTTCTCCTTGAAGGAACCGGTGGTCTGAGCTTGCTTGATCCAGCGGTCTAAAGCGGAAGCTGTGAGGTCATACTCCTCCACAATCGCTGCTCTCGACTTCCCGTTTTCATAGAGTTCCACCATTTGTTTTTTGAATGCTGGAGTAAAGATACGCCGTTGTTGTTTTGGCATTGTATTAATCCGCTCCTTAAGATGATAGGTCTATTCTACAAGCCCTTATTTTTTCCGTCCAACTAAGTGTAGCCGATCCACGATTCATTCGGCACTGAGTGGGGGTAAAAGAAAGACCCTGAGGATTGTTCCCCCAAGGCCTCATTAATCAACCATATATCACCGTAACTCGCCACCCGTTTTATTGAGCACTCTAGCTTACATATCGTCGGGATAAATTAAACCTAAGAATGATTTAAAATTGTTTGCAATCAGCTCTACATTGTCATCATCAGATTCATGGTAGAAAAAACCGACGCTTGGATCAACTTGATTAACTCTATAATCAAATAGTAAGTGGTCTCCTGCACCAGTTATCGCAAATGGGATAATTCCCTCAGGATTTGGAAACCAAGAGCGGGACACTTCATATGCAAAAAGCATCGGTATTTCTCCACGATGTCCAACATCTCTAAAACTTAACAACTCAAAACTTATCGGACCAACCGTATCTGTTTTTACAACTCCGTCTACCCACTCCCCCTGAGCATTAAGAATTTCCGGTCTAGATTTATCGAAATTCAGTACAATATCTAAGTAGCTTTTCGGGAACTTCACGTTTACTTTTTCTTCAATGGTTTTAACTTGTGCCATTGAAATGTATTGTCCATATTCCCATTTTATACTCATTCCCATTTACTTCCCACTCCCCCATAATTGATTCCCACCTGTATGTCGGTGTGCATCATGAACTTCTTGGATTACTAGTTGCATTCTACCTGTCTCCTGGTGGTGGTGCCAATTGTAACCTTCGATTTTATCCTTTTCCTTGATTATTTGTTTAGCTTGTTCTTTTGTAAACCCTTGCTGGTTAATGTACGTTTCCAAATCAATCTTTTTATTATTCGCCGCTTTCTCCATCCTCTCCTTTAACACGCTAGTGGCAGCCTGAAGGTGCAATCTACTGACCGTTTTGCTCAGCCCTCCATTTTTTAATAACAGAGAGTCATTTGAGATATTAACATCGGTTTTAATGAAGTTCTTAAACACAGGGAAACCTATCGGATCATATTCGACCTTATATCCCTTGTTATCGAAGATAACAAAAAGCAGGTCAATCATGGCGGTATCTGACCATAATGAACCTGTTAGATGTAAGGTTAAAGCGTTACTTAGGTTATAAAATTCAAGCATTGCATGTGCGTATAGGCATATTAGTAGAATATCTTACGGGGGTGATGAGGATTAAGTTCTTTTGGGCGTAGCCGCCTATTCGGCACTGGGTGGGGATAAAAGAAAGACCTTGAGGATTGTCGCCCACAAGGTCTAAAATTATTGCATCTGCAACATGACCTATTTCCCATATCTTGTTTTATATCTGGGGTATTGTTCTAACCATGCCGCCGCTCTTCCAGAAGCAACTAAACACTGAGAGTGATTATATCCAAGAAGATAATCTGCATTATAATTAGTTACGTAAAACTCAACATTGAAAATCTCATTGATAACTGAGACCAAGTCCTCCCCATTCAGGAATTTGTAAAAATCCTTTTCATCATCCGGGTTAAAAAACAATACACAACAATCACCTTGAATAAAATCGTTAATCCATGTCCAGGATTCAGGAACATCAATGCCTACAAAATCGTTTAACTTTTCAAATAGAGGGAATGTCCGACCATTATTTATATATTCTTTGAATACACCCTCTTCTATTTTTTCCTTTTCTTGTTGTGTTAGGACCTCAAAACTAATCTTTAATTTCTTAGATGCATCGTGTATTTGTTCACCTATGTCCCACATAAACCTTCTCCTTTTACTTATTTCTTGGTCTCCCAAAGGGTACTTCATCAAGTATGATATGACCTACCGTATTATTTTTCCCAGGCGTTTGCCAACCAACATGCGGTGCATCGGGTCCTGAAGCCCAGTTCCCATTTCTATCCACACCATAATGAGGGTAGTCTATGCTCACCTCTGCGCCATTTTTTGAACGCCACTCAACAGGGAATGACTTGCCATTCTCATCCTTTGCCCACTTACTTGCCGAAAATTCTTCTTTATTAACCCCTGTCTTCTTAAATGCCAAGTCTACAGCATCTCTCCAAGTCTTCCCCGTCCCACGCCAATCTAAATCCTGTGGCTTTAAAGTATACCTTAGAGCAGTTTTACAATTATGAACCCAAATCCCAAGGTTAGACACAAAATACGACTGATAATCTGCAACCTCAAAATTATAAACCGTTGCTTCACGTGGCTCTTTCTCAATCTTGTCTATTTCCAGTTTAGAACCATCATTCGAAACAAGAAAGTCGCCAACCTTCAGGTCTTTAACTTCAATCCACCCTTTGCCATCGAGCCAGAACGGATGCTCTGCGGTAACCTCAATGATTTCATCACCGATGTGGATATAATAGATTTCGTCAGCCTGTTTTTGGAACAGCCCTACGACCTCTTTATACGCCACTTCTCCGGTCTCGTCAGACTTGGCGAGAACCTTATCTCCGACTTCAATCTCCTCAATCGGTTTCTCCCCTTCGTTAGTTAGGACCTTGGTGCCTGCGGTGAAGCAGTTACATCCATTGGAGGAGTTATTCGTCTCATCCCGGTACTTTATCGTGATATTGTTATCCGATGCTATCTTTTCATACTCGTTACGGTTCGCTACCCCACTGTTGGAGCTCGGCAGCTCGATAACCAATCTTCCTTGAAGTTCTGTGTTCGTTATCGTGGCCGGCTGGCTTGAATCATATCGCCATTTACCCTCGGTATCTTTGCTCGAATGTTTCACTTTGGGTATCGGATAGCTGAATAGATTGAATTTCAATTTGTACAGCAGCGTTGAAAAATCACTGGTGCTGATCGCTTCCAGATCAACCGCTCTTCGTGCAACAATCTCACGGCTAGCTTTGTTGTAGGAGCTTATGGTGAGCTCATTTGTCAGGCGGATATCATGGAACGGATACCAATCTAATGTCTTCGCTCTTTGATTAAACAGATTCCCTCTTCCCGTTACCTTATCAAACAGCCAATGATTTAGATCGTAGTACCATGCTGCACGATTGCCCGCGGTTTTGCCCCTTTTTTTCATCTTGGACGCATAGTTCTGGTAATCCGACTCAAGGATACTGGATAGGAATTTTCCATTTGGATCTAGAAGGGGTTTGCTAGTATCCACCTTCTCATTCGCCTCGTCCAGCTGCCGTTTAAATTTCTTGGATAACCGGTCCGCAAGGCCTTTATCCAAGTCTGCTAATTTATCAATAAACTTCAAGAGAACGGCGCCGCCGCTGTAGAATATTCCCACAATCATTTGCAGGACTTCGCCCAGGTTCTTCCCATATTCTTCTGCGGCTTGGTTAGATGCTGTACCTTTCAGTATTGGATTATAGTATTTCTGATCAGAAATGTACTTAATGGGATCCAGTATGCCATTAACTATTTCCTCAATAATCTCCTTGAACTTCCCGGCTATAACCAGATTGACCAGATCAATAAACATTTGTACATCGATGCTGAAGAAGTCAGTAAGCGTCTCTACCAGGGACATCCCGATTCCCTTTAGTACATATGCGATAACGAGAGTCTTCCCCACGGCTGTTTTTATCTCATGTTGAATGTCATTCCACGTTTTTTCTAGACCCTTCTTAGCGCCATCTGCTATTTTCTTTACTGCACTTGATAGAGTTGTCCATAACCCTTTCGAGATATCAGAGCCATACTGCTGCATCTTGCCGATATCCTCGCGAACGGACTGCAGCTGCACGGAGATGTTCGCAGCTTTATCGGTCATCAACCGAACGCCAATCAGTACCTTCGGCGGACTGGGATCTGCCTGATGCTGCTGCCAGAGCTTCTTCTCTGCATCTTTTGCTTCATAATATTCCACTCCACGGTAAATCTCTCGCCACTCTAAGCCAGCGAATTTGAGGTTCCGCGCTAACGCTTCTTGCTTCTCATCAGGATTAGCCGTACGCCCAAAATAATGCACCTCACCCGTAGTGGGCTCGACCAGCGTGTATACCGTATGTTCGATCCGTTCCGCTCTTAGAACGCCCAGATCAGCTTCTACCACATACAACTCTTTACGGCCGGAAGAAGGCTGGTGCTCAATATAGAAATAACGGTCGAAGAACTGTTTAAACTGCGCAGTTCCCGATCCGCAGCCCTCTGGCAAATAGCTGCAGGGATTGTTACGAATATCCAGCGCTTCTATAGCTGTCACCAGCTGAAACTTCTTGCTCTCATCCTGGTTGTCTCCATTAAACAACCACCACGCATCCATATAGCTCAACAATTTCTCAAATGCTGTGCTATTCATGACATACTCATAGCTTTCGTAGGGCGTGATTGGTTGCTCCTTCAGCAGCTTCGAATACAGCTGTTGAAGCTCTTGGCTCGACATGTTCAGTAAAATATCCTCGTAGTCCAATCCTCCATCTAGTGGACCAGTATCCGTGTATGTCTTCAAATCAACATAGTTCTCGATGTTTTACATCATCGAGGAGTACAACTGTGTCATACTCAATATCCCCCTCGTCCAACACTTCGAGTTGAATTCGGACGGCACCTGCGCCTGCGAATGAAGATACATCGGCGCTTACTCGCATCCAGCCGGTCATATATGCCGTGTTGTCGCCACCATCCAGGTTGACGTCCGGGACAGCACGCCACTGGGCTTCACTAACCGTTTGTTCATGGAGCGTAACTGGCTCCTGTCCCTCCCCGGTGATTGTCACTCTGAACCTATCGTCGTATTCGCTGTCCACCCATTCCATAGGCTCTTCCGAAATCATATTGTAGTCGAAGGTTATGGAACGCACACCCTCCGGAATTTCGACGAACTGTTCCATCTTGCTGTCGCTGTTCTCTATAGAACCGATCCCCGTGCTCATCAGCGCCATATAGTCGCCGTGCGAAGGCAGGATCGATCCTAAGCGCATTACAGCACGAACGTCACCGGATGTCTCGAAACTGGCAGCATTGCCATCCTCGAAAGATGTGCTTAAGTATCAGAGCAAATCGTCTATGCAGGTGAAAGTGTACAGCTTTTGTTCCGTATACCCGTCGAACAGTACCTCGATGCACAATCGATGGTCACACTCATGAAGATCGATGAGAATGGACAAGCATTGCCAATTGCGAGGCTGAGTGACGACGGAAATCTCTATAATGGGGATGAACTTCACGGTGATGGTGTATACAGCACGTTGCTGGCTGTTGGGACCACTGAGACAGGCGAGCAGAGGTACCGGGCAGAGTTGAAACACGCAGATGAAACAAGCGTAAGCAGCGATATTGTAGTCCGAGTCGTGAAGCGCAGCTCACCATTGGAGCGGACTGCTTATATAGAACTCATTAATAAGATCCAGAAGCAGGAGAGTGAGTTATCTGCTAAGGAGATGGTAGGCTGGCTTACGAAACAACCGGAAATCGATTCAGCTGGCGAATCTGCGACCGGCGGAAGCGTGTGGTATACAACGAAACAAGGTACTAGAGGAGCGTTGCTGCTCGGTGAAGCAGGGTCGAAGGGGGCTACCGTCCAGAAGTGGCGCCGACCAAGTCCAAATTCATGCAGTCTCTGAGCAAATAAGTTACTTGGAGAGTGCCAACGTACTGATTATGTCTCCATTTGCTGCTAAAGGTCTATCGTCTCAAGCTTATGACGAGTTGGCGGAGAAATTCAAGGCTACTCGGCAGTTCAACGTAAATCATAAATGGTCCAAGATCCATCCTCTCATCCCACACGTTTTCGTTAGGAATCCCGATCGTATTAATAGAAACGGTCTGTGTTTTATCGTTCCATGACACAGATGCACCTAAGGCTTTAGAAACAAAACTAATTGGAACCATAACCCTGTTGTTCACCACTTTTGGAGCCACTTCAGTCTGTAGATTGCTTCCATTTACATTCAGTTTGATTATTCCAGCTGCGTAAGCTGAGCCGAGCACTGGAAGGAGACCACCTACACAGTCTGTGTTTCGGTCTGACGCCACCCACACCACACACCAAGTTGACTTTCCCCTCCGTCTGGCCTATATTAGTACCAGATACTAATACCTGATAATAACTCCAACTGACCTTATACAATATGTATCTCCCACCATCCACTAACAGACGAAAGCGAGATGATTCCTACATGCATCAAGCCGGTAAAATAACTTCCCATGCGGCGATTACCGCCATAGGCTCTTATGTGCCAGAGCGTGTTCTTACCAACAGCCACCTGGAACAGATGGTCGAGACCAGCCACGAATGGATCGTGCAGCGGACCGGCATTGTCGAGCGGCGAATTGCTGCCGAGAATGAATACTGCAGCGATCTGTGTATAGCAGCCGTTCGCGATCTTCAGGCGCGTTATGGCATTCAGCTGGATGACGTTGACTATATCATTACCGCTACCTCTTCACCGGATACGGTCTTCCCGAGCATGTCTGCCCGTGTGCAGGCGGCATTCGGCATTCACGGCTGCGGCGCAACCGATGTTCAGGCCGCCTGTGCCGGCTTCGTGTCCGCCCTGCAGCTGGCCAATGGCCTGCTGCTGTCCGGCATGCACCGCAAGATACTCGTCATTGGCGCCGAGACTCTCTCCAAGATTACCGACTATACAGACCGTACAACCTGTATCCTGTTCGGTGATGGGGCAAGTGCGGTAATCGTAGAGCGGACAGAAGAGACGGGAAGCTTCATCGCCTCGGCAGTGTCAACAGACGGCGATTCCGGCCACCACCTGTATCGTTCAGCGCTCTCAAGTGAAATCAGCGGGGTTCCGATCACAGCCAATGACAAGATCATCCAGAATGGCAGAGAAGTATACAAGTGGGCAGTCACCAGTGTCAGCTCCGGTGTGAAACGTCTGCTCAATGCCGCGGATCTGACAACTGATCAGATCGACTGGTTCGTGCCGCACAGCGCCAATCTGCGGATGATCGAATCCATCTGCGAGCGCACCGGAATTCCTCTGGAACGCACGCTCTACAGCCTTGTCCATTACGGCAATACATCGGCGGCCTCCATTCCGCTCGCTCTGGATCTCGCGATTCAAGACAACCGCATCCGCCAAGGCCAGCAGATTCTGCTTTACGGGTTTGGCGGGGGTCTTACCCAAGCCGGGCTGATCCTTCGCTGGATGCTTCCCTAACCCTTAGCCGATTCCCCTGGTACGATGAAATAGACGAATGAAGCGGTGCATTGGTCCGCGCCCCGATCGTTGTCCACCCATATGATGGTATAAGGCAATCATATTAACGTTATTGGGGTGATCACCATCGGACCGCTCGTTACTGTCGTCATTCCGTTCTACAACTGCCCTTTTATCGGCCAGGCGCTGGACAGTGTGCTGAACCAGACCTACCGGAATATCGAGGTCATTGTCATCGATGACGGCTCGGACAGGAATCAGCACCTGCTGGCTCCGTACCATGGCAAATTTCACTATATCGGCAAGGCTAACGGAGGTACCGCCAGTGCCCTTAACTACGGCATTCGTCTTGCCTCCGGCAAATATGTCTGCTGGCTGAGCTCGGATGACTGCTTTCTACCGGACAAAATCGCCCGCCAGACAGCATTCATGGAAGCCTCAGGCGCGCGCTTCAGCTATACGGACTACCATGTCATCGATGCTCACAGCCGCATTACCCGCTATAATGAGAATGCCAGGTACCCGACTTACAAGTCCTTCGTCCATTCGCTGAAGCAATTCTGTCCCGTTAACGGCTGTACGGTTATGATGACGAAGGAACTGGCTGCCGGACTAGGCTGGTTTGATGAATCGCTTCCCTACACCCATGATTATGATATGTGGATCCGTGCCGCCCTCTCCGGCGTTCAAATGCACTTCATCCCAGAGCCGCTGACCCTATACCGCCGCCATGACCAGATGGGCACCGTTCGCCACCAGGGGGTTATCCAGCAGGAAATCCAAATCGTCCAGAACCGCTACAGAGACTTGCTGGAACATCGTGTCGCCCTGATTCACAGCTGATCCAGCCGCATGCTCTCAGCGAAGCTGACTAAGCCGGTATTTGGAAGCACAATGGTTTTAGTCGCAAATTAAGGGGCTGTCCCAAAAGGGTGGAAATAGGAGTTATGAGCCCCATTATTGTTACCAGTAAAAAATGGCGCCGCAGGATCTGATATGCTCCCCATACGGTAGACAGGTGAAAAATAAAAACCTGTTTACTGTATAGGGAGCATTTTTCATGCCTAGAAATAAACTGAACGCTTTAGAAAAATTGGCAATCCTTCAAGAGATCGAAGCTGGTCATATTGGAGTGAGGGCAACTGTTAAGAAGTATGGCATTGCCATGTCTACGCTTGCGAATTGGCAACGTCGTTATCGGTTGTATGGTACTGAGGGACTAGAGGTCCGTAAACACAACCGTAGTTATTCCGAAGAGCTGAAGCATCAAGCGGTTAAGGATTACTTGGAGGGGAAATTGTCACAGAACCAAGTCATCGATAAGTACGGGATCGCTTGTCGAGCGCTGCTCTTCAATTGGATTAAGAAGTATACTGGTCATAGCAGCTTAAAAGCCTGTACAGGGGGAACAACAGCTATGACCAAGGGACGTAAGACAACATGGCAAGAGAGGATCGACATCGTCCTATATTGCCTTGCGAATGGACAAGACTACACGAAGACAGCAATGCAATTCCAGGTTTCTTACCAGCAAGTATACGGATGGGTGAGAAAGTATGCAGAAGGCGGACAGGATGCTTTACAGGATGGTAGAGGGCGTGCCAAGGCGCCTGAAGAGTTAACGGAAGTCGATGAACAAAAGTACGCGATGAAGAAACTGGAGTACGAAATCGAGCGACTCCGGGCGGAGAATGCTTTCTTAAAAAAGTTACAGGAGTTCGAAAGGAGGTGTCCCTAAGCCAACATCGGCAAGAGAACATCTACCTTGCCATTCAAGCTGTCCAGCGCACAGAGTCAATGACCATACAGCTTTTATGCGGCGTTGCTGGGATTCCGAGGTCGAGCTATTACAAGTGGCTTAATCGAACACCTAGCTCACGTGAGCTGGAGAATAGAAAGCTGACAGAGATGATGATGTCCATGTACGAGAAAGTTGAGGGCACCTTTGGTTACCGGCAATTAACGTTACATATGCGCCGAGAATGGCAACATCCGATTAATCATAAGCGAGTGCAAAGACTGATGAGGATTAAGAGAATCCAGTCCGTCATCCGCAGAAAGAAAAAGAAGTATGAGCGTTCTACGCCGCAGCAGGTAGCTGAGAACGTGCTTAACCGCAAGTTCCAAGCGGAAGCGCCGAATGAAAAGTGGGTTACAGATGTCACGGAGTTTAAGTATGGCAATAGCCAGAAGGCTTATTTAAGTGCCATCCTCGATCTTCATGATAAATCGATTGTTTCTTATGTACTTGGTCACTCGAATAATAATCCTCTCGTCTTTCAAACGTTGGATTTGGCTTTACAGGCAGCCCCTAATAGCAAGCCTTTAATTCATAGCGACCGTGGCTACCAGTACACGTCACTGAGGTTCAAAGAAATGCTGGACAAGGCTAATATGACGCAGAGTATGTCCCGAGTGGGCCGTTGCATTGATAACGGTCCGATGGAGTCTTTCTGGGGAACCCTAAAATGTGAGAAGTATTATTTGCATACCTACCGCACATATGAGGAACTAAAGAAGGATATCGATGACTACATTCACTTTTACAATAATGAACGGTTACAGGCAAAACTAAACGGCCTCAGCCCCATAGAATTCAGGACGAAGGCCGTTTAACTAACTTTTATTTTTTGTACTGTCTACTTGACGGGGTGCAGTTCA
>NZ_QKRB01000031.1 GCF_003233845.1 Paenibacillus sambharensis
GGAGGGCACTGAAAAAGTCCGTTTTATAGAAAAGGTACAGTCACACTCAAGAAATTGAGGAGACTGTACCTTTTCTCGTTTATAATTAAGGTATCACAGAGAGCGGGTGAGCGAATGATTCGGCAGCAACAAACGTTGATGCTTAGTCCATATGCCAAGCTGTACGATATGTTGATCCCCAAAGACAATATGCTGCGTCAGATCAACGAATTGGTGGACTTCGCGTTTATATACGAGGAACTGAAAGACAAGTACTGTCAGAACAACGGTCGAAATGCCATAGATCCGATCCGTATGTTTAAATATCTGCTACTCAAGGCGATCTTCGAGCTGTCAGATGTAGACATTGTGGAACGTTCACGGTACGACCTTTCGTTCAAGTTCTTTCTAGATATGGCGCCGGAAGATCCGATCATTGAGTCCAGTTCCCTGACGAAGTTCCGCAAGCTGCGCTTGAAGGACATGAACCTGCTGGACATGCTGATCGGCAAGACAGTAGAGCTTGCCATCGAGAAGGGAATCCTGAAGAGCAAGTCCATTATCGTAGACGCCACCCACACGAAAGCACGCTACAACCAGAAATCGCCGCGTGAAATCCTGCAAGATCGGGCCAAGAAGCTGCGGAAGGCCGTGTATGCTGTGGACGAAACGGTTAAAGTCCGCATGCCGGCCAAGAACACAAACGATGTGCTGGAAGATGAAATTGCCTACTGTAACAAACTTATTGCCTTCGTCGAGACAGAGTCAGGAATTGCGCAGCTGCCGAAGATTACGGAACCTCTGAATCTCCTGAAAGAGACCGTGGACGATGATGTCGAGCAGCTTCGTCTGGCGGCAGATCCGGATGCACGCATAGGCCACAAGAGTGCAGACTCCGCCTTCTTCGGTTACAAAACGCATCTGGCCTTGACTGAAGAAAGAATTATTACGGCAGCGGTGATTACGACTGGCGAGAAGAATGACGGCAAGCAATTACAAACCCTGATTGAGAAAAGCCAAGCGGCCGGCATGCAGGTGAGCACCGTCATCGGCGATGCCGCCTATTCCGAGAAGGACAACCTGGTCTATGCCAAGAGCAACGAGATTGCGCTCGTGTCGAAACTCAACCCGCTCATTACGCAGGGGAACCGAAAGAAAGAAGACGAATTTCTGTTCAACAAAGATGCCAGCATGTATGTCTGCACGGCAGGGCATATGGCAGTCCGCAAAGCTCGGCAAGGCAAGAAAGGTGTAGGCAAAAATCAGGTGGATACTTACTACTTCGATGTCGAGCGCTGCAAGCGCTGCCCGCTCAGGGAAGGCTGCTACAAAGAGGGAGCAAAGACAAAAACCTACTCTGTCAGCCTGAAATCTGATGAACACGCCGAACAGATGGCCTTTCAAGAGACAGAGTATTTCAAAGCAAAAGCCAAGGAACGCTACAAGATTGAAGCAAAGAATAGTGAACTTAAACATAGACACGGGTTTGATGTCGCCACATCCTCGGGTCTGCTTGGCATGCAGCTGCAAGGGGCTATGACCATATTTGCCGTAAACCTCAAACGGATATTGAAGTTAGCGGACTGAGGATGCCTCGTAAATCCCAGACAAACAGATTAAAGAAGAAGGCATCTGCACCGAATTTTCGGACAGATGCCTTCTTTGTACACCTAAATGTGGCCGCGTGAAGAAAATTGCTTGGTTTTTCAGTGCCCTCCTGCTATGGGCGGGTTTTTGTCTTGAGATGAGCGGCGATCCTGCGGCCGTGGAAGCGTCCGGTTTCAATGAAAATTTCATTCGCCTCTCTGCGGGAAGCGACAACACCGGCCAAATACAGTCCGGGTACGTTGGTTTCCATGGTCTCTTCCTGAAAATAAGGATAGCCTTCCGGTTCAATGCGGACACCGGCAGCAGTCAGGAATTCCCGGTCCGGATGGAAACCGGTCAGCGCCAGTACAAAATCATTGTCCAGCTGCTCTATGCCTTCGGGTGTCCGGATCGATACGGTATCCTCTTCGATCGCAATAACCTGCGAAGCAAACATCATCCGGATCTGTCCCTTGGATACCTTGCTCTCGAAGATCGGAAGGACCCAAGGCTTAATACCAGCTGCATAGCCTTCTCCCCGGTACACGACTGTAACATCGGCACCCACCCGCTGAAGCTCAAGTGCCGCATCAATAGCGGAATTGCTGCCCCCGATAATAACGACGCGGGTCTTCGTATAGGGATGGGCCTCGCGAAAGAAATGGCTGACCTTCTCCCGTTCTTCACCCGGGATGCCCAGCATATTAGGGTGATCGAAGTAGCCGGTTGCCACTATGACCTGTTCCGCGTGGTAGGCAAGCTCTTTGCCTGCTTTGCTTCGCGCCTCAAGAAGGAACCCGCCCTCCTGAAGAGGGGTAACACTTTTAACATCTGTGTAGGTTTGAAGCCTTACCTCACGCCGCAGGGCAACATTGCGATAGTAATTAAGCGCCTCAAGGCGGCTCGGCTTGTCACCTGCAGTCGTGAAGGGGATATCCGCGATTTCCAACAGCTCAGGGCTGCTGAAGAACTGCATATATACAGGGTATTGGGTAATGGAATGAACCACATTCTTCTTCTCGATAACAAGCGGATCAACGCCTGTCTGCTGCAGCTCGATTGCGGCTGCCAATCCGCATGGACCAGCACCTATTATAATGACAGGTTCCTTAATCATAGTTAGCCTCCTCGGAACGGTAAGTAACAAAGTAAACCTATTGTACCTCCTACCCGAAGGCAAGATCAACGAATCGCTCTGTGTACGAGCGCCATAATGTTGTATAATAGGTTGGTACTGTCTACTTACAAGGAGGAATCAGCCATGCGTCGGCGTTTTGTCATTGAAGCCGTTATGGTGGCTACCTACGGTCAGCTGCTTGTTCCGGCACGTCCGGTAGAATATGTCATCCCTTACTCGACTATTATGGAGCTGTACGATATGAAGGAAGGCGCGGAGCCAGTGATGGATGATCCGGAGGATGACCGGCATGTGAAAGCCAAGATCGCGGAGCTGATTCAATTTTTCCAGGAATCGTTAAACCGCAAAAAGATCGAACGTGCCCTTCAATCACCCTGGCGGGAAAGTGCGCCGCTGCTCCTGAACGGGGAAGTATCCTTCACAGTCGTTAATGCGATGGATAATGCCCAATACGGGGAAGTATTTGATCCGATTGAAACGGAACAGATTCTGACAGCGAGCCGGCTGCAGATCCCGCTCCTGTCTGACCAGCTCGAGCTTCAGGACCGCATTGTCAATGCGGAAGTGCCTGTTCAGGTGTTTGATATCGAAGACTTCGAGTTTGCGGTGGAGCAGGAGATGGAAAGCGAGAATGACTGGGGAGCGACCCGGGATGTATAACCCTAACTATTAATTGCAAGATCAAGGCTCTATCGAATAGGATAGAGCCTTTTTGCCGTGTATGCATGTTAATATGGTTGGCTGCGGCTTACAAATCATTCATACCCGCTTGAAACGTTGTTTACAAAACTCGTCTATACTGCAATCAGAAGAAAAACCTCATGAATGCACAACAATCCACATTGGTATTCAGTAGGAGGAGAAACGGATGAGAAAACAGCTGAAGAAGGGGATCATTGTACTAGCCGCCTCGGCTCTGGCATTCGGGCTTGCCGGCTGCAGCAAGGAAACCTCAGGCAGCACCATCGACGGAAATTCACTCAGTCTGGAGGAAATAACCACCAAAGCCAAGGAAGAAGGCCAGGTCGTCAGTGTTGGCATGCCGGACTCCTGGGCGAATTGGGTTGAGACATGGGCGGATCTGAAGGCGGAATATGGCCTGAATCACACGGATACGGATATGTCGAGCGCAGAGGAGATTGCCAAATTCGATGCCGAGAAGGACAAGCCTACCGCAGATATTGGCGATATCGGTATTGCATTCGGGCCTGTAGCGGTTGAGAAGGGGGTAACCCAGCCCTACAAAACAACCTACTGGGAGGAAATCCCTGACTGGGCCAAGGATGAGGAAGGGCACTGGGTGCTTGGTTATCAAGGCACGATTGCCATAATGACGAACAAGGATCTGGTGGAGAAACCGCCGGCCAGCTTCGAGGATATCAAGAATGGCGATTATAAGGTGACGATAGGCGATGTGACCAAGGCTGCACAGTCGCAGATGGCTGTATTGGCTACCGCCTATGCTCTCGGCGGGGACGAAACCAATCTTGAGCCTGCCCTGGCATTTTATGAAGAGCTGGCCAAGCAGGGCCGCATCTCAATGGCAGAGCTGACCGTTGCCAATATTGAGAAAGGCGAGATCTCGGTTGCGATGCTGTGGGATTTCAATGCCCTCGGCTACCGTCAGAGCCTTGATCCGGATAAGTTTGACGTAGCTATCCCGAAGGAAGGCAGCGTGGTCAGCGGGTATGCGACGATCATCAACAAGTATGCTCCGCATCCTCATGCTGCCATGCTGACGCGGGAGTTCATCCTCAGCGATGAAGGCCAGATCAATCTGGCCAAAGGCTTTGCCCGTCCCATCCGTGAATCAGTAGAGCTGCCGGAGGATGTGAAGAGCAAGCTGATCGACCCGGCACAATACGAGCAAGCGCGGCCGGTTGAAGATTATAAGGCCTGGGAGGAAATGTCGCAGAAGCTGCCGCAGCTGTGGCAGGAGAGAGTGCTTGTTCATATCAATTAACCTGGTTAATAATTTTGTACTAACCGTACAGCATAACGGCCGGCCCTCTTAATAGGAGGAGCCGGCTTTATGGGAGGAATGTTATGATACGCACCCGGCGGATCGCATGGCCGCTGCTGGCAGCCGTGCTTCCTTTTATTTTCCTGGCGGCAAGCTTTGAAATTGTACCGCTGATGACAATGCTCCTGAGCAGCTTCCAGGAGGAAGCGGGCTCGGCTTTCACGCTAGACCATTATTTAACCTCGTTAAGCAATCCCTTCTATACGAAAGCAATCCGCAACAGCATGCTCATCGCTCTATACTCCAGTGTCATCGGACTGGCAGCCGGTATGTTGGCCGCTTATTCCATTACCCGCCTGCCGGAGTCTGTCAGGGACCGGATTCTCATGATCTCGAATATGACGTCGAACTTTGCGGGTGTACCGCTGGCGTTCGCTTTTATTATTTTGTTGGGGAACAATGGCTTGTTTACGCTTGTTTTCAACGATCTGGGCCTGCCTGTCCTGGACCAATTTGAGCTGTATTCATGGACAGGGCTTGTTCTCGTGTATGTGTATTTTCAAATTCCGCTTGCTATCCTGCTCATGTATCCGACCTATTACGGGATTAAGCAGCAGTGGCGAGAAGCCTCAGGACTTCTCGGGGCGGGCACTGTACAGTTCTGGCGTTATATCGGGCTGCCCCTGCTGCTCCCCGGTATGCTGGGTACCTTCAGCATTCTGTTCGCCAATGCAATGGGTGCCTATGCCACGGCTTATGCGCTGGTGGGCGGAAATTATAATCTGCTTGCGATTCGAATCGGGTCATTAACGGCAGGCGACGTTTACGTTAGGCCTGAGCTCGGCAGTGCGCTTGCCGTTCTGCTTGCCGCGGCTATGCTGCTTGCTATGTGGATTAACGAGCGCATGATGCTGAAGGTCAGGAGGGATCTCGCAGAATGAAGAACAAAGGCTATCATTATGCGATTATTCTGCTGCTAATGGCCTATTTGCTGCTTCCGCTGGCGGCCACGCTGCTGTTCGCGTTAGCGAAGGAGTGGCAGGCAACGATTCTGCCAAGCGGATGGACACTGGAATGGTTCGCGGTCCTGCTGCAGGACGCACGTTTCCTGGAGTCGCTCGGCCGAAGCCTCCTGGTATGTACATTATCGGTACTGCTCAGTCTTGCTGTTATGGTTCCGACTATCTATATTGTGACTGTGTATATGCCCAAGCTGGAGAAGCTGTTGTATGCGCTGGTGCTGCTTCCTTATGCGCTTCCAGGGGTCGTGATGGCAGTCGGATTGATCCGCATATATTCAGGAGGACCGGTCCCGATAGCAGGAACCTTATGGATTCTGGTCGGCGCTTATTTTGTGATTATCCTTCCTTATATGTACCAAGGCATACGGAATGCTCTGCGCACCGTGAATGCACGAGAGCTGACAGATGCCGCTGAGCTGCTGGGGGCTACCCGGGTGCAGGCGTTCAGGCAGGTCGTACTGCCTAATATTCTTCCGGGAATTACAGTCTCGGTGCTGCTCTCCTTCTCCATTCTGTTCGGCGAGTTCGTACTGGCCAATCTGCTGGTGGGCGGCCGATATGAAACGGTGCAGATTTACTTGTACAAGCGGCTCAGCGAGAGCGGTCATCTGTCAAGCGCTGTGGCGATTGCTTATTTTGGCTTTGTGCTCATTCTCTCCGGTCTGCTGCTCAGGCTGGGCAAGTGGGTGTTCCGGACACCGGATATCAGGTAGGGGGAGGAAGATTGTGATGGGTTCCTATTTATCGCTTAGCGCGATTACTAAATCCTTCAATGGCGTGCAAGTTATCAATGATTTAAGCATTCAGGCGGAACGAGGAGAGCTGCTTACGCTGCTCGGCCCAAGCGGCTGCGGCAAGAGCACGCTTCTCAGATGCATCGCCGGACTGGCTGAAATGGATCAAGGCTCGATTGAGCTGGATGGGGTAGAGCTGACGAGTCTGCCTGCCAAGAAACGCGATGTAGGCATGGTGTTCCAATCGTATGCGCTCTTCCCCAATATGACGGTGTATGACAATATCGCCTTCGGATTAAAGATGAGGGGAGACCGCCGGGAGCAGATCAAGGGCAGGGTGGAAGAGATGCTGGAGCTGGTTGATCTCTCGGACAAGAGGAAGGATTATCCGCACCGCTTGTCAGGCGGACAGCAGCAGCGGGTTGCGCTGGCCCGGTCGCTTGCGGTTGAACCGAAGCTGATGCTGCTGGATGAGCCATTAAGCGCGCTGGATGCGAAGATCCGCCGGAATCTGCGTATGGAGCTTCGCCGTATCCAGCAGCGGCTGGGAATGACGATGATCTTCGTCACGCATGACCAGGAAGAGGCATTAATGATTTCTGACCGTGTGTGTATCATGCACGAGGGACGGATCATTCAGACCGGCAGGCCGGAGGACATCTATGCCGAGCCGAATTCCTCCTTTGTTGCCCGGTTCATTGGCCATTACAATGTGCTGGACCGGCAGGAGATGGAAGCCGTGTTCGGCGTGAGGGAGCTGGCCGGAAGCACATATGCCATTCGTCCAGAGTCTGTGAAGCTTACGCCTGCAGACGAAGCGGCACCCCATCCGGCAGAGGCTTACCGCGACAGCCTCGGTAAAAGTACTGCGCTAATTGCCCAAGGCAAGGTTACGGAGATAACGGTGCTTGGCAGCCTGATCCGCTGTGCGGTAAACGCTGGCGGAACCGAGATCAATGCCGATATGCTGAATGACGGCAGCTGCTTCCCAATCCGGCAGGGGAGCGAGGTTGTGCTTGCTGTAGATCCGCAGAACTGCAGAAATCTTGACCATGGAGGTGCGATCGGACATTGTCCATCCTATCAGAAGAACGAAAGGTTCATATCCTTGAGCGGCTCGAGAGCCACCGCAAGGTAAGCGCTCCGGAGCTGGCCCGCATACTCTCTGTATCGACAGAGACGATTCGAAGAGACCTTGCTGCACTGGAGGAGCAGGGGAAGCTGCGGCGGGTTTACGGGGGAGCCGTGAAGGCGGGGATGACGAGTGATGAGCCGTCGTATCTGCAGAGGCAAACGCATAACCGTGAGTCCAAACGAAGCATCGGGCGAAGCGCAGCCGCCAGTATCAAGGATGGCAGCACAATCCTGATTGATGTAGGAACGACAACGCTTGAACTCGCCCGGGCTATCAGCGGCTGCAGGCAGGTGACGATCCTGACGAACTCACTGCCGGTAGCGACCGTGCTCTGTGAGTCTCTGCAGAAGAATAAATTCAGCGGCAGCGTAATGCTGCTTGGCGGTATGCTGAATCCGGAGCAGCAGTCGTTGTCCGGCCCGTTCTGCGAGCAGATGATTGCGGAGCTCCAGGTCGATCAGGCTTTTCTGTCCTGTGGAGGAATCTCGGCTGAGCAAGGCGTAACGGATTACGATGTGAATGAGGCGGCCTGCTCCCAGATGTTTGCCCGCAGTGCAGCCAAAGTGACCGTGCTGGCTGACCATACCAAGCTTGGACAGCGCACCTTCGTCCGGGTCATTGGCCTCGAGCAGGTGAATGAAATTATTAGCGACAGTCCATGTCCCAAGGAGTGGATGTCTGCAATGAAAGGCTATAAAATCAGCTGGGTCACTGCGGAATGAAGGTAACCTTGCGAAGAGGAGGAGTGCAATGAATAAGCTCATTATGGTGGTTCTTGATGGTCTTCGTTACGACACAGCCAGGCAGTCCATGGGATATTTGAATCATCTCGTTGAGCATAGGCAGGCAGCAGTATACAAGGTGGTCTCGGAGCTGCCGAGCTTGTCACGTCCCCTGTACGAGGTGCTGCTCACGGGTACGCCTGCCTGGCTGAACGGGATAACGGCCAATCACATGGCCCGGCTCTCCAGCCAGACCAGCCTGTTTCATCTGGCGCGGCAGCAGGGCCGAAGGACGGCGGCAGCCGCTTACTACTGGGTTAGCGAGCTGGTGCAGCGGGCGCCGTTCCATTATGCTGAGGACCGGGAACAGCATAATGAAGCCCTCCCGATCCAGCATAGCAAATTTTACTTTGATGACAGCTATCCGGACTCTCATCTGCTGCTGGACGGTGAAGTTCTTCGCAGACAGTGGGACCCGCACTTCCTCTACATACATCCTATGGGCATTGATGATGCCGGACATAAATACGGAGCCGATTCGAAGCAGTATCGCGGCAAAGCCATTGAAGTGGACAGCTTGCTCGCCGCTTTGGTGCCGGGGTGGATGAAAGAAGGGTATCACGTGCTCATCACATCCGACCATGGCATGAATAAGGACGGCCAGCATGGAGGGACTGGCTGCGAGGAAAGGGAAGTGCCGCTGTACTGCATCAGTCCCGTATTCGTACCCGGCGAATACAGCCAGGAGCTTTCCCAGCTGTGGCTGGCTCCGCTCTGCTGCCGCATACTCGGCATACCGCTGTCTTCAGCCATGACGATGCCTGCTGATTGGGAGGGATTGCAGCTGTGAAGGCGGACATGCATGTTCACCTGGAGGAAGGACCCTACACGCTGCATTGGCTGACAAGAACCATGCAGGCGTTACAAGCATCATTACCGGGGGCTGAAGAGTTTCGAGTTAACGCCGAGATTACGAACGAAGGCGGCGACCCCCCATTAGAGAGACACTCTCTGGCGTGGATGAAATCCGAAGCGGGCAGGCTGCATGAACGTCTGGATAAAGGCTGCTTCTCTATGGAATGGCTGGATCGTTATTTGGCCTGGGCCAGAGCCAGAGGCATTGAGCGCTTAGGGATTGTGGATCACCTGTACCGGTTCGAAGAGTTCCAGTCCTATTACGCCAAGCATATGACGCTTGATGACAGCGAGCTGGGGCGGATGCAGCACAGGTGGCTGGATCACGTATGCATCGGCTCGATCCATGACTTTCTGGGACCCGTTCAGGAAGCGGCGGACCGGCTCGGCGGAATCAGTGTCGGCCTGGAGGCGGATTATTTTCCAGGTGCAGAGGATGAACTGCGCCGTCTGCTGGCTCCATATCAGGTGGACTATGTGATCGGATCGGTTCATTTCCTTCACGGCTGGGGCTTCGATAATCCGGACACCCAAGCCAGATTTGAACCGATTGACTTGCTGCAGCTGTACACTGACTATTACTCCACTGTTCAAGAAGCAGCCCGCTGCGGGCTGTTCGAATTTATCGGACACCCGGACAACTTGAAGCTGTTCGGCTTCCGTCCGGATGAGGGGCAGCTGATGCCGCTCTATGAGGAGACGGCCAAAGTTATGAAGGAAGCGGGGGTTGGCACCGAAATCAATACCGGGCTGGCCTATCGGTATCCGGTCGCAGAGAGCAGCCCCAGTCCTGCTTTGCTGAGAATCTTGAGCCGGTACGGTGTGCCGCTTGCCACCTCATCTGATGCCCATTATCCCGACGATACCGGCATGCTGCTGGAGGAGGCAACGGAACTCGCTAAGAAGGCGGGTTACACGGAATTGTGTTACTACAGCGGCAGACAGCGTGTCACTTACCCGATTGCCGGGAAGAATTCCCCGTAGCATCAGAATAACCACTGGCTTCAGTGGTTTTTTTGCTGTTTGTGCTCAGATGATTTTGAATAAGCGGTCAAAGTTGAATATCTGTTCAACTATAATTTGCTTTTGCCGATAATATCCGCTAATATTAAGCCATTGGTCTCATAAATATAAAAAGTTGAACGACTGGTCAACTTACACAAGGAGTGGAAGAATGAAAGGAATCATTAACTTCTCGCTGAACAACAAGTTTGCGGTCTGGATTATGACCATCATCATTACCGTATCCGGCTTGTATGCGGGACTGACGATGAAGCAGGAGACGCTTCCGGATCTTGAGCTGCCGATCGTGCAGGTCACGACGATTTATCCGGGCGCAGCACCTGAAGAAGTTGTAGACAAGCTTACACAGCCGCTTGAGCAGCGTATCCTGAACATTAGCGGTGTGGAGAGCGTAACCTCGCAATCGATGGAGAACGTGTCTGCTATTACCGTACAGTTCGATTATGGAACCAATATGGATAAGGCAGAGCAGAATATCTCGAATGAGATCAAGGATATTGCGCTTCCGGGCGGTGTGGATAGTCCAAGCATCTCTCGTCTCAGCATCAATGCCTTTCCGATCCTGTCTCTAAGCGTATCAAGCAAGGACGGATCGCTGGAAGATCTGACGAAGCTGGTTGAGGATCAATATAAGCCTGCCCTGGAAGGCCTGAACGGTGTAGCCAGTGTGGCGGTTGCCGGCCAGCAAATCAAGGAGGTTCAGCTTCGCTTCCATGAGGAGAAGATGGCCGAGCTTGGTTTGAGTGAAGAGACGGTTAAAGGCATCGTTCAGGCTTCCGTGCTGAAGGTGCCGCTGGGCTTGTTCGAAATGGGTGATACGGCTAAGACTGTCGTGGTAGACGGCAATATCGTCTCGCTTGAAGAATTGAAGGCCATCGCGATTCCGGTTATTCCTGCTGGAGCAGGCGGAGCGCAGGCACCTGATGCACCGAACAGCGGGCCGGCTGCAGGTATGCCGCAGGGGGCGCAGGGATCACCTCAGCCGCAGGAACAGCCGGAATCGCCGCAGGCTCCTCAGCAGGGAGCAGCAGCTCCGGGCATTCCAACGGTACAGCTGAATGAGATCGCGGATATCGAGCTGGTTGCCTTATCCCAATCGATATCCCGCACGAACGGCCAGGAGTCGATCGGAATTCAGATCGTTAAGGGCGCGGATGCCAATACGGTTCAGGTTGCCAATCTGGTCAAGGACAAGGTGGAGGAATTCAAGGAAGATAATGCATCTCTTGAGTTCGTAACGATGTTTGACCAGGCGGAGCCAATCGAGCAATCCGTCCATACGATGCTGAACAAAGCGCTGTTCGGCGCACTCTTTGCCATTCTCGTCATCATGGTCTTCCTGCGGAACATCCGGATGACTCTGATTTCGGTAATCTCCATCCCGTTGTCGCTGCTGATCGGCATCCTGCTGCTCAAGCAGATGGATATCACGCTGAACATGATGACGCTCGGCGCGATGACGGTAGCCATCGGACGGGTTGTCGACGACTCGATTGTTGTCATTGAGAATATCTACAGACGCAGTGCGCTCAAGAATGAACCGCTGAAGGGCAAGGCATTGATTCTGGATGCGACGCGTGAGATGTTCATCCCGATTGCCTCTTCGACAATCGTAACGATTGCCGTATTCGTACCGCTTGCAGCGGTAGGCGGCATGGTCGGCGAGCTGTTCATCCCGTTTGCGCTTACGATGGTGTTTGCTCTGCTTGCATCACTGCTCGTGGCCATTACGATTGTTCCTATGCTCGGGCATACAATGTTCCGCAACGGCCTGAAGGGTAAACAGCTGCATGATGAGGAAGATGTCGGCCGTTTGGGTAACGGATATAGAAGACTTCTGCAGTGGACGCTTAATCACAAGATCGTCACACTGCTGGCAGCCGTCATCATACTGGTCGGCAGCTTGTTCCTGGCCCGGGTAGTCGGCACCAGCTTCCTGCCTGAAGAGGAACAGAAGTATGCAATGGTAACGTACTCGCCGGCACCTGGCGAACTGCTGGAGCAGGTCAAGGATGTATCACTGAAAGCGGAAGAACTGGTCCTTCAGACCGAGGATGTAACTGATGTGCAGTATTCCGTAGGCGGCAGCAATCCGCTGAATCCTGCTGCAACCAAATCAGCACTGTTTTACGTGATGTTTGAAGATGACACAGCGAACTTCGCCGAGCGGAAGAAGGAGCTGATTACGCAGCTTCAGGACACCACCGGCGGCGAAGGACAATGGAAAGAGATGGATATGTCCGGTGGTATGGGCGGCAGCAACCTGACACTGAATGTGTATGGTCCGAGCTATGAAGAGATTCATACAGCCATCGGTCAAATCGAGCCAATTATGAAGGAAGACGGCAACCTGGAGGATGTGGAGTCCAGCGTAACGGAATCTTATGAGCAGTATACGCTCATTGCCAATCAGGAGAAGCTGAGCAGCCTTGGTCTGACAACCGGCCAAATTGCTATGGCACTAAGCCCTGAGAGGGAGCAGCCTGTACTCACTTCGGTTAAGGTTGAGGGCAAGGAGTATGAGGTTAAGATCTATACCGATCCGAAAACCTATAAATCGATAGCCGATATTGAGAATGAAGTCATTATGTCGCCTCTTGGCCTGCCGGTTCAGATCAAGGATGTCGTCGAGGTCAAAGAAGGCGAATCTCCGAATACGATTACACGGCTGGATGGCCGCATGTATGCTTCGATCCAGGCAGCTATTACATCAGCAGATGTCGGCAAGGCGTCGAGCCAGCTTCAGCAGAAGGTGGATGAACTTGAGCTTCCTGAAGGTGTAAGCGTAGAATTCGGCGGCGTAACTGAGCAGCTGAACGAGACGTTTACCCAGTTAGGTCTCGCGATGCTGGCAGCTATCGCTATTGTTTATCTGGTGCTGGTCATAACGTTTGGCGGCGGTCTCGCTCCATTCGCGATCCTGTTCTCCCTGCCATTTACCGTAATCGGTGCATTGGTCGGCCTGTGGATTGCAGGAGAGACGATCAGCGTATCAGCGATGATGGGCGCGCTTATGCTGATCGGGATCGTGGTGACCAACGCAATTGTGCTTATCGACCGGGTAATCAAGAAGGAAGAGAGCGGTCTGTCGACCCGTGAGGCTCTTATCGAAGCGGCTGGTACCCGTCTCCGTCCGATTCTGATGACGGCGCTTGCTACAATCGGCGCACTTCTGCCGCTGGCCTTCGGATTTGAAAGTGCGGGCATTATCTCCAAAGGTCTTGGCGTGACAGTTATCGGCGGTCTGACAAGCTCCACGCTGCTGACCCTGCTGATTGTGCCAATTGTTTATGAGATCTTGATGAAGCTGAGACCGAAGCGCAAGACAGCCGAATAACAAGCGGCAGGGGAGGAGAAGGAATGAACCCGAAGAAAAAGCTGATACTCGACAGCGCGTTAAGCTGCTTTATACGGAAAGGGTATCATGCATCCTCCATCCAGGAAATTGCCGAAGAAGCCGGGATTGCAAAAGGGCTGGTCTACTTTTACTTTAAGTCGAAGGAAGACCTGCTCCACTCTTGTCTGAAATATCACTTTGAACGGATAACAGTTGAGGTGAAGCGGCAGCTGGATACGGACGATCTTTCCCCAAGGGAGCGATTGTCCGGCATGCTGAGCTACATGTTTACGAACAGTGCCGAGCACAGTGATCTGATCAAGATATTAATGCGGGAACAAGCGATCCATGTGAATGACGAGCTGGCAGCCTTTTTCGTCCAGATGCGGATGAACAGCCTCCATATCTTCAGTGATTTAATTATCGGGATCTATGGAGAGGACAGCAGAACATACGCCATTGACGCGGCCAGCATTCTTCAGGCGATGTGTAATGAATACACCTTTTACCTGCTCTTCAACAATAACTTCAGTGAAGCGGATCATCTGGTCGCCTACATTATGGACCGGCTTGATGATATTGTCCTCGGTATGACAGCACGAGGCGGCAAGCCGTTGATTGACTACAGCAGCATTGGCTCCTCGCATGATGAGATCGTGCGTTACTTTGAAGGGGAGAAGAGCGGGTGGGCTGGGCCGATCGCGGATTTCAAGGTTCAATTGGATAAGATCAAAATCAATGAAGAACAGCGTGAGGAGCTGGCCTCCTCCATTCAGATCCTGGAAGCCGAGTTTGGAAGTGAAACGCCGAACAAAATGGTGATCAAAGGGATGCTCGCTTATATTCGCAGCCTTGATTTAAAGCAGCTTCAGGAACCATCTGACCGGCTGGAAATCGTGCTTAACCAGCTGAAATAAGGGCATAGCTTACTGGCAAAGCCTTACCGTTTGCGGACGAATGTCTGCCGGTAAGGCTTTTTTTGTCCTGATAGAACAGGCAGAGGAAGGAAATAATGAGAGGGCAGTACAACAAATGGATCTTGAAGGAGGTAGCACGAATTATGCCAACAAGCCGTAATCATCAGGGTGCGCATGGAATCGGTCAAGCGGAGCAGCAGATCAAGAATCAGCATCAAACCGCAGCAGCTATACAAGGCACGAATGAAGTGGACAAGCGTGTAGATAAGGCGGCTCACCGCACAGAAACCGAATTGGACGAAATCATTGACAACTAAGATCAGATAGGTCGTCCATCAATTATAATGGAGTATGAATAATCCGTTTATTTAGGCAGATACTGTACCTAAAGGAGCGGATGCAGGAATGTGCCAATTGTTTGCTTTGGAAGCGGGAGCAGAGGAAATACGGGATCAATTCCGTGTCAACAAGGTCATGATGGAGATATCGCCGCGCAAGCAGATTGAGCCAACAGATAATGTTCCGATCATTGTCGGCAAGCAGCAGGAGAGAAGATTGATAGAATCCCGCTGGGGCCTGTTCCCGTTCTGGGCCAAGGATTCCATTAATGCTGATCTTGACGGTGTGCTTACCAAGGAAATCTTCGACCGAATTATCAAGAAACAGCGCTGTATAATTCCTTGTACATCTGTCTGCAAGGTTGAGGATGACGGCAAACAGAAGCAGTCTGTCTCCTTAACATATAAGGGCTCAAGGCTATTTGGCATGGCTGGTCTGTACGAGGAACGAGTGGATCCGCGCGGACAGGTGCATCGTACCTGTACCATCGTGACGACTGCTCCCGGCCTTGGAGTTGAACACCATTGGAAGGGGCTTCCCGTTATTATTAGCGAGGATGAGCTGGAAGAATGGCTGGATCCAGGCATGCGTGAGAAGAATATGTGGCAAAGCCGCTTCACCCCCTTACATGCTGATCATGTGAGTATCAAGGTGGAGATTGAAGAGCCGGTCAAATTTACCTTTCAGATGCTTGCGGGCGGAAGAGCCTGAAGGCGCCAGATCCCTTTAAGGAGCTGCTAAGCTCAAAATAACAGCCATACGGCCGGTTGCCGTATGGCTGTTTAACATGTGCGGAGTAATTGATCTGATCGGGTAGTACTATGTATAGCTTAACGGCGGTTTTTCATCGACTGCACGATTAGCGTGTCTAGTTTTTGGCTCATCGTAATCACTTCAGGGTGAAGCAGGTTATAGTAGTTCTTTTCTGCCACTTGGAGAAGCTCATCTTTAAGCACGACAATTTTGTCTGCGAGACTCATGGTTAATCACCCTGACTTTCTTCATGTTTTTTGAGGACAGAGTCAGTATATCCCACAATTACTAAGAAACTATTAAGTAAGTGTGAGAATATCGGGTTCTTTTTTGCAGGCTGCGGACAGGAAACATGAGAGCGGAAAAATGCTCTTTATAATATTCACCCGATCACTTCCAATTGAAACCTGTTTTGTATAAATTATCGGCGAATTAGATTAGAAAATTCAAATGTGATAAAATTAATAGAAGAGCTTGCTTGAAGACTAGCAGAGATAGGGGTGAAGGGCAGTGCAATTTACGACAGACAACACCGTATTTCTGTTTTCTATTCTGCTGATACTCGGCGTATTAACCACTAAATTCTCATCGCGATTAGGACTGCCCTCACTAGTATTCTATATTGGTGTAGGAATGGTGTTGAGCAGGTTTATCTATTACGACAATGCGGCCCTTACGCAGTTATTCGGGATATTCGCGCTCATCGTTATATTGTTCGAGGGGGGTATGCAGACCAAGTGGAGCCGTGTCAAACGGGTAATCGCACCATCGGTATCACTGGCAACGCTTGGTGTACTGCTCACTACAGCTGTGGTTGGGGCGGCCGCCACCTTCATACTCCAGGTTACCTGGCTGGAAGGCATGCTGTTTGGCGCGATAGTTGGATCAACGGATGCTGCAGCGGTATTCGCGGTGTTAGGCAGCAAAAATATTAAGCAACGGCTCTCCTCTACCCTGGAGGCTGAATCGGGCACGAATGATCCAATGGCCGTATTCTTGACCGTTGCATTAATTGAACTGCTTCAGAACCCGGAAGCGAAATACGGCATACTGCTGCTTCAATTCATCCTGCAGATGGGTCTCGGCCTTACGGCAGGTTTAATTATGGGAAGGCTGGCCGTCAAATCAGTTAACCGCATTAATCTGGATTCATCAGGCCTTTACCCGGTATTCGCGATCGCTTTCGCAATATTCACCTACAGTGCAACCGCGATGATCGGGGGCAGCGGGCTGCTAGCCGTCTATATTATGGCTCTGATCGTGGGCAATTCGGATCTTACGTATAAGCATTCCATTATCCGGTTTCATGAAGGCTTTGCCTGGATGATGCAGATTCTGATGTTCATTCTGCTGGGGCTTCTTGTTTTCCCCGAAAATTTGCTCCAGGTTATATGGCAGGGGATTCTGCTTTCTCTCATCTTGATGTTCGCGGCCAGACCAATCGGAGTCTTCCTCTCTACGATGGGCATGGGATTCAGTACAAGGGAGAAGGTCGTGATCTCTTGGGCTGGCCTTCGCGGAGCAGTACCAATCGTGCTTGCAACCTATCCGCTGCTGGCTGGTCTGGATATCGGGCAGATGTTCTTTGATGCTGTATTCTTCGTGGTTCTCACATCCGCGCTCATTCAAGGTGCGACCATCTCGCCGCTGGCCGAGAAGCTTGGGCTTGCAGGCGGAAGCAAGCCGGTCGTACCTCATTCACTTGAGCTTGTATCCATAGGGAAGACGAGCAGCGAAATACTAGAAACTTATGTGGAGGAGCATTCTCCTGCGGCTGGCAAGTCCGTCAAGAGCATTCCCTTCCCGAATGAATGTCTCGTTACGGCCGTTATACGTGGTGACCGGGTGGTGACCCCTAACGGCAACACCCGGCTTAAACAGGGGGATACGGTCTACTTGATGATTAACAAGCGGGAGAGGGAACATGTTAAGCGTCTGTTCGCGGGAATTGATGCAGAGGGTGACGAGAGCTAAGAGAAGATGTTAGCGGTGAGGTCTAACCCTGCATGCAGCTACCGGCTGCTGAAAGCCTTGCGGTGAAAGTCGTTAATATAGCCGAACAGCTTCCGGCCACTGGCCGGGAGCGGGTGATCTGGGTCGAATGAGCAAACCAGGGCCCGATATGGTTCTGGCACCCATATATACTGATGGACATAGTCAGTTGCCATAAAGCCGCATCGGCACCAGAACGACAGCCGCCTGGCGTTCGTTTCATTATCCTCTGCCTCAATCTCGACGATCACGCCCTTGGCCTGCTGCACATCTGCTGCCCGCTCCTTGATCCGGTTGACCAAATGCACGCCCCATCCTTGTCCCCGCAGATCTTCACGAATGGCCAGGTAATCAATCAGCAGGGCCTGCCTGTCGTGTGACAACCCGGTTAATGCCATAGCTGCAGGGCCGGAATCATCCGTTCCAACATGCAGCTCACACATCTCTCTCTGAAACATTCGTCTGATTACATGCTCAGGCTTAGCGCCGCTGGGGAAGGCCTGCAGATACAGTTCCCGGGCTTGTGCCCAGCGTTCCTCATTCCACTGTCCAGTCAGAGTCCAGTTCATGGACATTTCACCCCCAGGCTGTTGCTGTTATCCTAACCAATATACCCGTAAAAATAAAACGCCGCACATCAGGATTAATCCCGTGTGCGGCTCTTGGTCATATGGTTATTATAAAACGCGGCGTGCTGTTACATAGTTCTTGCTCCAGTATCCGGAAGAGATGCTGGATTCCACAACACCCTTACTGCTGGAAGTGTGGATGAATTTATTGCTGCCCGCATAGATGCCGACATGGCTAATTCCCTTACCGCTCGTGTTAAAGAATACGAGATCACCTTGGCTTAGGTTGTCCTTGGAAACCTCTTCGCCAACCTTTGCTTGCCCTTGTGAGGTGCGGGGGAGTTTAACTTCGGCTTGCTTGTAAATGTATTGGGTAAAGGATGAACAATCGAAAGCATAGTTAACGCCGCTAGGTGCTCCGAACCGGTAAGGTACGCCTAAGTATTCCTTGGCGGTTGCGATCATTTCCTCACTTTGGGGAGTCGCTGCGTGCACTTGAGAAGACGAGCCTAAGGCTAAAGCCGAAAACCCGATGGTGGCGCTCAGACTCACAGCGGCAAGGCGTTTCATGAATGATTTCCTAAGCATCTGTTATGTAGTCCCTCCATCTGGATGATTGTCGTTGATGACTGTTTACACTATACCATACCTAAATTTTTGATAAATTCGTAGATGAGGTGATTTTTCCCGTTCTTCCAATGGTTTCATCTGTTTATGAGATTAACGTGAGAATTTTCTCATTTTCGTTTCAATCTCATATTTGGTGGATTCCGCCTGGAAGAGATTGTGATAGACTGATAGCATCAAGCGATAAGGAGTCTACACAGATGAGTGATCAAGACCTGATGATATTGCTGGCCTGT
This sequence comes from Paenibacillus sambharensis, assembly GCF_003233845.1. Classification (GTDB taxonomy): domain Bacteria; phylum Bacillota; class Bacilli; order Paenibacillales; family Paenibacillaceae; genus Paenibacillus_I; species Paenibacillus_I sambharensis. The sequence continues at coordinate 18,989 of NZ_QKRB01000031.1, forward strand.
GCGCTGTTCATGGTATCCGGGGTACTGGCGTTAATTGCTGAGAGCAAGGAGGGTACTTTCTCGGAGAAATGTGTGAGTTTTGGGGTAAGCCGCGGCTTGTCTGTCAATCTGCTGTGCGGGTTTACGGGACTTGCTGGCGCCGCTTCCTTCTGGGCCCTTATGCAGCTGTTCAATTGAGATGCTTGCACTATGATTATAAATTTAGCGGACTTTGTGTTTATATAAAACGAGCAGCAGCCCGGAAAGATTGTCCTTTCCGGGCTGCTGCTATATTTATACGGAGCGTTAAAGCAGGTAGGAGAGAAAGGCGGTTGCAATGCCAAAATAGATAAGGAGGGACAGCACATCGTTCAGCGTGGTGATGAGCGGTCCGGATGCAATAGCCGGGTCAATCTTCAGCTTATTCAGCAAGAGCGGGATGACCGTGCCGGCCAGTGTCCCCAGAATCAGGGTCAGCAGCAGGGAAACGCCGACGACTAGCCCGAGGGTCAGGCTGCCCTGCCAGACATAAGCGATAATCGTAACGAGGACACCGCAGGTGAGCCCGATCAGCAGCCCGACTGTAAATTCGCGTTTGACAAGCCTGAATATTTCCTGCCTGTCCATCTCCCGGCTGATCAGGCCTCTCACAACAACAGCGAGTGATTGCGTCCCTGTATTGCCCGTCATTCCGGCGATCATAGGCATGAAGAATGCCAGTGCTACGATCTGGTTCAGCGTGTCTTCGAAGCGGCTGATAATTGTGCCGGAGACTAGTCCGATGAAGAGCAGCAGAACAAGCCAGGGCAAACGACGGATGGCTGCTGTTCCGGGTTTGGTGTCGAAGTCAATGCCTTTGGCGCCGCCCGATAGCTTATGAATGTCTTCGTTGGCTTCATGAACGATAACATCCATGATGTCATCAACCGTTACAATGCCCGATAATACCTGTGATTCATCTACAACAGGGAGCGCCAGGAAGTCATATCTTCTCATAATAGTCGCGACTTCCTCCTGATCCGTATCCACAGTAACGGAAATAACCCTTGTGTACATAATGTCCGCTATCTGGTCGGTGGCATCGGCCAGAATCAGGTCGCGGTAAGAGACGACCCCGATAAGCTTCTTCGCCTCATCAATCACATACAGGTAACTGAGCGTTTCAGAAATTTCAGCGAATTCCCGTATTTTCCCGACGGCTTCTTTAACCGAGTAATAGAGAGGAATCCATACATAACGGTTCGTCATAATGCGGCCGGCGGTCTCCGGCGGATAATTCATCAGCCGCTGCACGTTCTCGGATTCCTCCGCATCCATATCGGCGAGGAACCGGTTCCGGTCTTCTTCAGTCAGAGAATCCAGGAACAGAGCGAGATCGTCGTTGTCCATTCTGTCCATGACCTCTGTCGTCCGGTTCCGGCCAAGGAGACGGAAAGCATCATACTGGGCAGTTGGAGTAAGTTCCTGCATCATATCGGCAAGCAGCCGGGTATCCAGCATGCGGAGCAGCTGAGGCTGCTGCTTAGGTTCAAGTGAGACGAACAGCACGGCGATATCAAAGGGCTGAAGCTCCTGTAGAACGGCAAGACAGCCTGTTAGATCCCCTGCTTTTAAATGATTTTTATATTGAACAATAAAGGACTCGTTCGTTTGTTGGTCCTGCAAACTATCACTTCCTTCCGGTGCTGCGTAAAGGGCTACTCTAGATTATGCCATATTTTCTCCCTCAGAAAAAATCCCAGTAAGGGCTTCTGCCCGAGTGCCTTCTCATCTGTATTAATACCCGATTCCGAAGCCGTTGACTTGGCAAGCCGCTGTATGGGAGAGAACGAAAGGGGAAACGCTTTATCCGGCAAGCTGAGCAGGGGCTGCTCCTGAGGCAGCTGAAGACTACCTCGCAGGAACAGCCCCTTGCTTTAACAGGCTTATTGGCAATCAGGCCATCTCTCTGGCATGCAGGGTTAGCCGGAAGTCACTCGGAGTCATTCCGAATGCCTGTTTGAATTTCTTGGTGAAATAAGCAGGATTGTAATACCCGACACGATTAGCAATTTGCTCGATGGTTGACTCCGTTGTCTGGATAAGATTTTTTGCGTGTAGCAGCCGCTCCTGCGTGACGTATTCCACAAAGTTGTCGCCGGTTGCGGATTTGAATATTTTGCTGACATAGGCTGGGCTGAGCGAAACATGATCAGCGACGGCGTTAAGCGATAGGTCGCCATCGAGGTTGTCACTGACATAGCGTTTGATACGGTCGACAATGTCCTGGCTTCTGCTTCCGGAACGCTCCTTGCGGATGGCTGACAGGGAGGACAGGGCCGCCTGCTGCCAGTCTGCATACTCACGGATGGATGCAAAATCCTCTATGCTGACAATATCCTGCACCGACAGATCCGACGGGGCGATATTCAAGTCCAGCAGGCACTGACGGAACGTATGCTGTAAATCCGCGGCTGACTGGCAAGCATAGCTGGCAGAGTATGGACCGTTGACCAGCTTGTCCACAATCGTAAGGAGGATAGCAGCTGCATCTGCTTCATCGCCGGCTTTTAATGCTCTTAGCCAGGCAGAGCTCCATTTGCCTTCTAGGAGCGATTCATTGGTTTCCCGCAGCTTCCATCGGCTGCCATGAAACCAATCTTCGTCCGGCATGAGGAAACGATACTGCATATAAGCCTCTGCCTGCTTGTAGGATTGCTGAGCGCCGAGGGGATTTTCCTGCCAATCTCCCAGCGCCCCGGTCAGCCTTAACCGGAAGTTAGCGTAGGCATAGGACTGCAGCTGCAGGAACCGCTTGGTTATCGAATCGTCGTCCGCAAGACTTCCGCAGGCAATGCCGCTGATCGTCTGGCCAAAGGTCTCCACAGCCAGCACAAACAGCTTTTTCTCATTGCCGCTCTCCAGCATATCGATCAGATGGTACATAATAAACTGGGCATTTTCTATCGTCATGGACGCCATCGTTTGGTTATCGAGCCTGATTTTGAAGCAGGCCGTGTGAGCTAGTGAGGAAAGCCCCAGCATCTGCAGCCGGTCATCGAGCTCTTCCCGGTTCTTCAGGGTATTCTGAAGGAGCCCTGTTACCAGGCTGTGTTTAACAAGCGGCATGTTGGCATCAAGTGTCTTCTCCAGCTGGGTAACCTTAACGGACAAATTGTCGATCAGGCTATTGATCTGCACATATTCATCTGCATCCTTACGGACAGCGGGGGAGTCCTGGAATAGATGCCTGGTGCGTTCCATCAGTGTGCGAAGCGGGTGGTAGATTCGGCTGGTAAAGATATTGGAGACAACCGCGCCCAGCAAGATAGCGACGAGGCCAATCACCAAGATTACCTGCTGAATGGTTCTTGACTGGGCATAGAATTGCTCTACGGGCGTTAAGCTCGCTACTGTCCAGCCATTCGCTGAGGGAAGATGCCGGTAGGACAGCATATGTGCATCTTCGCCTATTGTTATCATATCACTGCCTGTGCCGGCTCTTGACATAACCTCAGGTTGTACAGCTTGGGCAAGCAATCTCTCCTGAGCAGGGTCGTTGGAGATCAGCAGGCCGCCGGGACCTATAATGGCGAGCTGGCCTTCATCAACTCTCCGGTCCGGGGACTGCAGCACCCGTGCAACCGCATTCTTGTTTACGTTAAAGAGAATGTAGCCCGAATTGCTGTCATCATGTACGTAGGGATAGGCGGCTGCAAAAGTGAATACTGTGCTGGAAGTCGGTCCGGCTATACCGGCAGGCACATGGTCCGACCATAGAAAGTTGCTGCCGCCGAAGGGTTGGCGGTCGAGCCACTGCAGCTGCTTCCAATCCTCGGAGCTGGAATAGGACTTGTAGCCCTCCAGTGAAGAGATCATCATCCGGTTCTTACGGTAATAAACGGCTACAGAATCCAGCAGCCCGCCGCTGGAATTAACGATGTACTTAAGATGCTGATAGGCTTCGGAGATCTTGGCATTGTTATCTGCTACCGGCTGCTGAAAGAATAAGAGCACATCATTCTTGTTACGATAATTCGATGACAGCTCGATATAGGCGCTTTGCACCTTGTGAAACACCTGCTGCTCTACCGTATGCTGAACATTGCTTAGCATACGGTTATGTACGCGTTCAACCTCACGGTTGAAATTATCGGTGAAATACATATAGGAGGCCGTACCCATAAATAAGGTGGTCAGGGCAATTAGTACCGCATAGGAGAAGAGCAACCGGAAAAATATAGTATTGAATCGTTTGGGGATCGGGAACTTCATGACGCTTACCTCCGTGCCTGTGTCAAAGATGAGTTCATTATATCGAAACAATGTCCGGAGTTATTTTAAGATTATATGAAGGGGGCGAGAGGGTTTAACATGGAAATTTGTTCGCGACAGGGAGCCGGCTTCAGCCAACTAGTTAACATAATATATATTATGTAATCCATTTGCTTCATCACTACTTTCGAGCTACAGTAATCTATAGAGAGCATCGAAGGGATGAATGAGATGAAAGCAGAAGCCGTACAGCTAGTTGCAGACAAAGTTAGAACCAGTGTCGGTCATGTTATTGTAGGCAAGGAAGCGATAATCGATAAGCTGCTGATCGCGATGCTGACAAGCGGGCATGTTCTGCTGGAGGATGTGCCCGGCACCGGTAAAACGATGCTGGCCAAGGTGCTGGCATACTCGCTTGACTGTAAATTTAAGCGCATACAGTTTACGCCGGACCTGCTGCCATCCGATCTGACGGGCATTCATTATTACAACCAGCAGAGCGGGCAGTTCGAATTCCGGCCGGGACCGCTGTTTACGAACGTTCTGCTGGCAGACGAAATCAACCGGGCAACTCCGCGGACGCAGTCCAGCCTGCTTGAGTGCATGGAAGAGCGGCAGGTCAGCATCGACGGCCGGACAGAGGTGCTCGAGCGTCCATTCCTCGTGATTGCGACTCAGAATCCGGTTGAAAATCAGGGCACCTTCCCGCTTCCTGAGGCACAGCTTGACCGGTTTCTGTTCAAGCTGCGCATGGGTTACCCTTCTGCCGAAGAAGGCGTAGCGATTCTTAAACGCTTTATGGAAGCCAGCCCGATGGATGAAGTAAAGCCTGTTGTTACAAGGGAGGAACTTGCAGCGGCTCAGGAGGTATGTTCCGGGGTGAAGGCACATCCCGATTTGCTTGGCTATATTGTTGCATTAGCCGAGGCCAGCCGTTCGCATGAGGACATACATACAGGGATTAGCCCCAGGGGAACCCAGGCGCTGCTCAAGGCATCTCAAGCCTATGCGGCTCTGCAGGGGAGAGACTATGTAACACCAGATGATATTAAAGCATTGGCTATCCCTGCGCTGGCACATCGCATGCTGCTGCGAGGCGGCAGCCGCTTGAAGCCGCAGTCCGCAGAGCTGCTGGTGGAGAGGCTGCTGATGCAAATACCGGTTCCCGCAGAAGCGGACATGCCGGTCAGATAGGGAGCGCAGGTATGGGCTTTCACTATTTGCTGCTGGCTGCGGCAGCCTTGTTCCTGCTTCAGTCCCTGATATTTCGCCGGTTTAGCCTGCGGGCCATCCAGTATGAACGAAGCTTGTCAGCTTCAGCCTGCTTTGTCGGAGATGAGATTGAGCTGATCGAGCGGCTCTCCAATGAGAAGTGGCTGCCGGTTCCCTGGCTGCGTGTGGAGTCACAATTCAAGAGCGGTCTTCACTTTCGTTCCCTTGCAAATCTCGATGTCAGCAGGGGTGACATTTATCAGAACCATAAGAGCTTATTCAGCTTATCGCCCAATATGCGGATTACCAGGCGGCATTCAGTCACCTGCCTGAAGCGGGGACTTTACCGCCTTGAGTCCGTTTCGATATCGGCTGGTGACCTGTTTGGCCTCTATCCGGTCACAGAGCAGCGAGCCTTTGACATCCGGCTGATCGTCTACCCTGATCCGATGCCGCTGGACGAACTGCCGGTTAGCAGCTCAAGCTGGCAGGGTGATATCGCTGTTAAGCGATGGGTGGTCGATGACCCGTTCGCTGTAGCAGGGACAAGAGAATATAGAGCCGGCGACTCGCCAAAGAGCATTAACTGGTCTGCAACCGCCCGATCCGGGAAGCTGCAGGTGCACAAGCGGGAATACACCTCGGACATTCGCCTGATGATTGCGCTCAATGTGGAGGATCGCGAAGGCATGTGGAAGGAAGCGACAGATGTAGAGACAATCGAGCAGGCCATCCGTATGGCAGCGGGTTATGCGGAATATGCCGCGAAATACGGGCTTGAAGCCGGTCTCGCCTCCAATGGCGGACAAGCAGAAGCAGAACGGGAAATGATATGGCTGCCTAGCGGTAGCGGCATACAGAATTTGAGCTTACTGTATGAAGCGCTGGCCAAGCTGATTCCTTACAGGGTGCTTTCCTTTCACGAACTGATAGATAGTATGGCTGAACAGCTGGAGGAGCGAACCGATATCCTGCTGATTACTGCTTACCGGAGCGACAAGATGAATGAAGCGGCTGAGCGTCTAAGTATGCTCGGCCACTCTGTAAACTGGGTATTAGTTCCTGGCGCGTCGGGCGGGGAGGAGGTGAATGCATGAGCCGGTTCCTGGGTACTGTGCTGTGGCGTGGAGCTATTGAGACGTTGATGTTTCTGCCGCCACTTATTGTGGCTGCTGAATATTGGTTTGCAGGGCCGCTAGGATGGCTGTGGATACTGACTATGCCGCTGATCTATCTGGCTGGTTCCCTGAATAAGCTGCTAACACGTAACAGGATTGTATTGGCCTATCGCCTGCTTATCGCCATGCTGTTTGGCGCCCTTCCAGCCACCCTCTTGTCAGGCTTCAGCTGGTATACGGTTCCGGCTGCACTCGCAGGTGCCTTCTTCGGTTACCGTGGTGCCGAGCCGCTGGACCCGGGAGACCGGGCACAAATCAGTCAAGTATTGGCTCCTTCGGTCCTGTTGTATTTTGCCGGTTCTGCAGCCTCCGGAAGCGTCGATCGATTATCCGCATACAGCCTGGTTTGGCTGTTTGCAGGCTTAGCCGCGCTCCTGATAATCGCATTTCGCTTAAACAGGATCATGCTGCTGAGTGCCAATTTCAACGAACAATCAGACAGATCACTGCCAGCTATGGTATTAAACCGTAACCGCGGGCTCATTCTGTGCTTCCTTGCAGCATCCGTTCTGTTAGCTGCAGCCGGCCAAATCCAGCGGGGGCTGGAGTGGCTAAGACGCCAGCTGCAAGCCTTGCTTGCCCTGCTGTCATCCGGCGAAAGCGCCCCTCCGCCTGAAACACCGCCTGCGAGTACCCCTCCGCCTGAAGAGATGCTCCCGCCACCTGAAGGCGAGCCATCTATGTTCTGGAAGTGGCTTGAAGTTATACTTATGTATGCCGTACAGATTCTGCTTGTGCTTGCAGCCGGATGGGTTCTATACAAGCTGTTTCGGGCTGCGCCTGGATTATACCGTTTGGTCAGCCGCTGGCTGATGCGCTTTTCCATTAGGAACGGGGAGGCAGCGTATACAGGGTATATCGATGATATCGAGACGCTTCAGCCAAAGAAGAACTGGCGGGAAACTGTACGCGAACGTTTGACTGCAGCACGTTTGTTCGGCGAGGGCTGGTCACAGTGGACGGAGGAACGGAGAATCCGCTACCTGTTCCGTAAGCGGTTTGCCGATGAGGCCAGGAGGTCCGGCTACCGGTATCAGTTATCGAAGACACCGAAGGAAAATATGCAGCAGATCAGCCAGCAGCCGAATGCGGACATGAATGACAGAGAACTATTCGATTGGTACGAGCGTGTACGTTACGGAGGTGAAACGCCTCTTGAGGGTACAGCTGACCGACTCGGGAAGAACAAATAAGCTGCAATCAGTTATCCACCCTCCGGGTGGTTTTTTTCTTTTTAAAGCTAATATGAGCTTATGTTCAGTGATCTTCTCCCAAGCTGGGGTTAACCATGTCAACTATTGGTTATGAGTTTTTATGTTAGATTTTCGTTAGATGCAGGAATCTCTAAACTTATGTCGAACTTTGTAGTATTTGAGACTTTAATCTCGTTTTGTTGACGATGAGCCGGAGAATAGATGAACGTTTAAGGAAGACGTAGCCACTAACGATTGCGGGTGACAACATGAGGAAATATCAAGAAGCATTGATTAGCTCTATACAGAAGCAGATGGAACAGTGGTTTGAGCAGGAACGCAGCTTTCTAGCTCATGAAGAGCTGTACCGGTTTTTGCATTCCGTTAGCGGAACGTCCGGCACGATCGGCATGGCAGAATTATCGGACAAGGCCAGGCAGCTTATGAATGAGCTTGGTGAACTTCCAAGGCAGCCGATTCCTATAGAAGAGGCACGCTCCTTTCTGCTGCCGCTTCTTGCAGAGTGTTATGGCCCGGATGATCAGAACGGCATGCTTCCGGAGGCGCTGTTTACCATGTCCGTATCAGGACGCAAGGAACAGCCCATTGTATTACTTGCTGATGAGGACGCCACATTCCTGATTTACATGAAAGAAGAGCTGGAAAAACGCGGGTATATGGTGCTCGCAGCTACTGACCCTCATGAGACGCTGAAGTATTTGCATGATTATCGACCGGATTGCCTTGTGCTTGACCTAAACATGAAGCAAGTGAACGGCTTTGATCTCATATTGTCGCTCCGCGAGAAGATGAAGTATCAATTCATTCCCACTACGATTGTATGCGAAGTCGACGATCGCGCAACTCGAATCCAGGCCTATAGGCTGGGGGCAGATGATTTTGTAGCTAAGCCCTTTGATATGGGAGAATTCATTGCCAGGCTTGAACGCCAGCTGGATCGCAAGAAGCTGTTTGACCGGATCCAGCAGTATGACGAGACAACAGGAGCGCTCAAGCAGGAGTCATGGCGCCAAGAGTTTGAGCTGTATGTTCACCGTTTGAAAGATGAAGAGCATTTTGTACTCGCACTCACAGATGTGAACGGTCTCCGGGTTATTAATGAAAACAGCGGCCCGCATATTGGAGACCAGGTGATGCACGCTGCCGCGGAAGCTTTGCGCGGTGTGATGTCAGATGAAGATGGGCTTATTCGGTATTCCGGTGCTAAATTCCTCGTTCTAATTAAGAGTGAGGAGGGAGCCGAAGACAGAATGAGGCTGGCTGCAGAACGCTTTGCTCAAGTGGGCTTCCCAACTGACCAGGGAGTTATCCGCGTCAGTATGACGGTTGGTGCTGTCCGGGTAGGACGCACATCTCCTGGTGGCGAGACATGCGTGGCACGCGCACAGGCCGCCATAGGGAAAGCCAAGCAGAGCAGACTTCCGGTTTATTTTGTCCATCAAAATGAGGAAAAACTTCGCCGTATCATCCGGGTAGCCATTCTGGACGCTGACTCGATGATCCGTTCCCTGCTGTATGAATATGCGAAGTCGGCCTTCCCTGATTATGTGGATGGACAAATCCGAAGTTATCGTTCGGGCGAAGAGCTGCTTGATGATGAATGGCTGAAGAGCAGCGACCCGTACATGATTGTCCTTGACCGCAATACGTCTGGGCTCGATGGACTGCAGGTTCTCAAGCTTCTGCAGCGGTTGGATAATAAGGATCAATTCACAATTCTCATGCTTACGCGGGACAACAATGAAGCGGACAGGGTTAAGGCGCTGGAGCTTGGTGCCGATGATTATATGATGAAGCCGTTCAGCCTTCGGGAGCTGGAGGCAAGAATCCGCCGCTTGGCTAAGAAGTTGGTATAGGAATGAGATATATACTGGAATTATCATCAAGAACGATTGTAATAGGAGGAGAAGCATGGCTGCGATACTGCTAGCTGAAGATGAACCTGTTCTGCGCATGCTCGTTATGGATTCTCTCGAGGATGAAGGCTATGAGATTGAGGTAGCATGTGACGGGGAAGAAGCGTTCGAACGAATACAGGAACGTGAGTTTGATCTTATCATTCTCGATTACATGATGCCCAAGATGACGGGTATTGAGGTTATTGAACGAACGCGTGAACTGGAAAACAGGAAGCATACGAAGATTTTAATGCTTTCAGCCAAGAGTCAACAGACTGAGCAGGATAAGGTGCTGCAAGCCGGAGCTGACGATTTCATGTCTAAGCCATTTAGCCCTTTGGATCTCATTGCTAAGGTGGGAGATATGCTGGATGGCTAAATGGAGACGGTTTTACCGGGTCAGCATAACACGCCGGTTCATGTCCATGCTGATCTTCACGATCATGCTCATCCTGCTGGGATCGATACTAATGGTTTGGGGTTCTTCCAGACTTCTCAGTGATTATGAGGCATCCACCCGGGAGATGAAGACCAAACAAGAGCTTGTATCTGATATCGCACTTCATACGAACGACATTATTCTAAGGGCACGCGGGTATTATGTGTACTTGACTGACTTTGAATACGAGCAGATCTTCGAGCAGAAGGAAGCCTTGGAGAAGTCGATCGCAGAATTCAAACAGCTGGGTCTTACCACCTCAGAGCTGGAGATCATCCAGGCTATAGAAGCGTTCTTCGATACTTACTTCTCTAGTACGCTGCCTGTTGCTGTCGAGTATGCTAAATCGGGTAACTATGAAGCTTTGCGCAGTTTGATATCGGCCGATGCGTCTAACCCTGTCAATGAACTAATCAGCTATGCAAATGACTTTGAAGCCTATCTGAGAAAAGCCGAGCAGGAGAAGAATACTCAGCTTGTCCGTGATTTTGCAAGACAGGGCATCTTGTTTATCCTTTATGTCGGACTGATTCTCGTTATTAGTTTGTTCATTGTACGCCGTATGTCCGTAGATCTTGGCGGCCCTCTGAGCAATCTGTCATTAGCAGCAAGCAGATTTGCCCGGGGCGACCATGCCCACTTTGACTACCAGGAACGTGAGGATGAGATTGGAAGGTTGGCCCGTTCGCTGGAGACGATGATGATTACGCTGCATTCTAAAGAAGAAGAGCTTGTGGCGCAAAATGAGGAGCTGCTTGCCCAGCAGGATGAACTGCAGATGCAGCAGGAAGAGCTTGAACATGCGCTTGGCAAAATGTCCGAGAATGAGCGGTTTCTGCAGAAGCGGAATCTTCTTGTACAGTCGCTTGCCAATACGCTGAATAAACAGGAGCTGCTCGACAGTATCATAACAAATCTGGTTAAGCTTACGGGTTCCGATAAAGGTATGATCATTCTGACTGGCAATGGTGGCGATTATTCCGCATATGGCTTGAGCGATAAAGCGGCGGAGCATTTTGCCAATCATTATGGTGAGAGCCTGATGGCACGGGCGATTCAGAAGAGAAACCTCTATATCCATGAGCGGGAGGCAACCGATGCGGAGAGAGCTTATCATTTAGATGGGATAAAAGTTACGGATACTTATGTACCCGTGCTCGGTGACAATGATGAGATCATTGCATGTCTGCTGCTGACCAAGATTGGCAGAGAGCTAAGTGACCAGGAACAAGAGGAAATCAGCGGTCTTGCTACCCAGATCTCACTTGCACTGGCCAAGCTTGGCATCTATGAGGAATCGGAATACCAGCGCCAAATCAACCATGATATGCTCAACACGATCCAAGAAGCCGTTCAGCTAGTGGATACCAATGGTTTGACTCTGCATGTGAATCGGATGTGGTATGAAATGTTCGATTTGAAGACATGTGTTGAGTATGGTGGCAGGATGGAGTTAGCAGACTTCAATGAGCTGCTGCAGAAGAAGGTTGCAGAACCACAGGCTCTTATTCAATTTATTAAACAGGTTGTAAAGGGTGAAGTGGCGGGCGTTACTAGTATGAATTATGAGCTCCACGAGCCTGTGAAGCGTTATGTTCAAATTTATTATGAACCGCTATACCGCGGATCAGAATTATTTGGTGTACTGCTCGTACACAGGGACATAACGAAGGAATATGAAGTAGACCGTATGAAATCCGAATTTGTCAGCACCGTCAGTCATGAGCTTCGTACACCGCTGGCAAGTGTATTAGGTTTTGCGGAACTGCTGCTGCACCGGGAGCTTAAGCCGGATAGACAGAGGAAGTATATTAGTACCATCCATCAGGAAGCCAGAAGGTTAACGACATTAATTAATGATTTTCTGGATCTGCAGCGGATGGAGTCCGGCAGACAAAGCTACGATATGAAGCCTGCTAAGCTGGGTGAGCTGGTGCAGGAAGCCATGGAACTGCAGAAGGTTAATGTCAGCAGCCATAATCTGATCTGGAAAGATGAAGCACGGGAAGCGATTGTATTTGCAGACAGGGACAAGATGCTGCAGGTATTCACGAATCTGATCAATAACGCCATTAAATATTCCCCGCATGGCGGTAAGATTACGATCCATCTCCGTACCGAGAAGGGGAGACTTCTGGTTACAACCCAGGATGAAGGGCTTGGTATTCCGGCAGACGCCCTGCCAAATCTGTTCAATAAGTTCTACCGGGTAGACAACAGTGACCGCAGGGAGATCGGGGGGACAGGACTTGGCCTTGCGATTGTCAAGGAGATCATCAACCGTCACAAAGGAGATATCTCTGTCCACTCAGTATTGGGAGAAGGCAGCGCCTTTACAATAAGTCTGCCTTTATTTGAGCCGCAGGAACAAGGCGGTGAAGAACAAAGCTACCCTTCTCCATCAGATACGGGTGCAGCCGATATCATGCTGATCGAGAACGACCGGAACCTCGCCGTTATGCTCCGGGAGGAGTTGGAAGGCAATGGCTACCGGGTGCATCTGTTTACGGAAGGCAGTACAGCAGTCCATGCAATGAAATCCATCAGTCCTAAGGTAGTTGTGGTAGACCTCATGCTGGAGACAGAGTTTGACGGATGGGCAGTCATTGAACAGATGCGCAGTGAGGACAAGCTAAACCAGATCCCGATTGTCATTTCGAGCGCATTTGAAGAACAGGACCGTGCGGCCAAGATGGGCATCAGGCATTTCCTGATAAAGCCTTATGAGCCTCATAAGCTAACGGTTATAATTCAGACGATCCTGAATCAAGAGCCTGCTGTATAAATGAATTCAGCTCCTTATCCCTATACTAGGGTAAGGGGCTTTTTTTTACGCACGCTCATTTAATGTTACAAAATATTAATGTTATTAAATAAAAGATACATTCTGCGGATGGTAAGATTATGGGAAAGAAAGTTCGGTTAATGAGTAACAAACAGCTGGTGAGGAGATGATGGGTATGAACAGATACACAAACTTGAATGACAAGCATCTGGATGTGGATTGGGTTGAAGTGACGAGAAGGTACATAAATGAGCAGGCAAGCTCGCCTGATCTGCCTCCTGCTCTGACAGAAGCAGAAGTAAAGGAAGCGGAGGAGAGGCTGGGATATCCGCTGCCCAAGCTGATGCGTCAATTATATATGAATGTTGGCAACGGAGGATTCGGCCCGGGACTTGGATTTCTGCCGCTGCTGCCGATAGAGGAAGAGGGTGAGTCAGTTACCTCCATTGTCGAGGCTGACCGAGAGACGGATCAGGATGGCATACTGCAGTTCTATATGCCGCTGTTCAAATGGGACGAGAATGGTTATGGCTATATGCATCTGGAAGAAAATGACAACCATGTTATGATTGCGGACAATGATTACCTGCAGGATGAGTTTGACCGTAACAAACTGCTCGCAGATCAGTATCCGATTATCGCATCAACCCTCGAAGGCTTGATGCAGGATTGGCTTGCGGGCAAACCGATGACTGCGGAAAGCTACGGAATGAACTCGCAGATGTAGGCTTCAGGCTCTCATGCCAGCAACTGCCACCCCTGAATTGAATGACCGCCAGTCATAAGGGGAAAAACAAGTTTGGGTTAAGCAGTATTCTTAGCTCAAACTACAGTGCGGAAGGGTGGCAGCAAAAGCATGAAGCGAGCAATCAAAACAGCATTGGCTGCATCGTCTCTAATGGTAGTATTGTCTGTACCGGCGTTCGCGGAGAGCGGAGCCAGTGCCGCTGGTTCTTCCATGACAAACCGCGGTGGTATGGGAGCCACAACAGTTACGAATGGCACGGATGAGTATGGCACACGCGGTATGGCTGGTACTACGGCAGGCACTAACGCTTATACAGCAGCCAATGGCAACAACCGGGGCATGAACAACTATACCACGGATACCAACAACAACAACGGCTTCCGCAGGTATGGTGTCAACAGCGCAGGTAATGGCAACAATACGATGACTGGTCAACGTCTGAGAGCGAATGCTGCTAATGACGGTATGGACTGGGGCTGGCTTGGTCTGCTAGGCCTGCTAGGTCTGTCCGGTCTTCGCGGACGCAATCGTGACCGTGAAACGACCTGATAATTTGATCATGCCTTCATGAATGAGACAGGGCAAAAGCGGCTGAATCAGCCGCTTTTGTCTTTTGTTTCGGAAGAACACTATTCTTTATCGATTGCTTCTGCCATCGTGCGGTCCGTGAGATGAGCGTAGATCTGCGTCGTCTCAGGGGAGGCATGCCCGAGCTGTTCCTGTGTCTTATAGATGTCATTCCGGACATAATAATCCGTGGCAAATGAATGCCGCAGCTTATGGACAGACAGATATGGCTTGCCGAAGCGCTTGGCGTATTTGATCACCATCTCTTGAATGGCCCGTTTCGTCATTCGTGAGCCTTCGGACCTCCCGTTCGCCATAGCAAGGAATAAGGCTTTTTCCCTCTTGGGCGGCTTGTACATCGTCTCACGCTGCGCTAGGTATGCGGCTAAATCCTCGGAAGCATCCTTGCGAAAATAGACGGGCGTTTTGAAGGTGTCGTCGTTCTTGCCCTTACGGAAGACATACAGCAGCTTTTTCTTCATATCCACATCGTCCACATTCATATTGACAACCTCGGAAACCCGAAGCCCTGAATGCAGAATTAGTGAAACGATGCATAAATCCCTGATTTTGTTTTTTTCATAGGCGTATAGAGCCTGCTTGTTGCCCGAGACGTCTGCGGGATAAATATCTGCTATATAGTGAAGAAATTCTGTGATTTCTTCCTCCTGCAGCAGCTTGCCCTCCAGCTTGGCCGCCGTATCCTTCGGCTTATGAGTACGCTTGATTGCCACTTTGGCCATGACATTCCTTTTGAGAAGGGGGTAGAAGTTCTCATCTTCTGCAATCTGGCTTAAATAATGGAACAGTGACCTGAGTGATGACAGCTTGCGGGATATGGTAGTCCGGCTGTTGGATTTCTCCTTATAGGTAGATAAGAACATCTTGTATTGGTCCACACTGTCCATATGCAGGGTTTCAAGGATGGTGATCGGTATTTCCTTCATCCTGGCGGCGTCGGTTAAGCCCTCAGCCATCAGCCAGTTGAAGAAGGTTTCATAATCACGGACATATTCAAGCAAGGAGGAAGGCGATAAGTCAGGCAGCTTATAGTCGATAAACTTTTCTACATACCAAGGCATATGGGGGACTCGCTTATCAAGTTCCTGACGGTCTTTCATTTTGATGACATTCATATTGGAGCACCTCTTTATGGATGAGCTTGATAGTCGAAGAAAAAGAATACATAATAATGATTATGTAAACAATAATCTGATTTTTCTTATTTCTATTATCGCAGAATTATGAGTTATGAACCAGCTGTTAAAGGGTATATCTTCAGGGAGGTTCATGGGTTGATGGCAAGTTGTGTTATACTGGCTTCAAGTTACTTATCAAGTGAATGACAGAGATGAAAGCAGCTTATTCTTAAGGAGATTAGTCTATGATGGATATGGTTGATGTATATAAACGAAACCATGTGAATGTATCTGGGCATGGGGAAAGACCGATCATATTCGCACCCGGGTTCGGCTGCAATCAGAATATGTGGCGGCTGATCGCGCCAGCATTTGAAGATCAATATAAGGTCGTGCTGTTCGATTATGTTGGAACTGGTCTTTCTGATCACCAGGCGTATGATCCTATACGTTATGGGGATTTGCTGGGCTATGCTGAGGACTTGCTCCAAATCTGCGAAGCGATAGACGCAAGGGACGCTATACTGGTGGGACATTCTGTAGGCGCTACGATTGCGATGCTCGCGGCAAACCGGGATCCGCAGCGTTTTGCTCATTTGATTATGATTGGACCGTCACCTTGTTATGTGAATGATCCGCCGGATTACTACGGTGGTTTTACGAAGGAAGATCTTGAGGGTCTTATTGAGCTTTTGGATAAGAATTTTGCCGGCTGGGCTAACTACTTGTCAGGGGCGGTTATGCAGAATCCGGATCGTCCTTCACTTAGTAGAGAGCTGGAGGAAAGCTTTTGTTCCATTGACCCGGAGATTGCCCGCCGGTTTGCTGTGGCGACTTTTTTTGCGGATACCCGGCAGGAGCTGCAGAAGGTGAGAGTACCAGCACTCATTATGCAGTGTCAGGGAGACATAATAGCGCCTGTGGAAGTGGGGGAATATGTACATGACCAGCTTCCGGGCAGCATTTATCAGCTTATGCAAGCCACCGGACACTGTCCGCACCTCAGCCATCCAGAGGAAACGATAAGCATAATCCAGAGTTATTTAGACTCCATACCAACGATTGATTCGACAGAATGACAGGTGGATGTTTTATGGATGAAAGGTTGAATACTGTTCCTTGTGGCTTTGTATCCTTGACGGAAGAACTGAAGATAGCTGAAGTGAATACAACCTTACTGATCTTATTAGGCTACAGTGAACAGACCAAGTTGAAGGGACAGCCGATTAATCTAATATTGTCGGGTCCCAGCCGTATATTCTTCAATATCTATTTCACTCCGCTGGCGACACTGAATAACAGGGTGGACGAAATGTTCTTAACCTTGCAGACGACCACCGGTGAGAACCTGCCCGTACTGTTAAATGCTGCTCGCCATGAGATAAATGGGGGGATGCGCTACGAATGCATTGTATTCCCTATCCGCAGGCAGTTGGAATATGAGCAGCAGGTGAATAAAGCGGAAAATGCCGCTGTTAAAGCAAAATACAAGCTCGAACTGCTGCAGGCATCGATTACGCATAAACAACAAATTGCAGCCAAGCTTGAAGAGCAGATTGAACAGTATGATCAGGATCTATTGCAGAAAAAGCTGGAGCTAGAGGCAATACGGGTGGAACTGGCCCAATTGAAGAGAAGCAGCCAGACGCCAGGTGACCGCGGCAATGAACGCTAAAAGCACAGCACGATAAGACTGCTACTGGCAGATAGACAAAGTATGGATTTTGTAGTAGTCTACATTCTATGATCGTCCAACTAAAAATTGCATATCGGATATTTAACAGGTGCTAATTATCATGAATTAGCTTAAAAGGGAAGCTGGTGTAATTCCGGCACGGTTCCCGCCACTGTAAGTCAGAGCAGCCTGCAGGATGTCACTGTTACTCTTGGAGTAATGGGAAGGCGCAGCGCGGCAATGAAGACGAGTCAGGAGACCTGCCTGTTTAATGCGCACGTTTGAACCTACGGGATATAGGGGGTGTTTACGAAAGAGCTGTTGATCGCAGTATATTAACAGTACTATTTTTGTGAGCATTTAGACTTCTGCCGGAGTTTAAATGCTCTTTTTTCGTTCGTTTGGCACGTATTCGAGGGAGATGATTCTTATTGAAATAAAGCAAGCCAGCCATATGAAAGCGGCAGTTAAGAATATTCCTATGCTGCCTATCATAGTGGCCCTCATTCTGCTGCTTGGCGCCTCAATGACTTTCGCCGTAATGACTGGTCCGGTATCTATTCATCCTGCTGCTGTGTGGAAAATCGTATTCTATCATACATTCGGCAGCAATATGCAGGTCGACTGGTCTTCCGCTGAAGGGAATATTGTCTGGAACCTGCGATTGCCCAGAGTCATTATGGGAACGATCGTCGGTGCCGGTTTGGCGATAACCGGAACGGCTATACAAGCCCTGGTGCGCAATTCATTGGCCGATCCCTACATACTGGGTGTTTCCTCCGGCGCTTCGGTTGGCGCTACATTGGTTATTGTGTTTGGGGTCTTCAGCTTCTTGGGACATTACGCAATCATGATCTCGGCATTTACCGGTTCTATCCTTTCGATAATCTTGGTGTTCTTCCTCTCGCAGGTTTCCGGGAAAATCTCTACCATTCGACTGCTGCTGGCCGGAATTGCTGTATCCATGATCCTGTCAGCGATCACCAGCTTCATTGTGATTTCTTCTCCACAGGAGGAAGGTGTTCGGAATGCATTGTTCTGGATGATGGGAAGTCTATCCGGCACCCGGTGGGAGTACCTGCCGATTCCAGCTGCTGCGGTTATGGTTGGTCTGCTGTTATTATGGTCTCAATATCGCGCCTTGAACATTCTGCTCATGGGCGAAGAAGCTGCGGTTACAATGGGAATTCCGATCGAGGCATACCGCAAATTCCTTATTCTTGTAACGGCTCTAATAACAGGCGTATTAGTATCGTTTTGCGGAGCGATCGGATTTATCGGGTTAATGGTGCCTCATATCGTGCGTCTGCTTATGGGCTCCGATCACAAACGAGTGCTGCCGGTTAGTGCATTAACAGGGGCTATTATTATGATATGGGCGGATATATGTGCCAGAGAAATTATTTCGCCTGAGGAGATGCCAATTGGAATCGTTACGGCGCTTTGCGGAGGGCCTTTCTTTCTCTGGCTGCTCAGAAGAAGCAGTTATTCCTTTGGAGGAGGCAGATAGCGTGACTGTTTCAGTAGAGAACCTGAGCTCGGTCATAGACGGGCGGGAGATTTTGAAGGACATCCAGCTAACAGCCCGGCAAGGCGAATTTATCGGCTTGATTGGTCCGAACGGGAGCGGGAAATCCACGCTGTTAAAGCATATTTACCGGCTCCTCAAACCGGACACCGGGACTGTTTATTTGAGTAATCAGGATATATTTGCCCTTCCGTCACGCCAGGTGGCGCAAAGCTTGGCGGTCGTTAGCCAGGAGTCGCCGCTGTTATTTGATTTTACCGTAGAGGAAATCGTAGCCATGGGAAGATCCCCGCACAAGAGGCTGCTGGAAGCTGATACGAAAGCGGATCACGCAATCGTGCTGCAGAGTCTAGAACAGGTTCAAATGCAGGCCTATCGTCAAGCGAATTACGCTTCGTTATCCGGTGGCGAGAAGCAGAGGGTAATGATTGCAAGAGCGCTTGCCCAGAATGCCAGCGTTCTCGTTCTGGACGAGCCCACGAATCATCTGGATATCCATCACCAGCTGCAGATCATGGATCTGGTCAAACGGTTAGGGTTGACTATCATTGCCGCTCTGCATGATTTGAATATTGCAGCAGCTTACTGTGACCGCATCTATGTCATCGACGAAGGCAGAATTGTGCGGTCGGGCCAACCGGTGGAGCTGTTGACGACAGCGCTGCTAAGAGAAATTTTCAGAGTAGAGACGGATATCCGCATACATCCTATAACGCAGAACTTGACGATCACTTATCTCTCGCCGAGCTAGAAACTATTATGATTATGGGGGCTTTAAAAGATGAAAGAATATAGAAGAGTGATGTTAATGGCATTAATTATTATGTTGGCTGGTATGGCTGCAGCATGCGGGCAGCAGGAAGTGCCTGCTTCCTTGACAGTGGGTACAGCTGCTAACCAATCGGGCAATGCCGGGGGCAGCGAATCCGTCATCATTGAGAACTCAGGCCGTACCATAACCTTTGAAGAAGCGCCTAAGAGAGCAGTCAGTCTGAATCAGCACGCTACCGAAATCATGCTGGCTCTAGGTTTGGAGGATTCTATGATCGGGACAGCCTACCTGGATGATCAGATTCACCCTAAGTATCAAGCTGCTTACGACAAAGTGCCTGTGTTATCCGATCAATATCCCAGTCAAGAGGTGTTCCTTGGAGCTGAGCCTGATTTTGCTTATGCGGGCTGGAAGAGCGCGTTTTCCGACAAAGCGCTGGGGTCAACCGAACATCTTGAGTCGATGGGAATCAAATCCTATATCCAGGAATCCTCCAATATGAACGGCCCGACAATGGAGGATGTGTTTCGGGATATTAAGAATATTGGTTCAATCTTTAGAGTAGAAGAGCGGGCAGAGAAGCTGGTTGCGGATATGGAAGCCAAAATTGAAGCCGTCCATGCCAAGGTTGCTGATATTGAAACGCCTGCGCGCGTATTTGTATATGACAGCGGTGAGAAAGAGCCATTCACGGCGGCTCAGAATTTTATGAATGAAATGATCACGTTGGCAGGCGGCTCCAATATATTTAACGAGATTAATAAGGGCTGGGCGACTGTTACTTGGGAGGAAGTTGTAAACCGTAATCCTGAGATTATTGTGATCGTAGATTATGGTGATACCACCGTGGAGCAGAAAAAAGAGTTTTTACAGAATTATGCTGCTTTACAAGATGTAACAGCTATTAAGGAACAGCGCTTCATTGTTCTGCCGCTGTCTGCCTGCGCCGAAGGAATCCGAGGTCCCGAAACCGTTGAGACGTTAGCGAAACATATGTATCCGGAAAAGTTTGAGTAATGATCAGCTGGAACAGAAAGAAGAAACAGTAATTTAAGCGAACTAAAGCGCATGGTTGGAAAAAACGAAGAAAACCGGGAAAGCCCGGTTTTCTTATTTAAACCGCTACTACTTTTGCACAAAATCCGTATTTTGTACATATGTATATATTTGTTGTTCTAGCCTTTTATCCTGAACAAAAAAGCCGCGATTAATGCGCGGCGGCTTTATCGTCTCACATTCGTCAGTGTACTTCCCCATTCACCGACTGGTTCAAGCCAGCTTACGATCCTATCATCAATAAGGTTGGTAAGCGCACTTTCATACTCAGCACGATAAGGTTTAGTAAGTTCGTGCTGAAGCCAACTTTCTCTTGTTCCCTGCCAAATCTCATAGATGACAAGATCATCAGAATGATCAAGATCATCGGAGACGATCGCATTTACAAAGGCAGGTTCACTTTTGAAGTTGCTAATCATCGCAAACAGACTGTCACGGAAAATTTCTTTCTTACCAGGCTTAATTTTGAAACGGATATTGAGAATTACTTGATTGGTGTTTGTTGACATCATAATACACTCCTTAATTATTCTTTGATTTCCTTCCTGCTCACCATCTCATTATGTACCATGTATCACTATAGAAATAGTACGTACTTTTAGGTTATATAGTAACCAAAAAGTAATAATTGTGATAAAGTAAGGAATAATTGATTTTTGAAATAACACTATTCTATATTTAATCTCCGATATTCATCCTTGCTCATTGTCTTCTCTGCATAACTTAGACCCCAATCACAAAGAGCTCGCAAAGTAGGTTCAAGTGATTTACCCACTTCTGAGATTGAATATTCCACTTTTGGTGGTACCTGATTGTACATTTTTCTTATAATCAGATGATTACTCTCCAACTCCCGTAACGACTGGACTAACATTTTCTGAGAAATTGATGGTATAAGTCTTTTCAATTCACCGGTCCGTTTAGGACCTTTTATTAAGTAATACAGAATAAGAGGTCTCCACTTGCCGCCAATAACATCTAAGGTGATTTCCAGATCACAATAAAAAGTTTTCAATTGAGAAACACCATCCCTCGTTTAATTCCCATTATTATAGTACATAGTTTGATTTAATCCATCTCCCTAAATCGTGTCTTTTCAATTACTGTGTTCTTTCGCTTGGAAATCTCCAAACCGTTCCACCTCGGCAAGGCGAAGATCCTACATGGGCAGAATGCTTCTCGCAATTCAGCATAGACATCTTGCCGAAAAGTAGGTGCGGCGTATCCTCTTCTAGAATGTATGTAATGACATTACTAATTCGGAGGTCTCCTGTTGCGCGAGCTCTTATAATTATCCCAAACGGGTTATGTCCGGGCGAATGATCCAATGATACAATTGATCTATCAACCTTGGAGGTGCCCTATGTCCGAAGGATGAAGATCCATACCTCTCTTCCCGTTTGCATCATATGTCCACCACGAGCGCGCCGATGATAGACCAAACGTGAGCTCTGAAAGAAAAAAGCACCTCTTGTATACTGGGAAAGGTTCCGACCAAGAACAAATCCCATATACGAAAGAGGCACTTAATATGAAGTATAAACTTAAGCAGAAACAGATTCTACGCATCACACAAATTACCGATTCAACGCTGCTCGAGCAGTAGATCTCCGAGGTATCGAACTCGGAAAAGACTGTACGTTCCACAATGATGTGAGCGGGCTGACGAAGCTTGCAACTTGGATGAAGGAGCTTAAACAAACTCATGCCAAGACAGCCACAGAACTAAATACTAGTCCAGAAGGCTGTAGATCTGAATGCTCTCCACCTTGGCATTCATGATACGAAACGACATCACATCCACATAATTAGATGGCTCGTAACGGAAGTGATCCTCCTCATCAGGGGCTCCTTCACCAAGCAGTTTCCCCTCAGGGTAGGCATTCTTTAGTGTATCTAGGCTATCTCCTACTTTAATGTTTCGAACTGTCGCGTACTTAGGATCTGTAATTTCGATATGAAAAATGGAGTCTTGTATCCCCTCCGGTATACTGATTGTTTTAATTTCCAGACCAGGATACGTATAAACCTTTTCTGTAAAACCGATTAACGTATCCATGTTTTTTCCATCGTCAGCACTGTAGGTATGAGAATTCAGGTTATCCGGTTTGCCGAGCATCTGTTCCATCTGATCTTCATTCGCTGTATCCATAATCGCAATGGTGTTCTCATTATAGACAAAAGCAAGCTCCTTCAGCACCACATTGCCTTCCTTCTCCATCGAACCTTCCTTAATAGCTTCACCACTCTGTCCTTCCGAATTTCCTGGAGCAGGCGCAGTAGAATTTGATACTCCATCGCCTTTGGGCTGTTCGTTCAAGGTGTTCTTTTCAGCCGAGTTCTGCGCCGCTTCTGGCGACTTGGCACCATTGGATTGACAGCCCGTCAGCGCCATCGTTAGTAAGATACTGAGCAGTAAAACAGCTGTAGCTTTGTTTATCGATTTCATCATGATCCCTCCATAATTTGTTATTCTTCTTATGAAGTGATTATAAAAAAAGCATTTGTTAGTCTCATAACAGAAATGTATCAATCTTGTAACGCAACAATTTACGCGTGTCTTTACGCACGGGGTAACACAATCGTAACGGTCGTTCCTTTCCCGATTTGACTTTCCAGGTCGATATATCCATTAAATCGCTCTACAATCTCTTTGCAAATAGAAAGACCAAGACCTGAACCGTTCGCTGTGTTTGCATTTTTCGCCCGGTAAAAGCGTTCCTGCACCTTCTCCAGCTCATCGCCCGCGATACCGATACCTTGATCACGTATTTGGATAACGACCTCGCTTGGCGTATGTTCCAACTTCAATTCGATTAGCGATGAACTGCCTGAATATTTGATGGCATTGTCCACAAGGTTGGCGATCGCATGGGACATCAGCATTGGATTCACGTTGGCGTGGACGCTCGTCAGAAGCTTATCCCCCGGTTCCGCTTCCGCCTCCTTGAACAAAATCTCGATTCCTTTATCTTTGGCCTTGGCACCCAGACTCGTTGCGACTTGCTGAACCAGTTTGTTCATTTCCGTCTTCCGGGCTTCCAGTTCGTTAGAACCTTCCTTGTCGAATCGGGATAGCAACAACAGTTCATTAATCAAGCGCGTCAGCCGGTCCGATTCCTGCAGCAGATGAGCATAGATTTTTTGCAGCTCCTTGTTCTCGGTCTCCCCTTCGTACAAGTATTGAGAGAAACCACGAATTGCTGCCAATGGTGTTTTTAACTCGTGAGATACGTTAGAGACAAATTGTTTCTGATATTGGATGTAATCATGAAGCTGCCGCCCCATGGAATCCAGCCCATCTGCCAGCATGCCCAGCTCATCCTTCCGATTGAGATGAACTCTGCGAAACTCCTGTCTAGAGAAACTTTGCGCAGCGCCAAGCAACATCTTAATCGGCTTGGTTGTGCTGCGGGCAATCCACAGACTGGATAACGTAATCAGTACAATAAAACCGCCTGCACCTGCAAACAGGATATAACGAATTTGGTCCATAATCGCATAAAAGTAGGAAATGTCCTCCACGAACTCATACACATAAGCGTTTTGGTAGTATTGATCCTGAATAGGAGTGGAAAAATAAAGCAGATGATCTTCCGTTACGGTGTAGACATAATTACCGCCCAGGGCTTTCTCAATATTCTGCTCAAAAATATGAGGTTTGCCATCCATAATGATGATGCCATCCACAGCCAAGCCCAGCAACTGCTTGGAGCTATCATAGATACGTACTTCCTTGCCTGAAGCTTTCAGCTTCTCCAGAGCAAGTCTGACGATTTCTTGTGTCTGCGGCTCTCCTGTCGATGATCTATGCTGTGCCAACACCTCACGAAAGGACAACTCGGATAGATCCGCCTTCTCCATCATCTGTTTTTCAATGGTAATGAAGCTGTAGTAATCGATGGCTTTATTCACCATAAAAATGATGATGCCAAAGGACAGCACGGAGAAAAATAAATAATTCAGCAGTAACCGGGTTGCATACTTCAGGCCTCGCCACCTCCAAGTTGATAGCCAAATCCATAGATCGTCCTGACATACCTCGGCTCGTCCGCGTTATCCTCCAGCTTCTTCCGCAATCGCATGATGGTCATATCTACACTGCGACTGTCTCCCATAAAGTCATATCCCCATGCGATCTGCAGCAGCTCATCCCGGGTAAAGATTTTGTCTGGTCTTTTGAGTAACGTTTCCAGAATTTTAAACTCTTTGGCCGTTAAAGACAGGGATACACCGTTTTTCAGAACCCTTCGGTTGTCCAGATCAAAAGTCAGCTCTTCATGAATGATGCATGTAGATTTCACTTCTGTATCTTCTATTGATTCCTCCTTGCTCTCGTTTCTTCTCAGAATGACCTTGACCCTAGCGAGCAATTCACGATTGTCAAAGGGTTTGGTCATGTAATCTTCCGCCCCTAGCTCTAGTCCCAACACCTTGTCGATTACCTCATTTTTGGCAGAGAGCATGATCACAGGAACAGCACGTTTCCCGGTGATTTCTTTGCACAGGTCAAATCCCGAGCAGTCAGGCAGCATCAAGTCAAGCACCACCAGGTCCGGATGAAAAGTATCCAGCAGCTCCAAGGCTAATTTACCGTTGTCAGCCGTTTGAACGACGTAGTTTTCTCTTCTCAGTACGAGCTCAATTAAATCTCTGATTGCGACTTCATCGTCAATGACAAGTATCTTCTTCAATGTGCACCCCTTCCTAGCCTTGTTTCGCAACGAATCAGAATTTCCCTTCATCTTAGCACAGACACTTTGGATTCCTCCACCAACTAGATGATGATATATATTCCACTGGGCCCAACATAACCAGTAATAAACCTTCCTGCATAATGCTACATAATGAGGCTTTAAGACACGAACTTGTACCGATACAACAAAAAAGCCGCTAAATAAGCAGCTCACTGGCTCTAATGAATACTGGTATAAATACTTTTAAATTCTTGAACAAAATCAATCGGCAGCATAGGGTCGCCAGAAGCGGCTACTCGTTGAAGCTCTTGTAACCAGTTCATTGATGCTTCATCCAATTGTGACACATCGTTTGCTTGATGAAAATAAACATACATCAATGCATAACGAAGTTTAATAGAATCGTGCAAATATTCTATTTCTTCTTCTTGGATTGTATTTTCCTTTAGATATCCTTTCATAAAATGGCGGAAAAATAGTTTATAATATTCCGCTTTGTTTTCAAATTCCTTAAACGGACAAAAAAGTGCATAACACAATGTAATCCCGATGTCGTGTATGAAATACGTATAACTGCAATCATCAAAATCGAATAAATAAATGTGTCCGTTATGCAGATAAAAATTACTTTGATGAAAATCAGTATGAGTCAAACCATATGTATCTTTGGACTTGGGCAGAGAAGTAAGCTTTGCTAGTCTTTCTTTTAGAATTGGAATCATTGCATCATCAGGTCGCAGGTATTTCTCCGCCTTTAATTGAACTTCTTGGTCCCAGGCTTGTCGTTTTAACGCCGGATTACTCCCTTCGTAACCCTTTGTGGCATGATGGATTTTCCCAAGGAATTCGCCCCATTTTTCGTAAAGTGATTCATTCCAATCATCACCAGACACTTCATTTCCAAGAGCCATTTCGTATGATATGGCTAGGAACGAACCATTGTCTGCAGCAATTTCTTCAACCATATTACCCCTAGTCGATGGAACAGCATTTGAAACGGCCAGCCCTTTATTCGACAAAAAATTCAAAAATTCAATTTCTCCCCGTATATTATTTATTGATCTTCTGATCGTATGCGAGATTTTTAGTATGTAAAATACGTTGTTTTTCTGGTATTCATAAACAAAGCTTTCATAACCGCCCAATGAACGAATCGAGTCATTATTAATGTCATATCGCTTTATTGCTTCTGTAAGGATTTCTTCGGTGAATTGCTCTTTAATCTCCCGTATCATTATCTATACCTTCTTTCATTCACCATATTCACAGCGCCTCGGCATCTTGCCGCGACACCGGCCCAAGATCTATAACTATCATTCAAAATTCCACTTATTTCCTCAATATCCTGCCCGTCCGCTTAATGAAGAGGAAACATACCTGCACGATCGCAGGTTCTCGCCGCTCCAGCATAACTTCCATTTATTCTTACCTGCCTAATAGCATAACTTGCCACTCCTGAAACGGCTTCTATTGTAAAGCGATATGAAGTGATACCACTCGGTACGCTCTACGACTAAGTCACCACTGGCAGGCTGCATGCCCATCATGCGGCGTTCTTCATCCAGACCTGCCAGGATATCCGACCTCACAAATTAGCTTAACAAAACTTCCTCCATCTTCAAATTCAGCGGGAATCAGGCAGCCACTGAACTGTCCCGAGACGGTTGAGTTACAGTACTGCCGATAAGACTGAGGTAGATTTTTGCAATAGTTTAATTGTCTCGTCCTTGTTCTGATAACGACCGGCAGGCTTTATGTATGTATTTTATTGAGAAATCGTCTCGCAGCCATTGAATATTGCAAAATATTGAACGCACTTGTTCAAAGCTGTTCGGATCTGCTCAGTTGGCTCAATGCCATCCTCGTACCAAATGTTTTTGACAACGAGTCTCCCAGCTTTTCGCTCAGCCATTATTTCGGCTCGTCCGATGAAGCTCTCTCCATACAATATTGGGAGCACATAATAGCCGAATTTTCGTTTGATTGCAGGCGTGTAAATCTCCCAAGTATAATCGAAGCCAAACAATTTATTGATCAGCTTTCTGTCCCATAATAAATTATCCAGCGGTGCAATCAGCTCACAGCGCATTTTCGGCGCCGGATTTTGCAGGACAACTTCGATAAGCGGCAAATCCTCCTTGCGGCAGTACAGCTTGTCCTTCATTTGTTCTACGGTAACAGCAATAATGCGATCTTCATTTAACAACTGCCGGAATACCTCGTTTCGCTGCCCTGCTTTCAATCCCCATATGTTAAGCCAGGCATCGGATGCGCGATTCCATAAGAGTCCAACAGCACCGATTCGACGCAGCACCCGCCACTTGTGATGCTCAAGCTCATCCTCAAACGGCTCCGGCGCATGAAGCAGGTTTGGCGGTATGTACTTCTCGGAAAAATCATAATACTTCCGCGTTCCTTTTTTGTGATGGATAATGAGCTCGCCTGTCGAGTACATCTGCTCCAGCACTGACCGCGATGCATTGTTACCGCTGCTCCAATGGATTGCTGATTGCCAAGAGAAACCGCCATCCATTTGTAGTTCATCCGAACTTAACGCACCTTGATTATGAATGTGAGTCCGTGCTTGTTCTGTCAAAGCCTCCATTTCGGGATAGCGCTTGGCATGCTGCCGGGCCGCTTCCCTGTAACGCTCAAAATACGGCCAATCCTCGACAGGAATAATAGCCAGGTTCTTGTCAGGGTAATCGATCAGGAGTCTATCTTGATACAGTATTTCATCGAGCATCTTTTTGGTGAATCCTTGGATTCGCGATTGCAGCACTAGTTCGGCGTTTTTTCCGCAAACATCGATCGGATCATATTGTATACAGCCGACCTGCCGCACAAACTCCATTACGCCCAGCTTCCCTGAAAATTTGTATTCACCCAGCAAACCGTGCTTTAATAACAGAAATTGCCGTGCCTGTCGGGTTGTCAATTGAATCATGCATGTATCGACTCCTCACCGAAATATTTGATTACAAACACGCCTCTCCGTACTCGCCTGAGTACACAAACGCACGTTCTCATTTCATTTTACTATTGTTCCGAGCTTGATAACAAGAGTTACCATCTATATTAATTCTGAGCTGCATCTTCCTGTGTAAGCAAAAGTGCGCGCAAGGTGCTGACGAATAACGGGAAGAAACCCGCTCCTCCATCTGAATAGGTGCCGTACCGCCAGCCGCTGAAGGCAAAGGCCGTCCGCTCCGGGCACAACAAGCCAAAGAACCCCTTGATAAACAAGAGGTACTCGTACATTTTCATATATGTAGATTACATAGTAATCCAAGAATCAGGCTATCCTGGGCTCGTTAATATTTCCCAAACCCTTTTTCGCAATTCAACGTGAGAATATCATACAGGTTTTGCTTGGATTCCTCTAATTTTTTTTGAGCGGCCTCAATTTCTCTAATTTTATTTTGTATCAGGCTTACATGCTCATCCTTCGACATTCCGTTTTTCGAGATCATTGATTTGATTTCCTGAATAGAAAAGCCAACTGCCAAACAATGTTTAACAACATTCAGATGACGAATGATGCCTGGCGCATAAATCCGATAATTATTCTGATCTCTTAATACATATTCATCCGTGATAATGCCAATCTGCTCATAATAACGAATCGTTGAAATCGGGAGCTCACTAGCTTTTGCTACTTCACTTATCTTCATGACCATCTCCCCTTTTTAGCGCTTGCTATGAAGTACACTTTATAGTTTACCATCTTAAAAGTAATGATAAGCAGTATCATTTCACAACTCAACCAAAAAAGGAGCGAAACCTGCATGACCAACCTTACAGGCAACTATCAGAAAACAAACGACTTCAATAAAATTGCATTAGAACGCCGTTCCGTTAAAGTCTACGATCCAGAAGTGAAAATCAGTCGAGAGGAAATGACCGAAATGTTAGCAAAAGCTTCCCGGGCCCCATCTGCGATTAACATGCAGCCCTGGCGTTTCCTTGTAATCGACAGCGCCGAAGGCAAAGAAAAACTAGCGCCGTTGGCCTCCTTCAACCAGACACAAGTGATGACATCATCCGCTATTATTGCGGTATTCTACGATGCTAACAATAGTGAATATATGGACGAAATTTATAATAAATCAGTAGAACTTGGCTACATGCCTCTGGACATCAAGGATATGCAATTGCAGCAGGCTAGGCCGTATTATGCAAGCCTGACTCCATCGGCCTTACGCGATATAAACATGCTGGACACGGGTCTTGTTTCGATGCAGCTGATGCTTGTAGCTCGCTCCCACGGCTATGACACCAACCCAATGGCGGGTTATGACAAGGAACGAATCGCGGAGGTCTTTGGCTTGGACAAGGAGCGATTCCAGCCGGTCATGCTAATTTCGATTGGCAAAGCGAGCAAAGAAGGCTATCCATCCTACCGATTACCAGTAGATACGATTACCACTTGGGCATGATCGGACGCGGTTCGTCTGTAACATAGTTACGAATGTCGGAAACGGGATCAAGTTTTTCAAACGGATTACACGGTTGGTTGCTGATGCAACGATCGGGTCATGCGTGACGATCACGATGGTCACCTGCTTGTCTGTGTTTATCTTACGCAGTAAGGTTAGGATCGCCGCTGATGACGAATTCTCTTCTCAAGTAGAACTACGTATAATCAGTGAACTCTTGTAGGTTTCCGCTATTGGAGCAGATTGCATCCCCTTCAAGCGCCGGATAAGGCATTCTGTAACATCCCTCACCATTTCGGGAATACAATTAGTTAATGTGGTTAATTCCGGTGTCGTCATCAATCCCACTGGAAGGTTATCAAACCCGATGACGGACATTTCTTGGGGCACGGATATTCCCCTTTGCCTGGCTGCTTTCAATAACCCAGTCGCTACAAAGTCACTGCCCGTAATTATTCCATCCGGTAATTGACCGGTAGCTGATAATTGTTCTCCCAATGCATAACCATCCTCCATCGTCACCAGGCCCGTATAACATTGTGATTGGGTACACGAAAGACCGGCTTGCTTGTGAGCCAATTGAAACCCGTTCCATCTCTTCTCTTGCAATGGTGTCAGTTGATCCATACAGAACACCAGATTACGGCGTCCTTTGGACAGCAAAAATGCTGTCGCCTGAAAGATCGCGTCTTCTTCATCCAGACGAAAGACATCGAGAAACTCTCCGTCCATCGCTTCGTTGCATATGATCCCAACGTGAGAACCTATGTATTCTCTAATCTCTCTCTCCGAGAAATGGGAATGAGCAATAATCACCGCATCCATCTCTCTACGTAACAATCGGGCATACACCTCACGTTCAAACTCACGTGATAATTCAGTCTGATAGATGACAAGCTGATACCCAACGCAGCTTAAAGCTCGACTTAATGCACGAACAAGCTGACTGAAATAGGGATGCTCCACATCCGGGACAAGCACGCCAATATGATGGCTTGCCTGCAGGCGCAGCTGAACCCCATGCGTATTGCGGACGTATCCCAGCTCCTTAATGGCTTCCTGTACTTTTTGTCTGCTTTCCATCGATACATGGGGATGATCGTTTAACACACGGGATACCGTCGACTTGGAGAGACCGCTTACGCGTGAAATATCTATTATGGTCGGCACAAAAAAAACACCTCATCTAACGTATTGACCTGGGAACGTTCCCTGCAGCTAAGATAACATTATCAATCTGTAGGAGGGTCACACACATGAATGTCATCTATAATCCTGCTGTAACCGAATATCTGATATTTTTTGATTTTGACGAAACATATTACCCGCATGAATGTCTGCCTGAACAGCTCAACAAGGTGTACGAACTGGAGCTTTACCTCCAGCAGCTTGCCAGAGATTATCATGTTAAGACCGCTTGGGTCACCGGAAGCAGCGTTCAGCAAATACAAGCCAAGATGAAACTAGCCGGCATGACGCAGCTCCCCCATTTTATAGCGAGTAATCTCGGCACAGAGATGTGGGAAGCGGGGCCTGACGGACAGCTGGTCACTGTTCCTGCGTGGGCCAAGATTATAAAGGCATCCGGTTTCTCCCGAAGAGATGTGGAAGATTTAATCAGCGAGTTAAAACTTACATTCAACATTGTTCTTCACGAACAGACCCAATTTGGTCAATCCGGGTATAAAATGAATTACTATTATTATCCGGCATCAGCAGCCAGGATCCCATATGATCTAAGTATCATCAGGCACCTGGCTGCAAATCACGGGATCGGAATCAACATCAATATGTGCAATCCCAAGGCGGGTGATCCGGAGAACGCCTATGATGTTGATTTTATCCCCGCTGGATCTGGCAAGAAAGCGGCTGTGCAATTCCTGGTGGATTATAATCAGGTCCCTCAGTCGAACACCATGGCCTTCGGTGACAGTGGCAATGACATCGAGATGCTTCGGACAGTTTCCCACGGATATCTGCTCCAGAACGCAACGGCAGAGGCAAAGTCATGCCATCACAACGTTGCCCCTTATCCGTATGCCGAGGGAATTTTGCATGTATGCAGAAAATTCTTTGGCGAGCCATTCCGATGATCGCAGCATTAATTCTCTTTCAAACGGGATTGCTTTCGATAAGCTTTATAGAAACTGCTAGCAAAGAAGCCAACCATTAGAGCCGGAAGCAATCTCAACAAGGCAAATGGAGTTTCGAACAATAATGCTTTCCAGAATAATGCACCTTCCATACTCCAAAGACCTTCCGTTAAATATAAACCTGAATCCTTGTAGAGCATGAAACAAATAGACAATAACAGGACACCTAAACCGGATGTATACCCCATCACTCTCTTATAGTAATTCCGCTTGGATTGGCGATCCGAGAAGATGTCATTTTGGCCAGCATCTTCTTTTTGCCAATACTGAATCCCACCAAGCCGGGAACCATTAATATACTTCCAGCCGAAGTCTTCATAGATGCCTTGGTATTCTTCGAACTTCTCCTTTGGTAGATAATCCTGATAATCCAGCCGCACTACATATCTCTTGTCGATTTGTTCGAAGGTGTAAGTTCCTAATCGGCTAATATTGGTGCAGCGATAGCCTTTTTGTAATTGCTCGTTCAGCCATTGCTCTTCTTTTTCAATATCAAAGAATATCTTAAATTTCTTCACTCGAGTCACTTCCTTCGTACAGGGATAATATATGCAGCAGCCTGTTCTGTTCCATTTTCAAAATGGCCCTTCCTTCGGGAGTAATCATATAAATTTTTCTCCGACCCGACTCTCCGACAGGTTCAATCCAACCATGCTTATCCAAGTTATCAATGGCACCGTATAATGTTCCAGCTGCTAAAATAACAGTACCGTTACTTAGCCTTTCTATTTGCTGCATAGCGGCATAGCCATGAAGAGGCTCTCGCAGAGCTAATAATATATAGTGCATGGTTTCAGACAACGGTAATAACTTATGCTTCATAATCTCACCCCTCTTTATTCAGTTCGGCTATATAGTTGAACTTAATAACAAGATAATTCAGTTCAACTGAATAGTCAATACCATTTAATAAATTGGTCAAAAAAGCCGCTTTCCTTTATGTAAGGAAAGCGGCTTTTGGTGTAGCTCACAGCTAGATTCAACCGGGCAGGTGTGCACCCAAGTTCAAGCTCACATACTTCACGAGGAATACGACCACCGACAGTATGACCGGTATAAGCCAAACGGGGTTGGCACAGGTATGGGGTCCATGACCTCCCCCAGCCAGCGGTTGGCCGGCGGGCTCGATTCTCAGCCACAGCCACCGGCAGATGAAGAAGGCGGCAGCCGAGGCGATCCCTGTCAGCACGACAGTCTGCAGCTCCGGGCCCTGCGGCGCCGTTAATCCCTCCAGCATATCCCCGCCTTGAAAGTAAGAAACGCATACGTACGTGGTGTTCGTTAACAGATGAACAAGCATGCCTGGGTAGATAGACCGGGCACGCAGCACGATAACAGCCGCTAGCCAGGCTGAGGCGAATAATTCGGCAATCCGGTACGGATTGTCGTGGAACAAGGCGAACAGAGCAGCCGTCATCCCTGCGCTGAACCAGACCCCTCTTCTTGCGTAACCTGTCAGCAGCGCCCCTCTGAACAGCAGCTCTTCGCAGATCGGCGGGATGATCCCGATACTCACGATGAGGATAAGCAGCGCGCCAATTGAATCAGCCACCGGGTAATGGGATGTCGCATAAGGCGCACCAAGCGCGATCGACACCAGCTCAGTCAGCTGGTGAAAGAACAGCAGCACAATCTGACTGATTGCATAGATCAGCAGCGACAGAATGAGTGTGCGGGGGGACACCTTATTCAGAAGAAAGGTGTTCTTCATCGAAATCCCCTTATATCTGAACCAGACAACAGCCGGCAGCACATTGAAGGCGATTTGGCCAATAACGACATAGAGCAGGAAGATTACCAGACTATCATGATGCGGGCTCCCGCTTGCGGTCATGAATGCCGTTAATAGTACGCCGGCGAGGTACGAAACAAAAAAAATCCACCCAGCGGCTGTCTCATTGAACCTTCCAGGCACGTTCTATCCCCCTCCGTTGGTTATCGTAATGTCTTCCCTCTCAGGAAATCCTGCATTAGCTTATTGGATATTGCCAAGGCTTCTTGACGCGTCGATGCCGGAGCAGATAACATCATTCCATTCTCAGCGTTCCATACGGATTGAGATGTTCCCACTTCATAATCAGCCTGCTGAACAGGCGAGCTGAGGAGCAGCGTCACTTGACTGAAATCTTTGCTTGCGAATATTGAATGTGACTGGTACACCTTTGCATCTTTAACAGCCCCCGTATGTTCATCATAGATAAAATAAGGGTACATGATGGCGCCCCAGCCATCCTTGGTAAAATGAATTTCTATCCTGCGCTGATCCTCCGGCACTGGAATCTGTTCACCAGCCACCTGCACGATCCCTTTAAATACTCGTTCGCCTATCAAGCTCGTAAGCAGCTTGCCCTGAATGACCACAGCTGCGGGCTCAGACTCCTCCCCTGCTACTTCCAGCTGATACTTTACGCCTGCCAGCTCTGTATCTACACTAAAATTAAGAGCGAGCTTAACGTATATGATCCAAGCTGCACCTATGATGATGACCAGCGAGCCAATGACAGCAATCCATCTTTTTATCTTCAACTGTAAGACGTCCTCTCTCTAGCTGTATAGAAACTATTTTCTTATTATACATATATTTACTAGGAGTGTTTAGTGAAAGTATGCAATGGATTCTGGATAACGGTCCCCGTTCGCTGGATGAATACAAGAATGGTATATTTTTGTCTAATTTTATGTAACCAAATGCCCTATCCCCCGATCTAATTACTAGAACTTGAAAAGTTGTGAAGGAGGACATTCGATGTGCAAATGGAACAAGATGTAATAACTGCCCAAAGAGGGGATCGGGAGGCATTTGTCCGTCTTATAAAAAATGTCGAGCTAAGTCTATATCGGGTAGCCAGATCCATCGTCAGACGGGATGAGGATAGCGCAGACGCTATACAGGAGACGATCCTCAAGGCGTATTCGGGGATACATGCTTTAAAGGAACCCGCTTTCTTTAAAACCTGGATCATACGGATTCTCATTAATGAATGCAATAAAATTCTCCAGAAGCGGAAGACTGTTACGAAAGTTAATGAACACCTGCTCAATCCTACCTGCTTTTCCGATTATGAAAAAGTCGATCTGAGAGAAGCCGTTGATCGATTAGATGAAAAACTGCGAATCGTCGTTGTTCTATATTATTATGAAGACATTTCCCTTAAGCAAATTGCCGAAACCCTTGAAATCTCAGAAGGAGCAATTAAAGCCAGACTCCACCGGGCACGAAAAATACTTGCTGGTTGGCTCAAGTACACTCAGGAAGGGAAGGTTGGCTATGAACCGTGTTAATATTGATGAAGAAATTAAACCATTCATTGAAGATTCTCCACACGAACTTCCTGACATGATTAAAAACCGTATCGATCATACATTGGCTTCTCTACCCCCGTTAACATCAAAACGTAAACAGCGTCTTACTAGAACTATCGCTTACGTATCGACTGCTGCTGTAATCTTTGCTTTTTGTATCATAGGATCGGGATTCATCTCTCCAGCCATGGCTAATACGCTAAAACAAATTCCGTTCATCGAGTCCGTATTTAAACTCGCAGGTGATCTGGGTCTGCAAACTGCAGAGGATAAAAGCTTGACCACTCCCATCCAACAAAGCGCTACAATCGACGGGGTAACCATCACGATTACAGAAGTCTTCTACGATGGGTCGCGTCTGTCCGTCGGAATTGTTCAGCATTCGCCAGACGGTATTAAAGAGATATTAGAAGTAGAGCCGGTCATTAATGGTAAAAGCACGCACTTTCCGGGAAGCGGCTCTGATATGGCACCTTCAAACGACAATATAACAGATACCACTGTTATTCAGTACATGCCAGAGTATGCACTTCCTGATTCATTTGATCTAAAGCTGCTTGTGTTCCTCAAAGGCATGGAGGATAAAAGGTTTGAGTTTGATTTCAAAGTTAATAAAACCGAAAGTCGTATTGTTACCCCAATGGTGACTAAAACGCACCAAGATTTGACGGCAACCGTTCAAGAAATACAGATCTCACCGGTAACAATAGGTCTGGTCATGAACACCAAACTGCCTGAAGGCAAAACTGTGCCGCAGTACGCGTTATTTGATGAACGGGGAATCAGGTTGCAAACCATACATGAACACGGTTATGGCGAGAAATTAAATAATATGATGAACATGACTTCGGAGCTCAAATTTACCCCATTAGAATCCACGCCTAAATCTGTAACTGTAAAAGCTTATTATAAGACTATCGAAAAAACAGTGGATAATAGCGTCCGTGTTGACCGTATGCCATCTGTTAAGGAACCGATTATTCTCCAGCAAGGTGAACTGGGGCGTTTTGAGATCACGCAGATTGAGAGGCTCCCAGATAAAACTATTGTTCATTATCGTGCTGACGGTAACGATCCGTATGGAATGGTATTCTGGATAAACGACGATTCAGGGACAACCATTACACACAGGGGACTACAGGTAGTTAATCAGGAGAACTATGAATTTGTTGTGGAGTTCCCTGTATTAAGCCAAGAGCAGTCCATTCATTTTGTAACAAACGGAAGTGTTCATATAGATTACATCAACGAATTGGAAATGACGATTCCTCTTCATAACGAATGAATGCAAGAAGCAGCTGCCAGCCGGAGCTGCTCCTTCCTGTTTTATTTTATCTCTTACTGAACCTTTCTCGCTATCGGAGCGAATTAAGGGTTGTAACCTGTTCAGGAGGGGCCCCTATGAATGATAACGAGTTACATATGTGGCTGGAAAAAGCAGCGATTGGCGACGAGTCGGCCTTTCAGCTTGTCTATCAGGCGACTCACCAGGACGTCTATCGGACGGTTGCTTTTCTCATCTACAACAAACAAGACATTGAGGATATCGTGAATGAGGTTTACATGCGCATGTGGCGTTCGTTTCACACTTACGACCCGAATCGTCCGTTCCGGTTCTGGCTGCACGGGATCACGGTCCGTCTTGTACAGGATTGGAAAAGAAAGGCCTGGCGGCGAATTCGCCTCTTTGAACGAAATCGCCAGCTGACCAGCGAACATTGCGACTGGACGGATAAAGCTGTCCTGCAGTCCGAAATGCAGCATGATCTGTTCGGCCTTGTCCGCCAATTGTCGTACAAACTGCGTGTGGTCGTCATCTTGCGATATTTTCACGATTATGCTCTGGAAGAAATCGCAGACATTCTGCAGATCCCCGTTGGCACAGTGAAATCCAGGCATCATCTGGCATTGAAGGAACTCCGGAAACAATTCGGAATGACGGGAGGAGACGCGTATGTCAATTGACGAGGAACTACGTTATGAGCTGCGCCAGGCGGCGGAGTCGATGCACTGTCCACCCCATCTAGATGAACGTGTCCGTCAGTCTTATCAACACTATCTAAACGAAAAGAGAGGTAAATCCCCCATGAAAAAACGCTTGATCGCAGGTGTAATTGCAGTGGCAATTCTGATTCCCTCTGCCGTATTTGCTTCTTCCTACTTAGCCGATGATATCTTCGGTTCCTCTGAAGCCATTGAGCAGCGCGGCGGTTCCCAGGAAGCTTATCAAGAGATTGAGGGAATGCTTCAAACTGCAAAAGCCAAGCTCACGGAAGTTGAATTCAAGGAGTTTAAGGAGTCGTTTAAGCAGCTGATGCAGCTGAAGCTGAAGATCACGGACGAGAATGGAATCAAACATGAGGAGAAGCTGACCGAAGAAGAACAGCGACAGTGGAGGGAACTTGGCTCCAAGCTGGCCCCTTATTTCGAGAAGATTCAGGGAAATGAGAAGCAGTAAAGAAACTGGGACCCGTCCGATGTGGATTGGGTCCCTTTTCTTGCACCCGTTCCACTCTCCCCCGCTACAGTCATGATATCGAAGCAAGCTGTTTACCAAATGAACACTAAACTACACCGACTTCCTCAGACATATGGATACGATGTATAGTTATATTAGCCCTTGATACGGGAGGTGTTAAGTGAAAACCAAGAACACGGAAGGCGTGAAATTAAAAGTCGCCTGGCGCGATTTTAACGTGACGAAATTTGCTTACATAACGAGATTCGGGGTCGTGCTGATAGCCGCTGCGCTAATGAGCGGTTGTTCGTCTAATAAAGAACTGAGCAGCCCTTCGCTTACAACGTTCCGGGAAGAGATTATGGAAGCTGTCCCAAGCATCAAAGTCTTGGCAGTCGAAGCCAAACCGACACGAGTGGTGTTTCGATATCGGTTTGATAAGGTGCATGATGCTAGTTTACAACTAAACATTGTCAAACTGACGGACGAGTATATGCGAACTCCACCTTTTGACTCCGAAGTGCTGGCTTCTTATTACGATGAATTTAGCAAAGAGGATCGCATTCCTCCGGACATCGCCCTGCCCATGGATACAGACGATGACGGCGAAGCAAACTTCGAATACTATGCCTCACTGGGCCAAGACGGCGAATGGTCGTGGCGGTACAGCGATTACAAAAACAAGCATGAAACAGTTATGCTGCCTTAGCTTTTGACGACAACCATTCGGTTGGGCCTCCGACAAGCTCATTAATAGTCGGTTAGTCAGTTTTTCTTCTTTGTCCTATATAAACGAGATATAAGAAAAATATAGATGCGCTTATTAGAATCAAGGGCACTTTCCAGGGCCTGCTGACTATACCTATTAAATACGCTAAGGGGGCAGTTGAAATAATAATAACTACGTTTTCCTTAACCTTACTAGGATAAGGAAAAGTCTTTACAATGCGATACAATAGAATAATTAAGACGGTAAAATACACCACTACAAGGAACGTTAGCATCGTCAGTCATTCCCATATGTAAGTCGTAATATATCGAGAATATATCATAGGAGATTACTTCTATTTCAGGAGGGTGTCTGCATGGGCGAGAATTCTGTCTATAAACCAAACATTATAGGTGCTGGCGAGGTTGGCTGCGCCATCTCGGTCGATATGAATAAAAATGTTGTTCATGAAACCAACAGCTCCTATTGGAATACATACGGTAATGAGTTTTTGGGAGCAATCTCGCTTCCTCTCTTTGGAGCGTTTGTTTCTGAAGAGAAATGCCAGCTTTTTGGCGAAGTTTCTGGGAGGAAGATGCTGGAGATCGGCTGCGGAAGCGGGCAATCCTTGCAGTATCTTGGTGAACGCAATGCAGCTGAGCTATGGGGTGTGGATCTGTCCAAGCAACAAATCGAAAAGGCAGCACAGCACCTGGAGTCATGCGGTCTCGCCGCAAACTTGATCTGCTCTCCCATGGAAGAGGATTGCGGCCTGCCAGTGGATTACTTTGATTGTGTTTATTCCATATACGCCATAGGCTGGACCACTGACCTTGAGGGTACCTTTTCCAGAATCGCTTCTTATCTCAAGAGAGATGGTGTATTTATTTTCAGCTGGTCTCACCCTGTTCACAAATGTGTTGCTGCAGAAGATAACAAGCTTGTTTTTAAGAAAAGTTATTTCGATGAA
Source organism: Paenibacillus sambharensis (assembly GCF_003233845.1). GTDB lineage: Bacteria > Bacillota > Bacilli > Paenibacillales > Paenibacillaceae > Paenibacillus_I > Paenibacillus_I sambharensis. The sequence goes on from NZ_QKRB01000031.1 coordinate 58,162, forward strand.
TCCTGGTATTCGGCAGCACTTGGTGAAGGCACGCTGACATTATCGGACCGCAAGCTATCCACCTATGTGAATGCGCTGGCCGACGCGGGATTCGTCATCGAGCAAATGGTTGAGGAATCGGATGCTGAGCTTATGCAGGCACGGGACGATAGCAGCGATTTTGCAGCAAAGGCAAAGATGCTTCCTGTAACGTTTGTAGTTAAAGCAAGAAAACGATAGTACCTGACAGCATAGTCATGAATATCTTACTACTCTACTCCTCTTCCGCTTGCGTTCCCTCTCCTTTCCATACGTATAAATACGAGACTAAAGACAGAACACCGCTCTAGGAGCTTTGTTCTGTCCTTAGTCTTATTCTATGCCGCTGCTTGGGTGGCTAGAGCAACGACTGAAGCGTTCAGCTCCATGGACCAATATTGATCAGAGCTGTTGGCGCTGCGCTGGTGTACTTCGACAGCCAGTACGTTTACGCCATTAATAAGCTTGCCTTTGAGCGCATCTGTCAGGTCGGCAGTAACGGTCTGGGGTTCGTCTATTGTATTCGCACTGAGCGTCTGGTAGCTGATCTCGCCAGATGGCATATTCCAGCGGTATACTTCCGAGCCATTGGCATACAGGACGAATCCGTCATCTACCCCGAATTTTCCCGTGAGGCTGATGATTTGGTCGGCTTGATCAACCATAATGGCTTTACGAAAGTAAGAGGTAATATATTTTCGGCTGCTGCTCGGACCGTAGCTGATCGTTGTTTTGACAGGACCCAGGCTGCTGGTTGTCTTACTGGCAGGATAGCCAAGCGGAGCGGCACCTGATTTCCAGCTGCTGTCATCAAAATCGACTGCACGCCAGGCTGTACCTTGATCCGTACCGTTATCGAGGTATTTCCAGACAGAAGCGCCATCAACGAGTACGGTGTTACGGACAGTGCGGGACGAATCCTTGACGATGGAATACGTATCGACCGCCTGCATGGTGTCGGTGCGATAGGTTGTAATGGAGAATGTTGTCGGCGTTACGTTCACTGTCGCGAAGGTCGGAACGCGCAGCTGGCTTCTGACACTGGAATAAGGCTCCGCTGTCGGCTTCATCGAATAATACTTGCTGCCGCTTGCGGAGTTGGCTGTCAGATATAGAGTGCCTTCGGGGTTTACAACCCGCCCGCTGCTATCGGTCTGCTGGTTCTTCAGCGGAATATCGCCTTTCATTTGATAAGTACGGACATAGGAATGATCATGACCCATAAAGACTACATCGATGCCCAGCTCATCAAAGACCGGAACAAGTGCCTTGCGAAGGTTCACAATATAAGATTCTGTTGAGTGACTGGCGGCACTGTATATCGAATGATGCAGGGTGACGAACTTCCACTTGGCGTTCGGGTGTGCTGCAGCCGCCTGCTGCAGAAAAGCCTTATGTGATGCGCCGTTGTTATTATTGGTGTTCAGGACCATGAAGAGCGCATCGCCGTAAGTGTAATAGTAGTTGCCACCGGCTGCCGTTACCCCATACGCCTTCGACTCATTCGGTTGGTTAAAGTGATACGTATAGTTCACTGCGTTGTCATGGTTGCCTGCTGTTGTGGCTACAGGCAGCCGGCGAAGAACGCCTGGACTGAAGTACTGCTCGTACTGCGATTCACTGGTTGCTATGTTTACCTGATCCCCAGCCGACATGATAAAGCTGTAATCCGGGAACATCCCGGCCGCTTTATTAAGGGTGTCCGTCCAGCCTGCCGCGTCGGCAGCTAGATTGCCTGAACCAATCTGCGGATCTCCTATGAACAGGAACCGGAATGAATCAGAGCGGCGTGTTTCTACTGTGTAGACGGGACTCCAATGCCCTTCCAGCCCGTCTCCCAGACGGTAGACATACGAGGTGGACGGCTTGAGGCCGATAACGGTTACCTTGTTAGAGGCGTATCCGCTTGCAGCACGCGAAGCTTGACCGTTGAAGGTCATTGCCCTGCTTGAAGGAAATTGGCTTCCTGTCATGGCTGACCTTTCCGCAATCTGCACAACGCTGCCTGCAGGATTGACAGGTGAATACCATGCAAAGTTCAGCTCGGATTCATTGCGTCCGGGTGCCATGGATAGGTGGGTGGCTGTGTAGCTGCTGTCAGCGAGTGCGCTTGCTTCCTGCTCGGTTTGCAGCATGCCGGCAGCAGGTGACTCATCGACTGGGACGGTAAGCTGTCCGGTGCCCTCAGAAGCTGCTTGTCCAGCTTCAGTGAGTGTCGAAGCTTCTTCAGCGTGAGCCCTAACGGCAAGGAAACTGGAGAAGATCATGGCAATAATCAGTAGTGTAATTAACCAACTTCTTTCTTTTCGATGGTAGGCAGTGTATCGTATCATGTCCGGTTTTCCACTCCTTGTTATTCATTTAGCCGCTCATCCGCGCGGATTTCTCTGAGGGCTCGAGAATAGTATAGAATGGTTTCGTCAACAGAAATTAATCTTATTTTGAATAAATGGTAAAAATTTGATGTAATAATTCACAAGTCACATATGCCTTGGAACTGTTCAGTTACGACGAAGGCCGCCCTTTAAGGACGGCCAGGTTCGTTCCATTATTTTATTGCCTGCGGGCACTCTCTTGATTCTCCAATGCTGCCGTCAACAAGGCGAGCGCCAATCCCTGCCCCCAGCCCTGAGCCCATTTGCGGTCGATGCCGAGGTAACCGGCTATATCGTTCATAACAGCGGTGCCACCCGAAACATTCAGTACCCGCCCATTATCCGAGATATTCGCGATTGTACCGTCCAGCGCCTTTTGGACGTACTTCGCATGCAGCGGATTCCCCTGTGTGATCATCGCGGCTGCAATGCCAGCGGTTGCCGATACTTCGCCGTAGGCTTCCGGGTAGTCGAGCACAGTGCCCCACAGCCCGTCTTCCTTCTGCAGCTTCTTGAGCGCCGCAAGCTGATCGCGCAGTGAACTCCAGATATGCATCATCGGCGGATACAGGTAAGCTTCTGGCAGCACCTTCGCCGCGCGAGACATCGTGTATGCCGCCCATGCGTTCGCACGCGCCCAATAGATGCCGGACATATGGTCCTTATTGATATTGTTGTACCCGTGGTACCAAAGGCCGGTCTCCTCATCCTGCAGATAGTTGATATGCCAGAAGTACTGGTGCAGCGCATCTTCGATCAGTGCCTTATTCCCCTGCATAATACCGACCCGCAGCATAAAATAGCCCGCCATGAACAGCGTATCGGCCCAAGCCTGTTCCGGAAAATCGTTCTTGGCAGACACGGTGTGCTGGAGCACCCGGTCCCCGAAGCGCAGTGCTTTGTTCTCCAGATAGTCGATCTTGCTCATGATAAGATCCAGATATTTCTGCTCCTTCGTATATTCATATACCGTCACGAGCATGTGCCCCATCGCGCAGGCGTTAACCGTCCAAACCGGGAGACCCGCTTCAATATACTCATCGCAGAACTCTACCATTCGCTCTACGTAATTCTCGTTCCCCGTCGCTTCAAACGCCCGGCTGACGCCGTAATAGGCAACGCCGCACGGCCAGTCCCAGGTCAAATCCATGCCAAGCGTGTAATCCGCCACCCGGTCAATAATCTGTTTCAGCTCTGCTGGGTCATTTTGCAGTTTCATATCCTATGCCTCCATATCTAGTCATATTCGAGTGTGCTGCCTGATCTGCTGAAGAACTCGGCTTTTATTGCTCCCTATTGCTTACTACCACCATCCTAGCACAAAGGAATGTACATGTTTTGCATATTTTCTCGAATTCATCTCATATCTTGCGGTCTCTCAGAGGTCAGGTATAATGAAAGGCAAAGGCTAGCAAAGGCGAGGTGCGGGCGTTGGGAGAACTTCTCTTCGAGAATAGTAAAGAGACCTTCGTGGTCCATCACCGGAAGGCGATGAGCCATCATATGGTGAGCAGCCACTTTCATCGAACATACGAAATCTATTATCTGATGTCCGGCAAGCGTGAATTTTTCATTAAGGACCGGACCATCGTCATTGAAGAAGGCGACATGATCATCCTGTCTCCGAATATTCTGCACCGGACGACGAATACCGAGATACCTGAGCATGAACGCTTCATCGTGAACATCCACGAAAGCTATTTAGCCGCGCCGGATGGATCTCATACGGAAGCCCTGGAACCGCTGTTCGGGAAGGAATATGTTTATCTGAAAGGCTCAGCAAGCGGAAAGGCCATCATGGATCCGGTCGTAAACAGCATTATCCGGGAGGTGCAGGAGAAGAAGCCCGGCTTCGAGAGGTATGCGCAGGCCTTGACGCTGCAGCTGCTCATTGAGTGCTGCCGGCTGCTCTCCGAATCCGGTTACAGCGCGCCGGCACCGACCAGCTGCAAGCATGAACGGATCTCGGAGGTCGTTCGTTTCATTAACAGTCACTATATGGAGGAGCTGTCGCTCGAGCGACTTGCTGAACGATTTTACATCAGCCCCTACTACTTAAGCAGATTCTTCAAGGAAGCAACCGGCTTTACCTATGTGGAATATCTGAACAATGTCCGGATCAAGGAAGCGATGACGCTGCTCCTCAGCTCCTCCATGAAAGCGAACTTGATTGCCAAGCGGGTCGGTTTTGGAAGCGTGACACATTTCGGAAGAGTGTTCAAGCAGATCACCGGATATCCCCCATCCTTTTATCGGAAAGACGGCAGGTAATGGCGCTTCATCAGTGAAAATCGGCTCTCGCCAGCTGGCATGAACAACGCTTCAAATTGTCTTGAGAACAAAAAAGGAGCTTCCCGATGAAACCTGCATGCGGGAAGCTCCTTATCATATTGCACGAATTGTTAATGAACATTGATGAAGGCTAACAAACCTGGATATGGCGTCAATTAATTAACCTTGACCAGCTGCCACTGCTGATTCAGATCGCCCCGGTACTGATTCTGCTGCAGCTTCGCGCCGTCAGCTGTTGAGGCTCCGGCAACCTCGACCGCCTTGTTGCTGTTCACATTCAGGATACAATAATAACCGTTGCTCAGCTTGATGATGCGGAAGCGCTGTGCGCTATTGGAGAGATCCTGCATGAGCTGAATCGCTTCCCCGTTGTTTTTCGTGCCATTGCGGACGTCCATTACCTTCCCGTCACTCGAGCTCACGCTCTTCAGCCGGTATTGATTGTTGTACGTCCCCATGTCATCCACGGTCCACTGCTGGGCGGTCGCGTTGTTGCTCTGCCATTGCTGAAGCTGGAGATTGTTCGTATTCTGACCACCCGGAACGTCGATGGCTTTTCCCGAAGCGCGGTTAATGAACGTGTATGTCGCACCGTTCGTTATCCCGTTCCAGACACCGTTCCATGGCAGCATCTGTGCGCGCTCGTAATACCATTCGAATATAAACCGTGCCATGCCGTCTCTGGCCGTATTACCGTCAAACATTAAGCCCGCTGTCGGGTCCGCGAACGAGCTTCTTGGGCCGGGCTGCAGCAGGAAGCCGTTCATATGGACAGCGATGCTCACATTGCCAGCCGCTGTGAAGATGGCTTTCGTATTTTTGCCGAACCCTGCATTTGTTCCGTCGAACAGCTTCCAGTAATCGGAGTCACCCTGCTGCCATTTGAACCAGGTTGTCTCTGTAATGTTAATCGGGTAGTGATCAGCGCAAGGCTTAATATTGGTATTCCACTGCTGCTGCAGCGTCGCGTAATTATCATTAGCGCCATAGCCGGGATACCAGTGAACCGAATATCCCACATTGTTCAGCGGATCGGATAGCGGATGCGTGGCGCAAAGCTGGTAATATTGGTCCCATCCCAGACCTGCTGCCCAGATCACATTGTCCGCCCCTTGGTTGCGGATTGTCGCAATCATGGAGTTTTGGAAGCTCCGAAGTGCATTCCAGTGTGCAACGAAGTTCGAATCGGACGGATGCCCTCCCCAGGTTCCGTTCGCGTACGCGAGTACCGGCTCGTTTACAAGCTCAAACATGACATTGTCTGCGCTTTTTATGCCGGGCTGCGAAGCTAGATATCTCCAGATCTGATTGAATTTGTCCAGGTTCGCTTGAGTGGTCGCCTGATTGTTCTGCAGCGTAAAGTCAAGTCCTAATGTAACATACAGTCCCTTGGTCTTGGCATATTGGATATAAGGGATGATGACGTTCTGCGTAACGGCTTGCAAGCCGGCGAAATTGTAGGTGCCTGCCGCTACATCGCCCATATCCTCCTTGTCGATAAACAGGCGGACCTGGTTCATGTACCAGCCATGCTCATTGCCGTATTTGGGAGATGTGCTTGTAAACGTATCGGTGATGTCCTTCAAATAGGCGAGTCTAGCGGCATAACTGTTCCCTCCGTGCTGATTCAGATAATAATTGCTGCTCTGGTAGGTCCAGTAAGAACCTGTAGGCTGATGCCACCCGCTTAGAAGCACCGGCTGACCGCTGCTGTTGACAAGCTGGTTGCCGCTTACGTGAAGCTTGGTTGGGGTTATTCCCGACCAAGCGTTTGCCAACTTGCCGTCCGCTATAAGCGGGGGCAGCAGCAGCGCCATCAGCAACAGCAGCTTTCCAATCAGGCCCAATCTCTTCATCACTTACCATCTCCTTTTATAAATTTTTTTTATGTGAAGTCATGGTCGTACGGTAATAACCGCGACCGGTCCGCAGCTCCTGATCACAAGCTCCTGCTAAGTCGGTCGCGGTAACAAGTTTGTCTATTTCCTTGATTTTGCTTTCTTTAAGGACCAGTAGTCGATATCCATTAACCTCTCCTCCTTCGCCCCCTTGAAGGTAAAGAAGAGATGGCGAACGCCGCTTACTTGCTTCAATTCCGTACACGCAACCTTCCACTTCGATTTGCCTTTGGATGGAGCGATCTTGACTTTACCGATCACTTGGCCGTTCGGGCTGTCCAGACGGATTTCCAGTGTGCCGCCGGCCGCTGCAGAGACACCTGCCTCGAATGTCTTGGCACCCGTATCGCCGAAATCAACGTTAGCAACCGCAAACCAATCACCGTCATGAACATCCGTCACATAGAGATTCACTGGCTGGTCCGCATTCGCCGGCGCATTCGCGGCTGATGTCCGAATGCCCGCGTTCCATGCGAATGTCTCGGCTTCAACTCTCTTATATGGATTCAGATTCGCGATAGCGGGCACCCCTTTCATATCCGCTTGAATGTTTCGTATATACCCGCTGTCGTAAATATCCACTTTGTTGATATGCGTGGAACGATAGCCTTTTCCGTCACCCAAAGCAGCTTTGCTGACAGTCTGGGCATGATACGCAATGTACCACTCACCCTGGAATTCAAAGATCGAATGATGGTTGTTGCCGCCTACACCGAAGAACGTGCTAGGATTTTTCAAGATCGGAGCCACATAAGTGAACGGTCCCATCGGGCTGTCCGACACCATGTACGCGATTTCCCCTGGCGGCGGTGTACCTTCCGGATGAACACCCGCAAAGTTTGAGCAATATGAATAATAGTACTTGCCGTTAAACTTGTGGATGCCGGAATCCTCGAACATATAAGGCGCGTCGATTTCGACTGCCGAGCCTGCTGTTTCAATCATATTGTCCGCAAGCTCGATGACCCGGCTGGTTCGCGGATTGGAAATTTGCGCCGGTGTTGGACTACTGCCGCCCGGCAATCCTCCACCGAAGTACAGATAGCCTTTGCCGTCGTCATCCACCAGCACGGCCGGATCGAAGAGCCACACGACACCTCTAACGCCGGGAGTGGACCAGGAAACAAGAGGTTTGCCGATCGGATCGGTCCATGGACCGACTGGACTGTCTGCGGTCAATACGCCGATACCGCTGCCGTTATTGGCGAAGTACAGGAAGAACTTGTCTTTGCCGTCGATCACCTTGTGGGCGGCAGCAGGCGCCCAGGAATTGCTCGCCCATTTGGCTGCGCCGTTTGGTCCAGCAACGGGTATCGCGCCATGGTCCGTCCAGTTCACCATATCGGCAGACGAGATAACAGTAATGGTATTGATTTTACCGTACGTGTTGTTCACGATATTGCCGTTCGCGTCATATTCATATTCGTCGTTCGTCATATATATATACACTCTTCCGTCAAACACCATCGCGAATGGATCTGCACCGAACTTATGGCTGACTAGCGGGTTGTGATAACCCGGAACTTTAGCAAGTGCTGTTGTATTCAGCGTCTTCAAGCCGATATGGGCAGCTGCTTGGTGAACGTTATAGACGGCGCTGCCGCCTTCCGCCCGAATGTAGTCGGTTCGAATGACAACCGTACGATCGGTCGGCGCAAAATCTGCCACTCTCAGATGAATTGTAGCGAACAGATTAGACCCGTGATGGGTAAAGTTCGTTTCTTCGCCGGTAACCTGCAGCTGCAGCCTGTTTCCTTGCGTGCTGAAGGCTGCCGCTCCATCAATGTTCGCTTCATTAAATGTAACGCCGGTTACTTCCAGGGCATCTGGAATGTTGAACGATGCGAGGATGGAACGGTAATCACCTGCCGGCAGCTCATCCATACGGAGGGGGACCTCAAGCTCGATGTTTGGTACGCCCGACACATCGGATACATGGCCAAGCTCTGCTTGCAGCTCCTTAACCCCTGCGCCTTCGCCGGTCAGCTTGTCACCGATCCGGTAATAATCGAAATCAACGTAGCCGCCCGTTACAGCCGTCGCGTAGTTGAATAAAGCGAACCGGTAGCCCATGAAATGAGGCAGCGTATAACGCATTTGCAGCGTATCGCCAATCTTCGTCCAGTTCGTGCCGTCCAGGCTGTAATAGAAATTCGCCTTGTCGGTCTGATTCCGGAAGTCCGCTTCCGCTTTCAGATAAACCCGTTCCTGTGTGAGCGGAACCGATGCTGCCTCGACGGCCGTGCCCGTGCTGCCATTTACCATGACGATGCTCTTGGCATTGCCGGACATCTTGACGCCGACGTAGCCGTATTCCTTCTGCAGCAGGGCGAGTCCCGTATAATCACCGTTTTTCATCTGCCCGACTTCGACCGCTACGCTTCCAGAACTTTCAGGTCCGAATGTCCGCTGCGTTAATGTATTCCTAGCATCGAGCAGATTTGTGCTCTTCTTGCCAGTTGTCAGGCGCAGGTAACCGGGACGTTCCGTGAGCGACCAATTGCGGTTGTCCGGGTTATGATTCCACTGCCAAGCCAAGGCCAGGCTTGATCCATTGTGATCGTATTCGCCCGGCTGGGGTTTATCCATTCCCCCGGCTGGCGTAACGTCAATGAAGGATACGTCATCAACGTAGAAATCCATCCGGTCCTTGACGGGATCCTGTGCCGAAGTCCAGGATGTCTCAATGAAGATCAGCGGGTTGTTCAGCGCAGCATCCGGGGGAATGGTGTACGTTCCTTCAATGGTCCCCCACTCGCCTTTGTTGATCGTTACCGATCCCATGACTTTGATGGTCTGCCAGTCGCCGTCCTGGTAGGCGATATTGAACACTCGGGAGGCGGGGAGCGTTTCATCGCCGTCGTACATGACTTTAGCGGAAAATTCATACACGCCTCCCGCCTTCACCTTGCCCGTCAGCATTTGCTGAGGTCCGGAGCCGGTTCCCTCCCGGCCGCTAACGAACAAGCTGCTGGTTCCGCTAAACTTCTGATCTGTCGTGACCGTGACAGTCGCGTTTTGGTGCCCTGACCAAGGCTCGAGACCGCTCTCAAAACCGCTGTTCACGATAATGTCTTTGACCGGAACTGCGGCAGATGGCTGTACAGTCGGCGCTGCAGAGCTGTCTGCCGGCACTGGTGAATAGCTCACAGCCCTGCGGGAAATCCCTACGCTGGCTGCCGAGTTGTAAAACTCATCCGATGCCACCCAGTTGCTTTCCACCGCTTCTCCCCCGGCAGGAATAACCAACGACTGGGGCACCTTCCCGTCTACCCCGAATACCGGCCAGTTATCCTCCCATGTAACGGGTACCAGATACGGGATGCGGCCAACCGAGCCCCGGTCTCCGAACAGCATCGCATACCAGCTGCCTTCCTGCGTGTCCACCAGTCCGCCTTGTGCAATGCCGGCATCCTTCAGCGCCACCTTCCCGGTATACGTCCCGTCAATGGTATCAGAGCGATGCACGATCTGCGTTCGCATACCGCCGCTTGGCCAAGTGATATTGAACACGTAATAATAGCCGTTTATTTTCTGAATATGAGTGCCTTCCGCCTTGAGGCCAATGTTCTCTCCCGCAACGCGGCTGGCGTCCGGTATAATGACTTTGTCCATACCACCCGGCTTGATAGCAGTGGCATCAGCAGTTAACTCAATGATCCGGATGTCGCCTCCGCCGTAAACCATATATACGCGACCATCATCGTCAAACAGCAGCGACATGTCATGGTAGACGCCATCGAGCTCGGCATGTGTCCATGGCCCGCGCTCAATATCCGAGGTCTGGTAAATATAAGTTTTGCCCGTGTCGTAAGATGCGAAAGCGAGATAGAAGGTTCCGTTATGATAGCGGAGGCTGCTTGCCCATGAACCTTTGCTGTAGTTGCTCTTCCCGTTCCGCAGTGCTTGCTCGTCGTTATCTGCCAGGATGTCGTACACATAATTGACGATATTCCAGTGAACAAGATCATAGGATTTCATAATAGGGACACCAGGATTCATATGCATCGTTGTGCTGGACATATAGTACGCATCACCGACGCGGATGACATCAGGGTCGGGCACATCCGCCCAGATAATCGGGTTCTCGTATGTATGCGTATTCTGCTCAGCATGCAGCGCACCGTGTGATGTAAGGGTGAGCAGCATTGAAAACGCTATCAAAAATGCGGTTGGTTTTTTAATCACGACTTATTTCTCCTCTCACTCAACAATTTAATAGTTCCAGGGGAGCTGCAGCGGGCAACTGCACACCAAAATTGTACCCCTGCCCAAAAAAGCAAACAACCTGCCAAGCGATGGATTGTAGAGATTTGCAAAGCAAAGCCTATAATTTGACAGGTATTCATCCCATGTCATCCTGCTTAAAATAAGAGATTATACCTGAAGGAGGCGAATGCCGATGACAGAGCTGAACGCCAGGTTCTTCGATACCGTTCCAATCACTAAGGCTTACCGCGAGATGGTCGCCCGGTCACTGTTAAGCCGGGGCAGCAGCAAGAGACTGAAGACAGCTATCGAGAAAGCCAAGAGAGGCGAAAGTGTCACGTTAGCCTATATTGGAGGATCTATTACCCATGGCGCCGGAGCCGACCCTCTCCCATCAGCCTGTTATGCCTACCGGTCATATGCAGACTTCAAAGCCTGCTTCGGCAGAAGCGGCGGCGATTCCATTCATCTCGTTAAAGCAGGCCTAGGCGGGACGCCCTCCGAGCTGGGCATGATCCGCTACGAGCGGGATGTGCTGAGGGACGGGACTGTGCAGCCTGACATCGTCATTATCGAATTTGCGGTTAATGATGCGGACGACGAGACGGAAGGAGTCTGCTACGAAAGTCTTGTTCTGAAAGCGCTATCTGCGCCGAACAAGCCAGCCGTTATCCTGCTGTTCAGCGTGTTCGAGAATGATTGGAATTTACAGGACCGCCTCTCCCCTGTCGGCAGCCATTACGGATTACCGATGGTGAGCATCAAGGACGCGGTTACAGAACAATTTCGCAAGAGTCCTGCCGATGGAGGCTTGATTTCAAAAGAACAGTTTTTTGCTGATATCTATCATCCGACAAATACAGGACATGCGATCATGGCCGACTGTCTGGGGTGGCTGTTTGAAGAAACGAATCGTTCCCCAGCGGATCAAGAAGATATCGCTCTCGATCTGCCGCCGCTGATCGGTAATGATTTCACAGGCGTTCGATTACTCGATCGAGCCAGCAGCACCGACATAGCTGCAATTGCGGAAGGCAGCTTCATGAGCACGGATACCGAGCTGCAGCTTGCCGAAATGGACGACCACTCTTATGGTACGCCGCAGTTCCCCCACAACTGGATGCATACCGGTGATTCCGCCAGCCAGAGCTTCAAGATGACGATTCGCTGCCGGAGCCTTCTCCTCGTCTACAAAAATTCAGGCAGTGACATGTTCGGCAGTGCCGAGCTTTGGGTCAATGGAAAACATGTAGGGACGGCGAATTCTCATGCTGTACGCTGGACGCGCTGCCACGCTGTCATTCTGCATCGTTCGGAGCAATCGAATGAACACATGGTTGAGATCTTTATGGCGGCTGGTCACGAGAATAAAAGGTTTACGATACTGGGCTTTGGTTATGTCCTCTAGACGCGTCTAGCCGAATAAATAGAAAGTTAGAGATGACAATTCATATCCGTGAAAGGAAGGAATCAAACCATGCATAATAACAAGCCGCTGGGCCTGACGCCAGCTATGGGCTGGAATTCTTGGAACACCTTCACCTGGGATATTAATGAGCAGCTGATTCGGGACGTGGCCGATCGATTCGTCTCTGAGGGGTATAAGGATGCGGGATATGAATATATCGTCATTGACGACTGCTGGAGCTTGAAGGAACGGGATGAGAACGGCAATCTGATTGCCGACTCCAGCAAATTCCCGAGCGGCATACGCGCGCTCGCCGATTATATCCATGCAAAGGGTCTCAAGTTCGGCATGTATTCATGTGTTGGCACCCATACCTGCGCAGGCTACCCAGGCAGCTTTGAGCACGAATTCCAGGATGCCCGTTTGTTCGCCGAGTGGGGCGTAGACTATTTGAAATACGACTACTGTTTCAAGCCTCGCCAAATTTCGGGAGAGCTGCTGTATAAGCGCATGAGCCTCGCTTTGAAGAACTGCGGCAGGGATATCCTGTTCTCCGCCTGCAACTGGGGGGAAGACAACGTGTATCAATGGATACGTGGATCTGGCGCCCATATGTACCGGTCCACCCATGATATTCAGGATCACTGGAATTCCATCAAAAGCCTGGCCCTGTCTCAGCTGGACAAGGAGTGCTACACCGGGGCCTTCTGCCATAACGATATGGACATGCTCGTTGTCGGGATGTACGGCGGCAGCAATAATGACTTTATCGGCGCGAAGTCAGGAGGCTGCACCGACAACGAATACAAGACCCACTTTTCGTTATGGAGCATCATGGGCTCACCACTCATGATCGGCTGCGACATACGCAGTGCGAATCAGCCGACAAAAGACATCCTGCTCAACCGGGATCTGATCGCAATCAATCAGGACACGGAAGGGCGCGGCGCATACCGGATCAAGCCGGAGCCGCAATGGTTCCATTCGGACGACGTCTTCATGCTGGTGAAGGTACTGACGGATGGCGATCTGGCTATCGGCTTCTTCAACCTGAGCGACCGGCAGAGAGAATTGTCGCTGCAATTCTGGGATATGGGGCTCCCTTACGCCTCAGGTTATTCACTATCGCTATACGACTGCTGGGAGCAGCAAGAGCTGGGCGTCTTCAAGGAAAGGTTCTGTCCGGTTGTCCCGGCTCATGATTGCGTGGTGGTAAGAGCCAAGCTGGTCAGCTAGGCTCTTACAGGGAACCGGTCCGAGTTAGCCGGATTCGGCCGGTTCTCCAACAACGCTCCAGAACGCCGGCTTTGCCTGATAGTGTCTGTCGAACAGCAGAGGCGCATTGGTACGCTTAACCGGGAAGCCGTCGAGCCAGGAATGATCGTCTGCTATGCCCCAGAATACGACGCCGCTCAATATATCCTTGTTTTCCCGGAAGGCCTTGAACAGCTCCCCATACCGCTCTGCCTGCTTCGTCAGGATATCCTCCGGGATATCTGATCCATAATCGCTTCGGTCATCCCAGGCATAGATACTCATATCCAGCTCGGTTACAATGTTATCGAGCCCCAGCTCCGCGAATTTGCGAAACGACTTGATAATAGCCTCTACAGGTGGCCAGTGAACGTCGACATGCGTCTGATGGCCGACGCCGTCAATTGGCACGCCCTGCTCCAGCAGTCCCTTCACCAGCTCGTACAGCAGGTCACGCTTCTTCGGATCATCCGTGCCGTAATCATTAATATACAGCTTGATATCCGGCCCGCCCGCTTCGCGAGCTGCGCGAAAAGCTGTAGCGATATAATCAGTGCCTGTGATTTTATACCAGTCGCTAGCCCGCATGCCGTCAGGATCGCCTGGCTCAATAACTTCGTTCACGACATCCCAGGATGTGATATCGCCTTTATACCTGTCTACAATCGTTCGGACATGCTTATCGAGCCTCATCAGCAGCAGCTTCTTGTTCGCCTCACGCTTCTCCGGATCGCTCTCATCAGCCATGGGCTTGCCTTCAGCATCCTTGAAAAACCAGTCTCCTACCTGCGTATGCCAAACCAGGGTATGGAAGCGGAGCTCCATGCCGTTCGCTTTCGCGAAGGCGACGATCCGGTCTGCATTCGTCCAATTGAAAACCCCCTCCGCGGGTTGAATCGCATCTGGCTTCATCACATTTTCGGCTACCAGCCAATTGACGTGTTTTTTTAACAGTTCGGCTTTCAACCCTTCGGTTTGAAATGGCTCGATGGCCGCCCCGATCGGGAAATAATCCACGAAGGTGTCAGCGAGCGACGGGATTTCCGCCTGCACGGATGGCTCTGCCGGAACAGGAACGGGCTCAGATGAGCTTGGAGTTTCAATGCCGGGCACTATGTCAAGTTCCTCCCCTGTGTCCGTGCCCGGCGTCTCCCCCGAATCTGCCGGGCCAGCACAGCCCCACAGCAGGATAGCGGCAAGAATCAGTGTGCCAGCTAGCTTGACGTTTGCGGCTGCTGCGCTTCTTCTTCTCTGTTGGTTCATGCAATATCCCCTTTCAACTATCCATGCTCATCCAACGATACCTGTCCGTTCGATACTTTCGACGAAGTAACGCTGAACGAACAAGTATAGGATAATGAGCGGCAGTATAGCGAGCAGAATGCCCGTATCCTGCACCATGCTTAAGTAGAATGGATCGGCCTTGGAGGCGTCTCCGCCCGAAAGCTCGACCGCAAGATTATATGGCAGCGACGATAACTGGGTGGACATCACCTTGCTTGAGGTAAGGTAAGTTGTCGTGAAGAAGCTGTCGTTCCACTGCCAGACGAACGAGAACAGAGTTGTCGTAATGATCGCTGGAACCGCGTTTGGCAGCATGATCCGGGTGAACGTTCTGCCCACCCCAGCGCCGTCGATGTACGCCGCCTCCTCCACCTCCTTCGGGATGCCTCTAAAGAACTGCCGGAATATAAAGATATAAAGACCGGCCTTCAGCGAATTCGCTGTCAAGGACGTGAGGATAAACGGCCAATACGAGTTTAGCAGATTGACGGATTTACCCGTAATCAAAGGAATGATGCCCATCAGCGTGAAATCCTTCAAATTCAAGTAAATCGGAATCAGAATCGTCGTCGGCGGCACAAGTATGGTTAAGATGACACCTGCGAACAACAGGTTGCTGCCCTTGAACTTAAGCCGGGCGAAGCCGTAGCCCGCTAGCGCGCAGGAAAGCGCGGTCAGAATGGTGGTCACCGCTGATAGAGTGAACGTATTGACCAGCGTCTCCCAATAATCCATTATCTCAATTGCGTTCCGGAAGTTATCCAGCGTCAGATGCTCTGGGATCCAAACGACGATTGGTGAATAGAGATCCCGCGGATGCTTGATGGCTGTCGATATTTTCTGCAGGATCGGATACAGAATGACGAACGACAACCCGGCAATTAGCGTCAGCCGCACGATTTTCCATAATAGACGCTTCCAGCTTTCAATCGACAATAATCGGGCAAGGAACATCGCTTGCACCTTCTCTCTATTCGTGATAAAAGACTTTTCTGGACACAAGGTAGGTGCTGATGGACAAGATGATGATGATCGCAGCGAAATAGATCCAAGCCATCGCTGAGCTGAGTCCAAAGTTGAAATTAACAAACCCCGTGTCACGGATTAGTTCTGTCAGTGAGTTGCGCGAGAACGAATCGATGATCGTATAAATCATATTGACCAGGATCAACGGGCTGACCATGGGAAACGTAATTTTCCAGAATGCCTCGTATCCGGTTGCGCCTTCAATCTTGGATGCTTCGTACAGCTGTGGCGATATGGTCTGAATGCCCGCCAGGAAGATCAGAATTTGAACGCCCGACTGGCTGACAATCTGATAGATGCGGTCGACAGCTCCGGTCAGGTAGTCAACGATCGTTTCATTAACGCCCGCTTGCAGCATCATCCGGGACAGCTCGAAGCTGCCGAAGCCGCTTAGAATGCCCGAACTTCCGCTCTCCGCATTAATCGCCTGAACCAGACTGGTGCTCTCCAGGCTCATAATGACGCCAGAAGCAAGGATGACAGGCAGGAAGAAGATCGACCGTGCCGCCGAGCGGCCCACAAATTTCTGATTGAGCAATACCGCTAGAAACAGGCTGAAAATAACGATGAGCGGCACATTGACCGCCATATTGACAACGGCCTCTGTCAGCATACGGTTAAAGCTGGTATTGACGGTCAGCGCATCAACATAGTTTTTCCAGCCGGAGAACGTAACCATGATGCCGCTTGACTTGGCTTCGATTGAACTGAAGCTGTATCTCAATGACGTAAGCAGCGGCACCAAGAAGAAGAAGATGAACCCAAGCAGCCATGGCAGCACATAGAGAAATCCCCAGAACGCTTTCTGCTGCGCGTACGTCCGCCCTTTCAAACCCGGCTTTAAGAAGGATCTCATGATTGCTCACCACCTGTTATGTAGCTCTCGGCTTCGATCATCCGCCCGTCAATCGTCACGGCGGAACGGTTATAATTTACAATGATGTACATCCCATTCCCATACTCTGTCCGGTATACGCCCTTTTCCAGCTGTTCGTGCCCTGTGATTGGTTCATGCCGGACGTTCTTCAATATGGCGTTCACTTCCCGGTAAATATCCGCAGCCTCATCAATCCAAAGCTCGTAATTCACAGCATACAACTCGCTGTGCTCCGTATCCTTGACCTTATAGTTCGGCTCGTATATCCATTCAAAATAAACGTTTGCCCCGAACTCCAGACATTTCAAAATGTATGGCTTCACGTCCGTAAACGTGGAGAGATTATACGGCGCTCCTGCATAATCGATATACCCGCGCACGACCATCTGATAGAAAGGCACCTCTTCGTCCTCGATCTTGAATTTGCTGCTTGACATAGGCGCATGTACGACATCCTTCAGGAATGGGAAAGCATAGGCATTTCCGCCTTCGGCCATGATGTCCATGCCCGCCTCTCTGATTTTGTTCAAGGACTGCACGGACAGACGCTCAGATTCCGCACGGTCGATCACCTTGCTCTTGCGGAAGTCGCTATTGAGCTGGTCTGCAAGGTCTCGCAGCGAAATGCCGCCCGTTCTGAAATCCGCGAGCTCATCCAGCATGTTGTCCACATAGCCGCTTGCCGTCCCCGGCGAGACGACGTAGGCCGGATTCCTGCTCCGGTCCCTGCGGTTAATCGCCAAATCCAGCGGGTAGACAGCTGCAGGATCCCCCGGCAGCGTCCTGGCGGCTTCCTTAGCCTCATTGAAATCAGAGCTGGAATTAGCCATCAGAACGGCAACGTCAGGATATAATGAGATACCATGCTTTTCGGCGAAAGCCGAGAGGGCTTTCATGCCTTTGCTGCCTCCTATCGCCTTATCGACCGAAATATCGTTGGGCGCCTTATGGTCAAGCCCCTGATTAAACCAACCAGCATACCTTAGTTTGATATCGCGGATCTCCAGCTGCTGCAGCTGCGTGAGAATATCCTGGGCCTGTTCGAAGGTTGTCAGCGGTTCCAGCGCCTGATATGGGATGCCCGCAAAATGCTTCTGTTTGGAAATGCTGCCGATCAGCTGCAGATAGAACGGGATATTATCCGATATTCCGTCTGTCTCTCGGGGTTCAGTAAGTCCATTATTCCGAATCAAATATTGCCGGTAATAGTTGGCCAATCCCTCAGTGGATGCCTGCTCTCCCGCTAGAAAAGCATAGCGGACAGAAAAATCGGTCGACACAGGTTTTTTCTGAAAGGCTGGAATGGTGCGCTGCTGGTCATTTGCGTTAAGACTCATATCGGTTTTGTTCAGTACGGTAAAGCCGGGATACACATAATTGTAGCTGTTAATCTTGCCGCTGATATCGGCGCTCACAACGGCGGCCGGCGCTCCTTGCTCGATAATGCCGAGCATGGCGCTGCCTTCCTTCAGGATGCCGAATACGGGCAGCCGGATCTCTTGCGCCGTCAACGCGTCTAAGGTTCGGTCCATTGTTTTGTCCGAACCGTAAACCGGCTGCTGATAAGCGGGATAGTGAATCTTGCCATTGTTGAAACGAATCAGAGCGCCCGAACCATCCGGGACGAGAATTGCGCCTTCCTCCTTCAGCCCTCCTGCTCCAAAGTAGCTGAGCAGCGATATTTGGTTCAAGGGGTATTGCTCCGGATAACGGATGCTGTCTACAGGCACTCTGGCTACCAGGCTGTCTCCGTCTAACGTATATTCAATCGAAGCGAAGAACAATCGAGGCTCCGGCTTAGTCTGATTCAGATTGTTCTCTTCTATGTCGATCGCCAGCTCATCTTCTGTATATCCAGCTTCTTCGAACGCTTTGAGCGCCCGGTCCAGTTGCAGGCCTTTAAGCGCTCCGTCATTACGGACGTACACGGGACTTTCCTTGTCTGCCGTATAGACGAGCATTAAAGCACGCTGTCCCGCTTTGTCCAGCTTGGCAAGCAGGCCCTCGAAACGGGCGCTGCTAATTTTTTGGGGCATATCTTCAGCCGTCTTGGCGCTCGTACCGAACTGGTAGTTCACCCTTACACCATCCGGAATAGCTTCAAAGCTGAGCTGCTTGTGCAAAGCCGCATCCGAATAGGAATTGACCGCATTAAGCTGGCCAAACGAATTGTAATAATGAAGCTTGAGCTGAGCGGACAACTCGCTCTTGTTCACACCAGCGGCCAGGGAGTCGGTATCACGGTCGATCGGGTTGCTGTGCCATATGGCCCCGCTGGCTTTATGCACGACGGCCACCGCGCCTGTTAGGTCATCTGTGAGCAGCCGAAGCGAGTCGTTCTCGGCTATGCCTTTCATGCCGGCAGCCCGAGAATCTGTGAAAGCAGCGGCTAGCGGCTTGCTCTGTTCGAATGCTGTAATCCCCTGGCCTGACCCGCCCGAATCCGCAGAATCCGGGTCGTCTGAGCATCCGGCCACGAGCACTCCAATCATCAGACAAGCACCTAACAGCATGCTCCTTGCGTTGGCGATCATCTCTCTCCCTCCTTCCTAGCTCCTCATAACCAGCTCTTGATAGATGACCGTTATGAAGGCGATGATTTGCTGCACCAGACTGAAGAATAGCAGGCTGATAAAGGCCATGAAGCCCATTGCAATGACTGTCAAAACCATGATGCCGAGTGTTTTTCCAGCCGAGAACTGATGAACGGTCATGTTTCCTGCGAACAGCAGGAAAATAAACCAAAGATAGGCGACTGCGTGTGAGAACGCATAAAACGATGTTTCCTGAAGCGAGATGACGTTGCTGAGCCAAATCCACGGAAAGTTGATGACGACAATCGGAATTAAGGCATAACAGGTCGCTGTAAAAATTTCTATGAATTTCCCTTCCCCGTCCATAAGGGTGGTAAGCGACCAGTTAGCAACGCACCAGAAGAGCACCGGTACGACGACATAGACCAACTCAAGGAGGCTGTTCATTTCATTCGGATTGTACAAATTCACTACAAACCCGCTGTACTGTGCGCCTAATATATTGGTGAGTGCCAGCAGGAACAAGACGACACACGATACGATCAGATTAAATTTCTGGTCCCGATCGTACTTAAGATCCCAATAGCCGTTGAAGGGATGAACGATGACGTGAAACGGGAATGTGACAAGCTCTCTATTCAAAGGAGATCCCTCCTTTTCTTCGCGATGATTTCCGGTAGGCAAGGACTCCCGCCCAGATCGCTGCAATCGTCACGACTGCGGTCATGATGAATCCAAAGTACTGCCTCATCACTTCTTTGCGGTAGAGCAGGAACGCCTTGGAATAATTGTTCTGATCCATGCTTCTCTTGAAATGCTTCATCGCTTCCTTGTAATCGCCTTGACGAAGCAGTGATTTGCCGATTCCGGCATAAGCGAACTCCAGATTTGCGTTCATGTTAATGGTTTCATTGAATAACCTGAACGCTTGCTTCTCATCCCCCCGGTAATAACTGCGAACAGCATCGTTAAGCGTCCTGCCGTAGGCAGTTGTCTTGAATACCGTGATTTCGCCGAGCGCTTTGTCCAGTACAATAAAGTCATCGCCTACACGCTCGATGGCCGTTGGCGTCTTAAATTCACCAATCCGATTGCCGAGACCGCCAAATACGTACATGAAGTGTCCATCGCCGTTGTACGTGAAGATGCGTCCGCGCTTCGAGTCGAGTACGGAATACATCTCGCTGTCCGTGATGTCGATATCGATCAATCTTGAGGGCCCGGTATCGCTCGTATACCGGATGTCCCCTTGCGGACTGAAATATCCGCTGCGGCGTAAGATATCGGTGCCCTGCGCGTTCAGTTTCTTGATGTTGTCGCCCCATTGATCTCCGTTCGTCGCGTAGATGAAGCCTTCTCCGTCGATGTCGAGACTGGTGAACTCTGTCGGTGTGAACATGAGCATCTGACTGCGCTGGGCTTGCGTCGAAATCTGCTTCCAGAAATATTCAACGGGGTCGATGTAGACGCGGTTCGCGCCAATGAAGGAAGTGAAATCTCCCTGCGCATTAAATTCCATGAAGCCGTCGAACACGCCGGTCGCCATGACGTAGGTTCTTTGTGCTTGATCCATCACAACGCGGACAGGTTGAAACTGGTAGTTCGCTTGCAGCAGATCGGACTTCGGAGCCTCGATCGTCTTCACCCACCGGAACTCTGAATCCAGATGAACGACCCGGTTATGTCCCGTATCTGCAATGATGATCTCGTTCTGGTCCGTAACGAATAGTCCCTGTGGTTTCGCGAATGTATCCGCCTGCCCTTCCCTGACAAAGGAGTCGATGACCTCTATGGGCTTAAAGTGCTCATCCAGGATGACAATCCGGTTGTTGCCAGAATCCAATACATAGATGCGATTATCTGTCGTGACGTGCAGATCACTTGGTTCTTTGAAGGCGCCGACACCAAGATCAGAACCATTGTACAAATCTGTTGCTTGATAAGCTGCGGGCGCCGCTGCTGTTCTTCCCCAGAATGAGTAATTATAAGAAGTTCCGTCGCCTTCAGCATAAGCAGCTGCCCCGCCTAACGTTGTGCTGAGCAGGCAGCAGATCGCGAGCAGGAGCAGCGGTCTTGATTTCAGAATGCTCTTCAACATCGTGAACGGCTCCCTTCTAATCCTTCATCCCTGAAGTCGCCATGGTCTGCATGACGCTGCTCTGTGAAATCACAAAAAGCGTGATCGGAACGATCATCAAGATAAGCGCAACCGCTGCGCCGACACCAGCCCTGGCTATACCCCCGAGTGTAATCTGTCCAAGTGCGTAATGAAGTGTCTTCAGGTTCTCACTGTAAATAAAGCTGCCCCCGTCCGACCCCCACAGCATCGGGAACTGCAGAATCATAAGCGTCAGCCAAGCTGGCTTGACGTTCGGCATGACAATGCTCCAATAGATGCGGTACTCACTCGCTCCGTCGATCTTGGCAGCCTCGAGCAGCGCATCAGGGATTTGCTCCATGAATTGCTTCATCAGGAACAGTCCGAGCGGGAATGCCAGTGAAGGAACAATAATGGAAGCATGCGTATTAATCCAGCCCAGCCACGACATCATCATGTAATTAGGAATAGCCGTAACATGCGGAGAGAACATCAGCGACAGAACGACGATGGAGAACAGCGCCGACGATCCTGGGAACCGGTATTTTGCCAGCGGGTATGCCGCAGCCGACGCCAATAAGATATGCCCTGCTGTACCAACAATCGTTATGAGCAGTGTATTGGCGATGTAACGCGACAATGGCACCCAGGAGCTGCCCATCAGGGCGAACAAGTCGTAGAAATTCTCCATCGTCGGATTAACTACAAAGAAGCGGGGCGGGAAAATAAACAACTCATCTAACGGCTTGAATGCGTTATTCACCGCGTAAATGAGAGGCAGTGCCATAAATGCGCCAAACAAGGCGAGGAACGCGAACAGCATTAAGCTGACGGCGAAGGACCGGTTGAGCTTTCGCGGTGTCCGAAAAACAGCCATCATTTTTAATACCACGATTATTCGCCCACCTTTCGAAGCATTCTCTGCGTCAGCTTGTTCGAGCCGATCATGAGGAAGAACAGAACGGTTGCAATTGCAGAAGCGTACCCCATCTCAAATCGAATCGTACCGAAGTCCATAAGATGTGTGACAATGGTGTGCGCCGCATAGTTGACGCTCGGGAAGCCGGCCAGCGCGATGGAGATGTCCGCGACCGCGAATGATGCTGTGATCTGCATGACGGCTCCGAACATCAGCTGCGGTCTCATGGAAGGCAGTGTAATGTACCACAGCTCCTGCCAGCGGTTCTTGATTCCGTCCACTGTGCCTGCCTCGATTAAGGTTTTGTCGACCGTTTGAAGCCCTGCGATAAATGCCAGGAAGCTGGTGCCAAGGCTGAGCCAGAGCTGAACGATCATGACGATTGGAAGTATATATTTCTCGTCGAGCAGCCATTGAATCGGCTCCAGAATAAAACCAGCCTTCATCAGGAAGCCGTTCATGTAGCCATAGCTGTCTCCCGAGAAGATGATGAGCCAGATGAAGAACACATTGCCCGAAATGGAAGGAGCGTAGAAAATTAGCGTCATAAAAGCGCGCACTTTGGGCGACAGCTCATTGATAATCCACGCAAATATAAAACAGGCCAAATAACTGATCGGACCGGTAATAACGGCGAACATCAACGTATTCTTCAAGGCGATCATAAAGATATCATCATTCAGGAACAGCCTTGAATAATTTTGCCAGCCCACGAACCGCGGGAGTTCAAGCATGTTGAAATAGAAGAAGCTGAGGCCGAGCGACAGCACGACGGGAATGACGGTGAATAGGAAAAAGATGATCATATACGGACTCATCAGCAAGTAATAATGCTTGCTGCGGTTTAACTCTTTGCCAATACGAGCCAGCCTTGACAGCCGTACCGGACGCGAGACCTCCTTTGCTGGTCTAACGTTCGTCTCCATCTGCACGTTCTTCCACCCCCTTACTCGTACGGTAGATTAAATTCCTTCCGCTTGATGTTGATCTCATCGTTGATATAGAGAATATAGTCCAATAAGGCTTCCCGCGGATTCTCGTTA
This sequence comes from Paenibacillus sambharensis, assembly GCF_003233845.1. Classification (GTDB taxonomy): domain Bacteria; phylum Bacillota; class Bacilli; order Paenibacillales; family Paenibacillaceae; genus Paenibacillus_I; species Paenibacillus_I sambharensis. The sequence goes on from NZ_QKRB01000031.1 coordinate 81,397, forward strand.
GCATTGACGACCTTACGGAAAGCGTTATCCAGATGCCTGCCTGTAAAATAGCCGCCCGGCATTTGGGGGATGCCTCTAACCCACTTCCACTGGCTCTCCAGATTGTTATAATCCTTGACTGGCCAAGGCAGCTCTTCAAGCGCTTCGATATTAGCCGTCGGGTAACGGGCAGCTTCACCCATCAGTCCCTCCATCTCGCGGCCGTATGCGATTTGGGTTTCCTTGCCGGTCCACCATTTCATGAATGTCCAAGCCGATGCTTTGTCTTCGGCGTTGTTAAGCATCATGACCGCGGTCGTGTGACTGGCGACTTCGTGATTTACTGAGCCATCCGGCAGCTCCGTGCCTGGGACAAGCGTGAATTCCCAGAGCCCTTTGATTTCCGGCGCCAGGACCGTCAGCATGTTGTACGTCGTATAATCTGCAATGCCGATCGGCATCTCACCTGTCCGGAAGCGGTTCGGGAAATCTGCTTGCAGAGGGAATTTATAGCTGGTATAGAACCGCGTCCACTTCTTGAACGCGTCCATAGACACTTCAGAATCGAGCGCGCTTTGTCTGCCGCCTTCCTGGTAAAATTCCCCTCCATTCTGATACAGCAGCATGGAGAATGTTGCGTTCGGAACTAGAGTGGCATTTGGAACTGCGTTTGCCGCTTCAAGCGGCAGATAAAATTCCATGTTATGCTTCTGAAGGACCGAGATCATACTGTAGACATCCGTCCACGTTCGCGGAGGCGTCAGTCCCAGCTCCTCCAGAATGTCCTTGCGGTAGAACAGCATCGGGAAGATTTGCTGCTCAGGCAAAGCATAAACGCCGTTGTCGTACTGATAAGGCACGAGACCACTGTCGCGGAATCGCCCTGCCACTTCTTCGAAATCATCGAACTGCGTCAAATCCGCAGCTGCTCCCCTCATGGCGTAATTGACGGGTACGTCCTCGCCGATCTGCATGGCGATGTCCGGTCCCTCGCCCGCCAGCGTGGCCGGTAGCAGGATGTTAGCGGGGACGAGCCGGAGCCTTACGGAAATGTCTGTCTCCGGCGTGAATGAATCGTCGATCAATGCCTTCAGTACCTGCGCCTGGTCGCGTCCGGTCGTCACCCATACGTCAATGGAACGGCTGCTCTCTGACGTGTTGCCGATACTGTCGTAATCCTCCGTATACGAAGCGGCGTACGCGCCAAGCTCATGCTTCGCTTCTTCCAGGAAGGTAGCCTCCGCTCTCGGCAGATCATAGCCTGGAGAGGATATGACGAGGTAATCGAGCGATAAAGGCTGCTCCCGAACCGTCAGAATCCAGGTACCCAGACCCCCGACGTTGATTTTGAACGATTTCAGCCGCTTCGCTACCGTCTCGGGATTTTGAGCCATGTCCTTAAGCTGATGCACCATCGCGTGCAGAACGGCTACCTTGTCGCTCTTCTCGCCCGTTATACGTTCGAGATAATCCGCGACGCTTTGAATCGTTTCCGCCTGCTCCTCGAATACGGTCACCATAGCCGGAATTCGCTTCTCAAGCTGATAATCGCGGTAGGGATCAGGTGTATTCGACGTGATCATGAGAATTTTCCGGTACATATCGTTAAGCTGAAGAACACTGGATTCGACTGTCCGCAATAGAGGCGCAATCTCGCCAAGCGACACGGTCATGCGAATGCGGTGCTTCCCTTTGGTTAAGTGGAACAAATATGGTTCTTCCCCGCCAAGCACATTCATCTCCCAATCGCGTTTGAAGTTGAAGCGGATCCGCTTCATTTCCTGAAACGGATATTCGCCGTCGATCATCAAGCTTCGTGTTGCAAAGATGCCGCGCAGCTGGTTCTGCTTCTCCTTGATCGCAATTTGATACAAACCGTCCTCGGGAGCTTCAAGCTCCCATTCGATCCATTGGCCAGGCAGCTTCCAATTCAGCCCGCCGATCGAGTTAATCCGTATCTTGGAAACGTCATATGGAATAACGGTGGGACTGGACCTGTCGGATACCGGGGACAACGTCGGAGAAGATTTGTACGCCGCATCTTCCGCCTGAATTCGTACGTATTGATCCCTGGCAGGCTGAATCCCGCCGTTCGAATACTCGATTTTTAGTTGTTCGTAGCTCTTGGGCTGCTGATGCTGATACAACTCGATGTAATCAATTGCCATCGGCTCCCTGAGTGCCGTCATGGAAATCCGCTGTGTTCCCTGTTCGAAATAGAAGGAATAAGCCTCATCGTAATAACCGTAACGGTCAATGAAGGAAGCCAGCTGCCAGCCGGGCTTCTCCACCTGTCTCGGACGAAGGTCATTGTTCCTGTCGTCTCGCTGGATCTCGTCCAGCTTGTTGCCCCATATACGGTCGAACAAGAGAATATCTGCTCCGTCAAACGGAATCTCGCCGTTTATTTCGAATTGTCTTTCGATTGCTGAGCTCTTGCCTTCAATCGGATAATAATGAATCCGGATATTGTACAAGCCAGCCTGTTCAACGGGCACTTCCCACGAGATGATTCCTGTCTCAGGCGTTATGACAGCTTTGCCGTCAAGCCCGTGTAAACGGTCTTCTACTTGAAAGCTGCTGCCTGCTTCTATGTAATGTTCGCCTTCGATTCGAATGACCTTATCCGGTCGTGCGGCTCCCGCGTACCGGTTTAAATATTCATCATAGCTGTCATCTTCGTCCGGGCCGGTAATCGCTTCAAAGTCCGCCATAGCTTGCGCCTCTCCGCCCCCCACTGTCACGCTTGCCGGATAAAACGGCCACAGGGACGCCGCGCATAGGACAAGAGCCAGCAGCGCGATGGACATTCTTTTCTTTTTGGTGCTCAACGGTTCTCCCCTCCAGCTGCCAGACGTATACACATTCATCGGCATCCCTTTTTATAGAAAATGATCTAAAAAGGAAATGCCGATGAGCGTATCCAAACGTTATGGTCCGTACACTTCGTCAATCGCCGCCTGGAAAGTAGGCTTGTATTTCTCGACGACGGTGGATACCGAAACCCCATCGTTCAATTCCCCGACAAAATCGTAGTACTTGAGGTTCGGGAACGTGTGATGATCCAGAACGATCATATTAGGCGCAACCATCTTGGCGTTATTCAGATCGTCCTCGTTTGCGAATAATGTTTCGTATGAGGCTTGGTCGGGATAATCGTACATAGAATTAATGTCATTAATCTTCTCCCAGATATACAGAAGCTGCTCAGGATTGTCGACGGACTTCGGAATGGTGAGCGCTTGGAACAAGGCTTCCGCGGAATGATAATCGGTGGCGTTCGGTCCTTTCGGGAATGGCACGAAGCCGATCTCATAGTCTGGCATATCAGTTTGCAGCCCGCTCAACTCATGAAGAGCGCCAGCGTACATCAGCGTGTTGCCTTGGCGGAAGAATTGGCCCGGCTCCGTCCAGTCGCCACCTTCTGTCGGTCTGGCGATTTGCTCGTTTGCCAAGCGGGAGACGAAGTTAAGTGCCTCCATCAGATTCGGATCGTCCAAATTATGTTTATTCCCTTTGGTCAGGCTCGTGTTGTTGGAATAGAGGGCGTGATCAAGCAAAGAGGCGTTGGCGAGTCCCCAAGTATCCAGCTTGCCATCGTTATTCGTATCCTTGTTGGCTTCTTTAGCGGTTTGAACAAATGTGTCCCAATTCCAATTATCTTCGTCAACATATTCTTGAAGCGCTTTCATGCCGAGCTGGTTCATAAGCGTGCGATTGTAGAATATTCCCTGTACGAGATTTGCTTGGTTCTCTGTGAAGCCGTAGCCTCTGCCTTCGTAGGTGTAATACTCATTCGTGACCTTCTGGTTGAATGCAATCGGGTTTTTGGTATATTCATCGACCGGCCAGAGCAGATCCTGTTTCACAAGTGCCGGTACCGTATAGGTTTTGCCCAGACGAACAATATCGCCGATCGGCTCGCCCGCCAGCAGTGAGGCAGTCACCTTCTCTTTGTATTCGCCGTAGTCAACAACGACGTACTCCACTTTGAAGTTATGTTTTTCCATAAGAGCATCCAGGTTTTGCTTGCGTTGAATGTTGTCCGGATTGTCCTCGGGGATCGTCATATCCCACCATGATACGATCTTGATCGTTTTGCCGCCCAAGTCGAAATCCATTTCCGGTGTGCGGTATACGTCTTTTTCAGCGGTATTGACCGTGTTGCTTGCCGCTGGTGTCTCAGCAGCGCCTTTATTTGCACCGGCATTGGCGCCGCCGTTTCCTTCGTTTCCTGGACCGTTATTAGAGTTGCCGGTACCACCGCTGCATGCCGCAAGAACGAGAACCATCGCACACAGCAGCGTAATCATGATTCGACTCCGCATGAATTCATCCCCCTCGTGAATTGTGAACACACTCAAAGTGTAGCGCTTACATTACGCTCCCAACAACCTGGGGAAATCAAGGTCTGTTACCCCTCTAATACTAGATTCGCGGAACTGCCGCGTAACAGTCATCCATCCTGATAAGCAAGAAGTAAACATCTGCTAGCGATACAAAGATAAGCACATTGTTAATGTCTTCTTAATTTTCCATAATGAAAGCGTAATCATTTTGAGGTGTACATTGACGGTATGCCGCAATACGCATGGGGGGATAAGAATGTACAACATGCTGATCGTGGAATTGAATCGCCGCTCGGTCTCCAGTACAAGGGCCGCACTGGATTGGGGCTTACTTGGCTTCTCAATAGATAACGAAACCGACGTGGACAGTGCCTTGGCGCTGCTTGCCTCGAAGCCTTATTCACTGGTTCTCATTAACATGGTAGGCATGCCCGAAGAGGGCCTTGCGCTGTGCAGCCGGATTCGTGTCAATAGCCGGGTTCCGATCCTTCTTATAGGTGACGGGACAAACTTCGGCCTCGCACGGAAAGCGATGCAATATCAGGTAAGTGACTACCTGCCCGCACCCTTGTGCCTGAACGATTTATCGGCAAGCCTTCAGCTTATCCGCCGAAAGCTGGACGCTGATAAATCGGTGGCTTGGGAGATGAAGCCCCCGGAACCGGCATCCGTGATCGATAAGGTGAAGGAATACGCAACGAAGGCACTCAGCCAAAATATTACGCTCAAAGAAATATCCAGCATCCTGCATTTCAATTGCTCATACCTGGGGCAAAAATTTAAATATGAAGAGAACATGACCTTTAATGAGTATCTGCTGAAGCAGCGTATGGAGAGAGCCAAAGCCCTTCTTGAGAGCACGGACCTTAAGATTTATGAAATCGCTAATGAGGTCGGTTATTCGGAGATGGACTGGTTCTACAAGAAATTCAAGTCCTATACCGGTGTAAGCGCAAATGAATACCGTAAGATGAGGTCGATTACGGCCTAAACGCACAAAAACGGCCCGGTCAGGACTTTGTCCCGGACCGGCCGTTTTTGTATATATTCGATAGGAGTCTTAGCGGCTGAACTTCCAAGCGCTAAAGCGGAATAGTTCCTTCCCCTGCTCGCCTCTGAAGATGAAATAAAGATCATGAATGCCTTCGGCGCCGGCTATTCTTGCTATGGCCTCCCTCCCCTGCTGCATTCCGCCCGTATCTGGCACTTCCAGTACCCCGATCAGCCTGCCGCTTGGATTGTCCAGCCTAAGCTCAATCGTGCTCCCCGCCGCCTCGCTCGCAACCCAAGCTGAGAAGGAAGAAGCTCCTGAACCGAAATTGGCCTGCGCTGCTGCCGTCCAGTCCCCGTTGTGAATGCCGCTAACGGCCAGCTTCGCTGGTTTGTGATCCTTACCGTCTGCAGCAAGCGGCTCCACATTTACTCCGGCGCTCCACGCCATGGTTACGGCATCGTTCATGATGAACGGATCGAGCAGTTTGACCGGTGTCACGCCCTGCATATCGGCTATAATTTCATTAATAGAGCCGTCTCCGGCGAAGTGCACCTCGTTGAGATGCGTCGACCGGTAACCTTTGGGAACGCCCATTGCTTTAGACAAGGTCTGAGCATGATAAGCGATATACCATGTCTCGCCGAACTGGAAGATAACATGATGGTTATTGCCTCCAACTCCGAAGAAATAACCCGGGTTTTTCAAGATGCAGCCTTGATATGTCCATGGACCCATCGGATTCTCGCTGGTCATATAAGCGATCTCCCCGGCGGGTGGACTGCCTTCCGGCCTTACCCCATCATAGAAGTTGGTACAGTAAGTAAAGTAGTAGACGCCGCCCGCTTTATTAATTCCCGCATCCTCAAACATATAAGGGGCCGGTATCGTCGCGGCTTCGCCGACAATGCTTACCATATCGTCACCGAGCTGGATGACCCGTGCCGTATTCGGCATTTCGTGTTGCCCTTCTGGTACTCCGCCGCCGTAATAAAGATAACCCGTACCGTCTTCATCGACCAGAACGGCGGGATCGAACAACCAAGTCACACCAGAGGCTGCAGGCATGTCCCGCGAGATGAGTGGCCTGCCGATTGGATCCACCCAAGGCCCGGTCGGGCTGTCGCTCGTCAGAACGCCGATCCCGCTCGCGTTATTGGCGAAATACAAGAAGAATTGATCCCTGCCATTAATCTTCTTATGAGCAGCAGCAGGCGCCCAAGACTGCGTTGCCCATTTGGCCGCGCCTTGCGGGCCGGCGGCGTTAATCACGCCATGATCTGTCCAGTTGATTAAGTCATCGGAAGATATGACGGACAATTGGTTAATGCTGCTGTACGTATTATCCTTAACTTCGCCTTCCCAGTCATATTCCAGCACATCGTTCGTGTTGTACAAGTAAACGCGGTCATTGTACACGAGCGCATACGGATCTGCACCGAATTTGTGGGCAACGACGGGATTACCGTTTCCCGGCAGCTTCCCTACAGCTCCTGCAGGCGGCGCGCTCAATCTGATTTCTTCACTCATGGCTGTCTTCATCCCCCTGTTCGGTTTAAGTCTTATAGAGAACGATCAGCGTATCGTTTGCTTACTCGCGAAGGAATCGTCCGCTGTAAAAAGTGTATCGCTTACATTTAACGGCTACAACCTGCCGATTCATAGGTCCGGCACCCGTGTACTTCTAGCATCACTCACGACAAATCCGTTGAACGCCGTCAACGGATTCCCTCTCCTATGCCCATTCAGTTCAAGTCAAACCGTCCCGATATTCCTGTGGTGTCAGCCCGGTCATCTTTTTAAAGAAACGTGTAAAGGAATGAGCTGCTTCGTAACCTACTGCCGCAGCAACATCCCGCACCTTCATATCATAATTGCAAAGCATCTCCTTTGCTTTTCGCAGCCGGCACTTATCGATATACTCGGACAAGTTCATGCCGAATTCCTGCTTGAAGAAGCGAGACAGATAAGACGGGTTGAAATAGTGGACCTCCGCCAGCCTGACCAGAGACAGATCCTCTTCCAGATGTTCCTCTATAAATTGGCAGATGCGTTCGATCACTTTGGATGCCCTGTCTTTTTCATCTTTATTTTTACAATCGAACACGGATTCAGCTGTTTCACGCAAATACAAGAACGCTTCCTTCATGGAACTATGATCATCCAGCCGCATGAGCTTCCCAAACTCCGCCAGTTTGTCTTTCATTCCTAAGCGGTTCATATAAGAAAGCAGCAGCAGTGAGACGGTATAATAGCCTTCGATTGTCTTCTGGACATTCCCGCTAGCCTGAGTCAGCTTTACTGAAAGTGTATCCAGCTCTTCCAGAAACTCTGCCGCCTTCCCTCCTTCAAGGTGCGCCTCCAAGACAGCCGCTTTATGATCGATGGATATGACTTCCTTCCACGCATCCGTATCCGCTTGGTCGGTCCGGTCGATGAGCAGCATGGACAGTCCGTCCCCGACCCTCAGCTGCTGCAGGCGGCGGAGTCTCTCATACCGGTTTGTCACTTCCTCCCATTCGCATAAGGCGCCGTTAACCGTGAAACTGATCGCAGATTGCAAGGAAGCCAGACAGGCTTCCTGAATCAGCTCCAAGGTCCCTTCCAAATAACGGGCGAGATGCTGGTGAAACGTCTCTTCGGCCTCGGGCGACGGTTGAATGAACCAGAGTATATCGCCATGCTTATCAATGATTCCGAGACTTGCCGTTTGTTCCGACATAAATGACTCCCATATTCGCCGGACGTCCGTGAGCGCTTTGCTCCTTCCCGCATAACCTGTATCCGCTCTATAGGACACCCGGCCGAGAGCGAGAAGTACAGGGGCATTCGCCGAAAGGGGGATACGGAGTTCTTCGAAATCACGAATCAGCTCTTCCCGCCGTTCAATTATTAAAGAGGTCTCTCGGAGTAACTGACGGAAATATTCGTCATGCGCAGCAAGCTCAAGAGCATCCAACTGTTCAAGCGATGTCTTCACCAGCTTCTCCATTTGCAATTCCTGATCAATCTCCCGAATAACATCCTGAACCGTCTGCGTTACTTTGTCGTACCCTTCCGTCTTTAGCAGATAACGTGTATTGGGAAGCTGTATCGCTTGATAGGCGTAATCGAATTCGCTGAAGCCTGTCAGGAACACAACCTTGCACCTCGGCCAGTAGAGCTGAATTTGCTGTGACAATTCCAAGCCGTTCATGCCCGGCATCCGGATATCGGTAAGCACGATGTCGATGCGGGTACGGGACAGCCAATCCAGCGCCTCCTTGGCGGAATAGGCTTTGCATACATCCAAATTTTCCAACAACTGCCGCTGAAACACCTCGTATAGAGCATCCGTAATGATCTCTTCATCGTCGACAATCAATAGCCTATACATGTTTCGTATCCTCCCGCCTGATTCGAATGGATACTTTCAGCCCGTTCAACTCGCTTCTTGACAGCTTTAGTCCGCTCCCCGCACCGAAGGTTAAAACAAGCCTGCGATGGATATTAAGGAGGCCCGTGCTTTCGAAGGAATTGACCGTGTTCTCTACTCGTGACTGCAATGCCAAGATATCGGAATCGCTTATGCTGCTGCCGTTATCCTCAATGGTAATGCATATTTCGTTCTCTGTATGCTCGAAGGTGAGCCGGAATATTCCCTCTTCTGCCATCTTCTCGAGACTGTGCTCATATGCATTCTCGATAATCGGCTGGATGATCAGACGCGGAACGCGAATCCGCTCCATCTCGGCCGGCAGCTCATCGAATTGCACACGGATGCGCCTCGAGAACCTCAGCTTTTGAATTTCCGAATATATGCGAGAATGCTTCACTTCCTCCGAGAGGGGCACATGATCTTCCCCATTGCGGGTAATAAACCGGAAATATTCACCCAGCATATTGGTAAAGAGCTCGATTCTTTCCAGATCCCCTGTCCTGGCAAGCGAGTTCAGAATAAAAAAACTGTTATACAAAAAATGCGGGTTGATCTGGGACTGCAGCTGCTTGAGCTCTGCCCTCTGCATCATCATTTTCTGCTTGAAATCTTGATCGATTAAGCTTTGCAGCTTGTTCAGCATTTGATTGTACCTGGTGTACAGATAGCCAAATTCATCCTTCCTCTCATGCTCGATCGGCGTGTTCAGCGATCCGTTCTCCATTCGTTTGAAGCCTTGTACCAAATACAGCAGCGGCCGGTGAATAGATTGGTAGGAGAAATATGAGAATGCTACGACCGCAAGAAGCGATGTCAACGCGAATAACAGCCCCCACGTATAAAACTTGCTTAGCGGCCGCTTGACGGTTTCCTCTGGCAGGTAGGCTGCGACCGACAGACCCAGCGATTGGGAATACACTTTGTTCAAGTGGTAGCTCTTTCCATTCATCTCCATACGAAATTCATTGTCACTTGTCGAACTTGCTTTCTGCACGAATTGCAGAATCGAAGCGTCCGACTGCGGGTGGCTGCGAATGGTGTATTCGTTTTCCTCCAGAATAAGCAGGGAGCCGCTATCCTTATATAGATTGATCTGGTTCAACGACCTGCGCAGCTTCTCCGAATCTAATTCGATCTGGACGATGAAGATCGGATCTTCCCCATTTCTTGCGTTTTGCTTGGAAGCGCTGAGGTGAAGCTTTCCATTCCATAATCGAAGGCGGCTTCCTGTCAGCCCGGTACGGGTATTAAACGTATGAAACCTGACTTCATCAAGCGGCTGCACGGCATTCACCGCCGATACCGTCTTGTTAATCGGGCGAATATGCACGGAGACATCCTTCATGTAGGGACTGCTGTTTTGAAAGGAGGTCAACCGGCTCAGCAGCTCGTTCAGGCTCTCCCTTTGCTCTGCGCTGTCCATTAGGGACCAAGTTGCGGATAGCTTGTTAAGCCCGCTGTCCTCCACTGTGTCGAACAACTGAAGCTCCATCCATTCGATCTCCCGGTTCAAGCCGTCCAGATAATACTCCAGCTGCTTAACGGTTGCTCTCGTAATATCGTTGCTTGCGTTATGATAGCTCCATTGATATAAATAAACCCCTAACAGAATGATTGGAACTACCACGATGAGGTATGTAAATACCAAACGGGCAAATATTGAATTCCGCATGGAGAATGCAGGAAATTTAATCAAACAAACGCCTCCGTTGCCGCAATTATTTCATGGTTGATGTACGCTCTTTCCGGCAAACCAACGGTTCACTTCTTCGGTAATCTGGTCGCCGCCCAATTCTTTCCACTCTGCTACAAAGCGATCGAAATCTTCTATTGGACGTCCTAATATGATGTTAATGTAAGTCTCAAGCTCTAGCTCATCCAGAATGGCCTGCATATTGATCATCGTATCCGTAGGAGCGCCAACAAAGCTTTCATACAGCAGCTGGCCTTTCTTCTCGTATTCGTCCATAATAGCGAATGCCCCGTTCCTGCCATAGGTCCTCTCCCAGCCCCATCCGGCGTCACTGTCTGCGCTTCCGGATAAATAGGAATCGATGTTTCTCTGAATCGCCTTCGCTTCAGCCCCCAGCTGGGATGTATCTCCAGTACGCCGTGCTTTTTCCATTTGTCTGTATGCCTCCAAGTTTTTCTTTACGGGAAAAGGCGTTACCGGCGACAACTGCCATACCGGCAGCGGATTACTGTAATACGTTTCGTATTCGGCTGTTTTCCCCCAGTTTTTCTCGAGGTGGAGGTTGAACATTTTCACAATCGCTTCGGGGTATGGATAATCCTTCCTGACCGCAAGGTACTGATAGGTGCTGAAACGAAGCGGTACCTTCGGCTTCTCCCCGTGATCTGAAACGATCGGGAACGCTTGCCATTGTGATTCAGGAAACTCTTTACGGCTGGCTTGTGCGACGAACGAGCCCCACTGCTCACCGTAGAACATACCGATTTTACCCGAAGCAATCATCGCCTTCACTTTATTGCCGTCCTTCAGTCCGAACTCGGGATCGAGCTGCCCGTTCTTGTACATCTCCTGCAGCGCTTTCAGCGCCAGCTTTACTTCCGGCTGGATCCCTCCGTAGACAAGTTTCCCGTCGTCGCCTTTCAGCCATATCTTCGCATAGGCGCCATAACCGGCCAGAAAATCCATAATACCCATAACAGGATCCCATAAATGCTGGGATACAGCTAGTCCATAGGTATCGTCAATCCCATTTTGATCGGGATCTTCTTCTGTAAACGCTTTCGAAATTGCGAGCAAGTCGTCCATTGTTCGTGGCGGCTGTCTATCGACACGCTCAAGCCAGTCCGTCCGTATCCAAATGAATTGTGCTCCTTCAATAGAAGCGATCGTCTCCGGCAGCGCCATTAATTTGCCATCGATAGTTGCTGAGTCAAACGGCCCTGTCCCTTCCTCGCTGAGAATGCGCTTGGTGAGCGGCGTTGCGTAGGTCTCGTATATCTCCGTCATATCCTGGATGAGTCCAGCATTTGTGAGCAGCCGCAGCTGCTGCGCATTTACCTTGACGACATCAGGAATTTCCCCCGATGCGATCGCCATGCCTAATTTCTGACGGTAAAGATCTCCTCTTGCTACCCAATCGTAACGGATGCGGATTCCCAATGCTTCTTCGTAGAGACGGCTCCACGTATTATCTTCCAACAACTGACCGGGCATGTCGTTAATAAGATTTTCCAGACTAGAGGTATAGTCCCTTACGAAAACCACCTCAATCGGAGGATCGTATTTACTAAGGCCGAGGTCTTGGTAAACGATGGTTTCCTGCTTTGAATCCAGGAGATGTGAGTTCTCATTGTTATTTATACATCCTGACAATAGGGGGACGAAGGCAGCAAGCAGACAGGCTGGCAGCAACATTAGCTTCGTTTTTTTTATGTAGGAAACCCGCAACAGGCACAACCCCATTTCCGTTTGTTCGGCATTCCATTGAATAGATGTTTACTTATCATTATTCTAGTGGCGTCAGCAATGGCGCAAGTGGCAATTGTTGATTTTGTTACCCATTGATTACTTCTTCTCATTCTGTAGAACTCTTAAAAAACTGTCCCGGCAACGGTTTCGCAAAAGAAACCTCCAGCAGCGCGATGGGCGTTTGACTGGAGGTTCTTATATAATGACTCCTTCAAAGTTACTGCAGCCTGAGGCTCTTCCAGCGCCTAGCGCGTATTCGTGTTGCCCCGTACAGTATTGCCGCTGCCGCCCTCGATACTGACAGACGTACCGGACGTACTCGTAACGTTGTTCAGAATCTGATTGTTGTTCGAGTTGCCTGTCACACGGATTCCGAAATTCCGGAAGCTGGAATAGGTTGACATGCGATTGCCGGAAACTTCATTGCTGCTTGCATTAGACAGGCGGATCGTCTCCGGATTGAGCGATGTGTTCACCTGCTGAATGATGTTTCCTCTGAAGTAGTTGTTGTTTGATTCAACCAGGATACCATGAATGCGGGAATCCACAATCGTGTTATTCTCAATCGTATTGTATCTGGCGCCGGTGGTCAGAAAGATCCCTCGCGGGTAGTTAACAATCCGGTTATTCTTGACCGTATTGTATTCACCGCCGTTAGGAATGCGGATACCGCCGTACGTATCGCTTTGCTGCACGCTGTTGATAATCTCATTGTCCGTTACGACAGAGTGGGCTGCTCGGGACAAGTTAATACCGCTGCCGCCGGTGGAATTCGTGATGCGGTTCTTGGTAATCTGGACATTGCGGAATTCCCCGACCGGGTAGCTCTCATGCCCTGCTGCAATCGCATGTCCGCTGGTCCGGTCGAACACGCTGTTCGTAATAACCGAATCCTTCGTTCTTCTCAGCAGCGCACCAATCGTCGTATCCCGTATTTCTACATTGGAGAGGGTCAGCCTGCGGATGTCTGCATCGATATTAATGCCGCCGACCTGACCAAGACCGCGTGCAGCACGGTTTGTACGATCCGCATCAATTGTCAGGTAAGAGACCGTCGCGTTCAGGTCATTGTTCCCCCGCAGGATCGGATTGCCGAATACATAGCTGCCCACCGTGCCCGTCTTCTTGATGATCGTCCTCCCCATTCCGTCTCCGACCAGGCTCACACCCGCATGTAAACGCACTGCATTATCCACATAGTAAGTGCCCGCCGGAAGATACACCGTTCCTTGAACGCCTCTGTCATAAAAATGCTTCATGGCCGCATGCAGTGCAGCCGATTGATCACTGGTCACCCCCGCCCTCACGCCAAAATCACGTGCGTTAACGGTTTCAGCCGCATAGGCCTTGTAACTGTTACCGGGAACATACACACCCGCCACGAGTGTCATGCACAATACAGCAATCAGGGAAACCTTCCATTTCCTTAATTTCATCTTCACTAGATCCCTCCAAATCATTATTTGCCTGCCCGTTCGAACGGCTAGTCTAACAGTCTAGCAGCAATCTCTGGCAGCACACCTCCTTCTTTGGAAATGATCTATGTGTAAACGCCCCACTCTTGGCAAACGCTTACAATTTAAATTATAGCGAATGTTGAAAGTGTATACAACAATCTTATGACTCGTATTTAAAGCATCCTTTTATACCAAAATGAAACGAGGCTGCCGGATTTGCCGCCAGCCTCGTCTTGCATCATCTGTCAATGCTCAACCTCAACCACTTTACCAGTGATATCGCCGTTATCCTCTACCGTAAATACAAGCACCATTACCTTTCCATCTTCTCTCTCACTGAATTGGATAGGTATATCGCCCGTCTGTTCTTCCGGCAATTGATCAGGGGGTATCTTAATTTTCCAGTCACCATACTTGTAAATGATTCTCCCTTGTTCATCGTAGGTTACTTTTTGTACAGATCCAGGGATTGTTGTTCCTTTGCCTTGGGAGAATTTAATCTTCCATTGCTTTGCCTTTCTTGCCATTTCAACTGCTGAATCGCCGTCGGTCTCCTCGGGTTTCATCAGTTTCCGTAAATACGCATCTGCCTTTGCCGGATCAGCTTTCGACTTATCCAGAGGAAGATCGAACAATACGGAAACCCCCTGATAGTCCGGACGGACGCTCATTTTACCTGTCTTTTCATCGTACGTGATCGCATCAATACTGAAGAAGCTCGAGCCGCTGATAATGGCCAGATACACGCCCTTGTCAGCAAACATTTCCACTTCATCGCATTCGATGATTCTATACATGATACCGTCCGTTACGATTTCACTATATGTGCCGTGCATCGAGGCGAGGTTGTACCGCCAAGGCTCTAAACCCTTGATGAGAGGCGATACGAAAAAAGGGACCTCTTTGTATTCCAGATCATTCGCTGTGGGCATAGGACTTCCATCCGCCTTGGCAATGGATACGACGGCATAAGTTTTCTCTGGGGACAAATCACTCGACGGACTTTCCAGTTCCTGCAACCCGGCTCCTGAGACGATGCCGTGCAACGTAATCTCATAGCCTTTAGAAACAACGGACTCATTGATTTCAACCGCGTTGCTGCTTGCAAAAGCTTCAGCCAATAATTCTTCTCCTAAATGTCCGGCTATCTGCTGGGAACTTATAAGCTTTATGGCTGCAAATGCAGACATCGACATAACAAGCATACACACAGTAACCAGCACTCCTATAGAAAATCTTTTGATATAAGGGGGCTTTGTTTTCCTTCCCTCCCTATACCGGTTAATGATGTATCTATTCAATTGCTCTTCTGGCTCAGCATCCGAAGCCAGTGCTTGCCGAAGCAGTCGGTCCCACTTATCGGAGTCGCTCACAGGGTATCCACCTCCAATTCCTTTTTCATTGCTTTTCTGGCTTGATATAGCCTGCTTTTAACCGTTCCAGACGGGATTTTCAATACGGATGCGATTTCCTCGATAGACATATCCGCGGTATAGTACATATACAGCGGAATTTTCAATTTATCGCAAAGACCGTCCGCGGCGGCTTGAATCTTGCAGCGCAGCTCCATAGTAAGCACAGCATCTTCAGGCGAATCTTCTTTAGTGAACATGTAAGAAGTGTCGGCGGCTTCGTTGAACGCTACCGTGGGCGCGATTCTCTGCCTCCAGGAGAACTTCCGGCGCTGGTTCTTGCGGAGTCCGATTGCAATTGACAGGAGGAAAGCTTTCGGATTCCGATTTCGGTCTACTTTTGAATGCCCTTCGATCGCCTTGAGCAACGTTTCCTGGTAGAGATCATCTGTATCTTCCTTATTTCCCATAAGTCTAAGGCAAAATCCATATAGCGCCTTGCCATGCTGCTCCATTAACTCGTGAAGCTCTTCGATATCCAATTATCTTCTCCTTTCTTCATCGCCCGTTCATCCTTATATGGTCATAACTTGAATAATGGTTCAGTAAGCAAGCATTAAAAAGCGCTGAACGAATGTTAATGATCATCGCTTTAATAATATCTCCAAATCCCCTATCCACTTGTGCCTTCGTGTTTGTGTCGGCGTTAACCTTTCCCCATAAAAAACGGACCCCCACAAAGGAGGCCCGCTTGCTAATCATTTATTGCGTGTCGCCCTGCGATTGCAGCAGCAGTGCAGCTGCAGCAGAAATCAGGTCGCGGTTATCGCTCAGCACGTCATCGCGGGTCAGGCGGTGAATGGCGTCAGGCTGTATTCCCAGGTCCTCAAGGGGCAGACCGGCTTTATCACCTACACGTGTCGTCTGACGGATAGCAACCCGCATGAATGTACCGCCGGGCAGCTCCTGGAAAGGAGAGTCTGGCCCTGGCAGAAGAGCTCTTAACAGGTCGTGTGTGAACACATTGGCCCCGCCCGCTCCAGTATTATCATCTACCCCGAGTATTTTGCCGATCTTGTTGTCCTGAAAGCCTGCTGCGAAGATATCGGTTGTACTGTAGCAGCGGGCGTCTGTAATCAAGACAGCGCTGCCGTTATACTGCCTTCCTATGCTGTTGGTGAGCTCAGGAGATTCAATAGTGAAGCCTTGCGAGTAGATGGAGCCGGTAATTGTGGAGAGGTCAATCGAGTTGACCCATTGTTTGGCAAACCCGCCTAACTCATCTGAATTAGCAATAGCAAGAGTTATTTCGTTATTAATAAAGTGCAGCCGTTCGGCTTCAATCTGGTTGGAGCTGAAGAGCTGCAGCAGTCGTTCGCCGTTCATAATGATCCCGCCGCCATTCCCGCGTACGTCAATAATCACACCTTTCTCAGGCAGCAGCTTCAATATTCGGATGACCTCATTCACAAAAGCGTCCGGCTCCGGATCGCTGAAGGTCCTTATACGCAGGTATCCAATCTGACCATGTGGAGTATCTACTGGACGAAATTGAAAGGTGTCCGGGTAACGGCTTCTGCTCTTGAAGAAGTCCTTCTTCTTCTCGTTGAGCGGCTCGTCAGCTGAACGGAGATCGGCAGCCTCTTTGCTCACATCAATGGCGCTTGGGGAGAATAGCACCTTTCGGGCGTTATTAGTAAGCTCCATATTAAGGTCCAGCCCGTTAGCAGCTGCATACTCCCCGGTTGCGGCCGGCGCTAAAATTGCATGGAATGAGCTGATCTGATTCACCTGCCAGGGCAGCTGGATGCTGTAGTCCTTGTTATCGCTGCTGTACCCGACAATGACCCAATGCTCGGCTGGCGGCAGCGACATGGCAAGCGGTCTTACAGTCATGGCGTCCAGCCCTCGCACGTGGCGGGCTGCCTTGTTGCTGCCTGCTTCACGGTCGGCATTAATGGCCACTGCCTGGTCAATCGGGACGCCATTCCAATCGGTGATTTCGACCCCAGGTTTAAACGTATCGTGTTCGAAGCCGGGGATCAGCTTGGTAACGATATAATGCCGTTGATCATTGCCATCATAGTACTCCTCCATGAGGAATGGCAGGAACGCAGTAGACAGATTATATGGGGCAGGCAAAATATAGTTGGTATGCAGATCGCGCAATTCTTTGAAAATTTGAAGCATTTCGCAGTGAAACTCCCGCTCTGTCAGGGTGTTCATTTGGCGGCGCAGAATCTTCAGCTTTTGAACCGGGTTGATGGCATACATGGCTTGTTTGAGCGGCAGGTGAACGTATACAGAGTCAATTAGTACCAGTGCCTGGTCTATGATGGTGCGGCGTTCTGCTAATGAGAGTTCGAGTTGGTTCGTCGTTTCCAGGAATTCAGCAAGTGTAACGGAGTCTTTAAAAAGCGCGTTCGAAGACTTAATTGTTAATGCCATTATTGTCTCCTCCTTAGACTGCCAAGATTAACTGCTTTGAGCATGCTGCAGCAAGGGACTAAAGGTTCCGGAACGCCTCGGGTCAATGATTTCGCAGGGGTCATTCGTGTAATCTAATTGTATGTCCACTTGAATTTATTGTAAATATAAACTTATCTTACAATTCTGCAAGACGTTTAACAGGTGTAGTCCGCATACCGCCCAACTGAAAAAAGCCGCAAGCATGCGGCTCCTTATATTTTGGAAGGATGATCTTTCCTCTGACGTTACTCAAGCATTTTGTGCTATCAACATCAGCCGCTTCGCCCTGCGTTCTTCCTCGCTCATACGCGGGCAGCTGTAGCAATAGCCTTGACCGCTTTCAGTGTAGTAAGCGTGACAGCAAGCACTTCGCATTCGGATTAATTCTCCCTCCTTATAGGGGTTGTCGATCCAGCGAATAGGTACATGAAATGGGTTCTTAGGCAGTCCGAAGACAGACGGCGGCAAACCGCTTCGGAGCGCCTCGAAGTCGTCACCAAGCCTGCGCTTCTGCTGTTCTGTAGCTGCATCTTGCAGCCAACGCTCGTGTTCATTGTACATGCGGATAACGAACTGCCCCCACAGCTCTCTGACCGGAGCACCGGTTGCATGAGAAGCCGTCTCCAGCAATGGTCTGATGACCTCGCTATAGAATGATGCAAGCATTCTGTTACGCCATATTGCCCGATTCTTAACCGGTACTTCCTCCGTTTCTGGATCTGAAATATGGAAAGCATGCCTGCGGCGACCCTCTTCCTCATAAATTTGCAGACTTAAACGCTCCAGTGTCAGTACAGGTATGCGATCGAAACGTGAGATGCTGTCCTGTAACGACGTACACAAGGCACCGAGCCAGCTCCCCAAGTGTGCCGCCGCGACAACAGGACTCTTCGCCCTCCATAATGGCACGAAGAATTGAACAAATTGTTCCATATGTTCTTGGTCTGCCAGATCCTTCAAACGCACGGTATACAAGGCATTCTCGCGATGCTGGAGAGAAACATTGTAGTTCATTTGCAAGTATACAAAGTCAGGCTCATTCCTTAACATGCTTCATCACCTTCCGCTTTCTTCATGGATTGGTTCCATACGGGAAGCACTGGCGTGTCTCTCAGCAATGACTATGTACAGGGATCTTGATCTTAAACTTCACGTAAGCTGCAAACACCCTATCGTTATTACCTTTCGCTAATCGAAATAATTACTATCTGTCAATATATCAAGGCGATCCATAATCGTCAATACCTCCCCTTAACCCCACTAGTACTTCTGCACAATCAAACCACCTTTAATCAAAGGTGGCTTGATGGGATGATGTGACTCCCTATTGGTCTCCAGCTGAATCAATTCACCCTCCGTATTAAGGATGATGGACATCTATCAGAAAGAAGCGGGCGTCGAAACCGCCAGCAGCAGTGTCTCGCCTTTCCCGATATTCTTGTAGCTATGCGGCGTTCTTGCATCGTAATAGATGCTGTCTCCCTCTTCCAGCGTGTAACGATCATTGCCGAGCAAGAACTCCAGCCTTCCGGAATGAACAAGTAGAAATTCTTCACCTTCGCTATGGCCTACGCCCACTTCACCGGAGGTTGCCCCCTCTTCGAGCACGCCCCAGATAGCTCCCATTTTGTTGGCGCTTCCTTGACTGAGGGCATACCACGTAATTCGGGATCCCTCTGAATGCACCAGTGGTTTACGTTCATGTTTCCTAATGACAATACTTTGCTTCTCCTCGCCGAATAGATCTGTGAAATTAACGTTCAACGCATTGGCGATGCGCTTCAAGACGCTAATGGAAGGATTGGCTTTATCTCGTTCGATTTCACTTAGAAATGACAGCGAAATTGAGGCTGCTTGTGTGACTTCTTTAAGCGTTAAATTCTGCTTTTTCCTTGTGCTGCGAATTACTTCACCGATTGATTTCATAGGCAGGTCTCCTGATTACCGAAATTATTTTCGCTGTGAGCGAAATTATTAGGTTCATCATAGTGAAATTATCTAGTGATATCAAGCCCTTTCGGGGTGTGTGTTTTACGCTGTAAAAACGTTGATTTGACACCATTATTGGATTAAGCTTTTATCAAAGTTAAAGTGCGAATTCGTTCCCGGGGCATTTCCACTAGACTCATTCCATATCATTTTTCAACTACAGCGAAATTTATATGAATACTTACTTTTTTACATGTATTAATTGCAGGAGGCGGATATACAATGAGCGATCGTCCCAAGGTTTACCGCGTAGGCGATGTCACCGTTACCCGCGTTACCGAAATGGTGATCGGCGGCGTGTCCCCAGAGATCTATTTTCCCGGATCGTGGGATCCCGACTTCTTGGAATCGAATAACGACTCCCTTCCAGCTGGTCTGATTGACAGCAATGCACAGCTCATCGTAACCATCGGTACTTGGGTCGTCAAGACACCCGAACATACGATACTGATCGATACCGCTACCGGTAATGACAAGAATCTGCCCCTAAACCCGGATCTCGCCAACCTCCAGCTGCCTTATCTGGAGCGGCTGAAGGATGCCGGGGTTACGCCAGAGGAGGTAGATTACGTCCTGCTGACCCATCTCCATGTGGATCATGTGGGCTGGAATACCAAACTTGTCGATGGACATTGGGTCCCGACATTCCCGAATGCCAGATATGTCTTCCCGCTTAAGGAGCAGGAATATTACGGCAGCACAGCAAGCCACAATTCCAAAAACGAGGCGGATTTTAATGTATTCGAGGAAAGCGTCCTGCCTGTTATTGAAGCCGGATTAGCCGAAACAATCGGCCCGGAAGGCGGCGTATTTCTTGACCGCTTTACATTCATCCCGACACCAGGCCACAGCATCGGGCAAATGTCCATCAGCCTGAGATCAGGCGGAGAAGAAGCGTTGTTCGGCGCTGATGTGATGCATCATCCTTTCCAAGTGCTCCATCCCGAATGGAATTCCATGTATTGTGAATTCGAAGATCAGGCCCGTGCCTCACGCCGCTTTGTTCTTGAGCATATTGCCGATCGCCCCGTCATCTATTTCAGCACCCATTTCCCCGAGAGCGCCGCAGGTTACGTGACTCGAGAAGGCAATGGATTCAAATGGAGCTTCATCTAATTTCATGAAGGAGGGTCATAATCCGATGAATAATAAATTTCTGGCGCATGTTCCGATCGTTACCGAAGACCTTATGATTGCCAGTGATACGGCTGGTATCGAATTATCGATTCGCAACAAGCGTCCGGCTGCTATGGATACGTTCTCGAATGAGAAAACAATTGTCATGGTGCATGGCGCAACCTATTCAACCGCGAGTCTGTACGATGTGGAGCTGGACGGCTATACGTTTCTAGATTACCTCGCCAGCCATGGCTATGATGTCTATGCCGTCGATGTTCGCGGCTACGGCGGCTCGACAAGGCCGCCTGAGATGGAGCAGCCGGCGGATCAGAATCCGCCGCTTGCCGGCACCGAGACTGGAGTTCGGGACGTTGGCACAGCGGTCGATTATGTCCTGAACCGGCGCGGGCTGACGAAGGTGAATATCCTCGGCATGTCCTGGGGCGGAACGGTGGCAGGTGCCTACACCAGCCGCAATAACGACAAAGTGAACAAGCTGACTCTTGTTGCGCCGCAGTGGCTAAGCACCAAGCCTGTGCCGATCGATACGGGCGGCCCGCTTGGCTCCTACCGTCTTGTTGCAGCAGGCACGACGAAGGAGCGCTGGTTAAGCGCAGCTCCAGAAGGAAAACGAGACGGGCTGATCCCAGATGGCTGGTTCGAGCAATGGGTCGAGGCAACACTGGCATCTGACCCTAAGGCAAAGGCCGTACACCCCGGGCACATTCGGGCAGCCAACGGGCCGATTCAGGATATCCGCGAATATTGGGCGGCTGGCAAAGCCTTCTATGAACCCGGGAGCATCACAGTGCCCGTACTACTTGTGCATGCGGAATGGGATATCGACGTGCCTCTTGAACTGGCGCAGCATTTCTTTACTTCCCTCACCGGTGCCGCCTACCGCCGCTGGGTAGAAATAGGTGAAGGAACGCACATGGTCCTGTTGGAGAAAAACAGGCTGCAGGCGTTTCAAGCCATTCAAGCCTTCCTGGACGAAGAATACTCGCCGGCACAATAAGCAGGAATGCTTTCATTCTAATCTGCCGCTCCATATCCTCCCAGCAAGGATGATGTGGAGCGCGGTTCGAACAGAGGACCAAGTCTCGGAAGACTGTTTTTCTATAGAATGCTCCATCCGTTATAGCTGCCATATTTTTTGCCGTACATGCTCATAAGATGAGTTTGATAATCAATAAGCGCCAAAGCTTCTGTTTTGGCAGCAGTGAACGTAACCTGGTCATCTGTTGATAAAATACGCTGGACAGTGAACGAGGTCAACGAGATTTCCTCTTCAAACTTGTCGGCATGGATGGACGGTATCTTGAAATAATGCGTAATGTGACAGATATTAGCGCGTCTTAGGTTGATTCCCAAATCCGCAGCTTTCCTGTCATTGTATTTCCGCCGATTCTTCTGTTCTTCGCCTGTTTCAATGATACCGGCGAGTCCTTTGCCTAAGAAGCCGTCAATCTCGTATCGGTTATAATCAAGGATCCATTTTCGGTGCAAATGGTAAAGCGGCAGAAGAGAGTTTTTATCAGAACTGAAAACATCACAGCCCCGGTCGTCATACATGTGAAACAATATGTCTTTTGTTTGGTTATACAGGTAAATCCGTCCCCCGGAGGCAGGTTTACGCATGAAGTCGGTATTCTCAATGGCTTCAAGCAGATAGGGCACTCGGATTTCCTTCGCTTTAACTTCGACAGACCATTCTCTTGTGCAAAGATCTTCATCCAATTCATCAAATTCATATGGCAGGATGCGCGATCGTACTTGTGGTAATCTTGCTCTGAAAAAGCGTTTTAACCGAACCTTCCCGGCTTGTCGATCACACCTGTAATAGCTGGTGCGATGGATAAAAATCACATTGTCCTCGGGTTCAAAGATGGAACGGTATATGGTCCGCGCTCTTCGAAGACTCTCGCATCGATAGGCCTCACCCACCAGATTTTGGAGTCCGAGTTCATAGCGTATGTAAGGACCATGGGTCATTTCTTTTACAATATCCACGAAGTATGCCCCCGTCTAGTCTAACTTGCCTTCGATTGTTGATTCATTCCCAGCTTATCAGTTTACAGCCATGCAAGTCCATAACTTGAACTATAATTAGCAGACATAGTAAAAAGGCAGCCGTTCGGCTGCCTTCCTTAACATTCACGTATAAGCCGCATATTTCACTTTCGCCTGCAATTCTCCTGTACAATCTACTCCAAGCAATACGCCCGCAGCTTGCCCAGCCGCTCAGCCGTTAGGCCGAATTCCTGCTCAAAGTAAGCGTCATAGCTTCCATAACGGCCTTTGATTGCATCAAGCGCTGCTTCCAAATAAGCCGGCTTAGCCGCCATCATCGCTTCGAAGCTCACCAGCCCCTGCTCATCGAGATAAGGCGCAAGGCGCGCCTTGATTGCTGCTGTGAACGAAGCAAGTCCTTCATTGGTGAGCAGGTAATCGGCCATGACCGTCTCTTCCGGCACGCCGAGTGCCAGCAGGATCAGTGCCGATCCCACACCCGTTCGGTCCTTGCCAGCCGCACAATGATGCAGGAGGCCGAGGCGAACCGGTTCTTGTATGACAGCCATCAGCCGCTGATACGAAGCGTTCCCGAATGGCAGCTTCGCATAGAAGCCGGCCAGCATGTCCGGTCCGAACGCAGCCGGCAGTCCGCCGGCCAGAAGCTCCTCGATCGAGCCTGCTGCAGATACGGGTACCGACGGATCGACAGCCAGCGCAGGGATGCACTCGTACGCAGCGCCGGCAATGTCTGGATTGGGCTTCCGCGCAGCTTCCTGCTCATGCCGGTAATCGAGTACCGTCTTGATGCCGAGGGTCTCCAGATGCTCCAGATCGGCTGGCGTCAGACCGTGCAGCTCAGCCGAGCGGAAGAACAGCCCGTATTTGACCCTCCTCCCTTCTCCGGTCTCATAACCCCCCATATCGCGAAAATTGTGTACCCCTTCATACGGAATCATCCGGCCATCCGGATATACAGCATAGCTGCTCATCTAAACACCCTCTCATTTCCGTTAAAATGTATTGCCTCGCCTATCTGATTAGATGGCTGCTTTGTGGAACATCTCATGCTCCTGACCCTCATATAAATACTGCGTGATGTCGCTCGTCAGCTGCTCAACTGGTCCGTCGAAGACGACTCGTCCTGCCTTGATCCCGACGATGCGTGTCGCATAGGCTTTCGCGTAATCGACCTGGTGAAGATTGACCAGGCAGGCGATCTCCTGTTCCCGGCAGTTTGTGTGAATCGCATCCATTACGGTCTTCGACGACTTGGGATCAAGGGAAGCAATTGGTTCGTCAGCGAGTATCAGCGATGGCTTCTGAGCAAGCGCTCGGCAGACGCCAACGCGCTGCTTCTGTCCGCCGGAAAGCTCATCCGCACGCTTGTAGACCTCGTTCTCTAGCCCGACCTTTTGCAGGAGCGCAATGGCTTCCTCCTTATCGGCCTCTGGATAGCGGCCCAGCATGCCCGCAAGCGAGCCTATATAGCCAAGCCGGCCGTGCAGCACATTTTCCAGAACACTGGAACGGTAGACAAGATTGTAATGCTGGAAAATCATCCCCATCCGCGCCCGGATACTGCGGAGCTGACGTTTGTTCGCATGCACCACATCCTCGCCAAGGAAGGTAACGCTTCCCTCTGTCGGCTCAATCAGCCGGTTCATGCATCGCAGCAGTGTAGACTTGCCCGCGCCGCTCGGTCCGATGACCGCAATGAATTCACCCGGCTGCACAGTCAGCTCGATGCCATTCAAGCCCCATGTACCCGCCGAATACTGTTTCTTCAGCCCTTGTATCGTCAGAATCGGTTCCATTATGCCGCCTCCTTAATTTTGCCTGCCCATCCGCTTCCGGATCTGGACCGTACCCATCTCCAGCAGGAACATCGTGAAGAATACCATCAGAATGCCGAGCGATAAATCTGCGAACTGGTAATAGCTGATGTACCCCTGCAGCAGAGAGCCGATGCCGCCTGCGCCCACCATTCCGAGAATAACGGATTCGGCAACACTGATCTCGAACCGGAACGCCGTAGTCGCCATGAATGCTGTAAGCAGCGTCGGCAGCAGCCCCTTGGCTATGACATGCCACCAGGTACCGCCCACAGACCGGATGGCTTCGATTGTCTCGCCCCCCGCCTCCTCAATCTGGGAAGCAAATGTGCGGATCAGGTAGGACACGGTGGGAAACATCAGGCCGAGCACGCCTGCCATCGGACCGAAGCCCATACTGGCAACGGCGAGCAGCACCCAGATCGTTGTTGGTATTGTCCGGATAATGACGAATACAGCATTAAGCACCCTTCCGAACAACCGGTTTGGTGTCGTATTAGCCGCCACAAGGAATGCCAGGAACAGGGCGGCCACAACACCAAGAATGACGGAGAGGAAGGCCACGACAATCGAGGTCACCAGCTCGCGCAGCAGCTCGCCCCCGTTCGTGAACGACAGCTGCGCCAGCTGTCTCCCAATGGCTGGAAGCCGCTCCATACCTGCAGCAATCTGCTTCATATCAAGATCCGCACAGTAAAGGCTGATGCCGAGCAGAAGCAGCGAGCTGATGCCCAGCATCCGCTGCTGCCGCTGTGTCGCCTTGTGCGCGATCGGAATTTTTCGTACCGCCATTAGATCAATCGCCTCCTAATCCGGCTCGTCATTAGCTCGACCAGCAGAATCATCGCCACCATAATGGCAATAACCATCGACGTCTTCCCGTACTGAAACAGATCCATCGTCTGCTTGATCAATGCGCCGATGCCCCCTGCTCCTACAAGTCCGAGTACCGCCGAAGCCCGGATGTTAATCTCGAACATGAACAGCGTCCAGGAATAGAAGGCCGGCAGAAACTGCGGGATGATGGCATGCTTAATGCGCTGTCCATAGGTTGCTCCGCAGGATTCAAGCGCCTCCATGCTGTCTTGGTCAAGCTCTTCTATCGACTCCGCGTACAGCCGGGCAAGGAAGCCGCAGCCGAATACGATAAGCGCAATCAGCCCTGCCGTCGTGCCGACGCCAAAGATGACGACCAGCAGCGAGGCCCATGCCAGAAAAGGAATATTGCGAAGGAACGATATCAAGCCCCGCAGTACGGTCCGGACAAGCGGATGCGGCGTTGTCGTGCGCGCCATTAAGAGCGCCAGGCAGACGCCGAGCACCGACGAGCAGAATGTCGCAATAACAGCATAGATGAACGTATCGGCCACCGGCTTGATATAGCCCTGCAGGTTGGCTGGATCCGGCGGCAGGAAATCGCTGAACAGGAACCGCAGGAAGGTCGGGATGCCAAGTATAAACTCAGCCGCGTCAAACCGGATATACACCAGTGACAGAACGGTCAGCAGGAGAAGGGCTGCTGCCGCAGCCCACTGCTTCGCCCTCCTCTTCCGGCGGGCCTGCGCACCGCCGGGTATAACAGTTAACTTCAACATGACTAGTTCTCCTTCACAGCATCAGTTCTCGAGCAGCTGCTCTGGGCTCAGGTTAAGCAGCTCAGCCGTCTCCCGGATCGGATCAAAGTCACTGTCCGCTATGTCTACGAATTTCGCCTGGTCCGAGCCCATGACGGCCTTGAAATAATTCGGGTCCTCGTAACCGAGAAGGAAGCTCTTCACCTGGTCCTTCATTTCCTGCGGGACGCTGCTTCGTATTGCAAACGGTGTTATGGGCGCCATGGCTTCGCTTGCCGCCAGCACGCGATAGGAATCCTTCTCAATAATACCGCGCTGGACCAGCATGTCCGGTATGATGGCAGATGCCGCAGCCGCGTCATACTGTCCCCGTACCACTCCGAGCACAGCGTTATCATGCTTGCCCGCAAACTGGACGCTCTTGAAGAAGGAGGTATCGAGCTCTTCTGGTGTAACACCCAGCTGCTTCACGAGTGTCGCCTTCGGAAACAGATGGCCGGTCGTGCTGACCGGATCGACAAAGCCGAATGTTCTGCCCTTCAAATCTTCCAGCGTTTGGATTGGAGAATCCTTCGGTACGATAATAACCGAAGCCGGCGCGTTCGCCAGAGCCGGGATCGATACGCCGACGATCGGTTCGACGCCAGCGCGCTCTACCGCTACGATATAAGAGAACGGTCCGAACATAGCCAGGTCCGCCTTGTTGTTCTTCATAGCCTCAATTGCTGCATTATAGCTGGTCGCCTTATACGATTCGACCGGCACGCCGATCGCCTCAGACAGCTTGTTCTCAAAATCCTTGTACGTCTGCTGCGTCTGCGTGTCCGACTCCTGCGGCAGATAGGCAATCACGAACTTGTCCGGCGCTGAAGCCGCCTGCGAGCCGCATCCCGTTACGATGGCCGTAAATACGGTGATGACAGCAAGCAGTAACATCCATTTTCTCATTGTAATAAACCTCCCTGAAATGATAAGCTTCTACTTGGATACAACTTGGATACAAGATGATCATAACGGCCAACCATCAAGCGGACATCAAGGAGAGAATAAGAAATTGTAAACAGGCTTGGCCGCCTTTAGCAGATGCTTGCACCTGATAGAGACAGCCTGTAGTATGGACAATATATTGATTTGGGGAGAGGAAAGGATTATCTATGGCGGCAAATTCTATGGTCGAAACGGCTTATCATTATATAAGAGAACAAATTGTTAGAGGTGACCGGCTGCCCGGTTCCGTGCTATCGGAGAATGAGCTTGCCGCGGAGATGGGAATGAGCCGCACGCCGATTCGCTCCGCAGTCTCCCGGCTCGAGCAGGAAGGCTATCTGCAGGCGCTGAAGAACCGGGGCGTGCTAGTGAAGGATATTCCGTTCAAGGACATGCTGGATACGTACGAGATGATTCTGATGCTGCAGACCGCAAGCATTGATCTCGTCACGGAGAAGGAAACAGCCTTTGATCTGGCGATGCTTGGCGAACGCCTGCGGCTGCAGGAGGACGCCACCGCGCAGGGTAACTATGGGGCGTATGTCGATCACGGGCTTGCGTTCTGCAAGGGCGTAATCGGAGCCGCGAATAATGTGATTATGCTGCGGGTGTTCGACTCGCTGCATGACAAGTTCAAGCAGGCCGCCATGGTCAATTACAGCTTGACGCCCACCCAGCCCCACTATTCCATGACGGCACTCAACCGGAAGATCTATGAGGCGATTCGAACAGCTGACTATGGTGAAGCCAAGAGCGCACTCCGCAGTGCCAATCAGGAAGCGCGCAGCAGAGCTGTGCGCGGTTATATGTAAGCCAGCGTATAGCTGGTTGCTTGCTTGTTATACCAGACAACCAGAGTAAGGGAGCAGATCATCGTGCAGACAAAACCACATAAAGCAGCTCGAACAAGTAAATGGAAGAAAATATTACTTTGGGTAGGCATTATTATCATTCTGGGTTTAACTGCCGGTTATATCTATCTGAAGTCTGTCACCTACCAGCCTTCATTTATCGCTCAAGCAGGCCTGCAAAGTGACAGCAAGGTGACGGTAACGGAAGTGAAAGGCGGCTATAAGTTTGAATATGCAGACGGTCCAGTGAAGGAGCCCAATATTATTTTCTATCCTGGAGGGTTAGTTGAACCGGTGAGCTACTCGCCGTTGGCGAGGGAGCTTGCTGAAGCGGGGCATCGGGTGTTCATCGCGGACATGCCCTTGAACTTGGCTATCTTCGGTGAGAATAAGGCGGATTCATTCGTTTCGCAATATCCTGAGGAAGCATTCGTTATCGGCGGGCATTCATTAGGCGGTGTCTTCGCTTCGAGGTATGCTGCCGCGCATGCCGATAAGCTTCAAGGTGTATTCTTCCTGGCGTCCTATGCCGATGAACAAGCTGCAATCCGGGATACAGAGCTGTCAGTCCTGCAAATTACGGGAACCAACGATGCTGTGCTGAACCGGGAGGTTTGGGAAAGCTCCAGAGTGAATTTACCTGAGGATACCATCTATGTGGAGATTGACGGAGGAAATCATGGCCAATTCGGCTCCTACGGAATGCAGCAAGGCGACCAGCAGCCTGCGATATCCGGTGAGCAGCAAATCGAAGAGACGGCAGCGGCCATTCAAGACTGGATTGCTCAGCTGGATCAGGATCAATAAGCCCTGCTGGAGGCATACGTTACAGCTCCAGATGAATCTTGACGCAGTTTAAAGCCAGCATGGCATCCCTGCCCTGCTGGCTTTATTTTTCCGCCTATAAATTCGCTTTCACAAATTCGTACGTCATCTCCGTTACACGCTGACTGCCTGCCTCAGAGAAGCCGTGTCCCTCACCGGGGAAAACTTCAAGCTTCACATGAGGATACAGCTCCAGAGCCTTCTCGCCGATTGCCAGCGGCACAACCGAATCTTGATCTCCGTGGAAAATCAGAACATTCTTGTCGTACTTGCCGATATGCTTGTATACATCAAACCCGTGAATCGTTTCAAAGAAGACTCTACCGAGCGTCATCCCCCACAGCTCTTGCGTGTCCGGAATATCTTCAAGCGAGGGAAATCTTTCATTCCATTGATCGGCGATCAGGAATGCCGGGAATAACAAGAGAACGCCTCTAACATCCTCCCTGCGCTCATCAGCGGTCAATGCAGTGACCAAGCCGCCCTGGCTGCCTCCAAACAGGAAAATGCTGCTGGCATCCACCTGCTCCCACTGCTTCACGCTGTCGATTACAGCACACAGGTCTTCTTTTTCTGTAAATATAGTCATCTCCGTCGTCTGAAGGTCACTCTGCGAATTGACGGACCCGCCACAGAAGTCAAAGCAGTATGCTCCTACCCCATTCGAAGCAAGATACCGGCTGTTAAGCGTAAAGTCTGCATGCGTGCCGTTATAACCATGGCTGAAGATGACGATCGGGTGCTTGCCCTCACCTTCCGGCATATAGGATACACCATGGATTTCTCTGCCATGATGATTAATCTTTACAACCTTCTCCGTATAGTCGCCCATTACATTCTCTCCCATATAAGAATCATCCTTTCCTATGAAACTGTGCTAGTCGTCATAAAAATCTTCGATTACGAAACGCGGATCAATGGTTTCATTTTCCACTCAATCGATAGCGCTTTCAACTATAGTCTAATTGTATGACTACTAACTGAACTTTGCAATTAAGAACATGTGAAGAATGACTTCAATGGATGCAAAAATGGCTGCCGAGGTCGGTCTCGACAGCCATGTTCTATATCTTAACTATTGTAATTTACTGATACCTGCGGGTTACCGCTTACTTCCAGATCTCTTCAGCAATCTCTTTAATGAAAGCAAGCTTGCGCCATTGCTGCTCCTCGGTCAGGTGGTTGCCCTCCTCTGTAGAAGCAAAGCCGCATTGCGGGCTAAGGCAAATCCTTTCCAGGTCGACATATTGCGTTGCTTCCTCAATACGTTTCAAGATCTCTTCCTTGTCTTCGAGCTCGCCAAACTTGGAAGAGAACAGACCAAGCACGACCTGCTGATTGTCCTTCAGGAAGCGAAGCGGCTTGAAATCACCAGCGCGATCGGTATCATACTCCAGATAAAAGCCGGAATAGTTATCGATACTAAGCAGCGTCTGGGCGATCGGCTCATAGCCTCCTCCGACTCCCGCATAAGTGGATACATAATTGCCGCGGCACACATGTGTCGTAACAACCAAATCGTCAGGCAGACCGGCGACAACTTCTTCATTCAGCCTTGCGAATTCGTTCGCGTATTCAGCAAGGTTCATGCCAAGCTGATTCATGACAGTCATGAAACGTTCGTCGCACAGCGCTCCCCATGTACAGTCATCGATCTGGATGCTGCGGCAGCCCGCTGCATAGAGCTCAAGTATCGCGGCCTTATACGCCTTGGCAATGTCGGACACAAGCTCTTCACGGTCCTTGTATATCGCTTTAGTGCTCGCCTGATTTTCTTCTCTGTCCAGCTCGAACAGGAACTGCGCAGCCGCTGGAATGGACTGGCGTGCTATCACATCATCTCCTGCAATCTTCTGCAAGAACGTGTAATGGGACACAAACGGGTGACTGCTGTAGCGTATTTTACCAGTCAACTGAGCTGTCTCTGGTCTGGACTGCGCGCCATTAAATTGGTAGCCTTGATCGAGAACAATCCGTTCTACGCCGTCAAAACCCCAGAAAAAGTCTAAATGCCACCAGGAGCGGCGAAACTCCCCGTCGGTCACCGCTTGAAGACCAATCTCTTTTTGCTTACTCACAAGCTTAATGATTTCAGCATCTTCCACTTCTCTAAGCTGATCAGCTGTGATGTCACCATCCTGAAACTGGCGCCTCGCATCCTTCAACGCTCTGGGACGCAGAAAGCTGCCAACAATGTCATATCGGAACGGACTAACGGAACGCTGTTTGGGTGCAATTTGTGTGCTCATAAGATAAATCTCCTTAGCTGTTGAGTGTTTAATGATTGGTTCAAAGATAACATAATAGATCTGTTATAATGGACTACCAATAAGTTATAGCTGGTTATAACCCAAAGCTATAGATAGAATATATAAAAAAAGACAGCCGGCGTACTCGCCGACTGCCTGACATTCTAGACACATCCAGTTTCTATTGGGACGTTCACTTGGAAGGTAACACCGAACTTGTCTTTAACTATTCCGTACAAGGGACTCCAGTCTGTCTTCTGCAGCGGCATGAGGACTTGCCCTCCCTCTTCCAAGGCCGAGAAGATTTCTCTCGCTCTTGTCTCATCACTGGGATGAATCGCGATCTGCACGGCATCACCCGGCTGATATGGCATACCTGGGTACGTGTCGGAAAACATAAGCTCAGAGTCGCCGACCTGCAAGTGGGCATGCATGATGCGTTCCTTCATTTCCTCCGTCATCGGATGCTCCGGGTCCTCTGGCATATCGCCGAATTTCATCATACCGAGCAACGTTCCGCCAAGCGCTTTCTCGTAAAATAGGACGGCCTCTTTGGTGTTACCGTCGAAATTCAAGTAAGGGTTCAAACGAATGGACATTACGCAACAGCTCCCTTAATAATAGTTGGACTTGATGCTTCTATACTATCATTTCAGGGATAAGGGGATTTCTTTTCGATTGCGCAGTTGATGATAGTGCTTCAGATTATTTCCCATTCACCGAAATGATCTCTTATAAAGTGAACTTCACTCTCATAATGCGCCAAATGCCCCTCATCAATCATCTTCTGAAAGGCCTGGTTTCCGTTAGCGGCAAATTTCTTGATCGTTTCACACAGTACCATTAATCGTTCGATTATCCACTCCTGCAGATTGCTGGGAACAGGAATACCATAGGCTTCAAAGAACAGACGGATTTTTCGAATGCGCTCTGCAGCATGTTTGTCATGCTGATAAGGTACGACCTCCATTGCTCCAGAAGAGAAATCAGGCGTGAAACCGCCAAGCGGCACCGAGGTATACAGGGTATAAGCAATGTCCCACAAGCGTGGACCCGGACCTGCCATGTCAAAATCGATCAGCGCCGCTGGCTTCCCATTCTGAAAGACAAGATTATAAAACGCTGCGTCATTATGGCAGATCACTTCGTGCTCGGCAACGTTAGCGTAAGTAAGCTGCCATTTAGCCTCACTGCCGGGCTTAAAGGTTTGAGTTGCATCATGGAACTGACGTAAAAGGCATGCAAAGCCGGTAAGCGTTTCGTCTGTCCACCATATGCGCGTTTCGAGTTCAGGCTGATTGATTTCACCCGTAACAAAAGTCAATATTTCACGGCCATTATCATCGATTCCGAGAAATCTTGGTGCTCCTTCAAAGCCTTGCTGTTCCAAATGTTTAAGAAGTTCATGGACACTTGGACTCCAATAACCTGTAGGGCGCCGGACGGTATCTCCAACACGGACGATATGGTTTACATTCCCGCCGCTTAATACTTCTTCCCGGGTCGTATGCTTAATGTCAATATTATCTTCCAAGAAATCCACCCTCTGACTTAATGACTTGTCCGGTAATCCACTGGGATTCATCACTCACCAGCAAAGCGACGCCGCGTGCAGCATCCTGCGGTGTACCTATTCTCCCCATCGGGAACATTCCCAGAAAATGCTGCTTCATATCCTCATTCATCCAGCCGGAATCTGTCGGTCCAGGGTTAAACCCGTTTACAGTTATGTTTAAATGCGCTAGTCCGACGGAGAGAGGCTCAACGATCCCCGTTAATGCTGATTTCGTCGTAATATAAGCCAGGTTGTTCGGATCCGGACCTCCAGATAACATAAAGATCACCCTGCCAACAGTTCCCTGCGGCATATTGGTCTCAAACCTCCTCGCGAACTCGGCAGTAAGCAGGATTGTTCCACGAACATTGACGGCATAGTGGTTGTCAAGTGTAAGTGCATCCAGCATCTTGTAATTTGCAGGGCTTTCGAATGTCGCGTTGTTTATTAATATCGCAGGTGTACCAAGTTTTTGTTCTGCTTGATCCATGATCAGAGAAGGCGATTCTACCTTTGCTAAATCGGCTTCCATATGGAACGCCCGAACACCTATGGTTTCCAGCTCTCTCTTTAAAGCTTCTGGCCACCCGGGATCAAGACCATTACCTTCTTTCGCATCAAATGCACTCCAATGTGTAAAGAAAATATCTGCGCCAAAGCTGGCAAGTGACCGGCATATCGCGGTACCGATCCCTGTTGATCTGCTAACACCCGTTACAACTGCTATTTTATTCTTTAATGTAATCATCGTGTTCCTCCTTTTGCGGTGTGGAGGATATTCAGACAGGAATCAATTGAGATGCATTTCCCCATAAAAAAAACGAATACCTGCCAGGTATTCGCATGCTGGGTTTATGATAACCGCTGCCCGCGTACCCTGTAAAGGTGATATGAACAGCAAATAAAAGCAGCAGATTGCCACTTTCATTACGTGTTCAAACCATGGTTTCCCCTACAGTTTATAGCGTACACATAGTAGATTCCTGACCCCTTTGCTTGCATCTCCATGTCATTATATTCTGCTAGAATGGAAACTTCAACTATGTGCCCGTGATTAATGGTGAACGTCCTAACAGGCAAACAAGGCGCCATCAGGCGCCTTGAGCAAGTTCACGGACTACTTTTTCTTCTTGGACAGCAAGCCAATCGACACAACCAGGCAAAGCCCGATGGCAATCCAGACTGCCGCTTCCATCTTCCATCACCCTTTCACACTCGGGACTTCCTTGCTGACAGGGTAATCCATATTGTTAGGAACGTCAATGGAGCATGCCCGGCTGCCGATTGTTCAGGATTTTGTGTTACTTAATCTCCAGATAGTCAATTAACACATCCCATGTCCCGTTATCCGAGGTGCATACGAGCTGAATCTCTTGGTTGCCGGTTCCATGACTCACATTGTTAATTGTGTAAACCGCAGGATAGCTCCCGCCGAAGTAGAAGGTTCCCTTCGTTACACCGCCGATTTTCAGATCGACCCGCGCCATGTTTCCGTTGCTAGAAGCCCCTCGCAGGGAGATGCTGTGCGTGCCGCTGGCAAAATACTGCGTGTATCTCACCGAATCATTATTGGCGTATAAGGCGACTCCCGAGAATGGCGAGCTGATGCTGGATGTGTATGGGCCGCTCTTGGTCATGCTTTCGGCTTCCACCTTCGTGCTTGTACCTGGAGAAGGAGTACCGCCGCTCCCATCGTCAGGCGCAACCGCCCGCCCGGTACTTGGCGAGATCATCCCGGAGCAAAGGCCGCGGCTCTTCAGATTTTGCGCAATCTGGGGGATGGCTTGGAGCGTAGTCTGGTACTGATCGTGCATCAGAAAGACATCGCCGTTTTGCAGCCTGCCTGCAGCGGCCACAATCTGGGCGGTGGAGGCGCCGTTCCAGTCCTGGGAGTCGACGTTCCAGAGCACTTCGGTGAGACCGTTCTGAGCTGCTACAGACTTCAACGCTGCATTCGTTGCGCCATAAGGCGGACGGAACAGCTTTGGAGCTGATCCGGTTGCCGACTGAATGGCCTGCTGGGTTCTTATAATTTCCGATGACATTTGGGAGCTGCTGAGTGTTGTCATATTGGGATGCGTATAGGAGTGATTACCGATCCACATGCCGGCTGCCGCTTGATCGCGGACTAGTAGCGGGTTATTCTGCGCATTCTGCCCAGTATTGAACATCGTTGCCCGTAAGCCAGCCTGCTTCAGGGCATGAAGCAGGTTTGTCGTATTGCCTGTCGGGCCATCGTCGAACGTTAGCGCTACATAACCGTTTACGCAGCTGGATTCAGCTGCGTTCACCACTGGCGCTAAGTGAGCGGACAACAACGTGCCTGCAGCAAGGGTCAGGGCCATTGTTCCTTTAAATAGCTTTGTTTTGAACATCATCATACCTCCCATGAAATGAATTAGCATAAGATCGTACCAGGATGCTGTGCTGCTACCAGACTTAGTGCCGACCAGCTCCTTTCTAAAAAAATGTAAGCGATTACAAAAATATGTTATCAAATCCTTCCTTATTTTTAACCTTAGAATATTTAGCATCTGCTGTAGAAAGTTTAGTAGTTATACGCTGCGGGTTTCTTTTTCGTTGTGTCAGTTAGAGGTACACCTCAACCTAGCTTTTACAAAACTTTTAACAGTAAGTCATTGTTATGGTAATATGATGCTTGATAGGTAATTTTAATCAATGTATAGTAATTGTGATACAAAGTGTATCGATTATAAAGCAGAAAGGAACAAGAGAATGAGAAAAAAAGTAGTCAGCTTATTTACAGCACTGGTCGTATTCGCATCCTTACTGCAGTTTTCCACAGCGCAGGCGGCCGAGCCGGTCGCAATTGGTTTAACAGATTTTGACTTGCCAAAACGTTCATCGCAGGAGAGATGGATGAATTACTACGGTCAAAATGAAGGAGATGGCGACCGGCAGGTGAAGGTGAAAATGGACGGTCTACTGGCATCCGGGAGCGAAGAAGCCATCGTCCGTTATACAGTCGAACAGAAGCTGTATTATGGTCCAACAACGGCGCTTTGTCAGATTGACCCCGTAGGTCCGCTGAGTGGAAGGCTGACCTTCTCCAACGGCTCAACCGAGCAAATGATTACCATTCCAATCGCAGACGATGACAAAACAGAATGCACGGAATATTACTTAATCACACTGGAACCGGAGACGGCTAACGCCGAGGTTGATCCCTATGAAAGTGATTCGGCAGTTCTTTATGTATTCGATGACGAGCCAACTGTGATATCCTTCACCCACGAAAGCAGTATGAAAGATCCTCTATGGGATCTCCGTGAAGTAGACGGAGGTGAAAGCAAGCGCCCCGTTAATAATTACTATGCGCTTGGACATCAGAAAGGTATTGTCGTGCTCGGTGATTTGAGCAGCAAAGTGAGTGCTGATATTGTATATAAAGACTGCGGTTGCACCTATGGTGAGGACTACATCGTTAAGACGAGTCAATTTGAATTTCAGCCGATTCATTTTGACAAGAGTGTCGACTATTCAACTACAGAAATAGACCCGTTTTTCGACCACGAGTCCCCCCTCTCGCCATTCAAGTCATACAGACAATATTTCGAAGTCTACAATGACTCTCATCCGGAAGCAGTCGAAAGCTTTCGGATGCAGCTGAAGAACGTGAAGAACGCTAAACTGGGCAAACACCAAACGGCCTATGTCTCTATTACAGACACTGATGGGGATTACTTCACGTTTGGGTATGATGGGGTGACCCTGCTATACGGAGATAAGAATCTTAGCAATATTGTCTTGCGAATTTCAAGAACTTCGTCTGACAAGGCTGCATCTGTCCGAATCCGGATCGCCGAGGATACCCGTGACCTGATCAATGACGAGTTTGAAGCCATACCAGGTATTGATTACGAAGCGTTCGAAGACCAGGTGCTAATGTTTGCGCCAGGCGAGACTAGGAAGGAACTCACAATACAATCACTTCCCACCTTCAGTCCAGCTCCCGCCCCCAACATATGGGCCCCTAAAAGCTTCCATATTGAGCTCATTGAACCGTCAGATGGATATACAGTGAGGAGCCATCTGCTGGTAAATATTATGCGCCCCTATAACCTGGTTAGCTAAGTTATATATACTAGTTTATTGAAAGAAGCCGCGTTTGCGGCTTCTAATCGTTTTTTTGCTGCCGGACAAAGTTTCCCTTACCCGCTGCCGGTTTTCTTATACTCATAGAGTGGTTGATAAGTAGATGGACACCCCGAGAGCTGCAACCCCAGCAAAACCCGTTAGTAATCTTGTTCCCGGAGGATACTTCTTTTCATAGTCTTCCTGATTATAAGTATACAATTCGGCTGTCAGAACCAGTTGCGATAAGCTTAAACATAAGATCATGAGAAAACGGTAAACCGCAGACGGTGAACCCGTAAAGGTAAGTATGACGAATAGAAGTAATAAAGCATGGAATAGATAGCGCGTATACTTGAGTATGGTCAACTTTTTCACGAAGCCCTCCTTATTTCAACTGATTAACGCTGCATCCCAAGCGTACTTAAACTCGCTAACCGACGTATATCGCTGTTCCCGTTCCTTGCTTACAGCCCGCAAAGCGACTTCGTACAGTGACCGGCCCGCTTCCCATTTGGAGAATGAAAGATCCATCTCACCGCCAAGTAAACCAAATGCGATCGCTCCCATGGTGAAGACATTCGTTCTTGCATCAATAGGCGCACCTAAAGTGAACTCCTCCGGTGACTTCGACCGTACTGCTCCCCAAAAGTTCTCACCCAGATCATTCACAGACGGAGCTGTCCTGTAAAAGTCAATGTCGCAGATCATGGTTACATCTGTTGAAAAATCATACAAAATGCTGCCATCGTAAAAATCAACAGCCACGCAGCCTTTTGACTCCACATGTTTATGAAATTCATAGATAACATCAAGTGACCGAAGCCTCTTCTCAATGGGCAACTGCTTGAATTTGCAGTAAGGCGAGTCAGGGTGGGTATGCTTGGCGTCCCCTGCAAACAGCCAATGGGAATGCAGGCATTCGCCTTTAAACCATTCGAATACGGCGGCGTACCCATCCCTTGTTTCAAAATGATTAATGAGCTTAATTAAATGTGGATGCTCTAAGGTCTTGTAAAGCGGCACGGCAGCAGATAACCTGGCGACCGCATCTCTTGGGTCTCCGGAATAATCCATCGGCCGGCAGCCTGCGTATTTAACAAACAGCCTGGTGCCATTCTTTTCTACGCCGAAGCTGATGTTGCCGGAATCCTGCTGGTCAAATACACAGAAGACCGTGCCAAGAGATTGAAGCCATTCAAAATCATGCTGCTCTTGCAGTTCAAACGAAACATGGTCAAGCTTACATTTTACCGGAAGGCTCTTCATACATTTGTCCCCTCTTGTTGGGGCATTCACGCAGTTTACAGGGCTATTGATACGTTATCCCCTTTATTATTCTGGCCCTACTATCCATTAATTGTCTTACCATAAGACATCACTCCTCTCAATTGCCTATATTATCAAGCATTAAGTGACAGACGGAATAACACACGGATTAACAACAGCTCAACGAAGAAGATGAACAGACTAGAGAGTTGAAGCACCGACACCACGCTATCTTCCATATTCAACATAAAAGGATAGAATAAAAGCTGTATGGCAAACAAGGCTATATAGAGCTTCATAATGGAATCAACTGCGGCTGCTAAACCCGGCTGAATTGTTGCTTTGCCAATTGTGTACAGCCCCCTGAAAATGAGAATGACACACCACACATGCAGTATGGCCGCAGCTTGAACGTAAGCATGCATGCCAAGCGGGACAGCTGCAAATTGTTCCATATCGATGCTGCTCTTGAACATAAGCTGCGGCAATGATACGAAGAGAAGAACAAGCGCCAGCCAGCCTGCATGCCTAATATGGCTGTCCATGGCTCTGATATGGTTCAAAGCAAAGAGAATAATCAGGTATCCAACGAAGTCGGGAAAAATATCAAAGCTTTCCAAATGAAAATCTAGAAGTGGAAAGACAAGGCCCCAGCCAAGCCTCCTATAAACACTGCGCAGTGAAGGGCTCAAGGCAGCTCACCTCCAGAACGTGCGAACCAGTTGATCTGCTTCTCGCTTAAGTAGCGGTTGAAACTGATTGGAATCCGGTCATGTATGATTTCGCCATCCCCTGTTGTGTAGCTTAAGAGAAAATTGGCCCTATATATCTCAAAGGCCGCTGCTGTCTCCGCGGGAATCTTCCATACATAGTCAAAGATAAGCGTGTCACCGGCATCGAGATGGATAGGCATCTCGGTGACCGGTCCATCAGGGGTAATCACATTGAACTCGAACAGAGAGCTAAGCCTGTCACTGAAGCTGTAATCGACTTGTTCCAGAGTGAGATCCTCTTTAACATTGACGGTGTACTGGCCGGTACCATCTGAGGAACCCCCGCTTGAGACTGATTCCAGCAAGCCCTCGCTTCGTTCCCACATGATATGGATTTCACCGATCGGCACTTTCTCTGGAGGACCTTCGCTATAATAAACGGTCGCCTCTGTAATGATAAGCGGTTCCCTCACCATGGGCGGGTTTTCCTCACCATTCCACGAACCATAAGCCTTTCTAATGACTTGATACCTATAATTTCTATTGGGTGGATTGATTTCAAACCGAACCTGCGGCAGTTTTTCAAGCTTAATCCCTGTTACCTTCTTGCCGTCCCTTTTGTTCTCCAAAAAGGTCAACTCAATCCAATCGCTTTGATTGCCGTTCAGAATCATATAATGCTTCAGGAAAACTGGCTTATCCAGCTGCATTGACTCGTAGTACCATATATTCCCGATCCAGCTTGCTGTAATGAGCAGCAGAATAGTCGGTAAAATATACTTTTTCCCTCTTCCGGCACGAAAATTTGAATTTATGTACAGAGCTTCTCTCCCCCTCTCATTCACCCAGTTTATCACTTTTATGGAAGCTATGTAAGAACATTTCTGGCGTCTTCCCTCCAAGCCCAAAGTCCAACCAACCTTCCCAGAATACATATAAACTTTACTTGCGCGTAA
Organism: Paenibacillus sambharensis; assembly: GCF_003233845.1. GTDB lineage: Bacteria > Bacillota > Bacilli > Paenibacillales > Paenibacillaceae > Paenibacillus_I > Paenibacillus_I sambharensis. Next base: position 120,884 of record NZ_QKRB01000031.1, read on the forward strand.
TCCCAAGTTCATATACTCCCTATAAAGTAATAATCTGGGTGGACAAGGAGTTTGCCCAATCCAATTACCGAATGGAGGGATTTCGTGTTTCAAATGTTAGGAAGAAAGGGTAAATCGGCGGTTGTGTCCCTATTGTTAGTGGCAGCCTTGTTAGTCAGCACGGTTGCTGTACTGCCTCAGACAGCCTCGGCTCTGCCAAGTGGAACACCAACCAAAGCGACTGCACAATCGCAATTGGACTCGCTGATCGTAAAATCCGAAGACTCCATGACTGGCTATTCACGTGACAAGTTCCCGCATTGGACCAGCCAAGGCGGCGGCTGTGACACTCGTCAAGTTGTGCTGAGGCGTGACGCTGACAGCTACAGCGGCAATTGCCCCGTGACGTCCGGCAAATGGTACAGCTACTTCGACGGTGTCACTGTATATTCGCCGTCCGAGCTCGACGTCGATCACATTGTGCCGCTGGCTGAGGCATGGCGTTCCGGCGCCAGCAGCTGGTCCACGGAACAACGTCAAAAATTCGCCAACGATCTCAACGGCCCACAGCTGATTGCAGTGACCGCCAGCGTGAACCGGTCCAAGGGTGACCAGGATCCGTCGACGTGGCAGCCGCCGCGTGCCGGCGCCCGCTGCGCCTATGCGAAGTGGTGGATTAACACCAAGTATCGTTGGGGCCTTCACCTGCAGTCGTCTGAGAAGTCTGCGCTTCAAAGCATGCTCAACGCCTGCTCCTACTAAGTCCGTAAGCAGCGTCTGCAGGTGTTATTCGGTTGCCGGTCGGTAGTGCCTGCAGCGCTATCATTCAAGCCGGGAAGGGAGCTTCTTTTATGGAAATGAAGTCGTCAATCTTTACCGCTACTCATGGTGTAATGACTACTGAGGTCGGTGTAATCAGCGGGGAACTCGAGCTCCGGAGCACCTGCGAGGATGATGGCTCCCTTACGTTCGCGATCACATATGTGGGTGCCGAGGAGTGGTACACGCTGCCGGGTGAGGGCTATCGCCTGCATGATCCGCGTGACCATGAGGTCGTCCACCGCATCCTCGCCACCGTGCTGGAACGCAAATCATAAGACCGGGCAGCAATGATTAACTACTCTAGGGGGACAGATATCGTTATCGTATCTGTCCCCATTTCCTTCCTGCCAGCCGCTTCTCTTGAGCCAACCTCAATCCCTAATTCAGAGGATTTTGGCTGGTTGCCGCTCCTATCGGGATCTCTGACCAGCTCTAGTACAACGGTACCCGAACCCCCTCCTGTTGGTGTATAGCTTCTGTCCCTTCCAATCTCAATCCAGGCGTTCCACTGGCTTAACGGGTTACTCTCAGTAGTCCATGTCGCGATATAATCAGCCGCATTGGCGGGAGGTTTATGATCGGGGTAACTGCTAGTCACATTGGAGACAGACCAATGCTCAGGGATATAGAATGCCACACCTCCCCAATCGTCAGGATCAATTTCAATTGCTGCAATAATGGTAATATGATCAGGGCTCTCTTCACGGCCTTTTATAAAAATGGTTCCCTCCACAGAGGTATCAACATCGCTAGAGATGGAGCTAATGCTAAAATTTTTGCTCTCAATAAGATGCTCGTTGATCGTATGCCCTTGCGGAACCTTTTCTCCAGTTGAAACGAATAAACTAGTAATGGCGATACAAATAATTAATGCGGCAAACAGAAAGAGTACAAGTCTTTTCTTGACTGGGTGTATAATCTTACAGTCACGCCTCTCTAATGAATATAGGTCATGAATATTACTAATCCATTAATCCCATCTAATTCTACTGTTCGAGTCTAACGCATCATTCCCCTCAGAACAATAAGTTCTCCTGTATTTTCCATGACCTGGAGACAAAAAATCAGCAGGCACGCAGGCCTGCTGATTTCCCTTTTAACGATTCAACTCTATGCTCTCCAGCATCCTTACAAGCATCACCGCAGCTTCTGCGCGAGTGGCAGAACGGCTGGGCGCCAGGTTGTTCGCCTGGTCTCCTGTAAGCATCCCTGCAGCGATAAGCTGCTGGACTGAACTCTCGGCCCACGCAGGGACCGATGCCTGATCCGTATAAGATAAGTCCGTACCTACTTCATTCATTGCGTAACCCTGCGACTGCAGCACCCTGGCCAAAATAACGAATAATTCCTGGCGGGATACAGCTGCTTCAGGACGGAATGTTCCATCTGCATAGCCTTTGATCCACCCGGCTGCTTGTGCTGCCTGGATATCCGCCGCGTACCAGCGACCGGAAACATCGCTGAAATGCACTGGCGTCTTATCCGGGGCGAGACCGAACATTCTTGCCAGCATGCTGACAAGCTCTGCCCGGGTAACCGGTCGTCCTGGCTCAAACTTGCCTTGACCGGTACCTTGGACAATAAGCCTCTGCGCCAGCAGTTCAGCCGCACTATTCGCCCAATGCTCTTGCATATCTGCGAACGTCGCTTCGACCTCAAGCAGTGCATACCACACTCCTGTATTCAGCTGAAGCTCCGCCGTATCTTGACCATTCGCGCGCATAGCGACATAGGATAACGTTTCGGCGAGGCCATCTACGGCCGTGACGGTAACGCCATTATTTGCGGCAGTGCTGATCGCAGAGGGCAGGAAGATAACCTTATCTCTGCTCATAACCAGCAGCTCTGCTAAGCCCTTCTGATCCAATGCTTCAACCGACAGCATAAATGGCTTCATGAGCAGGCTGGCTCCCAGCCTGCTGGCCATCTTGTTCACCTTCGACTGCATCTCATCTTCTGCTGTACGGATGGATATACGAATATCCTCCGAGTAGGCGGATAAGTCCTGGCTGTCAAGATTTGCGAGAGGAAGAATCATCGTCCCAAGCGGTGTACGCCACTCCAGAGACATAGCAGCATTCATCTGCCTGAGTTGATCCAGCGCAGAACGTTTCATTAGCAGCGTCCATTCCCGGTTTCCTTCACTCGTTTCAATTACAATCCGGCCGGCCGCCAGTTGATCCGGATTAAGCTGAATAACCTGACTGCTGTTTCCATCAAGCTGCAGCTCTATCGTTATGACTGGTTCCTGCACCTGGACTGGAGTGGTCGGCCCGGCAACGCCACCTCCTTCACCTCCTCCTCCCGTCTCTGGTTGAGAAGGAGCGGCAGAAGCTGAAACATCCACACCTGCTGTAACGCTTAAGCCTTCGAAGGTTACAGTTAATTGCGATTGTCCGGGTCTCAGCCCCAGCAACCTCCCCGACGCGTCAACGGACGCAATGTTGGCATGATGCACGTTATATGCGGCCTCTGCGGTCACATCCTTCGTCGTTCCATCGGAATATTCCGCGATCACGCTGATCTGCGCATACCCGCCTTCCTTCATGGAATACGGCGAGCCTTCCAGCACCAGCTTGGTTGGTACTGCGTAGACGGTGACCGGTGCGCTGGCGATGAGCATGCCTGACTGGCCTTGATATACGGCCTCAATCACCGTCTTGCCGGTGTGGAGACCGGTCATATACCAATAACCGTCATCTGCCATAGCTACCTGAATGACCCCATCGTCATACCGGAAATTGGAGTCAGAGGTTCGGTCCCACGCCGCTCCGTCATAAGTGACCTCAACGACGGTCCGCACAGATTCTCCGACCGGTATTTGATAGGAGGCTGGCGTAAACCAGATTCCATCCGAGAACGTCACCTGCATGCTGCCTGGGACAGGCTCTCCATCAATCCAAGCCTTAATGTCAGCTATCCCGGCCTCTGTAGAACTAAGCTCGGCCGTATAGGTACCAGGTCTGCTGTACGTTACTTCTGTGACCGTTCCATGAGTGGTCTGCAGCCGTACTTCGCCGAGCGCAGGGTTGCCGTGCGCATCTCTGACGTTAATCGTCAGCGACGCATACGCTGATCCATTGGCCGGCACAGAGGTGCGGTCAGTCACAAGCTCTGTTGCTCCAGCTGAAGCAACGTCTGGAACAAACTCGATACTAAGGCTGGCATTCAGCAGAGAACCATCAAGGAAAGCAGTAATGTCTGCGCGTCCCGATCGGGTTGATGTTAACCGGGCGGTATATTTGCCTTCTCCTCCGTAGACAGGTGTTGAAATACTGCCTAACGAACTGAATAATTCTAATGATGACAAGGTTTGTTCATCGGTTAAGTTATTCCCGGATGCATCCTTCAGCTGCAGCGTAATCTGTGCGGCCTCCATGCCGTTCGCAATCAGACGTTCCTGATCGCTGACGATAGTTGAGGACACGAGCGATGGCTTGCCTGGGACAAATGTAACGGCTGCTTTGCTTGTCAGCCTGGCATCATTGATGGTCGCCGTGATTACCGCTTCACCGGCCTGCCGAGAATGAAGCTGTGCCGTATAACGTCCCTGTCCTGCATAGACAGGCTCCGTGAGGCTGCCAAGTGTTGAAGCCAGCTTCAATTGATATGCGCTGTTATCGGTTGTCAGATTGTTACCGAATGCATCCTTAAGCTGGATCGACACTTCTGCGCTGCTTCCTTCATCCGTAGTTAATATGCCGCGGTTCACCAACAGCAGTGATGTGTCTGCTGCAGGAGGCCCCGGAAGCAGCTGTACCTTAATGCTGTCTGCCAGGGGCTTATCATCGACAGTACCGGATATTTCGGCATCCCCTGCTGCAGTTCCGGCGATCAGTACAGCTGAGTAAGTGCCGTCCTGGTGATCCAGCACAGAGCTTAACTCGCCTGCGGTTGTCTTCAAGACCACCTGATTGCCGCCAGCCTGGAGAGGATTGCCGTATTCATCCTTTAACTGCACAAGGATTCTTGTTGAATCTGTACCATTCACTGTGAGCTGTAAACTCTCTGCCCTCAGCTCAGACACTTGGACGGAGGCTTCACCAGGCAGAAAATCAACCTGGACGGAATCGTCAAGTGTTACACCGTTCACTATAGCGCTGATCATGGACGTACCGGACGAGGTGCTTGAGGTTAAAATTGCCGTATAGCTGCCGTCGCCGTTATCCTTGACCAAACTTACGGTTCCTGAAGTAGCAGCAAGCAGAACCGCGTCTCCCCCTGCCGTCAGCGGATTACCGTGGACGTCCTTCAGCTGAACGGTAACAGAGGTTTGGCTGCTGCCGTTCGCTGTCAGATAAGAATCCCCGGCTTTCACAGTCGATGCCGAAGGGGAAGCAGCTCCCGGAACAATAAGAATGCTCAGCGTTCCCGGAATCCTTGATCCATTCACCTCAGCAGATAATTCTGCTGTACCCGTATTGAATGAGGCGGTATAGATGGCCGAATAGGTGCCGTCTCCCAGGTCCTTGACATCACTGATATGTCCAAGGTCTGTCTTGAGGACTACCGTATCTCCTCCACTGACCAGTGGATTGCCATGTGCGTCGATAAGCTTTACCGCCAGACTGGTTATGCCAATCCCGGCTGTCAGCCGCGCACTATCTGCGGTCAAACGCGATTGAGCGGCTGATGCAGGACCCGGGACGAAATCAACCTGCGCTTGCTGCTGTACAGGTTTATTGTTCAACCAAGCCGTGATGGCGGCTGTTCCCGCACGGTTACTGCTCTGGAGCGTCGCCTTGTAGCTGCCGTTCCCCAGATCGGTTACCGCAGACAGGACTCCGGCCGTCGTTTGCATCGTTACCACTCCAGCGGATGCGCTCCAGTTGTTATTATAGACATCCCGAATCTGCAGCGTTAGCTGCGTTCGGCTGATTCCGTCGGCCACAAGGGTCGACGATTCCGCTGTCAGCACGGAGTTTTCCATAGAAGCATCAGCTGCCAGAATTGTTACTTCAGCTGTATCCTTTAAGGTCACACCGTTAAGCTCGGCACGGATTGTGCTTGTACCCGCTACTGTGCCTGCCTGCAGCGCAGCTGTGTACAGCCCATTGTTAAGATCGGCTACCTGACCTATGCTCCCTAAGCTGGTCTTCAGGGAGACGTTGTTTCCTCCTGTTACCAGGGGGTTGCCATAGTTGTCGAGCAGCCGAACCGTAACCGTCGTACTGCCTGAACCGGCACGAATTGTCCCCGCACCGGCCTCAACACTGGAAGTGTCTGCTGAAGCGGGACCCGGAACAAACTGGACGGATGCCTTTTGCCGGATGGAAGAACCATCTACCGCAGCTGTAACCGTGGCAGAGCCAGCTGTTGTGGGTGCAGTTAATGAAGCGGAATATCTGCCGCTGCCGTGGTTTTGTACAGTCCCAAGCACTCCGCCAGTTGTACTGAGCTGCACGCTATGACTGCCGGAGCTCAGCAAATTACCGTTGGCATCTTTCAGCTGCACGGTAATTGTTGATGTGCTGCTCCCGTCAGCTTTAATCGAGGCCGGACTTGCCGTAACGGTTGAATGGTCGATTGAAGGAGGCAGCGGTGCCATATACAGGCTTGCAGTGGTATTCATCGCATTCCCATTCAACGTTCCCGTTATGACCGCCGTTCCCGATTCCTTGGATGCTGTTAATTCGGCGGAGTAGGTTCCATCGCCGTGGTCGGTTACCGGTCCAAGCTGGCCAAGTGTCGAGCTGAGCTGTACGATGCCTTCGCTTCTTCCAATTGGCAAGCTCCTCCCTTCAAGCAAGGTTACCATGACCAGTGCTTTGCTTGCCCCGTCTGCATCCATCCGTGTCTTGTTCAGGGTTATCTGGGATCTTGCGGGATAGACCTGAACGGGAGACCCGACATAGATCTGGGGAGATGCAAAGGATATGCCTAATTGTCCGGAATCTGTCCAGCCTACGCCCCAGACCGTCCCATCCTTCTTGAGGACAAGGCCGTGATTGTCTCCGGCAGCCATTTGCGCTCCATTACTTGTAAGGTGCATTGCAACCCGAAGATTCGAGTTCTGCATGCCCCACCACCAGACGGAGCCATCCTTCTTAAGTGCCATGGTAACCCGTTTTCCGCCAGCTAACGCCACAACATCGGTAAGCGGAACTGATCCGGCTTGCAGTACCTGCAGCGCCTTGCTGCTGCTCGTAACATCTGCACCTACCCCCAGGTTATAATTCTCGTTATAACCCCAGCTCCAGACCGTTCCGTCCGCCTTCAAAGCGAGACCTCCGAGGCGGTGAGCGCCGATGTCAACCACATTGTTCAAAGGCTGATCTGAGGAGTCGATGACTCGCACGGGATAGACCGAATTGCTGCTGGACCCGTTGCCAAGCCCATCGAACACGTTGCTTCCCCATGCCCAGACCGTTCCGTCATTCTTTAAGGCCATGGAGTGGTATTCGCCAGCGGCTACAGCCTTCACATCAGTAAGGTAAGAGCTGCTGGACGCCTTCAACCTAACCGCCCGGTTAATGCGGTACTCATAGTCGGTCAATTCACCCGATGAATTGGAGCCCCAGCCCCACACCGAGCCATCCTCCTTAACTGCCAGCGCCTGCCCGCTGCCCGCAGCAATACTGCGTACTCCGCTAATTGGTGTCCCGTCGGACTGAACAACCTGCACAGCTCTGTATTGATTGTCAGTCAGACCGTTCCCGAGAGATCCGTAGCCGCCTTTTCCCCATGCCCATACCGTGCCGTCATTCAACAAGGCAAGTGAGAAATAAAATCCGCCGGTTACCTGTTTGGCACCAGTAAGAGGAGTGCCGTCAGCCTTCGTGACCTGCACAGGACGAAACGAATTCTGTGTTGTTCCGTCCCCTAGTTCCCCGGCACTGTTGCCGCCCAGCGTCCATACGGTTCCGTCTCCGGCGATAAGCAGGGAATGTCTGTACCCTCCTCCAACAGCTTTTATCACGGCGGGCACTATGGATGCTGCCTCGGCAGTCTTCGTCCCCAGCTGCGGCATAAGCAGCGCGAATATAAGCAGGACTGCCACTTTTTTACGTAATACTTGCAAATAAAACCTCCCCTTCGACATAGTGATGCTGCCTGATTTTAGGACAGAAGACATAATTATAGCTCAAGTGAATTCCGACCCTATTCGACATCGTAGCAAAGAAGCCAGCAGCCCACAATTAACCAAAGTTAACAATCCGTGATAAAACACACACAGCGCAGCCGCAGCACCCGGGATAATTCCCGCCATGCTGCAGCTGCGCTGATTACATTTTCCTAGTATTGTTATTGGCTTGGACTACTCGGAGATGGAAAGGTAATCCGCGGCTGCCGGAGTAGTGACCAGGACGGCCTGGGTACGGGTACGAACGCCCAGTTTACTGTAGATCCGGTTCAAATACACTTTGACCGTGCCAAGGGTTAGTCTCATCTGCTCCGATATCTCTCGATTGGTATAGCCAAGATGAAGCAGCCTTACAACCTCGGTTTCCTGAACGGTTAACCCAAACCCGTTGGTGTCGGACGGATGGTCTGACTTTTGGTCAGCTATTTCCTCTGTCATCGTAGTTAGAAGCGCAGCAGCGTATGCTTTCATTTCCGGTTGGTCGAATGCTGACACAGCCAGCATCTCCTCTAATATACTGCGCATCCACTCTCCCTCATCTATGAAGGTTCGCACATAGTGAAAAGGCATGACACGCAGGACGGCCTTCTTGATACGTCTCGAAGCTTCCTTGCATCTGCCCTGCTTAATATCCGCGAAGGCCTGCAGAATCATCACCGAGACAGCGAGATTAACCATACCGGATTCTTCGACCAGCAGGGAGAGCCGCATCAACAGAGTATACCCTTCCTCTGTTTCCCCTCTGGCAATTAGCAGACGGGCAAGTGTGAGGGTCTCCTGTACTGCGCCCAGATGAACACGGTGACTGCGGGAACTGTTCACGCTGAGCAGTCTTGCCTCCGCATGGTCAACAGCTCCCTCCGCCAAATCTATATCGGCCAGAAAGATCAATAACGACCTGCGCCAAGGGCTGTGAGATGGTTGGTCCAGTCGTCTTAGCGTCTGGTCGATTATGGCTCTTGCACCCGTGCGGTCTCCTTCGATAAGACACAATCGGGCCATCGTCAGCCTTACCGGAACAAGCAGTCCCGGAACCTCCAAATAACGTTTCCCGACGGTAATCCGGTCCAGCAATTCCCTGCAGCGGTCAAGCTCATTCCATTCATAATAGCCTTCAGCCAGCGACTGCAGTACATATTGACACATCAGCGAGTCTTCCCATCCATTCCGGCTAAGGAGGGACGTAATTTTCCATCCCATTTCCGCTGTCGTATCCGTCAGGGCACCATGCAGACCAAATGAGGTATAACGGACAAATGGCTGGTTGTAGTTATAATTGAAATCAAAAAAGACCGGGTCCTGCGGGAGTCTGGCATGAATAGATTCGGAAAAGCGAAACCATTCCTGAAACTGGCCGGAGTGAAAGGCATGATTAACTTTAACGAAGAACAAGCCGCTCATCCTATCCAGCTGTTCAGAATGTGAGGGAGAAGCCTGCAGCTCCTCTTCCAGATGTTTCATCACCCTGCCCGCTTCCTCATGCTTGCCCTGAACCGTACTTACAAAGGCGCTTACGAGTCGCAGTCTGGCTGGTATAGGGAACGCTTCGGGGAAACGATTAAACCATGTCTCGAGAAGAGAGAACTCCCCTTTCATAACCAGACCATGCAGATGTTCATCAAGCAGACCAGATGCCAGATCGTATGCTTCGGCCGTGAAGGCATAATCCACTGCCTCTTCGTACCATCCCTCTCTAGCATAAGCCAGGCAGGCGTTCCGCTTGAGTTCGCTCCATCTCTCGGGGGATTGCTGTCTTAATAAGGCTTCATAGAAATCGCCTGCCAGCTGGTGGTAACGGTAGAGCCCTCCTCCAACAGATATGAGGAATAAACCATTGTCCTGCAAAGAGGCTAACTTGTCATCACACTCCGGCAGCCCCGTCACTTCCTCGCATAGCCTGGCATCAAATCGCGTTAATACGGAGGTTTCGAGCAAGAACCGTCTGGTCGGTTCGTCCAGACCGCTCCAGACCACCTTAAGAAGATATTCCTTAATATAATTGCCCATGTCCTGGTCATGAAGCCAATAGGACCACTGCTTGCTCGGCCGCTGCTTCAATGTAATCAGAGCAAGCTGAAGACCTGCAGCCCAGCCTTCGGTACGCGCTACCAGCGAGCTCACGCAGTCGCTGGAGAGGGACTGGCCCAGAATGGAATGACACAACTCCTCTGCCTGGTCAACTGTAAATGCCAATTGTAACGATCCAATTCTCTGCAGCTTGCCCTTGACGTTCCAGGCTTGCAAATTCGCCAGCGGAGGCTCTGAGCGTGAAGCGATCATCACATGAACCTTCGATGGCAGGTGGTTTAGCCAGTAATTGAGACTGGCGTGAATCTCCTGCCTGGTAATGACATGGTAGTCATCCAGGGCTACGCTGACCGGACCGGATGTATCGAACAGCTCGTTCAGAAACTGGTCCAAGAACGGCTCAAGTGAACGATCAGCATACTCAGCGAGCAGTGCCAGTAAACGGCCGCACGCATCTGCTGCAAGACAGGGCTGCAGCATATATACGATGTGCCGCCAGAACCGGCGCAGATCATTATCGTTCTCATCGAGTGTATACCATGCCGTCTGCTGATTGTATTGGTGGACAAGCTGCGTCATAACCGTTGATTTGCCGCTGCCAGCCGGTGCAGTAATTAAAGTGATGCCTTGAGGAGGTGTTCCTTCCGGCGGTATATGAAGCAAGGCCCTGTTTACCCAATGCTTTTGGGCAGCTGGTATCTCCAGCTTATATTTCATGATGCGGGGATTAGCTCCCATGGTGTCGCCTCCGTTTGGTGAACCAGGTGAAAGGATGAGTCTGTTGAACTAGACGGGCTTTCATTTCCCTTTTCTCCATTGTCGGCAATTCGCTATTAATGGTCAAGTATTTATAATTCCGGAAGTTGAAGCGTGGTTTGGCAGCACCTTACAGGTGTAATACTATTGAAACCATACTTTGAAGAGGTGATTTGGTAATGAATACAGTAACGGATAACCATGAGGCGGTTAAGAAGGTAAAGGAATTAATCCGCGATATCGATACGGCTATGCTGACAACGGTCTCGGACGAGGGTCTGGTTTCACGCCCAATGAAAACCCAGGAAATCGAGTTTGACGGAGACCTTTGGTTCCTGACCAAGAAGGACACCAGCAAATTCCATGAGATTCTCCATAACAGGCAGGTTAATGTGGCTTATGCGGATAAATCCTATGTATCCATCCGGGGCGAAGCAGAGCTCGTAGACAGCCGTGAGAAAATCAAGGAATTCTGGAGTCCGGCCTACGAGGAGATTCTCGATACCACGGCCGATGATCCGAATCTTGTGCTCATCAAGGTACAAGCTGAAACCGCTGAGTATTGGGACTCCGGCAACAAGTTCCAGATGATGAAGTTCATGTTCCGCAGGATGATTGGCAAGAACACGGAAGGTACGGATATCAACCAGCAGGTCGATTTGCATTAAACAAAGAAGACATCAGTCCCGAATTATAATCGGGACCGATGTCTTCTCTACTTTTTGCAGCTACACTTTAAATTTTGACGCGGCTTGCGCCAGTTCTTTTGTAAGCGAATCGATGGTTTCAACCAGACCGGCAAGCTGCTGCACCATTGCAGCCTGCTCCTGCATAGTTGCCGTTACCTCTTCAACAGAAGCGGATACCTCTTCCCCGGTCGCAGACAGGTTCTGAGCAGATTCCAGTACTTCATCTTTATCCTGTTCCATTTCCATCACACGGTCGGCCATTTCCCTGATCTGCTCTGCAATCTGGGTAACATTATTGTAGATGGTCAGGAATGCGGCTTTCGTCTGTTCTACATATTCATCCTGCAAATTGGAGATGCTTTGAATCTCGGCAACGCTGACATTGTTTTCGGTTACGAAGGTCAAGTTTTGCGCAATAATTCCATTAATCTCTTGCGACTGCTTGGAGCTTTGTTCAGCCAGCTTGCGTATCTCCGTAGCCACTACCGCAAAGCCTTTCCCATGCTCTCCTGCCCTCGCCGCCTCTATGGAAGCATTAAGCGCAAGCAGGTTCGTCTGGTTGGCGATTTCCGCAATAGCCCCTGTAATATTTCCAATGCTGGTTGAGCTTTGCATCAGCTTGCCTGTGATATTCGAAATCTTCTGAACCTCTTCTTCATTCCGGCTCTTAATATGACTGAGATTATCGATGACCGGACGGCTCTGGTGGAAGACCTCCACGATGCTTCGAGCTTGTTCCTTGATCGTCTCCGTTTTCTCCCGCAGTGAACCGAACTGGTCACCGAAGCCTTGGAACTTATCCGCGATCTGTTCAGTATCCTGAGATTGCGTCTCGATTGCTCTGGCAATTTCAGTTGTTGTCGTGGTAGTTTCAGTAATCGAGGTAGATGTTTGTTTTGCCGAAGCATCCAGCTCGTTGGTGCTAGTATTCAATACGAGAATGGAATCGTTCATGCTTGTAATCAATTGTTTGTTTTGTGCTGCCATCGTATTGAAGCTGTCTGCCAGGTCTTTGAACTCACTGCGGTACTTACCGTCTGCCACTACGGTCAAATCACCGGAGGCCATCTGCTTGAACAGCTTGGAGAGACGGATAATCGGCGATGTAATGGAGCGGGATATGAGGAGACCAATTCCAATTGCAATTAACATTGCAACCAGTGTAATGATAATAAGGAAATCTCTCATCATATAGATGGGCTCCATCACATCTGACACCGGATCTATGATACTGACAACGAAATCCGCTTTCGGCACTTTGGCATAGTAGATAAGCGTCCCGGGCAATTCAAGATTGCCTTGAAGAAGCTTATCACCCGCGCGTTGTGCCAAGAAGTCTTCGATTCCTTCTACTTTAGAGCCGACCATGTCCTTGTTCACTGAATGGAAAAGATATACGCCTGTCCGGCTGAGAATTTCGACATTACCTTCGTCATTAATTTTTATACCTTGCAGCTTCTCGGTGAAGTAATCGGTTGTAATACTTGATGTAAATACGCCGAGTACGTTACCCTGAGCATCTTTGATAGGAAGAGAGAATACAACGAGCAGCTCACCTGTAGATTTGGCAATGATCGCATCACTAATATAGCTGCTGCCTTTCATCGCTTCCTGGAAATATTCACGTTCTGCAAGAGATTTGTTCAGCATTACCTCGTCAGTCGTAGAGACAACGGTTCCAGCAGCATCCAGGACGACAAACGACTTAATCCCTTTTGTTCCCGCAAGAGCGGCTTTCAAATAATTTTGGCTTAAGTTGAAGTACAAGCTGTCTGCAGAGTAAAATTCTTCATCCGTCATTGTCTCTTTTTCCGTGATTAACTTCTGAAACATATCATTGGAAGCCATTAAATAGGTGGACTGCTCCTGCAGCTGAATGGCTGTCCACATGCTCTCACCGATACGGGCGGCATTTGATTCGAGTTCTGCTCTTGTTTCCTTCATAATGACATCGGACCCAAATTGATAAACGAAGCCGCTAGTGCCCGCCAGTATGGAAGAAACTAATAGCGAGATGAGGATGGGCAGCTTCACTTTCAACGAAACATTTTTTAAGGCGAGCTTGTCGGACCACTTGTTTAGCAAGATGTTTTCACTCCCGGAATCTTAGTTGTAAGCAGTAAGCAGGTATGGGCGTGTTACAAGATTATGTGTGCAAAGCCCGATTCTTTGAAGCTGTTTCCCCCTTAGTTAGAATACTTACCTACTTATTCGGCGCAGCAGAGCTGCAACTTGATTGGTAAATAATCACAAAATAGAAGCCCTGCGGGCCGCAGCGCTTCTAATTACAATTTATTCATCTAGAGTTTATAGGTTTTTAACATATCTGCTTTATAGTGGCAAAGTCAGCAGGACTCCGGAGGTCATTCTAGCTGAAATGATGTAAGAGCCTATTAAACGGAGGTATCGATGATATTGGTTCGTAAAGTGAAAGCACTTTCGTGTGCGCTTATTCTGTCCCTGCTGGTTTCTGTCTACGCGGTCCCAACAGCTAATGCAGTTGTGATCGCTCATACTAATGTCGTTGGATTCAAGGAAGTGACACCGGTTACCACTGCTCAAAAAGCTGCAAAGCTCTTCCAACCGACCTTAAAGGTTACAACCGGATGCGCGCCTTTCCCGGCTGTAGATGCCCAGGGTAATACAAGCGGAGGTCTGAATCCGACAGGCGGCTCCAGCGCTGGCTGTGACTCCAGTACCGGACAAGTCTACTCCCGTTCTACCTGGTACAATGGCGTGTGGGCCATTATGTACGCCTGGTATTTCCCGAAAGACTCGCCATCTTCCGGACTCGGCCACAGGCATGACTGGGAGGCGGCTGTAGTTTGGCTGGATAACCCGGCAGCAGCCAATCCGAAGATTCTGTCTATTGCCTATTCCCAGCATGGGGATTTCAAGAAGACAGCACCAAGCAGCTCGAATACGAATGGAACGCATCCGAAGATTGAGTACAAGAGTACCTGGCCGGTTAATCATGCGATGTTTATTACCGATAAAATTGGCGGAACACAGCCGCTGATCGGCTGGGATGACATGACTGCTGCTGCCCGGAACGCATTGAATACAACGGATTTCGGTTCCGCTAACGTCCCTTTGAACGACTCGAACTTTATGAGCCATCTGGACAAAGCCTGGTTTAGATAATACGGCCAGCTGCAAGGCTGTCCCCTAGGTCATAACGACTTATGGGACAGCCTTTTATTAATTTTCCAAGCCATAAATGAGAAAAACCGCTGTTTCAGCGGTTTCGGGTTGTAAGATTCTTCTGATGTCTCATGCATGCAACAGAAAAGAGGAGAATCGCTTCTCCTCCCCTCTGCAGTCTTACTGCTGTTCCTTGCTCTCTTCTTCCGTTAGCGTTCTGAAAATATGTGCTTCTCTAAGAATACGTTTGCCGTCGCTAAGCGTAATGGTCTTCTCATTATATCCGCTTATGGTGTTGATCGGGCGCTGACGGACACCATTCTGAGAAACATGAACCAGAACCTTGTGCTTGATAGCTGATTCAAAATCCTGATCGGAAACCAATACTTGCCCTGCTTCAAATGTCATGGTTAGCCCTCCAGTAGTGAGTCTAGGATGCAATAATATCGCAGTTCTAAGCAAGATGCAACAATACAGGAACCAGCTGCCATATGAGATCATAACCGGCGATCCTAGTAAAGCTGGACCAATATGAAAATAAAGGAAATTGTGAGATAATGTCGAATGAATGATCTGATAACCAGCGACAATTACCCAGGGGGAAGAGCATGGATATTCAGAATAAAATAAAACAGCTCGAAGACCGGATAAACGGACTTCAGAATGAAGTGGATTACCTCAAGCGAAAGGTCGGCGTGCCGATAGATGAGCCTGCCATTCAGCCTGTCAGGGCTGCCCAGCCGGCAAGGTCTTCCCAACCGATTGAACCTGAGACGCCGGCCAAACGCGAGGTGGACTGGGAGCATCTCATTGCCAGAGTATGGCTGCCGAGGATTTTCGTCGTTGTCCTGCTTATAGGCGTCTTATGGGGATTCGGAGCAGCGGTATCCGCCGGGATCATAACTGAACCGGTCAGATGTCTGTTAGGAGTGGCGGCAGCAGGTCTTCTGCTCTGGCAGGGAGAAAGGCAAATGCGCAAGAACAGACCGGCTTTAGGACAGGTTCTGCTGGGCGCATCCGTATCCATAAGCATGCTTACCATCTTCGCCGCACATATGCTTTATGGCTTGCTGCCGTCCGCATTAGCTTTTGGCCTCAATATACTTGCTATAGCAGCAGGAGTATGGATCAGTATCCGCCATAAATCGGAAGCAATGATGATTCTCTCCGCGCTTGGCGGATTCCTTGTCCCTTTTCTCGTGGTGTCGGATATCCCCAACTTCTGGGTGTTCACAATGTATGAAGCCGTATTCTCCATCACCTTGCTGTATGTTTCCGTGAAGTACCGGTTTGATAAATTATTTTATGTCGCCTTCTCCCTGCTCCATCTTTCTCTTCTTGTCGGCACAGCGGAGGGAACGGTGGACCGTGATCATGGAGGAGCAGCATTCGCTGCAGCAGTAAGCTTGCATCATCTCGCTTTGTTTGCCCTCCTCGTCATGCGCAAAACGAAGGAGACAAGCCAGATCGCTCTCTTGTTTGTCAGTTTTTCATTGACATGTGGTTGGGTAAAGCTGATTGATTATTATTTCGAACAATTTGTTCTGATTCTTGGAGCGGCCTACTTGCTCTGGACTATTATGGCTGTCATGCGAGACCGCGCGGAGAAGTTTGTAACCATGTCGGCGGCCACCTTGTCACTATTTCTCTGGATTAATGAGATCACCGACGGACCGGCGGCTGGTCTTATGTTTATTGTGCAGGGGTTCTTGGCTGTCGCAATCGGCATCAGATTCAAGTCCAAGCTGCAGCAGATAACTGGCTCAATCGTTTACATCACAGGCGCTTTATCCACGTTAAGCAGGGTCTTGGATGGTTTCTTCTCCATGGAAAGCTTGTCGGGACTGCTGCTGATTGTGACCCTGTACGCCCTCTACGAGCTGCTGAAGAGAGCGTACCCGGAGAAGGCTGTGCAGCTTCAGCGGCTCTTGTGGCTCGATTCGCTTCTCACCTTGTGGTTTATTACGCTCCTGACAAGAACGTTAACTGGCGATTTAAGCTACGAAATGCAGCATCTGGTCATCTCTTTTGTCTGGGCAGCGTATGCGATCGCCATCATGGTGCTCGGGTTATGGGCTAATCGGAAGAAGGTGCGGCTGGCAGGCATATTGTTTTTATTCATCACGCTGCTGAAGATTATCTTTGTTGACCTGCCTGATGTATCGGTAGCTGTCCGTGCCGTGCTGTTTATTGTGCTTGGCTGTATCGGAATACTCGTATCCAGGCTGTCTTATCGTAAGAATAAGGCTGAATAATGGGAATATGTAATGAATTATTAAAAGCATGTCGGGGGCGCCGCGAAATCTGCGGCCCCCCTTTTGAATTTATTCAGATTACCCTATTGCCGCAGTTGGTCTTGCCGAGCCTTACATTCTGCTGTTTATTGCTTGTGAATCGTACAATCTTAGGAAAATTCCATACAATATTCATCTTCTACCTCCCCAATATCTTCAAATAGGTGTATAATCGCTTTGTTTGTTGATATCCCCTCCAACGTCTGCTGTATGCGCTTACGCTGTACCTGCTGCTTCACCAGAAACGAACAGAACAAAGAGAAACAGGTGATAAGACAGAATGTTTGAACTGAAATGGTTATGGAAGAATCTTGAGGGGAACCGCGCGAGGTATATCCTCGCACTGTGTCTCTCCGTCATCGGATCGTCGCTTATGATTGTGAATCCGTTCCTCACGCAGCGCATCGTCGATAACTTCATTGTCGGTGAGGATGCCATGCAGAATCTGGCGAATGAACGCGAGCTGCTTATCCTGCTCTGCCTCGGTATGGTCGGGTTCACGCTGCTTCGAAGCGGGCTTGCTTATCTGACCATGATGCAGTATGAGCACGCCTCCCAGAACATGCTCTATAATGTACGCATCTTTCTGTACAACAAGATTCAGGGGCAGGACAAGGAATATTTTGACCGGAACCGCACCGGCGATCTCATGACACGGATGACTGGTGATCTCGACATGGTCCGGCACACCATTGCATGGATTGTGAAGACCATCATCGAATCGCTGACCATCTTCGCTGTCGCAGTCGGCTACTTCTTCTACATTGATGCTGTGCTGACATGGTGGCTGCTCATTCTGGCACCGCCAATATTCATCACATCGTTCTTCTTCGCCCGGCGCGTCCGTCCCATGTATGTGAGCCTTCGTGAGCGTCTGTCCCAGCTGAACTCGGCGGCTCAGGAGAATATCGCCGCTAACCGCGTCATCAAGGCGTTCGCGCGGGAAGATTATGAGATTGAGAAATTCCATGAGCGGAACGCCAACTACCAGAAGGCTAACAAGGCGGCTGCCCTCGTGTGGCTCGACTATTTTCCTTATCTGGAGACATTCGCGCAGGCGTTCAGCGTCATACTGATGATTGCCGGCGGCCTGTTCGTTATGGAAGACCGAATCACGTTCGGCGAATATGCGGCATTCTCAGCCCTGATCTGGGCTATCTCGAATCCTATGCGCAGCATTGGCATGATCATCAACGACATTCAGCGCTTCTTCGCAAGCCTGGCCAAGATTGTGGAGGTTTACTATGCGACTCCAAGGATCGCCAATAAACGTCTTGCGGAAACCAAGCGCCGCTATGAAGGAAGCATCCGCTTTGACCATGTGACCTTCAAATATGACAGCGTGAGCGTGCTTCATGACGTCAGCTTCACAGTCCATCCCGGAGAGACGGTTGCGATTATGGGACCTACGGGCGCAGGCAAAACGACGATTGTGAACCTGATTCCGCGGTTCTACGACGTCACGAGTGGACACGTGTTTATAGATGGCGTTGACGTCCGCAAGCTGGATCTTGACGAGCTCCGCAGCAACATCGGGATTGCAACACAGGACGTGCTGCTCTTCTCGGATACCATCGACGGCAATGTAGCATTCGGAGATCCCGAGCTGTCAGAGGAAGACACGAAGAGATATGCGAAGCTTGCGGCGGCGGACGATTTTATCCGTAAGATGCCTGAAGGCTACGATACGATCATTGGTGAGCGCGGCGTCGGCTTGTCCGGCGGGCAAAAGCAGCGCCTTGCCCTCTCCCGTGCAATGGCTGTCCAGCGGCCGATTCTTATTCTGGATGATACGACCTCAGCCGTCGATCTGGAGACCGAGGAGCATATCCAGAACAGCTTGAACAAGCTGGATACGGGCTGCACGAAGATTATTATCGCCCAGCGTGTGTCGACGACCGCCAAGGCTGACCGCATTCTGATCCTGGACGGCGGCCGTGTTATCGAGGAAGGTACCCATGCCGAACTGCTGGCAAGGCGAGGATATTACTATGAAGTGTTTATGCTGCAGAACGAAGGCTTGGAGAGGCAGGTGACCGCTGGTGGCAAGGAATAAATTCGATATTGATGAGAATCTGGAGTCCCCTTTTGACATCAGGCATTTCAAACGCGCTCTTGTATATATTAAGCAGCAAAAGCGGCCCATGATCATCGCGCTCGTGCTGAGCGTCCTGTCGGCCGGCATCGGACTCACGGCACCGCTCATCATGCAGCATGTCGTAGATGTTACGATTCCAGAGAAGGAGGTTGGAGCGCTGTTTGGCTGGTCCGCTCTCATGCTGCTTACCATCGTGGTCAGCGTCATATTGGCGGCGATCCGGGGGCGGATTATGACGAGTGTCGGGCAGGATATTATCTTTGAAATCCGGTCAGACCTGTTCAAGCATCTGCAGGCTCTGCCCTTCAAGTATTATGATGACCGCCCGCAGGGTAAAATCATGATCCGGGTCGTCAACTATGTGAACTCCGTATCCGACGTGCTTTCGAACGGTATTATTAACTTCATTATGGAAATTCTGAACCTGGTCTTCATTGCCGTGTTCATGTTCGCCGTAGATTACCGGCTGGCACTTGTGATCCTGGCTGGCCTCCCCGTCTTTGCCGCTTTCCTGCTGCTTATCAAGAACAGGCAGCGGCGGTCATGGCAGTCGGTATCAAACAAGAGCTCCAACCTGAATGCCTACATGCAGGAAAGCATCAGCGGGATCGGCGTGACCCAGATCTTCACGCGGGAGGACCGGAACGAGGGGATCTTTACACGCCTGGCAACGAATTTCCGTACCGAGTGGATCAAGGCGATCCATTACAACGCCATGATTCCCTTCACTGTCGACAATCTCGCAACCATTGTGACGACCATGATCTATGTGGTCGGGCTGCTGGTGCTGAGTCCTGCAGAAGTAACGTTTGGCGTTATCCTGGCCATGAGCAGCTACGCGGCACGCTTCTGGCAGCCGATTCTGAACCTGTCGAACCTGTATAACGGCTTCATTAACGCCGTGGCCTATCTGGAGCGTATCTTCGAGACGCTGGATGAGCCCGTGACGATCAAGGATGCACCGGGAGCCAAGGAGCTGCCGCCGGTTCAGGGCCGCGTTACCTTCGATCATGTAACCTTCGGCTACGATGCCGGGAACCATGTGCTGGAGAATCTGTCCTTTGACGTGAAGCCTGGCGAGAGTATCGCGCTTGTCGGTCCGACGGGCGCCGGCAAGACGACGGTTGTCAATCTGATTTCCCGTTTCTACGATGTGACAGGCGGGCGTATCCTTGTCGACGGGCATAACATCTCAGAGGCAACACTTCAGTCGCTCCGCAGCCAGATGGGCATTATGCTGCAGGACAGCTTTATTTTCTCGGGCACCATCATGGACAACATCCGCTACGGCCGGCTTGACGCCACAGAGGACGAGATTATTGCTGCAGCGAAGACGGTGCGGGCTGACGACTTCATCCGTGAATTCGAGAATGGCTATATGACGGAGGTCAATGAGCGCGGCTCCAAGCTGTCACAGGGACAGCGCCAGCTTATCTCCTTCGCCCGTACTCTGCTGGCAGATCCGCGCATCCTGATTCTGGACGAAGCAACCTCGTCCATAGATGCCAAGACAGAACGGCTGCTTCAGCAGGGCATGAACGAGCTGCTTAAGGGTCGCACCTCGTTTATTATCGCCCACCGGCTCTCGACGGTACGGGGCTGCGACAGGATTATGTACGTATCGAACAAAGGCATCGCAGAGTCCGGCTCCCACGATGAGCTCATTGCCAAACGAGGCCTGTACTACAAGCTGTACACGGCACAGAAGATGGAAGCCGTGTAACGAAAGGCGCCATTTGGGTCATTCCCAATGGCGCCTTTCGTTTGTTATCCGGTCAAGTCTAAGCAGGTTAACCGGATCTATATGCTTCCTGTTCTCTGCAGGCTGTATGCCCTCCATCCCCCGAATTCGGTGATATCCACGGCATCTTGTTCGGCATATCCTTCACAGATGAACCCGGGTACCTCCGTCCCATCCTGGAGCTTTACCTTGCCAATTCCGAGCGGTGCAGGAATAGCCGCCGCGAACGCACCGAACCGGGAAACAGGCATCTCCCATACTTCCAGCGCGACAGCCTCTCCCCCTTCAGCCAGCCTGATCAGGCCCGGCTTAGGCGGCTGCGTCTTAAGCGCGACCATCTTGTAGCTCGGGGCGGTGAGATCCTCTCTTACAAATCTTGCCCCGTGAGACTGCATCTGAGCCTCCAGCGGGAACCCCCTCATATGCAGCCCGCACACTGCTACCTGAGTATAGGGCCGGGACTGCAGCCGTTCGAACTCCCCAGCCAGATTGACAAGCACAGCTTCACAGCCGGAGAGTGCGAACATCGTAATTCCGAATGGGAGCCCGGGTTCCGCTT
This sequence comes from Paenibacillus sambharensis, assembly GCF_003233845.1. Lineage (GTDB taxonomy): Bacteria > Bacillota > Bacilli > Paenibacillales > Paenibacillaceae > Paenibacillus_I > Paenibacillus_I sambharensis. Next base: position 142,078 of record NZ_QKRB01000031.1, read on the forward strand.
CACCAGCCGGGACAGCAAGCGCACAGAGATCAAGCAGATTGCAGTGGTTCGTATACAGTCCCATCAGGCGATTCGTCATTACGGGTTCCTCGCGAACCTGCTCGCGCGTCCAGGTACCGCCGGCTGTCGGCATAATAAGCACGCCGCCTTGCAGCAGCCGCCGGGCTTGGTGCTTGTAGGCTTGCAGCTGGTGCATGGCCTGGAACACGTTTGCCGCATGATGGGCCGGATCGGCACCTGTTCTCAGAATTTGTTCGGTAACCGGGAACGTGCTTCCCGGATGGGAATCGATGAACGCGCCGAGCCCCGCCCAACGTTCAGCAACCCATGGTCCTTCGTATAAGAGCGCTGCCGCCTCCGCGAACAGCTTCGTGTCGATGTATTCCACAGGAGTTCCAAGCTCCTGCAGCTGTTGCATGGTCTGTTCCCAGGCCTGCCGGGAGCTGTCTGCAAAAGGGCCGAAGAATTCCAGCGGCTGTTTGGGGAGATAGATTGTCACCGGGTGCTGAACCGTTGTAACGGGTTCTAGCGGCACTTCCTTTGACCAGGGATCACGATCGTCCAGGCCGCGCACCACCTGATCAACTGCCTGCACGTCTTCCAGCTGGCCCGCAAAGACAGTCACGCAGTCAAGACTCTCACAGGCGGGCACAACACCCTTCACCGGCCAAGCGCCGAGGCTGGGCTTTAATCCGATCAGGCCATTAAGCGCTGCTGGCACTCTGCCCGAGCCTGCTGTGTCGGTCCCGAGCGCAAAGGCCGCCTGCCCGCGGGCAACCGCGACAGCAGAACCCGAGCTGGAGCCTCCGCTGATCAGCTCTGGCTGCAGCGCGTTATGGGTTTCTCCGTAGGGGCTTCTTGTGCCGACCAGTCCGGTGGCGAACTGGTCCAGATTTGTTTTACCGATAGGGACCGCCCCTGCCTCTATCAGCCTTTTGACAACGGTGGCATCCTCTACAGGAACATAGGCATATTCTTCACAGCCTGCAGTCGTTGGCACTCCCGCCAGATCGATATTATCCTTAATGGCAAAAGGAATCCCCCACAGTGGAGCAGTGGCAGGGTCCATATTCACCAGACGGTCCAGGTAAGGCTGAATCAGTTCCAGGTCCGGAGGCGTTATCCAAATATTCATGTCCCTGTCCTTATCTGCCCGTCTGATGATCTCAGCCACAACAAGGCTTGGTGTAAGCGCGCGCCGACCATACTGTTCCTTCAACCAGGATATTGTGAAAAGCTGAGGCAGCTCGATTGCATTCATACCGTTGTCAGCTCCTTCTCCGCCGCTTGGGTCATTCCAATAATCAGCTGTCCGGCATGAACGGAATCGCCGGGCTTCACATGTACAGAATGAATAATTCCGTCATAAGGCGCATTCTGGGAAAATTCCATCTTCATGGATTCCACAATCACCAGTGTATCTCCCTTGCAGACCCGCTCTCCCGCTGCCACAAGCACCTTCCACATGCTTCCCGGCATGGAGCAGCGGACCGCTTCAACCTCCTCGGGCAGTTCCTCTGCAGGCCCGGATTTGCCCTGCTCCTGTTCTGATACATACTCTGCGAGACCCTGCGCCTTCCAGTTATCGCGCTCCTCGTTGAACGCTCTCTGCTGCTGAGTGCGGAACTGCGCCGCGCTGTCCTCTATAGAGGACAGGAACTGCAGGTAATCACCCAGATCGAATGTTGTCTCTGTAATATCAGCCTCATACCGGCCGCGCAGGAAGTCCTCCCTCATAACAAGCAGCTCCTCCGCGCTAACCGGATAGAACTGGATCTGGTCGAAGAAGCGAAGCAGCCACGGTTTACCAGGGACAAAGCTGGCTGTTGTCCGGAGCTTGTTCCACATCTGAATGGTGCGTCCGACGAATTGGTAACCACCCGGGCCTTCCATACCATACACACACATGTATGCGCCGCCTATTCCTACGGCATTCTCGGGCGTCCAGGTTCGTGCCGGATTATACTTGGTTGTGACCAGCCGGTGCCGGGGGTCGATTGGTGTCGCAAGCGGTGCGCCCAAGTAGACATCGCCAAGACCTAGCACCAGGTAACTTGCTTCAAATACGATGCGCTGCACATCTTCAATGCTGCCCAGCCCATTCACACGGCGGATAAACTCCAGGTTGCTTGGGCACCATGGGGCGTCTGGCCGTACATTTTGCTGGTAGCGGTCAATGGCCAGCTGCGTCGCCGGGTCATCCCATGATAACGGCAGCCTCACAATCCGGGATGGAACCTGAATGGACTCAATCGGCGGCAGGCAGGCATCCAGCTCCAGCAGCAGCTTCGCCGCTTCTCTAACCGTTATCTGCTTGGGGTCAATATGCACCTGTACGGACCGGACACCCGGCGTTAGTTCAAGCACGGGAATGCTGGCCTGGCTGCGAACCGCTTCGATCAGAGCATGCACCTGGAAGCGCAGCAGCAGGTCAAGCTCCATATTCCCGTATTCCACCAGCACGTATTCATCCCCGCTGCAGCGAATCGTAACGGGAAAGTTATGGCCGTCCGGCACGTTAAACAGTATAGGGTATTCCGGCGATAGCATCTGTTCTTCCTCCGACAGGTGAACAACAGGCAGCTGATCGCGCATTCCCTGACCGATGGCAAGCAGATGTTCATCCTGCCTGCGTCTAAGCTCTTCAGCCTGCTCCAGCGTGATGAGCTTGAACCGGACTGTATCTCCGGGATGAAGCTGTCCAAGCTTCCAGAATTCCGCTGTTGCCGTCGTCACCGGGCATACGAAGCCGCCGAGGCTCGGTCCGTCCGGTCCCAGGAGAATCGGCATGTCGCCGGTCAGATCGAGCGTGCCTACCGCATAGGCGTTATCATGAATGTTGGATGGATGCAGACCGGCTTCTCCGCCATCCTCCCTGGCCCACAGCGGAGCGGGTCCGCTTAACCTGACGCCGGTCCGGGAGCTGTTGAAGTGTACCTCGAAGCTTGTAGCGGCAAGCTGCTCCAGATAAGCCGGCTTCAGGAACTCGCTTGTACAGTGAGGGCCCGGAATGACCCCAATCGTCCACTCGCGCGTGATCACGGGACGCTGTGTCCGGGGCAGTCCCTCAAGCAGGACGGGTCCGGTGCCTTTACAGACTCCCAGTACATCTCCTGTTCGCAGTGCCCGGCCGCCATGGCCGCCGAAGCCGCCGAGTGTGAAGGTTGATGAGCTGCCTAATATACGGGGCATATCGAAGCCGCTGGAGACAAGCAGGTAGGCGCGTAGTCCTTCTGCAGCTTCTCCAAAACTCAGCACCTGTCCCGTCTCTGCCAGCACCGGTTCATACATGGCAAGGGGCACATCATCAAGCACCGGACTCATGTTCGCTCCCGTGATGCAGAACCACATGCGACTGCGGAATTTAAAGGCGCCGCCCCGAAGTGTGAGCTCCAGCCCGCTTGCCCCCTCGGGGTTGCCGAGCAGCCGGTTGCCGGTCCGGAAGGCCAGCGGGTCCATTGGGCCGCAAGGAGGCACACCGACATCCCAGTACCCGATTCTTCCCGGCCAATCCTGCACAGTCGTCTGGACGCCTCCATCCAGCACTTCAAGAGCTGACTCCGCTGGGGCAAAATCATTCAGCAGCTGCGTATATACATCTCCATCTTGAAATCCCGGTTCGTTCAGCAGGGCCTCAACATACTGCAGATTCGTTGTAATTCCGTAAAACCGCGTCTCTCCCAGCGCCTGCTTCAGCTTGGCGATTGCCTCCATCCGGTCCTTGCCGTGGACGATCACTTTAGCCAGCATCGGATCGTACAGGGTTGTGACGGTTATCCCGTCGCGCACCCATGTCTCATTCCTTGCATGAGCGGACAGTTGAACGTGATCGAGCTGTCCTGCGCTGGGCCTGAATTGCTGGAGGCAGTCCTCTGCGTAGACCCTGGCTTGAATGCTGTGTCCTGCCGGAGCAGCTGCGAGCGAATCCAAATCCCGCAGTTCATCTGCTGCTTCGCGGATCATCCATTCGACGAGATCGATGCCCAGCACTTCCTCCGTAACACCGTGTTCAACCTGAAGGCGTGTGTTCACTTCCAGAAAATAAAATTTGCAGCTCGCCGGATCATAGAGAAACTCGACCGTGCCTGCGCTCCGGTACCCCGCTTCCGAGGCCAGACGCTTCGCGGATGCCAGCATCTCGGCACGCACGGCCGGCGGGAAATTCGGTGCAGGGCTCTCTTCCACGACCTTCTGGTTCCGGCGCTGAACCGAGCAATCCCGCTCACCCAGAGCCGCGACTTCTCCGAACCGGTTGCCGAAGATCTGCACCTCCACATGTCGTGCCTTGGCGATATACTTCTCGAGGAACATGCCCCCGTTCTTGAAATTCGTCTCTGCCAAGTGACGGACGCTGTCATAGGCAGCGCGCAGAGCCTCTTCATCCGCACAGACGCGCATCCCGATGCCGCCGCCACCCGCAGTACTCTTCAAGATCACCGGATAACCAATATCCGCGGCGCATCTGACGGCTTCTTCCAGCTCTGTAATCAGCGGTGTACCCGGCAGCAGCGGCACCTGTGCTCTCAAGGCCAGCTCTCTTGCTGAATGCTTCAATCCGAACGCTTCCATCTGCTCCGGGGTAGGTCCGATGAAGGCAATGCCGCTTGCCTGACAAGCCCGGGCGAAATCTGCATTCTCGCTCAAGAACCCGTAGCCTGGATGGATGGCTTCTACTCCCCGCTCTCGTGCAATGCGCAAGATAAGCTCCTCATTCAGGTAGCTCTCTTTGGCAGGGCCTTCCCCGATCAGAACGGCCTCATCTGCTAAATCGACATGCAGACTGTCCTGATCGGCTTTAGTATAGACCGCAACCGAAGCGATCCCCATCTGGCGCAGCGTCCGTTCAATCCGGACTGCGATCGCTCCCCGGTTGGCAATCAGCACTTTGGTAAACATGGCATTCCTCTCCTTCTTCCCTGTAAGGCATGAGATAGTTAGTCATTCCAGATCATTACGCGTATCGGCGTTGGATTATAGGCATTGCAGGGATTGTTAAGCTGCGGGCAGTTGCTGATCAGAACGGTCGTCCTGCCGTGCGACTGCAGCTCCACGTAAGCGCCGGGAGAAGAGACGCCATCATCAAACTTCAGGCCTCCCTGCGGAGTCACAGGCACATTCATGAAGAAGTTAATGTTTGGAGCCAGATCACGCTTGCTCAAAGGACCGCCCCGCTTGGCAAGCTGCAGCATGTAAGTATCCCGGCAGTTGTGCATATGAGCCTTCTCATGGGCATAGCGGACCGTGTTGCTCTGAGAAGAGCAGGAGCCGCCGAGCGTATCATGCCTGCCGCATGTATCGGCCACGATGGTAAGCAGCTCCCTGCCTGATTCCGCTAACAGAACGGAGCCGGTGGTCAAATAAATATTGCCCTGCCGCGCAATTGTGGCGGCCGCCGCATAGTGGTCCTCGGGATGATCCGCATCATAGAACAGCGTATCCGCGGCCTGGTTGCCCTCCAGATCTACAATGCGAAGCACTTGTCCGGGCTCCAGGTCATGCAGCCATCCGTCCCCCGCTTCAATGATCTTGTCATATACGGCCTGATCTGCACTCCGCTTGCTTTCGACTCGGTTAAAAGCTCCCATCTTGCCCATCTCCTCCTTCAGGTGGTCTATTCGGTCAATGAATAATAACTCCATGTATTCTCAAACGCACGGCGGTTCTCTTCCCGGTGGTTGACGCAGACATCTTCCTCTCGGACCGGCTCTGCCGGCATAACCTCAAGCTCCACGGGCACGGATGGATACTCGGGTCTGCCATCCAGCGGATTCGGTGTATTCGACAGCACCGCGAGCACATCCATCTCGGTACGCAGGGTGACAGACGCGCCGGCTCTGCAGTGCTCCGGTACATAATGCATGCGGCCGTCATCGTCACAGTAGACCTTTGAGAACAGATTGACCACAGGCATCATGTCTCTCATTCCAAGACCGCTGCGGGTAAGCTCAACCGCGAAGTTCTCCTGTCCGCTGCGCAGCCAACTGTTGTGATGTGCCTGATACGTCGTTGGCCCATACTTGCTGTCGGTCTGTTCTCTTGTCGTATAACCGCAGATCGTATCATGCCAGCCCAGCTCATCCTCCACGATACTTGCGAGAACGCGGCCATTGTCGCTCATCAGTACATTTCCTGTTGTCAAATGAGACGTATACTGCGCCTTCAGCGTATCCGGCATATTGTACCTCTCGGTTAGATCATGCGCATGATACAGCATAAGCGCCATATTAGCTCCCGCTTCCATAGCTGTGAAACGGATCAGTCTGCCCCTGCTGATGCGCCCGGACCATTTGCCCCCAGCTCCAATAATTGTGCTCCAGCTCATCCTCATCCCTCTTCCCGTTAAGATTTCAGGTAAAAAAATAAGCCCGGGAGAAAAATCTCCCAGGCTTTTATCCTTCCGTGTTATATGAGCTGCAAAAGCGGCCTGTTAAGGCCGGGTCTGCGTCTCATACGCTGTCTCTTGGACCAGACTTGACCTGCGGCCAACGGAACCCTAGACGGCTTTGGCGTCCTTGACTGATGCTGTTCAGCAAGAACCTCGATTTAGTTGTCAGGTTTAATTACATACTTAGAGTATAATTTCGCACATATTTAATGTCAATATAATTTACATAACCCTTATTATTCATGCTTCTGGACCGCTGCAGGCGTTTCAAACAGATTAGTGCGCCGTTCCCGCAGTGCCGTGGACAGCTTGGTGCGAAATACATAATAGCCTAGTCCGGCCGCAAGCCAGGTGCTGCCGAGCAGCAATGCATCCGCGTCCATCAGAGTGATAAGCCAGAAGATAAAAGACGCACCCATTAGCGGGAAGATCAAGTATTGAATCGTCTGCTTCCATGACCGCTGCCCGCGCTTGATGTAGCACTCGGCAATAACAGACAGATTGACGAAGGCGAATGAAGTCAGGGCCCCGAAGCTGACGAACTTGACCGCCATATCCAGGCTGATGACAAGCGCCAGCAGCGAAATGATGCTCACCAGCACGATGTTATTGACAGGCGTCCGGAATTTCGGATGAATCGCTCCGAAGAACGTTTTGGGCAGTATAGAGTCACGGCCCAGCACATACAGCAATCTTGATACACTGGTGACTGAGGTGAGTCCCTGGGTGAAGATGGCGAAGATCAGCACCGTCGTGAAAATCGCGCCAAGCATGGCTCCTCCCGCCATCTTCATCAGTTCAAATCCGGCGGAATCCAAGTTGACGAAGGTCAGGCCCGGATAGCTGATCTGGATGAGATATGAGGTTGTGATATACAGCACGCTCGCAACCAGAATGATGAGCATGATCGCACGGGGGATGGTCTTCTTGGCGTTGATCGTCTCTTCAGCCAGTGTTGATACGGTGTCAAAGCCCAGGAAGGAAAAGCAGATAATCGAGGTTCCCGCCAGAATGGTAGGCAGTCCGACATCCAGATTCGTAAACGGCTGAACGACGTCGTCGAAGCCCTCAAACCCTCTTATCAGGTAGGTGCAGAAGAAGGCAAAGAACAGGATCTGGAACAGGACGAACAGCTTGCTGAGGCTTGCGGAGAATTTGATGCCTGCAATGTTCACGATAGCTAGAATGATGTTGAGCAGCACGATCCATACATAAGCCGGAATGGCGGGAAACTGGGCATTCAGGTAGATGCCGAAGGTCAGGCAGGCGATAATCGGCGAGAAGAGATAATCCAGCAGGATTGCCCATCCGACAGTGAATCCGGGAATCGGATGCATGGACTGTTTTACATACGTGTACGACGAGCCGGAGCCCGGGAATATCCTGGCCATGATACTGTAACTGAACGCGGTGAAGAAAATCGCGATGACAGACAGCAGATAAGCTTCTGTGATCATACCCTGCGAGGCATCATAAGCAATCCCAAACACGGAGAAATAAATCATAGGTGTCATCCAGGCCAAGCCAAGTGCTGTAACCTGCGTAAGCGTAAGTGTCTGGCGAAGAGCAGCTTCTTGTTTCATGTGTAAACTCTCCTTCCGATCTTTAAATCCAAAAAGAAAAAGCCGCGGGAAGATATGTAACATATCCTCCCGGGCTTTTATCCCTCCGTGGACACAGCGGTGAAGCTGTGCGTCTTCTCTCGGACCTGTCCGGCCATTAGCTTGTGCCGCGGAACCCTAGAAAACAATGATTATGTGATTTTTGTGAGTAAAGTTTACTGGATACTGCGTTCATTGTTTTGATGTTAACTAATATAACATAACATTTTGAAAATTCAAGCCTTAATTTTCTGGGTTCTCAATATTTATGTTCTTAAACCTGACATTGTTGTCTGGTGAACCTGCCCAGTAACGAGTACAAACGCAAAAAAACCCTCAACTGTTGTTGAGGGTGTAAATGGCGGTTGAATGGACGCTTTTCTCGGTTATCCCAGCAGTCGTGCTTTTTGTTTATCAAACTCTTCCTGCGAAATAATTCCCTGTCGGAGCAACTCGAACAGCTTTGAGAGCTCGTCTGCCACAGAAGAACCGGGAGAAACTTTGTTGTCTGCCTGCTGTTTCTCCATCAATTGATCCTCGTCATCCGCCCGGCGAATAAGCACTGAAATGATGCCATGCCAGTGCTGAGCCTTCTCCATTGAAGAAGAAAATTTCAAGTAAAAAGTGGGTTCCTCCATATCATTCACCGTGATATGTAAATCAATCCGTGTTACTTTCTTTGATGTAGTAGTAGTGCCTGACAATCCCCCGATTATTGCCCCTGTCTCTCCTGCTATAAGCGATCCGATTAATGCACCGCCGATTTGGCTTTCGCGGCAGGTTGTAGTTACCATCACACCATCTTCAACGATCTTCGATTCTAACAAGTCGCGATAGGAATAGATTTTGACATTATTAGAATCGCCATCCCTGACCAGACAGACTTGCTTGCGTTCCTCATCAATGGCAATACCTGTCAAATGGTCCTCTGAGAGACAGCTTTTTGTGATTGTAAACCTATTCTTGACTTTATCAAACCCATTCAGAATGACGCTTTGTTCCTTGGCCTTTTCCTTATCTTTCAGTTTTCGGTCATACTTTGGCAGCCAGTAAACTGCAATACCGATTACGATGACGAATACGGCGAATGCCGGGTGGACAGAGAATGCCCACAGGACAATGATGAATAATACAACGAGTGATATAATGACAGAAATCAAATTTAACTCCTCCTAGCTCTCTGGAAATTTTCTAGCTCCCGATGGTTATCTCCACACTTTTGCCCGTCAAGTTACATATGTCAAATTTCTCCCGCAAATACTTGTAAGGATTTCCAACCCTATATTTATCGGATATACGATCTCAATTATTTACAGCTGCTAAACCAAACCCGGCAAAAGAACATATTTAATTTTATAAGAAAGCGCTTTAAATTTAACGGTATCTGTCGTGCTATAATCTACAAAAAAACAACCTGACGCAGGAGGCCTCTTATGACGAACCTGGAAAGTGGTGCGTTCTACAACGGCACCTATCGAAACTTGTTTGAGGAGCTTGGCTATTCGGAGGAAGAAATTGCTGCAAGGCTTGAAGATACTTGGAATGAACTGTTTTATGGAGATCAAGACGTTCGGATTTACTATCCAATGGGCGATGACAAAGGGTATTTGCTGGATACCGGCAATCTGGATGTGCGCAGCGAAGGTATGTCCTACGGCATGATGATGGCGGTTCAGATGGATAAGCAGGAGGAGTTTAACCGGCTCTGGTATTATGCGAAGACATTCATGCAGCACACAGATGGCCGTTATAAGGACTATTTTGCCTGGCACTGCAAGCCTGATGGAACGCGCCTATCGCAGGGACCTGCACCTGATGGCGAAGAGTTCTTTGCGATGGCCTTGTTCTTTGCCTCCAACCGCTGGGGAGATGGCCCCGAGCCTTACAATTACGCGGAGCAGGCAAGACGAATTCTTCGCGCCTGTGTGCATCAAGGCGAGGACGGCGAAGGTGATCCGATGTGGGACCCGGCAACTAAATTGATCAAATTTGTACCGGAATCATCCTTCAGTGATCCCTCCTACCATCTTCCCCACTTCTATGAATTGTTCGCTCTGTATGCTGACGAGCAAGACCGACCATTCTGGAAGGAAGCAGCCGCAGCAAGCCGGGCCTATCTGCATAAAGCCTGCCATCCTGTTACCGGGCTTTCGGCTGAATATGCGAACTACGACGGGTCGCCAGCAGACATTCAGCCTCATGGAGACTTCCGTCACTTCTTCAGTGATGCCTACCGGACAGCAGCCAACATAGCACTCGATTGGGAGTGGTTTCGGAAGGATCCATGGCAGGTTGAGCAGTCCAACCGTATTCAAAGCTTTTTCAGTGACAAGGAAGTCTCCGATTATCGCCGTTATACTATCGATGGCCAGCCTTTCGAGGAACCTGCCCTCCATCCGATCGGTCTGCTTGCAACCAATGCCATGGCATCACTGGCCGCGGATGGCGCCTATGCCAGACAGTTCGTCCGGCAATTGTGGGATACACCGCTGCGCAGCGGTGAGCGACGTTATTACGACAACTGTCTGTACTTCTTCAGCCTCATGGCATTAAGCGGAAAATACCGGATTTATTGATTTGGACTGTCAGGATGGGGTTATTCCGGCTATACGGCTCAGGGCTGCTCTTCTTCCATCTCACGGCTCAAAAAATGCCCTGAAGCCTCACCTGATATAATCGCAATGGTTCTGACCTTTTCTTCTCCATCAATATTAAAGTCCAAGGTCCGGAAATCTTGCGCTTGGTGTTTGTTATAAAGGTCCATGAAATCAGATTTACTGCTTGCGGGTATCAGCTGATCGTTGTCGATGACATAGTGGTACTCGTAAGCATTAAAGGGGCCGATATAGAAATCCGTTTCCCCCAGCACCTCCTTCATTTTATCAGATGACATGCCAAGCTGAATTGGATCTTGGAAGGCGTAGGCACTCGGATCAGTTCCCTCATGGATTTGAATCATGATTAATTTTTTGTTTTTGAATTCTAAATTAAGGCCTTCGTAATACCAGCGTTCTCTCACTCTCGAGTATGAATATTCCTTATCCCCTGGTTCACGCTCTCCCGGTTCTCCGAGAATACGAGCTGCCTGATTCATGGACATGCCGAGTTCCAGCTGTTCGCCGGTCGCTGTGACGGTTAGAGTGCAGGAAATCTTTAGTAAAACTAAGTGCTGTCAGCTCACATTAATTCACTTATTGCAAGTACTTTTTGTCCACTTCCTCATAGTGAATGACTTTAATGGTACCTGATTTGGCGTCCATATTGATAATAATGCGTGCAGCAAGCTCTCGATCCTCGCGATAAGCATGAAACATGACGGCCCACACTCCATCGCTTAATATGGCATCCTCAGATTTGATGGTCATCTCATCTTTTTCCTGCTCCAGGAACCAGTTTGCAACTTCATTGTTTGCTTGTGCCGCTGATTTGGCTTCGTCCACTGTCATGATATCGGGTTCTTTATTATGGTTTAGCTCTATCGGCAGGGACGATTGAAACCTCTGGCCGCCATGCATCTGGAAGGTAAAAGACACCTCGTACAAGCCGCTGAATGCTCCAATCAAGCGGTTATTCGTTAGCGCTATCTTTCGTTGGAATGTCACTTCCTTATCAATTGTTTCATTTGGTTCCAGATTCCTTAAATCCCCAGGATCAAATATATCTTCACAGCTCATTTCTTTATTATCGTGTGTCACTAGGTGTGAATGAGCATCTGCCATTTTGATAAATATGCCGAATGGAATACCGCAGCGGCCGTTGTAAACAAGCGTTTTGCCGCTTATGTTAGTGATTGATGCGTCTACGGTAATGTCATTTGCAACTTTAATATGAGCAGTTAAGGCTAGCCCCTCCTGTTCGTCTTCATAAGTTAGCGTTTCCTGTCCGCCAGATGATGTCGGATACGAGCCGCAGCCAGCTGCGATTGCTAACAAACAAAGAATCCCTATCCATTTATACATATCGTCTCCCCCTCTATAACCAGACGAACGCACAATCTCGTTAGTTGCTTGAATCTTTGCTTTACTTCACAAAAAAACAGGCCAGCCAACATCCTGTTTGGCAGCCTGTTCTCTTCGTTTATTAGTCTACAATTGCTTCCATTCGTCCTGATTGTCTCTTGTCCTCTTCGTTATCGCGTATCACTTTCTGCAGCGTGAAGCTTGCCATAATCGTACAGAAGACACCCATTCCGTAGTACCCCTTCACAGAGAATGGCTGCTCCAGGTACCAGATGATCCCGCCAAGTGTAAGGGCAGCAGAGACAGCGAAGAATACAAATGCCATAGCTGTGAATGCCATCGTATTGCGCGGCCGGGATGCCTGGGAATTCTTATCCTCTTCATTGTCCCGAATTACCTTCTGCAGGGTAAAGCTCGCCATGATGGTGCAGAAGATGCCCATTCCGTAATACCCTTTGACGGAGAAAGGCTCTTCCAGATACCATATAATTCCGCCTAACGAAAGTGCTACCGATACCGCGAAGAAAACGAATGCCATCGCAGTAAAGGCAGGCGTATTGCGTCGTTTCATTTTGTTTGCCCCCTCATATTCTCTATCTATGAATGTGATTTCATTATATGAGAAGGGCAACCGCGTGTAAATTATCCCAGCTTAAAGATTCGTTAAATTGATTTCCGTCAAGGTGGTTACGACTTAACGATCAGCCGGCCTCTGATCCCGCAGCCCAATCATCCATGATCCTGTTCTCTTCGCCGCCTATTCGGATGTCGTGCTTCTGACCCCTGGAGTCTTGGAGCTCAAAATGGTACTGATCCTCCTGCTCATCATAGCCCTTGGATACAGCCTTAAGCGTGCTCAAGTCAAGCTTTTCTTCATAAGTGTTAAGCAGCTGCTCCATTGCCGCTTGTGTCTCTTCGTTGTAATCAACGTATCCCAAGTGTAGTGACAAGCTTTCCAGATCCTTCTGCTGAAGCGCCTGGATATAACGCTCGGCATCCATAATGATATATGGGTACTCTCCAATCAGCGGCGAATCATACAGCGGTTCACGCTTGTTGTCATCCTGAATCTGCTTCATTGACTGCGATTTGGAATAACGTATGATAAAAGGAATCGAGCGCGTCTCACCGTTTTTCTTACCAACGATGGCGTAGTGCTCAACATAGAACTCAGGGTTTTGTTCGTTCGCCTCGAACTTCAGGGTCAGCTCTTCCAGTCTGTCGAAGTAGAGCTGAAATCCTTCAATTACTTTGGCCATATCTGACTCAGTGTACTCGTTCTCCGCATGCGCCATGAGTGCGGACAATTCCTTCGTATCCTGCTGCTTCAGTGCATTTAGGAAAGTCTCACCATCCTTAGCGGAGACTTGCTCCAATGACCGCAGCCCTTCACTTGACTGAGGATCAGCAACAGAGCTGTCCGCGGCTCCACCGCTCTCAACTTGTTCTTGTCCGGTGTCCTTACCGGCAGAAGATTCGTTCCGCTCTTCGTTGCTATTCGCAGTACCCCGTGCGGTAACCTCTGTCGTATTCGCCTCCTTGCCGCAGCCCGTAACGGCTGTCATTACAGCTGCCGAGATTGCCAGCACGAGTGTCAGCTTCCTTATTTGTTTCTCCATGTTAACTCCTCCAATCCTGTTGTGGTAAGGCTCTATAGATTAGACACCGTACCTCTCGGAAAGGTTCCCTTATTTGCCGGTATACATCTCATAAATCTGTTCAAGCTGCTCGGTTAACCGTTCAAAGCGGACAAAACGGTCCGCTCTAATGTACTCCCTCTGGTTGACCATCAGCAGCATGACGGGAACAGTAAGGATCAGAAACCTCTCGGCCACCTCTTCGACCTGATCCGCATCAATATGCCCCAGCGCGATGAGCGGGTAACGCTCCAGCAGTTCTTTTAGCTTAGGCAGAATAGCGTGACAGATGCTGCAGTCTGCCCTTGATACATACAAGAAAGCCATTTCGTGATGACGAATGAACTCGTCTGCCATCCCGATGGTCGTTAGTTCCTCTGTTTGCTTCACTCTGTTATCCTCCTTGAAATTTAAACATGTATGAACTCACAATCCTAAGGCTCTTATTGCTGCAAATCAACGGTCACTTCCAGTCCTTCCAGAAAGTAAGGGTTAACCTGTCCCGTGCAAATGTTGAGGTTCTCCAATACACTTACATCCTTGAACGTTATCTGGTACCGGTTATTATAGCCCGGCATTCGAACGGGTTCGGGTCTTTTCGCTGGATAGATTCGCTCTCCAGTATCTCTCTCAAGCCAGATATCAGCCGCTTGGTCATAAAGATGCTCTCCCGAAATCTCATAAGTTAATGTGAGCTGGTTCTCTGCATGGTTCTGATCCAATATGGTCAGTGCTCCTGCCGAGCCTTGAGACAGCGTTTTCGGTTTACCGTTCCATTGGGCACTGACTTTGGAAGAGGATGTGGCACTGCCCAAATAAGGCCTGATGGTTATTGTTTCAGGTATGGTATCGAGCGGTTCAAAGTAGTACGCTGATTTGCCATTATCTCGATAACCCTGACTACCATAGCTTAACGGCTTAAGAACACGGCCTGACTCATCGTAAAGCTGTATCCTCATATAAGCTCCCTCCGTCTTGCGGTGATTAAATACCAATTCAGTTGTAGTGGGAAATAAAGTGATGCTTTCATAATCGATCTCTATATGGTTCCAGCTGGCTGGCTTATTAATTGCAAAAGTATAACTCTCACCGCGGCGCTCAACTGGAATTTCGGCTAAAATCTGATTACCTTCAAAGGATACGATGCCAAGTATGAATGAATCCGGCAGCTTATTTGTAGGATTAATGATACGGACTCCCGCGTATGTTCCATCATCAAGTCTTTCTATCGGTTCACCTCCGCTGTAACCGATAGTTTTCCCATTGACCGTATATGAGATTCTCGCTTTGTGGTATTTCTCTACGTCAAATGAAGAAGACGCTGTCCAGCCAAGGTAAATATTGGCTCCATCATACATCACATCAGTGATTGTCAGCACTTGACCATCGATTTGCAGCTGCTGGTCCACTTTCGCTGCCAGATCAAGCTGGCTCCCCCTCTTCAGCCCCTCATCGCCTAGCATCTCGAATACAGAACCGTCATCATGGAAAGAGTTCAAGACATTAACAAAGGTAGGAGATAGATACGACATGCTAACGATATAAGTGAAGACTAATGCCGCCGCTACTATGCCAATGCGCAGCCTGGGCTTCTTGACAGGCTTTCTTTTCAGCTGATTAAGAGTTGACTGGATGCGCTGGTCGATGTGATCTGGCAAAGCTCTATTAACTTGTTTGGTTAATTCCTGCTCCCATTTTTCCATTGAGTCCCCTCCTGTTCTCCCCACACTCTGCGGGCATGCTCACGAGCGCGGCGCAGCCATGTTTTTATTGTGTTTTCGGGCTTCTGATAAATCTCTGCCAAATCCTTAACCGATATGTCCTCGATATGGTAAAGCTTTAAGAGGCTTCTGTCTTCCTCGGGAAGCGTCTGGAGCAGCTGTTCCAGCTCAACCTCTTCATACCCGCCTTCGTTGATGGAAGGTGTTAATAATTCACTGAATTCGATGACTTTTTTATTCTGCCGGTGTACTTGATTACATTCATTAATGACGATCCGCAGCAGCCAGGTTTTGAAATACAGAGGCTCTCTCAAGGTCTTGATCTTCTCAAAAGCTTTAAGTATCGCTTCCTGAATAGCGTCTGCACAATCTGAATCGCTCTTCAATATCGTTCTGGCCACCTGATACATAATGACCTTGTGTGTCATGATCAGATGCTCAAACGCTTGGGTATTGCCTTGTTGAGCTTTTTTTACTGCCTTTGCAGTATCCATTCCATCTCCCCCTCGGCGTTCGGACGTATGTTAGATGTGCGGATCAACGGGGAGGTTTCAATCTGGTTGAAAATAATGTGAAAAGCAGCCGGTCATTATGACCGGCTGCTGCCAAGGGATTCATCACGAATAATATTGTGCAATTCAAATTACTCACTGCCCTTCTGAATCACATACAAACCATGTGAGCTCATACCTAATATGCTGCGCTCCCTGCATGTCTTAAAGTGGTAATCTAACCAGGAATCGAACTGCTCTTCATCGAGTCTGTCTATGCATTCATGTATAGTGTGACTGATTCCATCGGTGCCCGCATGGGCGACTGGTTTGATTTCGAACTGATACATGAAAGCTTCGATTTCATCTGGACTGGTGAAGTAGGCATCCGTCCAAAAGCAGTCCTCGTCTCCTTCCCTTATAATGCCTTCGTTAATGACCTTATCGATCAAGCTATTGCGAATAAATTGCTGGTCTCTTGTTGCGAGCATCGGTATGATGGAGAATTTATTAATATAAGCAACCGCCAGATGCCCTCCTGGTTTCAGAACCCTTAAGCATTCCTTAATGCAGGCGTATCTCTCTTCCTCATTTGTAATATGGTATAAAGGGCCAAAGCACATGACAAAATCAAACGATTCGGATTCAAACCTGCTCAGATCTATAGCATTATCGACATATGCATCGAGTGCTATCCCTGTTTGCTCCGCTTGTTCGCGAATGATATCAATATGCTTCGGTGTGATGTCAATTGCAACAACCTTGTGCTTCCGTTCGGCGTAATAGAAGGAGTATATACCCGCCCCTGCACCTACATCTAAAATATAGGCCCCTTCAGGGATGACAGTCTCAAGCACATGGTTAGTAGTCAAAAATTCGATTCTTCTGGAATTTCTCGAAAACCGAGAAGCTTCATCGATTGATTCGTAGTAGTTGGATACGTTCTCCATGATCAGGAGCCTCCCTGGGCTAAAATCCAAAGATATTATTAATCGCTTACTCACCTTTAGCAGGTAAGACCTATCATTAAAGCCTTGATATAACTGGGCAAATCGGCGTTTTCGCTCTTGAGTTAATTCATATAAGTGTTGAACCAATCGAGCATTTGGCTAGGGTCCTTCGAAAAGTAGGTGTAACCATCCCAGCGCCGAGACGTTCCCTTAATCCAAAAGAGCTTCTTCTCTTCTATCGGAATATTGTCGTATATCGCCTGTATGTCGCTTGGCCGGGTCATCACATCGTCATGAACCTGGTAGAGAAATGTCGGAATCATCACACTCTTTGCAGCTTCAACCGGAGACATATCTTCCAGCCTAAAGCTGTTGTGCAGTCTGATTCGTTCTTCCAGATCGTCGATTCGTTCTGCTGGAATTCCTGCAAGAGACAGAGACTGCTCAAGTGTAACGCGGACGGAAAGCGGCTGCGGTGCGACCATGCAACGGACATCCCGGAACGCTTCGGGGTATTTGGCCATGGCGAACATGGTGGCGTTGCAGCCCATACAACGGCTGAACAGACCAATGGTCATATCACGCAAATTCTCGCGGCTGCGAACGTAATTCAGCGAGCCGATGACATCCCGTGCTTCGAAAATGCCTGCAGTGATGATACCTCCGTTGGCCGCTCCGCTGTGGCCAAAGTTACGGAAGTCATAGGTCAAGACATTGTACCCGGCATCGTGCAATATTTTGTAGTCCGGTACGAGATTGACCTCAAAATCGTTGCCTCCGGCGGCGCCGAGCATTTTCCATGGTTCAAGGTGAGATGGAAGACCGGAGCGGCTGAACCAGAGCGGATGATTTGCTATGACGAGCTTATTCGAGCCAGAGGCTGGAATGAACCAGCCCTCCAATGACACACCATCCAGAGAAGGGAACGTTACTTCCTCACATTCAAGATCATACTCCGCTGGCGTGTGCATGATGGGGGAGCGAAGTGCAGTGCCGAAGCCATTTGCGGTCGCCTGCAGAATCTGTTCGATTTGTTCTTCAGATAAAGCACGCTGTCCCTGTTTTCCACTTTCAGGATCAAGATTATCGTGTTCCGTTGTAGTCTGAGTCATTTTAACTTACCTCCTTGGGTGTTAAAAAACAGCACAACAGTATCCTTGCACTTACGATCAGGACCAAGAAACCGTGAGACGGCAGGCCGACATGTCAGCAGACAAACATGTTATCGAATAGTATTTGTGCCCCCAGCGAGTATGTCGAGCCAGTCATGCAGCAGTGACGTTTCCGAAGCTCTCAAGGTCGAGACTTGGCCTCTCGGCAATTCATCACGCAGACGGGCTGCGGCGGCTGCAATTTCTGGAGATGCAGGATGGCTTCCGTAAGGGGAATCCGGGCCAATCACCGCTGCCATAACCGCTTCACGGGTAATGAAGACCAAGGGATCGGAATCGGCACTATTAGTACGGATGAGTTGAAGTGTTACCCCGATAGCGGCGGATTCCACGACATCTGTCGCTAACTGGATAGGCAGCCGCAGTCGGCCGGCAGCTTCAAATTCGCTCATGAATTTCAACAGCTCGGACCGGGCAGTAGAAACTGCGGGAGACATGTTGCGAATCAGCGGCCGGCCGTACATCAGGTCGTACAGCGCAGGGTTGCCCACTCCAAATTCGACGTGCATGTCCCACCCTCGGCGGAAGTCGGTGATAAGGTCACCCGTACGGCCAACCTTTCGTTTTGACTCGAGGTATCGCTCGAATGCTTCATTAACAACAGTTTGTACTAAACCATCCTTATCGCCAAAATAGTGATACAGAGTCGGCGGCTTTACACCTGCGGCTTCGCATATCGCCCGATTTGAAATTTCTCCTGTTGTTGAGGCGGCCAGCAGTTGGGTTGTGACATCCAAGATTCGCATCCGCGTCTCATTCGAAATATCAGAATCTTGAACCATACGATCACCTCCTTATTTTTAGATTAGCGGGAAACCAAATGGCTCGCATTCTGTTAGTATACTTATGATACATTATATACTGTGAAATTGTCTACCGTCGATACATTGATAGGATCTGTTAAAGGTCGCAATCAATTGAATGTATATTGTGCTCAGCTTTTGATAATTCAGTAAATATTAACATATTCACTGCAAAAAGCACCCCTTAGAAGGTCATGGGACCTTATCAGGAGCGCTCGACTGGTGGGATTTTCAGTGATGATTCAAGCCAATAGTCGGCCCTGCCGCCCGCAAGATTATAGTTGCCGTACCCGGAGTTATACTTTATTATTTCATGATTGCTGCTGCCTTGGTTACATGCACCGTACCCCTCGGATGCTCAGGCGGAGCATAGATGACGTATACTTTTAAGGGAATGGTGCCCGTGTTGGTGATATTGTGCCACTTGCCTGCAGGGATCATGATTGCATAATCATCATAGGCTGGTTCCTGGAAATCTAAGTTGTCTTTTGAGTCACCCATTTGGACTAATCCCTGCCCCTGCTCAATCCGTATGAACTGATCTGTTGTTGGATGGACCTCCAGGCCAATGTCATCACCAACATTAATGCACATCAGGGTGACTTGAAAGTATTTACCTGTCCACAATGCGGTGCGATAGTTCGTGTTTTGTTTAGCAGCTTGCTCAATATTCACAACAAACGGGTTTGGCCCATGATCAGTCAGCTTACTGCTGCGATGATAAGGATAACAGCTGGCATGGGAGTTGACCGGGAAAAATTGACCACTCCAACTACTATAACCTGCGTTTGCCTGCTGGTAATAATAAGGATACATGCGTATCTTCCTCTCCACGTAGACTTAATGCCCCTCATAGCCTATGCTGCTGCCTAGGAGAATGGTTACGATACGGGGGGTATTAGTCTGGGGAGAATCGGCGAACAGGCAGGAAACAGGCAGAAATCATGAACAATTCTCGTCGACTTGAACGGTATCATTCTTGATGATGACGGTTGAATAACCGGATAATGATTCTGTATAAGAGCATACCGATTCCGTGACACGGCGGCCTTGCTCGTCCGTGAATTGCATATATACACTGCTTTCACCTGTTACTTTAAGATCCGGCTTAATCGTCCTTTCCTCCCCACTGGCAATTTCCAGTTTGCGTTTATCAAATCTGCCTTCTGTAGCACCTTCCATACTGGTATCAATTCCGAATTCTACTGACACAATCTTCGAATCCGATTGATTCTCACTTCTATCAACGAAGCCTTCACAATATATGCGAAAAAACCGACCCTTAGAGGGTCGGCTCATAGATCCGGACCATATATTGAACAAGCCCCGAATGTCTATATCTTGCTGTGCGGAACGGTTGGCGACGATGCGCTGACATCGATTAGGACAGGCTTATCTGACTGTAATGCCTTTTCCATACAGCTGCGGAGCTCCTCCGATGTGTGAGCCCTGAAGCCGATCCCCCCTAACGCTTCAGCCAACCGGACAAAATCCGGGTTGTCCAGCTTGCTTCCGATTGTGTCGAGACCCGTCAGCTCCATACGATTCTTCTCGATCGCATAGGCGTTATTATTAATAACAACCAGGACAAGCGGTATACTTTGCGCTGCCGCTGTCTTTAGCTCCATAATGGTCTGCACCACGCCGCCGTCCCCGGCAATGGCCACAACAGGCTGGTCGGGGAAAGCATGCTTGGCGGCAATTGCCGCCGGGAGCGCAAATCCCAATGTGCGCCAGCGTCCTGACAGCAGCAGCCGCTGACCACGGTTGTCGAAGCAGCGATTGAACCATATCGAATGGTCGCCTGTATCGACCGCAATAATCGCATTCCCGGGGATCGACTCTGAGAGGTCACGCATAATGCGCTGGGGAGCGAGCGGCGACCCGGCCTGGGTGGTCTCCTGTTCCAATCGTTCTGACCATACATTGCGCACCTCAGATATGCGCTGTTTCCATGCAGACTTGGCTTCCTCATTCTTCTTCCTTCGCTTAGCCATACTGGCAAGCCGCGGCATTATATCCCGCAAATCTCCAACAAGTCCGCGCAAAAGACCATGCCCTATCCCGATGTTCTCACGTGCGGCGTCTATCTGAATCATATTCACGCCTTGGGGAGTGAATTCCTCCGGCCACCAGGTCGCACCCAAGATAATGATAAGGTCGCTCTCTCTCATCAACAGGCTTGTCGCTTCACTTCCTGCCAGCCCAAGTCCGCCTGCATACAAAGGATGGCTGTTAGGGAACAAATGCTTCGCCGGCATTGTTGTCGCAACAGCAGCACCCATTTCTTCCGCAAATACCTTAGTATCCGGCTCCGCTCCATAAACCCCTCCTCCAATGAGCAGCATTGGTCTGATGGCGGCCGCCATCAGGTGGAAAACCTCCTCGACTTCCTTCTCCGGAGCGAGAAGCGGCTGATGAAGATGAGCGGAATACGGCAGTACAGCACCCTTAACCTTCTCCGCGAACATCAGCTTGGGAATGGATAGATGGGTGACCGCCCCTTGAAGGCTGCTCATGATAAGACAATGCTGAAGCAGGCCTGGAAGAGCGTCGGGGTGCGCAAGCAGCTCCGAGAATGCTGCAAGCGGCGCTACGGTCAGCTGCTGCTGCACATACTGCTTCGTATGCAGTCCAATCTTCGGTGCATCAACCTGTCCAGTGATCGCAAGGACTCCTACCCGGTCGGCAAAGGCATCACCTAAGCCATTCAGCATATTAACAAGCCCTGGTCCGCTGGTGCCGATTACAGCGCCAACCCCGCCGCTCAGCTTGGCATCTGCCGATGCGGCCAGCGCTGCGGCATTCTCATCAAGGAATGGAATGTACCTGATATCCCGCTGCCGGGAAATGGCGTCCAGCAGCAGCAGATTCGCGTCACCAATTACTCCATATATTCGGGAAATTCCCCAGTTCACAAGCAGCTTCAGTATATAATCCGCAACCGTCAGCCCTAGATCAGGCATCTTCATATCGGCATTGACCGGCTGCTGCTTGTCTGTCCGTTCCTGTAACAAATCCGGCATCGAGGCCCTCTCTCCCTTCATGCGGTAGTTTCCAGATCGCATCGCTTAGTATATCTTGGGAGCGTATGAGCTATGCATTTTTACCCAGGCGCCCCGCTAGCGGATGATCATGCATAAGCCTTATCGTACAGGGAGATTCTAAGGGATATGTTTCCATGTGAGATTAAAGGAGGCAATACAATGAGCCCGTATAAAACTATGCTTGGAGCTGTGCTGCTGTTCATGCTAGCGATTGCTCCTTGTGCTGCCCTTCCCTTCGTCCATGCCGATGTTCCTCAGAAATCCGAATCGAGGTCGGAAGGGCTCATGTCATCCAAAGAAGCGGAGAAGGCCATCGCAGGGGTTGCACAGGAAGCCATTCTGGCTCTCAAGAACAAGGATGCCAAAGCTCTGCAGAAGCTCGCCCATCCTGACAAAGGTATTCGCTTTACACCGTACGCTTACGTCGATCTGAAGCATGATGTTCGCTTGAGCCGTGAGCAATTAAGTCATGCTTTCAAGGATTCCACCGTTTATGAATGGGGCGCCTATGATGGAACCGGTGATCCGATTAAGCTGACCTTCAACGAATACTACGAATCTTTTATTTTCAACCGGGACTACAGCAAGAGTGAACAGGTTGGCTTTAATGAAGCCGTTATGCAGGGAAATACAATCAACAACATAAGGGAAGCTTATCCGAACGGTGTGTTTGTTGAATATCATTTCAGCAAAGGGCCGGATGGCAACGTAATGGGCTTGAGCAGTCTGCGGCTTGTATTTGAACAGCTGGCTGGGCAATGGTACCTTGTCGGGATTATTCATGACGAGTGGACGATTTAGATATGCCCAGCAAGCATTAACGTGAAGACCCCGCCTGAATAGGCCGGGTTTTCACTATTCCATTATACCTATGATTGCAGACAGCCTTGCTGAGCAGCACCACTTCTTGAAATTATTCAAAATACTGGACTCTTAGCTCTGCGAACTGCTTTGGTTGAATTGTTTCTTTGTGAATTACTCCATTATCAGAGATCGTCAGGGAGGTGTCGGTCAGTGTTATGCTGCCGCTCGTTGTCAGCCTCGTTATGAGAGGCCGCTTGTTGAAATTAGACTCGGAATGCTCAGCGATTGTCCTCTGGATCGAATTGCATTCCTCTAAACCAATCGGCTGCTTCGAATCGAAAGCAAAGCCTGGACGCCAATCATCATCCTTATGCCGCAGCTTCATCTCAAACAGCTGGTCGCCATGTTCGGCATGCTCACCCTCAGCCGGCCTTACACGAAAATGACCGTTCGCACTTTCAACCGGCTCGCCCGTCATCGGCACAAGCCGCAGAGGCAGGTTTCCGCCAAACCCGGTATCGGCGATATAATGACATCCATCGTGCTGAAGCATAATCGTGACATGCGTTCTGCCAGCCGCTGAATAGGCCTGCTTCTCGGCATTATACACAATGCCTCGCACCAGCGCTGCATCGAATCCATTGGCGAGCAGGAAGGCATGAAACAGCGTATTCAGCTCGTAGCACAGCCCTCCCTCGCCTTTGATCAGAATCTTGTCAACCAAGCCGGGTATCGTGACCGGTTGAATTCGATTTTCCATGATGCACATATTCTCGAATGGTATTGTCCGTCCTGTAAGCTCCAGTATGTCATTCAAGTCTGTGAACGAGAGCTTATCCGTATTGGTGTAACCTATCCGCCCACGAAACAGGCTGTTGAGATGCTGCGTATCCATTATGTCCCTCCGTGCTTCAGTTTTTATTAAACGGCACCATATAATGAATGATCATCTAGCCGGCAAAAGAGTTGTCATAAGATAAATTATGTAAACGACAGTTAATCACTGCATTCATCATCCTTATTTTACCACAAGATCTGTTCATGAAGGGGATACAGTTTGGGTACAGAAAAAAGCAGCCGGCTACAACCAGCTGCTTCTGTTCCCATTTAATAGTTGGTGTTATTCTTGATTGCTTACGTTAAGGAGTTGGATCAGCGCCTCCTTAATTGGCGTAAGCGGCCGGCCGAGCAGCTTCTCCATATCGCTGCTTTCAACCTCCAGAGCGCCTTCCCGAATACCCTTCTCGATACCTGTAAGGATCGGGACAACAAAATCGGGTACACCGGCCTCCTTCATGATTTCGGCAAACTTGGCGTCATCAACCTGCAGTACGGGCACTTCCCGGCCTAATACAGAGCCAATGAGGGATACTAACTCTTCCTGCGTCCGCAGCTTGCCCCCAAGCTCATAGATCGTATTCTCATGGCCACTGCCTGCCAGCACAGCTGCTGCCGCTTCTGCATAATCCTGCTGTAAAGCCCAGCCTGCTTTGCCAGAGCCTGCGGATGTAACCCATGCCTGGCCATTAGCCGCGCCTTGAATCTTCCCAAGCTCATTTTCCAGGTACCAATTATTGCGCAGGAAGGAATAAGGTATGCCTGTCTGGATAATCGCTTCTTCTGTCACGCGGTGAACTTCAGCAAGGAATAACGTACTCTCTCTTGCGTTGGTCGCACTGGTATAGGCAATGAATCCGACCTGCGCCCGCTTAGCTGCTTCTACTGCATGAGCATGCTGCCGGATTCTGGTTTCCGTGTCGCCATCAGTCGAAATGATCAGCAGCCGGTCTATATCTGCAAAAGCCGAATCAAGTGTCTCTGGCTGATCAAAGTCGCCCTGTCGGACGTCTACTCCTCTTGCCTTTAAACCTGCTGCCTTCTCCGGGTTCCGAACGCTGACCGCGAGCTGGTTCGCAGGGACCATCTTCAATAGCGTCTCCACTACTTTGGATCCAAGTTTACCTGTTGCGCCTGTAACTAACATCTTCATAGGTTTGTCCCTCCAATAATTTAATGTAATTGCATGAGATATAACCACTTTGGTTACAACTAATGTATAAAATAAAAGCTCTTCATGAGCTCTCATTTAATTAAATCTTGCTATGAGCTGACTCAATGTTGTTTGAGCTAATCGCTGTTCCATAGCGGACTGAGCCTCGCTTAATTCGGATTGGAGAACGGATTCGATATTCCGTCCAACCTGGCAGCGTACATTGGAGTCTTCGTGAACGCCAAACAAACGGTTATCCTCCGTCACATTGACGGCATGGTAAATATCAAGCAGCGTAATAGCCTCAGGCTCTTTCAGCAGGAAAGCCCCCCCTACCCCAGGACGGACATCCACCAGCCCTGCCTTCTTTAACATTCCCATAATTCTGCGGATTACAACCGGGTTGGTGTTAACACTTCCAGCTATATAATCGCCAGTAACTTCGTTCGGACTCAGCGTGATCAGGGACAGGATATGGACTGCCATGGAAAAGCGCGTGCTTATCTGCTTCACTATCATCACCACCGTTGTAACCAGTATAGTTACTTCGCAAGCTGATGTCAAACGCAAGAAAAAGGACACATTCTATCCTGCGAATGTGTCCTCGGGTTCTTGCCTACAGATGCGAGCCGCCGCTTGCGTCGACCGCCTCAAGGCGTAGAATTGTTCCTCCTTCGTACCCTTCTATTGAAGGCGAGGTTTATCGATTTATATACTAGGCTGTGCTTCTGTACTTAAACCTTCCTTGAGCATCTAATCAGCGGGAACTATCCGCCACTTCTGATTGGCCCCGCCCCAATAGCTGTACTGGATGACATTGGATCCGTTCGTGGTACCGGTGGCATCGAGCGCCCTGCCGCTGTTGCGGTTTACGATCCGGAATGCGCCACCGCCCGCCTCCACCAGACTCCATTGCTGGTTATTGCCGCCCCAATAGTCATACTGAATGACATTACCATGATCCGCGGTGGATGATCCTGACACGTCCAGGGCTCTCCCGCTGTTCATATTCACGATCTGGTAATAGTTGCCCACCTGCTCAATCCGCCATTTCTGATTAGCGCCGCCCCAATAGCTCCAGATGTCAACATTTGCACCGTTAGCCGTTGACTGCTGGCTGACCTCCAATGTAAGGCCGCTCTCCACGTTCTCGATCTTGTATGCCGTGTTCGGGTTAAAGAGCCCGCCGCTGCTGCTCCCCGTAATAACGCCAGTTGCCGTGTCGATATCCACGCTGGGATACCAGTTCATCTCAAGCGTATTCGCTGTCGGAAAGCTAAGCGGCAGCCATACATACTTGGAGTTGTTCACCGGTTCGCTCCATGCACCTGCCCAGCGGTCCCCCATATACAGATAGGACGTCGTCGTGCTTCCGCTGACCGGAATGACATAAGTGGACTGTGAACCATAGGTCGTCGAATCTCCGAAGTTAGCCGGATTTGTCCAGGTCCCTTCAATACTGGTGGCTGTCGAGTATTTGGCCTGATTAGGATTCCAGCCAGTTGCTCCAGAAGTAATCAGGAAGTAGGTTGATCCCCGCTTGAAGACGGCAGGTGCCTCGCGGTACTGTCCGATGAACATGGTCTGCACGAGTGTATCCACACTGAGAAAATCAGACGACAGACGGAACACATTCATGTCTGCGTTGACTCGTGTGGAGGAAAACAAGTAAGCTGTTCCATTGTCGTTATATACCGTCATATCTCTGGAATCATGCCCGAGCGGACGGAAGCTGCCATGATACGTATAAGGCCCCTCAATACTGGAGGCGGATGCGACGGCGACACGGCCTTCGCCATAATCAACTCCATTCTCCTTATGCATCCACATCACGTATTTTCCTGTCGACGCGTTATAGAGCAGCTTGGGCCGTTCAATATTAGCAGTTGCAAGCTCTCCGCCCATGGACTTCGTGAGCAGGTGGGAACGAAACTCCCAGTTCTTAAGGTCTGTTGACCGATACAATGATACGAGATTAGTACCGTCGCGATTTTCCCCAAGCCAGTAATAATAGCTGCCCTGCTTCAACATTCCGCCGCCATGCGCATGAACGATATTCCCGTTCGTGTCCTTGAATTGTATGCCGTTCGACACGTTCACAGCTGCTGCCTTAGCAGCGTCCGTCATTGGGCCTAATCCCATCAGACAGCCAAGCAATAAAGAAGCAATCAGCATAATCCCGAGCTTGTTTTTCATCAATAATCCCTCCTTTGTACCATATTATTAAGCGCTTACACCATTTATTCTGGCGACACATCCCCTCCTTCACAATTTGCTGCGTTATCGTCTTGAAGTGGACGTCACACGATCTGACAGCATCTTCTAATATTTTTATATGATTTTTCCTCTAATTTACATGGTAGTTTTGGATAAATAATGCTATATAATTAGTTTGTAAGCGCATACACTTAATGTTTTGTTTTGTGGCGCTATCACTTTCCGGGAAGGAGGCTTCTGAGCTTTTACCCTATGACTGAACGTCAGAACAGACTGAACAGCCTGCACCACATCAAATTTGAGGAGATGAACTAATGAAGAAAAAACGGTTTGGCGTATCCCTAATAGTAGCCCTGGCTGCGGTCGTGACGTTAACTGCGAACGCTTTTGCAGCTGTCTGGAGTACGTCGGAGCAATACGGTAACTGGACGAACAGCGGTTATATCGTATATAACAATATCTGGGGCTCAGGAGCCGGGCCGCAGAGCATGTGGGCAAATTCGTACAGCAACTGGGGCGTTTGGGCGCAGCATCCTGGCACTGGCGGCATTAAATCATACCCGAACAGCACGAAGGATGTTAACAAGAAGCTCAGCGCGCTGTCCAGTGTCAAGAGCAGCTTTAATGTAACGGTACCTACAAGCGGCACCGATTTTGTAACCGCTTACGACATCTGGGCCGGCAACTATGCCTATGAAATTATGCTCTGGATGAATCACTATGGCGGTGTTAAGCCAATCTCTTATAACTGGGATGCGCAGGGCAACCCCGTGCCAGTGTTCAAGAACGTCAGCGTTGGCGGGCATACCTGGAACGTATACCGCGGCACGAACGGACATAACGAGGTATTCTCCTTCGTAAGAACGAGCAAGACCAATTCGGGAACTGTAGACGTTCTTGGTGTTATGAATTGGATTAAGGCCAGAGGCTGGTACAATGATGTCGTTCTCGACCGCGTTCAGTTCGGCTTTGAGATCACTTCCTCCCCTGCCGGCTTGAACTATACAACCAACAGCTTCTCCGTGACGTCGAACTAACCGGGGAACGACAGACAGCAACAATGTGATTCAATAAAAACAAACCACTGCATTATACAGCCCTGTAAGCCGGGTCTGTATAACGCAGTGGTCTTTTTTTGCTGCTTTATTAGTTTCGAATCAGATAATCAAAAGCACCTAGTGAAGCAGTAGCACCAGATCCCATGGAAATGATGATTTGCTTATACGGGCTGTTGGTACAGTCACCGGCTGCAAATACGCCAGGCATACTGGTTGCGCCATGCTGATCGACAACGATTTCGCCCATGCGAGTCCGCTCAATCGATTCACCAAGCCAGTCCGTATTAGGTACGAGACCAATCTGTACGAACACGCCTTGAAGCTCAACGTGCTTCGTTTCGCCTGTTTCCCGCTCTACGTATGCAATGCCGTTGACTTTATCATCGCCTGTAATTTCCTTGGTCTGAACATTCTTCAGCACCGTAACGTTCGGCAGGCTGTACAGACGCTGCTGCAGCACTTCATCCGCCTTCAGTTCTGCATTATACTCGAGAACCGTTACGTGCTTCACGATGCCGGCCAGGTCAATTGCAGCCTCTACGCCTGAATTGCCACCGCCGACAACCGCAACATCCTTGCCTACGAATAAAGGTCCGTCACAGTGCGGGCAGTACGCCACGCCCTTGTTCTTGAACTCGATTTCGCCAGGTACTCCGATATTACGCCAGCGTGCTCCAGTGGAGAGGATGACCGTCTTGCTCTTGAGCACAGCGCCGCTCTCGAGTTCAAGCTCGATCAGGTCCTTCCGTTCCAGACGCTTAGCACGCTGCAGCTTCATGACATCGATATTGTACTCCTTCACATGCTCTTCCAGACTTGCAGCCAGCTTGGGGCCTTCCGTCTGCTTCACGCTTATGAAGTTCTCAATACCGAGTGTGTCCAGAATCTGGCCGCCAAAACGCTCGGCTACGATACCGGTACGAATACCTTTACGAGCCGCATAGATAGCCGCGCTGGCGCCAGCTGGTCCGCCGCCGACAACCAGAACATCGAACGGTTCTTTGTTGTCGAGCTCGGATACATCTGCCGTACTGCCCAGCTTGGCAAGAATTTCCTCAATGGTCATGCGTCCGCTTCCGAATGTCTCACCATTCATGAAAACAGTTGGAACAGCCATGACATTCTTGCTTTCCACTTCTTCCTTGTATGCTGCCCCGTCAATCATGGTATGCGTAATGCCCGGATTCAGGACACTCATCAGATTGAGTGCTTGTACAACATCAGGACAGTTGTGACAGCTCAGGCTGACATAAGTTTCGAAATGGTATTCACTTCGAATGTTCTTGATTTGGTCAATAACGCTCTGGTCTACCTTAGGTGCTCTGCCGCTGACTTGAAGCAGTGCCAGGACCAGCGACGTAAACTCATGTCCGAGCGGGATGCCGGCAAATGTTACACCCGTGTCTTCGCCAGGGCGGTTGACACTAAAGCTTGGTGTCCTGTTAAGCTCGGTTTGCTCAACCGTAATTCTGGATGACATGCTGGCTATTTCATTAACCAAATCCGTCATCTCTTGAGATACGTCGTCAGATCCAGCACTGACCTTCAACACGATGTCGCCTTCCATCAGTTGAAGATATTGTTCTAGCTGTGTTTTTATCTCGTTATCCAGTGCCATTCTAATTTCTCCCTACTTTAGATCTTGCCAACAAGATCAAGACTTGGCTTCAGTGTTTGGCCGCCTTCTTGCCATTTTGCCGGGCAAACTTCACCTGGGTTGTTTCTAACATATTGTGCTGCTTTAATTTTGTTAACCAGTGTGCTCGCGTCACGGCCGATACCGCCTGCATTGATTTCTACAGTTTGCACAACACCATCCGGATCGATGATGAATGTACCGCGCTGAGCCAGACCGTCAGCCTCATCCAGTACTTCGAAGTTGCGGGAGATCGTGTGCGATGGGTCGCCGATCATGATGTATGTGATTTTACCGATTGTTTCCGAGCTGTCATGCCATGCCTTGTGTGTGAAGTGAGTGTCCGTGGATACGGAATATACTTCAACGCCAAGGCCTTTCAATGTTTCGTACTGATTCTGCAGATCCTCAAGCTCAGTCGGGCAAACGAATGTGAAGTCTGCCGGATAGAAGCATACAACGCTCCACTTGCCTTTGAAATCAGCGTCAGTAACCTCGATGAAAGAGCCATTCTGATACGCGGATGCTTTAAACGGTTTTACTTCAGTTCCTACTAGTGACATAAAGAAAATCCTCCTTGGTCAATTAAAGTTTATTGGTCTTTCCATGGTGCTGAACATATACTTCCTTCTTATCGAATACGAAATTCGATTTACACACATTATTATATTAGAATGATAATAAATATCAAGGGCTTTTTGTAAATTCATATATGTACATTTTTTTACGATTGGTTTTTATGCCTTCGTTCGGCAGTCGGAAAGCCAAACCATCCACTAACAATATAATAGCTGAAATGAGGTGGATAAGCCAGGCCGTACAATTGCGGGAGACCGAGTTCACTAAATTGACGCAGCAAAAAGCCCTCTATCCAAAGGATAAAGGGCTGGGCTTTATAAGCCAGTTCATTCATAGTTAGATTATACTGGTGGAGGATGATGGATTCGAACCACCGAACTCGTCAGAGAACAGATTTACAGTCTGCTGCGTTTGGCCACTTCGCTAATCCTCCGTAATGATGGTGCCGGCGAGAGGACTTGAACCCCCAACCTACTGATTACAAGTCAGTTGCTCTACCAGTTGAGCTACACCGGCGTATACCGTTTTATTGCATTAAAAGCTTGGTTGCGGGGGCAGGATTTGAACCTGCGGCCTTCGGGTTATGAGCCCGACGAGCTACCGGGCTGCTCCACCCCGCGTCAGTATAGATATGGTAGCGGCGAAGGGAATCGAACCCCCGACCTCACGGGTATGAACCGTACGCTCTAGCCAGCTGAGCTACACCGCCACATGGCGGAGAGCGAGGGATTCGAACCCTCGATACGCGGTTAACGTATACACGATTTCCAATCGTGCTCCTTCGACCACTCGGACAGCTCTCCAGATGAAAGAACCATTGTTCTTTCAAAACTGACAACGAACGATTAGCCGTCTATCGTGCACTCTAGAGTGCTGTTATTGTTCCCTGAACAGGGAACGATATTCCTTAGAAAGGAGGTGATCCAGCCGCACCTTCCGATACGGCTACCTTGTTACGACTTCACCCCAATCATCTACCCCACCTTCGACGGCTGGCTCCTGAGCATCGCTTCCGATGTGCGTTTCTTGCGAAACGCTTCAGGTTACCCCACCGGCTTCGGGTGTTGTAAACTCTCGTGGTGTGACGGGCGGTGTGTACAAGACCCGGGAACGTATTCACCGCGGCATGCTGATCCGCGATTACTAGCAATTCCGACTTCATGCAGGCGAGTTGCAGCCTGCAATCCGAACTGAGACCGACTTTGATAGGATTGGCTCCGCCTCGCGGCTTCGCGACCCGTTGTATCGGCCATTGTAGTACGTGTGTAGCCCAGGTCATAAGGGGCATGATGATTTGACGTCATCCCCACCTTCCTCCGGTTTGTCACCGGCAGTCATCTTAGAGTGCCCA
>NZ_QKRB01000032.1 GCF_003233845.1 Paenibacillus sambharensis
GGAGGGCACTGAAAAAGTCCGTTTTATAGAAAAGGTACAGTCACACTCAAGAAATTGAGGAGACTGTACCTTTTCTCGTTTATAATTAAGGTATCACAGAGAGCGGGTGAGCGAATGATTCGGCAGCAACAAACGTTGATGCTTAGTCCATATGCCAAGCTGTACGATATGTTGATCCCCAAAGACAATATGCTGCGTCAGATCAACGAATTGGTGGACTTCGCGTTTATATACGAGGAACTGAAAGACAAGTACTGTCAGAACAACGGTCGAAATGCCATAGATCCGATCCGTATGTTTAAATATCTGCTACTCAAGGCGATCTTCGAGCTGTCAGATGTAGACATTGTGGAACGTTCACGGTACGACCTTTCGTTCAAGTTCTTTCTAGATATGGCGCCGGAAGATCCGATCATTGAGTCCAGTTCCCTGACGAAGTTCCGCAAGCTGCGCTTGAAGGACATGAACCTGCTGGACATGCTGATCGGCAAGACAGTAGAGCTTGCCATCGAGAAGGGAATCCTGAAGAGCAAGTCCATTATCGTAGACGCCACCCACACGAAAGCACGCTACAACCAGAAATCGCCGCGTGAAATCCTGCAAGATCGGGCCAAGAAGCTGCGGAAGGCCGTGTATGCTGTGGACGAAACGGTTAAAGTCCGCATGCCGGCCAAGAACACAAACGATGTGCTGGAAGATGAAATTGCCTACTGTAACAAACTTATTGCCTTCGTCGAGACAGAGTCAGGAATTGCGCAGCTGCCGAAGATTACGGAACCTCTGAATCTCCTGAAAGAGACCGTGGACGATGATGTCGAGCAGCTTCGTCTGGCGGCAGATCCGGATGCACGCATAGGCCACAAGAGTGCAGACTCCGCCTTCTTCGGTTACAAAACGCATCTGGCCTTGACTGAAGAAAGAATTATTACGGCAGCGGTGATTACGACTGGCGAGAAGAATGACGGCAAGCAATTACAAACCCTGATTGAGAAAAGCCAAGCGGCCGGCATGCAGGTGAGCACCGTCATCGGCGATGCCGCCTATTCCGAGAAGGACAACCTGGTCTATGCCAAGAGCAACGAGATTGCGCTCGTGTCGAAACTCAACCCGCTCATTACGCAGGGGAACCGAAAGAAAGAAGACGAATTTCTGTTCAACAAAGATGCCAGCATGTATGTCTGCACGGCAGGGCATATGGCAGTCCGCAAAGCTCGGCAAGGCAAGAAAGGTGTAGGCAAAAATCAGGTGGATACTTACTACTTCGATGTCGAGCGCTGCAAGCGCTGCCCGCTCAGGGAAGGCTGCTACAAAGAGGGAGCAAAGACAAAAACCTACTCTGTCAGCCTGAAATCTGATGAACACGCCGAACAGATGGCCTTTCAAGAGACAGAGTATTTCAAAGCAAAAGCCAAGGAACGCTACAAGATTGAAGCAAAGAATAGTGAACTTAAACATAGACACGGGTTTGATGTCGCCACATCCTCGGGTCTGCTTGGCATGCAGCTGCAAGGGGCTATGACCATATTTGCCGTAAACCTCAAACGGATATTGAAGTTAGCGGACTGAGGATGCCTCGTAAATCCCAGACAAACAGATTAAAGAAGAAGGCATCTGCACCGAATTTTCGGACAGATGCCTTCTTTGTACACCTAAATGTGGCCGCGTGAAGAAAATTGCTTGGTTTTTCAGTGCCCTCCCATCCGCGTCGGCAGTTCCAGACATTTCAGCAGGACAAGCCTGCTGCTAAAATCTTTTTCGTGAACCAAATCCGTAATCCTCAAGAAGTGCAGCCAGCTCGCTCTTGCAAGCCTCATAACTCTTCACCATGCGCTGTACCTTCTGAAATTCCGGGTCGTGCGGTCCCAGATCCTCCATGAACATCCGCTGCAGAATCTGATTGTATACCGTCATCCTGTCTTCCACAATCTCCATCTCCATACGAATCAGGTCGTCGAGTGAGTGATGCTCAATCAGCTCGTCAATGTCCGAATCTCCGCCGCGAACCCGCCCCCCGGAGTAATCCGGGTAGTCATTCTCTTCCTCGGTCTCCCGCTGACCGGAAACATTCACTGTTGAGCGGAGAGAAGACAGATAAATCCCTTCACGCGCCAGCATAACCTGGAAGCCCTTATGCTTAACAAGCTCTGCCATCACGAGCTGGCACATCTCCTCGTTGCGGATCAGCATGGAGTCGAAGGGGTGAATAATCCATTCGTTATCCCGCAGAAACAGGTTGAACGTGAACCATTCCCCGCCGTAATTATAGTTCATATTAATCGAACTCTCAGATATATGTTCGAATGAAAAGTCCACTAACGATCCCCTCTCCCCTGTCATAAACCCGCCCATACTTCTGCACGCATTAGCAGGGCATGCTTCTGCTACTCAAGCAGTTCAGCGATAGACTCCGCTCTTTCAGAGCCTGCCGCCGCAATTAAATAAACCACAAGCATCAAGGTACTGATAAAGCCGAGCATGGCCATCACCTCTGTCTTAATTTTCTACCATTCTATTAAGACAGAGAGGATGTTATGACACGGTTAGTCCAAGAAGCTTCTTGCTGCGGGTGACTCCAGCTCAGGATTGGCAGAGCCGCCCTTCAATCCCAGCCGCTTGCCAACCTGCTGGTTGATTTCCTGCATCTTGGACGTCTGCTCGGATACCGTCTGGATAATCTGGCGGTTGGAATTCTCATACTTATCCATGGCAGAGAACAAATCCCCCATCGCACGCTCGACCAGCTCCATGCTCATGGCCGGGCGCGTCAGCGCCTTATTGGCTTTGTCCGAGGATTCGTTCAATAAACGGGCGTTATCGGCGAATTGGTTGCCGATCATGTCGTTGGTAGCATTAACCGCATCAATGACCTTCATCTGGTCGTCGATAGCCTGTGCGATCAGAACAGACACGGTCATCAGATGCTGCGTCTTCTGGATCGTGCTGTCAACGCTGTCCATTAACTTATCATTCGTGTCATTAATAATGTCAGTAGCGGCAATAGCCTGCTGGTAAAGCATGATCATCTCGGTGAAGGTCTGAATCTTCGTGACAACCTTACGCAGGCCCCGCTCCAGATGGGTCTTACGGTCCGCATTCTCAGGCTTCGCAATCTCCTGCTCGAACAGCTCCTTCAACCGGTTGCCGTACTCAACATGAAGCTGCAGGTCATATACATTTTCCAGACTGCTGCGCTTCAGGTTGCGCATATGGATAACATTCTCTTCGAGATTCTCGCGGCCATGACGGAGCGAATTGACAATGACCTCTACATTCGTCTTGGCGGATTGGTACCGGTATACATACTGCTTAATCGGTGTTTTCCTTAGAAGCTTCTGCATCAGTGAGAGCTGCTTGCTCTTGCT
Organism: Paenibacillus sambharensis; assembly: GCF_003233845.1. Classification (GTDB taxonomy): domain Bacteria; phylum Bacillota; class Bacilli; order Paenibacillales; family Paenibacillaceae; genus Paenibacillus_I; species Paenibacillus_I sambharensis. The sequence continues at coordinate 3,363 of NZ_QKRB01000032.1, forward strand.
GAGACCCTCCACTTCACCGCGCAGCTTCAGCATGTTGTTCGCAACATCCGTCCGCTTGCCGCTCATCAGATCGCTCAGCGGACGTTCGAGCATCGTCAGGGTTTGGCCTGATTTCTCCAGCGTCTTCGAGCCCTGGCGCCCAATCTCATCCATCAGCGTATCGAGCTGCAGTGCGTCCGTCGTGGACACCCGCTGCATCGTCCGCTGCGCTTCCTGCTCCAGCTTGTCCAGGTCTTCCCGTTTCAACTGCACCATTGTTTGAGCCATATTGTGTCTCCTCCTCTAGTCATCAAGCCGGTATCGCTGCTGAATGAGCTCGGCTTTCGTTCTTAATTCCATAATATCCTTCTGCTCGATGGTCTGCGTATAGAAGGTCAGCTTCGAATTAATATCCTTGATGCCGTCCAGCAGAAGTCTGCGGTTCTGGCGCTTGGCTTCCCCGCTGAGACGCAGGAAGGGATTGATCGCAGAATTAATGTCCCGGCGGATCAGCCTGACGATGTTGTAATTAATTGAAGCGTCGCCTAGCGCTACGAGATCGGGAACCAGACGGTTGACACGAGCCAGCAGCGATAAGGTCTTCTGGACAATCTCGTCATCAAGGCTGTTCTTCTCGCCTTCCAGCAGGATCATATCCTCCAGTATCCCGATATATTCCACGGCAGCCGCGAGCTCTGGATCGTCAATAGCCGGCTCGGAAGATTGCTGGCCTGGCGCTTGCGCTGCCGGCTGGGCAGCGGGCGGTGCCGACGGATGCGCTGATGGAGCAGCCTGCACAGCAGCGGGTGGTGCTTGACGCTGTGCCGTAACGGCTTCACCCTGCGTGTCCGCGGCCTGTCTACGGCCTGCCCGCTTCAGAATTGGAGCAATCCCAAGCATGACAAGCGACGGAACAGCCAGTCCCACATAAGCGTTGAACATGGCATACAAGGCCAGACCTGCCGCATAGCTTCCTGCCGCCAGAATGAGCAAGTTTCTAAACGATTTCATGACTACCTCCTTCATGCTGCAAGCAGGACCGGAACTGTTGAATCATCCTGCTTCTTAGTCCATTATTAGCGGCTGCTCGATATATCCTGCCTTAATGCCGAACCTTGGCTGGGGTTTAACAACCGGCTTGCCAAGTACAGCACGAACTGCCAAATAAGGCATATTCACGCCTGACAAGCAGGAGATAAACAGTCCGCCCGACATTCTCGGGTTAATCTCCAGCAGCTTGGGTACCCCTTTATTGTAACGGATTTGGATATTATAGGCATAGGGAATTCGAAGCTCATTAGCAATACGTTTTGCCAGGGCCTGAAGTTCCGGATTATCCTCAAGCATATACACCCTGCCTTCCGCCTTGCGGCGAGGTATGGATACGAGCAGCCCGCCCTCCGCATCAGCAACGCAGTCTATGCTGTATTCCGGGCCTTCCAGGTGCTCCATCACCATCAGATCATCAAAACGGCTCACGGAGGCGAGTGTCCGGCAGGCGTCCTCGAAGGTGGTAGACAGGGTAACATAACCATACAGCTCGGCCAGCCGGTCTGTTGTGTTATTAACAATGCGGAAGCCCATGCCGCCCTCAGACTTCGTGGGTTTGAAGCAGACGTTATGCCCTGCAGCCGCCAGCCGTTCGTAAGCCTCTCTAAACTGGTCAGCTGTCTGCACAACCTCGTATGCGGGTATCTGGACCAGATTGCGGCCGCTGACCGCTTCGTAGAAGGTGCGCTTATCCAGCATAGCCTCGAGCAGTCCCATATCCCGGCACACCATCACCCTGGTTCCAATCTCATCAAACAGGTGGATGTGGCGAACGATGTCCTCCATATGCAGCCGCGGGATAAACACGTCGATCTGATGCCGGCGGCAAAACTCCGCGCAATATTCCACATACGGCAGCCCGGTTATGGAAGGCTCTGTTTCCTTATAATCTGCTTCCAGAAGCGACATATGGTTCAGATTGGGATGGGTACCGTAAAATTCGTACGCTTCACCGTCCGGATTCTCCCTGATCGCTCTTATGTAATGGTACATCACCGAGAACCACCGGTTGAAATATATTCTTGTCATCTGTTCACTCTTCTCCATTCTGTTGGGAAGTCTTAACAAGAGAGCTGGCTGCGGGCTATGTCCAGACAGGCATCCAAAATCTCCTCCGCCGCCTCGGCGCCAGTCTGTCTGGTAAAGGTAATATGATCGTGCTCAGTATATTGTCGCCGCAGCTCGCCATGTGATGGGGCGAATGCGATATCAGCCGCAAGCAGCAGGCTCTCGTCCAGCAGGCTGTCCCCGGCTGCGAAGACTCTGCTTTCGCCCAGCTTCTCCTTCACATACACGAGTGCAGCGCCCTTGCTCACCTGCTCCGGCACCAGATAAATTTTGCGGCCCTGCAGGGAATAGCTCCATCCATGACCTGCAAGCTGATTCCTAAAGGCTTCCACCTTCTCTGCCGGAAGCTTGTCCCGCTCCACGACAATGGAATAGAACAGCCCATCGCACAATGTCGAGGAGTGAACCCAACTGTCATCCGCAATCCGCCCAAACATCTCATGAATCTCTGCATGCTCCGTGCAGCCTTCCCGTACCGCCTGCCGGATCAAATTGTTCCACTCTTGATCGATTTCCCCGTTAAGCAGAATATTGCCGCCATTGCTTACAATCACGTACCCCGGCTTCATCCACTCCCGCAGGGCAAAGATCCGGTTGTACTGCTCCGGCGTTCTTGCTGTCACCGGTACAAAGCGGGCGAGCCCGCCAAGCTCTCTCAGCCGGGAAACCGCTGTCCGGGTCATATAAGAAATGTGCCTGCCCTGGTATAATTCAACCGGCAGCATATCGTCCAGGCTTACGCTGCCCTTCGAACGTTCCGAATAGATTAAGGTTTGATCCAGATCGCTTGCGAATATCATTAGACCGCACCTTCCTTCAGCGGCTTGATAATGCCGCAGCAGGAATAGCTGAGTCCCGGATATTCCTCTACAGGCACGTTCCGGTCTTCAGCCAGCATCATGATATGCTTCAGATCCGGATTGTCCAGCCGGTTAACAAGGATTTTCCACGGAACACGCCGGAGCAGCACACGTGTCGTCTCGCCGACTCCTGGCTTAATCAGATTGATATCCTGAATGCCGAAATCCTGCTGGATCCGGCTGATGTCCTTCATCCCCTGCCAGGTTGCCCTGCAGGCATCCTGCTGCATGTGCAGCTGGTCAGCCTCAAGCTGCGCCTTGCGGGCTGCCTCTCTGAAATGCTCGCTTACCCAGTCGACAAAATGATTGGAAAGATCCTCTCCGGCCCACTCGCGATAGTACTTGGCACCGTGAAAATCACCCGGGCCAATCAAGTCCTCACGCAGCACCGTGCGGCTTACTAACCCGGACACCGTTGCGTTCAGGCAAGCGCTCGGTATCAGATAGTCATCTCTCGTGCCGAATGTCTCGGCACAGCGGCCAGGATCAGCCAGAACCGCCAGGTCGTCTTCAACTTCCAGGCCGTATTTCTCCCGCAGCTGCCTACAGGACTCAGCCAGCACCCGGCGGATGGCCCCCTTGCCTGTCCAGCCGTCCAGGAACTGTATCTTGCGGTCAGGATGCTGCTGAGCGATATACCGCACCGCGTTCTCGTCCATTCCCTTGCCCCTGATGATCGATAAGCTGTAATGCGGCACATCAAGGCTGTGAATCTGCTTGAGATAACGCTTGATGAGCACACCTACAGGTGTACCCGCCCTCGCAAGGGATGCGAGTACAATTCCCGGCCCCTTCTTGCGGAGAATCAGCTCCGCCACTATAGCTGCTGCCTCAGCGATCCGGGAGGCGGATTCACCCAGCGTTTCGTGGAACAAGGACAGATACTGCTCTGTCGGCCGGTACTCAACTGGCAGCATCTCAGAGTAGTGAACGCCGGACTGGATGGCTTCCTCCCGGTCCTCGGTCGGTCTCTCCAGCTGTGCGCCGCTTATATCCTTGAGCAGGAACACAACGTCCTCCGGGCTGTAGCTGCCGATTGGCTCGGGGCCTGTTATACCGGTCTTCTCCTGAAAGTACACAAGATATACGGCCGGGATACCCAGTGTCCGGATAACCGACATCATCCCGTTCATCTGCTCGTCACTCATCCGGCGTTCCATGAATACGAACAGATCATCATAGCTGCCCGGAGTGATATTGTACATAAAATTACGAACTTCCTTGTCCTCGGGTGAGGGGTAGCTGTAAGCTGATTTTACTGCATACCCTTCAGCGGCTGCCGGATGGATGGGGCTTCTTGTTGTTGACTGATACAGCACGCCCTCCCCCATCTCGGCCGCGATGCACATCGGCAGATACATAAACTCGCCGGTACCCATACAGAGCGTCCGTGAGCCTGTCCGGTAAGGTCTAAGAACTTCGCCCGCCCTGCGGACCGCCAGAAGCTGCTCCTGCTCCTCTTCGGCTCTGAGACCAAACCTCCCGGTTCCGCTCAAATACGCCGAGGAGCCGTCTTCGCTGGCAGCATGCGGGAACAGGTCTGCAACTGAGATGACTTGGATGAGCGGTTCGCGCTCCTCTCTATTCTGCTGCAGGCCAGCCACGCTGCCGTCTTCCCCGATCGGCGTGCCGCTCACCTGAATTTTCCCGGAAACTAATGACAGGCACGTGATCGTAATTCCGAGCTCTTCCTCATAACGACGGAAGCGTGCCTGATCTTCGTCCGAACGCCAGTCGAGAAGACTTGCAGCCACGAACCTGGTCTTCCCGTACTTGGCATGCAGGTCCGAAATAATGTTCAAGGTCGTCTTCCCGGTCGTCATCTCATCATCGACCAGTACAATCGTATCTGCCTTGGAGAACAGCTCCGGGTCACTGGCATAGCAGCGGTGTGCAGTTGCATGAGAATGCTCTTCCTCAAAATTAATGCATGAGCTGACGTTATCAATAAGCTCCCTGGTCGTGTGCAGATAGGCTGCCGCCCCTCCGAATGCGTGGAACATACTGTGCCCAAGTGCCGTTGCCGTCTCCGCAAATCCGATGAACAGCGTATTCTCCTCAAGCAGCATCGGATGCTGCATCATTCGGGCATATGTATCGTCTGCGGCTTCCCCGGATGCTATCGCTGCGGCCGCCTCTTCCGCAGACACCGGGAGCGCAAGGTTCAGTCTCTGACCGTACAGCAGGCCCAGGATCATGCCGGATAACAGCGAGACCTGCGGGTTTACCGGAACATGCTTGCCGAGCACCTTGCTCACGAACAGGAAGCCGCGCTTCTTGTTCATACGTGCCGCCATCTGAAACAATGAGTCCAGCGGAAGCTTCAGCGGATTATGCGTCACCTCAATCTGGACCGATAAGTCGCCAAGTATATTAAATAATTGCCGGTTCCCGTTCTTCTGAGAGGAGACAGGTGAAGTTTTGGTTTTCATGCAGCACCCCATATATAGTTGATCTCATGATGATCCGCTCTGCCCAGTTCAGATGAGGCTTGATTTCATTCATCTTATTCGAGTAGCGGCTCTTCATAACGCCCAGGTTCCCGTGATTATGTTCCACAATATGCAGCGCATCCTGATATTCCTCATGCGTTACCACATACAAGGCCTGAACAGGCTTGATATGAGTCGGATGGATAATTGTTTTGCCGATAATACCATTCTCCTTGTCCAGTGACACCTCACGCATTAACCCGTCAACATAGCGGTTGATGTAAGACATTCGCAGCTTGCGGCCGTTCCTGCCCATGCTCTCTTCGAATGGCGTCTGGCGCAGCTGCGGCTTCAGCACCCGGTCGCTCTTGAAATACTCCCACACTGGACCGGAGATTACATAATGATTGTCCACACGCCCGAAGATATTAACGATATCCGCGATGCAGTCTCTGATTACCGCAATATCATAGATCGTGCTGTCCGGACTGCGACGCAGACCGAAGAGACTGGAGAAGTCGGTGGCGCCGATCCGGACATTCAATACATAAGGCTTGTACTCGTCCAGCAGTTTCCTGATCGACAGCAGCTCCTCCTGGCGGGTTTCCCGGTAAATGATCTCATTGCTCTCCAGAATGGGCATGCCGTAGAGCTTGTGTGAGACAGCGTTATCCCCCTCATTGAATGCTGCCAGCAGCCTGAAATAAACAGAACCGCAGCGGGCGTTAAATTTCGGGAAAACAAAGCCCGTCACATGCGTGAATGCCGTCCCGCCGATCATTAACAGCCTTTCCAGCTGCTCAGGCGACCGGACACGGATAAAGATCAGCGGTACCCGCTCCTGATCGAGCACACCGGTATTAACATACAAGTCAATCGTCCGAAGCGTATTCCAGAGTGTCTCTTCCGCCAGGAGAACCATATTATCTCCAACAGCATCCTCCAGATCCAGGACGATGGAGACAAGGCCCTCATACCTTGCAGCGGCCAGTTCATCCGCTATCCGATCCCGGGTCGCCGGCATGTACAAGGCTGAACCAACGGCGTGCGCAAGGATATTACGGTCAGCATGGTTATTGAAATGCAGCGGTAATGAGTGAAAGAAGGCATGCTCCTCTTCCTCTGACAAATAGCTGAAATATCTCATGGCCACCCTCCTCATCGGTTGTCAAAGCAAACTTGCTGCTTTACGTTTCATAAAGTTAAAATATCCCTCATTGACCATGAGGGATATTTCAGAGGAAATGTAATCCAGTCGTTTTAGACGGATGTGTGCGTTTCGTTGTGCTTATTCTTCTTCAAGGTGCTGTAAACCATCGTCCCCAGGAATACTGCGATCAGAAGACCGAAGAACAAGGTGTGAGAAACATGGAAGCCGAAGGCTGCCGCTATCATCTTAACCCCGATGATGACAATCAAGATGAAAGCCGCCTTCTCAAGCTCAGGGAATCTCTCAATCAGCTTCAGGAAGACTTGAGCGACGCCGCGCATCATCAAGACGCCGAGCAGACCGCCGACGAACAGCACCCATACCTGCTCGCTGACGCCGAAGGCCGCCAGCACACTATCGATACTGAAGGCAATATCCATCAGCTCCACTGCCAGTACGGTGCGCCAGAAGCCATAAGCTTTGCCCTCAACCTGTTCTTCCTGCTCTTCCTTGCGGCCGATATACGGGATAAGCGGGATACCGCCAACCCGGGCAAGCTTGAATTCGAGACTGAAGAGGTTGCTGAGCGCAATCCAGAGCAGGTACAAACCGCCTGCTACTTTAACCCATGTGATTTTGACCAGATAAGTACCTACTCCAATAGCGATAAAGCGGAATATATAGGCTCCGATGATACCATAGAATAGCGCCTTCTTCTGCTGCTCTTTCGGCAGGTGACGAACCATAACAGCAAGGACCAGTGCGTTGTCGGCTGACAGCAGTCCCTCGAGAATGACCAGCGTGAGAATAATTCCCCAGTTTGCCGGGTCGCTGAAGACCATAGACAGGTTCTCCCAGCTGAAAAAACTTGCAAAGTTCTCGAGCACGCTTTGTATAAAAGCTGCCATACGTGTTTCCTCCCAATATACTTCCCGATTAGATGTATGACCCGGATTGCAATGAATCTATTTGCTGCCTCTCACCCACTTCAATCCCCAGCCGTATGCTTCGTCGACCTCCCGGTGGCCTGAGAAATATTGAACCAGCCGCTTAATGCTGAAGGTCTGGTCCCCCACGTTCTCAATCATGGCTATCGCACACATTCCCTTGCGGTTGTTATGCTCGTCCATCCGAACCTCAATATCCGGCCCGCCCGACTGCTTGATCGTCACCACGCCGTCAGCCTCCGCCCAGTTCGTCGCGCCTTCATAGATATAGGCATAGACTACGATCCGCTTGATCTCAGCGACTTTATTGCCGTTGATTCTTAAGTTTTCACCCGTCTTGATCGCCCCGGTCCGGTCATCGCCGTCCAGCGCCACATAAGGAGGCCGTGACAGACTGCCGAATGAATTCCCGAGCGCCTGTATCGATCCCTTGCTTCCATCCTTGAGCTCGAACAGGCAGCCCAAATCAAGATCAACGCCGCTGCGCTTGAAGAAGCCTGAGGAAGACCGTTGATTCCAGTTCAGATTGATCAGTATCTCGCCAAGTGAGCCTGCGCCCTTCTGCAGGTTAATAACATCCCCGCGCTTGGTCAAGCTGATCTTGCTGAAGTTAATCCCGCCAGGGGCAGGAGCGGGTGTCGGCGGCGGAGTTGGAGCTGGCTTCGGTGGAACGGGAGCCGGCTTTGGCTGCTCGGGTGGAGCATCCGCCTTCACCTCGATGCCATAGCTGCCGCAAAGCGCGGCCAAGCCGCCCGAATAGCCCGACCCGATCGCATTAAATTTCCATTCGCCATTGTATCTATATAATTCTCCTACAACAATTGCCGTCTCCACGGAGAAGTTTTTTCCAAGGTCATAACGTACCAGCTCGGTTCCTGTCGCTTCGTCGGCGATACGTAAATAGGCATCTTCTACACCGGAGAAATTTTGTCTGCGTACATCCCCTTCATAAATCGTTAGTGTGAAAGCAATCCTCTCCACGTCCGCAGGGACCTCACGGACACGTACAATAATTTGTTCCTGATCCGTCTTCCCGGACAGGGTCCGCTTATTGCTGCCGGCCAGTACGACCGATCCGGAAGCTCCACTCGGATTACCATAGAAAATCAAATCTTGATCGCCCGATACCTTGCCGCCGGGCCCAAGCAGGAATGTGGAGAGATCAATCTCCATACCGCTGGCAATCCGCCAGCCCATCCCCACAACTAGACTTTGCAGTAAGGGATTATTTTTCGTTACATCGGCCTTCTGCCCTTTGACTAATGACACTGACATGCACTTCCGCCCTTTCACATCAATCAACCCGGCCTGTTAATGCCTGGATTGCTCCTGTTATAACGGCAATCCGTAGTTGCGAACGAGCGCAGCCAATCCGCCTGAGAAGCCTGATCCCACAGCCTGGAACTTCCAGTCTGCCCCATGTCTGTACAGTTCACAAAATACGATAGCCGTTTCAATAGAAAACTCTTCGCCAAGATCGTAGCGCAGTACTTCCTGACCGCTTCCCTCATCCACCAGACGGACGAAAGCATTGGATACCTGGCCAAAATTTTGCCTGCGCGCTTCCCCGTCATGGATCGTTACCGTTATGCCGATTCTAGTTATCTGGGGGGGCACTAATGTAAAATCAACCCGGATCTGCTCGTCGTCTCCGTCACCCGCTCCGGTACGGTTATCGCCTGTGTGCTCAACCGCGCCGTTATAGGCTCTCAGATGGTTATAGAACACAAAATCCTCTTCCGACCGTGCCTTGCCGTCTTCGTAGAGAAGAAACGCACTGGCATCAAGGTCAAAATCCCCGCCGCCTGTATACCGGTTCGTATCCCAGCCAAGACCGAGTACGGCTCTCGTCAAGCCCGGATTTGATTTCGTCAGGTCGATGCGCTGGCCCTTGGATAGATTAATGGACATTGAATCGCCTCCCATATGTAATTCGTCATCACGATCAGCTAAGTCTGAATGCCAAAATCGCTGCAAAGCCCTTCAAGGCCATTGCGGTAGCCGCTGCCTACGGCGCTAAATTTCCACTCGCCGGCGTGCCGGTAAAGCTCACCTACTACAACCGCTGTTTCCACAGAGAAATCCTCACCCAAATCATATCGGATCAGCTCTTCACCTGTTGATGCATTCACAATCCGCACATAAGAGTTGGCTACCTGACCAAAGTTCTGGCTGCGCTGAGCAGCGTCATGTATCGTGATGCAAAACGCGATTTTGTTCGTCGCTGCCGGCACCGAGCCCAGATTAATCGTTACGGTCTCATCGTCACCCGCGCCTTCACCGCTGCGGTTATCCCCTGACAGCTGGATGGAGCCATTGGGATTGGTCCGATTGTTATAGAAGATAAAATCCTGCTCGCTGTTGACCTTGCCGGCTTCATTCAGGCAAAAGGCCGATGCATCCAGATCAAAGTCACCGCCGCCATCATACTTGTTCACGTCCCAGCCGAGACCAACCACAACGCTGGATAACCCGGGGTTGGATTTGGTTAAATCCACCTTCTGCCCCTTGGACAAATTAACCGCCATCGGATTCCCTCCATATCGTAATGGATCAATGCCATTGATAAGGGGCCCATATCAGATTCGTATGGACCCCGCAAGCTGGCCGCACCGGGGCGGCTTCAGCTAATAGATAACGCTTTGAAATTATGAAGTAGCAAGCCCGTAATCGCGCGCGAGACCTGCCAGGCCATCCTTGTAGCCGCTGCCGATCGCACTGAATTTCCACTCGCCGTTGTGACGATACAGCTCGCCTACCACGACAGCTGTTTCGATGGAGAAGTCTTCGCCCAGATCATAGCGAATCAGTTCCGTACCGCTGTTCTCGTCTACGATACGAACGAAAGCGTTGGAGACTTGTCCGAAGTTTTGGGCGCGGGCATCAGCGTCATAGATAGTGATACAGAAAGCGATCTTCTCTGTTTCTGCAGGGACTGCAGCCAGATCAACCGTTACCTTCTCGTCATCACCGTCTCCTTCACCTGTGCGGTTGTCACCGGTATGGACGACCGAACCATTGGCGTTCTGCGGGTTGTTATAAAAGATGAAATCCTTCTCGGATCCCGCTTTGCCTTGTGCGTTCAGACAAAATATCGAGGCATCAAGGTCAAAGTCCTTGCCGCCGTCATATTTATTGGTGTCCCAGCCAAGACCAACGAGGATCTTCGTCAGACCTGGGTTTGTTTTGGTTAAGTCGATTTTTTGACCTTTGGATAAGCTGATAGCCATTTGATATCGAACTCCCTCTATTGTTTATTGGTAACGCTGTGCAAGGATATTAATATGGGCCGCGTGTGCGCCCTCGCCGATTGCATTGAACTTCCACTCACCGCTGTGACGGTACAGCTCACCTACGATAAGCGCTGTCATGCCGGAATAGTTGTCCGTCAGATTGAAGCGTACCAGCTCCTGGTTATTGGCAGGGTTGAGAATCCGGATGTAAGCCGACTTTATCATGCCAAAATCCTGACGCCGTGATTCGCATTCATAGATGTTAACCACGCACAGAACCTTATGTACACTTGCCGGAATACGGCTTAATTCCACAAAGATTTGCTCGTCGTCACCGTCGCCTTCTCCTGTCAGGTTATCGCCGGAATGCACGACCGAACCGCAGCCGCTTTGCTTGTTATAAAAACAGACCAGGTTGCGCTCTTCCGTCAGCTTGCCGTTCTCGTTAAGCATTAGAGCCGAAGCATCACAGTCGATATTGGCTGTTTTCTTCTTCATGCCGAAGAATCCCCTGGACTCACTTTCCGCCGGATCCCAGCCGAGCCCAACAACAACCTTGTTCAGACCTGCATTGCCCTTCGTTAAATCGATTTTCTGACCCTTTACCAAAGAAATAGTCAATGTATGAGCACCTCCTTATTAAAATTTCCTGCTTAATACGGGTAGTCCAACATTAGAATAGCCGAATTTACACGATTAGCCAAATCGCGATAATAGTACTACGTTAGTCATCCGGACAAGTTTCACCAAATCCGCCAAAATCAGTATGGAACATCCAGTGCCAGTCTGCTGACGATCCCTGTCCAAGCAGGCAGCGGTGCCATTGGTCCGATGCTGACTTTTGTCGTATTGTGCTTTATTATCGCCTATCATACCTGATTTGCATAGCTGGATTTTCTCTATCATCCGCTGCTATGAGACTAGACACCCCGGCTGATATCCCCTATCTGTATAGACGTACCAAATTTCAATAAAGTTTCAGATCTATGGAAGTCGGGAGTTTCCGCGTATCCACGGGTATTTATCTGATGCTCGCCTCCAACTGGCTGCGCAAAGAGAGGACAAAATAAGAAACCCGTTTCGCGTTTTTAAATTTTTGTTAAAGCACGCCATTACCGATAGTAGTTTATGATATTTTCATAAAAAAACGGTTGCGCTATAATAACGTATATTGACTCACGACAGGAGAATGATGATGAATATTACCGAACTCCCGCTCGAACTGATTGACGAAGATGCGGATCAGCCCCGGTACCAATTCGATGAGGATGCCCTTCAGGAGCTGATGAACAGCATTGCCGAGCTTGGACTGCTCTCACCCATTAAGGTACGGACAACCGACAACGGACGGTACAAAATCATATACGGCAACAGGCGCTACAAAGCGGCCCAATCACTTGGGTTGAAGAAAATCCCGTGTATTATCTCGGATGCAATGTCTGAGCTGGATATCTATCTGGAGCAGATTGCGGAAAATCTGACAAGAGAAGGCTTCTCCCCGATCGAGGAAGCGGAAGCCTTTCACAAACTGATGAATGATTCCAAGTTCAGCAGCTCTGTCAAGTTTCTCTCCAGCAAGCTTGGCAAACCGGAATCCTATATTCGCAATAAGCTCGAGCTGCTAAAATTCGGTCAGGCTGTGAAGAAGCTGATCGTAGCAGGCACGCAAATCCGTAAGGACAAGCTGACGGAGGATCAGCTGCTGCCGCTTAAGGACCTCCCGATGGAGCACCGCGACCCGCTGGCGCTGATCATGGCAAGAGACGAGATGCCGGTAAGCGATGTGAAGAAGATTGCCAAGCTGTTCAAGGATAAGGGAATATCACAGGGCGTTAAGGACAAGCTGCTGTACAAGAGCGGGCCTGACCTGATTGAAACCTGGTCCTCTTATCAGCAGACCAAGGCAGAACGGGCCCGGGCAGATGAGGAGAAGAAGGCAGCCGCTGAGGCACAGGCATCTGCAAGCCTTGAACAGTCCGCCCGCGAGGTAACAAGCAGCACTGAACCAGAAGAAGGAAGCGGTATCTCCCTTCAGCCGCAATTTCCAGACTCCGGTCAGCAGTCGTCATCCCCTTCAGAGGATGGCGGCCAGCCCTCTGATACTCAGCTACCCTCTGTACCAAGTACTGCAGCAGATCTTGAGCGCGTACTTGCCGCCTTGTCGGCAGTCAAGGTGTCAGGAGCCGGCAACAGAACGGATTTCAACGGATTGAGCGCGCAGGACGAGTCTGATCTCGCAGGCCGCGTTGACCAGCTCATCATGCAGCTCGAGCAGCATTTGGCAGATTGGAAGAGTATCCGCGAGCTCTTGAAAGGCCGGTCCTGAATAATAACCAGCCGCAAGTACCGCTGGTTCGGATAAATCTCGGAACAAACTAAATCCCCGCCAAGAAGAGCGGCCGCACTGGCTTAACCCGTGCGGCCGCTCTTTTTCGGACTCTTTTCCTATCAGCAGCTCTCAACAGCCGTCATGTTCTTCATCCGCTCCTGCAGCTCATGCCTAAGCTCCTGTTTGAAGTGATGCCATGTTTGCTTGTCAGCGTCAAGATTTTTCCGGCCGATTTCCAGAATAGTATCAAGCCAGACTCTCCTGTCATTAATTTCGCCAAGCTCTTCCTGTATAGCTTTATACTTCTTTTCATAACCCAGGTACTCCTCATCGAGTGCGAACGATGCGGCTGATGCCGTGTACCGCAGCTCCTTGGCGGAAATCCGCAGCTCGTGAAGCGCGTCGAAGGCTTCGCTTGATTCACAGCCATGCTCGCCGCTTATCTCCCGGTAGCGCTGCTTATTCTGTTCAAAGGCTGTCTCCAGCTCACGCATGACACCCTTGACATCCGTACGGCCCAGCAGCACTTCTAGATCTTCTTGAAGGAAGCTGTTCCATTTCGTTAATTCGTCATCATCCAGCAGCTTGGGCAGCTTCTCGGCCAGCTTGGTTCTATACCGCTTACGCTCTTCCTTCTGTACAGCAGTAAGGGAACCGAGCAGCCTGGCCTGGTCCTTATCTCCCGCGGCTTTGGCGATTTTTCGTCTCTGCTTGAACGACTCAATCAGCACATCCTTGTCCCTGACTCTACCCAGCCGCTTCTGCGCCTTCTTGAATACCGGATACAATCCGGTCCGGTCATCCGGATCCAGGATACGGAGCAAGGTCAGCAGCTTACGGCAGCTTACTCTGGCCTGATGTACAGCCTCTCCGTCAAAGTCCTCTGCCGCCCGCCGTCCATGGCAGCGAAACTGGGCATGCAGCTCATTCAATACCGGCTCCCACTGATCCTTGCTGTAAACGGCTGACTCACTAACGGTCTGCAATTGTCTGGTACCCATCATGCATCCCTCCTATCTATCATTACGACAGAAGAATGCAGGATAAACAAAACTTGCCAGCGGATGACTAAACAGAAAATGCCTGGATATACAGCCGGCTGTCCCGCTGTTATCCAGGCATGGAGATACTACTCTTCTCTTACATAGGTTATATAGTCAGTGTTGGCAGGCTCATGACCCTCAAGACGCATATAAGAAGCGATCTGGCCCCGGTGATAGCTTCCGTGCAGGCATACATGGGCAAGTATGTCTGCGGCTGATGTTTCGAACAATACGCCCTTGCTGTTGCGGTAGGCCACGCCATCAGACAGACTGGCTTCGGTCAGCTCGCCAAGATACTCTTGGTAACCTCTTTTGTTCAATTCCAGCAGACGCCGGCAGTCAGAGAGCGCTGCATGCTCCGGCCATATAGCAGCTTGTGATGCGTCCTGCTGGGTTAAACGAAGCAGCCATATATGCTCGGCCGCCAGCACATGCGTATACAACCGAAGAGCCTTCTCCGGTATATCTCCTGTCACGGAAGCAAGTGCATCCGCAATTCGGCTGTCTGCCCACCATACATGCTTGAACTGCCGGATGAAATGTCCTTTCAACCCGTTATCCCGCATAATACCGCCCCCTTCTGCTGCCATTCCGAATAAAGCACACCACTCTCCAACATTCAGCGGCCCCGTCTTCTGTCCTTCAGCCATTCCAGCAGCTGGAGCGCTCCGACAAACAGAACAAACAGGATAAACATTGGGATTGTCCGTCCATAATCGGATAAGCCCAATAGCGGGGCACCGGCAGCTGCCGCTCCAACGATCAGGATTCCGGCAATGGGAAAGCGCCAGCCCTTCAACATCCTGCCAGCTCCTTCCTGATTACCCGGTAATCATTGAACATCGAAATATACATCATCTTCCGACCCATCATAGCGGACATACAGGTCCCGGTTATCCAGATACCAGAGATTGTCCTTCTCCATATAGAAGCGCACGCCTTCTACAACCTGCTCAATGCCCGGATCTCTGGGAACTTCCTTCATAATGCCAAGCGACAGACCCGGCTGTACACTGCCGCAGCCGCCAAGCCTGACGAAGATCCGCAATGCGTCCCCCGCTGCAAGGCCCATCTCGCGTATGTATAACTCAGCAGCATGCTTGTCCACCGACAGCTTCATGCATTTCCCTCCTCCTTACTATTCGGCCTCCGTATAATGTGCCCTGCAGAATGCCTCCAGCTCCTGCAATTCCTCTTCGTCCAGATCAAATTCCAGATACCGGTCAGTCGTTCTCTCAACCAGATCATATTTCACAATCCTGGATCCTGTGTCCTCGACTCCAAATATGACTCGTGCATATACGCCTTGAGGCGAGAACAGCTCATCGTCTTCCTCAATTGTCAGATCCAGAATAAACTCGTAGCGCTTGCCCGCAATGATCCCGAACGGATCCTTCACATATTCGACGCTGTATTCGCTGATATTCAATTCCTTCATCCTTTCCTTATCCATCCGTTACATTATACATGATGCGCTCCAAGGAAACGAGCCGGTGTCAAAGCTGCCTGAGGCTGGCTTTAACCAGCAGAAAACCTGCGGGTCAACCGCAGGTTCTGCATCGCTAAGCATTATCCGATCAATCCTTAAGATAAGAACGAATAGCTTTATGATGGGACTGAATATCAATTCTCTGCTCGTTGCTGAGCAGGATCAGTACCGTATCCGTTGCCGGTTCCACCGAGAATAGAGTCGTATAGCCTGCTCCGCCTCCGGTTGTGGAATAAATTGTACGTCCGTCCATCTCCCGTATTTCCCAGCCGTAGTAGCTGTTCCCACGCTCAGGGAACTCTTCGAAGATGCGGGTAACGGAATCCTTGCTCAGTACCTTTCCGCCGAACAATGCCTGGTTCCACTTAAGCAAATCCGAAGCGGTAGAGTACAAGCTTCCGGTACCTGACTGGGAAATATAATAACCTCTCTCCTGCAGCCTGCCGCCTTCCAGCACATACCCGGCATTCGTTGGCGTATCAGGCGAGGCCTCTCCTGTCCGGGTCATCCCCACAGGCTCGAAGAAATACCGGCGAAGATAATCTCCATAGCTCATGCCGCTGCGCTGTTCGATGATCGAAGCAAGCAGTACATAGCCTGGATTGCTGTAACGGAAGGTTGTCCCCGGTACGCTAACCAGCTTCATCTTCTTGATTGCAGCCACTGTATCTTCAAGCGCTGCTTCGGCAGTACGGGGAATATCGCTGGGCAGACCGGCCGTATGTGCGAGCAGCATATGGACCGTAATTTCCTCACCTCTCGGAAAATCAGGAATGAAGCTGCTAAGCGGCTCATTAAGCTGCAGCGCCCCCTCCTCGTACAGCTTCATCACTGCGGCCGCTGTAAACTGCTTCGAGATCGAAGCAATCCTTGTAAGGGTATCCTTATCATTCATCCTGCGGCTGTCAGCCGGACCGTAGCCTTTTTCCAGCATGGTCTCGCCATTCCTGGCGATTAGAGCAACGCCGGTAAACCGCTGCTTCTTCAGATAGGCATCGACCGCTGTCATTTCCTCTGAACCGTTATGCCCTGCTGATGAATGTACATTTAGATTAATGATCGGTTTTGCTGTATTCCACAATTCAAATGAAATGCCAAGCGCTTCTGTTACGGAGCGGAACGGCAGATAAGTCGTGTAACGTACCAGCTTTGAGCCGTTCGGAATGCGGACAACCTGTCCGTTTACCGTCATTTCTTGACTGCCCGGGGTTAAGTTTACTGTCCGGTTACCCTTCTTTATCGTAATGCGGTTCGTCTTGGTGCTCCAGTCGAGCCTGGCGCCCGCCGCTTTGACGAACTCCCTGACCGGCACATAGGTCGTTCCCTTATCAACAAAAGGCAAGGCATGCCACTCAACCTCTTGGCCGCCGCTGAGCACCGTTATATTAGCCGGCACCTGAGCAGACGCAGCTGCATTCACGCTGCCTTGTTGAATTCCGCTTCCGAGGACTGCAGAAGCCAGAAGCAGCACCAGCACACGTTTACAGCGCCCTCTTGGCATTTCCTTCCTATCCTGCACGTGCAAACAACCTCTCTTCTTGTATAAATTCTTAACGTTCTATAAAAATACCATGAACCCTCTCATCTGCCAAATTAATAGTCGGCCGCGAAGAAAGCAAACCACAACAAAAAAGCCCGCATCGCGGGCTTTCCTGCCAATCCCCTAGCTGGAAGTATGGTCGAGCGTATCCCATCTGCTTCTGTATTGCTCCAGCCTTGGATGCAGTTCGTCGGGTTCTTTAGTCAACAGGAGCCGCAGCTTGGTAATCCATTCCGGAAATACATCATAAGAAGCAAAAAGATTGGCAGTACGCGGCTGCAGCAGCAGGAAATAGGGAGCTGGATAATGCTCGGCAAGATGACGCAGCGCAGCATCAATCGGCGTATACTTCTTGCGTTTTCCTTCCCAGCCTTCAACGGACACCAGCTCACCGCCGCTGTGCTTCCTCCAGTCGTGAAGCCTGTCTTCCCGCTTGTAATAAGGCTTTACCGGCTCTCCGAACATACGCTTAACCGTCTGTTCATGAAGAGGATAGAGAACAAGCTTGGCGAAAGAACGGCGTTCTGCAGCCAGTCGCGCCTGGTCCAGCTCTTCCTCAAACACTGTATCAAAGGTGTCATAATAAATCAGGGTGCCTTTCCGGCTCTCGACAGGCGGCTCATATCCGAACGGCACTTGCCGGACCTGGTCTGTCATACTTAAACCCCTCCCTGCTCAGGAACCGATCTGTTCCAGGTACGCTTTAATGACCTGCTCATCAATATCATAACCCAAATCTGCGTTAACATTGTCGATTGCCCAATCAAAAGCGCCGATAGCGGAAACCTGCTTGCCATTCTTTATATAAACCAGCGTAGGAACCCACTTCGGCTCAGTCAACTCGTATTTTCCCGAACGGAAGAGCTCATAATATTTACGATTGTTGCTTTCGATAAAGGTATCGATCCGTTCCACCTTGACGCCCGTATCGGCGGACAGCTTGTCCAGAACGGGCATAACCTTGTGACAGTGCGGGCAGCTGTTTCCCCATACCAGCATGATAAAGGTTTCCTTGTTGTTCAGCTTCGACTCTATGGTCTTGCCGTCGCTTGATTCATGGAAATTGCTGATCCAGGCATGCTCCTTCAGATACCACTTCAGCTCTTCGGGATTGTTAAGAATTTCATCCTCAATTGGCGCTGTCCCAAACGAGAAGCTCTTGCGTATATTACCCTCATAGACAACCTTCATAACCGGCAGCCTGTCCGGTTCCGCATCCTGGTCGTAGGCGCTGTAGACCGGTATCTGAAGCCGCGGGCTCTTCTGCAGCTCCAGCAGCCGCTTAAGCTCAGCTTTGTTCAGCTCTTGGCGGTCTGCTAGCCGGGCAACAAGGTTCTCGTATTCTGCTTCCTGCTCGCTGCTGAGCCGGGGTTCTTTAACAAGGTTCAGCGCCTTCCGGTAATCGAGCATAACACTATTGAGCATCCCCGCCGCTTCATTCTCCATGACGGAAGACTTAAGGTTCGCGAGGCGGGATTCCAGCTCTTTGACTTCTGAATACTGGTCAATCATCTTCCTGTTCTTCTGTTCGTACTCGTCCAGCTTGCCGCGCTCCTTGGTAACGTCAACCGATATGAGGTTGAACTGGTCTGATTCAGATAGCTGGTTAAGTGTATCGAGGAGCTTGACAGAAGCTTCCGAGCCGTCATGATAAAGGACAATGCCGTTCTTAATCGTTGAAAGGCTGTCTTCCCGTGCGTCCCCACTGCAGCTTGATAATAAGACAACTGCTGCCGCAATGATGAACATGTAATATAATCGTTTCATTATTCCACTCCTTGTCCTTGTAAATTTCTTACATCATATCGGACTGGAGGCTTCCATTCTAAGACAAATATCACATTCTCAGCAGCATGTTGACGATTTTATTTGCGGCGCATCCCAACGACCCATTAAACACCGTTGGCACTAAGATGCACGTATGCCGCATGATTAATGGCGAATACTACAGAGGTATTATCCTACCTTATTCCTGAAGGAGTGTATGTGCATGTTTATGCGTGAAGGTATGATCCCAACTGTTCTTGGCACAGTCGTTACTGCAGCTTCCGGTGCAGCCCTCTGGAAAACCAAATACAAGCTTGCGGCAACCGGCGTGCTTGGTTTCGGCTTGGCACATGTTGTGCTGGGCGCAATTGACTTGATCGAACACCGATAGACAGGGTAAGCATGAGGCGTCATGCGGCTTTTAAGCCCATGGCGTTTTTTATTTTATAAAAGTAATAAAACTTTCATGACCCTTTCTGGCTCACAGGCTATGATGAAAATGTCATCATAGTCTTTTTTCTCTTTCTGAAATCCTTCATACTAAGGGTGAACCGGCCAGTTCGTGGCTTTTTGCGGTGGGTTCGACCCCGTAAATAAAACTGCTCGGACAACCTTGAAGCACAGGCTATCGGACTGCGAGTCCGGATAAAAAATCTTCGTTTGTTTCGGTTGTCTTTCCGGTTCAATACTCATGTCGGAGGGATTGTTACAATGTTGGAAGCCATTCTTGAGCGCTGTGCAGGCCTCGACGTACACCAGGAAACCGTTGTGGCCTGCGTTCTTACCGGGCAGCTGGACCGTGCTCCAAAATCAGAGATTCGCACCTTTGGTACCATGACGAACGAGCTCATGGAACTGGGCGAATGGTTAGTGGAGCAAGGTTGCACTCACGTCGCCATGGAAAGTACGGGCGTTTATTGGAAGTCTGTTTGGAACGTGCTTGAAGCCTTTGAATTAGACCTCCTGCTAGCCAATGCTCATCACGTCAAGAATCTTCCCGGACGCAAGACCGACATGAAAGACGCGGAGTGGATCGCCAAATTGCTGCGTTGCGGGCTTATTGAAGGAAGCTTTGTGCCTTCGGAGGACATCCGAGATCTTCGAGATCTGACCCGTTATCGCAAAAAGTTGGTGTATGACGCTACCTCGGAGAAGAATCGCATCCATAAGTCCCTGCAGGATGCGAACATCAAGTTAACTACCCACATGTCCGACATCTTCGGAACATCAGGACGCCTGCTGCTCCAGAAGATCGTAGATGGTGAAGTCATCACAATGGAATTCCTTGAGACGCACATGAAGGGTGCGCTCAAGCACAAATCCCCCAAATTACTTCAATCGCTCAACGGTCGTCTTCGTAAGCATCATCGCGACATGATCCGATTCTCCTGGGATCACCTCGTGTACATTGAAAAGCAAATCCGACTCGTTGAGCAGGATATCCGAAACCGATTAGCCAGCAAACAAGAGGCCATAGATCTTCTCGTTACGATTCCTGGCATCAACGAGCAAGCAGCATCTGTCATTATCGCGGAAATCGGTACCGACATGACCGTTTTCAAGGATGATCACCATCTTGCCGCATGGGCAGGCGTTACGCCAGGCAACCACCAGAGCGCCGGTAAAAAAAAAGAACACGAGCGCGATCCGGAAATGCCCATCTAAAAGCAGTATTATGTGAATGTGCTTGGGCTGCTTCTATGACGCGAAACACAAGGCTCTCAGCAAGATATTGGAGTTGGGTTAAGCGGCTAGGCAAGAAGAAAGCCTTGGTCGCACTTGGACATACGCTGCTTCGCATCGTATACCACATGTTGCTTACCAAAAGCCCATACAAAGAGTTAGGCCCTGATTATCTTGAACGCTACAGACAAGAGCGCGAAAAACGTCGTGAAGCAGAACTCATTCGACAGCTACAGTCCAAAGGCTTCACAGTAACTCGCCCTGCCTAACCTTTCACCTCCACCACGGTCAAGGTCTGCCGAATCGGTAGTCCTGCTTCGGCGTGCGTAAAAATTCGTTTGAGCAAAGATTCATTTTCATAAAAAAA
>NZ_QKRB01000033.1 GCF_003233845.1 Paenibacillus sambharensis
CAGTATAAAGACGAAACCAGTATAAAGACGAAACCAGTATAAAGACGAAACCAGTATAAAGACGAAACCAGTATAAAGACTAACCCCTATAAGAACCGACAATGCTACAAGACATTACAAAAATACTAGAACTAAAAGATGACAAGGGACTATAGACATTAATAGGAAGCAATTTCGAAGAAGAGTCGACATCAGTTAACACCGTATTCACGCTGCGGGCCTTACGGCCCTTGGTCTGCAGAGGTTTTTCGAGGAAGCGAAATCAGCAGACAACCCTGCACTGGCTAAGTCTTCGACACGGCGATCCGATCGCTTCGCTTAATCGATCGGCAGCTTAAGCCAGTGAGGGTTCCTGAATACATGCACGTTATCTGAAACCATTGCTAATATTTAAAGTGGGTGAACTCAATGTGGCTGGGAATTAATAACTATAGCCCTGATTTTATTGACAATACTGAGCAATTTATTACTAAACATGATGATATGTTGCACTCATTGATTGGTCAATCAATAGACGGTATCAATATATTGTGGAACAAGACAGAAGATGAGTTTTATTCAATTGCTCCGGTTCTATTTAAAATTAGTGAAATTCAGATTGAGCTATGTGCAAATAAGCTGGATGAGTTTTCTCTTACTTATAATTTGATTGATCCGCTAACTGAAGTTGAGCCTTCTGATATGGGTGATGGTGAAGTGTGGTTCTATGAGTGGAGGAGGTACTCAGGATTTATAAAGAGCTCAACTATTACAGGAATTGATATTCTAGAACTTTTATTTGAGAGTAGGGTTATTCATGATAAAGATAACCCGGAGCTTATCGGACAACAGTCAAGCAATTGGCTATTACATGGAATTGGGTTACAGACATTGGATTACTATGTCACTGTTTATAATGCATTTGACTGTAATGGTGTTTCGTTCAATAAAGAACCGAATGAATACATAAAATACAGATCACTTTGAGATGTGTCAGAGAGGGCAATGGCATCAGATAACACCGCATTCACGCTGCGGGGCTGTCGCCCCTTGGTCCGCACCGAGGATTTTCGAATGAGTGGAGTCAGGCGGACAACCCTGCACTGGCTAAGTCTTCGACCTGGCGGCCCGATTGCTGTGCTGGATCGGCCGGCAGCTTAAGCCAGTGAGGGTTCGTGAATGCAACAACGTTATCCGTAACACCTGAAACATCATACAACCACAATTTTTAAAAGACTGCAGGAATAATTGCTGATGAATGATGACGAACACAAGAGACCATTCCTAAAAGCTATAATAACGAAAGACTAGAAATAATGAAAAGACAACAAAACACAAGGACTACAAAGATTGAGGAGCTATCAAGATCGAAATCTATAAAGACGACAGGGCAATAAGAATGAAGAGCCAACAAGACCTATTTGTAAGTATATCAAGATGCCAGGTGCAACGGATAACACCATATTCACGCTGCGTCGCCTGGCGGCTCCTGGATCTGCCAGAAGTAAATTCGGGGTAGTAAATTCAGGCAGATAACCCTGCGAGGCTAAGTCTGACGACACGGCTGAGCGATTGCTTCGCATAATCGCAGAGGCAGCTTAAGCCTCTCGGGTTCGTGAATATATGAGACGTTATCTGCAATACCCAGAATAAAATGACTTAAAAGTTATATAGCCGAGTAACAGTGTATGTTTAAGAACATGCCGAGGAAGTGAAATCGAAGCGGCTACAGCCACGGCACTAAGAAGGAAGAACATAATGAAAAGACTTGTGTAAGAGCATGCCGTGGAAGGGAATCGAAGAGGCTGCAGCCACTGGCACTAAGAAGGAAGAACATAATGAAAGAACTTGTGTAAGAGCATGCCGTGGAAGGGAATCGAAGAGGCTACAGCCACCGGCACAAAGAAGGAAGAACATAATGAAAAGACTTGTATGAGAGCATGCCGTGGAAGGGAATCGAAGAAGTTACAGCCACCGGCACTGGTAGGGAATGTAAGCTGGATCAGAGATGTCGGGTACAGCAGATAACACCATATTCACGCTGCGTCGCCTGACGGCTCCTTGATCTGCCAGAAGTAAATTCGAGGAAGTTGGTTCTAGCAGATAACCCTGCGAGGCTAAGTCTGGCGACACGGCTAGGCGATTGCTTTGCATAATCGCAACGGCAACTTAAGCCTCTCGGGTTCGTGAATACAACAACGTTATCCGAAACCATTGCGTGAATGTCTCTCGAAGGAGATGAGTTAATGCAAGACCAGTGGAGGATTGCCTCCTATGACCCTGAATGGGTCAAGGAATTTAATAGATTAGGTGTAGCACTCAGGGAAGCATTGGGGAGTGCTGCGATTAGGATTGACCACGTAGGTTCGACTTCAATTGTCGGTATGGAGGCCAAACCAATTATTGATATTCAAATATCAGTTGTAAACCTAGATGATGAGAAGACATACATTCAACAAATTGAGCAGCTCAGCTTTTGCTTGAGAATCGATAATCCTGATAAGACCAAGAAATATTTTAGAGAAACTCATGGAAAGCGGAGAACCCATATACATGTGAGACAAGCTGGAAGCTATGCAGAACAGGTTACTTTACTCTTCCGTGATTATTTACGTCTCTCTCCAGAAGACTGTCGTCGATACAGTGAAGAGAAACATCGGCTATTCGATCTGTATAAAGATGATCGATCCAGATATGTTGAAGGAAAGGGTCCCATTGTTTGGGACATCCTTATGAAAGCACATAGTTGGTCTCAAATGGTTGGTTGGAGACCAGGAAAATCTGATTTGTAAGTTAATTCAAGAGGGCAATGGCATCGGATAACACCGCATTCACGCTGCGGGTCGCTATCGCGCCCCTTGGTCCGCCCGAGGGATTTCGAAGAA
The DNA here is from genome assembly GCF_003233845.1 of Paenibacillus sambharensis. Lineage (GTDB taxonomy): Bacteria > Bacillota > Bacilli > Paenibacillales > Paenibacillaceae > Paenibacillus_I > Paenibacillus_I sambharensis. The sequence goes on from NZ_QKRB01000033.1 coordinate 2,865, forward strand.
GAGGAGCCAGGCGGACAACCCTGCTGTTTATTGCATACTAAAAATGCCGAAGATTGCAGCGTAAAAATGCTCAACTAGAAAGCAAAAAAGAGACACTTGTCAGGATCCCAACTTCCTCCTATCGTTAAGTTTGACGAGAACTAGCGAAG
>NZ_QKRB01000034.1 GCF_003233845.1 Paenibacillus sambharensis
GAACCCTCACTGGCTTAAGCTGCCGATCGATTAAGCGAAGCGATCGGATCGCCGTGTCGAAGACTTAGCCAGTGCAGGGTTGTCTGCTGATTTCGCTTCCTCGAAAAACCTCTGCAGACCAAGGGCCGTAAGGCCCGCAGCGTGAATACGGTGTTAACTGATGTCGACTCTTCTTCGAAATTGCTTCCTATTAATGTCTATAGTCCCTTGTCATCTTTTAGTTCTAGTATTTTTGTAATGTCTTGTAGCATTGTCGGTTCTTATAGGGGTTAGTCTTTATACTGGTTTCGTCTTTATACTGGTTTCGTCTTTATACTGGTTTCGTCTTTATACTGGTTTCGTCTTTATACTGGTTTCGTCTTTATACTGGTTCGTCTTTATACTGATTTTAATCTTTATACTACATTGCTCTTTATGGTTTGTTGTCATGTCTAGCTTTTATGTTTCTCTGACTTGAAGTCTTAATCTTTGAAGTCTTAATCTTTGTAGTCATTTGCTTGCCCTAAGCTCTATATCCAGTCGATTTCAGTTAACGTTGTTGTATTCACGAACCCGAGAGGCTTAAGGTCCGCTAGGACCGGGTGGCTCCGCCACTTAGCCTCGCAGGGTTGTCTGCTGAATCCGCTTCCTCGAAATGCCTCTGCAGACCAAGGGCCTTCAGGCCCGCCGCGTGAATACGGTGTTAGCTGAAGTTAACCCTTCTTCTCGAATGCGCCCACAAGCCTTAATAGATGTCCTACCTGATTCATATAATTGTCAACTTCATATCCGGTTGGTACATACGCAGAGTGTACTACTTTGTTTCTTAATGCTTTTATTGAACTTAATAGATAATCTAATTTTTCTTTGTCAACACCTTTTCGTTCTCCTAAAATAATCAATGCCTTATGCATTCCTTTTACTTGTTGATCCTTTTCTATTATTGCCGATGAAATGTGTTCTAGAATTGTGTATGCCCTGATGACTTTCTCAATAGAGCTTCCGATGTCCTTTGTAGATTTAAGATCAAGTCGAATATCCGGAATCTCGAATTCAGGGGTTCCTTCCATGAGGTTAATATATTTTTGAGGTAGTACTTCTCTAAAATCTAGTGATAGCTCTTGAACTGCAAAACGCTTGAAAAACAAATATGCAAAATTGATAAAGAATTGTGTTGTAAAATTATCTGGAGTCAATCCCTTATGTTGAATTGTATTTCTCAAATCGTGAATCTCTTGTATTCTTGGTTTTTCTGGAATATTTATATCAGATTTTTCTAAACTACTTAGAGATTCATGCAATGATAATGTTTGTCCATCTTGTTTATATATCCCCTTACCCATCAAGACAACTTTTTCTTTTAATATTAGTTCGATTGCATGGTCAACATGCAATATAGCAAATTTTCTACTTCTTGGAGTACCATCAAAATGGTGTTCAATTCCATGTTGAAATGATTCAATAGCATGTGCGAGCATTGGTGACATCATTTAAAATCGCTCTCTTCTTTTATAGATTTTGGGTTAATTTCAGCTAACGTTATTGTATTCACGACGTCGATCCCCCTTAGATAGCTCCTATCTTAGGGGGATCGATGTGTCCGGCTGCTCCTGCTTCCCCGAAACTGAAATGCCTCTCCGAATCACTTCTAACTCCTGCCGGACCGAGGGCGGATGCCCGATGCGTGAATATGGTGTTATATGCTGTCGTGGCCTTCTTGAGTTACTTTCATAATTGCATTTTCTTATCTCGTCCAAATCACTTCATCATTATTATTGTGTATATTTACTTTTGTCTTATCGATGTTAGTTGATTTACCTGTCGGATGATCAATAATATAAGCAGCTTCACCGTTCATTGAAATATTTACAAGACTACTGTCTTCAAACACTATTTCCATCTTCGTACCCTGCTCAATAATTTCGTTTCGATATATCACTATTCCGATAAAAGGTGATTGTTGTGTTACAGCAGTTATATCTATCCCTTCTGGATCACCATCCCAAAAGCTACCAAGATATTGTGGTTTATTGCTATTTAATATTGCTAGACTAAAGACCGAACCTACCCCCAAAATAATTGCATGATCAAAATATTGTTTCTTTGCTAGAACATTTAAGCTCTTAGACTCAATAAAGTCCTGCAGTTCTACCTCTGTTGGGGTTCTACTAGTAATTGGTTTAGAACTACTACATCCAACTACACTAAAAAGAGTAGCCATTAAAATTATTAGTTTTAACTTAGATCTCATGGTTTCACTCTTTGCTTTTTATTTTTGTTGCCACGATTGCATATAACGTTTAGACATTCACGAATCCTCACTGCCTTAAGTGACCGAAGGGAACGGCCGCGATGCGGTTAGGCAGTGCAGGGTTGTCCGCCTGATTCTCATCCTCGAAAACCCTCGGGCGGACCAAGGGGCGCGACAGCGACCCGAAGCGTGAATGCGGTGTTATCTGATGTCGAACACTTCTTCGATTACGCTTGCAGGTCTATACCAGCTTCTTTAAGAGCCATGAAATAAACCATTTTGTCGTGCTCTGCATATTCATCTTCAACAAATTTCTTGTATTGAAGTCGCTTATCCATACTGATATTTTTAAATGTACCAATCAGGTCATTATGATAAATAAGATTCTTTAAGGACGATATTGTGGTAGTATAAATACTCGGATAATCCCGTTTTGTCCTGTCCATCAACTCTATAAAATGGTCCATGTAACATTCAAAATTGTGACATTCATATTCTTCTATGCCCGTGCAGAATGGGAAACCACTTCCATCTTCCCATTCACAAAGCAACCCAAAAAAGGCAAGTAATGACCCAGATCTAAATCTTTCATTTGGATCTCCAAAATGCAAATAAAATGGATAGAGCAACTCACTACACCATGGAAAATCAATAATGCCCCCTTCTTCGTTAACGCAATAATGAAGGTGGTCTATGACTTGATTAATATTAAGTTCACTTTTCATTTTTCTCTCCCCGCAATTGTTCGATTTCAGATAACGTTCCCGCATTCACGAACCCTCACCGACTTAAGTGACCGAAGGGAACGGCCGCGATGCGGTTAGTCGGTGCAGGGTTGTCGCCTGGATCCACTCCCCCGAAATCCCTCTGGCGACCAAGGGACTCGGAGAGGCCCGCAGCGTGAATGCATTGTTATATGAAGTCAATGCCTCCCTGATTTAGCAATCAAAATTTGTTATATTTCTTGTAAATTTTTTTTCAAGTACTCAAATATTCCTGATGAGATCTCTTTGTTAATCTTTAAGGATAGATTATTTATTTCCATGTAAGTGTTTAGATTAATGTAGTTCTGTTCTACGAATTGACCTAAGTCATTTTTGTCGAATTCAACTAAATAACCTCTATCCTTTTCGTATATATTGATTTTCTTACAGAAGGAATGCATTAACAATGTTATTCCAGCACTCTTTTTTTGTGTATTCAAAAAGTAAAACCACGGTATTCCTATTTCTATAGAGTTTTTTAACCAAGTCATTATTTCTGGTATTTGAAAAATCTCTCGGTCATCTTCATCATATTCCGGAAAAAATATATCTAATGTCGACCTAGATTTTATTAACATATCTTTATTCTTTGATAATCGTTCAATAAAGCTAGTTAAATATTCATAGCTTCCTGTAAGTATCTCATTTTTAGGAATTGCTACGATTCTAAATTTGGAATCGTGAAGGAGACCGTCAATTGCCCAGTTTAATTTAATTTGTTCTTCGTAATCAACAATAGGACCTGAAGTTTGAAATAGTTCATATATAAAATTACTTGTAAGTAAATTTCCTTTTGGTACTTCCATCCACCAACCATTAGCACCATATGGTGATGTTTTATCTAATTCGAACTGGACCCAGTGCATGCGTTTAAAACCCTCATCCATTATGACAATATATACTGGAGACTGGCTATTTAAATAGTAGTTTAAATGTTTGTTCTCGCCAATGAACTTATATCCTCCATTAGTTTGTGATTTAAAAAAAGAATTTCCATGCTTCAATTGAATACCTATAAGTCTTCCTGTTACATATTCATTTTCTACTAGTTCAATATATCCATCAATTCCAAAATCGTTTTCTTGGTTAATAGGGTGATATATACAATTAAGTTCTGAATTAACAAAATGTTGAAAGAATGTTTGCCCAATGCTTCCTATTAATTGATTCTTATTTCTTTTTGGAAATGTCATCTTCTGAATATCTCCCATCGTAATTTGCATTGGTTTCATATAACGTGCATGTATTCACGAACCCTCACTGGCTTAAGCTGCCGATCGATTAAGCGAAGTGATCGGATCGACGGGTCGAAGATTTAGCCAGTGCAGGGTTGTCCGCTGAAATACATCCCTGCCAAATACTTCTCGAGGACCGAAGGCCGTTAGGCCTTAAGCGTGAATGCGGTGTTATGCGTAGTTAATGCCCTCTTCGAATCTACTGGTTAAATCTAGTCTGTCTCATAAAATGTCCATTCATCACCTCGACCGAATCTATCCTTTGCATGGACATCATTTACTATCTTTGTAGCAAGATATTCAGCCGATTTGACAACACCTTCAATTTCATATGTAATGGTATATCGAATTAGATTGTTCTCATCCTTCCTTTCAATTTCAAGTACTTTTCCACCTTTGGATTTTATTACTCGTTCAATCTCTTGTTTATGTACATCATTCAAGTACTTAGTAACTGGAACTATTAGTATTGCCACAGATACTATAGTGAAAATTATAGGAACTACCATAAACTTTTTGTTAACCATTCCGACAAAAATAGATGTGAATAACCCAACAATAAACACTAAAATCATAACTTTGACCCATATCATTTAGTTGGTCTCCCTAGTAACAACTTTTAAAGTCTTTCGATCAGACTTGCATTAATTACGCATAACGTCTCTTGCATTCACGAACCTTCACTGGCTTAAGTTGCCGATCGATTAAGCGAAGCGAGCGGATCGCCGTGTCGAAGACTTAGCCAGTGCAGGGTTGTCCGCCTGTCCCAGCTTCCTCGAAAACCCTCAGGCGGACCAAGGGACGCGATAGCGGCCCGCAGCGTGAATGCGGTGTTATAAGATGTCAGCGCCATCTTCGAGATACCTAAAAACATTTCCTAATTACTCTTCCTCAGTTATTGGCCTTCTTAATTTTTTATTCTTTGAAAAATATAAGTAATCCTCGATCCTTTCCAATCCTTCTTCGTCTATTTTAGAATACTCAGACCCTAATAACTCCAATATTCTCTCTCTTGATGGATAATTTACGGTATTTATATATTCACTTCTAACATCAAACAATAGCTGAATTTCTTTACTATCAACCTTTAATTTTGAAAAATAACCAACTACCCAGCTATAAAGATCCCATGTATGTAACCTATAAAAATCCGCTTGTTCCTTCTGCAATGGTTCATACTTTAGTCCTAATGATTCTGCAACTCTATCCAGTTCGTACTTTGCGTCCAATTTCCTTTGAATCTCTGCAACACCAGCCGAATACCTCATTGCATGGCTAATTGAATGTAATGTTTCAGCAATTATTGGTGCCGCAACTGTTTTTAGTGCATCAATAGTTGCATATGCTTCTTCTGTTGCTTTCTCAACTTTCTTAAGTTGGGCTTCAAAACCTGCACCTTTAAAGAATTCAAATTTATCCATGTTAATGAATGTTATAGCTAATGCACTAGCTACAACTGATATCCCCATCTCGGTTGGTCTTCCAGTAAATCCAAAATACATTGCCGGACCCATTATTATGATAATGTATATAAAATTCTTCATGTAAAACCTCCCGGATTATGGCTGGTTTATCGTTTTTGCGCTGATTTCTTATAACGTTTGTGTTTACGAACCCGAGAGGCTTAAGGCGACCAACGGGAGCCGGGTCGAAGACTTAGCCTCGCAGGGTTGTCCGGCTGCACCCACTCCCCAGACCACTCTCCTGCCGGACCGAGGGCGTCAGTCCGAAGCGTGAACACGGTGTTATACGAAGCCCAAGACTTCTTTGAATCATCTTACAGCATCTACGATTCTAATTAATTCTGTAAAATTCATTAGTTCTGGACTGTTAACATTGTTGAGATTAAAGAATTCTGTATTTCCTATTTTCGAAACAGCATCATATTCTCCAATTAATGAGTCAAGAAGAATGAAGTACATATTTACATAGTGATGTCTATTATCTTCTTCAAACCTGATGTATACCTCGAGATCAATATAATGCCCTCTGTTTTGATATGTAAAATAAACATCATTATAGCCCAGAGAGTCCTCACCCATGTTTACTTTTATTCCTTTAGAATCCATTCTGGGTCTAAAAGGAATGACAACCCAGTCTCTTAGTGGCGGAGCTGCGTCACACAAAGAGATTACATTATCAAATGAGTCCGCAATACCGTCTGCTGAAATAATTAACTCTCTCTTTTGTTCTGGATTATTGCTAATCTCGAACGTCAAGTTCTCATCAATTTCTTTGAGCTTTAAACTCAAATTATCAAAAAGTAATTCCTTATTTGTCTCAAAGTTATTATGAAAATACGATTCATTACTTTCAAACCACTTCCAGAAAGTAGCATAAGGATCTTTCTTCTTAAATAGATCTAAAATCATTTGTTATCCTCTTTTCTTGGGTTTCGTATAACGTTCTTGTATTCACGAACCCTCACTGGCTTAAGCTGCCAAGCAATCAAGCGAAGCGATAAGATCGACGGGTCGAAGACTTAGCCAGTGCAGGGTTGTCTGTTAATTCCGCTTCGTTTAAAATGCCTCTGCAGACCAAGGGCCGCCAGGCCCGCAGCGTGAATACGGTGTTAGGCGAAGTTGCTTGCTTCTTTGAATAACCTATAGAGTTACAAATGTCCCTTCTATTCCATTAGCAAAAAAAGGAAACTCAATAATTCTGGGACCGAGGCCACATTCCGCCGATGTGTGAATAAATAAGGCGAAGTTGCACTTAACTCCAGTAAGAAAATCCTGCGAATAAATGTCTCTTGTTATATAGCCTATCTAATACAAGATTAGGGACAACACGTTCAACAGCAATCATAAAATTCGTAATTAGAGATCTATACTTATCATGTTCCCCATCTATGAGTTCTCTCCATAGTGCTGGTCTATACCTGACCCATATACTAATGTGGTATAACAACATAAAATCAAGTAGTAACACATCATTGATGCCATGAAGTGGCTTCACATAGCATGTCTGTGACAATACGCTTGAATGTGTCTGTTTATTTACAATTAAGTTCTTATCAATTTTTGTTATTGTTTTTATACCTTGTTCACCATATTCATCATAGTTACATAATGAAATGGAATCATCCCAGCCCAAAATATCGTAAACGTCTTCAAAAGCAATGTACTCAGAATTCTTCTGGAATTTCACTTCGATCTCGGGATGATCTGGATGATTTAGAGCATTGTAGGCAAGGTATCTAGGTTGTTCATTGAATAACTCTATAAACATCCCACTAATCTCTGGAATTCTACTTACAAGATCCTTAAAAGAGATGATTTTTTGTGCATCAGCACCATTAACTAAATCACTAAATGTATTGTATCTTGTGGAGATTCCAATATCACGGACAACATAACCAAAAATACTTAGGAATTTTGCAAAGAATCCGTTGGTTAGTATAATAATATATTCCGATTCTGGAAATACACCTTCGTTTACATAAGATTTCAAACCATGTCCATATTTCGTGTATTCCTCAATACTCTTTAATGAGAGCGGATTTTCAATCTTGGTTATTAATAAAGCTTTTAATAAACTGAATGTTCCATAATAATAGGCTAAGCTCGCAGATGTAATGTTACCTTCAATTTTTGTATTAAAATATTCTCTAGCACTCCGAATACAAAATGCTAGCCCCCTTGACTTCTCCTCAAGAATATCGTCCTCAAGTTGTATTCCTTGTTCTTCAGCTCTTCTTTTGATAAAGGTAGTTGCACCAGTTACGCTAGCTAGTACATCTAATCTATTCCATAAGTGCCTGATGGGTTCTTCGGTTGGGATCCTTTCATACCTCATCGAACAAACCTCCATATATTTATTTAAGCAATTTCGCCTAACGTTCTTGTATTCACGAACCGTCACTGCCATAAGTGACCAAAGAGAACGGCTGCGACGCGGTTAGGCAGTGCAAGGTTGTCCAGCTGAGTGTTTCAAGCTGCTCTTCTTTTCAAGTTAATTTCGCCTAACGTCTCTCTCATTCACGATCTCCCGTAGGGAGTTGTCGCAGCAACTACTACACCGAATCATACCTGCGACCGAGGACGTCAGCCCGATGCGTGAATGCGGTGTTATCGCAAGTATTACACTTGGAAGAGAAACTACAAATCACGAAACAAATCAACAAATAGTTTGCTTTTTATATCCTCAATAAACATTTTATTATCTCTGGAAAATTTGTTTTCTAGATCACTTAATTCAGTCCTAAAGCCTAACCATCTACCTCAAGAACACGCCAGCTACCGTAGATATTGAAGATATGGTGTTATCAGATGGTGAGGTCTTATCTATTCAAAGATTGCCATGGACGGCAATACCTTTCATATCCTAATGTACCCGTTAGTTTAACAGATTAGTTAATGGTTTTTAGTTAAGTAACTTGAAAATAGTAAATTTATATATATCGATCTCTAGTTTTAGGATTAATAAACTCATTAAATCTAAATAGTTTTTCTTCCACATCAAGATCAAATATTGAGCAGATGTCTCTATAATCACCTTCTAAACTATTCGTATAAAGCTTTCCTTGCTCATCACAAAATATATAGCCAGTAACTCTATCGCTATATTTAAATTTTTCAATTTTAAATTTACTATCTTCCTTATCTAAAAAAGATAAAGTATCGTCAAAATCATTATTCAAAATTTCAAACATATCTTTGTTTTTTCTTGCGACAGATATAGGGAAAAATTGATATATACTCCAACAATCTATATTATCATACTTCATTAAATATCTATATATATCATATATAGATTTTTTGTTTTGCTTTGTTAATATTGTATTAATTTTAATCCTAATTTTTAAATCGGTTAATGTTTCAAGAATTGTATTTACCTTAGTATATAAGTTTTTTGATTTCCTAATAGAATTATGAGCCTCCCCAACTCCATCTAAAGAGATTCCAATTAAATCAACGTATTTTTCGATAAATTCATAATCGCTTTGAGTAATTGAAATACCATTAGTATCCACTTGAGTAAATAACCCATGTTCTTTTGCTAATATACACGCTTTTCTGAAACTGCTTTTACTAAATGAATCTCCACCACCGAAGGTAATCACGTTAAAATCCAATGAAATTGCTCTCGCTACAACTTCATATGCTTTGTCTTCTATTTTTTGATGATGAAAATTCACATAGCAAAAATCGCATGCTAAATTGCAGCTTTGATTGTATGTGAGAATAATTCTTTTCATTTCTCTATAACCTCTTTCATTGATTTAGAAAGTTTCCAACAATTATTAAAATGACTTTTTAATATATTGTAATTTTGATTATCACGCCCGAACTCTATAGCAATAAAATTATTTTCTATTCGATCTGAGGTTTTACCTAAATGATACGGATCATAAATCATATATTTATCTGTAAAAAATACAGAACAATAAACCTGGTCAGTAAATCTTATTTCTAAGTGTTCATAATTATTATTAAGAGCTAACAGACCATCAATGTCTAACTTCCGATCAATTCCATCTGTATTATTAAGATGATTTCTAATTTTTTTATTTTCGCAGAAGGGATTAATAAGTAGAACCTTAAAAGGTACTCCTTTATTTAATCTTTCTTTAATACTCTTCCAGTGCCTGTCTGTAGGAATATCCAAGTAAGATTTTCCTGTTTCAGCAAGTAGAAACATTTCGTTCGCATCTTCGATAGCCTTACCAGTTTCTGAATTTCTTTTATTTTTCGACCCAAAATCATCCATAAAGTAGTGGTTAGTAACCCCATAACTCTCCATTTCTTTAATTTTCCTCTCTCTAGCAATTGCCAACTTAATTACGGGGTTGTAATCTTTGTTTTTTATGAGAATCTCAAGTATAATAATCACAATTGAAGTTACTAACACCCAAATATAATAACTTTTGCTCAACAAAAAATTAATAACAACTACTGAAAGACCAAATAATACTATTTCTAAAACCCTATTTACTTTATACAGTTTATTCATGTTCGACCTCACTATATTAATTTGTTTAAAATCTAATCACACTTTTTAGTTGGTTTATTAATATTTCTCATTTAAAAAGTTATGGAAGTGAGATACTTCTGTTTTACTTACATTTAAGAAGGAATTTGAATACATTTACTCTTCTCCTGTTTTTTTTTCGTCTCGCCAGATTTCAGCTAACGTGCAGGTATTCACGAACCCTCACTGGCTTAAGCTGCCGACCGATTTAGCAAAGCGATCGGTTCGCCGGGTCGAAGACTTAGCCAGTGCAGGTTGTCTGCTGATTCTACTTCCTCGCAAAATGCATCTTGCGGACCGAGGGGCGTTAGCTCCGATGCGTGAATGCGGTGTTATACGACGCACCTGACTACTTTGAATAACCCCGATCGATGAATTCCTGTTTTCTGTTTTCTTTCCGGGTTGTTCCGTATTTAAAAAAGAAAAAAATAAAAAGAGATGAAATCAATAAAATCAATAATAGGTTCATCCCATCGAATAATTCAAATCTCTCAAAGTAAGAACTTAATGATTTGCTTGCTAATAATATCCAAATCACACAAACAAATAGACTTAAAATAATGTTAATTTTACTTACTGAGAAGGAGTAACGCCCGACTAGATTCCAAAAGTCACTTCGATTAGAGGTTGCAATGGTAGTTTTATATAACGGTCCCAAAGATTCATCTTCCAATTCACCAACTAGTGCTTCCCAGTTTTCTTGCCAGTACTTACTACCTCTATTGACAAGGTACCAAGCAACAGAGAAAACAAGTCCAATACAACTAATTAGGAATTGCACTTCGTATAATTCTTTATTTGTGTAATCATTTTTAGAAGATACGAGGAAATATCCTGCAAAAACGGCTGCAATAAAGGTCCAAAAGTATGTTGCCCGCTTCCAATACAATTCGATTTCAAACTTTCTTATATCCAAAATATGATCTAGTACCCTTTCATTTTTCTCTTTATCCCGAAAAATTAATTTTTCTTTTGGCTCAATGATTCTACTCATTTTTTACAAACTCCTTTACAGGTATGTCGTATAACGTTCAGGCATTCGCGAACCCTCACTGCCTTAAGCGACCAACGGGAGCGGCCGCGATGCGGTTAGGCAGTGCATTGTCCGCCTGGTTCCACTTCTTCGAAAACCCTCGGGCGGACCAAGGGACGACAGTCCCGCAGCGTGAATGTGGTGTTATGTGATGTCCACTCTACGTAGCGCTTACCCAGAACCAATTCTCACCCATTTTTTCTACTTGTATAAATTCTCCAAATATTTCATTAGGCCTTCCTCCATCTGCCGTATAGATGAATCCAGCATAATTATCTATTACTCCACGATAGGTATAAAATAGAACCTGAACATCCGATCCATTACCTTCGATTACAATTTCGCCGCCACCTTTGGACAACTTCTTATAGTTATCTGGTAATTGAATTAGAGCAGAATTATAGGATACGTTTGGTCTAATTGATCCGTCCAATATCATTTGTACTACTTCTTCTCGTTCAGATTTATTAAATCTGAAATTCAAGTTTACTGTTATCGAGGTGAAAGGTACAACGATAACTAGAATAAGAACTATCATATTCAATAAGATGGGAATTCCGCGTCTAGTTCTTTGCCGTTGCGTACCTACAACAAAATATATTAAAACGATTAGTGAACAAAGAGCAAAAATAAGATATCCAAATATCTCGATGAACTGAGCAATGAAAGGTGTAAAAAATTCCACAATAGTCCATTGAAAGATATTCTGAAATAAAATGACGATTGATCCTATTATCGAAATGGATAGCATGAAGTAAAACACGATATTCGATTGATTGTTTTGTGTTCGGTTTAAATCTTCCATGAATTAGCTCCATTTCAGTTTCGATGGATTGCACATAACGTTCTTGCATTCACGAACCCTCACTGGCTTAAGCTACCGACTGATACAGCGCGGCGATCGGTCCGCCGGGTCGTAGACTTAGCCAGTGCAGGGTTATCCGCTGATTCCGATTCTCCGATAACGCTTCTTGCGGACCGAGGGCTAATGCCCGGTTGCGTGAATGCGGTGTTATGTGAAGTATGACGCTTCATTGAGATAGCTGAATAGCCCCACTTATTTCCATTGCATATTTTAAACATGCAAGCTTGTTTAAACTTAAACCCATCTTGTCTTTAAAAGATTTATAAATAATATTTGCTAGTTCAATATCATCTGTACCAGTATTCATATTCAACAATATCTCTTCAATTTCTAAATCATACTCATCAATAGGAGCTCCACTATCAAGAAGACCGATTGGATCCCAATCATTTATGATTTGTGTTATTATTTCTCGTTGCACTATATACCTCCACTGAATTACTTTACGTTTATAATTCACATGATGTTCTTGCATTCATGAACCCTCACTGCCTTAAGCGACCAAAGGGAGTGGCTGCGACGCGGTTAGGCAGTTCAGAATTGTCCGCCTGATTCCTCTTCCTCGAAAATCCTGAGGCAGACCGAGGGACGCGACAGCGGCCCGCAGCTTGAATGCGGTGTTAGAAGCATTTCATTAATCACATCTTCCGATTCAATTGAAGAGTACCACTTATCTCGTTCTTCCGAATTCTTTCTGTGAACGTATGGTTCAAGCACTTTTTGCTTCCTCCAGTTCGTAATAAGTCTACTTTCCATTACAACGGGTATAAACTTGTTATTGTCTCTTGCTCTTCCATACACTCTAATTCTTTCATATCCATCACCTCACATATATGGAGAACAATAAACCTTGGTATTTGGTTTGAAATGCTGGTACCAGATACATGTACTACTTTGTCATCTATTAAATATCTGCCGTCAGCAATTAGGTTCCCGACCAGGCACCAAATAAAAGGTCTTGATATAATATTTTCGTTTTTACGACGCTCTTCACCCATAAAATCACCTTCATCGACAATTCATCTAACGTTCAGATATTTACGACGTTCCACTAACTTAGATAGCTCCTTTCTTAGCCAGTGCGAATGTGTCCGGCAATACACCTTAGAAAAGTCTTCCCGGACCGAGGAGCGTCAGCAACGATGCGTAAATGTGGTGTTATCTGATGATGTTCCATCCTTGAATTACTTTTAATATCAACTTCAGATTTAAAGTTCATGGGGTAGTTGGGACATCTCTTGAGGAGGTACATACCCGACCATATTATTGATTTTTTCGCATATTCGGTCAAACGAGTTGTTAGGATTTTTGCAAGATAGGAAAGTATATACGCTTGAGTTTCCATCTTTGTTTATATAAGAAATACTGAGTGTCTTGTACTCTCGTTTAACGCCAAAACCTCCACCTGTACGTACCCAATTGGATCGTTTATGCATAGATGCGCTCTTTATTTTTTCAAAACAAATAATTTCAATATCATCAATTGTTATGCGATCCGGATAAATATATAGAATTCTCTTTTGGTCTCCATGACTATAACCACTAATGCAATCCAAAAATCCCTTCTCCTTTTGTCTGTTATGCGATACAGCAAAGAATCCCAACACAGCAAGAATCAAAAACACCCAAAATGCAGGGTAGAACATGAGTAGAATTATTAAAACTAAAAGCGGAATACTGCACAAAAATAATATATAAGTTAAAAACGGATGCATAGCATCACCTCAAAAAATTTATTAAAACGCTATAATGAATATCTCTCATTTTCTTTTCTCGAAGAACTTTCTTCTTGTTAAAGTATATCTTCAAATAACGTGCTGGTATTCACGAACCCTCACAGGCTTAAGCTACCGACGATTAAGCGAAGCGATCGCATCGCCAGGTCGATTTCTTAGTGGTAATAGAATTAGCTCCTCTATCACTTGTCGTTCAAGAATATCTTTGACTTCTTGATCGGTGTATTCTCGTATCTCTTGGTATATTCTATCCATTAAACGCTCCAGATATGGTTTTTAATTCTGCTGTATTTTCGTAAGCTTTCTAGCATTCACGAACACTTCCTTGCTTAAGTGGCCAACGATTCAGCCCAGCGATCGTTTCTCAATGAAAGACAACCCATCTTCTATCCTAAGAATTTGATTTTTACTAAATGGATCCCAGCCTTGATCTAATAGATGACTAATTATTTTCGCCATAATATTAGGTTTATATAGATTGATTCTCTGAACTACACCCCACTCAAAGGTAATCTCAACAAAAGAACTTTTATGTATGCCAGAATAGATACGCATCTTAACGTTAATATCGCCTTCGTCAACCAAACAAATAAACTTCTTCTGATTTACAAGTAGCTCTCTAGTATTCTTACGAAAAACTTTCATCAGACTTACTCCTTAGTTGTCTGTCTTTAAGGAATAGATACTTTAGTACTTCTACTAGCAGCAGGATTAGAAGGCATTGCCCTCTTCGCATTCCTAGCTACTCGGTCAAAACCTAACGATTACATAATGTTCAACCATGGCAGGGTCCATGCGCACATGCAAAGTCCATTCATTGCATTTAATAACTGAGAGTTTGACCATAATGTTCCTCCAATTATAGCACCGCATCTAGTTTCTGGAAATAAAAAAAGGATAGCAAAGTCCTATTGACTTTGTATCCCGATGCTTTCGGCTTTTATTAAGAATTGCTATGTATGTTAACATTGTACAGCCCTACACCAGCTGAATTAAAGTAATTTTCTCACACTGAAATCTGCCTGTATCCGTCCCATATCCGCAAACACTCCCTCATTATACAGACAACGAACATACAGACAACTTCTATCCTCCAAGCTCCAGCTCCACAACTCTGCTTCCCGCTTCCCCGCGCGCGATAAAAACAGTCTCTCCCTGCCTGTTGAAGCAGTAAGCGATCGAAATCGACACACCGGTGTCGCCGTAGGAGCCGTCAGCATGGCTGACTCCGATCATGTAGCAGCCGCGTTCAGCAGCGATAGCTCTTGCCTTATCAATCCACTCATCGAACTGCGCTTCGCTGAACATGCCGACGCCAATCGGATGAACGATCAAGTCAGCGCTGCGCTGGTCTTCTGTCCGCAGTCCCTGCTGGATCAGTTCATCGCACAGGATATGGCCGACCCGCCAACCGTCTACATTTGCAAAGGCTGTGTCGCTGTATTTGATCCGATCCAGCACAATCCGCCCTTCCCGGTCGATCGCAATCGCCCGGTCCTTGGGACGCTCCTGCATTCGGCGGTAGCCGCCGATAATCGCAACCTTGAACTCATGCGCAAGCTGGCAGGCTTCCTCCACATTTTCATTCATGTACCCTTCCGGCACGATAACGGCATCTATTCCTGGATGGGCGATGAGCTCATGATGAAGCTGCCGCAGCTTCGGCTCCAGCTTGGGCTGGCAGATCAATATCTTCATTAAATATCTCCCTCTCTCGGCAGTAACAGCACGCAAGACTACTACACTATATTTTCTGATTAGGTAACCCTTCTTTAATCCGATCATATCACTGGCATCCGCTACTATAAATATTAGATTAAACTCTCTCTTCTGCTCCTGTAAACTAGCGTTTCTGCTATAATTTTGCTGACAGGAAAATACTGGACGACCACGAACTATAATGAAAGTAATATCGAACCAAGGAGTGACGTATCATGCTGTCGCAAGGTGTAATCATGAGGGATGGCTTCGAGCTATCCTATCGAATAGAAGGTTCGGGCGTACCTGTTCTCGTCATAGGCAGCAGTATCTATTACCCTCGCCTGTTTGCCGGAGCGGCCTCTGACGGCCTGCAGTTCATCCATCTGGATCACCGGGGCTTCATTAAACCTCCCGCACATATGAAGCCTGAGGACTATACACTTGATAAAATAACCGGTGACATCGAAGCCCTCCGTTCCTTACTGTCCCTGCAGGACTTCGTGATCCTCGGCCACTCCGGCCATGCCTTCATGGCAGCCGAATATGCCCGACTCTATCCGCAGCATATCCGCTCTGCCGTGCTTCTGTGTACGGCTCCCTCGAACAGCAAGGAGAGACAGCAGCTGAGCATGCAATGTTTTGAGGAAGAAGCAAGCCCCGAGCGCAAGCAGCAATTCCAAGAGGATATGGCACAGCTTGCTGCTGATCTGGAGCGTGAACCAGACAGACGGTTTGCACACATGTGTATCCGGATGGCTGCGCTCAGCTTTTACGATTATGCGTACCGCGGAGATCAACTATGGAATGATGTGTATACGAACATGCCGGCCATAGACCACCTGTGGGGGGAAGCTTTCGCCAGCATGGACTTAACCCGGATTATAGCAGACCTGAAGGTTCCGGTCCTTATCGGCTTAGGGCGTTACGATTATCTGGTTGGCCCTTCTTCGCTGTGGGACGGGATTGATGTTCGCAACCCGCATGTACGGTTGGTTCATTTCGAACACAGCGGTCATACGCCTATGCTGGAGGAGCCGCAAGCATTTCGCAGCATCCTTGCCGAGTGGGCCCTTCAATAGAGACCGAGATAACTATGCTTCTTCCTCTTGAGGAGAGAACCAGAACCACCTTACCGGAATAGAACTGGTAAATGTTAGCCAAAATAACCCCTGTGTTGAAATTTTCCAGTCACAGGGGGCTTTATGGATGGATACGGTTACGATGTCACGGGCGCTGATGGGATCATCGCTCGGCTTTCACATTATATTCGCAACACTGGGTGTCGGCATTCCGTTCATGATCCTGCTGGCGGAGGTCATCCATTATGTGAAGAAAGATGCGGACTTCGGCCTGATGGCGAAGAGATGGACGCGCGCGCAGGCGATTCTGCTTGGCGTCGCCATTCCGTCAGGCACGATTGTGGGTGTTATGCTGGCGTTGCTGTGGCCGGGTTTTATGGAAATCGTCGGGGAGGTCATTGCGCTGCCCTTCCAGATCGAGATCTGGGCCTTCTTCCTGGAAGCCCTGTTCATGGCGATCTATGTCTATGCGGCTGACCGGCTTACTCCCATCATGCGGATTATCAGTGTCGGCTTCGTAGCGCTTGGCGCCAGCGCATCTGCTCTTCTCATTACCGATGCTCACGCCTGGATGAACACCCCAAGAGGGTTCCGAATCGAAGACGGGCAAATACTTGACGTCAATCCGTGGGCAGCGGTCTTTAACCCCAGCGTATGGACAACAGCCTCCCATGTCCTGCTGTCCGCTTATATGACGGGCGCATTCGCGGTTGTGTCCATCGCTGCGTATAAGCTGCTTCGCGGCCAGCGCGAGGAGCGGGAGCGCAAGTTCCATCAGAAGGCCTTGGTGCTCGCGCTCTTCGTGGGACTTGCCATGAGTCTGGGCACAGCCTTCAACGGACATGCCACTGCCCAGATGCTGCACGAGTACCAGCCGGAGAAGCTGGCAGCGGCGGAAGGCTTATTTGAAACTCAGGCTAATGCCCCGCTCGCGCTCGGCGGCTGGGTCGATGGTGATTCGCAGCGGATCATCGGCGCCATCCATATCCCAGGCATGCTGAGCTTCCTGGCAGGCGACAGCTTTGATACCGTTGTGAAAGGCTTAAACGAGTTTCCGCGCGAGCATTGGCCGCCGCTGCATGTGCATGTCCTGTTCAACCTGATGGTAGGCATCGGCAGCCTCCTGATCTTCATCGCCGCATTCTCGCTGTTCATGCAGTGGATCCGCAAACGGCTGAACCCCTGGATGCTTCGCATGCTTGTCCCAACCGGCGGGCTGGCGATACTCGGCATTGAGACTGGCTGGATCTTCAGCTGTACCGGCCGGCAGCCTTGGACGATCTACCATATCCAATACACGCACGAGGCGGCAACGACGGCAGATAATGTGGGAACTCTGTTCTTCTTGTTCCTGTCCCTGTATCTATTCTTACTTGTCGTGACCGGCTTCTTCATGCGGCTGTATTTCCGGAAGTTCCCCGTGTCGGTTGATCTGCAGAAGGGAGAAATACTATGAGCGACATGAATATCGCCATATCGCTCATCTGGTTCTTTCTGCTCCTTTATGCCTTCGCTGGTTCAGTCGATATGGGAGCAGGCTTCTGGGCGCTGGTCTATGGACGCAGGAAGGATACTAGGGCCGGGCAGATTGCCAACCGGTTTCTCTCTCCCTCGTGGAAGGTGACCAACACCTTCCTCGTCCTGCTTGTCGTGGCGGTAATCGGCTTCTTCCCGCGCGGCGCTTTCATGCTGGGAACCGCTCTGCTGGTGCCGGTCAGCCTCGTCCTGATCCTGCTGACGCTGCGCAGCGCCTTCATGGTCTTCGCTTACACATCCCAGGAATACACGGTCCCGCTGCTCTGGATTTCCGGCATTACCGGCCTGCTCATACCCGGCCTGCTAATGACCGTGCTGCCCGTGACGCTCGGCGGGTTTATTACTATGGAGGACGGAGCCCCTCACCTGCTGCTTGGCAAAGTGTTCACAAGCCCTACCGTCTATGCTTATGTGGGCTTCGGCATTGCATCCGAGCTGTATCTGTCCTCACTCTTCCTCTCTGACTACGCCAGAGAAGCCGAGGATGAGCAGACCTACCGCCAATATCGCGAGGCCGCAGCGGCACTCGGTCCCATCGCGCTTGCTATGGGTGTCCTGGCGACCTATGCCATGCTGCCCGAAGCAGAATGGATCGTGCTGCGGATGCGCGATAACCTGACCTGGTTTATCCTGTCATTCGCGGCGTTCCTCTGTGCTTATCTGGCCCTGTGGAAGAAGAACAGCAGAGGCAGCCGCGGCCTGCCGCGTGTTGCGGTCCTGGTCACAGCTGCCCAATATACGCTTGCCAGCATAGGGTATGGCAGTGCCCATCTGCCTTATCTGATCTATCCCTATCTCACGGTGGAGCAAGGGTTTACCAATCCCCTGATGTTCCGGTCACTGCTCATCGGGTATACGGTCAGCACCCTTGTGCTGCTTCCGGTCTTCGTCTGGTTCTGGCGGCTGTTCCTGACCGACAAGCGCTACATCAAACCGGAGTAAGCAGCCGGGCAGTTAAGCCCTGAATGCCGGCCGCCCAGGCCTAGGCGCCGAACAAGATCCCCGCAGGAAGCGGCACAATGAACACGTATTTGAACAGAACGAAGAAGAATCCGCTTACGAGGATCGCAATGGCTCCAGCCTGCAGCAGACGCAGCGGCCGGCGGCTCTCACGGCCCCCGAGCAGGCTGATGAAGCCGAACATCATCAGTATGCTGGCGATCAGGAATCCTGACAGCCATATCAACCCCGTGTAGGCGGCTATTCCGGCAGCAGCAGCGGCCAACCGGCCTTTATTCGTTCCCTCCCACAACCCCTTTGCCGAAGGCTTAAGCAGACTAAACACAAGGTAAATCACGCTTAATGCGCCAAGCAGCAGGCCGATGTAACGGGGGAAGACAGCACTCATCTCGTTCAGTCCGGCTGTTTCCAGATAGACGACCACGCTGACAGCCAACAGGACGAATGCTGATATGACATCCTTGTTCAGCAGTCTCACTCCGCTTCCTCCTTTCCCTGTCTCTGACCGCTTCCGCGCCTGCTTCGCAGCCATTTATCGGCCAGCGGAGCAGCGATGGACAGCGCACACAGCACCATGAGCACTACCGAGACCGGGCGTGTGAAGAAGAAGGCAAACACATGATCCTTCGCCTGGCCGATCAGAATGGACTGGGTAAGACCAACCTCAGCGATCGGACCGAGAATGAGTCCAAGCACGATCGGTGCGGGGTGAAAACCAATCTTCGAGAGCAGGTAAGCGCCCAGACCGATGATGACCATCATGACAACATCCGTGAAATTATTGCGTATCGCAAAAGCGCCAATCGTACTCAGGAAGATAATAACAGGTATCAGCACATCCATCCGGATGTTGATGATTCGTCCAATCGGCCCCGAGAAGTAAAGCCCCAGCACGATTAACAGTACATTCGCCAGCAGAAAAGCCCACAGGAAGGTATAGACCAGCCCCGCCTGGGAAGTAAACAGACCAGGACCCGGCGTAATGCCGTGGATCATCAGGGCGCCCATCATGATCGCCGCGGGCGGGGCACCGGGTATGCCCAGCGACAGCAGCGGCACCAGTGATCCGCCGACCTCCGCGTTGTTCGCGGACTCCGACGCGGCAACTCCTTCATAGCTTCCTTTGCCAAATGCCTGCTTATCCTTCGAGAATTTCACCGCCGCATCATACGAGATAATGGAAGCCACATTCCCTCCCGCTCCCGGTATAATGCCGACGATGACTCCAATAATGGACGAACGCAGCAGCAGGAACGGCCGGCGGATCAGCCGGCTCCACATCTGCCTGACGACACCCTTTTCCCTGCGGTATACGATGCGTTCTCCCAGTACACGATTCTCGACGATCCGCAGCACCTCGGGTATACAGAAGAAGGCGATCAGCACGACGGTCAGCTCCAGTCCGGCAACCAGCGGGGCCAGCCCGAAGGTGAACCGGCTCTCGCCGCCGATCGGGGCGATTCCGATCGTTCCGAGCAGCAGCCCCAGACAGCCGCCGATCAGCCCTTTCAGCATGGAGCCGCTGGATAAGGTGGCGATCATGCTGAGACCCAGCATCGCGACCCAGAAGTACTCCGGCGGCCCGAAAGCCAGCGACAGGCTCGAGAGCACCGGGGTCAGGAACAGCAGCGCCAGCGCCCCGATAATTCCGCCAATGCCAGAAGCAAGCACGGCTGTTACAATCGCTTGATGCGATTTGCCCGACCTTGCCATCGGATAGCCGTCGAAGGTTGTAGCGATCGCAGACGGTGTTCCCGGCGTATTAATCAGAATCGCCGATATACAGCCGCCGAACATCCCGCCAATATACAAGCCGCCCATCGCAATCAGTGAAGTATCCGCCGGCATCGAGAAGGTGAAGGGCAGCAGCAGCGCCAGCGCCATCGTAACGGTAAGACCGGGAAGCGCGCCGACAACAATGCCGGCGATAAGGCTGCCAACCAGCAGAAGCAGGTTCAGCGGGTCAGACAACACCTCGAACACAACGGGTATATAGTCGTTCAAATCAATCCCCTCCGCTGCCTGATTAGGTTAAGGTTGTAGCTCTGCCACTAGGGGTTCATATTCAGCTCTTAATTGCTCGATATAGGCCTTCGACTCGGCAGCGCCCATCGCTTTCGGCTCGAAGCCCTCCTCTGTCATCTGGCGGATAACGTCCGGGTCGGCTGCTATTTCCAGGAACGCCATCTCCAGCACCTGAATGACTTCCTTCGGAGTACCCTGCGGAACCGCAACCCCTCTGTCGATGCCTGCAGTCAGCTCAACATCCTGTTCGACGAAGGTTGGCGTATCCGGCAAAGCAGTGAAACGTTCAGATGAGCCGATCGCAATGAGCCGGAATTCATCCTTATAGGAGACCAGATCATTGGAATTTCCCCAGAGCAGATCCGTGTTGCCGCCAAGGAAGCTCTGAATAGTAGCTGCAGCCCCAGTGAACGGAATATATTGAATCGTTATTCCCGTCTTCTTCTCAAATAAGAGATGGGTCATATGCTGGCCCGTATACGTGCCAACCCCGGCTGCTGTAAGGGTTCCCGGCTTATCCTTCGCCAACCGGATCAGATCCTCCAGCGTCTGAATGCTGCTGTCCTTGCGCACGGCAAGCCCGACAGGCGTCGATTGAAAAATCGCCACCGGCTCCAGCTGTTCCGTCTGGTACCCCGCATCCTTCTGCAGCAGCGGCTGCAGGATAATATGCGGCACGTTGATGCCAGCCATAAAATAACCGTCCGGCTTCTTGCCCGCAAGCTCGCTCCACCCTACTGCACCGCCTCCGCCAATCTTGTAGGTAATGACAACCGATGTGTGCAGGATACGTTCCAGATGCGGCTGCTGTCGCCGGGCCTCCAGATCGGACTGGCCGCCCGGATCAAACGGGATGCTGTACGTTATGGGATGCTTAGGGAAGCCTGCAGCGCTTCCTGTATCCCCTTCAGCACCCGGATGCTCGCCCTTGCCCTCTGCTGCCGGTCCGCTCCCTGCCGAGCAGCCCGCAAGCCCCATGAGCAGGATGATCAGCAGCAATGCTCCTATCTGCTTCATTCTTCGCAACTTCAATCCCTCCGCTTCATGACAGTCCTTCTACAGCATACGCAGCACGCCGAAACATTCCACTATAGCCCGATAATTTAATGAATAAAATAAAAGAGAAGCCCATCCCAAACAGGATGAAGGCTTCTCCAGGCGGCTGGCTGCAATGATCGAAGGCTTATAGGAAGCACACTTGCCCATAATAAGAGACCTTTCGAGCATTCATGTGCCATGTAGACGTTCCAGAGCATCTCCGCTCCCTAACGGATAAGCTTTGCCAGCAGGAATGGAACAGCTGATCAGAGGCGAACAAGACGGCAGTGATTAGGCTGACACAAAAAGTGCAGCTGAGACGGGACATTCCCGCTCCAGCTGCACTTCATACTGCTAACCTACAATTTACCGGCGCCCGCCCGTGCCAGCACCTTGCTCTTCACATCACCCACAGCATCCAGACTGTAGGAATACGGCGGTGTGTAGCTGACCGTGGAAGTAGTCGGCATACTGCCGGTGCTGTCTACGAACAGGTTGTTGCGGACATCCCAGTACCCGACCTGCTTGCTGTCCTGTGAGGTAATCGGGTTGTTCGCTTTCTCGAACACGTTATGCTCGATTCTGAGCTTCGCGCCCATCCGCGAGTTAATGCCTGTGCCAAGTATATTGGCGTAATAGTTATTGTAAATATGCCCCTGTCCGTGACGGTAGCTCGGCAGACGGGAGTTCGCGTTTTCCAGCCGGTTGTGGTGCATCGTAATTTTGCGGTCATAGCTGTCTCCGTCTGAGGAGCCGACCAGCATTGTTTTCCAGCCGTCATGCAGATAATTGTAAGAGAACGTGATATATTCCGCGCCTGTCCCCTTCACATCGAAGAGGCCGTCATAGTAGTCCTTATCCGAATCCAGGGTGTTATACAGCTCATTATGATCCACCCAGATATTGGACGCCGGTCCTTCAATGGAAATCGCATCCTTATCGCCAATATTCACATGGTGAATCGTGAGGTTCCGGATAATAATGTTGCTGGCGCGCCATACCTTGATGCCGATGCCGTTGAATTCCGCGCCGCTTCCCGCACCTATGATCGAGACGTCCTGCACATCCTTGACATTAATCTTGTTATCACTCGAGTTGGATGGCGTGATCACACCAGTTACATAGATGGTCAGCGGAACAGCAGAGCTCTTCTTCGCCTTGAGCGCAGCCTCCAGCTCAGCACCAGTCGAGACCGTAATTTCATCACCGCCTGCTCCGCCAGTCGTACCTCCGTTCATCGTGGCAAAACCGGTTAAGCCCTTGTCCGGATCGTATAAACTGTCCACCTTATAAGCTGAGGCGCTCTGCTGCGCAGCCTCTTCAGCCCCCGTGATCTTGGCCCAAGCTGCGGATGGCAGCAAAGACACCAGCAGCACGCCGGCTGCGATCGCTTTCAAAGATTTCTTCATTATTTAACACTCCCTTTCAATGTGTAATTGCCCGGCGGCTAAGCGACAAACTGTAAGCGTTATCAAAAATAAAGCTGACACTGCCTCCTTTCGAACCGTGAGATGAGTGCGATCCTGCAAAGCAGGATATTTCCATTTTAACGTAACCGCTTCCATATTTACATGGGGAATGAGTACCCTTTCCGCCCGCTAACCGTGACTGCTGCTGAATCAACTGGCTTGTATTACGGAAGACATCTGTCGACTATTATCACGGATTGGCTGATTAGCACAAAAACTGAAATGAAAAAAAGCCGCATTAAGCGGCTTTAGTGCTGGCACTGCTCTTGCTGAGATCAGGTAGCCTGACCAACATCATGCAGTCCGATGATGAGCGTTGTCGGCTTCAAAATAATCGTTCCGCCCTGCGGCTTGGTGCGCAGATCGTACTCAACGCTGATGATTTCAATCCGCTCTGCTTCGTCGGTCCGTGTGTCATATACAACTTCAAATTCCCGCAGGCCAATCTTGGGAACGACTACAAGACCGCCGATCTGAAATGGAAAGGTTGTGGTACCGTAGACGAAAGGCACCGTCAGAATCGGTTCATTATTAATATCCTTTATCTCTACCTGCTGAACTACCTTATAGCTGTCGCTCATCTGATGTCCTCCCTTGGATTGAAACAATTAATAATATTCCGCTTCCACTTTGAGCTGCTGAAGTCAGCCCTACCTATACTATCGGCAGAGGAGGTGCCTTTTCGAAGATTATCCGTGCAAAAAAAGCCCGGCCCCTGTCTGGACCGGACTTGCTGGATTGAACCCGCTGATGAATATCAGCTTCGCTGCTGAACCTGTTCGATGATAAAGCCGCTCTCAGGAAGCGATGGCATGCGGACCAGGCTGACACTGAGATCTTGATCCTCAGGCACCTTGTACTCCACTTCATTCGCCAGCAGGTCGAATGTCACCTTAAGCGCTTCGATGGTAATGCCCTCGCCCGGGCACCTGTGGCCCGTATACGCATCACCGCCGCCCTGCGGGATAAAATCAAATGGGCTGCCAGCCCACTCTTGGAAGCGTTCTGGCTTAAATGCATTCGGTTCATTCCACACCCGTTCATCATGGTTGGTGCCATACAGATCAAGAAGGACAAGTCCCCCTTCCTCAAACTCATATCCTCTCCATGTAAAATCGCTCTTCACCCGGGCGCCAAGGAACGGGCCGAACGGGTAGAAACGGCGCACCTCCTGAACGAACTGTTCTCTATAGGCTTCGTCTCCGCTGCGCAGCTTCTGCCGGGTCTCCGGATACTCGTGCATCGCCAGCGCGCCGAACGCAATGAAGGTCGCATTGGCTACGATTGGCCTGAGGACATTAATCAGCTCAATGGCAGCCATCTTGGTATCCAGCTTGTTACCCTCCAGGTCACGATGCCACGCCATTTCATGGAGCGCTGTTCCTTCCTCCGCCGCAAGCTTCCCCGCCCGCACCTGTTCGATGAGCTCCTGGATCCAGGCCTCTGCCCTTCTTCTCGCACGCCTGCCGTTCCAGTGCCGCATGCCGACCGCACCGAAGGCATCTACCATATCTCCAAAATCCTTCGCACGGTCGCGGACCTCCTCTTCCTTCAGCGGAACGCCAGACCAGGCACAGGCCGCCCGGCAGAGCACATCCTGCGCCTCATCGAAGAGAACCACACGGCTTTGCTGCCAGGCATTGAATTTATGCAGCCATTCACTTCTAATTAATGTCTTCAAAGTCTCAACTCGCGGCGGCGTCATCAGGGACATGAAGAGCAGCTTGCGGTGCTGATGGGCCTTGCCATCCATAGCCTGAACGGCATTCTCGCCAAATAAAGTCTTCTGAATACGTTTGGGTGCAGCTCCCTTGCGCTGAAATCGTTCCGGATCATAGAACAGTTTGGCTGACTCCGGTCCTCGCATACAGACCACTTTCTCACCAAGCAGACGGGTTTGGAACAAGTCCGATTCAAATTCACGGCACCGGTTCGTAATGAACAGATAGCCTTCGTTAAGCAGTGCTAGACTGCTGTCCAGTGTTTTCTCATGAGGGATGGATTGATTCGCTGACATCTAAGCACATCCTCCTTTTAATCTTCGTTCGATATAAGTTAGCTTCTATGTATAAAACCTGCTGATAACATCTGTTACCCGATTCAGACACCAGGCAAACGAATGACTGAACAGCGCACTTCTGCATAAAACAGCTGAACAAGGGGAAATTAGGGACAGCATACAACCTTATGGCAGGAGTGAAGGAATGTGGAATCAACGCGCCAGGAGTTATTTGAGAAGCTGGTTACCCTACAGAAAGAGCTGACCCAGAATGCCATTCAATATTGGAAGCTGTACTCGGGATTTAATACCTGGCAGTTCTGGGCATGTCTTGCGATCATGGTCGGACCGCTGATTGTGATCTATTTTACAATTGACAGGCGGAGAATTTTTCAAATTGGATTCTTCGGATTTGCGGTGCATATTCTGTTTGCTTATATTGATGCTTCCGGGATTCGTTCCGGCCTATGGGGATATCCTTATCAAGTACTCCCGTTTTTGCCAAGCTTGTCACTGGACGCTGCCATCATTCCGGTAGCCATCATGCTTGTCTATCAGTGGACGATTAGGCACAGCAAGAACTTTTACCTGTACGCTATTCTTACAGCTGTCGTCTTCGGGTTTGGCTTTAAACCGCTGCTTGTTTACCTGAACCTGTTTGAAAAGTATCAATGGGTCAATTATCCGCTGATCTTCCTGCTTTATTTGGTCTTGTACCTGCTGGCCTATTGGCTCACCCGGCTGTTTCTCATAATGAGGAAGGAGGCATAGGCGAGGGCTGAAGGCGGTTATTGAACTTGCCGGGCATAACAAAATGACCGGCTTTCGCCGGCCATTCATGGTTACGGTAATCCTCTTATTATTCCCTATCTTGCCGACAGCCTGACTTTCATCCCGTCCCGCGGTCTCAAGGTTATTGAAGGCTCCAGAACTACAGTATGTTCCGGCAGCAGTTCCAGCTTATACGATTGCGCAACTGCGGCCAGCAGAAGCACGGCTTCCATCATGGCGAAATTACTGCCAATACATACGCGCGGACCTGCCCCGAATGGAAAATAAGCATAGGATGGCAGATTGCTCTCGAACTCGCTGGTCCATCTATCAGGATGAAATGATTCGGGTTCCGCATAATAACCCGGGTGGCGGTGCATAATCCACTGGCTTAACGCAACCTCACACCCTGCAGGAAGTGTATACCCCTCAAGCTCTACATCCGTCAATGCCTCGCGGGAGATCATCCAAACCGGCGGATATAAACGCATGGACTCTTTAATAATGGACTGTGTATAAACCAGGCTGGGGATATCCTGCAGGCCGGGCAGACGTCCATTCAGCACCTCGTCCAGCTCATCCGTGAGCTTCTGATAAGCGGCAGGATGCTGACCGAGGGCGTATAAGCTCCAGCTGAGTGCGTTCGCCGTTGTTTCATGCCCAGCCAGGAAGAGTGACATCACTTCATCACGCAGCTGTTCATCGGTCATGCCTGACCCGTCATCATCACGTGCCAGCAGCAGCATCGACAGCAGATCGCCATGATCCTGATTCTCCTGCTGCCTTCGCTGATCAATTATCGTATAGATAATCCGGTCAAGCTCTTCGACACTCTGCTTAAGCTCCGAATGCCCGCGCAGCGGCAGCTGCACGGGCAGCATCTCCAGCAGCCGCCTGCTGACGCTGGTCGACTGCTTCACATATTGATGCAGCACCTGATCAAGCGCCCTGCCCACCGTCTTCGCATCCTCTGAAGCCGTCAGATCTACGTTGAACAGTGTGCGGGCTACAATTTCCATCGTACATTGCATCATATCCTGGTGGATGTCCCGGATCTCGCCGTCCCGCCAGCCCTCCAGCATACGAGAAGCGCTGTGAGTCATGGCTTCTGCATAGCTGTTGATACGGTGCTGGTGGAAAGCCGGCTGAGTGAGCCTCCTTTGGCGCAGCCAGAATTCCCCTTCACTTGTTATTAGACCGTTGCCCAGTACAAGCTTTAATATCGGGTCCCGCTGGTAGCCCTTCTTGAACTGCTTCTGCGTATTAACGAGTACATAGCGTATATCCTCCGGACGGCTGAGAATATACATATCCCTGTCTTTCTCAAGCGTCAGCTTGATCACAGGGCCATATTTATCCGTACAGGTCGAGAAGAACTTGAGCGGATTCGAGCCAAGATCCAAGAAGTTTCCCAGAATAGGAATCGGTCTTGGACCTGGCACGGTATTCCCTGTTTTACGCATACCATCAACTCCTCTGCAGCAGATTTGGGAATGCCTTATGTCTGTACAGGAAGCGGAAGCTTGTTCTCTTATACGTATGCCAGATTTCGAACATTAGGATCACACCAGCCATCTAGTACTCATTCTTCTTCCATATTTTCGCCGAATGATCCTTGAAGATCCGTATAAAAGGCTGCGGATCCTCGTGAACCGTGTAGGAATATACCCCCTTGCTGGTATGTAAATATAAAAAGCCCCCCTCACCGCCCCCAAGCCTGCGGTACGACATATCGAACACATCCCGGATCGGGAACTGCCTGTGCTGGGTCACAATTTTGTCCACATACAAATACATCATCCGGTCAGCCACAATGTTCTGCTGCTCAAGTCCGGTAACGACACGCTTCACCTTATAATAGGGCTGTTCTGCGAGGCACTTCATGCTCTCTCCCCCTTCCGTGATCCGCTATTCTAAAGTCTCCATATGACTTATTATACAGCCGGATGGCGCTGAACCCAAATGCCCCAGACTCATAACCTGCGAAAACAATAGGCTTGCGGTCACGTGTTTCACTCCTGGATGACGGGGTAATTAGAGGCAGACAGACAAACCATACTACACGCAAGGGAGATGAAACGCATGGAATTCTTATGGTATCTAATTATCGGTGGTGTCATTGGTTGGCTCGCAGGACTGATTACAGGACGCGATATTCCTGGCGGTATTATCGGTAACATTATTGCAGGTATTATCGGTGCATGGCTCGGCGGTCTGCTGCTCGGAGCTTGGGGTCCAGAGGTGGGCGACATCTACTTAATCCCTGCTCTGATCGGCGCTATCGTCCTCGTGCTTGTCGTGAGCGCCATCATGCGCATGATGCGCAACCGTGACCGTGGTCATGGTCACAGCTAAATTTAGTTCATGAATCTACACATGTATGTCTATTGTTACTATAGTAAACTTAAGACCCTCGCCGCTTCGATCCAGAAGCCGAGGGTCTTCTTGTTGTTGTAGGAGTATTCCTGTCCTGCTGCCCGGCAGCGCTTCGTCCGCTGTTGCGATGGGTAATAGATGGTAGACGACCCTAATGGAGGTGAGGCAGATGCCAGAAAATATGGATCACCAGTCCAAGCCCGAAGACAAGCAGGTTACGGACCATAAGAACAAGAAGGACGACAAGCATGAAGGCAGCTATAATGTTAATGCCACCAGCAGCACAGGGACCCGAATGGTAGGCTCGGAAGGCCGCAAGGGCGGGAGCCCAGACAGCTATGGCGGCAACTAAATATTCATCATAAGGGTAAAAAAGCTCCCGCAGCAAACCGCAATATTCATCTAACGCGGTCTGCTGCGGGATGCTGTTTTATTCGAGGCCTTATTCAGCGCCAGACCATTGCCTCATAAGGCTTAAGCTGGCAGCCGCCTTGAATCGTCTCATCGGTCATCATGCGCTCTTCCTCGTAGTTATGAATCAACAGTTCGCGATCTCCATTCTTCCAATAGGCTATCAGCTCAGGAGACAGCTCAAGTTCCACTTCCACTTCTGAGAAGTTCATGATTATCAACCACTGCTCATCTTCATACTCCCTTTTATATATGAGCAGCTGCTCATGCTCCTCAAGCAGCGGCGTGTAACATCCATAGACGAGTGCCCGATTTGCCCGGCGCAGTGCGATCATTCTCTTATAATAGTTAAGAACTGACCGGTTATCTTGAAGCTGTCCTGCAGCATGAATTTCCTTGTAATTTGGATTCACTGGCATCCAGGGTATACCATCCGTGAAGCCTGCCTCCCGGCTATTTTCCCACTGCAGGGGTGTTCGGGCATTATCCCTGGATTTCCTGCGAATCCGCTGCATGATCTGGTCCTCGTCATGGCCTTTATCCAACACCATGGTTCGGAAATAAGCTAAGGCTTGCTGTTCTTTAAAGTCCTCAATGCCCTGCAGATGATCCGCATTCGTCATGCCGAGCTCCTCGCCCTGATAGATAAATGGTGTGCCGCGCAGCGTCAGCAGCAGGGTAGCCAACAGCTTCGCGGATGCCTCCCGATATTCACCTTCATGTCCCAGGTATGAGACGAGCCGGGGATGGTCATGATTGCTGAGGTACAAGCCTATCCACCCCTGTCCGTGAAGTTCCTGCTGCCAGTTCTTCACAATAGACTTTAATTCTGTAAGCGTCCACTGCTTTTCCTCCCACATATCATGCTCGGGATCCGCAATCTTCGATGCTTCGATCATTAGCACCATATCCAGCTCCTTCTGTTCGGGAGAGGTATAACGCTTAACATCATCGATGGTTACGGAGGATGTCTCGCCTGCTGTTACAATCGGATACTGCGAGAAAACCTCGTGCAGCTCTTTCAGATACGTATGGATATTAGGTCCGTTCTTATAATGAGGCTCTCCATTAGCCTGCAGCTTCTCTTCCGGACTTCGTTCTGCATCCGGCAGATCACTTTCCTTGGAAATGACGTTAACGGCATCTATCCGGAAGCCGTCAATCCCCTTGTCGAGCCAGAACCGTATTATATTCCGCATTTCACGGCGCACCTTCGGATTATCCCAATTCAGGTCCGGTTGTCTCCGGCTGTAGAGGTGAAAGTAATACTCCCTCGTATGCGGATCGTATGTCCAGACTGATTCACCCAGGTAGGAAAGCCAGTTGTTCGGCGGACTGCCGTCTTCCTTGCCCGGACGCCAGATGTAATAGTCCCGGTATGGATTATCTGCGGAACTGCGCGCTTCAATAAACCAGGGATGCTCATCTGATGTATGATTGACAACCAGATCCATAAGAAGCTTCATTCCCCGTTTATGAATCTCATCAAGCAGCAGCTCAAAGTCGGCCATCGATCCATATTCCCCGGCGATCCTATAATGGTCGCGAATATCGTATCCGTAATCAGCATTAGGCGAACTGTAGACCGGCGTTATCCAGAGCGTCTCCACGCCCAGCTCTTCCAGATAATCCAGCTTCTCCAGAATTCCGCCCAGATCGCCAACACCATCTCCATTACTGTCTTTGAAGCTTCTCGGATAAATTTCATACACAACGCTTTCCTTCCACCATTGTCTCTCCTCCATTAATTCCCCTCCCCTGCTGCGTGATACAGCTTCGTTTATCTAACCCCTTCCCTATCATTTATCCTTTTCCAGCCGGAATAAATCTTCACCGGTTCAGCAAGAAGACCGCCTGGATGTCCAGACGGTCTTCGATGTATTTATTCTTCTCATTCACCCACCCGGGTATAAGAGTCCGAATATTTGTTTACAAGTCCCCGGAAGACAAGCTTAGGCTGCGCGGCATGTGCAATGACCTCCAGAATCTCGAAGGGCTGCTCAGCTTCCTTGGCAGATTCATGAATCTGGATACAGATATCGTGGATCGTTTCCATGAATTCACCCTCCCACAGGGTGTACATATAAGCCAGATGCAGCTCGCATGCAACCTCGGGTTCAAGGTTAAGGCACGTTGATATCGTCATAACACTACTGTGGAAGGTCGCCCAGTCCCGCGTGTCCAGTGTATAGCCTGCCGCGTCTGTTAGGGTCTTTACAATATCTTTGCTGGTAATCGCCATGTCGAGCCCTCCGCTTGTCGGTCAGATTGGGGCAGATGGTTAATAGAGTTGACTATGCCATCTGTGCCTACTTCTATTATCGGCAGTACCGGCCCCAATAAGTAGACCAGAGCGCTGCTTCATTGCTCCACTGCCGGCCTCCACCACTCCCATGCGTCCAGATAAGCCTGCAGGTCATGCGGATGGTGCTTCAAGCAGGTGGAGATCCGGAAATACAAGCCGATCAGAACCTCTTCATATATTCGGTCCTGCTTCGTACCAACAGCCAGCTGCTCGAATGCCGCGCTAATCGTCTCATACGAGAGGTCATCCGGCGAAGAGCAAAAGGCGTAGATGAGATCATAAGCCGGCGGGCCAATGACAGGCTGCGGATCGATAATGCCGCATAGCCGTCCGTCGTTGTCAAACAACAAGGCAGACCCGGTTAAGTCGTTATTGCCTGTTAAACAATGGACTTCACGATATCTGCCACCTTGATCAGCATAGCAGCAGATTCCTGGCGAAGCAACCGGTCCTTCGGGCGGAAATGGGCCGCGCCTTGTTCATCCACCTTTACCTCTGGGCCATACAATCCGGCTCCCACCACATATTGTATGGACTCCTCCGCCCAGGGAGACGACTTATCCGCCAGCTTGGCGGTAAAATCAGGGAAACCGACAGCCTTGGCGAACCGGTGAAGCATGACGGCGGCTTCCTCCCTTGTTATCGGCCGGTCAGGCTTAAACTTCCCGTTCTTAGTGCCTTGAATAGCTTGAAGCTCTGTTAAGGTCTGAATTTCCGGTTCATACTTGTGGCCCTTCACATCCTTGAAGAGTGACGGCGTTCTTGAAGGGGTAAGGCCTGCCATCCGCATAATCTGCGCGGCAAACTCTCCGCGTGTGACGGGCTCTGCCGGACCAAAGCGCTCCGCATTGTCCTCATCCAGGGCAGCCCCTAGACTCCTCATCTTATAAATATACGCAGCGTAAGCATGATCTTCCGGCACATCCTTGTAAGGCTCAAGCACAGGGGCCTTCGCTGCCCAGGAATCCGGGATGGTGTAGTAGAAGTAAGCGACATCCCCGGAATCATCTTCCTTGAAAGCGGCAAGGTTCCCGTCCTCATCCTGGAAGAGGAGCGGTTCGACCTGCCGCAGCTTGCGCTCGCCGTACATATCCTTGACCAGCAGATAGCCCTGCTCCGGCTTCACTTCATAGAATAACAGGGGCACCCGGAGATTCCGGTAAATCCCTTCAAAGCGCTGCAGCTCTGATTTGCTGGCATCGATCGGCTGGCGCGGCTGATCCTCCTGCGGATAATAATGATCCATGAACGCTTCGAACAATGCAACCCGTACATCCACCGCATCTGTGTTCGTTACAATGAAACCGCCGACGTTCTTCTCCGGCAGCAGCCAGAGCCAGGAATGGTAGCCCTGAAGGTCGCCGCCTTTTCCAATGACAACCTGCCCGTTAAACATCTGATGAAAGAACATTTCAAAGCCAAGCCCTGCGTTCGGCAGCTCCTCATGAATGCCGACATGTGCTTGATGCATAAGTGCAGTCGTGTCCGCACTCAGAATCCGGCCGTCTCCAAGCTTACCTCCATCTAGATTCGCCAGCATATACTTCGCGATATCTGAATTCGTGGCAAACATGCCGCCATCGGGTGCAATTGTCGGTATCATAGGATACACCGGATAAGCCTGCCCTTTGCTGTTATAACCGGTTGCAAGCTGGCTCTTCACCTGCTCGGTAATCCGGAAGTCGCTGTCGTTCATGCCAAGCGGCTCGAAGATCCGCTCTTCCACAACCTCTTCGAACGGCTTCCCTGTCACATTCTGGACAACAAGCCCCTGCAGATTGAAGGCATAGTTATCATAGCGGTAAGCCTCACCCGGGGCAATGACGATATCCGGCCGGGCATCCTTGATGAACTGCTCAAGCGAATAGTCAGCTCCTGTCTGTTCGGAAGGGACGGCAACCGAATCCGTAAATTCAAACCCGGTCGTATGAGTCAGCAGGTGCCGGATTAACAATGGCTTGCCTGTCTTGTTCGTGAATGTTATCCCGTTCAGATATTTCTCGACCTCATCATCCAGGCTGACCTTCCCCTCCTCCACAAGCTGCATCAAGGCAGTGGCCGTAAACAGCTTTGAGACAGACGCCATGCGGAACATCGTCTTGTCTGGTTTGACCGGCAGGCGGCTCTCCACATCGGCGTATCCGTAACCTTTGTTCAGGACCACATTCCCTTCTGCCACGACTGTAAACGCAGCACCTGTCAGCTTATCCTTGATCTCTGGTGTTTCGAAGAACGAATCCGCGAAGGCTTCAACCTCCTTCGGGTCGGTTGGCCCTGCCGCAGCAGCTGGGGGAGCTGCGGCAGCGAATGCCGCCATAGGTGCTGTAAGCAGCGACAATGCCAGCAGACCGGCCGCGGCCCGGCGAAACAAGCGGCTCACTTTGGGCTTGGAATCGGCGTTTAACATTGGGATCAAATGAACTCTCTCCTCTCATAGTTATGTACGGTGTAGTCCGGCTCCTGCTGTTAATCCCACTATACCTGCAGCTTCCGCTCCCCGACACCGGCCGGAGTCCAGCCGCTAAACCCGACCTGCGTCGGGAATAGGAGCTGGACCTAATACCCTCTCGAAGCACGACAAAAAAAGCAGCACCCTTCTCCGTGGAGAAAGGCGCTGCCTGGTTTCATAACCCAGTTGTAACTGATTTACTCTTCAGCCTGCAGATTCACCTTAATATTGCCTCTTGTTGCCTTGGAATACGGGCAGACTTGATGGGCCTGCTCAATGAGGTCCTGGGCGGTTTGCCGGTCGACGCCATCTACCTTGGCGTTCAGCTCGACCTCCAGCTTGAAGCCATTGTCTGTCTCATCCTTCAGGATGGACACCTTGGCTGTAACCTTCGTTCCCTGCACGCCCTGAATCTTCTTGTTGCGAATAACCAGGTTAAGAGCACTGTCGAAGCATGCCGCATATCCGGCCGCAAACAGCTGCTCAGGGTTCGTTCCTTCTCCCCCGGCTCCGCCAAGCGATTTGGGCATCTTCACATCCAGATTAATGATGCCATCGGATGAAACGACCTGTCCCTCACGGCCGCCCTTCGCTGTCACTTCCGCTGTGTAAAGTGGGTTCATGGTTAATCCCTCCAATCGGTTATGCCTACAGTACAGGTATACCCTAATTGAACGAACCCTTAAACGGCCATCCGGACTCGTTTCACCAAACCGTCAGAACCTGCCGGATTTGAAGATGGAATACAGCAGCCAGACAAACATCAGGACCGCGATCGTGAACCCGATCTCAAGTGCCGGAACGTTAGAGAGCACAGTCGTCTGGCGGGTGAAGGAGGAACCGATAATAAGACCCATCATAATGATGCTGAACGCGAGCATAACAATACTGAAGGAGAGCCGGTTGCTGATCCGGTCCAGCTTGCGCAGGAACACATCGAGCTCAGGCACGCTGATTTCCAGCCGCATATGGCCGTTCTTGACGACATTCATAAGCTCCCGCAGCTGCTTGGGGAAGTGAACCAGCAGCTCCCCGTAATCCATCATGTCCTTCCACAACGTCTCACCAATCTTGCGGGGATGAAACTTGTCCTTCAGCAGCCGCCGTCCGAACGGCTCAGCCAGCTTCACCATGCTGATTTCAGGATCGAGCCGTTCTGCCACCCCTTCCATTGTGAGCAGCGCTTTGCCAACCAGAATGAGATCAACCGGGATCTGAATCTGATGACGGTTAGCCGTATCGAAGAGATCATTAACAGCTTCACCCAGGCTGACCTCGCTGAGCGGAACGCCGTAATATTTCTCCCGCAGTATGTTAATATCCTTGCGCAGCTGCGCCGTGTTCACATCCTGCTTGACGATTCCCATCCTTAAGACAGTCTTGATAATTCCATCCGTGCTCTGCCTCATCAGGGCGATAATTAGTGAAGACAGGTGCTGCTTCATCTCAGGCGTCAGACGCCCGATCATGCCGAAATCAATGAATGCAATCCGCTCATCCGGCAGGACCATAATATTACCAGGGTGCGGGTCCGCATGGAAGAAGCCTTCTATGAAGATCTGGTGAAGCATGGCCCGGGTGAAGCGCTGGGCAATCTTCTTCTTGTTATAGCCAAGCTCGACCAGCTCGGCATCATGGCTGACCTTGATTCCGTCTACATATTCCATTACCATCACTCTGGTCGTGCTGTAAGCCCAATGAACGGCTGGTATGTAGATGTTTGAGTCATTAGCGAACTGCTTCGCGATCGTCTCCGTGTTCCTGGCTTCAATCGTATAATCCAGCTCCTGCAGCAGGGACTTGCCGAATTCCTGAATCATCTTCACGACCTGATACCGCCTGGCCCACTCGAATCGGTTTTCGGCGAGCAGCGCCAGATTTTGCAGGATTTCAAAATCCGTCCTAATGGTCTCCTCTATGTCTGGGCGCTGCACCTTAACCGCCACCCGCTCGCCATTCGAGAGCTCAGCCAGATGGACCTGGCCGATGGAAGCTGCAGCAAGCGGCGTCTGGCTGAAGCGGGTAAAGATTTCGTCCATATGCATATCAAGCTCGGTTTCGATGATGCTGCACACTTCCTCATATTCGAACGGCTCGACTTGATCCTGAAGCTTCTCCAGCTCCCTCACCATTTCCTCAGGAAATACATCGGGACGTGTGCTGGCCAGCTGGCCAAGCTTGACAAAGGTCGGCCCAAGCTCCTGGACTACAAGACGAATGCGGTAGGCAACGGATTTCTTCGGGACGCTGGCCGGCTCCTGAAACATGCGGACAGGCAGCGGCAGCATATGGAAGACATCTATCTCTTGTACGATGAAGCCAAACCCATGACGGATCAGCGCTGAGGCGATATCCCGGTAGCGGTTAATATGACGTATCCGTTTCCTGATCATGGGGCAGACTCCTTTCGCTGTGTAGGTTCAATTAAGGCTGTGGATTCACCGAAGGCGCAGCCGAAGCCTCCTGCTCGGAGTTGACATCAGCAGACAATGGTTCAAGCGGCGGCAGCGGCTGTTCCAGCTTCTCCACCCGTTTCTCCAGGCGTGCAATATCTTCCTTCGTCGCCATATTCAGCTCGACCAGCAGCTGCTGCAGCTGCTCACGAATCATCTGCTTGATCTGCGTCTGTTCTTCCTCTCCGCGCTGAACCAGCCGGCTGACGAGGGCTTTGGATTCGCCAGGAGCGACCTCTCCCTTGCGGACGAGCTCGTCTACATATTTCTCAACCTTCTCCTTGCTCGTGACGGTAATGCCTACGCCTAGCGACAATGCCTTCTTCAACAGTTCATTCATCAACCTCAACCTCCAGTGTTAGAGTAGTGAACGTTCATCCGTTGTGATCTTGCGTAATCCTGGCGGTGCAGTGTGCGCCTGACTCCATCATATCGCAAATGGGCTGAAAATCCCAACCCGGCCGGCCAAACCTTCGGGATTCATATCAATCTTCTCTTATGTCAGATTAATAGCCGTATAATGCTCAACCACCGGGAACGGATCATAGTAGTGATGCAGCAGCTGCTTCCAGTCCTGATACTCTGCTGAGCCTCTGAAGCCTTCCGTATGGTCCTCCAGCGTCTCCCATCTGACCAGCAGCAGGTACTTGTCCGATACCTCCATGCACTTGTGAAGCTCGTGACTGATGTAGCCCTTCATGGACGAGATGATGCGTGAAGCCTTGCGAAAATCCTCCTCGAATGCCTGTCCCATCCCCGCCTTCACTTGTAATTCCGCTTGTTCCAGTATCATCGAAATTCAGCTCCTTATGTATAGATGATTTGATATAATTCCCATATTGTAGCATGTAAAAAACCGGAATAGCGAGCTATTCCGGCTTTTTATGAAAAACTTATGAATTTCCAGAACGACCTGTCAGCCCGACGATCATTACAATCAGTATGAGCAGTTGAATGAGCGTGTCGACACCCATTGTTTTCCCCTCCGTTACTGCTGTAATGCTCCTTCGTCAAGCTTCTCCTCCCTTAATCAGACAGCAGATTACGTCTCCCACTATATAACTATGCGGCCTGCTGCCAATTATGACCGCAAGATTCTTAGCCAATATCTGCCGTAAAGCTGCGAACGCAGACGGCGCTGCCGGCGATCCGCACATCAATGGTCTGTTCAGCAGACCGGTTTACAAGCACCCTGACTTTCCCGTCCCGGCCCATCTCTTGACCCTGCTCAATGATAAGCTCGGCTGATTCAAGCTCGGGATGGAGATAGGTCATATAATAAGCACCCATGACGCCTGAAGCTGTGCCCGTAACCGGGTCTTCAATCGTGCCTGAATAGGGCGATGAGAAGTGCCGGGCATGCATGACAGCATCTTCGTGAATCGTCTGCATGCAGAACGGATGCAGGGACGTTCTCGGCATTTCCTTCAGAATGACCGGAAACCGGGCATTCTCCGGCTTCATCGCCGCGAACGCCGTCAGCTCCTTGACCGGAATAAGCAGCGTCCAGGTTCCCGTGCTGCCGTAGACGATCGGCATGGAATCATCGAGCTCAGCAAGTGTCAGCCCAATCGACTCCATTAGCGCTTGCTTGTCGCCTGTAAAGGGCTTGAACGCGGGCGCTGCCTGCTTCATGACGAGCGGGTAATTAGACGCCTGCAGAAGCTCGATGGGCAGAATACCCGCCTTCGTTTCCAGCGTGATGACCGATTGGCCGCCAATTAGGCCTTGATCCAGCATGCAGCTGATCGCCCCCATGGTGCCATGGCCGCACAAATTCATTTCATGGCCGGGTGTATAATACTTGAATGTAAAGTCAGCGGCTTGTGACGGCAGTATGAACGTCGTCTCATTAAAGCCTGCGGCTTTGGCAGCGGCCTGCATTTCCTCACCGGTAAGGTTCTCAGCATTTAGTACGACCCCTGCCGGATTGCCTTTGCCGGGAATATCCGAGAAAGCATCATAGTGATAGATCTGCACCTGCTTCAATCTCCATCCATCCTCTCTCCACAACAGTCACTCCAGCCGCCGGTTCGCCCTTCGGCAATTAATTTATTGCAAGAATTAACGTGCCAATTCCTTCTGCCACAGCCTGCTGCCGGTCCAGCTGATGCAGCTGCATATCCGTGTAGAGCGTCTTCCACTCTCCAAGCTGGGGTAGCTGCAGCTCGATCTTCTCCTGACTGGCATGATACAGCACGAGCAGATGCTGCGTCGCATCCCCTCCCGCATGATTGCGAAGCGTGAAGGCTAGGCTTCTGGCATCCGGAGCAGGTTCGAATACCAGATGACTCCGGATCTCCTCTGTTGTACGCAGCCGGAAGGCCGGATGTTCTTTGCGGATCTGGATCAGCGCGCGGACATGCTCCACATGATCCTGATGGCGGGCACAGCGATGCCAATCCAGCGCGTTAATATCATCTCCGCATTTGTAGCTGTTCTCAATGCCCTGCTTGGTCCGCATAAATTCCTGGCCGGCATGGAGGAATGCGATACCCTGGCTGGTCAGAACAATTGAAGTGGCAAGCCGGTGCATCTGCCTGCGAACCGGCTCGGGATCATCCGGATTGGTGATGCTGAGCTTATCCCACAAGGTATGATTATCATGGCATTCCACAAAGTTCACGGACTGTACCGGTTCATCTGCGAATATCTTCATGCCCGAGTCATACGCCGTTCCGCCGACAACCGCCCGCTTCAGGTCGTAACCGCAATCCCAGCTTCCATTGACAAATCCTTTGCGCGTAGGCTCGAGCGTCTTCCCCTTTACCGTATCGCGGAACTGATCATTGAATATTCCGATGCCTGGCAGCCGCGCGGCATTCCTCATATCAGCACGCTGGTCCTCCGGCAGAGCGGTGTTCATCATCCACCCTTCCCCGATGATCAGAATGGACGGGTCTATTTCATGGAGCTTCTGCTTCACTTCGAGCATGCTCTCAATATCAAGCAGCCCCATCAGGTCGAAACGGAATCCGTCAATCCGGTAATTCTTGGCCCAATGCAGAATCGAGTCCACAATGAACTTGCGGACCATGGGACGCTCAGAGGCCACATCATTGCCGCAGTGAGATCCGTTCGACAGCGTGCGGTCCGGCCAGTGGCGCATATAATAGCCTGGGACAAGCTTGGCCAGATTGGCACGGTAGCCGTCGTAGACATGGTTATAAACAACATCCATAATGACCCGCAGGCCGCGGCGGTGCAGCGTATGGATCAGCTGCTTCAGCTCGCGCACCCTGCACACGGGATCATGGGGGTCTGTAGCATAAATGCCTTCCGGCGCATTATAATTTTGCGGGTCGTAGCCCCAGTTATAAGCCGGAGTATCACTTGCTTCATCAATGGATACCGAGCTGATGTCGAAGATCGGCAGCAGCTGCACATGGGTAACGCCCAGATTAACTATATGATCAAGACCGGTATGTATGCCGTCCGGACCTGTCGTCCCTTCCTCGGCAAGCCCCAGGAATTTGCCCTTGTGCCGGATGCCGCTCTCCGGGTGTATGGACAGGTCGCGAACATGCAGCTCATAGATAACAGCATCCAGCGGCGATTGTATAGCCGGCTTCTCGACACCCCAGCCTTCCGGATCAGTCTGCTCCAAGGTTCCGATATAAGCACGTTCGCCATTGACACCTACCATTGCTGCATAAGGATCTGCTGCTTCGTTCCACTGCGAGCCGATCTTGACCAGATACGTATAATAAAAGCCTGCCAGCGGCTCGTTTACCTCAAGCAGCCAGGTCCCC
The DNA here is from genome assembly GCF_003233845.1 of Paenibacillus sambharensis. Classification (GTDB taxonomy): domain Bacteria; phylum Bacillota; class Bacilli; order Paenibacillales; family Paenibacillaceae; genus Paenibacillus_I; species Paenibacillus_I sambharensis. The sequence goes on from NZ_QKRB01000034.1 coordinate 40,161, forward strand.
TTGTCGGAACGCTTCATCTGCATAACCCGGACAGCTGATCCTTGTGCAGATTCATACAGCAAAACCTGGGCTTCGGAAGCCGTCGGGGCCCACAGCCTGAACCGGGTTAGCCCCTCCCTGCACGTAACCCCCAGGTCATCGCCATCATAATAAAAGGCGTGGTCGAATTCTTCAGAAAAGACGGACAGACCACCCGTTACCGAAACGTCTCCATAATCAATGACTGTATCCTGCTCCTTCTGTACGGCCATATCCCTCTCCTCCTTCGGATAGATCTTATTCAGGTCTATCAGCTCTTTACCACCATACTGGCGGACTTGTAACTGTTCTGCTTCAAACCGCCTATTATTTAAGTATAGCGAACATTATGCCAGAGGGTAACCATCAATAATCATTTAGCAGTCCGCAAACAACAGGAGCGATGATTCGCATGCTCCCCTCCCCGCGAATCACCGCTCCTGTTCAAGTCATACCTGCTTATCGAGAATATACTTGTGCTTCCCGTTCCCGGCCTAATAAGATTGTCTCGTTGTAAAAGGCTTCCGTCAGCAGATAAGACAGCGTGGATTCTGCCCCCCTGTTGCGGTTGGGACCGCTGCGGGTCAGTCCGTCGCAGCAGCTGCCTTCGTGAATGTCTGCTATTCTGACGGAGCAGTCATTGCTTCCGTGGAACCATTCGCGGCAGCGTTTTACCATATCCGCATCTTCATTCTTCCACTCCACCAGGTAAGCTTCCCTGCATGCCAGGGCAAGCTTCATGACCTCAAGAGGCTGCTGATCCCACTGGCTGGTGTGATCTGCTGATGCCCATGCCTCGTTCCCGACCGGCCGGACCCGCCCTTCCGGAGACGTCATGACCTTGCGAAGCATATCCAGCGACTCACGCGCCGCTTGGCGGGCTTCCTCAGAGCCTGTCACCTGATAGGATAAGAACAGTGACCAAGGCAGGACACCGTTGCCGTACGTCATAGACGATTCAAACCATCTCCACCCTTGAGCTGCATGCCGCTTATACTGCTCAAGCAGCTTCTTCTCCAGCCATTCTACTCTCTCACGGAGCTGCAGCCGCTGCTCTATGTCCGGCCTGCTGCCCTGAACGGGCTGCCGCAGCGGATCACGCAGGATTGCCGAATAGGCCGCAAGTGTGTAGGCCCATCCCCGCGGGTACTTAAGATTCTCAACCTGCTGTGCCGACCGGATCAACAGCGATTCTGCCGCCATCCTGCGGTCGTCATCCGCCAGACCAAGCCATGCGCAGGCAGCAGCCCAGACCGTCCTTCCAAAGCAGTCATCTGACGGCTCCTCCTGTTCCAGCCGCCGGTCATAGGCGACATTGTTGTGGAAGGAGCCGTCCTCTCGCTGCATCCAGAGCAGGAAGGCAAGGTAAGTATCGGCAAGCTCCAGCCATTCGCCGGCCATGTCCGGGCTCAGCTTCATCCACTCCACACATGTCCATAAGGCTCTCGCATTATCATCGGTGGTGTAGCCTTCCTTGCGCCTTGGCAGCAGGCCGAGGGCATGCTCAAGCAGGCCCGTGTCGTCTGTCATCCTGCGCAGATGCCGTACTGATACCTTGGATGTCTCCACTGCTGATCCCCTCCCTAGTTGGCTTGCAGAACTGGATAATCCCGTACTAACTGGCCGAATAGACGCAGATGCAGGGCACCGGATTTGGACCAATGCATGCTCTCGCCTATCTTCGCCATCTTGTCTTCCCACCGGCTGAGCACATGGTCATCCGACAGAATAGAGATCATGCGGGAAGCCCACACCTGATGCTCACCTGGAGGCAGCAGAAGGTAGGGATGGCTGCCCAGCAAATCCTTGGCATATGCATATGGCGTGCTGAGTACAGGACGCCCAAGACCAACGGCATAGGCCAGTGTGCCGCTGGTGATCTGCTGCATGCCCGGATATGGCGTCAGATACAGATCGCATGCCGATAGATAGCCAACCAGCTCATCTTCTTCCACATAGCGGTCAACCATAACCACATGGTTCTCTACGCCGAGCTGCTGTGCCAGCTCCTTGAGCTCCTCCCTGTATGCTTCTCCTTCATGCTTGCGCACCTCTGGATGGGTCTGCCCCACAATGGCATACAGAACATCCGGTATTTCCTTGGCAACTTCAGGCAGCGCACGGATGATGGTTTCAAGGCCCTTGCCTCTGCTCAGCAGCCCGAACGTCATCAGCACCTTTCGGCCGTCCCAGCCATGCGCTTCCCTGAAAACTTCCCGCTTGCCCGGTGCTGGCTCTGGCGTGCCATGCGGCACAAACTTGATTTTGTCCCGTGGAATATGGAATGAACGCTCCAGGTAAGCCCCAGCCTGGCGGTTCATGATCAGGATCAGGTCGCTCCGCTCGGCAATCTGGCGCTGGATGCTCCGGTATGGCTCCTGCGGTTCCTCGAATACCGTATGGAAGGTTACAGCCAGCGGCTTCTCCAGATGCTCAATGAAATCAAGAATATAGCTTCCAGCCTCTCCGCCGAATATGCCAAATTCATGCTGCAGCGACACGACTGCCGCATCGCTTGCATTCAGACGCTCGGCAAGCTTGCGGTAAGCATCCCGGTCTTCCTTCTCCAGCGTCTGCAGCGCAGGGTCCGTATGCTCTTCCGCCCAGCCGGCTGGCGTTATCGCGATCACTGGGTCGATGCCTGTCCAGCCCTTGGCGGCACGTACGCTCTGTCTCAGGTGATGGGTATAGGTTGCAATCCCGCATTTTTGAGGGACATAGGTACCGATGTATGCAATCTTGGTCATACGGTCATAGCCTCCTTCATTCGGTTCACAACGGCTTCATACAGGACGTGTCCGCTTCCCGCTTCCGCCTCATAACCGAAGACACACTGATAGAGCTGTGCCCCGCGGCTTACGCGGCATTTATCCCACAGAATGGTTTCAGACAAGCGCGCTTCCCGTTCAATCCGGCAGTCATTGCCAATGACTGTGTTAGGCCCGATTATCGCCTTATCGCCGATATGCACGCGGTCTCCGATCAGAACCGGCGGAATCAGGAGGACACCAGAGCCAATGACGCATTCCTCTCCCACCCATATTCCTCTGCTCTGCTCATGACCGGCAATCGGGAGCGGGAAGGTGCGGTCCAGAATGTCCCAATGCACCTTGCGGTAGCGTTCCCGGGTTCCCATATCCAGCCAATAGCCCCGCATGTGACAGCCGTATGCACCAAGCCCCTGCTGAATGAGCAGCGGGAACGTTTCCCGCTCAATGGAAACCTCCCTGCCAGCTGGAATCAGGGAGAGAACCTGACGGTCAAGCAGGTAAACACCCGCGTTGATTAAATCTGACGGCGCTTGTCCAATCGGCGGCTTCTCGATAAATTTTAGAATCCGGCCCGACGGGGTAATATCCACTACGCCGAATTGCGACGGGTCCTCAACACGCGTAAGGCCAATTGTCGCGCTCCCGCCATGCTGTTTATGGAATTCAATAAGCGGCAGTATATCAACCTTCTGAATAACATCGGCATTGAAAACAAGGAACCGTTCGCCGAGAAGATGCTCGGCATTTTTGATCGCGCCAGCCGTGCCCAGCGCTTCTTCTTCAACCGTATAAGCGATCGAGACCCCGAACCGGCTGCCGTCGCCAAAGTAAGAACGGATCAATTCGGGATAATGCTTCAGGGTAATAACAAATTCTCCAATCCCTTGTTCCTTCAGCTGCAGAATCAGATGCTCGAGCCACGGCCGGTTACCAACAGGGGCCATGGGCTTCGGAAGCTGTTCAGTCAGCGGACGCAGCCGTGTTCCCAGCCCGCCCGCAAGCAATAATGCTTTCATCGCAATCTCCTCCTCGGACATAACAAATAAGCCTGCTGCAAAGGAACGATTCACCGGTCATGTTCCCATGAGCGCTAAATTATTCGGCCGCAACCGGCTTCTCTATCAGGTTACCGTTATGACAAAAAGACGCTAATGACTGCATCAGTATGACCGGAACAAGCTATGGATATCGTGCAATTACCCTTCTCAGCCTTCTTCTCAGTCTCCGGATGCCTCGCACGCTTCGAACACTGTGCGGAACCCGGAGAGCTTCTGCAGACCAGAATGCCTTCATTCTTCCTGCGGATGGAAACTCGGAAGCAGCGGACTCTGCCGCATACTGCCTTCCAGGCAGCATAAATAAGTCGTTCCGTAAGAATGGCTTCTCAAGCAGCATGGTAAGTATCCCTCCTCACAAAAGATTAGCACTCGTTAGCATAGACTGCTATTAATACTAATAAAACATGGAGGAGGATCTGCTCAAGACCGAAAATCAACAATTATTTTCCACTATGTGAGAATTACCTTGTTAAACTGCTTCATTTCTCACGTATTCTCATTTTTTCTTGTTAAGGCTTCAAACCTCTGGAAGGGGTCCGGGATGGTCATGGTATGAGCTTCTGCATCACTTATACCAGCATATAGGACCGCTGTCCCATCCGGATTGCGCACCAATCCTCCGCTGAATACGACATTGTGCAGGTCCTCCCGTTTGGCCGGCCCAGGAAGAAAATTATTGCGGACGGCGATCAGCTCGATATCCGAGTACCAGCCGGTATCCGGGTCCAGCACGAAGATCATCGGGTAATAATGCCTGTTGTTCCCTTCATCAAACCGGGCTATATGTCCCAGTACGCCAATGAGACCATTCGACAGCATTTGAGCTTCATTAACGCCGCCCCACTCGGCATCCGTGAACTGTTCCTCAAGCAGAGGGGCTTCCGCAATCAGTTCCATGGTCAGCTCTTCAAGAGAAGCTGTACGGGCAAATCCGATTTTCCCTCTTCCTCCCTTGATACCCTGCGGCCGGGTGAATACGCCGATCCCGCCATCCTCAAGCTCCACCAGCCGGAGATCCTTCATCCCATCAGGACCGGTAAAGAAGGGGCGAAGCTCACTTACCCTCTGTCCTCTGTAGAGCACTGTGCGCCACATCAGCCTGTTCTCATCCTCCGGATTCGGGTAGGTTTGGACGCCTCCCATAATCAGCTCGCCGCCAACTCTCGTAATGAACGGATCCTGCAGATGGAATACCGGCAGCTCATGCTTGGGTGCCCATACTTGTTCCTGCTGCGCAAAGAACATCACATCCGAGCTTTCGCTGTCCCGCGACTCTACCCGGCCTGCGAGCAGTATGGTCCCCTCATCTGTAAAGGGTGCTGTAATGTTATAGACATCACGGCTGCCGACACCTGTGAAGGCCAGCTTCTCCGTCTGCAGGACAGGAACCTCCCTCACATGAAATTCCTTCAGAAGCAGGTCGCAGTCAAGTGTTGCCCGTTTGTTTTGCATCCTTCCTCATCTGCCTTTCATGAAATATTGTCCCTTCCCAATACCCCCATCCGACTCTATTATTTTCACAGCTGCGCAAAAAATCAAGACGGTTTATGTTCAACAACCACAAAAACAAAAAAAACCGCCGACCATCCGCGGAGGGCACTGAAAAAGTCCGTTTTATAGAAAAGGTACAGTCACACTCAAGAAATTGAGGAGACTGTACCTTTTCTCGTTTATAATTAAGGTATCACAGAGAGCGGGTGAGCGAATGATTCGGCAGCAACAAACGTTGATGCTTAGTCCATATGCCAAGCTGTACGATATGTTGATCCCCAAAGACAATATGCTGCGTCAGATCAACGAATTGGTGGACTTCGCGTTTATATACGAGGAACTGAAAGACAAGTACTGTCAGAACAACGGTCGAAATGCCATAGATCCGATCCGTATGTTTAAATATCTGCTACTCAAGGCGATCTTCGAGCTGTCAGATGTAGACATTGTGGAACGTTCACGGTACGACCTTTCGTTCAAGTTCTTTCTAGATATGGCGCCGGAAGATCCGATCATTGAGTCCAGTTCCCTGACGAAGTTCCGCAAGCTGCGCTTGAAGGACATGAACCTGCTGGACATGCTGATCGGCAAGACAGTAGAGCTTGCCATCGAGAAGGGAATCCTGAAGAGCAAGTCCATTATCGTAGACGCCACCCACACGAAAGCACGCTACAACCAGAAATCGCCGCGTGAAATCCTGCAAGATCGGGCCAAGAAGCTGCGGAAGGCCGTGTATGCTGTGGACGAAACGGTTAAAGTCCGCATGCCGGCCAAGAACACAAACGATGTGCTGGAAGATGAAATTGCCTACTGTAACAAACTTATTGCCTTCGTCGAGACAGAGTCAGGAATTGCGCAGCTGCCGAAGATTACGGAACCTCTGAATCTCCTGAAAGAGACCGTGGACGATGATGTCGAGCAGCTTCGTCTGGCGGCAGATCCGGATGCACGCATAGGCCACAAGAGTGCAGACTCCGCCTTCTTCGGTTACAAAACGCATCTGGCCTTGACTGAAGAAAGAATTATTACGGCAGCGGTGATTACGACTGGCGAGAAGAATGACGGCAAGCAATTACAAACCCTGATTGAGAAAAGCCAAGCGGCCGGCATGCAGGTGAGCACCGTCATCGGCGATGCCGCCTATTCCGAGAAGGACAACCTGGTCTATGCCAAGAGCAACGAGATTGCGCTCGTGTCGAAACTCAACCCGCTCATTACGCAGGGGAACCGAAAGAAAGAAGACGAATTTCTGTTCAACAAAGATGCCAGCATGTATGTCTGCACGGCAGGGCATATGGCAGTCCGCAAAGCTCGGCAAGGCAAGAAAGGTGTAGGCAAAAATCAGGTGGATACTTACTACTTCGATGTCGAGCGCTGCAAGCGCTGCCCGCTCAGGGAAGGCTGCTACAAAGAGGGAGCAAAGACAAAAACCTACTCTGTCAGCCTGAAATCTGATGAACACGCCGAACAGATGGCCTTTCAAGAGACAGAGTATTTCAAAGCAAAAGCCAAGGAACGCTACAAGATTGAAGCAAAGAATAGTGAACTTAAACATAGACACGGGTTTGATGTCGCCACATCCTCGGGTCTGCTTGGCATGCAGCTGCAAGGGGCTATGACCATATTTGCCGTAAACCTCAAACGGATATTGAAGTTAGCGGACTGAGGATGCCTCGTAAATCCCAGACAAACAGATTAAAGAAGAAGGCATCTGCACCGAATTTTCGGACAGATGCCTTCTTTGTACACCTAAATGTGGCCGCGTGAAGAAAATTGCTTGGTTTTTCAGTGCCCTCC
>NZ_QKRB01000035.1 GCF_003233845.1 Paenibacillus sambharensis
GTAACGGAGGCGCCCCAAGGTTCCCTCAGAATGGTTGGAAATCATTCGGAGAGTGCAAAGGCATAAGGGAGCTTGACTGCGAGACCTACAAGTCGAGCAGGGACGAAAGTCGGGCTTAGTGATCCGGTGGTACCGAATGGAAGGGCCATCGCTCAACGGATAAAAGCTACCCTGGGGATAACAGGCTTATCTCCCCCAAGAGTCCACATCGACGGGGAGGTTTGGCACCTCGATGTCGGCTCATCGCATCCTGGGGCTGAAGTAGGTCCCAAGGGTTGGGCTGTTCGCCCATTAAAGCGGTACGCGAGCTGGGTTCAGAACGTCGTGAGACAGTTCGGTCCCTATCTGTCGCGGGCGCAGGAAATTTGAGAGGAGCTGTCCTTAGTACGAGAGGACCGGGATGGACGTACCGCTGGTGTACCAGTTGTTCCGCCAGGAGCACCGCTGGGTAGCCAAGTACGGACGGGATAAGCGCTGAAAGCATCTAAGCGTGAAGCCCCCCTCAAGATGAGATTTCCCAATTCGTAAGACCCCTGGTAGACGACCAGGTTGATAGGTTCGGGGTGGAAGCGCAGCAATGCGTGCAGCTGACGAATACTAATCGGTCGAGGGCTTATCCTATTAAGAACAACAAACCAGCTAAGGTTCTATAACTTCATTCGCATCCGGTTTTCAGGGTGTAACACCCATAAGCAAGAGCGTTTGTCCGAGATATTGGGCAGGCGCTCTTTTTTGCATGCCTACGTTCATGAGTATTGTCGTTATTGTTGAGCATCCTATTGAAGAGAATAATCGGCGCAGCGGGATATTGAAGGAGGAGAGAATTCAATGAAGAAGCAGCAGACCACAGGACGGAACATGGGTCATCGGTCGACAACGGATACGGCCCGGGTTAAGGAAAGAATTGCAGAGGCAGATGAACATCGTAACCATGTCGAACAAGGTCTTCAGTGCGAGGAACCGCAGCCAGTAAGTAATGCCATCACCGAGGCTGCAAAAATTGGGCTGCACCTTGCTGCTGACCCGGAAGAGCATCACTAGAAATTTTTAACTGCACGGTTTTATCCATCAGCGAAGCTATAACGCTCCACCACAGATATTGGGTTTAAATCGTTCTAATCCTTCTATGGAAACAATAAATCTAGCCTTCCTCCACTGGAGAGAAGGTTTTCTTATTTTGGGCACATGAGGTGGCCGCTCAAATCTATAGTGAATTATTTCACATTTAGAACAGATTGATCATGTTATGATCGATACAGATAATAGAGAGCCGATGAGGCATACAGAGGATAGGCATAAGGAACCAAGCCAGGTGCTGAATGTACCGGATCAACTGGTAAGGAGGAGGAACCATGCTGGATACTTCGTTAGTAGCCGCTATGGCTATACGATTCATCATTGGCGGCGCTGCGGTTCTTGGATCTACATTAATAGCAAGGAAGCTTGGCGGCAGAATCGGCGGCATATTCGCGGCTTTTCCGGCCGTATATTTGGCAGCCTTGCTGACGATTAGAATGGATGCGTCGGGAGCAGAGCTCATTGACCAGTCCATCATGCTGTCGAAGGGTGCTCTAGTCGGGATGGGAATTAACAGCTTCGTGGCTCTTATGGCAGGTGTGCTGTGCATGAAGCAGGGCTGGAAGAAAGGCATTGCATTGTCTGTCGTATGCTGGCTTTCTGTATCGATGCTAATCGCGCTTTTCGCGCAATCTTATTCATAAGGAAGCGATAGGTATGAAAAGCAAGGATTTAATTCTTCGTTTTGTATTAGGCGGTTTGGCTGTAATGCTCAGTTATCTGGTGTCGGTTGTACTGCCCTGGAAGCTCTTGGCGGGAATGTTTGCAGCTTTCCCTGCGGTTATGGTGACTGCAGTTATGGTGGTGGGTCAGGAGAATGGATCAAGGAAAGCAGCCCAGATTGCTCAGGGTGCCTTCTACGGGATGCTTGGTTGCGCGGTATGTGTTTTAACGGTGCTAGTGTTCTTGAATTGGCGGCCATATTGGTGGCTTAGTATACTATTCGGTATTGTCTTATGGTTTGGAAGTGCGGTTGTCATAGCACGTATGAAGGATTGGGTAACCCAGCAGCATAAGCACAAAGCAGCAGCAGCGCCAGCGGCAGCCCGAGCAGCCGGAGACTTATAGTCTCCGGTTTTTCTTTTGCCTTTTGAAGCGGTAGAAGGGTAGGTATATAATGGGATTTATATACATCATGCTGTGACATACATACAAGTCAATAACTGAACCGGGAAGGAGTGCTTGCGCAAGTGGAGATCAGACAATTTCGCCAAGATGAATTTGATACCCAAATGGAACTGCTTCTGTATGCCTTTCAAGCTGAGCTTACTGAAGAGGAGAGGGAGGAGAACAGAAGCCAGTTTAAGCCGGAAGAGAATTGGGGAGCGTTCGAGGACGGCAAGCTGAAAGCCTCGCTGTCCCTACATCCCTTGGAGCTGTATGTCAATGGCGGGGTATACCGGATGGGAGGTGTGGCGTCTGTTGCCTCTTGGCCTGAGGAAAGACGTAAAGGCCTGGTTGCGATGCTGATGTCTCATGCTTTGGAAACGATGAAGAAGGAGGGGCAAACGATCTCCTGCCTACACCCGTTTTCGTTTTCCTTTTATCATAAATACGGATATGAAATGTACTGTGAATATAAGCGTTATGTGATTGAAACGGCATTCCTGCCGGAGCGCCAGCCGTACCAGGGCAGGATTGAACGCCGGAATGGTGATATTCCGCTGCTGGATGGGATCTACCGGCAATACGCTGTCCGGTATAACGGCATGCTGAAGCGTGACGAAAGCTGGTGGAAGGAGTCGGTATTTGACAGAAAGCCCGGACATGCGGCTGTTTACTATCGGGCGGATGGAGAGCCGGCCGGCTACATGCTATATGCAGTCAAGGACCGGGTGTTTACCGTACACGAATTCATACCGCTGGATGAAGAGGCGCGGACAGCGCTGTGGACCTTCATCAGCAATCATGACTCGATGATTGACCGCGTTGAGATGACTGTGCCGATTAACGATTATACCTCTTTTGTGGCAGGCAACCCGCGGTTTAAGCAGGAGATTATTCCTTACTTTATGGCGAGAGTTGTAGATGTGAAGCCTTTCCTGGAGCAGTATAAGCTTCAGGCAACCGGAGAGCTGCACGAATTCACTATCCAGCTGTCTGACCCCTACGCCCCCTGGAATGAGGGTACCTGGACAGTCAGGATATCCGCTGATGGAACAGCCTCCGTGCAGCCGTGTGACAAGATGGAGGCGCATACGCCGGATGCCAGCTGTGATATTCAGACGCTTACGGCGATGTTGCTTAGCTTTAAGCGCCCTTCTCTGCTCTCTCAGGCTGGCAGGTTATCAGCAGGTGAACAGACGATCCAGCTGCTGGAGCGGCTGATTCCTGACCGGACGACCTATTTAACGGATTTCTTCTAAAATTTTGGGGTTATCGTCTTCCATGGGGCTGATGCCGCTGCAGTTACCCAAAGCCTGCCAAACAATCAAAGTTTGGAAAACAGGGTAAGGGTAAGTATAAATCGCGGCGCATCCGCCCCAAGCTATTTAATGAACATCATGGATAACAGGCTTGACGACACGATAAAATTGCGTATAATTAAGTTAAAGTCAAAGAAAGTCAAAGTCAAGTGAGGCGAAGTTATGCAGTCCCGTAATTCTGCAGCAGCTTGGGGAGGTTGGTGATATGCGCAACATTTCCGATCTCATTGAGCAGTATCTTAAGCAGATGCTTCAGGAAAGCTCTGAAGGAGCCGTCGAAATTCAGCGTAATGAGCTGGCAGACAAGTTCTCATGCGTGCCCTCACAAATTAATTACGTGATCAGTACCCGGTTTACACTGGAGAAGGGCTATGTGGTGGAGAGCAAGCGCGGAGGCGGCGGATATATCCGTATCCAGCGAGTTGAGCTTCCGACGCTGAAGGTCATTCATACCCATATTCATCAGACGATTGGGGAGCAGGTTGACCAGACGGCGGCAGAAGGCCTGATTTATCAGCTGGAGGAAGCGGGTATTATTGCAAAGCGGGAGGCGAACCTGCTGAGAGCGGCTATTTGCCGTAATACGATTGCACTTAAGCTTCCCCAGCGTGACGAACTGCGGGCTAGGCTGCTGAAGGCTATGCTGATTTCCCTGTTGGCACGCTGATCATCGCTCGGTGCTTGGCATGACCGGGAGAAGGAGTGAGTATTCCAGATGCAATGTCAGGAGTGCGGAAAGAAGCCCGCCACACTTCATTTTACGAAGATTGTAAATGGGGAGAAGACCGAATTTCATATCTGTGAGGCATGCGCACGGGAGAAGGGTGAATTGATACCTGGTACGCCCGGCGGCTTCTCCATCCATAGTCTCTTGTCCGGACTGCTCGATTTTGAGCCGGCGGCTCAATCGGGACTTGGTCCCAAGCCCCAGACCATCCGCTGTGAGGAATGCGGTCTGACTTACAGCCAGTTCAGCAAGATTGGACGCTTTGGCTGCAGCTCCTGCTATCGTCATTTCTCAGGCAGGCTTGATCCGCTCTTCAAGCGTGTGCATGGCAACACAGTGCATGTGGGTAAAATCCCGCTGCGCAGCGGCCAGCAAATCCAGTCCAGGCGGGAGATTGAACAGCTCAAGCTGGAGCTTCAGGAGAAGATCTCGCATGAAGAGTTTGAGAGTGCGGCTCAGATCCGGGACCGGATCCGTGAGTTGGAGCGGCGATTAGCGGACGCTTAAGCGGAAGGGGGAGTAGTGCGTATGGAACGCCGACGTTTTGCGCAGGATGCGCTCAGCGAGTGGATGAAAACCAATGGGCCGGATTCGGAAATTGTCATCAGCAGCCGGATTCGGATCGCCCGCAATTTAAGCCGCCATCCCTTCCCGATGCTGGCGACAAACCAGCAGTCACGAGAAGTGATGGAGCAGCTGACAGGCGTTGCGCGGGATGAAAGGTTGGAATCTTTCGGAAGGTTTGATATTTTTATATTATCCGAGCTGAACGAGCTGGAGAAGAAAGTGCTGGTGGAGAAGCATCTCATCAGTCCCGGGCTTGCCAATGAGTCGAGGGGTGGAGCGCTGCTCCTGAATGATAAGGAGTCCGTCAGCATTATGATTAATGAGGAGGATCATCTCCGCATCCAGTGTTTGTACCCGGGCTTTCAGATCAAGGAAGCCTGGACGGTCGCCAGCCGGATTGATGATACATTTGAAGGTGCTGTGGATTTTGCCTTCGATGAGAAGCTCGGTTATCTGACCAGCTGTCCGACCAATGTCGGCACAGGAATAAGGGCTTCTGTCATGATGCATTTGCCTGCGCTGGTGCTGACCCAGCAGATCAACCGTATTCTGTCGGCAATTACCCAGGTGGGTTTGGCAGTAAGAGGTCTATACGGCGAAGGCAGCGAAGCAGTGGGCAACCTGTTCCAGATATCCAATCAGATTACGCTGGGACAATCGGAAGAAGAAATTATTGATAATCTGTATGGCGTGGCCCGCCAGATTATTGAGCATGAGAAGGCGGCGCGCGAGCGGCTGATGGCGGAATCCCGCGTTCGTGTGGAGGATCGCGTGAACCGGTCCTTCGGAATTTTGTCCCATGCCTCCATTATGGATTCCAAGGAAGCCGCCCAGCGGCTGTCGGATGTGAGGCTGGGTATTGACCTTGGCATTATTCAGGATGTGCCGCCCTGTGTCATGAATGAACTAATGGTGATGACGCAGCCCGGGTTTTTGCAGCAGGTGTTTGACGAGGTGCTGAACCCCGAGCAGCGTGACATACGCCGAGCGGAACTAATCCGCGGGCAGCTATTGAAATCGGAAAGCGGAGGTGTTTGAACATGATGTTTGGAAGATTTACGGAACGTGCGCAGAAGGTGCTTGCTCTTGCACAAGAGGAAGCGGTACGACTGGGTCATAACAACATTGGAACGGAGCATATCCTGCTCGGCTTGATCCGGGAAGGTGAAGGTATAGCGGCTAAAGCGCTGATCGGCCTCGGACTGGGTCTGGAGAAGATCCAGGATGAAGTGGAAACGCTGATCGGCCGCGGTCAGGAGCAGCCTACGAATATTGCCTATACGCCGCGTGCCAAGAAGGTTATCGAGCTCTCGATGGATGAGGCGCGCAAGCTGGGCCACACGTATGTCGGCACCGAGCATATCCTGCTTGGCCTCATTCGTGAAGGCGAAGGCGTAGCTGCACGCGTATTGAACAACCTGGGCATCAGCCTGAACAAGGCCCGCCAGCAGGTGCTTCAGCTGCTTGGCAGCAGCGAAGCAGTATCAAGCAGCCATGGCACGCCTGCGAATGTCAGCACACCGACCCTTGACGGTCTGGCCCGTGACCTGACAGCAAGCGCACGCGAGAGCCATCTTGACCCGGTTATCGGCCGCAGCAAGGAGATTGAGCGTGTAATTCAGGTGCTCTCCCGCCGGACGAAGAACAATCCGGTGCTGATTGGTGAACCAGGCGTTGGTAAGACAGCGATTGCTGAAGGCCTAGCCCAGAAGATTATTGCCAATGAAATTCCCGAAACCCTTCGTGACAAGCGCGTCATGACCCTGGATATGGGGTCTGTCGTAGCCGGAACGAAGTACCGCGGTGAGTTCGAGGATCGGCTGAAGAAGATCATGGATGAGATTCGCCAGGCCGGCAACATCATCCTCTTCATCGACGAGCTTCATACCTTGATTGGCGCGGGCGGCGCGGAAGGCGCGATTGATGCCTCCAACATTCTCAAGCCGGCTCTCGCGCGGGGAGAGCTGCAGTGTATCGGTGCGACCACGCTGGATGAATACCGCAAGTATATTGAGAAGGATGCCGCTCTTGAACGCCGGTTCCAGCCGATTACGGTTGATCAGCCGTCTGTTGAAGAAGCGATCCAGATTCTCAGCGGCCTGCGTGACCGTTATGAGGCGCATCACCGGGTGAAGATTACCGACGAGGCGATTGAACAGGCTGTTAAGCTGTCGGACCGCTATATTACCGACCGCTTCCTGCCGGATAAAGCGATTGACCTGATTGATGAAGCAGGCTCCAAGGTGAGACTGAATTCCTATACGGTACCGCCAAACCTCAAGCAGCTGGAGACGCGTCTGGATGACATCCGCAAGGAGAAGGATGCGGCTGTGCAGAGCCAGGAGTTCGAGAAGGCAGCAGCCCTGCGCGATACCGAGCAGAAGATGCGCGAAGAGCTGGATGTTACGAAGAACCAGTGGAAAGAAAAGCAGGGCCGCACGGACTCTGAAGTGACGCCTGAGGATATTGCTCAGGTAGTGGCAAGCTGGACGGGAATTCCGGTCAGCAAGCTGAAGGAAGAGGAGACGGAGCGCCTGCTGAAGATGGAGGAGATTCTGCATGACCGTGTCATCGGTCAGGATGAAGCGGTCAAAGCGGTAGCAAGAGCTATCCGCCGCGCCCGTGCAGGTCTTAAGGATCCGAAGCGCCCAATGGGCTCGTTCATCTTCCTTGGTCCTACAGGTGTTGGTAAAACCGAGCTGGCCCGCGCTCTGGCGGAGGCGATGTTTGGTGATGAACAGGCTGTTATCCGGATTGATATGTCCGAGTACATGGAGAAGCATTCGACGTCCAGACTGGTCGGAGCGCCTCCGGGATATGTTGGCTATGAAGAAGGCGGCCAGCTGACCGAGAAGGTCCGCCGCAAGCCGTATTCGGTTGTTCTGCTTGACGAGATTGAGAAGGCTCATCCGGAAGTGTTCAACATTCTGCTGCAAGTGTTGGAAGACGGCCGTCTAACTGATTCCAAAGGCCGCGTTGTTGATTTCCGCAACACGCTGATTATTATGACTTCCAATGTGGGTGCTGATCAGATCAAGCGGAATTCCACGCTTGGCTTTACGGCTGCACAGGATGCAGGCAGAGAGTTTAACCAAATGAAGGACAAAGTCATGGCCGAGCTGAAGAAGAACTTCCGTCCGGAGTTCATCAACCGGATCGACGAGACGATTGTGTTCCATTCACTTGAGCAGGAGCATATCGCCCAGATCGTGACGCTGATGTCCGAGGAGCTTCGCAAGCGTCTGCGTGAGCAGGAGGTTGACTTCACTCTCACAGACACTGCCAAAGAATTTTTGGCGAAGGAAGGCTTTGATCCGCAGTATGGTGCGAGACCGCTTCGCCGCGCGATCCAGAAGCACATCGAGGACCGTCTGTCCGAGGATCTGCTGATGGGCAAAATCTCCAAAGGCGATACGCTGGTCATTGATGAGCGTGAGGGTACGCTGGTCGTAGAGCCGGCTGGCGCATCATCGGAGGAGCCGGCAGGCAAGAAGTAAGAAGTTAGCCGGACCACCAGCAGATTGCATATAACCATAGACAGCCGTCTCCGCAGCTTTAGCTGCCGGGGGCGGCTTTTTGCATACCGGAACTCAGCCCAATTTGTACACGATGGAGATCATTGGTAAACTGAAGCCATACGCTTCAGAGGAGGAATGAAGATGATTCTTGTAACCAATACGATCAAAATCAAAGCCGGTCACGCGGATGCAGTGGCCGAGCGGTTCATGAACCCGAAGGGAGTGCAGCATGCGCCTGGGTTTGTCCGGATGGAGCTGCTGAAGACGGAAGGTACAGAGGAGCATGACGAGCTCAAGGTTTGCACCACTTGGGAGAGCCGGGAGGCATTTGACGGCTGGGTCAACAGCGATGCGTTCAAGGAAGCCCATGGCCGCAAGGGCGGGGCATCTGCGCAGGGAGGCGGCCAGCATGGCCGGCCCGCTTCTGAAGGACAAGCCGAGCAGGCGGGTGAAGGCCCGATTATGCTGGGGGCCAAGCTGACAATCCATCAGGTGCTGTTCACGCACCCGCAGGAGAAGGCATAAGCTGGAGAAGTGTCAGCCCGACTGTTAGCTGAATTAGAAGAACCTCATGCAAGCCGTAAACGTGCCGAAACGTCAGGACGTTTGCGGCTTTTTTGCATGCCCAGAAAATTTGATGGCCCGATAAACCCTGGATAACATAAGGCTAACAAACCTTCTCTATAATTTGCCCTTGTACATAGATTCTATAGAGGAGACGATGCAGCTATGAAATTCAAGACACTGCTGGCTGGCTTGATGGTCATCGTGGCATTGAGCGGATGCGGCGGAAACCAGACGGGAACGACGAATACGGCGGAGAATGCTGGAGGAGATACGAGTACAACAGGAGCAGCCGCTTCGAATAATGGACAAGCTGGTGAAACGGAAGCTTCCGGAGTCAGCGGCAAGCTGGCGTTCTACACTTCGCAGCCTGAAGAGGATGTCACGAAGCTTGTGGACGCTTTTAACAGCCGATATCCGGATGTTGAAGTGGAGACCTTCCGTTCAGGAACAGAAGAAGTCATTGCTAAGGTAATGGCCGAGAAGCAAGCGGGCAAGGTTCAGGCCGATGTGCTGCTGGTCGCCGATGCGGTTACCTTCGAAGGCTTGAAGAAAGCCGATATGCTGCTGAAATATGAATCTCCGGAGCGCGCGAGTATTCCGGAGGAGATGGCTGACCCGGACGGCATGTATACTGGTACCAAAGTGATGGCAACAGCTCTCGTATATAACACAGCAGCGGTACAGGAGGCCCCTGTTTCCTGGTCCGTGCTAACGGCGCCGGAGAATAAGGATCAAGCGATTATGCCAAGCCCGGTTTATTCCGGTGCTGCGGCCTACAATGTGGGCGTTCTCTCCCGCAGTGAAGACTTCGGATGGAGCTTCTTCGAACAGCTGAAGGAGAATGGTATGACCGTCATTAAAGGCAACGGTGCGGTGATCAAGGCGGTAGCAGCCGGTGAAAAATCATACGGCATGGTCGTGGATTTCCTGGCAGTCAGGGAAAAGCAAAAGGGATCTCCGGTGGAGCTGGTTTACCCTGAAGAAGGCGTGCCGGTCATAACCGAGCCGATCGGTATTATGAAGGAGACGAAGAACGAGGCTGCTGCACAGGCCTTTGTCGACTTTGTTTTGTCAGAAGAGGGGCAGAAGCTGGCGGCTGAAACGGGGTACACACCGGTTCGTGAAGGAATCGCAGCACCAGAGGGCCTGAAGACTGTCAGCGAGATGAAGGTTCTGTCCGGGGACATTGCGGTGCTCACTGAAGCCCGTGAAGAGGACAAGAAGGCGTTCATCAGTCTCTTTGGGGAATAAGAAGGGATCTGCAGATGAGTTCGATACCGACACGAGCAAACCAGAAACAAGGGATCGGCCGGATTGATGGCGGTCCCTCTCTTTATATCCGTATGGCCCTGCGAAAAACGTGGCTCTTCGTCCTGCTGCTGATCCTGCTGTTCTGCTTCATTATTCCGCTGTTCAAGCTGATTCTGCTGAGCTTTGAGGGACAGGGCAGTCTCGGGCTGAGTTCATACATGGATGTGATGAACGAGCCGCGCACGTGGAAGACGCTTAAGGATACCCTGTGGATTGTGGCCGGATCTACACTCGTGTCTGCTGTCTGTGGAATCGGAGCGGCTTGGGTGATGGCCTATACCGATATCCGCGGCAAACAGGCGCTGCATCTGGTGATGCTGCTGTCTTTTATCCTGCCCTCCTATGTGCTGACCCTGTCATGGGCTTCCTTTCTGGGCAATCAGGGACTTGCAGCCCAGCTGCTTCGCCTGTTCGATCCGGGTGCCAAGCCCTTCAGCATCTACAGCTATGGCGGCATTATCTTTGTGATGGGGATTCATCATTTCCCCTTGGTATACCTGCTGACCCTGAGTGTGCTGAAGAAAATCCCCCGAGATCTGGAATGGGCAGGCAGAGTAAGCGGCACAGGCCGCTGGAAGGTTTTCTTTCGCATAACACTGCCGCTGGCGATGCCGGGACTGGCAGGGGGCACGCTGCTTGCATTCCTGGCCTCCCTGGACAACTTTGGTATTCCCGCCTTTCTGGGAATACCCGTAGGGATCTCGGTATTGAGTACACTGATCTATGAAGAAATCGCCGGGTTTGGCCCTTCAGCCTTCTCGCGTGCAGCTGTCTTATCCATGCTGCTGGGGCTGCTGGCGCTGGGAGGCACCCTGGTGCAGTGGGCGGCGGTAAGACGTGTTCGTACGGGAGAGTCGGCCAAGGAGGATGACAGGCCCAGAATCAGGCTGGGCAGATACAGAGGAATGCTGGAAGTCATTCTGTGGGGCGGCTTTGCAGTGATCACCTTCGTGCCGCTTCTGTCGATGGCAGCGACCTCACTGAAGCGGGCATATGGGCTTCCCTTCACGTGGAGCAATATGACATTCGCTAACTACAGGTATGTCCTGCTTGATAATCCGCGGGTGGGAGAAGCGGTGGAAACCAGCCTCACGCTTGCTCTGGTGACGCTTGTGAGCTGTCTGTTGGCCGGTACTGCGCTTGCTTATGCCTCGGTGCGCCGTCCATCCTGGATCACCAGGCTGGCGGAGTCGGCTGTAAGTATCCCGTATACGCTGCCGGGCATCGTATTTGGCCTCATGATGATTTTGGCGTGGATGGAGCCGGTGCCAGGATGGAATCCGGGTATTTACGGCAGTGCGGGCATTCTGCTGATCGCGTACTTCTGCCGTTTTCTTATTCTCCAGGTAAGGGCTTCGGTATCGGCAATCATGCAGGTAGACCCGGCAACAGAGGAAGCCTCAAGGATGTTTGGGGCGGGCTCATGGAAGCTGTGGCGGTACGTCCTTCTCCCACAGCTTCTGCCGGGACTGGCTGGAGGCGCGCTGCTCGTATTCCTGACGGCTCTGACGGAGCTGACGGTATCTGCACTGTTGTGGTCACCAGGCAGCCGGACGATCGGCGTGACGATCTTTAATTTTGAGCAGGCAGGCGACACCGCCTATTCAACGGCCTTGTCGAGCCTGATTGTACTGCTGATACTGATCGGATTCGGAATGCTGCAGCTGGTTAAGCGGTTCAGCGGAAGACGGGAGGAAAATTCATAATGAGTATTCAAATCACCGGTGTCACCAAACGCTTCGGCCGAACCGAGGTGCTCCAGAATATTAGCCTGACCATTGAGTCCGGCGAGTTTATGGCCATTCTAGGCCCTTCAGGCTGCGGGAAAACTACGCTGCTGCGGCTGCTTGCCGGCTTCGAGGAGCCGACAGAAGGCGAAATCGTCCTAAACGGAAAACGCATGTCCGCACCAGGATGGACCATGCCCCCTGAGCAGCGCCTCGTTGGTATGGTGTTCCAATCCTTCGCCCTATGGCCGCATCTGTCGGTCCGTGAGCATGTGGCATTCCCGCTCAAGCATCATAGAGGTGTATCGGCAGCGCTTCGGCAGCGGGTGAACGAACGCGTGGCAGAGGTGCTGGAGCTGGTTGGCCTGGCCCATCTGGCCAACCGGCAGCCTCATCAGCTGTCGGGCGGCCAGAAGCAGCGTGTGGCGCTGGCAAGGGCAATTGCCGCCGAACCGGAGCTGCTGTTGATGGATGAGCCGCTCAGCAGCCTTGATGCTATGCTGCGAATGGACATGCGGCGCGAAATTCAGAATATTCACCACACCACCGGCGCGGCGATCGTCTATGTCACTCATGATCAAGGGGAGGCGCTTGCGATGGCAGACCGTATCGTGGTGATGAACGGAGGCCGCATGGAGCAAGTCGGTACGCCGGAGCAGATTTATCTGCACCCGGAGACAGAATTTGTTGCCCGGTTCGTATCCAAGGCGAACCTGATACCTGGCATCTGGCAGGGAAGCCGTTTTGTGCCGAAGGGTGCGGGCTGCCGATGGGACGGCCGCCACGTGGCACAGTCCTTTCAATCATCGAAGCTGTTTCCAGCAAGGCCAGACGAGCTTAAGCTTGGGGCTCATGAACAGGAAGGGGCGGAACCCGGACTGCTGGCTGAGATCATCAATGTGCAGTTCCAGGGCAAGGAATATCATTACATTGTGAAGACGGACGGCAATCTGATGCTTGACGTTCATGCCGATGAGCGGTTTGGCAGGGGGGAGAGGGTAACGGTCACCTACCGTGAACAATCCGGTCACCGTATACCGGCCGTCCGTAATTTTGCCGTTCAGTACCAGGCGTGATCAGCGGGATCAGGGGAGTTTACTGAGGGAGAAATCGTTCTATAGGCCGCTTGCACAACCGGAAACGGTTAGTGCAGGCGGTTTTTTGTTAAATTCTCGAACAGATATTCGTTCAGGGGTTTTATCGGCGGGCGGGAAATGGTAAACTTTGAATGATACGTAATCGGTTAAAGGAGCGGCTGATGGCCAAATTAAAAATAAAGTTTGTTTGCACAGAGTGTGGTACGGAGTCGCCGAAATGGCTGGGTAAATGCCCAGGCTGCGGTGCATGGAACACAATGGTGGAAGAGAAGGAAACAGTAGTTAAGACACAGGGATTCGGTTCCTCCATCATTCAGACGAAAGAAAAGCCGCAGGCTATCATAAACATAGAGAGCGGGCGGGAACCGCGTATCGAGACCCGAATGGGTGAGCTCAATCGTGTACTCGGGGGCGGCGTCGTTCCAGGATCACTGATTCTGGTGGGGGGAGACCCCGGCATCGGGAAGTCCACGCTGCTGCTGCAGACCTCTCATGCCCTTGCGGTAACAGGGCTCACCGTGCTTTATATATCCGGCGAGGAATCGGTCCGGCAGACCAAGATGCGCGCAGACCGGCTGGGGGCTTTGACCGATAAGCTATATGTGCTCTGCGAGACGAACATTGAACAGATCGGCGATGCCATTGAGGCTGTCAAGCCCGATTTTCTGGTCATTGACTCTATACAGACGGTCTATGAGCCGTCGGTTCAGTCAGCGCCGGGCAGTGTCGCGCAGGTGCGCGAATGTACGGCGTATTTTATGCGGCTGGCCAAGATTAAGGGAATCGCTACGGTGCTGGTCGGTCACGTAACCAAGGAAGGGGCAATTGCGGGCCCCAGACTCCTTGAGCATATGGTGGACTGTGTGCTTTATTTTGAAGGGGAACGCCATCATTCCTACCGGCTGCTGCGGGCGGTGAAGAACCGCTTTGGCTCCACGAATGAGATCGGGATTTTTGAGATGGGGGAGGAAGGACTCCGCGAGGTGGAGAACCCCTCGGAGTTATTCCTGTCGGAAAGGCCGCTTGGCGTATCCGGGTCAACCGTTGTCGCCAGTATGGAGGGCACACGCCCGGTACTAGTAGAGCTTCAGGCTCTGGTCGCTGCGACCAACTTTCCCTCTCCGAGGCGCATGTCCACGGGTATTGACCATCACCGTATGTCCTTGATTCTGGCTGTTCTGGAGAAGCGGATGGGTATGTTCCTGCAGAACCAGGACGCTTATCTGAATGTCGCAGGGGGGGTCAAGCTGGATGAACCAGCTGTTGATCTAGCTGCAGCCGTCAGTATTGCCTCAAGCTTTAGAGATGCACCTACCCGCCCCTTTGATGTATTCTTCGGTGAGGTGGGACTAACAGGAGAAGTGCGCGCGGTGTCCCGTGCAGAGCAGCGGGTGAAGGAAGCCGGCAAGCTGGGCTTCAAGAGGGTTATTATGCCTGAGAAGAGCCTGAAAGGCTGGACACCGCCGAAGGGAATCGAAATAATCGGCGTAGGAACGGTGGCGGAAGCCTTGCAGGCTGCGCTTGGCTAGGGGGGCCATCATGAAAGAGTCAAATCAACAGGAAGTTATGAATCAACTGCTGCAGCTGATTGCGCCGGGTACGCCCTTTCGTGAAGGGCTGGAGAATGTGCTGCGGGCCAAGACAGGAGCCCTTCTCGTAGTGGGCTATAGTCCCGAAGTCATGGAAGTGGTCGATGGAGGATTCTCGATCAACTGTGATTTTTCACCGAACTATTTATATGAGCTTGCCAAGATGGACGGAGCTATCATTTTAAGTGAGGATTTGCGCCGAATTCTGTACGCGAATACACAGCTGATCCCGGACAGCTCTATTCCGTCAATCGAGACGGGGATCCGTCACCGTACGGCTGAGCGGGTTGCGAAGCAGACCGGGAAGCTGGTCGTGTCCATCTCGCAGCGCCGGAATGTCATAACCCTGTATCAAGGCAATCTTCGTTACTCGCTTAAGGACATTGGGGTCATCCTCACCAAGGCGAACCAGGCCATTCAAACACTGGAGAAGTACAAGGCTGTACTGAGCCAGGATTTCACGAACTTGTCCGCTTCCGAATTTGAAGAGATGGTGACGCTACAGGAGGTGGCTGGCGTGATCCAGCGGCTGGAGCGGGTGCTGCGGATCAAGACGGAGATTAAGCGGTACGTGAATGAACTTGGCACTGAGGGCCGCTTGATCAGCATGCAGATGGAAGAGCTCGTCGGCGGCGTGGAAGAGGATGCCTGGTTCCTGCTGAAGGATTACGTCAGGGACAATGTGGATGATAAAATCCGTGAAATTCGTACGGGTCTCAAGAAGCTGAGCTCGGAAGAGCTGCTCGATGTGAATATTATTATCAAGCTTCTGGGCTACCCGGCAGCGGGGGCCATGTCAGAGGAATCAGTTCTGCCAAGAGGCTATCGGCTGTTAAATAAAATACCGCGATTGCCGATAATCATTATGAACAATCTGGTTGAGCGTTTCGGCCACCTGCCCCATATTGTAATGGCTACCATCGAAGAGCTGGACGAAGTGGACGGTATCGGCGAGGTTCGTGCCCGTGCAATCAAGGAAGGCTTGAAGCGTATTCAGGAGCAAGTTTTCATTGACAGACAGATCTAAAATAGGTAAAATTTTCTGATGGGTTCAAAAAAGTTGTCTGTCCCTGCATCTTTCTGTCGATTTTCCGCTCCGAAGAACGCAAAATGGGGTATAGTATAAATGAGGTGGAGCCAATGATCACAAAATCCATACCGAGTCTCTTCACGATTGGCAACCTGTTCCTGGGTGTCATAGCCATCATCTCGGTTTTTAACGAAAAGCCGGAGATGGCGGCGATGATGGTTATTATCGCCATGCTCTTAGATGGCGTGGACGGCAGAGTGGCACGTGCCCTTAATGCGCAGAGCGAGTTTGGCAAGGAGCTGGATTCCTTGTCCGATGTCATATCTTTTGGTGTAGCACCGGCATTCATTATGTACGTTGTCGCATTTCAAGAGCTTAACCCGGCTGTAGCCTGGATCGTTACTGCCCTGTTCCCGATTTGCGGGGCGCTGCGGCTTGCCCGCTTCAATGTTGTCGCTGGAACGCCTGGCTATTTTATCGGCTTGCCGATCCCGGCTGCCGGAGGCGTTGTCTGTACGCTGGCATTGTTCTACCAGGATATTCCGGTGTCCGTGCTGCTGATCAGCACATTGGTACTGTCCTATCTGATGGTCAGCAACATCAAGTATCCGAACTTCAAGAAGGTCGGTATTCCTCGCGGGGCAGTTTGGGCGGTTCCGTTAATTGTTGCCGTCGTGGTGGTCCTGGGCATTTATCTGCCGGAGCACTTATCCAAACTCATCTTTGTTCCGCTTGTGCTGTACGCACTCTACGGTCTAAAAAAAAACGTTGACCGCCGCTTGGTGAAAACCCGCAAACGCGGGAAATCCCGCCACAGCGGCGATGAACCGAAACACTCGGAGCATAGCGCCTAATCAGCGAATAGGTTTGCCAGCAACAATAAAACCGCCTGCCATAATGGTCAGGCGGTTTTATATTTGAGCGGTCAAGTCAGATTGAATATGCCAAGCGTTGAGCATTTCTTCGATTCCTGGTCCAGCACTTCTTCAAGTTTAATATCGAGCAGATTGCTCATAGACGATAAGTAAAATAGGTTTCTGCCGATTTCCGAGCGGATTGCATCCTTGCAGTGCTCGCAGAGCTGGCCGTTCAGATGATGGTCAAGCTTGCTCTTGGCCTGCTCCAGTTCGTCAGGGAAGTCCTGCTTCCGGGCATGAAGCTCGACACAGCCGCATTCGGTTACAGCCTTCGTGACAGCTCGGTTGACAGAAGCACCCGATTGTCCAAATTTAGTCATGACATCCAGCAAACTGCGGTGACGAAGCAGTAGTTCTGATACCTGTTGCTGAAATTGTTCCAGCGTTAGGGCGCTCATGCATTCCACCTCACTTCATAATTTGCTTTCCCACTCTATTATAGAACATGGCAGGGCCGGTTACAAAAATCTTTATCACATTCTCATTGGTAAAAATTTACCCCCTACGGTTAGACCGCGAAATATTGGCGCATAATTGTAATGGAGGTGAACCCAATGTTGAAACGCATGATACAAATCATGGGGATAGTCTTTGGAGGAATGGGCGGAGATTTGGCATACGGCTGGATGAATGCCGGTGCAATCTGGAATGAGCCTGCCTTCGGGATGATGAAGCAAAGTGGAGCTTATTATACGAATGTTGGTCTGGGAGCATTGTGCGGTTTGCTGACAGCAACTGTACTGGCGGGTTCGATCATTCGCTGGATGCAGACGGGGGCCGAACGGGCGACAGCCGTTCCAATGCCGGAGCTGGTATGCGGCAGCATAGGCCTGTTAGCCGGCCTGACCCTGTCCGCTCTTCTCTATCCGGTTACAGCAGGCCTGACAGGGGCTGGAATGATATTGCCTGCAGTGCTAACGCTGTTATGCGGCTATATGGGTATGCGGATCGGATTGAACAAGCGTGAGGAGATTACAGCGGGTGTCAAGGCGCTGCTTGAGGCCCGCAAGCCAGCTCCCGCGGAAGAGGAAGACCGCTTCTATGAAGAACATAAGATTCTGGACACAAGCGTTATTATCGACGGACGGATTGCAGACATCTGCAAAACCGGATTCATTGAAGGCACCTTGGTTATCCCTGAATTCGTTCTGGAAGAGCTGCAGCATATCGCTGACTCCTCCGATCTCCTGAAACGAAATCGGGGCCGCAGGGGACTCGACATACTGAACAAGATCCAGAAGGAGCTTGATGTGCGGGTACTCATCTATGAAGGTGATTTCGAGGAGATCGGAGAAGTGGATAGCAAGCTGGTTAAACTGGCTAAAGCGCTTCGCGGAAAAGTGGTAACCAACGACTTTAACCTCAATAAGGTGTGCGAGCTGCAGGGTGTATCCGTGCTCAATATCAATGATCTGGCGAACGCCGTTAAGCCGGTCGTGCTCCCAGGTGAGGAAATTGTGGTTCAAGTCATTAAGGATGGCAAGGAGCATGGACAGGGAGTTGCTTATCTGGACGACGGCACGATGATCGTGGTGGAAGGCGGCCGTGATTTCATTGGAACAACCATGGAAGTGCTTGTGACAAGCGTGCTTCAAACCTCAGCAGGGCGGATGATATTCGCTAAGCCGAAGCTGCTGGAGAAGGCGCAGTGAACGAGCTGTGTTCATAGAATAAAAGAATGGCCGGTCTTACGCGGATGCTCTGCATATGCGATAAGACCGGCTGCTTTTGCTTGCTGCGGCGGTGTGCAGGTTATTGTATACGCTGGAAAAGGTGGTGTATGATAGACGTATTCCATGTACAGCGAGGACAAGAGAATGATGAGCGGAGAGAGGACCTGGAGCGCGATAGTTGTAGCGGCTGGCCGCGGAACCCGCATGGGGACTGCAGAGAGCAAGCAGTATCTGCCGCTGCTCGGCAAGCCGATTTTGATACATACCCTTCAGCTGTTTGAACGGATGGAGGACATAGCAGAGACGATATTGGTTACGGGTGAGAATGATATCGAGCGATGCCGGGAGCTTGTCCGGGAATACGGGCTGGGCAAAGTGAAGGCTGTGGTGCCCGGCGGGGCGGAACGCCAGCATTCTGTTTATCAAGGATTGAAGGCATCCGGCTCAGACTGGGTGCTCGTGCATGATGCTGTCAGGCCGCTCGTATCACCCTTGGCAGTGAGACGCTGCATGGCGGCTGCTGTCCACAGCGGAGCAGCGGTGCTGGCCGTACCGGTGAAGGATACGATCAAGAAGGTGGGACCGGGCGGGGTGATCGAAGACACACCTGACCGCAGCAGTCTTTGGGCCATTCAGACGCCGCAGGCCTTCAACAGCGCTAGGCTGATGGAGTGCCATGTCAGGGCGGAGGCGGACGCATTCGTAGGCACGGATGACGCGATGCTGGTGGAACGCTGCGGACAGCAGGTGACCGTGGCAGAGGGTGAGTACACGAACATCAAGATTACGACGCCTGAGGATTTGCCGTGGGCTGCTTTCCTGCTGGAAGAGCGGGACCGGCGCGGCGGAAATAGGGAAGGGGAATAGAAGCATGATTCGGGTTGGACAAGGATTTGACGTGCATCAATTGGTAGAGGGCAGGCCCTGTATTATTGGCGGAGTAACGATACCGTATGAGAAAGGGCTGCTCGGTCACTCGGATGCGGATGTTCTGCTGCATGCGATCGCTGATGCCGTTCTTGGCGCACTCGGCCTCGGTGACATCGGCAAGCATTTTCCCGACACTGATCCTGCCTTTAAGGATGCGGACAGCGTCAAGCTGCTGGAGCGGGTATGGGAGCTGGCGAAGGAGCGGGGTTATAAGCTTGGGAATATTGATTCCACGATCATCGCCCAGCGGCCGAAGATGCTGCCGTATATCCCGCAGATGACGGAGGTTATTGCGCGTGTGCTGGAAGCGGAGCTGGAGCAGGTGAACGTAAAAGCGACGACTACCGAGCAGCTTGGTTTTCCGGGCAGAGGCGAAGGAATCGCCGCCCAGTCTGTTGTTTGCCTGGTGCGCGATGTGCTATGATCGGTTGAATGAACGATACGATACGAAGGGGACTTGGTGATTATGACTAATGAAGTGCGTGTCCGTTACGCGCCGTCGCCAACAGGACATTTACATATCGGCAATGCCAGAACGGCTTTATTCAATTACTTATTTGCCCGCAATCTGGGCGGAAAATTTATTATTCGTATTGAAGATACGGATGTGAAGCGTAATGTTGCCGGCGGTGAAGAAAATCAGCTGACATACCTCAAGTGGCTTGGCATCGACTGGGATGAGAGTGTGGATATCGGGGGCGGCTATGGACCTTACCGTCAGACGGAGCGTCTTGATCTGTACCGTACCTACTGGCAGGAGCTTATTGATAAGGGCTTGGCTTATAAGTGCTACTGCACCGAGGAGGAGCTCGAGCAGGAGCGCGAGGAGCAGACTGCACGGGGTGAGATGCCCCGCTATTCGGGTAAGCACCGTGACCTGACCCCGGAGCAGCAGGCTGCTTATGAGGCAGAGGGCCGTGTACCGAGTATTCGCTTCCGGGTGCCGGAAGGCCGGGTATACCGCTTTGAAGATATGGTCAAGGGAGAAATCAGCTTTGAGTCGGACGGCTTTGGCGATTTTGTTATCGTGAAGAAGGATGGAATTCCGACCTATAATTTTGCCGTAGCGGTGGACGACTATCTGATGAAGATCAGCCATGTGCTGCGGGGGGAAGATCACATCTCGAATACGCCGCGCCAGCTTATGATTTATGAAGCTTTGGGCTGGGAGCCGCCGGTATTCGGTCATATGACACTGATTGTGAATGAACAGCGGAAGAAGCTCAGCAAACGGGATGAGTCGATTATTCAGTTCATTGAGCAGTATGATGCGCTGGGCTACCTCCCGGAGGCGATGTTCAATTTCATAGCGCTGCTTGGCTGGTCGCCGGAGGGTGAGCAGGAGATCTTCACGCGCGAAGAGCTGGTGAAAGCTTTCAATGCCGCCCGCCTCAGCAAGAGTCCAGCTGTATTTGATACGCAGAAGCTGAGCTGGATGAATAACGAGTATATGAAGAAGGCGGATAACAGCCGTGTTACCGAGCTGTGTATTCCGCATCTGCAGAAGGCGGGAAGAATTTCGGCTGAGCTGACGCCTGAACAGTACAGCTGGGTACAGGGGCTGGTTGCCCTCTATCAGGAGAAGCTGCGTTATGCTGCGGATATCGTACCGCTCACGGAGCTGTTCTTCCTTGATACCGTTACGGATGAAGCGGATGCTGCGGAGGTGCTTGTAGAGGAGCAGGTGCCGACCGTGCTTCGTGCCTTCCACGAGGCTGTATCAAGCCAGCCTGATGCAGGCTTTGACGAAGACAGTGTGAAGGCGCTGATCAAGCAGGTACAGAAGGAAACAGGTGCCAAGGGCAAACAGCTGTTCATGCCTATCCGGGCGGCTCTTACAGGGCAGACACATGGCTCGGATCTCAATATGACCATAGCGCTGCTTGGCCGCGACCGGGTACTGGAGCGTCTGTCCGCCCGCCTGTAAGGCTGTCATTTACTTGTCAGATTCAGGAGCGGCAGTTATACTTACAGTTAAGCAATAAGAATCCGTGACTATAGTCACACAGGCGATGATCAGGAAGAGTAAGTTCAAAGGGACTTCACAGAGAGGACAACCGTCATGCAGCTGCGTTATGCTGCTGTAATGACTGGCTGGGAGTTGTCCAGTTACCGGAGCTGAATATGCACCTGTAAGCCTTGCCCCGAACCTTGACGCTTATGCCGGTATGATCCGGCAGACGCTGACGGTGTAGGCGGCAACGGGTCGTTCCCGTTAGCAGCGGCATGAGAGGGCAGCATCTGAGTTAGTTGCCCGAACAAGCAGAGTGGAACCGCGTGATTACGCCTCTGCAGCCCATGCTGGCTGCAGGGGCTTTTTTATTTTTTTTCTGTTGTCCGTCCCTTACGTCACCTTACGTCAGTGCGTTTATCCAGTGCAACCACTTGTCCGTTTCAGGAGCGTGGTTGCCAGACATGGCCTCGAGCATAACCGGTTGAGAGACGGTGAGGTCATGTCCGTGCTATGGAGAGACAGCCAGGTAAAAGCCGTCCCATCGGGTTACAGCCCAACTTCAGACTAGTCACTTTAATGCTGGTGAGGGGACAGATACCGGCGCCTCGGCTGATGCAGAGAGAAGGGGGTTATCCTATGTTTCGCAGTTTAAGGTCAGATATTCAGGCGATTTATGAGAATGACCCGGCAGCGCGAAGTACGGCGGAAATCATATTTACTTATTCCGGCTTGCATGCAATTTGGGCCCACCGCGTTGCGCACGCCTTGTACAAGAGAAGATTCTTCTCGCTGGCGCGGTTCATATCCCAGGCCAGCCGGTTTATGACGGGGATTGAGATTCATCCGGGAGCCACGATCGGCCAGCGGTTTTTCATCGACCATGGCATGGGGGTAGTCATCGGAGAAACCTGTGAAATTGGAGACGATGTTGTCGTTTATCAAGGGGTTACACTTGGCGGAACAGGCAAGGAGAAGGGGAAGCGTCATCCGACGATTGGAAATAATGTTGTTATCGGATCGGGGGCCAAGGTACTGGGATCCTTCAAAGTAGGCGATAATTCAAATATAGGGGCGAATTCCGTTGTGGTACGGGAAGTGCCGCCCAACAGCACGGTTGTGGGGATCCCGGGTAAGATTGTCAAGAGCAATGGCAAGCGTGTGACAGGACGTCTCGATCACTCCCATCTTCCTGACCCGGTTATTGAAATGTTCCGTACGATGCATCAGGAAATAAACGAGTTGAAGAGCGAAATAGCTGCTCTCAGGCAGAAAAATCAGGATGGAGGAAAGGGAGCATGACAGCGATTCAAATCTATAACACGCTGACGCGAACGAAGGAAGCATTCATTCCGCTTGAACCGGGCAAAGTGAAGATGTATGTATGCGGCCCGACGGTTTATGACTACATACATATCGGCAATGCACGTCCGGTCATCTTCTTTGATGTGGTACGGCGTTATCTTGAGCTGACTGGTCTTGATGTGCGCTATATCGTCAATTTTACCGATGTGGATGACAAGCTGATCCGTAAAGCGGAGCAGATGGGCACGACGGTGCCGGAGGTGGCGGACACCTTCATAGCTGCGTTCAACGAAGATATCGAAGCGCTGGGCGTGCATGCGGCAACCTATAATCCCCGGGTAACGGAAAATATACCGGAGATCATTGCCTTTGTAGAAGGCTTGATTGATAAGGGATATGCATATGAAAGCGGCGGAGACGTCTACTTCCGGACGAGCCGGTTTGAGGAATACGGGAAGCTGTCTCACCAGAATCTGGAGGAGCTTCAGTTCGGCATCCGGATTGAAGTGGGAGAGAAGAAGGAGAACCCGCAGGATTTTGTTCTGTGGAAAGGGGCGAAGCCTGGAGAAATTTACTGGGAAAGCCCGTGGGGCAACGGCCGTCCCGGCTGGCATATTGAATGCTCGGCCATGGCTCGCAAGTATCTGGGCAATACTCTTGATATTCATGGCGGCGGGCATGATCTTCAGTTCCCGCATCATGAATGTGAGGTGGCGCAATCGGAAAGCCTGAACGGCGAGCCTCTGGCACGTTACTGGATGCATAACGGGTACATCCATATTAATAACGAGAAGATGTCCAAGTCGCTTGGCAACGGGATTACCGTCAAAGAACTGCTGAGGCGGGCCAAGCCACAGGCTGTCCGGTACTTTATGCTGACGACGCATTATCGCAGCCCGCTCAACTTCAATAACGAGACACTCGCTCAAGCGGAAAATAGTGTGGAGCGGATTGCCAACTGCGCGGCCAATCTGCAGCACAGGCTTGCAGCACTAGGGGACCGCGTCGCTGCAGCTGGCGGAGCGGATGATAGTTTGTCTACGGGATTGCCTGAATTGGATGAGAAGCTGGCGGAAATCCGTACCCGCTTCCATGCGAAGATGAGTGATGATTTCAATACACCAGACGCTGTTACGGCGGTGTTTGATCTGGTCAGTGAAGCCAATCTTTACCTGAAGCGTGAAGTTGTATCGGGTAATGTGCTGCAGGTGCTGATCAAAATGCTGGAATCGTTTGACTCTGTTCTCGGATTCGTTCATACACAGGCGGTTGACGGCCTGCTGGATGAAGAAATCGACCGGCTCATTGAAGAACGTACGGAGGCCAGACAGTCGAAGAACTGGGCTAGGGCGGATGAGATCCGCGACCTTCTCGCAGAACAGGGGATTGTTCTGGAAGATACCCCGCAGGGCATCAGGTGGCGGCGCAAATGAATGAAGAGATGAATGACCGGACCGATCTGCTCTTCATGCATCCTCCGGCCAAGCAGCCGCAGCTGCTCCCGCCAGTTGTGCTGGCGTACGTGGGTGATGCGGTATTCGAGCTGTATGTAAGGCAGTATCTTGTATCAAGGCCCAATTTAAAGAGCGACCATCTTCACCGGAGTGCCACGAAGATTGTGTCCGCAAGAGCACAGAGGGAGCTGCTTGAGAAGTGGCAGCCGCTTTTGACGGAAGAGGAAGCTGATATCGTAAGGCGGGGGCGCAATGCCAAGTCCGGCACGCCCCCCAAGAATGCTGATCATCAGGATTACCGGCATGCGACAGCGCTGGAATGTCTGGTCGGGTATTTGTACTACTGCCGCCGTCTAGACCGGCTGCAGACCTTAATGGATGCTGCGTTTGGCACCGGCCGGCAGCCGGATGACGGCACAGGCTTGCCGACACTTCAAGGAGGAGATTTAGGATGACAGAGCATGATGAACAGCAAGAGTGGATTACAGGCAAGCATCCTGTCATGGAGGCGCTTCGGGCAGGGCGGGAGATCAATAAGATCTGGATCGCCGAGCAGTCGCAGCGGTCTCTGACCCAGCCGATCATCGCCGAAGCCAAGAACCGGGGGATTATTGTGCAGTTTGTCGACAAGCGCAAGCTCGACCAGATGGTACAGGGTGTTCCGCACCAAGGCGTAGTCGCGCAGGCTGCAGCATACCGGTACGCTGAACTGGATGAAATCCTGGAAGCGGCAAGGGCGAAGGGCGAGGAGCCGTTTATTTTGCTGCTTGATGAGATCGAAGACCCGCATAACCTGGGTTCCATACTGCGGACGGCAGAATGTACGGGGGTGCATGGTGTAATCATTCCGAAGCGGAGATCGGCCAGCCTTACACCTACCGTATCCAAGACATCCGCTGGCGCAGTGGAATATATCCCGGTTGCAAGAGTGACTAATCTCGCCCAAACGATTGACCGGCTGAAGGATCAGGGTGTGTGGATAGCGGGTACGGATGTAACGGATGCACAGGAAGTATACCGGGCGAACTTTAATCTTCCGCTTGCTTTGGTAATTGGTAATGAAGGCAAGGGGATTGGCAGACTGATTCGTGAAAAATGTGATTTTCTGGTGAAGCTCCCTATGCATGGCCGCCTGAACTCACTGAATGCTTCTGTTGCTGCCGGGGTGCTGATGTACGAAGTGGTCAGGCAGCGCGGAGCAGCAGGCTCTACGGCTTCGGGAACACAGCGGAACGGTTAGCATGGTTTCCGGGCGGCAGGACATTTTACTGGTTGATGGCTACAATATGATCGGCGCCTGGAAGGAACTTGAGCTGTTGAAGGAGACCGACCTGGAGAGCGCACGGGATCGTCTGCTGGACAAGCTGGCGGACTATCAAGGGTTTTCGGGCATGCAGGTATATGTGGTGTTTGATGCGCATCAGGTACCGGGTCAGGGAGCCAAATTCACCCAGTACAAGCTCATCGTGATCTACACGAAAGAGAAGGAAACGGCGGATGAATGCATTGAACGGCTTGTGATTGAACTCACCAAGCGCGGACGCAATATCTATGTGGCCACTTCTGATCTGGTGGAGCAGCATGTGGCCTTCGGCAAGGGGGCACTTCGCATTTCGGCCAGGGAGCTGTTCATCGAGATTGAGCAGAACCGCAAGGAAATCGAGCAGACAGTAAATGGCAATCCGCCAGTTAAGCGAAACCCTCTTGATGGCATTCTAAGCTTGGATGTGAAGAGCAAGCTGGAGAAGCTCCGCAGAGGCGACAGTGAATAGGGTTGGGATTTGGTGGCTCGGTGTAGGGTGTGATGGATTAATGTCATTTTTATGGAAGTTAACCTTACGGAAAAGTGCCGCTGTGTTGTTAGATAGTGCCACTTTTACAAGATAAATGCGGGTTTTTCGGCGAATGCGTTGTTGACGGTCTCAGGTTACATAATGTATACTGATCCTATGTTTCATAGAGTTCGAGAGTGTACGCCTTGCAGGCCGGAGGGATAGTTCGTGAGCATCGACCTCAGAGAATTGAGAATGCACGAATATGACTGCAAAACGGACGAAGATGTCGTGGAAGCGGTACGCCAAGGTGATAGTGACGCACTGGAGTATTTGATAAACAAATACAAGAATTTCGTGCGTGCCAAGGCGCGGTCCTATTTCTTGATCGGGGCTGACCGTGAAGATATCGTGCAGGAAGGCATGATCGGACTTTATAAGTCGATACGCGATTTTAAAGGGGACAAGCTGGCCTCTTTCAAAGCGTTTGCCGAACTGTGCATCACGAGACAAATCATCACTGCCATCAAGACGGCAACCCGCCAGAAGCATATTCCCCTCAATTCGTATGTATCGTTGGACAAGCCGATTTATGATGAAGACTCGGACCGGACGCTATTGGATGTCATCTGCGGCTCCAGAGTTTCTGACCCGGAAGAGCTCATCATCAATCAAGAAGAATTCGTTGGTCTGGAAGATAAGATGTCAGAGATCCTTAGCGACCTGGAACGGAAAGTGCTCATGCTGTATCTGGATGGGCGTTCCTATCAGGAGATTGCTGTCGATCTGGATCGTCATGTGAAGTCGATTGATAATGCGCTGCAGCGTGTGAAGCGCAAGCTTGAACGATATCTAGAGCTCCGCAATATTGGCGGTTAGGCCGGTGGCTGCGGAGGAGCCCTCAGGGGCTTTTTTTGTTGGTGATGCGTTAGAAGGCAATGTTTTAAACAGTCAAAAGTTGGCGATAATGAGACCGGAGTCTCCGATGTCGGTCGGCGATTGGGTTTGAAGGCTGCAGAAAGCCTACACTTCCCAGTAAGGGTGCGGTTTTATTTTCGTTGACACGCATGGTTACGTTGTGATAAAGTGTATCAGGTAGCCCTAAATATGCGTACGGATATTTTTGTGGGTTCTTGAATCTACCACGGTTCAGCAGAAATGCTTTATCGCTTTATTCGGCTTTATAGTTCGGGAGGTGTACTTCAATGCGGGTTATCATTACTTTGGCTTGCACGAACTGCAAACAAAGAAACTACACGACCAACAAGAACAAACGGAATCACCCCGACCGCATCGAGATGAAGAAGTTTTGCAAGTTTTGCAACGAGCATACTCCTCATCGCGAGACAAGATAGTCAATTGGAGGTGTGGACGTGACATTTCTGGCTAGAATGAAGCAAGGCTTCGGGTCGACGTTTGCCTTCTTTGCCGACAGCTGGGCTGAACTTAAGAAAGTCCGCTGGCCAAACCGTAAAGAGTTGACAAGCTATACGATCGTCGTATTGGTGACAATCGTAGCTGTAACGATTTACTTTTGGGTTCTTGACATCGGGATCTCCCAATTGGTCGAACTGATCGTTTAAGAAGGGTCCAAAGGTGGCTTGTTATGGAAAAAAGATGGTATGTCGTGCATACGTATTCCGGTTATGAGAACAAAGTCAAGACGAACCTGGAGAAACGGGTTGAATCGATGGGCATGGAGGACAAGATTTTCCGTGTTCTAGTTCCTATGGAAGAAGAGCTTGTGAACAAGGATGGCAAGAAGAAAACTGTCATGCGTAAAGTTTACCCGGGCTATGTTCTGGTGGAAATGGTTCAAACCGACGACTCCTGGTATGTTGTGCGAAACACGCCTGGTGTGACTGGCTTTGTAGGATCAACAGGTTCAGGTTCGAAGCCGACGGCACTGCTGCCCGATGAAGTGGAACAAATTCTGCGTCATATGGGTATGGAGGAGCCGAAGCCGAAGATCGAATTTGATCTGAAAGAGGCTGTTCGTGTTAAGGTGGGTCCGTTTGCGAACTTTGTTGGCACAGTGGAAGAAATTCTGCTCGACAAAAGCAAGCTGAAAGTCCATGTCAACATGTTTGGTAGGGAAACCCCGCTTGAGCTGGATTACACTCAGGTGGAGAAGATATAATATCCGGTTTCTGATTGCCGTAAACCATTCACGTTAAGTGGGTGTGTTCCACGGTGGTGGGAGGGAATGAATCGTTCCCGTCGAACCACATTTTAGGGCAAGGAGGTGTGCAACATGGCTAAGAAAGTCATCAAGATGGTCAAACTGCAAGTACCAGCAGGTAAAGCGAACCCGGCTCCGCCGATCGGTCCTGCACTGGGTCAAGCAGGCGTGAACATTATGGCGTTCTGTAAAGAGTTCAACGCTCGTACGGCTGATCAGGCTGGTCTGATCATTCCGGTTGTAATTTCTGTATTCGAGGACCGTTCCTTTACATTCGAAACCAAAACTCCGCCGGCAGCAGTATTGCTCCGCGTAGCAGCTGGTATCGAGAAGGGTTCCGGTGAACCGAACAAGAAGAAAGTCGCAACGGTTAAACGTGATAAAGTACGTGAAATCGCCGAGCAAAAAATGGCCGACCTGAACGCGGCGTCTGTTGAAGCTGCTATGCGTATGGTGGAAGGCACAGCCCGTTCCATGGGCGTTACAATCGAAGACTAATCCTCTTGCAGGAGAAGTCGACGAACGTTGGCTACAAAGCCGGCAAGCGGACAATATGTTCGCGTGGGAGGATCATCCGGTAGGAGGATTTTCCGCTACGACCACAAAGGAGGAAAACAACATGGCAAAACATGGTAAGAAGTACCAAGAAGCTGCCAAGGTAATTGACAGCGAAGCTGTATACGAGCCGCTTCAAGCGATTGAACTCGTAAAGAAAGCCGCATCTGCTAAGTTTGACGAATCCGTTGAAGTAGCAGTTCGTCTGGGTGTAGACCCTAAGAAACAAGATCAGGCTGTTCGTGGCGTAGTTGTACTGCCGCACGGTACTGGTAAGACCAAGCGCGTTCTGGTATTCGCTAAGGGTGACAAGGCGAAGGAAGCAGAAGCTGCTGGTGCAGATTATGTTGGCGATGCTGACATGATCAACAAGATTCAACAGGGATGGTTTGAATTCGACGTTTGCGTAGCTACGCCTGATATGATGGCTGAAGTTGGTAAACTGGGTCGTATTCTGGGTGGTAAAGGTCTGATGCCTAACCCTAAAGCCGGTACGGTAACGTTTGACGTTTCCAAAGCGGTTCAAGAGATTAAGGCTGGTAAGATTGAATACCGTCTTGACCGTGCAGGTCAAATCCATGCGCCAATTGGCAAGGTATCCTTTGATGCCGAGAAGCTGGCTGAAAACCTCAAAGCGCTTATCGATGCTTTGAACCGTGCTAAGCCTGCAGCAGCAAAAGGCGTGTACCTGAAGAATATTGCAGTATCCTCGACGATGGGTCCTGGCGCTACTGTCAGCACTGCTGTATATCGTTAAGAGACTGCTATCCAAATTTCGAATATGCATACCGTAGACAGTAGGTGCCGCAAGGCTTAATTTCCTACCGAGGTGTTATGATATACGTGATGACACATATGGCACCGCCATATTGTGAGCTATTACGATCATGGCCTTCGCGTCTGCGCGCGGAGGCCTTTCTCATGCATCAAGGTCGGGATCACTCGTGATAAACGGAATGCAGGAATCAATCTAACGGGAGGTGTAAAGTTTGGCAAACGCAAAGATCATCCAAGAGAAACAACAAAGCGTGGACGAAATCACAACGAAACTTCGTGAAAGCTCCTGCACTGTTGTAGCTGACTATCGCGGACTGAACGTTGCGCAAGTGACCGAACTTCGTAAGCAATTGCGTGAAGCAGGTGTGGAATTCCAAGTGTTGAAGAACACGCTGGTTCGCCGCGCTACAGCTAATGCCGAGCTTACAGAGTTGGACGCTGTGCTGACTGGTCCAACTGCGGTAGCATTCAGTAAAGAAGACGCTGTTGCACCGGCTAAAATTCTGAACGATTTCGCGAAGAAGAACGAAGCTCTTAAAGTTAAGGGCGGCGTAGTAGAAGGCCGTGTGTTCGACGCAGCAGAAATGAAAGCACTGGCAGATCTGCCTTCCCGCGAAGGTTTGCTCTCCATGCTCCTCAGCGTGCTTCAAGCGCCTATGCGCAACTTCGCGCTTGCGGTTAAAGCCGTGGCGGAAAAGCAAGAGCAAGAAGCTTAATCAACGTATAGCACAGCTCGTATGAGCGACTACAAAATAAAACTACATTTGGAGGTATTTCCATGTCTAAAGAGCAAATCCTGGAAGCCATTAAAGGCATGAACGTCCTGGAACTGAACGATCTGGTTAAAGCAATCGAAGAGGAATTCGGCGTAACTGCAGCTGCACCTGTAGCAGTAGTTGGCGGCGGCGGCGGAGCAGCTGAAGCTGCTGAGCAATCCGAGTTCGACGTAATCCTGACAAGCGCTGGCGGTTCCAAGATCAACGTTATCAAAGTTGTTCGCGAAATCACTGGTCTTGGCCTGAAGGAAGCAAAAGAACTGGTTGACGGCGCACCGAAGCCACTGAAAGAAAAAGTGAGCAAAGAAGACGCAGAAGCTATGAAAGCAAAGCTCGAAGAAGCTGGCGCTTCCGTAGAAGTGAAGTAATTCATGCCATACACGAACCCCTTGGAGACTTGTCTTCAAGGGGTTCGCTATATCCATTAAGCCAGGGAGGCACAGTATGTCCGATCACTATTATTCTCGCACACCGCAAATCGAGAGTGACCGTAAAGTGCATGAAGCGGTATTAGTCGGACGACCCTTCCGCTTCGTTACCGATGCAGGAGTGTTTTCCAAGACGGGTGTAGACTACGGCAGCAGGGTTCTGATTGATGCAATGGAGTTCGCAGCAGAGGCGAAGATATTGGATGTTGGCTGCGGATATGGTCCGATTGGATTGGCGGCTGCAGTTAAAGCTCCAGCCGGGCATGTCACCATGATTGACGTCAATGAAAGGGCTGTTCAGCTGGCAGCCGAAAATGCGGCTCTGAATGGGATCAGCAACGTAACGGTCATGCAGAGTGACCTGTATAAAGCTGTTACTGACAAACGCTTTGATGTTATTTTAACGAATCCGCCTATCCGGGCTGGTAAAGAAACCGTACACCGGATATTCGAGGAGGCTGACGAGCTTCTTGTACCTGGGGGTGCAATATGGGTTGTTATCCAAAAGAAGCAGGGTGCTCCGTCTGCCTTCGCTAAGCTTGAAGCGGTATATGATTCTGTTCGCGAGATTACCAAGGATAAAGGGTATCGCATATTTAGGGCTGAAAAAGAAGCTTAGGTAAAAGAGTAAACTTTTGTTGACTTGACATTTCGATTATGGTAATATTATTAAATGTCAGTATTAAGATGGGCTCAAAGTCTTTAGCTAACTAAAATGTCAAGGATAATTTTCTAGCCTTTCATGCATAGAAAATTGCGCCTTGACGTATAATGTTTAGATTTTGGGCGAAAATTAGTTGATATGAGATGATCGCTTTCCGTATTCAGGAATGACAGGGAACAGGAGGTTTGTCCTTCTCTTT
The DNA here is from genome assembly GCF_003233845.1 of Paenibacillus sambharensis. GTDB lineage: Bacteria > Bacillota > Bacilli > Paenibacillales > Paenibacillaceae > Paenibacillus_I > Paenibacillus_I sambharensis. The sequence goes on from NZ_QKRB01000035.1 coordinate 31,220, forward strand.
CGAATTCTTCGGTAAGACGCGGATTTGCTGCAACATGTGTTGTGGAGGCGCGTTTTACATCGGTTGCGACGGCTGATGGAAATACGCTCTTTTTTCGAAGCTATTCGATAAGGGCTTTTCTTTATTTAGAAGTTTTCTGTAGTAAGTGAAGCAGACATGAGGGGTGAGGTTAAGTTGGCAGGACAACTTGTTCAGTATGGCCGACGCACGCGTAGAAGCTACGCCCGGATCAACGAGGTTCTTGAAGTACCGAACCTGATTGAAATCCAGCAGAAGTCGTATGAGAAGTTTTTGGAACGCGATTTGCTTGAATTGTTCCAAGACATTTCTCCTATCTCGGATTTCACAGGCAATCTGTCACTTGAGTTCATTGATTACAGCTTGGGTGAGCCGAAGTATTCGGTCGATGAATCCAAGGAACGGGATGTAACCTATGCGGCACCGCTGCGCGTTAAAGTGCGGCTCATCAACAAGGAAACCGGGGAAGTAAAGGAACAGGAAGTGTTCATGGGCGACTTCCCGCTGATGACCGAAACCGGCACGTTTATTATCAACGGCGCCGAACGGGTAATCGTCAGCCAATTGGTTCGCTCCCCCAGTGTTTATTTCAGCACGAAAGTTGATAAGAACGGCAAGAAGACCTATACGGCAACGGTTATCCCTAACCGTGGTGCATGGCTCGAGCTGGAGACGGACGCGAAAGATATTATCTACGTCCGGATTGACCGTACCCGTAAGATCCCGGTAACGGTGCTTCTGCGTGCATTGGGATTTGGAACTGATGCGGAGATTATGGATCTGCTTGGACATGATGAGTACATCCGTAACACGCTGGATAAAGACAATACTGATTCTACGGAAAAAGCGCTTATTGAAATTTACGAGCGTCTTCGTCCGGGTGAGCCGCCGACTCTTGATAATGCCAAGAGCTTGCTTGTAGCACGCTTCTTTGATCCGAAGCGCTATGACTTGGCGAATGTCGGCCGCTATAAAATCAACAAGAAGCTGCACATTAAGAATAGATTGTTCAACCAGCGTCTGGCTGAAACATTGGTCGATCCGTCTACGGGTGAAATTATCGCCGAGGCAGGCCAAATGATCGATCGCAGATTGCTGGATGAGATTCTCCCGCATCTGGAAGAGAACGTAGCCTACAAGACCTATCATGTGGCTAACGGTGTGCTTGACGCTGATAGTATTCCGCTTCAAGCTGTCAATGTATTCTCTCCAATTGAAGATGGTAAAGTTATCAAGATCATTGCCAACGGCAATATTGATAAATCGGTCAAGCATATTACACCGGCCGATATTATATCTTCTATTAATTATTTTATTAACCTGCTGCACGGCGTTGGAAGCACGGATGACATCGATCACCTGGGCAACCGTCGTCTGCGTTCGGTGGGTGAGCTCCTTCAGAACCAGTTCCGTATCGGTCTCTCCCGTATGGAGCGTGTGGTTCGGGAACGGATGTCGATTCAGGATGCGAATGCCATCACGCCTCAAGCGCTGATCAATATTCGCCCCGTCATTGCATCGATCAAGGAGTTCTTCGGCAGCTCTCAGCTGTCCCAGTTCATGGATCAGACGAATCCGCTTGCTGAACTGACGCACAAACGCCGTCTGTCGGCTCTTGGACCAGGCGGTCTGACACGTGAGCGCGCAGGCTTCGAAGTCCGTGACGTCCATCACTCGCACTATGGCCGGATGTGTCCAATCGAGACACCAGAGGGTCCGAACATCGGTCTGATCAACTCGTTGTCAACCTTCGCTCGGATTAATGAATATGGCTTCATTGAGGCGCCATACCGCTGGGTTGATCCGAAGACCAGTATCGTAACCGAGCAAATCGCATATTTGACTGCGGATGAAGAGGATAACTACGTTATCGCGCAGGCCAATGCGAAGCTTAATGACGAAGGCAAGTTTGCCGAGGATATGGTAATCGTCCGTTACAACAAGCAGGCTGACAACATCCTCACTATGCCTAGCGAGCGCGTTGACTACATGGACGTATCTCCTAAGCAGGTTGTATCGGTTGCGACAGCGCTCATCCCGTTCCTTGAGAACGATGACTCTAACCGCGCACTGATGGGATCGAACATGCAGCGTCAGGCCGTTCCGCTTCTGATACCGAAAGCACCGCTTGTAGGTACAGGAATGGAGCATAAGTCTGCTAAAGACTCCGGCGTTTGTATTGTCAGCAAGCATGACGGCATCATTGAACGTGTCAGCGCCAATGAGATTTGGCTGCGCCGTGTTGAGATGATTGACGGCAAACAGGTGACTGGCGACCTGATTAAGCATAAGCTTCACAAATTCATGCGTTCCAACCAGGGAACCTGCATCAACCAGCGTCCGATCGTGAAGAAGAATGAATTCGTCACGAAAGGTACGATACTGGCTGATGGTCCTTCCACTGAGATGGGCGAACTGGCTCTTGGCCGCAATGTCGTTGTAGCATTTATGACGTGGGAAGGCTACAACTATGAGGATGCTATCCTGCTCAGCGAGAAGCTGGTAAAAGAGGACGTATACACTTCGATTCATATCGAGGAATACGAGTCTGAAGCACGGGATACGAAGCTTGGACCCGAGGAAATCACACGCGACATTCCGAATGTCGGTGAAGAGGCCCTCAAAAATCTAGATGAGCGCGGGATTATCCGGGTTGGCGCAGAGATCGGCGCAGGAGATATTCTTGTTGGTAAAGTTACACCTAAGGGTGTGACGGAGCTTACTGCAGAAGAACGCCTGCTCCATGCAATTTTCGGCGAGAAGGCCCGTGAAGTTCGCGATACCTCGCTGCGTGTGCCGCATGGTACGGACGGTATCGTAGTAGACGTTAAAGTCTTTACCCGTGAGAATGGCGACGAGCTTCCGCCTGGCGTTAATCAGCTGGTTCGCGTCTACATCGCACAGAAACGGAAGATTTCCGAAGGCGATAAGATGGCCGGCCGTCACGGCAACAAGGGTGTTATCGCCCGTATTCTTCCGGAAGAGGATATGCCATTCCTGCCGGATGGCACGCCGGTTGAGGTTGTCCTTAACCCGCTGGGCGTTCCGTCCCGGATGAACATCGGTCAGGTCCTTGAAGTCCATCTTGGTATGGCTTGTAAGCGTCTTGGCATCCATGCTGCAACGCCAGTATTTGACGGTGCGCGGGAGCATGATGTATTCGATACGATTGAAGAGGCTGGTATGCAGCGTAACGGTAAGACAGTTCTGTATGACGGTCGTACCGGTGAAGAGTTTGAACGGGAAGTTACCGTTGGCGTCATGTACATGATCAAACTCGCGCACATGGTTGATGACAAGATCCATGCCCGTTCCACAGGGCCTTACTCTCTTGTTACGCAGCAGCCGCTCGGCGGTAAAGCCCAGTTCGGCGGACAGCGCTTCGGAGAGATGGAGGTTTGGGCGCTTGAAGCCTATGGCGCCGCTTATACCCTCCAGGAGATCCTCACCGTTAAGTCTGATGATGTTGTCGGCCGCGTGAAGACGTATGAGTCGATCGTCAAGGGTGAGAACGTGCCGGAGCCGGGCGTTCCGGAGTCGTTCAAGGTCTTGATCAAAGAGCTTCAAAGCTTGGGTATGGACGTTAAGATCCTGACCGAGAATGAAGAAGAGATCGAGATGAAGGAAATGGACGATGAGGATGACGGCACCAGCGATAAGCTGAACCTCAACCTCGAAGGTGCAGAAGTCGGAGCTGAGTAATCGGCCAACATTGCAAGGAACTATGCGACCGCAAGCGTCGTGCCTGCTGACAGGTGCGATGCTTGCGGACGCTTATGAATAAATCACGATAAGACCTGTCATAGGCGCAGCCGCCAAGCTGCGCAAGGTGTGACTGAGACTTAAGGAGGGTTGCTCCTTGTTGGATGTAAACAACTTCGAGTACATGAAGATTGGCCTGGCATCGCCGGATAAAATCCGTTCCTGGTCGCGCGGTGAAGTTAAGAAGCCGGAAACGATCAACTACCGGACTCTGAAGCCGGAGAAAGAGGGTCTTTTCTGCGAAAAGATCTTCGGACCGACGAAGGACTGGGAATGTCACTGTGGCAAGTATAAGCGTGTTCGTTACAAGGGTGTTGTTTGTGACCGCTGCGGTGTTGAAGTAACTCGCGCCAAGGTTCGCCGTGAGCGGATGGGTCATATCGAGCTGGCTGCACCGGTTTCGCATATCTGGTATTTCAAAGGTATTCCGAGCCGTATGGGTCTGGCACTGGACATGTCTCCTCGTTCGCTTGAAGAGATTATTTATTTTGCATCTTATGTGGTAACGGATCCAGGCGATACGCCGCTTGAGAAGAAGCAGCTTTTGTCGGAGAAGGAATACCGGAGCTACCGTGAGAAGTACGGCTATGGTTTTCATGCCGGTATGGGTGCCGAAGCAGTGAAGAAGCTGCTCCAGGACATCGATGTCGACAAGGAACTGGAAACACTTAAGGAAGAACTTCGTACCGCTCAGGGCCAGCGCCGTAACCGTGCGATCAAGCGCCTTGAAGTCATTGAAGCCTTCCGCAACTCGGGTAATGAGCCGGAGTGGATGATTCTGGACGTCCTTCCTGTCATCCCGCCGGAGCTTCGTCCGATGGTACAGCTGGATGGCGGACGTTTTGCCACCTCTGACCTGAATGACCTTTACCGCCGTGTTATTAACCGGAACAACCGTCTGAAGCGTCTTCTTGACCTCGGCGCACCGGATATTATTGTACAGAACGAGAAGCGGATGCTGCAGGAAGCGGTTGATGCGCTAATCGATAACGGCCGCCGTGGACGTCCTGTTACAGGGCCGGGTAACCGTCCTCTGAAGTCTCTCAGCCACATGCTGAAGGGTAAGCAGGGTCGTTTCCGTCAGAACCTTCTGGGTAAGCGTGTTGACTACTCCGGCCGTTCAGTTATTGTTGTAGGCCCGAGCCTGAAGATGTATCAATGCGGACTTCCGAAGGAAATGGCACTTGAACTCTTCAAGCCGTTCGTCATGAAGGAGCTTGTGAACAAAGGTCTTGCCCACAACATCAAGAGCGCGAAGCGCAAAGTCGAGCGTGTCAGCCCTGAAGTGTGGGACGTACTCGAAGAAGTTATCAAGGAGCATCCGGTTCTGCTGAACCGCGCCCCTACGCTTCACCGTCTTGGTATCCAGGCTTTTGAACCGATCCTCGTAGAGGGACGCGCGATTAAGCTTCATCCGCTCGTATGTACGGCATACAACGCCGACTTCGACGGTGACCAGATGGCTGTTCACGTTCCGCTGTCTGCTGAAGCTCAAGCTGAAGCCCGTTTGCTGATGCTTGCTTCCGGCAACATCCTTAACCCTAAGGACGGTAAGCCAGTTGTTACGCCGTCTCAGGATATGGTACTCGGCAGCTACTACTTGACCATGGATAACATGGAAGCTAAAGGTGCAGGCTCGCTGTTCGGAACTGTGAATGAAGCGATATCGGCTTACCAGCGCGGAATCGTTTCGCTTCATGCCCGTGTTATTGTTCCGGCACGTGTTGTACAGAAGAAGACTTTCACGGAAGAACAGCAGAATTCTCTGCTTGTGACAACCGTGGGTAAAATCATCTTTAACGAAATTTTCCCGGACGACTTCCCGTATATCAATGAAGCAACCAAGGCCAATCTGCTTCATGGAACGCCGGATAAATACTTTGTCTACGAAAAAGGTACGGATCTCCAGAAGTTCCTTCAAGACGTTCCGACAGCCGGTGCGGTGGGCAAGGAATACCTGGGTCAGATTATCGCTGAGTGCTTCCGTCAGTACCATACCACCCGTACGTCGGTAATTCTTGATAAGATCAAGCAGCTTGGCTTTACCTATTCGACACGCGCCGGTATTACGATTGCCGTATCCGACGTTATCGTGCCGCAGGAAAAGCAGGAGATCTTGCATGAATCCGAAGAGAAAGTACGTGTAGTTACCAACCAGTATCGCCGTGGTCTAATTACGAACGAAGAACGTTATGACCGTGTAATCGATATCTGGGGTGCGACGAAAGACAAGATCACCGATATTCTTATGAAATCGATGGACCGCTACAACTCCATCATGCTTATGGTGGATTCCAAAGCACGGGGTAATAAATCCCAGATTACACAGCTTGGCGGCATGCGGGGTCTGATGGCTAACCCGTCGGGACGTATTATCGAGCTCCCGATCAAGTCAAACTTCCGTGAAGGCCTGACCGTACTCGAGTACTTCATCTCGACGCACGGTGCGCGTAAAGGTCTTGCCGATACCGCGCTGCGTACTGCTGACTCTGGTTACCTTACCCGTCGTCTGGTTGACGTGGCACAGGATGTTATTGTCCGTGAGGATGATTGCGGTACAGATAAAGGCTTTATGGTTTCGAAGATCCAAGATGGGAAAGAAGTTATCGAGGATCTGTATGACCGTATCGAAGGCCGTTACTCCTTCGAAACAATCCGTCATCCGGAGACGGGCGAAGTTATCGTCAACCGCAATGAGCTGATCGATTCCAACAAGGCCGATGCGATCATTGAAGCTGGCGTTGCCAAGCTCCAGATTCGTTCCGTACTCAGCTGCCGCGCCCGTCATGGCGTCTGCAAGATCTGTTATGGACGCAACCTGGCAACTGGCAAGCATGTTGAAATTGGCGAAGCAGTTGGTATCATTGCTGCTCAGTCGATTGGTGAGCCGGGTACCCAGCTGACGATGCGTACGTTCCATACCGGCGGTGTTGCCGGCGATGACATCACGCAAGGTTTGCCGCGTATCCAGGAGTTGTTCGAAGCCCGTAATCCGAAGGGTCAAGCGATCATCACGGAGCTCGACGGTGTCGTCAAAGAGATCCGTGAAGCGAAGGACCGCCGCGAGATTGAAGTTCAGGGTGAAGCAGAATCGAAAGTATATGCAGTTACTTACGGTTCAAGAATCCGGGTGACCGAAGGCCAGCACATTGAAGCTGGTGATGAAATCACTGACGGTTCAATTGACCCGAAAGATATGCTGCGTATTAAAGGTATCCGTGGCGTTCAGAACTACATTCTGCAGGAAGTTCAGCGCGTTTACCGGAACCAGGGCGTTGAAATTAACGATAAGCACGTTGAAGTCATGATCAAGCAGATGCTGCGTAAAATCCGTATCGTAGATGCGGGTGAAACAACGCTTCTTCCAGGTGCATTCGTTGACATTCATGAATACGAGGAAGCAAACCGTGAAGCGATTCTTGCAGGACGCGAGCCTGCAGTTGCGAAGCCGGTGCTACTTGGTATTACGAAGGCATCGCTCGAAACGGACTCCTTCCTGTCCGCTGCATCCTTCCAGGAGACAACTCGTGTCTTGACAGATGCCGCGATCAAAGGCAAGGTAGACCAGCTGCTTGGCTTGAAGGAGAATGTCATTATCGGCAAGCTCATTCCAGCCGGTACCGGTATGAACCGTTACCGCAGCATCAAATTTACGGGTATGGATGAAGAGGAACAGCTGGATGAATCTGTCGAGAGTGTGCCGGTGGAGTCTTAATCGCCAAGCGGAATACGAGTGACTTGATAGTTTATACAGCGCTGGACTGCATGGTGGCGGCCGGGAACAGGTTCATACCTGCCCGGCCGCACTGCCGTCCTGGTTCTAACAGCTATTAGAAAAAATATTATCAGGCATAGTGTTATCGCCTTGACATTCTATAAGTAGTGGTGCTATTATATCGAAGTGTGCCTAAAAGGGTGGTCCTGTGCTTGCTTGAAAGGATGAGGTTCCATGCCTTATAAGATTGGCACAAAGCAGACAACTAGGATGGTAGAACAGCAGATTGCTGAACGAGTCTTGGTTGCAAAAGATGCAGATCCGCGGATCACAGGCAAGATTATCGACTTATGTGCAGAAGCCGGAGTCGAGGTCGAATGGATTGAATCGATGGAAATCCTCGGGGAGACCTGCGGCATTGACGTCGGAGCCGCCATGGCCGCAATGATCCCTGATGAATAATAAGGAACTTCTTGTTTTTGCTATAAGCCGTCAAGGCTCTGGGCAAAAACTTTCGTTTGTTTCTTTATGAACCACCTGGATCTGTGGGCTTAACAAGGTGAGCGTAAGTGGATTTATCAGAGGAAGGGGGTGGCAGCATGCCAACAATTAATCAGCTCGTACGCAAGGGCCGTCAAGCGAAAGTAGTAAAGTCGAAATCGCCGGCACTTCAAAGAGGTTTTAACGCACTGAAACGTGAAAGCACGGACCTTAGCTCGCCGCAGAAGCGCGGTGTATGCACTCGTGTAGGAACGATGACTCCGAAGAAGCCTAACTCCGCTCTGCGGAAATATGCGAGGGTTCGTCTGACGAACCGCGTAGAGGTTACAGCTTACATTCCGGGTATCGGTCACAACCTGCAGGAGCACAGTGTGGTCCTGATCCGTGGAGGCCGGGTTAAAGACCTTCCGGGTGTACGTTACCACATCGTGCGCGGTGCGCTTGACACAGCAGGTGTTAACAACCGTAAACAAGCTCGCTCGAAGTACGGCGCGAAGCGTCCGAAAGAGAAGAAGTAATTAATAAGCCAGGGTTACCTGGTAACAACCATTAAAGAAAGGGGGACATCCTCATGCCACGCAAAGGACCAGTACCTAAACGTGATGTGCTTCCGGATCCGGTGTACAACAGCAAGCTGGTAACACGTCTGATCAACCGCATTATGATCGACGGCAAGCGCGGTGTTGCCCAAACGATTCTGTATGATGCATTCAATGTCATCAAGGAACGTACGGGTAAAGACCCGATGGAAGTGTTTGAAGCTGCCATCAAGAATATTATGCCAGTACTTGAAGTGAAAGCCCGCCGTGTTGGTGGTGCAAACTATCAGGTGCCAATCGAAGTGAAGCCGGAACGTCGTACATCGCTCGGACTCCGTTGGCTCGTTAACTACTCCCGCAACCGCGGCGAGAAGACGATGGAAGAGCGTTTGGCTGCAGAAATCATCGATGCATCGAACAACACAGGCGCATCGGTGAAGAAGCGCGAAGACACGCACAAAATGGCAGAAGCCAACAAAGCGTTTGCTCATTATCGTTGGTAGGATTTTAAGAGACGAAAGGAGACATGATCATGGCAAGAGAGTTCTCCTTGAAAAATACGCGTAACATCGGGATCATGGCACATATTGATGCCGGCAAGACCACTACTACTGAACGGATCCTGTTCTACACAGGCCGTACCCACAAAATCGGTGAGGTGCACGAAGGTGCAGCAACGATGGACTGGATGGAGCAGGAACAGGAGCGCGGAATTACGATTACTTCCGCTGCTACCACTGCTCAGTGGAATGGTCACCGCATCAATATCATTGATACCCCGGGACACGTTGACTTCACTGTTGAAGTTGAACGTTCCCTGCGTGTATTGGACGGGGCCGTAGGTGTTTTCAGTGCGAAAGAAGGCGTTGAGCCACAGTCTGAAACCGTATGGCGTCAGGCTGACCGTTATGGCGTTCCTCGGATCGCATATGTAAACAAGATGGACATCATTGGTGCAGACTTCCTGAATGTTGTAAAAGACATGCGTGAGCGTCTGCAAGCTAACGCGGTAGCGATCCAGCTGCCAATCGGTGCCGAAAACGACTTCGTTGGCGTTATCGACATCATTGAGCGCGTAGCTTACAAGTACAAGGATGACCTCGGCAAAGAGCCTGAGAAGATCGATATTCCGGAAGAGTATAAGGAGAAGGTCGAAGAACTTCGCGCTGAACTCGTTGAGAAGGTGGCCGAGCTTGATGAAGAGCTTACCATGCGTTATCTCGAAGGCGAAGAAATCACTATTCCTGAACTGAAAGCTGCACTCCGTAAGGGTGTCTGCTCCGTTCAAATCTTCCCGGTAATCGCTGGTTCCTCCTACCGCAACAAGGGTGTTCAGATGATGCTGGATGCTGTTGTTGATTACCTGCCGTCGCCAGTCGACGTACCAGACATCAAGGGTACGCTCGAAGACGGAACGGAAACAGTTCGCAAATCTGCTGACGACCAGCCTTTCGCGGCACTGGCCTTCAAGATTGCGACTGACCCGTTCGTAGGTAAGCTGACGTTCTTCCGTGTGTACTCTGGCGTGCTTCATTCCGGTTCTTATGTTCTGAATGCCACTAAAGGCAAGCGTGAACGGATCGGACGTATCCTCCAGATGCATGCGAACAGCCGTCAGGAAATCTCGGAAGTATATTCCGGTGACATCGCAGCTGCAGTCGGTCTGAAAGACACGATTACAGGCGATACACTGTGCGATGAGAAGAGCCCGGTTATTCTGGAGTCCATGAACTTCCCTGAACCGGTTATCGAAATCGCAATCGAGCCTAAGACAAAAGCTGACCAGGACAAAATGGGCGTAGCGCTGTCCAAGCTCGCTGAGGAAGATCCAACATTCCGTGCTTACACGGATGAAGAAACGAACCAAACGATTATCGCTGGTATGGGTGAGCTTCACCTTGAAATCATCGTTGACCGTATGCTTCGTGAATTCAAAGTTGAAACGAATGTCGGTAAACCACAGGTTGCTTACCGTGAAACGTTCAACACGCCAGCTCGTGTTGAAGGTAAATTCGTTCGTCAGTCCGGTGGACGCGGTCAGTACGGTCATGTATGGATCGAGTTTGCGCCTCAAGAGCCAGGCCAAGGCTTCGTGTTCGAGAATAAAATCGTTGGTGGCGTAGTTCCTCGTGAATACATCCCTGCGGTTCAAGCTGGTATTGAAGAATCGATGAAGAACGGCGTACTTGCCGGCTTCCCGCTCGTTGATATCAAGGCGACAATCGTAGATGGATCGTATCATGATGTTGACTCCTCCGAGATGGCGTTCAAGATCGCAGGTTCGATGGCACTGAAAGCAGCCAAGGACAAGTGTAATCCAGTGCTGCTTGAGCCAATCATGAAGGTTGAAGTTACCGTTCCGGAAGAATACTTCGGTGATGTAATGGGTATGCTGAGCTCCCGCCGTGGCCGTATCGAAGGTACGGACAGCCGTTCCGGCGCTCAGATCATCCGTGCGAAGGTGCCTTTGGCTGAAATGTTCGGTTACTCCACGACTCTTCGTTCTGGTACGCAAGGACGCGGTGTATTCGCAATGGAGCTCTCCCATTACGAGGAAGTTCCAAAGTCGATCTCCGAAGAGATCATTTCGAAGAGCAAGGGTGCTTAATACGGTTCTTCCAATATCTATACCTTAAGAGTTGCAATTGGCCCAGCGCAGCGTTACACTTGTGATGCGCGCGCTTGGCCCACACATACATTTTCCAATATTAAGGAGGATTAAGTTCAATGGCTAAGGCTAAATTTGAACGTAACAAACCGCACGTTAACATTGGTACGATCGGTCACGTTGACCATGGTAAAACGACTCTGACTGCTGCGATCACTACCGTTCTTTCCAAGAAATACGGCGGTGCAGCTATTGCATTTGACCAAATCGACAAGGCTCCAGAAGAGCGCGAGCGCGGTATCACGATCTCCACTGCTCACGTTGAATATGAAACACCTAACCGTCACTACGCACACGTAGACTGCCCAGGCCACGCCGACTATGTTAAAAACATGATCACCGGCGCAGCACAAATGGACGGCGCTATCCTCGTAGTATCCGCAGCTGACGGCCCAATGCCGCAAACGCGTGAGCACATCCTGCTCTCCCGTCAGGTAGGCGTTCCTTACATCGTCGTATTCCTGAACAAGTGCGACATGGTTGAAGACGAAGAGCTTCTTGAACTGGTTGAAATGGAAGTTCGCGACCTGCTGAACGAATATGAGTTCCCAGGCGACGACACTCCAATCGTTCGTGGTGCAGCTCGTGAAGCACTGACGAATCCAGATGGTCCTTGGGCTGACAAGATCGTTGAGCTGTTCGAGCACATCGATTCTTACATCCCGACTCCTGAGCGCGACACTGATAAGCCTTTCCTGATGCCTGTCGAGGACGTGTTCACGATCACTGGTCGTGGTACCGTTGCAACTGGCCGCGTTGAGCGTGGTGTAGTTAAAGTAGGCGACGAGGTTGAAATCATCGGTCTGGCTGAAGAAACTCGCAAATCCGTATGTACGGGTGTTGAGATGTTCCGTAAGCTTCTTGACTCCGCTCAAGCTGGTGACAACATCGGTGCACTGCTTCGTGGTGTTGAGCGTAAAGACATCGAGCGCGGTCAAGTTATCGCGAAGCCGGGTTCGGTTAAGCCGCACACGAACTTCACAGCTCAAATCTACGTTCTGACCAAAGAAGAGGGTGGCCGTCACAAGCCTTTCTTCACTGGCTACCGTCCTCAGTTCTACTTCCGTACAACTGACGTGACGGGTATCATCAACCTGCCAGAAGGCAGCGAGATGGTAATGCCTGGCGACAACATCACGGTAACGGTTGAGCTGATCGCTCCAATCGCTATCGAAGAAGGTACACGCTTCGCGATTCGCGAAGGCGGCCGTACTGTTGGCGCTGGTGCAGTAGCAACTATCCAAAAATAATCCGGCGCGGTACTAGCCGCATCGTGATCGGAAGCTTCCGCTTAGGCGGAAGCTTCTTTTTCATATTCCTGAGTCTGTTTCTTCTATTATATATATGTTGATGGTTTGCTTATGCGGCTGTAGTGACTTTATTAATAAGCTAAGAAACGCATGAAGTAAGGTAAAGGCAGCTAAATACAGGAATTAAGAATAAAGAATAAAAAAATGTTGCATTCGCCTGTTTGATTCGATATAATATTGACTGTTGGTCTGCGACGTTGCGATGATGTGAGAGGTTGCCGACACACCCGGCTCCTTTGCCATGGAGAGGTGGTCGGGGTATTCTCACGGAGTATGTCCGATAATAAATTGGGCGATAGAAGGAGGGACTTATATGGCAAAGCAAAAGATTCGTATCCGCTTGAAAGCATACGATCACAGAATTCTTGACCAATCAGCAGAGAAAATCGTTGAAACTGCAAAACGTTCCGGTGCAGGTGTTTCCGGTCCGATTCCGCTTCCAACGGAAAAGCAAATTATCACCATTCTGCGTGCGGTACACAAGTACAAGGATTCCCGTGAGCAATTCGAAATGCGCACACACAAGCGCCTGATCGATATTGTGAATCCGACGCCGCAAACGGTTGATGCGTTGATGCGTCTGGACCTGCCGTCCGGTGTAGATATCGAAATTAAGCTTTAATAGAGAAGATTATTTTACGTGTGAAAGGAAATGAGGTGTCAACATGAAAGGTATCTTAGGCAAAAAGCTTGGTATGACGCAAGTGTTTACACCTGAAGGCAACGTGGTGCCGGTAACGGTTATCGAAGCAGGTCCTTGCGTTGTTCTTCAGAAGAAAGACCAAGAAAACGATGGCTACGAAGCTATCCAGGTCGGCTTCTCTGATAAGAAAGAGAAGAGAACGATCAAGCCGGAAATCGGCCACGCCAAAAAAGCCAACACGGCTCCTAAGCGCTACGTTCGTGAAATTCGCGGCATTACTATCGGTGATTATGAAGTTGGCCAGGAACTGAAGGCTGACTTGTTCGCAGAGGGCGAATTTGTTGACGTAACGGGCATTTCAAAAGGTAAAGGCTTTGCCGGCGTTATCAAGCGTTGGGGACAAAGCACTGGACCGATGTCTCACGGTTCCCGTTATCATCGTGGACCAGGTTCCATGGGTTCGATTCAAGCGAACCGCGTACCTAAAGGCAAACGCCTGCCAGGTCACATGGGCTCCGAGACCATTACGATTCAAAACCTCGAAGTTGTACGTGTGGATGCAGAGCGTAACGTTATTCTCGTTAAAGGCTCGATTCCTGGTGCGAAGAACAGCTTCGTAAAAATTAAATCTACGGTGAAGAAATAATACGACTGAAGAAAGGAGGAACATGAAATGCCAAAAGTAGCACTCTTCAACGTGAGCGGTTCACAGGTTGGTGAATTCGAGCTGTCCGACAGCGTATTCGGAATCCAGCCAAACGTTCACGTCCTTCATAGTGCCGTACTGCTTCAGCAGGCAGCTGAGCGTCAAGGTACGCACAAGACGAAAGGACGCTCTGAAGTACGCGGCGGCGGCCGTAAGCCTTGGAAACAGAAAGGTACTGGTCGCGCACGTCAAGGTAGTATCCGTTCCCCGCAATGGGTTGGCGGCGGTACAGTATTCGGCCCAACTCCGCGCAAATACGGTTTCAAGCTTCCTAAGAAAGTTCGCCGTCTGGCAATTAAATCCGCACTGTCTTCCAAAGTGATCGATAACGAGATTATCGTATTGGATCAACTTGCATTGGCACAGCCGAAGACGAAAGAATTCGCAGCGATCCTGAACAATCTGAAAGTTGCCCGCAAGGCACTGGTTGTAACGGCTAACTACGAAGATAACGTTGCATTGTCGGCTCGCAACATCCCAGGTGTTAAGTTCGTCGCTGCAGACGGTATTAATGTTCTGGATGTATTGTCCTACGACAAGCTGGTCATCACGAAGGAAGCAGTCGAGAAAGTACAGGAGGTGCTTGCGTAATGAAAGATCCACGCGATATTATCAAGCGCCCGGTCATCACGGAACAAACGAGCGACTTCATGGTTAACAAGCGTTATGTGTTTGAAGTTGATCTCCGTGCTAACAAGACCGAAATTAAAGCTGCTATCGAACAAATCTTCAAAGTGAAGGTTGTTAGCGTTAATACACTGCGTATGCCGGCTAAGCCGAAGCGTTATGGCCGTCATTCCGGATATACTTCCGAATGGAAGAAAGCAATCGTTCAATTGAGCGATGACAGTAAAGAGCTCGAGTTCTTCGAAGCATCCGTATAAGTAAGGAGGGAAATCTAGTGCCAGTTAAGAAGTATAAACCGACATCGCCGGCCCGTCGTGGTATGTCTGTATCGACATTCGAAGAGATCACCACGAATCAACCGGAGAAATCGTTGCTTGCGCCGCTTCACAAGAAAGCAGGCCGCAACAACCAAGGTAAAATCACGGTTCGCCATCATGGCGGCGGTCACAAGCGTAAATACCGTGTAATTGACTTCAAACGGAACAAGGACGGCGTTCCAGCTCGCGTAGCGACGATTGAATACGATCCAAACCGTACATCGAACATTGCTTTGTTGCATTATGCAGATGGTGAGAAGCGCTACATCATCGCGCCTAAAGGCTTGAAAGTAAACGATCAGGTAATGTCCGGAGTTGGCGCCGACATCAAAGTTGGTAACGCACTTCCGCTTGAGAACATTCCTGTGGGTACAGTTATCCACAACATCGAAATGAAGCCAGGCAAGGGCGGACAGCTGGTTCGCGCTGCAGGTACTGAAGCACAGCTTCTCGGTAAGGAAGATGAGTACGTAGTAATTCGTCTTAGTTCCGGTGAAATGCGCCGTATCCTGAAAACTTGCCGTGCTACAATCGGTACTGTAGGCAACGAGGATCACGAGCTCGTGAAAATCGGTAAAGCCGGCCGTAGCCGTTGGCTCGGTAAGCGTCCAGAAGTTCGCGGTGTCGTCATGAACCCTAACGATCACCCACACGGTGGTGGTGAAGGCCGTGCTCCGATCGGTCGTAAATCGCCGATGTCACCTTGGGGTAAGCCGACGCTTGGATTCAAGACTCGCAAGAAGAAGAAGGCTTCCAGCCAATATATTATTCGTCGCCGCACGAAATAATAACCGTTCAGTCAGTGCGCCTCAGCCTGCCTGAGGCGGCGTGAACGATATCAAGCAAGCTTGAAGGGAGGAACACCCATGGGTCGCAGTTTGAAGAAAGGTCCGTTTATTGACGGCTACCTTCTGAAAAAAGTCGAAGATTTGAACGAAACGAACAAGAAAGTCGTTATCAAAACTTGGTCCCGTCGTTCTACGATTTTCCCGCAATTCATCGGACACACTTTCGCTGTTTATGACGGTCGTAAGCATGTTCCGGTTTATGTAACGGAAGATATGGTCGGACACAAGCTGGGCGAGTTTGCGCCTACGCGTACGTACAAAGGCCATACAGACGACGACAAGAAGACGGGCAGAAGATAATCTGCCGGTTATGATTTTCTACACGTAAGAGAGGAGGTTCAACCATGCAACAAGCTAAAGCCAGCGTAAACCATGTCCGCATCGCTCCTCGGAAAGCACAACTGGTTGTGGACTTGATCCGCGGTAAGCAGGTTGGTGAAGCCATTGCGATTCTGCGTCACACACCGAAGTCGGCATCTCCTGTTGTTGAGAAGCTTCTGAACTCGGCTATCGCGAATGCAGAGCATAACTACCAAATGGACGTTAACAAATTGGTGGTATCGCAAGTTTTTGTAAATCAGGGTCCAACTATGAAACGTTTCCGCCCTCGTGCAATGGGACGTGCAAGCCGGATCAACAAGAGAACCAGCCACATTACTTTGGTGGTATCCGAAAAATAAGGAGGGAAAACGTGTGGGTCAAAAGGTAAATCCGGTCGGTCTTCGTATCGGGATCATCCGGGATTGGGAATCCAAATGGTACGCCGGTAAAGATTTCGGCGATCTGCTCCTGGAAGACGTGAAAATTCGTGAATTCCTTAAGAATAAACTGAAGGACGCGGCTGTTTCCCGCATTGAGATTGAGCGTGCAGCTAACCGCGTAAACGTAACAATTCATACAGCGAAGCCTGGTATGGTAATCGGTAAAGGCGGCTCCGAGGTTGAGAACCTTCGCACAGAGCTTGCTAAGATTACAAACGGCAAGAAAGTACACATTAACATCTCTGAAATCAAACAAGCAGATCTGGACGCTATCCTCGTAGCAGAAAGCATCGCACAGCAGCTTGAACGTCGTATCTCGTTCCGCCGCGCTATGAAACAAGCGCTGCAGCGTACGATGCGTGCAGGCGCGAAGGGAATCAAAACCTCGGTAAGCGGACGCCTTGGCGGTGCGGAAATCGCACGTACTGAAGGCTACAGCGAAGGCACAGTGCCTCTGCATACACTCCGTGCCGATATCGATTATGGTACGGCAGAAGCTCATACAACTTACGGCCGCATTGGCGTAAAAGTATGGATCTACCGTGGTGAAATCCTTCCGTCGAAGAAGAAAGCTGCCATCCAGGAAGGAGGCAACTAATCATGTTGGTACCAAAACGTGTAAAACATCGTAAGCAGCAACGCGGCCACATGAGAGGCCGTGCCAAAGGCGGTACGGAAGTTCATTTCGGCGAATTCGGTCTTCAGGCAACTGAACCAGGCTGGATCACAAACCGTCAGATCGAATCTGCTCGTATTGCCATGACTCGTTACATTCGCCGTGGTGGTAAAGTATGGATCAAGATCTTCCCTGCTAAGCCAATCACCCAGAAGCCTCTTGAAGTCCGGATGGGTAGCGGTAAAGGTAACGTTGAGAAGTGGGTAGCAGTTGTTAAACCAGGTAAAGTAATGTTCGAACTTGCTGGCGTGTCCGAGGAAATCGCACGTGAAGCTATGCGTCTGGCGGCTCACAAGCTTCCTGTAAAGACGAAGTTCGTGAAACGTGAAGAAGTGGGTGGTGAAGCAAATGAAAGCAAGTGAATTCCGCAACCTTACCACTGCTGAGCTTGAACAAAAGATCGCAGGTTTCAAGGAAGAGCTGTTCAACCTTCGTTTTCAATTGGCCACCGGTCAGCTTGACAATCCGACTCGCATCCGCGATGTTCGGAAAGAAATAGCTCGTGCCAAAACGGTAATCCGTGAACGTGAACTGGGTATCACCAGCTAATTAATAGATATTGAATAGATGGAATACCTCGCCTTCAGGAAGGAGGAAAAACATGAGTGAACGCAACGCACGTAAAGTACAAATCGGTAAAGTTGTAAGTGACAAGATGGACAAAACTATCGTGGTAGCGGTGGAAACTTACAAGAAGCATGATCTTTACCACAAGCGCATCAAATACACAAAGAAGTTCAAGGCGCATGACGAGAACAACCAAGCTAAGATCGGCGACGTTGTTAAGATTATGGAAACTCGTCCGCTCTCCAAGGACAAACGCTTCAGACTCGTTGAGATCGTTGAAGAAGCAGTTATCCTTTAAGATTTGCGTGTCATTAAGCATTTTTCCGAAAGGAGGACCTAAACATGATTCAACCATTTACACGTTTGGCTGTCGCTGACAACTCCGGCGCTAAAGAATTGATGTGTATTCGTGTGCTGGGTGGTACGGGACGTCGTGTCGGTCATATCGGTGATTTGATTGTTTGTTCTGTAAAATCCGCAACACCAGGTGGCGTTGTCAAAAAGGGCGACGTAGTCAAAGCGGTTATCGTTCGCACGAAGCGTACGGTTCGCCGTAAAGACGGTTCTTACATCTCGTTCGACGAGAACGCTGCAGTAGTAGTGAAGGAAGATAAGAGCCCACGCGGTACTCGTATCTTTGGACCAGTTGCCCGTGAGCTTCGCGATAAGGATTTCATGAAGATCGTATCGCTGGCACCAGAAGTCATCTAATCCCGTACAGACGGGAACTCGATAAATGCTTGAGTGCAGACGCACGCAGGAGGTGTAACAAATGCCAAGACTCAAAAAAGTTCTGGAATCGCACAACAACAAGCTGCACGTGAAGAAGGACGATAACGTCATCGTAATCACGGGCAAGGATAAAGGTAAAAAAGGCCGCGTTATCGCAGCTTACCCGCGTGAGAATCGCGTACTTATCGAAGGCGTGAACATGGTGAAGAAGCATACGCGTCCTTCCCAGCAAAATCCGCAAGGCGGAATTATTGAGCAGGAAGCGCCGATCCATGTTTCGAACGTGATGCACATTGATCCGAAGAGCGGCAAACCGACTCGTATCGGCTACCAAGTGCAAAGCAACGGCAAGAAGGTTCGGATTGCGAAGAAATCCGGCGAGGTAATCGACTAATTTGCATAGCGGAAAGGAGGTCCATGATTCATGGCTGCAAGAATGAAAGATCGTTTTCTAAACGAAATTACGCCTGCTCTGATGCAGAAATTCAACTATTCGACGGTAATGCAAGTGCCGAAGGTTGAGAAGGTTGTTATCAACATGGGTGTTGGCGAAGCGGTAGCAAACTCCAAAGTTCTGGACGTAGCTGTTGATGAACTTCAACAAATCGCCGGCCAAAAGCCAGTTGTAACACGCGCGAAGAAATCCATCGCTGGATTTAAGCTTCGTGAGAACATGCCAATCGGTGTGAAAGTAACCCTGCGCGGTGAGCGTATGTACTACTTCCTCGATAAGCTGTTCAACATCTCGCTTCCACGTGTACGTGACTTCCGTGGTGTTTCGACCAAAGCATTTGATGGACGCGGTAACTATACACTGGGCCTCAAGGAACAACTGATCTTCCCTGAGATCGAGTATGATAAAGTTGATAAAACGCGCGGTATGGACGTCGTCATCGTCACGACGGCAAAAACGGACGAAGAAGCTCGTGAGCTGCTGACCCAACTGGGTATGCCGTTCGCGAAGTAATCCACTTCTAGGAGGTGTAACCAAGTGGCAAAAACTTCGATGAAAGTGAAGCAGCAACGTACCCCGAAGTTCAAAGTGCGTGCTTATACGCGCTGTGAACGTTGCGGCCGTCCGCATTCCGTTCTTCAAAAGTTTAAAATCTGCCGGATTTGTTTCCGTGAGTTAGCATACAAAGGCCAGATCCCTGGCGTTAAAAAAGCGAGCTGGTAATCAGCTAGACCGGGAAGGAGGTTTTCGAATAATGGTTATGTCTGATCCGATTGCAGATATGCTGACCCGTATTCGTAACGCGAATACTGTACGTCATGAGACCGTGGAGATGCCCGCTTCGAACATTAAGAAGCAAATCGCCGAAATTCTGAAGAGCGAGGGCTTCATTCGTGACGCTGAATTCATAGAGGACAGCAAACAAGGGATTATCCGTATTTTCCTGAAATACGGCCCGAACAACGAGCGCGTTATCACCGGACTGAAGCGCATCAGTAAACCGGGACTTCGCGTGTACACGAAATCAACTGAGATCCCTCGCGTACTGGGCGGACTCGGAATTGCGATCATTTCCACTTCCAAAGGGGTTATGACCGATAAAGCAGCACGTCAAGCGAAAGCTGGCGGCGAAGTCGTTTGCTACGTTTGGTAAGAAGAAGTTACAACGATTGGAGGTGTCACCATGTCACGTATTGGCCGCAAACCGATCCAGGTGCCTAACGGCGTAAACATTACCCTGGACAATTCTGTTATTACAGTTAAAGGACCGAAAGGTACGCTTTCCCGCGAGCTTCATAAAGATATGAAGGTTGTCGTTGGTGAAAACGAAATTTCGATCGAACGTCCTTCTGACAATAAACTTCACCGTTCCCTGCACGGAACAACTCGTAGTGTCGTTGCCAACATGGTCAGCGGTGTTACAGAAGGTTTCACCAAATCCCTTGAGCTCGTGGGCGTTGGTTACCGTGCAAATAAGACAGGCGAGAAAGTAGTTCTGAACGTTGGCTACTCTCACCCGGTTGAAATCGCTGCTGAGCAAGGTATTGAATTCGAAGTACCTTCCAACACGAAAATTATCGTTAAAGGCATCGACAAGGAACTTGTCGGCGCAACAGCTGCCAAAATCCGCTCCGTACGTGAGCCAGAGCCTTATAAGGGCAAAGGTATCAAGTATGAAGGCGAACGGATCCTTCGTAAAGAAGGTAAAGCAGGTAAGAAGAAATAATAAGCCATGCGGCTTAATGAACGTGAAGGCGGCTAGCCCGCCTATACATGCGGCTTAGACCGGACTGGTAGGAAGGAGTGAAATGCACAATGATTACTAAGGGCGACAAGAACAAAGCACGTCTGAAGAGACATCTGCGAGTCCGTAAGAAAATCAGCGGAACGACACAACGTCCACGTTTGTCTGTATACCGTTCCTCCAAACACATCTATGCTCAGCTGATTGATGATGTTCAAGGCGTAACGGTTGCTGCAGCATCCACACAGGACAAAGAACTCGCTGGTAAGATCGGCAACGGCGGCAGCGTGGAAGCAGCTCGTCAAGTAGGCGAACTGATTGCACAGCGTGCAAAAGCAAAAGGCTGCGAGAAAATCGTATTTGACCGCGGCGGTTACTTGTACCACGGCAGAATTCAAGCACTGGCTGAAGCAGCGCGTGAAGCTGGTCTCGAATTCTAATCGACTTTACTTAATAAGGAGGTAAAACGACTTGCGTGTAGATCCGAATACGTTAGAACTGACAGAAAAAGTTGTTCATATCAACCGCGTAGCAAAAGTTGTAAAGGGCGGACGCCGTTTCAGCTTTAGCGCACTTGTAGTTGTCGGTGACGGCAAGGGCTGGGTTGGCGCAGGGATCGGTAAAGCAGGCGAGGTGCCGGATGCAATCCGCAAAGGCATTGACGATGCTAAGAAAAACCTGATCCATGTACCGCTTGTTGGCACGACGATTCCTCATCTCGTGCTCGGTCACTTCGGCGCTGGTGAAGTTCTTCTGAAGCCTGCTTCCGAAGGTACCGGTGTTATCGCTGGCGGACCGGTTCGTGCAGTACTCGAACTGGCTGGCGTTGGCGACATTTTGACGAAATCTCTGGGTTCTTCCAACTCCATCAACATGGTTAACGCTACACTCGAAGGGCTTTCCCGCCTGAAGCGTGCAGAAGACGTTGCCAAACTGCGTGGCAAAACAGTGGAAGAGCTGCTGGGTTAAGGAGGGAATCTGATGGCAAAACTTCAAATCACCCTCGTTCGCAGCCTGATTGGTCGTAACGAGAAGCAGCGCGCTACCGTTCAAGCACTGGGCCTGCGCAAGCTTCATCAATCCGTTGTTAAAACTGACAACGCGGCCATTCGCGGCATGGTGAATCATGTCAGCCACTTGGTTAAAGTTGAAGAAGTACAGGGCTAATACAGCCATAGATAAAGCATAAATCACAAGGAGGTGCTACGAACGATGAAATTGCATGAGCTTAAGCCAGCTGAAGGCTCGCGTCAGGAACCGAAACGTAAAGGACGCGGTATCGGCAGCGGAAATGGCAAAACGGCCGGCAAAGGTCACAAAGGTCAAAACGCTCGTTCCGGCGGCGGTGTTCGTCCGGGCTTCGAGGGTGGCCAGAACCCGCTTTACCGTCGTCTTCCGAAGCGTGGTTTCAACAACCCGTTCCGTAAGGAATACGCCGTTGTAAACATTGAAGAGCTGAACAGCTTTGCAGCAGGTACTGAAGTAACGCCTGAGCTTTTGATGGAGCAGGGTATCGTTAAGAACCCGCAGAGCGGCATCAAGATCCTGGGTAACGGCGACATCAACGTCCAACTCACTGTTAAAGCAAATAAGTTCTCTCAATCTGCGGTAGAGAAAATCCAGGCTGCCGGCGGTAAAACCGAGGTGATCTAATTGTTCAAGACCGTGTCCAATATCTGGAAAGTGGAGGATTTGCGGAGACGTATTCTCTTCACACTTTTCATCTTATTGATCTACCGTGTCGGTTCGTTCATCCCCGTTCCCAACATCGATAAGACGATGCTGGAAGCGGCGAACAACCAGGAGAACCTGTTTGGACTGCTTAACACGTTCTCCGGCGGTGCCTTGTTCCAGTTCTCTATCTTCGCGCTGAGTATATTCCCGTACATTACAGCCTCGATTATCGTGCAGCTGCTAAGTATGGATGTTATACCTAAGTTTGCGGAGTGGGCTAAAGAAGGCGAGAATGGCAAACGCAAGCTTGCACAGATCACCCGTTACGGAACGATTGTTCTAGCGTTGATTCAAGCTTTTGCAACATCGATTGGTTTCCATAACCAGTTCAATATCGTTATTGATGCCGGGTTTACAACCTATGCGATGATTGCAATTGTATTGACTGCGGGTACCGCATTCCTGATGTGGCTCGGTGAACAGATCACCGAGAGAGGGATTGGCAACGGTATTTCGATCATCATCTTTGCGGGTATCGTAGCTTCGATACCGGGACATATCCGTACATTGTATGCCAGTGAATTCCTGGATAATGCGGATAACTTGTTCCTTAGCATTCTGAAAGTAGTCGCAATCCTGATTGCGGTTATCGCGATCCTTGTGGGCGTCATATTCGTTCAACAAGGTGTTCGCAAAATTCCGGTTCAATACGCGAAGCGTGTTGTCGGAAGGAAAATGTATGGCGGCCAATCGACACACATTCCGCTTAAAGTGAATGGTGCCGGCGTTATCCCGGTAATCTTCGCGATTTCCTTGCTTTACTTCCCGAGAACGATAGCTCAGTTCTGGCAGGGTAAAGCTTGGGCGAACTGGATCATAGAGCATCTTGACTATGTTCAGCCGCTTGGGATGGTCCTGTATGTTATACTGATTATCGCCTTCACCTTCTTCTATACCTTTGTGCAGATTAACCCTGTACAGATGGCTGATCAGATGAAGAAGAATGGCGGTTACATTCCGGGTATTCGTCCTGGCAAACCGACATCGACGTTCATCACGCGTGTCTTGTCCAGGATTACGTTGTCAGGTGCGCTCTTCCTGGCCCTGATTTCACTGCTTCCTGTAGCATTCGGCGCTTTGGCCGGACTGCCGCAATCCGTTCAGCTGGGCGGTACTTCGCTCCTGATCGTAATCGGTGTTGCACTCGACACGATGAAGCAGATCGAAACCCAATTGATCAAACGCCACTACAAAGGGTTTATCAATAAATAACAGTAGGTTCAGAACGGGCTGACGGATACCGCTTGCCGGAACGCCACGCCCGACCGGGCCTATTCTGCTTAAAGCGAGGTACTTCGAATGAATATCCTGTTTATGGGGCCTCCGGGTGCCGGTAAAGGCACACAAGCCGAACGGATCGTGGAAACATTTGAAATCCCGCACATCTCGACTGGCGATGCATTCCGTCTTGCGATGAAGCAGGGAACACCGCTCGGTCAGAAGGCCAAAGAATACGTAGATCAGGGACTGCTGGTGCCTGATGACGTAACCAATGGTATCGTGCGTGAAAGACTTCAGCAGAGCGATTGCGACAATGGGTTTCTGTTAGACGGATTCCCGCGTACTCTTGCTCAGGCAGAAGCATTGGATGACATGCTGTCTGATATGGGCAAGCAAATCAACCATGTGGTAAACCTTAAAGTCGACCGCAGTTTGCTGCTGGCCCGTCTTACCGGACGCCGCATATGCAAAGCTTGTGGAGCGACTTATCATGTGTTATTCAACCCGCCGAAGCAGGAAGGCGTGTGCGACAAGTGTGGAGGAGAACTGTACCAGCGCTCCGATGATACGGAGGAGAAGGTCGGTACCCGTCTTGACGAGTACATCTCCAAAACAGCACCGCTGCTGGCCTATTATGAGAATAAAGGCCTTCTTCGCGAGGTGGATGGTGAGAAGGAAATTGATACGGTAACCTCGGAAATCGTATCTTGCTTAAAGGGGCAGGCCGAATGATTATCTGCAAATCCGAGATGGAACTAAGTTTCATGAGGGAAGCAGGTCGCATTGTAGCCGACACACATCGGCTCCTTGCGCAGGCAATCAAGCCAGGGGTCACCACAAGTGAGCTCGACAAGATTGCTGAAGATTACATTCGCAGCCAGGACGCCATACCTTCCTTCAAAGGCTACAATCAATTTCCCGCGAGTATATGTGCTTCTGTTAATGACGAATTGGTACATGGCATCCCTGGATCTCGGGTCTTGAATGAAGGCGACATTATCAGTATCGACATCGGTGCGCAGTATAAAGGCTACCACGGCGATTCGGCCTGGACTTATGGTGTGGGTCAAATATCCGAGGAAGTCCAGAAGCTGCTCGAGGTCACTGAACAGTCCCTTTACGCGGGTTTGCAGCATGTCAAGCCGGATGTTCGGCTGTATACCGTTTCGCATGCGATTCAGCAGGTCGTTGAATCGGCGGGCATGTCCATTGTTCGTGAATATGTAGGGCACGGAATCGGCACCAGTCTGCATGAGGAGCCGCAAATTCCGAACTACGGAATGCCGGATCGTGGACCGCGGCTTAAACCCGGTATGGTTCTTGCAATCGAACCGATGGTTGTTCTAGGCGAGCGTTATGTGCGTACGCTGGAGGATAATTGGACGGTTGTAACCCAGGACGGTACATGGTGTGCACATTTTGAGCATACAGTAGCCGTGACGCCTGATGGCTTTGAAATATTGACCCGTTCGGCTATTGCGTAATACACTTAAGCAATAGCCCTTGCTAGGCTGCAGGATGGGCAATTCCAGGAGGGGATTATCGGTATGGAATCGGAGGTTGCTATCGGGCGGATCGTAAAGGTGCTGCGCGGTAAAGGCCAAGATGGCCTGGCGGTAATCATCGGTATCGTTGATGACCGGTTTGTGCTCATCGCGGATGGGGACAAACGGAGATTCGACGATCCGAAGAAGAAGAATCTCCTTCACTTGGAACTAACTGAAGCTGTAAGCTCGGAAGTTGTGAATAGTATGCAGGAAACGGGTCGAGTGACGAACGCCAAGCTGCGTTTTGCAATTCAGAAGTATATAGAGCGGAAAGGAGAATGACGGTGGCTAAAGAAGATGTGATTGAAGTTGAAGGTACGGTAATTGAACCGCTGCCCAATGCCATGTTCAAGGTAGAACTGGAGAACGGACATCAGATTCTGGCCCACGTATCCGGTAAGCTCAGAATGCACTTTATCCGTATTCTGACAGGAGATAAAGTGGTTATCCAGTTATCGCCATATGACCTGTCTAGAGGTCGTATCACATATCGTAAGTAGTATCTTATGACTGCAAACTAGCATTGTCTATCAGCCGGGCTTTCATTCGTTGAAATTGCCGGTTGCACTTTTAGCTGCGGCCGTCTGATTCCTGATGAAGCCAGAGGTTGCAGTTTTATTCGGGAGGTAATCACAATGAAGGTTAGACCTTCGGTAAAGCCGATTTGCGAAAAATGCAAAGTCATTCGTCGCAAAGGCAACGTTATGGTGATTTGTGAAAATCCGAAACACAAACAAAAACAAGGATAAGAAGGAGGGATAACCTACAATGGCACGTATAGCTGGTGTAGACTTGCCGCGTGACAAGCGCGTAGTAATTGCCTTGACTTACATCTTCGGGATCGGTAACACAACGGCCCAGAAAATTCTGGCTTCGACTGATATCAATCCGAGCACTCGTGTTCGTGATCTGACGGAAGACGAAGTAAGCCGTCTGCGTGAAACAATCGATAAGTCGGTTAAAGTGGAAGGCGACCTGCGTCGTGAAATCTCGCTGAACATTAAGCGGTTGATTGAGATCGGCTCTTATCGTGGAATCCGTCATCGTCGCGGTCTGCCTGTGCGCGGACAACGCACTAAGACGAATGCCCGGACCCGTAAAGGTCCTAGACGGACTGTCGCGAACAAGAAGAAGTAATAAGGGGGGATAACTGAAAATGGCAAAACCGAAAAAAGTGGTCCGCACGAAGCGCCGTGACCGTAAAAATATCGAATCTGGCGTAGCACACATCCGTTCGACATTTAACAACACGATCGTTACGATCACCGATCCGCACGGTAACGCGATCTCTTGGGCAAGCGCAGGCAACCTGGGCTTCAAAGGATCCCGTAAAAGTACTCCGTTTGCTGCACAGATGGCTGCTGAGTCCGCTGCTAAGGCAGCAATGGAGCATGGCATGAAAGCTGTTGAAGTCATGGTTAAAGGTCCTGGTTCCGGTCGTGAAGCCGCAATCCGTTCGCTTCAAGCCGCTGGCCTTGAAGTTAACCTGATTAAAGACGTCACGCCAATCCCGCATAACGGATGCCGTCCGCCGAAACGTCGCCGCGTATAGTTCAAACGCGTGTGGTATCAAATATCTGCAACTTGTGAATAATGGTTGTGAAGGTTAGGCATACTACATGATTTGACCAAATAGCGGTGTAGATACTGAACCGGCCCGGCGGCCGGTGATCAGTATGGATACGGAGCGACGTTTGAAGGAGGGTTATTTTAGTGATTGAGATCGAAAAGCCGAAAATCGAAACCGTAGAGCTGAGCGACGAAGGCACGTACGGACGTTTCGTTGTAGAGCCGCTTGAACGCGGATATGGCACGACACTTGGAAACTCGCTGCGCAGAATTCTGTTGTCGTCGCTTCCAGGAGCGGCTGTTACATCGGTACAGATCGACGGAGTACTTCACGAGTTCTCAACGGTTCCTGGTGTTCTCGAGGATGTTACCGAGATCATCCTGAACCTGAAGAGCCTCTCGCTGAAGATACATTCCGACGAGGAGAAGGTGTTGGAGATTGATGCGGAAGGCGACGGTGCGGTAACGGCCGGCGACATTCGTGCAGACAGCGATGTCGAGATTCTCAACCCTGATCTTCATATCGCAACATTGGCATCGGGTGCCCGTCTTCATCTGCGGGTATTCGCTAATCGCGGCCGCGGATATGTTATGGCAGACCGCAACAAACGCGAGGATCAGCCGATTGGCGTGCTGCCGGTCGACTCGATCTACACGCCAATTACGCGTGTCAACTACAGCGTAGAAAATACGCGTGTCGGTCAAGTCACCAACTATGACAAACTGACCCTTGAGGTCTGGACCGACGGCAGCATCCGGCCGGAAGAGGCTGTAAGCCTTGGCGCCAAAATCTTGACCGAGCATCTGGATCTCTTCGTTGGTCTGACCGACGAAGCGAAGGATGCAGAAATTATGGTTGAGAAAGAAGAAGACAAGAAAGAAAAAGTGCTTGAAATGACAATTGAGGAACTGGATCTCTCGGTTCGTTCCTATAACTGTCTGAAACGCGCTGGCATCAATACTGTTCAAGAGCTGATCACAAAAACCGAAGAAGATATGATGAAGGTCCGCAACCTGGGCCGCAAATCTTTGGAGGAAGTACAAGAGAAGCTTGAAGAGCTTGGTTTGGGCCTCCGCATGGAAGACTAAGACATCTTAGCATTTAGGCATAGCAGATTTGTACAGCAGATCCTAAGCTTCGCTAAGAAGTCGGTTTGCTCGGCAAATCTTTCTTAAAGGGAGGGAAAACAAGATGGCATACCAAAAGTTGGGACGTGACTCCAGCGCGCGGAAAGCATTGTTCCGTGACCTGGTTACTGACCTTTTCCTGTATGAGCGCATCGAGACGACAGAAGCTAAAGCGAAAGAAGTTCGTTCTATCGCGGAAAAACTGATCACGAAAGCAAAGAAGGGTGACCTTCATGCTCGTCGTCAGGTAGCGGCATTCGTTCGTCGTGAATCGATCGATGGACAACAAGATGCGATTCAAAAGCTGTTCTCTGAGCTGGCCACCCGTTACTCGGAACGTGCGGGCGGATACACACGGATCCTTAAGCTGGGACCACGTCGTGGTGACTCGGCACCTATGGTGTATTTGGAACTGGTGGATCGTGCGTAATTAGACGGGAAGAGAAAGGGTGGACCAAGAGGGACCGGTGCTGCGCAGCGGTTCCGCAATGGGACCACCTTTTTTTCTGATCCAACCCTAACCACAATTCACATAAGCAGCAGGAGGTACCATTATGCGAACCGTCGCCATGATCGTCAGCTATGACGGAACGGCATACAGCGGATTTCAAAGCCAGCCACAAGGACAAACCGTACAGGATGAAATCCAGCTGGCTCTGCAGCGGCTGACAGGAGAGGCAATCAAGATCGACGGTTCCGGGCGTACGGACGCAGGCGTTCATGCGTATGGACAAGTGATCAGCTTTGTGACGGAGTCTCCAATACCGATGAAGCGTTTTGCAATGGCACTGAATGGTTGGCTGCCGAATGACATCATCGTGAGGAGCGCCCATGAGATGCCTGCCGGGTTTCATGCCCGTATACATGCTGTCCGCAAGACCTACCGTTATTCCATAACGACTGGCAAGTATCCGAATGTCTTCACGAGCAGATATCGGTTCCATCATTATAACCCGCTGGATGTGGATGCTATGCGGAAGGCTATTGTTCATCTGCTGGGTGAACATGATTTTTCTTCCTTTACCTCGGCTGGTTCAACCAAGCGCAGTCATGTCAGGACCATCCATGAGGTAAGCATTGAGCAGGATGGAGAAGACATACACACTTTCGTAACAGGTAACGGCTTCTTGTATAACATGGTGCGTATCATCATGGGTACGTTAATGTGGGTCGGGGAAGGTAAATGGGAACCGGAGCGTATGCCCCGGGTAATTGAGGCTATGGACCGTTCACAGGCTGGCCCTAAGGCTGGTGCACAGGGACTTACCTTGTGGGAAGTGGGATACCCTGAGCCTTTCTCGCAGTGG
Source organism: Paenibacillus sambharensis (assembly GCF_003233845.1). Lineage (GTDB taxonomy): Bacteria > Bacillota > Bacilli > Paenibacillales > Paenibacillaceae > Paenibacillus_I > Paenibacillus_I sambharensis. The sequence goes on from NZ_QKRB01000035.1 coordinate 60,314, forward strand.
CTGCAAATTGATCCGGCAAACGATATGTAAGTCATAATATTGCTTGCAGTACACGCTGGTTTATAGTAGAATATAACTTGTGCCTTCTTAGTGGCTCTCCCACAGCCCCGCCTAAGTTGGTGCAAACTTGGCAAATTGATTAATATCCTTGAACCGTCTTGAAGTGCTGTGCAATCCACTGATTTCACTCATGACATAGACGTGCGGGCAACCGCATTTGTGAACGAATATATGATTTTTGATACCCAATTACGTTTCCATACAAGTGAAATGTGCTATTGAACGAAGGAGGATCATCCATGCGTACCACGTATATGGCCAAGCCGAACGAAGTTGAACGCAACTGGTTCGTAATCGATGCTGAAGGCAAAACACTCGGCCGTCTGGCAAGTGAAGCTGCAGCGCTTATCCGCGGCAAACACAAACCACAATTCACACCTCATGTTGATACTGGTGATTTCGTCGTCATCATCAACGCTGAGAAGATCGTTCTGACAGGCAAGAAGCTCCAAAACAAGATGTACTATCGTCACTCCCTGTACCCGGGCGGTCTGAAGGTTACTTCCGCAGCTGATATGCTGAAGAAGCATCCTACGCGCGTGGTAGAGTCTGCGGTACACGGCATGCTGCCGAAGAACCGTCTGGGCGAGAAAATGAAGCTGAAGCTGAAAGTTTACGCAGGTTCGGAGCATCCGCACCAAGCACAAAATCCACAAGTTTACGAACTTCAGGGTTAATAAAGGGAGGACAGTTTCATGGCTCAAGTGCAATACTATGGAACAGGTCGTCGTAAACATTCGGTAGCGCGTGTGCGCCTTGTACCGGGTGAAGGACGAATCATTGTTAATAAGCGTGATTTGAACGAATATTTTGGACACGAAACACTGAAGCTGATTGTTAAGCAGCCGCTTGCACTTACTGAGACCCTGTCGAAGTACGACGTTCTCGTAATTGCTAACGGTGGCGGTACAACTGGTCAAGCTGGTGCAATTCGTCACGGTATTTCCCGTGCATTGCTGAAAGCTGATCCTGAGTTCCGTCCGGCTCTGAAGCGTGCAGGCTTCCTGACTCGTGATCCGCGGATGAAAGAACGTAAGAAGTACGGTCTTAAAGCGGCACGTCGTGCTCCTCAGTTCTCGAAGCGTTAATATTCCATTCAAGGAATCAGCCCTTGGCCTCTGGCCAGGGGCTTTTTTATATAGTTGGGGACATGACGGTTGGATGATGAGGGGTGCAGTTAAGGTAGAGAAGGCCAGCGCCAGGGGGAAGCAGAGATGCACCGCTTAAGCCGCAAGAATAGGAAGTCAAACGCCTTATTGTGGGCATACGATGGAATATAGGCATTGAGTTATGCGATGGAAAGACGTATACTATTGTTAATGCATATCACTTTACTAGGAATTAAATTATTGGAGGTCTGGATATGAACCTGTTCGAAAAAGAAGCGCTCATCAAACAAAAAGAGGTTGAGCTCGAGAGCGCATCGCCGGAAGATATATTGAAGTATGCTGTTGAGACATTCCCGAATATTACATTCGCCTGCAGCTTCGGTGCCGAGGATGTCGTTCTTGTAGACATGCTTCAGAAGATCAGCCCTAAGACTGATATCTTCTACTTGAACACTGACTTCCACTTTACGGAAACCTATGAAACCCGTGACCGGCTGGAGCAGCATTACAATATGAAGTTTGTTGAAGTTAAACCGGAGATCACACCGGAAGAGCAAGCAGCACAGCATGGTCCTGAATTGTGGAAGTCCGATCCCAATGCATGCTGCAATATCCGCAAAGTAACGCCTCTTACACAGATTCTTTCGAAATATGAGGCTTGGATTACGGGCATTCGCCGTGACCAGGCGCCTACGCGTGCGAATGCGAAGAAAATCGAGTATGATACGAAGTTTGGCTTGGTTAAATTCAATCCGATTGCACACTGGACATCTGATGATGTCTGGAATTATATCCGTGCCAATAATGTCATTTACAACCCGCTTCATGACAACAATTATCCGAGCATCGGCTGCGAGTACTGCACGCGTCAAGTTATGCCGGGTGAAGACCCTCGTGCTGGACGATGGGCCGGTAACGAGAAGACTGAATGCGGTTTGCATAAATAATCCATTACAGCAGATTAAGTCAACATTATTGGGAGGTTTGGCTACATGGGGATTCAACCACATGGCGGTGAGCTGGTAAACCGGATCGCTGCCGGCGGTGAACGCGAAGCATTGCTTGCCGAAGCGGCAGGTTTGAAGGCTGTGCCGGTCAATACATGGACCATTTCAGATTTGGATCTGATCGGTGTGGGCGCTTTTTCACCACTGAAGGGATTTTTGAATGAAGCAGATTATCGCTCTGTCGTAGATACGATGCGTCTTGCAGATGGTACGGTTTGGAGTATTCCGATTACACTGGCCGTTACAGATGAGAAGGCAGCAGAGCTGTCCACAGGTGAGCGCGCTGCGCTCGTCGGCGAAGCTGACGGTGTCATTTACGGCGTTATTGACATTGAAAGCATCTATAAAGCAGACCAGAAGCATGAGGCTGTGCAGGTTTTCAAGACGGATGATCTTGAGCATCCTGGTGTAGCGAAGCTGATGGGCCGTCCTTCTACCTATGTAGGTGGCGCGATCACGGTTCTGAACCGTCCGAAGCCAGAGAAATTCGAAGAGTTTTACTTTGACCCGGCTGAAACACGGAAAATGTTCGAGGAGAACGGATGGCGTACAGTCGTCGGCTTCCAGACACGGAACCCTGTTCACCGTGCACATGAGTATATTCAGAAATCCGCTATGGAAATTGTGGATGCTCTGTTCTTGAATCCTCTTGTCGGCGAGACCAAGTCTGATGATGTGCCAGCAAATGTGCGCATGAAGAGCTACCTGGCTTTGCTTGAGAACTACTATCCGAAGGACCGTGTGTTCCTGGGCGTATTTCCGGCTGCTATGCGTTACGCAGGCCCGAGGGAAGCGATTTTCCATGCACTCGTGCGGAAGAACTACGGCTGTACACACTTCATCGTTGGCCGTGATCACGCTGGTGTAGGCGATTATTACGGTACGTATGAGGCGCAGGATCTTCTTCGTACATTTACAGCGGAAGAGCTGGGGATTATGCCGCTTTATTTTGAACACAGCTTCTTCTGCAAAAAATGCGGCAACATGGCCTCCAGTAAAACATGCCCGCATGATAAGGCTGACCACCTGACATTGTCGGGCACGAAGGTTCGCGCACTGCTGCGCGATGGCATCTGTCCGCCGCCAGAATTCTCGCGCCCGGAAGTGGCACAGATTCTGATTGAAGGTATGGCAGATCAGGCTGTAAAACCTTAACGCCAATATACATTTGTTCATAAAAGACCACCCTGTCCCATATAGTTGTATAGGATGTCCGGCTATTGATTAGCCAGGTCTCTATGCAAACTGGGAATCGGGGTGGTTTTTCTTATGCGCCGCATCAAAAATCGTTTTATTGTATGGATTAGCTACAGAGGGGCGGCCCGCATCGGTGTTGGCTTCGGGACTGTACTGCTGATTCTCCTGCTGCTCTCGCAGGAGGCGCCTACTTCAAGAACCTGGACATACTGGACGCTGCCGCTTTCCGGTAAAACCATTATGCTGGATGCGGGGCATGGAGGCGTGGATGGGGGAGCAAGCAGCAAGCAGGGGACGATTGAGAAGGATCTAAACCTGGCAATCGCGCTTCATCTGCGGGACTACCTGCAGCAAGCCGGGGCTCTTGTCATTATGATTCGGGAGGATGACCGTGATCTGGCCGAGCCGGGTACGAAGGGGTACAGCAGAAGGAAAACCGAGGATCTGGTCAGACGGGTTGAGATGATTCAGGAAGAGAATCCGGATATGGTGGTCAGTATCCATATGAACAGCATTCCATCCGACAAATGGTCTGGCGCTCAGACCTTCTATTACCCGAACCACCCGAACAACAGCTCGCTGGCTTCACTGATTCAGGAAGAGATTGTACGCAATCTCGAGAATACGAACCGGGTGCCAAGCAAGAAAAATGATGTCTATCTGCTGAAGGCTATTGAGGATGTGCCGGCAGCACTTGTGGAAGTAGGCTTTCTATCCCATCCGGGTGAGGCTCGCCTGCTTGCTGATGCCGAATATCAGCGTAAGGTTGCCGCTTCAATCTACCAGGGAATTCTACGGTATACTGCAGGGGAGAAGGGGAAGGAATTGCCCGGCAGCAGTTAAAGGTGTAATAAGCCATAACGGCTCCAAAACTTGGTTCGTTGTGCACTTATGCTATAATTAGGGCATATTAAGCCTAGGCAGCCGGTTGACTGGAGAACATCGAGGGATGGATAACCCGGTTTTGACACAGGCGACAACGAGGGTGAGTGATGGCATATGTTGACACGAGAACAAGTCTTGGAAGCAATCAGTCCCGTCCTTGGTACAGATCAAGGTACCGGCGTTGAAGAGACGTCCGTGCGTGATATTGTAGTAAAGGACCGTCAGGTTTCGATGACGGTTCTGACGAACAGCGGGGAACCGGACGCCCCGCTGGAGGAAGCGCTGCGCGCTGCGCTGGCGCGCGCAGGGGCCGAAACCGTGCATCTGCGGTTTCGGCCTGCAGGAGGGCGCGCCGCAGCAGCAGGCGCGCCAGGGCAGGCGCCTGGCAGCAGCCCAGGCGCCGGCACAGCCGCAGCCGGCCAGGCTGCGGCTGGAGCGGGCGCCGTACGCGGTCACGGCGCCGGGCTCGAGCGGACACCGCTGCTGAGCGAAGCCAGCGGTGTGCACTTCATTGCCGTCGCCAGCGGCAAGGGCGGCGTCGGCAAGTCCACGGTCACCGTTAACCTGGCGGTGGCCCTGGCCCGTAAGGGCAAGCGCGTCGGACTCATCGACGCGGATATCTACGGCTTCAGCGTGCCCGATATGATGGGCATCGAGGGTCGCCCCGAGGTTGTGAATGAGCGGGTGATTCCCATCGAGCGATTTGGAGTCAAAGTCATGTCGATGGGCTTCTTTGTTGAGGATAACAGCCCTATCGTATGGCGTGGACCGATGCTCGGCAAGATGCTTCGCAACTTCTTCGAAGAGATTGAGTGGGGCGAACTGGACTATGTACTGCTGGATCTGCCTCCGGGCACAGGTGATGTTGCCTTGGACGTGCATCAGATGATTCCGCAGAGCAAGGAGATCATCGTAACGACCCCGCATGCTACAGCAGCATTCGTAGCGGCTCGCGCTGGCTCCATGGCTATTCGGACCGAGCATGAGATTCTGGGCATAGTTGAGAATATGTCCTACTACTCCTGCTCCGCCTGCGGCAACAAGGATTATGTCTTCGGCAGAGGCGGCGGGGCCAAGCTTGCGGAGTCGCTGCATGCCGACCTTCTGGCACAGCTTCCTCTTGGCGCCCCGGACAACCATCCGGCAGAACCGGATTTTTCACCTTCCGTTTACAAGGGTGATACAGAGATGGGACAGCTGTATGCCTCGATTGCGGAGCAGGTCATAGCCAAGTGTGAGGAACAATCAGCCTCATAAGACACATTTTGCTGCAGCACAGTGTGGCACCAAACCGTTCTTCATCGCACCGCCAATACAATCGCCAATATAAACACAATCACCCGCCGGCACCATGCCGGCGGGTTTGTTTTCACCCATTGATGATATTCTTAACTCCCGCCTCCGCCTTCACCGCCACCGCCTTCACCGCCGCCACCGCCTTCGCCTCCGCTTTCACCGCCGCCGCCTTGCTCTCCTTCCTTCTTAAGCGGTTCAAAAGGCTTGGGCTTAAGCTCCTCCTGTACGGCCTTCTTCATGAGATCAAGGAGTTCAACGCGTACAAGCGGACTCTGGATCGTTTCCTGCATGATGGTTTGAATATGCTTGCGGTACTGGGGAGTCTGCATGACATCGAGTATCACCTGATCCATCTCAGGTGTCTTGAATACCGAAACCAGGTCCTGCTGGTAACCGGGATCCTTCATGAGGTCTTTATGAATTTGTTTGTTCTGCGTATTTACAGCCTTGGCAAACTCACCGGCGAATCGTTCATCCGTCATTAACTTCTCAATTACCTTATAATAATCAGGGGATACCAATACGTCCTTGACGGCAAGTCGGACCTGTTCCTGGCCCTGTGTGGTCAGCATTTGTGCCTGCAATCCTGTACCCTGCCCCGATGCTCCTTTGGTTGCCCCTTCCTCCATTGCCTTCTGTGCATCCTCAGTCTTCAGGATGTCAACGACCATGGTCTTCATGTCTTTGTAACTCATTGCCTCACCGCCGCCCCCCCCGCCGGAAGGCTCTGAACCGCATCCAGCCAGAAGCAGCAGGGAGCATGCTAATAGCAGCGCAGCAGCTGTCGGTCTTGCCGACCGTTTCTTCATAGGTACTTGGCCCCTTTCCTGAAAGCTTGGTCATTGCTTGATCAAAAGCTGCCTTTGCGAATTCCAGCTTGAATAAATGCATAAGAGCTTGTCTATGGGTTATTATGACCGAACGCCCAGTGGATTATGAAGCGGGACGATAGCTTTTTGAACCGAACATGGTAAAATAAAGAGGATGTAGACAAGAGGAGGCTTCAAGCTGGTGAACATACGGAAATGGTTTTTTTTATTTTGGAGCTGTATGGCCGTTGGAGCGGCTGCAACCGCTTTGACCGGATCTATCATGCTGTGGACGGATCAATCGTTTCATATTATGGGGATTGAGGCGGTCGGCTTTAATGCGGGGATGATGCTGCTGGTGGGAACGATGATCGGCGCGTTCAGCCAGATGGGATTCTTCGCCTATCTAACCCTGAATTATATTGCTCTAAGTATCTTCCGCCGAAAATATTTGTGGAACGCGCTTCAGGCCTATACCACTTTATTTGCGGTGTTCTTCTTTGGTTACGTGCTGTATGGCAACCGGGATTTGTTCGGCAATATGATGTTCTGGCTGCTGCCGCTGCTTCTGGCTGTCTTCTCCTGGATCGTGGCCAAGGTGAAGGTGAATCAGACGAATGCAAGTGCTCTCGTACCTACGTTATTTCTCATGTATGTCGGGACTTTAATTGAGACATGGCCCAGCCTAAGTGCGGAGGAGACCAATGCATCGGCCGTCATCTTCATGCTGGTGCCGTTGTTCATCTGCAATGCTTATCAAATCCTGATGCTGCACCGCATCCTTAAACCGGCAGCGGCCGATTCCGCAATAAATACGAAACCGGTCGCCTAGTGTCGGTCTGGGTTTTACATTTTGTATTCGCCTGGGATCAGCTCCTGCACAAGCCCTTGTGAGGGCGTCTGCATTGTTGGCTTATCCTGCACGCTGTGGCCGGAAAGCTCTGTATGGGCAATAAGCTCGGACACGGAGACGAATGTATAGCCTTTGGCCTGAAGCTGTTCAATGATCTTCGGGAGGGCTTCTGGAGTCTGTTTGGCTGAATCGCTGGCATGCATCAGTATGATATCACCGGGATGCGCCTTTGAAATCACACGGTTCACGATTTTGTCCGTGCCAATATTCATCCAGTCAAGGGAATCTGTGTCCCATTGGATGACTTTATAACCAAGCTGATCGGCGATCTGAAGCACCCGTTTATCAAAATCGCCGTTGGGCATCCGGATCAGATTGGGAGACTTGCCGACTACAGTCGATAGAATCGAGTGCGCAGTCTGAATCTGTGTTCGGATCTCCTCGTCGCTGAATTTGCTGTAGTTGTCATGCTTATGCCCGTGGCTGCCGATCTCATAACCGGACTCCGCTATTTTACTGACAATTTCGGGATGAGACTGGGCCCATGGCGCAGAGAGGAAGAAGGTGGACTTGGTAACCCCTTTCTCTTTCAGGATGTCAAGGATCGGCAGAGCCCTTTTATCACCCCAGCTGATATCGAAGGTAAGGGCAACAACTTTCTTCTCGGTCGGCACACTGTAAATGGCTGCAGGCGTCGGAGGCGCGAAGACCGTTATATTATCCTTCTCGGCATACACGACGCCGGCGGAGAACATGATGGCAACTGCAAGGAGAAAATAACGCTTCAATCGACGTCCGTTCCATACCACAAAGAAATTCATTCGCTGGCTCTCCTCTCGGTTTGAAAATGCTTGCTGCTGCAAGGACATGCGGGGCTTGTTCTTCTAAAATGTATGCGGGCTTGCGGAACTTATGCCCTGCATTTTCGTATCAGATAAAGCTGACCGGCAAGCATAAGGAGATAGACAGCGGGATATAAAGACATGGAGAAGGGGGTGCAAACATGCTTTCATGGAAAGCAATGGTGCAGCATCTGGCGGCGATGAGGACATACATTGTCATGTCTGCCATTCTGTTTTTTGCGGGTATGATCGTAGGCGGGACTAATACAGCACTGCATACGTATCTAGATAACCAGCTGCAGGGGATTTCCGATATTGCGGATCAGCTCAATCAGACGAGCAACCCGATGCTGAGCATTTTTTTGTTTATTTTCTTTAACAACACGATCAAGTCGATATTCGTCATGTATCTGGGGGCGGCGTTCGGCATTGTTCCACTGTTCTTCCTGCTGGTTAACGGTATGGTAATGGGTTATCTGTATACCTCGCTGAATGAAGAGGGGCATAATGCAGCGCTGGTCTTCATGAAGGGGATACTGCCTCACGGCATCTTGGAGATTCCCGCCATAATTATTGCCTGTGCGTACGGACTTAAGTTTGGTGCATTAGGATTCAGGGGTCTGAAATCTTTGTTCTTCGGCTCGCGTAAAACTATTGGGGCGGAGTATGAATTTTTCGCTACCCGCACGGTGGCAGTCATGCTGCTGCTTGTTATTACGCTGCTCGCAGCTGCTATTATCGAGACTACGGTAACACCTTGGTTGTTATCCATGTAATAATTTCCCGGAAAACTGAGCATAACAGTAAAGCGGCGTCATGCACGAAGCATGCACGCTGCTTTTTTTACACCGGCGAAGGGTGCTGTACCGTTATGGATGGCCCGGCATGCTTGCGGCAGGTGTGGCCTTAAGTAGAAGGAAGCGGGAAGTAGGGACAACAATCGCAAGGGGGCAACGTACAGGTATGCTCGGAATACTATTCACGGATAAAGAGTGCAAGGAGCTGGAGTATGTGCTCCGGAAGGAACTTGATGAGATGCTGCTTGATCTGCATGATGCCCGGCTTGATGGTGATATTAAGAACGCAATTGCCAAACGTTATAAAATTGTTTTTCGAATGTACGCCCGGATGGCTTCACCCAAGGAACTCTCTCGTTACGCGCTGAACATTCGTGCTTATTTGTAAGGAAAATCAGGCTCCTAAATCTGCTTCCAGAAAATGAATGCCCGCAGGTCTTGACGGTGGCCTGCACCATATGTTAAATTATCTATCCGACGCTTTGCAGCAGAGGCATGCAGCACTTATTTAATAAGTGTTTAAGAAAAATAGGTTAAATTAACCTCTTGCAAAGAGTAAGGCGTCTGTGATATATTATAAAAGTCGCTGCTGAAATGAAGGCGCGATGATGAAGACAGCTTTTAAAGGGTCTTTAACAGGAATTGTTCTTTGAAAACTGAACAACGAGCGAACTGCCCTGTCATTCCATTCATGGAATGATGGATAAGCAATACAGAATGAGCAAGTTAGACTCAACTTTAATGGAGAGTTTGATCCTGGCTCAGGACGAACGCTGGCGGCGTGCCTAATACATGCAAGTCGAGCGGATCTTTAAAGGTGCTTGCACCTTTAAAGATTAGCGGCGGACGGGTGAGTAACACGTAGGCAACCTGCCTGTAAGACTGGGATAACATCCGGAAACGGATGCTAATACCGGATACGCGGTTCCCCCGCATGAGGGGACCGGGAAAGACGGCGCAAGCTGTCACTTACAGATGGGCCTGCGGCGCATTAGCTAGTTGGTGGGGTAACGGCCTACCAAGGCGACGATGCGTAGCCGACCTGAGAGGGTGATCGGCCACACTGGG